>NZ_JAESWB010000025.1 GCF_016765675.1 Neobacillus paridis
AGTGGACTTGTAACCTTATACAGTTTATTTGGATATTTTGGCTTAGCGACTGATTTAGGTTGTTGTTTTACTTTTGTTTCTTCTTTTGGCTTCGCTACAGTAACTTTTGTTTCACTTAATTTTTTACCAGACAATGTTTCAGCAATTGCTTTGCAAATTTCATTAAATTTATTATGGTAAACATTAACATCTGCTTTGCTATCGACAAAACAAACTTCTATAAGAATAGCTGGCTTATTTGTTTTATTTAAGAAATATAGATTATCCCTGTATTTAATTCCACGATTTTTTAATCCACTTGCTTTTGCAATAGCATTTACTACTTTTTCAGCAATTTGTTTAGAATTATCCGATACATATAAAACTTCTACTCCCCTAGGATTATTAGTCCTTGATGCAGCGTTAAAATGAACAGAAATATCTAAGTCACGTTTCTTACTATTATGATAATTAACAATAGTACTTAGGTTTTTACTTTGAGTAGTGGAGGTATCATCATGAAATTTATATACCGTACAATTTAATTCTTTAAGATACTCGTAAACTTTATTTACTACCTTTCTAGCTTCATTTACTTCATTAATTATATCGGATGCACCTTGAACTTTTAGACAATGTCCTGACGAAATAACAAATTCATTCATTATTGAATTCCTCCTTTAAATCTTATATAAAATTGCGATTTCATATTAAAATCACATATTAAATATTTTACTTAGATTAATACCAACTAACTTAACTCCAGCAAGTAGCAAAACAGAAATAACTAATATTTTAACTACTAACCCAAAGTTTGTACCAAGAAAATCTTGATACCATTTTGTTTGAGATTGTAAAGTATTATCAATTTTATCATTTAGGTCAGCTATTTCCTCGTTTACTTTTGCAAACTGAATTTTTTGTTGATCTGTTTGATTTTTTAATATCTCAGTTTGTTGTATTTGAGTAGTGGTAAGTTTATCAATAGCTTCCCTAAAAAAATTATTAGTCTCTTTTTGATCCATTTTAATTTCTCGTATATCGTCTTTTATATTATCAATCTCAACTTTTAACGTTTCGTAATTACTCTGCACCAATATGAACAACTCCAATCAACAAATACATAATAACCTTTGTAATCACCACCAGCATTTGATATAATAAACGTGGTAGAAATACCAATAGACATTGTTTATCTCTTTTTACGTTGGAGGTTAAACAATGTCTTATTTTTTTTTTTGATATATAACTATGATATTTTTATATAATCTATTTCTTAATTATGACACTAAATATTTATGGTATCTCTGTTTTAATATTGTTAAGAATCATTCTACTTTCTAATTCCTTCCGCTTTTCAATTTCTGCTTTACTTAAATTTGCATTACTTCCCATGATTATCACGACTATACTTGTTATAATACTTATTCCTCTCAGCCTTCTTCAATTGGATGATTATGTTGAATAGTCTTGGTGTTAAATCCTAATCTTATTGGTTTATCAACATGTTCAAGTAAGATGTATGTAGGATAAGTACAATTATCGTCTGTTGTTTTCCAATCAAATGATACTCTTACTTTTTCCTTAATCTCTTCACCCTTATAATGAAATATTGGCACACTATCAATATCATCTAATGTAATAGATAACAAATGTGTAGATTTATAAGGAACATGCATAAGCATTCCCTCACACTTCTCACATCTTCTACTACTCTTACCATTCTCCTTAAATGAACAATACACAATCACTGCAACCAAACAAAACAACAGTATCAGCAAAGCCATCGAACTGAATTTAATAACCAAATTAATGACAACATCAATCGCCAATGCACCAACAAGTATTAGTAATACATAAAATACCGACAACAATATCCTACCTAATTCACGTTTCATCTTCCAAGCATCTCCAAAAATTTTTATTTACCAACTTTATAGTTTGAATTCCCTTATTACATCCTGAAATTTGTATAAAATCCACTGATTTAGAATAGTAACCATTGGATTATCCGATCCATCGGATAGTCACATAGCTTTTATTAGTTGCAAATTTATAAAATGTCCACGTTTGAATCATATAATCATTAGTAGTTTAAAATGATTCACTATATAGCTAAAAACTTTTTATGCTGTTGACGTTTATGTTCTTCCGTTACGTAGGAATAAAGAACCGTAGTTTCTGGGGGAACTATGACCCATAAGTTCTTGAACAGTGCGCAAATCTGCCCCACGTTCAATCATTAATGTACAATATGTATGTCTAAGACTATGAAAACTAACATTCTTTTTTATTTGTGAATTTTTAACTATTTTACTGAATTCTCGTTCGATACCTCTGCGTGATAATCTTTTATATTCTCCTTTTTCAGTTACAAATAATGCTTCACAATTATCATTTCTTGTTTTTAAATATTTTTTCAAATGATGAATTGCTTTTAATGAGAAAAATACAGTTCTTTCCTTATTACCTTTACCTATTACTTTTGCTGAAAAATTTATAAAGTCGATATCAGCAATATTCATTTTATGAATTTCATCCAATCGACAACCAGAAGCATAAGTTACCTCCAATAATGCTCTTTGTTTTACTGTTTGACACGCTTCACATAACATTTCCAACTCATCAATAGTTAGACTTTTGTAATTACGTTTATCATATTTTGGAGTTTTAATTTTTGTCATTGGATTTTTATTAATAATTTCCTCTTGAAATAACCAACCAAATAAACTCTTTAAAATAGCAATTTTTTTGCTATTGAACTGGCTTTTAAATAATTATATTTACTTAAATAATTCCTAATATGTGCGGTAGTTATTTCCTCAACATTAATATGTATTTCTTTAGAGAATATGTTTAATTCTAATTTGTAATCCTTTAACGTTGTATCTACACTTAATCCATCTAATTGTTTAGCAGATAAAAATTGTTCAATATAATAATCTAAGTTGCATTCAGTATTTTCATCTTTTAATTTAATAACTTGATATTTAACCACTATACTAGACAATTTATTATAAAGTTGATCTTTATTAATAAAAGAATTATCATTTGTTAATTCCTTTACAATTTCAAATATTAGATTTTCACTATGAGTATCATTCATGGTATTCCTCCCCTTTTTTATATTGATATATTTATCATTAATTATAAATAGAATACCATGAATTTAAACCTAAATCAATATTAATTTAATTTTATTTATATGACGTATCTTCCTCAATTACCAATCAGTACACCACCAGTTCCCCTTGTTCATCTTTATAAACAAAATAATTTTTATCACTTGTATATTCTCCAAAACGGCTAAGAAATTCTAAATCTTTATCAGTTAGAGTCGTTTCGTTCTTATCATAAGAAAATACATTACCATTAATTCTGTCATATACAGTGTTTTCCAACTCTTCATCATCAATTATTTCAAAAATATCCTCTCTATTTTTTCATTAATTTGGGAATCATCAAAATTATTTTTAGCTTCTTCTACAAGATCATGGTGTCTATACAAAGTAAACACTTCACTAACAACTTCCCCATTCTCCCATTCCTCAATATCATTACTAAACAGTTTCTCTCCATAAACAGCATAATACATTGCTTTTGAGTAATATAATAATTTTTGAAGTTTCACATTCCCGTCAAATGAATGATTGGCTATATCTTTGTTATGATTGATAAACCATTTACTAATAAATAATACGCTATGTTTCATGTCTCCCCCCCCCCCACCTATAATAATGATTACTACGATTCCACCTCGATTTCGTTTCCGCAATTAGAACAAACAAAATAAAGCGATTGGAACGGATAAGATTCTAATATCGTAGTAGTTAATTTTGATTCATCATTCTCTTTTGAATAGTTTTCATTCAATATCATCTTTTCATTACATTCTAGACAAGTTATACTAAATCCTTTTTTCATCGCAATCATCCTTTGTAAAAAATCATATTATAGATGGGGAACAAGGAAAAAAAGACATAAAAATAACACCTACTTTTCAGAGGTGTTTGTGTCGCATAATCTTCCTACTTTGTAATCAAATCCTGTTTTCCTTCGGCAATTAAAATAGCGTCTACATCGTCTTGGTAACGTTTGTACACGCTAATACTAAACACATGCTCATAATCTTGTCTACCTTCCATAATTTTTTGAGCGATATACATTGCCATCATTCACTCACTCCTCCTATTAATTCTGGAATAATATTAAACATTAAATCCTCGATAACCGTGTCTTGCATGGAGACCTTTTCTTTTAAACTTTCAATTTCCGCACTCAAAGGTGCTCTAAATTCCTGCTGAGCGTCCGGCTGACTAGGATCAGGATAACTAAACTCCAATTCCTTTGTCTCAGGATTCACACGATACCCATTGCACTCCGCAAAATCCTGCGCATATTGACCGTATTCAAGTTGTAGCACATCAAATGTATCCCGATTGCGTTCGGATAAAACCGTGAATGTTGCGATGTCTTGATTAACGGTTGTTTCGATGACTGCACCCATCATTTCGCCTGTGTCGAGAATGATATTTCCTGTTGATTTATCATAATAAATTTTTCTGCCTATCTTATTCATTTAATCACCCCCTATTCGATAGCATAAAATTGGTAAGTTTGACCTGATAAAAATACAGATGTAGCATCGAAACCATCTGAATACCAATTTAAAACGTCACTATAAAAGTTAGAAGAACCTTTACCATCCAAATAAGCAAATGTTCTATTATAAGTACCATCTGTCATTAAAAATTTTTCAGCAAACCAACGTTGGTTTCCTAATTTTACAATAATAACAGAAGGTGTAAACATAAGTCCTCGAATACTCACACTAGAACCACTAGGTGTGAAATTACCTGTTACAAATTTTCTTCCCGGAATAATATTATCAATTGCACTCACAAACGCACTCCACGCATCCGTATCATTCACCGTTCCGCCCTTCGCACGAATCGCCGCGCCTAATTGCGACTTAATCCCGTTAAAATGCGTTTGCAAATCCTGTACGCCTTTCACCGCGCTTAATATGTCATCATTCGCATTCAAACGCTTGTCAAACGTATATGTCCACGTATCGCTACCCATTTCGATAGTGAGCGTGTTGTCTGAATAGCCACTTAAAACGATATTTGCTACTTCGATTTCAGAAGGTAGGATAGGTGATTCATCGTATTTTTTTACAACGGCGAAAACATAATGAGTGTTAATTGTTGTAGTGAACGTTTGCCCATCTCGTAAATAAAGAGTGTTCGCTTGATAGGTACTTTGACTCTCATCATACATACCTATAATAATTTCAAAACTTCCTGAAATTGATACTTGATAAGTAGTATTAGGATTTACTTTCCGTAATGATTTTGTGCGTATTCTTGTAGTTGAAGCACCTAATAACAACGGATTCCAACTTGTGACAAAACCTTGTTCCCAATCAGAGGAAATTTCGTCCTTAAAAGCAAAGATGTCCACATACTTCCCAAACCTCACCGCATCCCATTGTTCCTGCGTTAAGCTAACCGTAAATTGTTGTCCGCTTGTTGGATTCGTTCGTGTTGCGATGGTTGTTCCGTTGATTTCTTCGGTGATGTCACTCATCGTTCCGTCTGTCGTGATGGAATACGTTAAAATATTGCTTTTATCGGCACTTGTTTTTTGTCCGATATAACCTTGTGTGACGGATATATTTGTGACTGTCCATGTACCGTAGAAGCCGACTTTGTTGCTTTGTTCATTCTTATAGATGAATAACGGTTCTGAAAAATTAACGGATAAATCATATAAGGTTGATGGGTTGTATAAATTGAAGTTACCTGTCGCTGTAATAACGTTTGTGACACTTCCCCAACTACTGTTAGAATACTTAATCTTTTTAATTGCTTTGTGGTACACATTGTCAATTTGACCATTCCATAAGATAAATATTTCGTTATTTTTACTTGCAGTAATAGACGGATTCATTTGATGATAACTATTTCCACTTGTCAATTTTGTCATAGATGACCATGTTACACCGCCATCATCACTATAAGCTACACGAATGTTCTCAACAGTATACGTGCTATCCTTACCATGCCACGCCACCCATATTCGCCCATTTTTATCGACACATGCGGATGGGGAGGATTGGGTGTAGGTGTTACTATTAGAATCGTATACAAACTTATTACCCCATGAAGACGTAAAATTTACATCTTTTGTTGTGTATTTTGTGGTAAAAATAATTATCCCGTAATGAGCCGTAACTGGATTGAATATATCAGCAAAAATAAATGGATAGCCATTTGCGAATACAATACTTGGATTAGAACAGTTATACCCAGATGTGTTTATTGTTGATACTTGCTCAACTGCACCCCACGTCACTGACCCGTCAGCGTTAATCGTACCTTTCGCATAACGTATATTGAACGAGTTAGGATACGTGGAGTTTTTCGATGCCAATGCCGCATGGAGTTCCGTTCCTGTTTCGTTGATGGCGATGGAAACATTCCCCATCGCTGACTGGTTAATATCAAAATCAGAACTCCCAGATAAAACCGTACCATCTTCCTTATATGCTCCAAAATAAGTCTTATTATTATTTACTGACTGTAAAACAAATAAATTGATTCCATCTGTAGCAAGTGCAATATCTTGAAGGGATGTCCATGTAGCACTTTTAAACAGTGTACTCGTTGCCCAATTATCAGTTGTTTTGTAAATATAAAAAATACCACCTGACTTCATAGCAGCAAATTGTGTTCCGTTTTTCAAACGTACTAACTTCCGCCCACCATTTCCACTCGTATCATACGCACTTGCAACCACCGTTGCGTCTTGTATATTCGGCATTTATTTCACTTCCTTTATGAACCTAAAATATTATTAACTGCTGAAATTAACGGAGTAGCATCAACTCCTTCACCCTGTTGAATAAAATTTCCAGTTGTAGAGTTATAAATAAACGTATAAATTCCGTTGGCTTTTAGGTTTGTTACATCGTTTCCGTTAGCATTTTTCAAAGGTTTCGCACCTAATCCATTCACATTAATTGTGGCTGCTCCAGTACTGTCAGCATTGATTTTTAATACAATCCCCATTCCATCCACATAAGAGGTTGCAGCAGGGGTTAATGTGATTGAGTAAGCATTGCCGGAACTGGTTGTCACACCGAAGCCGGGATGTTTCACATAATCCTCCTGATGTGACACAACTGTATCATTTAAAACACCGATTTTATCTAAAACATCATCAACTGATTCATTGGTTGCATAGTAATTTGGTAACTGTCCGCCCAGTTTATCAGCATTATCAGCAGATGAAACTCTATTTATAGTTACATCACCAGTTTGACCATTTACTGATTTAACAACTGTAAATGCATCGATTTCTTCTTTACTATACGCACCAACGTCATTTGCACTAAGACTAACATCACCAATTTTATTATTAACAGATGTAACACTGCCAACAGGAGTTCCCTTGTACTGTAATTGACCATTATTATCATCTAATCCATCAATTACATTTTTATTTATATGACTATGAGATTTACTAACTGATTGATCAATTGCTTCAACAGTTGATTGTGGTTTATTTTTGATGTTTACCCATTCTAAATTAATATTTTCCCAATCTGTGTCAGAATCCTTATAATATTGGTTACCATCCCAGATATATCCTTCCCTTGATCCATCACCAGCATCCATTACAATTACTCTATCTCCAGATTTAAGTCCAACTAAAGCATCTCTTTCAGTAATTGTTTTTACAACATAATTCTGCTGTAATGCCATATCAGGTAATTGGGATAATGGAACTTTTGCATTACTATCTAACGTTGCTACACCGTTCATTGTACCTTTTTCAAGAGAAGGAATAAATCCAGTGCCGTCAACGATATCTTGAATTTTATCTCCCTGTAATTTTGCATAATCTCCTTGTTGGAGAGCATAGTCACCTTTACTCTTAGCATAATTAGCTTGAGTTAATGCGTTTGTAGTAGCAGTATTTGCATCAGCGATTGCCTTTTGTGTATTAGTTTGTCTAGTCTGTTCTTGCGATTGTCTTAATGATTCATTGCTTTGTCGTTCAGTTTCACTGGATATTCTATTATCTTCATTCTGTTTCCGTTCATTTTCATTAGTTTTTCGAATAGATTCATTACTATCTAATTCTGAAATCTTACTGTCTACTTTTCCATTCCATTCAGTTTCTTTTAAGTCAAACTTATTTTGCATTTCAATAATTTTACCATTGATTGCATCATTACCTTTGGTATCAATTTCTGAAATTTTATCATTGATTTGTGTATCAGCATTATCAATTTTAGATTGTAATTCTGTTATTTTTTCATCTGCAACAATAGCTTTTTCCATAGTTAAATTAGCTGAATCATTGGCATTATTAGTTGCTATAATCGTGTCATTTTTAACTATTTCTACATCAGACTTCAATTGGTTTAAATCTATTTCCAGTTGATTGAGTGAATCAACTTTATTTTGTGCAAGTTGTGCTTTCGTATCAGCATTTGCAGCTGCATTATTAGCTAGTGTGGTAGCTTCAATAGTTTTTTCTTTAGTTATTTCTACATCTGATTTTAATTGCGATAGGTTATCTATTTCAGTAGTTGCTCTATCGGTTATTTGATTAGCTGATTCAATTGCAGAATTAGCATTTTCTATAGATTCAGTAACTCTATCAGTTAACTCATTAACATTCTCAATAACTTGTTCAGCATTTTCTTTAGCTATATTAGTTTTATCTGTTAAATCTTTAAGTGTTTCAGTAACATTTACGCCATCATATTCTGTATAGACATTATCTGCACTAATATACGAAACACCTTCACCCATATATTCAAAGTTAAGTTGTTTCCCTGCATTTTCCATTGAAAATGTTACAGTTTTGAGATTATAATCGACTTTAAATTGGTCAATAGTAGGAATACCTGATTGAATTTCAAACCAATCTTTATTATCACCAGTGACAATTACGTGACTGAATTTGTTAGGAATTTCAGAAAGAATTACTTTTCCATCGGAGTCAATCTTCAATGATTCATTCTTTTGTACAAAAGGATCATCAGTTGTTCCTTTTCTCCTTCTATGAATTATTAAAGGATTATCTTGCACATAATTACCTCCTTTATAATATAAAAAAGAGGAATCTAATTGTTAGACTCCTCAAAAATGTTCTATTTAAAGAATATTTTATATGAATAATTAGGTAAATATACTATTTTGTACATAATCAATAACAAATTTTATTTGATTATTTATCTTTATTATCCATTTGTTTCTTTAATTCTTCTAATTCCTTAGTTAATTCTTCATTCACAGCAGATAGTAATACAATTTGCCTATTTGCATCTGCTAACATGCTGTCATATTTATTGATAACTAAATTAAAATCCTTAATATTCATTCCTTATTCTCCTTTTAAACTAATAATTTCATTTTCTAAATATTTAATTCTATCATTTAATTCTTGAATAGCTTTCCATGATAATGTAGCCATAGCGTAAATATCTACTCCATGACCTTCAATATCAGCCACCCAAACAGGTGCATCTTGAAGAATAATTCCAACATGTGGAAACTCATTGTCTAGTTCGTTTTTAAACTGGTATTGTTTAACAGGTGTAGATAAAATCATGTTTGTTGCATTATAATTCCAACTTTGAATATTTTTTTTATACTCAATATTCGATGTTGATGTAACTGTCTGTGCTTTTACTGAATTTTGACCAATTTGTAAAGTGCCAGAAGGTGCTGAAATGTAACCTGATGAATATGTGAAAGCACTGCCAAAATAATAATAGTTAGCTGAAATTTGTGATATTGATATTGTACTAGGAACACTTGTTAGGTATTGGGAATGTGTATGACTTGATGAAGCATATTTTGAAGAAAGTGATGAACCGCCTTCATAGATAGTTCCAGGGATATAGATATTCTTTTGACCAATACTAACATTAGGTGAATTAGCACCTTGGTAAAATTCTCCTCCAACACCAATTGATGCATTTCCAAAATAAATATTATTTATTCCAATATTATTACCTTGTAATAATATATGACCACTATCGATAGTAATAGAATCAGGAGCACTAATCAAAATATTACGATTACTATCAATTGATAATCCGAATTGATCCCAAAATATATTCCAATTATGAGAAGGTGTTGACTTATCTGTATAAAATAATCCATCACTATCAAGTTTTAAATTAATATCTCCCTCATAATTACCATAAAATGTTATTGATCCTTTATTTATAAATATTTTTTCATTGTTATCTCCAGTTGATGTAAAATCGGCACCATTAATACTACCACCATTGATAGTTGTACTAATAATAGTTGTTCCAGTAATAGTTGTACCAGTTATAGTTCCACCAGAAAAATTACTACCGTTGATTGTTGCTGCTGAAACAGTACCACTGAATGTGCCACTAGCGCCTGATAAGTTACCTGAGAAAGTTAAGTTTCCGTTTGTATCAACATATAATTTGTCTTTCCAATCACCATTTTGATAACTTTGTATTTTAATTCCTTCAGTAGAATTGAGAGTAGTTTTAACTGTATTATCACTACGAGTTACAACTATACCATCTTTAGCATCCATTCTGATACCATTTGTATAGGTTTTGTCAATTTCAAATAGTCCATCTGCAAATGTAGGATCAAGTTGGGATTTAGGTAGTCCACCAATGATATTTATTGAACCTGATTCAATTGTAAATCCATTAGAATCAAATTTATATTTACCACTGTCATTTTCAATGGTTAAATTAACTCCAGCCAGAATTTTACCGAAAATTCTCTCACCTACCAAACCAGAACTTGTAATTGCATTCTTCCATGTATTTCCATAATCATTACTTACTGCTACTATACCACTTTGAATGATAACTTGATTATTTGGTTCATCAGGACTTGTAATTACAATACCTCTACCTGATATACTAATGGAATTATTTAATCCTGCAACTATTGAGCGTTTATTACTATCCCACTGAGAATTTATGATTTCATTTATTTCTCCAATTTTCTTATCAGACTCAATGAATTTATATTTACTCATATCTAAACTTTTAGAAGTGGAGTAGACATCATAAATTTTCTTAGCTATTTTTTCACCTTCATCGGAAATATCTCTTCCGTCAGAAATTGTCAAACTAATATTATTCTGCTCATAGTCATAATGGATTTCCATAATCTTAGCAGTAACTAAAGTATCAAATAAATCATATTTAATGGTTACAACATCACCAATAGATAACTTGTCCCAATTACGTTGTTCTTCAACAATATTCAGGAAATTTATAATATCAATAGTGAATGTTGTTTTAGGTTTCTTCATATCATTGAATCGTTTTATTGCTTCTTCATATAAATCATTTTCATCAATATAATTATCATCTTGCCATGTTTTCTCAATTATATAATAATTACGTTCTTTCATTTGATCCGCTGTAAAGTTATTTTCAATTGAGATTTCATTTCTTAATGATTGTATTGAATCTTTTATATTTGTAATATCAATTTTAATTGTAACAATTTCACTTTCTTTATTATCAATTTCATTATTTTTAGCTGTTTGTTGTAAAGTTAAATCTGAATAATCTACTCCTTTTGCTTTAGCAAAATCAATCTTATCTTCAATTATTTTTAAATCATTATTAAGAGTATCTAACTCCACTTGCCTAGTTGTTAATTCAGATTGCTTTGAAGTTAACTGAGAAAGTAAATTAGCAAATTTTAATTTATTTGATTCAATTAGTTTATTATATTTTGTGATTGCTTTACATAAACTATCCGACATGTAATAACTGTGATTAATGATATTTCCATTTTCATCTTCTTCATATGGATACATGAAATATGAAAAATCTTCAAGATATGTTGTTCCTGTTGGATTTACATTTTGAATAGATAAATCATCTGATCCAAATGCATGAAAACGAGTAACCATTTCATCTGAATTTGATTCTTTTCCAATTGTTTTTAGGTACTTACCATATGATAGACGTAATCCTTTATTAGTACCAATGCTATCTTGTTTCTTTAGATTAATTAATCTATTTACCGTATCAAATTCTACGATACCATTAAATGTATCTGCAATTTGAAATATGAATTCGAGAGAAGTGTTTTCTGATACATCAAATGAACGATATCTAATATCAAAGTCAGAATCAACGTACCCAATTGACCAAACTGATTCTAAAAGAGCAACATTTAATGCTTCAGTCGCATTAATACTTGTATCTTGATATCCTCTGATCATCTTGTCGTTTAATTCCCAACCAATACTATAGCAATGCACAGTTTTATCTGCATTTGTATCATCTGAATCATCATTTATATCATTGATCATATAATATTCAATCTCTTTACCTAGTTGAAATTTAATTAAATAACGTTCCTTTAATTTATCAATATTAGGATTCCTTATTAATTTATTTTCTTTTTCTATTTTAAATGGAATTTTGAAACTTAGTTCATTGATTTTCCCCAAAAAAATATCATGAGTAATATCCCTAGCTTCAGTTATTATTCCAATTACAGTTCTATTAAGATTAGGTAAACAAATTGATAATTGCGGTTTAAGAGGAATTAAAGATAAGTCTATTTCACCTAATTTCAAAATTCGTCACCTCCAATTGAATATTAAATAAATTTGTATTGATAACGAAAAGTTACATCACATTCTCCATATAATCTTAGTCGATTAATACCCGTTGTAAATTCCATAAAATCACCTGTAAAATCTGCATATCTATATGTTAGTGGTAAATCTGTTTCGATTTCTTCACGTTCGTTATCAATATAAATATTTTCCCCTTGTGTAGATAAGTTCTTTAATTCAAAACTTTTACCATTTGAATAGTTTACAATTTTAACTGTATTTTTACCTTTATTATTATCAATCCATATTTCAGGAAAAATATCTAAATCACCATAGTTTTCAATCTCTATATCTACACCATTAACTGTATCAGTGACTGTAATTGATTCCGTATAATATGGACTATATGCATATGGACTATTACTCTTTAACTCTATTGTAAAATAACCATATCCATATCCGTTATGTGACAATGTAGAATCTCCATCAAACATCACATAATAAATACGATCAGGATAATCATCAAAGTAAAATTCTTTATAATAATCTTGATTAAACCATTGTTTAATTTTTCGTAAATTTTCATCAGTATATCCTTCTGGTAAAAAGAAGGTGAGATGGAGTGAAATATTATCCATCTCTATACTTTGCAAGTAAGATTTATCGTTTCCTTTTACTTTAACAGTATTAATAGTTCTAGATGATAAAAATTTTTCTTCAAATAAGCCAGAATCTGTTCGTACATTTAATAATCCCATTTCTTTTGAACTAATACCATCAAAATGAAAATCCAAACTTTCCAGCATAGATTATTTCACTCCCATCTTTGCTAATTTTTTATTTAATACTTTGAACATTTCATTTGCACCTTTTTCTCCACCCATTAATTTTTCAATGTTAATGTTCATATTGATTTCCGTATTTCCTGTTGTTGTAACTGGTGTAAGTAATGGAGGAGTTGAAGTAATTAAATTCCTAATATTATTTAATCCGTTCACAATATTTTTAGGGGGAATCATTAATTCTCCTTCAAGTCCTTTAACAATTTGTTCATTTGGTTTCGTATTAAATAATTTATTAACTAATTCAGTTACACGACTATTAGGTGTATCTCCAATTATTCCACCTTTATGATATTTAGGTAATACTTGTGGAATATAATCAGGATATTTTTTAACAAATGCATCTACTTCAGATTGTGTGTTTAACGATTTTTCAATTTCGTCACCTGTTTTTGGATTAGTTAGTGTTACATCATATGATTTAACTTTTTTATAAATAATTTTAATTTCTGTATTTAATTTACTATTATTATATTTTTTTAAGGCATCGTCTAATTCTTTTTTTGTTTTAAATTCAAGATATCTATCAAATTCTCCTGTTTTCTTATCCGTCCATGTAACTTCATATTTTGAAATTCCTTTTGCTTTGGCATCCTCTTCGTTTTTCTTAATATCAGCAATTAATTTAGCTTCTGCTTCTGCCCTTGCTTTTTTATCCTCTGCTTCAGCTGTAGCAATGACATCATTATAACTTGATTTAATAGAATTTAATCCTTTTTGTGCTGCAGCAAGAACATCAATAATATTATTTGTAATACTTTCACCAATAATTTTATTATTCTTACTAATTGTATCAGTAATTTCTTCTATACTATCTTTATATTTTGCAACATCACCGTTGAGAATATCTTGTCGAACTTGACTCCAATGACGTTCATCATTAATAAAATTGTCATATTTTCTATTAATATCTTTCTCTAATTGATCCCATTCTTCTTGTTGTGTTTCATATGCTTTATTTTCAATATCTCGTCTTTCGTCAATGGCTTTCTTAGAAGCGTCTAATTCATCACTTAAACCTTGCTTTCGTAACTCAACGTTTCTGTCATTTACAAACTGTGCAATTTCCTCTTGTTTATCGGCTAATTGTTTCTCTAAATCTTCACGTTGTTTTTTAGCCCAAATTGAATCATCCATTGACAATTTATTTATTTTCTTTTGAATTTCTTCTGCTTCTTTTTGTTTTTTTATTAATTCTTTATTGTAATTGTCTGATGATTGTTGATCATCAATCTCTCGCATTTTCTTGTTATAAAGTTCATCAAGTTTCTTTTCTTCTTCATCATAATTATCCATTATTTCTTTATGTACTTTTTCTCTTGCTTTACGAGTTTCATTTAAAGCCTCAATTTCAACATCTCTTGCTTTTTCATAAGCGTCCTTCATTGCTTCAACATATTGATCGGCAATATCATTATATATTTGCTTAATTTCTTCCTTTTTCTCTTTAACAGTAACATCAATTTCAATTACTTTATTTTGGTAATCAGCAACAAGATTATTTAATTCTTCTTTTTGAGCATCTGTTAAAGTTTCATTATTTTTTATTTGATCTTTAATGTATTTAATTTCAGCTTCTAGTAATCGTTTTTTATCTAAATGAAGATTAATTTGATCTGCAAGATTCTGTTTATATTCATTAGAATTTTTATTTTCAATGGTTTCTAATTCTAATTCTTTTTTACGAATATCAATATCTTTACTAGATTGTTCATTTTCATAAGAATCAATAATTGAATTAACTCTTTGGTATTCTATATCTGCAAGTTTATTTTTTAATTCTTCATTTGCTTTTTCTAATTCTTTTATCAATGAACTATTTTGCGACCTTATGGCTGAAGATAACTTTTTTGCACTATTAGCCTTTTTAAGTTCTTCAATTTTAGCATTATTTTTCTTGATTTCACTTGCTGATAATTTTTTCTTTTTATTCGCACTTTCTAATTTATCAATTTCTTTATCATTTTTCTTAATATCTGCTTTTAATTTTGCAATTTCTTTATTATTTTTTTCACGTTGTTTTTTAGATGTGTTCTTATCTTTATTTTGTTTATCAAGCGAAGATATTTTTTTGCGATCACTATTATTTTTCTTATTAAGAGAATCAATTTTCTTTTGGTTTTTCTCACGTTCTTTTGCTGATAATTTATAGGCTTTATTTTTCTTTTCTAATGATTTAATTTCTTCTTCATTTTTCTTGATTTGAGATGAACTTAATTTCTTTTCTGAGTTTATCTTATTAAGAGATTTAATTTCATTATTATTAACTTTTTGTTTATCTGCTAATATTTTCTTTTGTTTCTCTAATTCTTTCCTATATGCAGAAGATGTAGAAACAAGGCGAGACATTCTATCTTCACTTTTTTGTAACTCAATATCAAAGTCATTTTGTTGTTTCTCAAATCCACTAACTACTGCATCAATTAACTGTTTATACTTTTCTTGAATTTGTTTTTCAATATCAAGACTTTCTTGTTTAAGTTGATTCCTCTCTCCAATTGCTTTATCTTTTGCTTGTTTTCCTTCTGCTTTTGCTTTTGAAGAACTTGAAGATGTTTTTACTCCTAATTTAGACCATGTACTTTTACCAACTATACCATCAGCAGTTAATCCTTTTTTCTTTTGGTATGCTTTTACTGCTGCTAATGTTTGCTTTCCAAAAATTCCATCTACTACCACACCAAGTTCTTTTTGAAGTTTCTTAACCCATGATCCACTTGAACCAAGTTTTAAAGTAGGAATACTACCACTAGAACCACTAGAAGATGATGTTCCAACTACTTTCTTTCCACTATATTTATTGTATATACTATTTGCATTACTTGCTCGTTTACTTAATAATGAACCACCAGAACGTTCAAATAAAGTATCCCACATTTTTGCAATAGTGGATGGACTAGCATTTGAATTTGATTTTACATAGTTTAGTGATTTCTTTTCTGTGCTATTTAGTTCTTTCCACAAAAATTCAAGTTGTGTTTGTAAATTACTTGCACTTGTTCCTTTTGATTTAGCATACTTTAGTAATGCTGTTTTACGTCCGCCTAACCATTGTGCAATTCCATATGCTCTACCGTATTTAGTTTGAGGCCCAAGAGCATTAGGATTAAAACTAGATTCAACTTGAATGTTGCCCATAATACCAGCAACAGCATTATCTGACAATCCTTTTGACTTTAGAAAATTCCAAATAGTTGCTTGATTACTATTTCCTTTTACATATGAACTAGATTTTGAAGAGGATGAAGTTTTAATGACAGATTCACTTTTTTTAACTACACCTGTTTGTTTGATTTTACCAGTTTTAATTTGAGCGTCTAATGATTTTGTTTCTTTATCAATAGCATCTTTTTTCTGTTTGAGTAGTTTAATCTCTTCTTTAATGGCATTTTGATATTGTTTAGAATATGTTGGATATTTGGATTGTAAATTTTGTTGTTTAGCTATTTTAATATTGATGTCATCTATTGCTTTCTTATATTTATCTGAAACATAAATATAATCTTCGGTTGCTTTGCTTGAATTTTTAGTAGATTTTGTATTTTTATTTTTTGATGATGTATTTTTATCTATTGTTTTACCATAATCTTCTAATTTAATATTTGACTTAACCGTATTTAATGTTAAATTATTAAATCCATTTTCAATATTCTTTACTGCATCATTATATTTTTTCATAGATGCATACAATTGATTTAATTTTTTATTTGCTTCATCACTACCTTGCATAGCACCTCTTACAAGGTTATCAATTTCTACACCATACAATTTTGCTTGACCATTAGCTAGTATTTTATAATATTGCGACCAGTTTTTACCTAAAATTTTAATTAATTGTGCTTCAACTTTTGATTTTGCTTCTGCTAAATTCTTTGTATTTTGAAGATCAATTCCATATAGTTTTGCAATATTTTTAATAAAAGTAGAATTTTGCACAGTTGATGATTTGAAATATTGACTATTTAACATTAATTTTTGTTGAATTGATTTTTGAGCAACTTTTGTTTCATTTTTTATTTCTTTTTGAATAGCATTTGATAATGCCTTTTCATCATTCATATATGTTAACAGATTTGGATATTTATTCATTAAAATTCCAACTGAATCTGCTGACAATTTATGAGATTGTTTTAATTCTTCTAATACTCCATTTAACGATTTAATATTTGAAATACTATTTTCATATTGTTTACTCGCTTCTTTTAAAACTTTATCTAACTCAGCTGCAGAAATAGTTGCAGCTTTATTAGCATCAGATTGATTCTTTGTAACTTTATTTAAGTTATCAATTATTGCATTTACTTCGTCAGTTGTAAATCCAACTTCTTTTAATATATTTTTATATTGTCCCCAATCCTTATATCCTGATTGTACCCCTTCACTAATTGATTTTAATACAGCTTTTTGATTATCTGAAAAACCTCGTATTTCGTCAGTAGTGAAAATATCACCTATTGCTTTTCTTAATTCACCAGTAGATATAATAAAACTCTTAATTTTACTTTCTACTTTTTTCATACCATCTTCAGTGGTAAGTATTTCTTTATTTTTATTTATAATTGATGCAATATATGCTTGATCTTCATTAGTCAAGTTTTTTGAATATCCCATTACTTTAGCATATTCAATTCCAAGTTTTTTATAGCTATTAACTAATTCCTCAGTTGCAACTTTTATTTCTTTTTGTTTAACTAATTTTGCAATTTCTGTTTCTGGTGAATCATCTGGAGGTGATATTATTGTTCCAGCCATTCTTCCAGCTTTTAGTCGTTTTCCATTAACTAATTCATCTATTTGAGATTTTAAGTTGTTTATTTTTTTACTTGATTTGTCAACAGTTTCTCCAAAATTATCAATAAATTTTTGAGATTGTAAATTTGATAATTTATTAAGGTATTCAATTTCGCTATCAATTGCACTTGCACTTTTTAACCTTGCATTTCCTAATTTATCTGTATTTTTAGTGAGATTAGGGAGTAATTTATTAAGTTCATTTTGTACTTCAAGATACCTTTTATCATTTTCAGGCAACAAACCAGATTTTACTTGTGATTGTAAGTTTTTATATTCACTAACTAAAGAAGTAATTTTATCTTGATTAAGGGAATAGGAAAGTGCTAATTTTTCTGATTCCTGTTTTACTTTTGCTTGTTCTTCTTTTGCTTTAATTAGATTTTCAGTTAATTTACCTAAAGCCATAGATATTACTGTAATCGCTACTCCTATACCTGTAGATATCAAAGCACTCCTAATTGAAACACCTAATCTATTCCAAGCAATACCTGTAGCAGTTGTTACCCTTTGAAATCCAGTCATTCCTACAGTAGCATCTCTAATCGATGTTCTTGTTGTTGATAAATGATTATTCATGTTCTGGAATGTCTTTTTTAAAGCATTAATTCCATTTTCAGTGGTAAGAAAATTTCTTAAATTTTTACTTAATAACAACGCTCCAGCACTTGCCATTCCAAACAATGCAGGTATAGAACCAAATGTTCTTACAAAATTTGTTGCACTATTCCCTAACTTCGTTAATCCAATAACTGCACCCATAAAAACATCAGCAATTCCAGAATCACCAACAGCTAGACTGAATTCATACCAACTATTTTTCAGTTCGGCTAATTTTGCTTCCATACTATTTAAATATTTTTGGTTTTCAATAATTGCACTATTTTCACTATGTAAACTAGTATTAGTAGAATCAATTGCCATCTGGTAATTATTCATTAAACCTAAAAATTTTGATAATTGCCAACGTCCTGCAATAACTACACCAAGATTTTGTTGCTGGGCTGATGTTAGTGTGTTCCATTTATCAGATATTTTTTGTAAAATCTCGGAAGCATCACTAACATTATTTATCTCAATTCCTAATTCTTTCATAGCCTTTAAAGAATCATTGGAACTTAATCTGGAAATAATTGTCTTTAATGAGTTACCCACTTCTGTACCACTTGCTCTAGTTGCTACTTGCATGGCAGTGGCAAGACCTATCATTTCATCTAATGTAATATTATATGTTTGAGCAACTGAACCTGCTTTAGCTAATGCATCACTAAGATCACGAGTACTAGTAGCATAGTTATTGTCTACCTCGTTTAATTTATCAATAACATTTATTGATTCAGATGCTTTCATATTGAATTGAGTAGTTATAGAAATTAAATTAGTCATTGCTTCTTCTGCCGTCAATTCACTAACATTTGATGCAATAGTAGCAGTTCTAGCTAATTCAAGAGAATCTTTTGCATTTGCTCCAGTTTTAGCTGCCATAATTAATGCGTTATTTACATCTTCTAAACTTCTACCTAAATCTTTACTCATTTCAACTGAATCACTAAGTAATTGATTGAAGTTTGTATTACTATCCATTACACGTTTTAATTCAGTCATTTGCCCGTCAACGAGTATTAAATTATTCAATAAATCTTTTACTGCATGAGATGTTCCATATATGGCAGTAGTAGCTACAGCCCAAATCGGAACCCTCTCTAATGCAATTTTTAACTGTTGACCGAATGTCATAGATGTTCTAGCTGCTTCTGAAGCATTATTTCTAAATACTGATAATTCATTTTGTAAATTTTTTAACCCATTTAATGCGTTTTTACTAGCAGGATTAATTGCATTTACTTTATTAATGAAATCTTGTACTCCTTGTACATCGACTGTATTTGCATGAGTTCTTAATAATTTTTCTGCATCATTTGTTAATTTATTTTGCAATGTTGTTGCATCATATTTAGTAACTGTTTTATTTATTTCTCTTTGTAATTTTTCTAATTCAGATATATTTTTTGAACTTTTTATAGCGTTATTAAATTTATTAAATTCTTGTTCCGTAACTTTTCCTTGATTAAAAACTCGTTCTAAAGAGTTTGTTAATTTTTCTTGATCTCGTGTTAAATTAGTACCAAATCGCATATTTTTCATACGATTATTTAATTGCTCAACTTGGTTAACGGTAGTTGATAAATTTATTCCTTGTCCAATTTTACGGAGTTCTTCATTTGTATATCTACCAGTTTTAGCTAATTCTTGCAATGATTTTCTTGCTTGTTCTTGAACTTTAATTAAATTTCCATAATCAGTTAAATCTTTAGTACTAATTACATTATCATTAGAATCAGTTTTTATTACACGAGCATTACCTTTATCATTTAGATATGTTGATGTTTTATTCTTTAAACTACCATCTACGTTATAACTTTTTGCCTCTTTTGTTAAATATTTATATTCTTCTGTTAAACTCTTTACTGTTTTAATTTGTTGCTCTATATTTCCAGTTGTTTGTAGCATTTCTTGCCCAACACGTTTTGTATCATTAATAGTTTGTTGAAATTCTTTATTCAAACCATCAAAGAAAGTACGAGTTATTTTTGTTCCATTAGGAAGTAATGCTGATTCAACTATTTTTCCTGTATTTTTTGCAGTTTTACTTATTTGTTCCATTTGTTTATTAAAGTTAGATAATGTATTTAATACTTTATCGTTAACTTCAATATTAAGTTTTAGAGATTTAATTTTTTTCTCTATACCTTTAATCGCTGTATTAATTTCACCTATGGACTTACCAGTATTTAAATTTGCTGTTACTAATATTCTTAAATCATTACCATTCATATTTGGCACTCCTTTCTACAAAATAAAAAGAAGTGCCAAATGACACTTCTTAACCGTTCCCTATTTTATTTTCTTTTTCAGTATTCCTAATTAACACTTCAATTAATTTTTGCCAATGTTTTATTTTATCGTAGTATAATTTAAAAAAAGAACTTGATTTTTTTATAGTATAATTTTCATCAATAAAATTTACTTTTTTAATTGGATCACTAGTATCATTCACAACTATTTGTAATTGTAGTTTTTTAATTTCATCAACATGTTTTTTATTACTGGAAATAGCACCAACGACCGCTCCAGCGGCAGTTGCACCAAGTAAACTTCCAATACCAGCACCTACAATTATATTTTTTCTTGATGTTTTCATAATTGTTGTACCATCTTCAATAATCTCAGATTGTATTATATTCTTCGCTTCAATTTCTTCAAATATATATTCGTTGTTCTTATATTGAAGTATTCCTATTTTATTTTTACCATCATAAACCATTCCCCATTTTTTATCATCAGAAGTAAAAATTTGAGTATAATTGAAATTTTTATCTTTCAAAAAACGTTCAATTTCTTTTTCCCTGTTATTGCACTTATTTAATTCATTTTTTGCAAGCAATGAAAGTATTATAAATATTAATACAACTGGAATCATCATAATTAAAAATATACTTGTAAATAATCCCATAATGAAATTCACCTCTAATATATTTATTTTAGTTACTTCCATTATAGGATACTATTGGTAAAATGAAAAGTATCCTAAATTAAGTTAGATAACTAATTTAATTACATATTCTAAAAATTTATTATATAACTTTAAATTACGATAAAAGTTACATTTCATTTAATGTTTAAGAATAAAAAAGAAGAGTGCTGATTGTACGGTCAACACTCTGAAATGTTTGGTCTAATAAGACATTATAAAAAATGTTCATTATTAGGTTCGAACCAAATTGATAAACACTTTAAGATACTTGTAAAAACGAAAATATCTCATCAAATGATTTTAATTTTAAATCTTTTGGATATATTGTAACTAAATTTATATTGTTTTTATTGCAATCTTCTATTTTTTGTTTTGCTTTTTTATCATATTCTTCCATGCCAGTCATACCAAAGTATTCAACATAGTATGTTTTATTCTCATAAGTTATTACCCAATCAAATCTTCTCATTGTTGTGTCTTCTTTAATTACATCTTTATACATTTTTTCCTTACTAAAAATTATATCATTATCCTCTAAGTAGTTTGTGATGACATATTCTTCATAAGAGGAACATTTTAATTTCCCTTTGTCAGAAAAATAGTATCGACAATTATATTTGTTATAATTTTGTTCTTCGCCCATATCTATTAAAAATTCTGCGTATGAACCCCACCTATATCTTATGGCATTTGAGAAATCAAAACTGCAATTTTCTATATCTCTGATAGTAGGAGTTCTTTGTAAATTATTTTTTAAATCATTCCACATATGGATAATTGTTTCATCGTCTATTTGCTTTATGGAAATATCGTAAGGTATTTCAGCTAAATCATACGCTACATACAAACTACCAAATCTTTCAGTGTAGCACTTTGAATAAGGAGTATACTCACAATTGTCAATATCAGAACATGTTGGAACTTTATTAATATCATTATATAATTGTATCAACTTACTAATTAAATTTTCATCACTATATTTTCCTATATTTATTGGGTCATATCCCAATTCAGACAGTGCATTATTTAGTCCACCAAATAAATTATAATACCTCATATCAGAAGGCATATTTTTATCATCTTTTAATTCATTAATAGTTGGTATTCTATTATTTCTTTTGATATATTCATCTAATAAATGTAGACAATCTTCTTTAGAAAATGTTTTATCTCTGTCAAAGTTATGCTTATCTGCTCTTAATTCAAATAGTCCAGCTTCAATTAGAGCATTTTTCAATGAACCAAATTTTTTGAAATAAGGCACATATGATGGGTAGTTTTCTTTTGACTCTAATCCTTTTGCCGTAGGAACTTCATTAAATTCATGATAATACTTTTTTAATAAATCTATCAACTCTACCTTTGAATGCTCAATATTTTTAGATGTTCTTTTAAATCCAGATGAGACTAATGCATCTTCCCAAGATTTAAAATGTCTATAGAAAGTAGATGTGCTTGGTGATGAACTTTTAAAATCTTCTGCACTAGGAATTTTATTATTTTCAATGTAAAAGTTTTTTATTATGTTGATTAAATCATCTTTTGTATAACGTTTTCTTTTCATTTTATCACCTCTTTAATTTATGATTCATCCAATCGTAATACCATAATTACACAACAATTGTAAATGTTACTCAAGTTATTAATATAATTAATTTTATTTGAATTGGAACACTCACCATGAACATCCCAATTCAAATAAGTTAGAATCCAAACATATTATCGACAATTTCGTTAGTGTGATCCTTTGCATAGCTTAAAGTAGTTTTTGGGTCACTATGATTTACAAATATCTGTACTTCTTCAAGTGTAAATTTCTTAGGTTTTCCATCCTTATCTAGTATCCGTAAATCTTCACCTTGTAGCAAACATTCTATACGACTATGACGAAGGGAGTGGGGGAAGAATTCAATTTTCTTACCTTCAATTTCACTCAACACTTTACTAATACTTACAATTCTGTCATAGATAGTGTTGTAGCTAATTGAACGTTTATTATTACCTTTACCAGAAATCCAAAGTGAATCAATATTATCATCACCACGTTCTTCAAGATATTTAGCAATTAAATCTCTTGTATCATTTAAATAAACAGGCTTATATTTCTTACCACGTTTACCTATAACTTCATTGGCACGATTACTATTAATTAATCCATGTTTCTGAATCTGAAATACTTCATTACGTCTAGCTGCACTATCAAATATAACCATAAGCAAAACAGCATCTTGTAATCTATCACGTTTAATTAATTCTTCACGTAATTTCATTACTTGGTCAAACGATAAGAAAAAGTCATCTTCATTAGTGCGAATAGGGTCTTTAGGCAATCCCCTCACCTTTTTGGCATGGTTATTTTCGTATTCATAATCGTCATCATCTTCAATATATGTAAGCATTGATCTAACAGCAGACATCATTCTATTTGCTCTTGCATTTCCAACACCTAATTGCTCAGTAAGGTAAAGATTAAAACGTCTAAAATCCTTTTTATTCAATTCTAATATTGATTTATTTTGAAGCTTGCGTAATATATAAATCATAACGATACGTAAATCATTGAAATACTGTTTAAGTGTGCTATCTTTAATTTTTCTTGAACGATATTCTTCAAGATAATCTTCAATCATTATTTTATTTTCTTCATTTACTTTATTCCATTCTTCATCATTATATATTCTGTTATAAACTGTGCCTCGTTTAGCCAATTATTCACCCTCCAATCTATTCAACTGAAATACCTTGTTTCCTTAAATCCTGTTTTAATGCTTCTGTTAACTTAGCACTTCCTTCTAAATTCTTAATTGTGTTATCGATAAAGGGACGAGGCTTTTCATAATCATAACCGTATCCTGTATAATCGTATCCCTTACCACTCTCAACAACAGATGGAATATACTTTCCACTTTCCTCATCGGTTCTAGTATTAATAATTTCTATTCCATCAGGTGCATCTTGCCAATTCCAACTTTCTTTTAATTTCCCAGTCCTGATATATACTTTAGGTTCTGGATAAACATTATAAACTGTTTCCTGTACTTGTTTTTTACCTTCTTCAATTACAGTGTTCTTTACAGCATTACCTTTAGACATTGCTTCAACTACTATACGATTAATATATTTCTCCAAATCCTTTGTTGATTTAAACTCCATTATATATCATCAACTCGCTTTATTGAGTGTTATCTTCAACGTTTATTTTTTTTAAAATATCTTTATTTTGTAATTCTAATTTTGCAACATGATTTTGCATTTGTTGAGTTAATTTTTCTAAGAATAAGTAATTACCACTTACTTCTACCATTTTTTCAAATAATTTACCTATTTCTTCTTTTAAAAACACTTCTTCCACAATCTCTTTAAAATATCCAGTATCAATTAACCAGTTCATTTGTTGAATTTGTTCTTCAAAATTATCTGAGATTTCTTTTCCAAGGTGAGTAAATTGACGGATACATAAAAATAGAACATAGCTTTGAATAAATTTATCAGTTAATTCAAATCCTTTTTCTTCTGCATATTTAAATTGTGTAGCTAAATGTTCTATTAATTTTTCGATATCGCCATGTGGAAATATTGGAGTAAAAGTAATTGTTGAACCATCTTTAAGTTCGTACTTTTCTTGTTTGTGGATTTGTGTATATTGTTTTTTTACTTGTGATAATTTTAATTGTGACATTTATTATTTCCTCCTTTTGATCCTATAATAATTATTATTAATTAAATAAAAAAGAGTAACGGTTAATAATTTACTCAGGTAAGATAACAATATAGTATTTCCGTTACTCTTTTAAAATTATTTTAATTTTTTAAATACCACGGTATGAACATTTTTGATATCACCAGTGTATTTTGCAGTAACTTTATTATTAATTATACCTTTAAAGTCTTTATCAAAATACACACGCATTCTCCAACCGTCAACTTTTACGATTACTGCATTTTCTTCTTTTTCAAGAACGTCTAATTCAACTTCTTTAATTTCATCTTTTTTATCAATTATAGCCATATCACACCTCCATATTGAAAAAAAAAGAGGGATAAATATATCCACCCATTATATTATTTATTTAATTATATTATACAATATCTGTTTCAGAGTAAATAACCATTTCCCACATAGTATTTGTTAAAGGATCATTCAAAATTTCAATTGGTAAGTCTAACACAGCTGGATCGCCATCAACTGATAAATTCATTGAGAATGAATCTTCAAATTTTCCACGAGGAATAATTAATTGAGCAGCATAGTCTTTACCATCTGCACTATCACGTACTAATAGATCAACTACTACTCTGAAAGTACCACCAAATGCATCAGAACTAACACGAACAGTTTTAGCGTCAGTTCCAGTTTTAACTTTGTAATACACACGGAAAATCGTTCCATCTTGAACTTCTGTATTAAATGTTAAATCCTTATCTTCTAATGAATAATCAGTTGGATTAGTAGCTGGATCACCTAAAGTATATTCTTTTTCATTCGTACCATCGATAGGATTAACTTTAAATACTGAAATAATTGCTCCTTGAGGAGTTTTTGAAAGCGAAATTTTATTTGATTTTACTGTTAATTTTTCATTGTAATCAATTACTTTAACTTCTTCAGTTAATTCATTACCTGTTAACATAGAAAGTGCAAATTTATCAAATAACGAATCTTGTAAAGTTAATTTTCCTTCTTTATTGGAAGAAAATCCAACTAATTTAGGGTTTCCAAAACCACCTCGAACATATGTAGTTTCACCACTTGTCTCTACTCCACTTGTTTTAAGCGTATTTAAAGTTACAATGGCTTTACCAGTTTGTAAATTAAAAAATGTTGCTTCCCCTGCGTCACGAATCGCAAAACGATTAGGTGTAGTCATTAATAAATCATCCTCCTAATATTAATTTAATTATTTTTAATAATGTTAGCCCAATTTATATCAGGTAACTTTATTTTAGAACCATCAATCTTTCCGTTATAGATTCCAAACATTGTATAATTATAGTTATCTATAGCATTTAACCTACCAACACCATCATAAAGTTGATAAATATTTAAATCCCTAATGAATCTAAAATTTTGTGATCTCCAGCCAATAGAAGATATGATACTATGTAAATTCATTTTTTGAGGTACTTTTACATTTTTTCTATTTTTTTTTATTTTCTCAATTAACTTTTTAGCCTTTTCGTTAGCAGCATCATACTTTTCTGGTTCAGCTAAATTATTAGCAATCCTCACCAATTTCTTAATATACTCAAATTTTTCTTCAGTTAAGACACTATCCTCACTCAATTTTCCAAAATAAACTATTCCTTCTGAATGAAATTGAGGTTTAGTATCCAAATGTAAACTTAATCCATTAAAAAATAACATTCTATACATTGGATCAGCAATAAGTTTAGACACAAGAATATAAAAATTACTATATTTATTTAATTCTATTTGACTATTTTCCAACTGATTCTTGTCAAAAAATAATGAAGAAATAGACATATTATAAATTTCTTCTGTCATGTCAACAATATCAGTAAGGGAAGGCGCATAAAAATTACCAATTCCTTCAATATGAACAGGTAACCCCAATAAAAATTTTAAATGAATATCATCATCTTTAATTATTTCCATATAGCACACCTACCTTTTGAATGTACTATATTCAAATACAATTTGATAACCTGTATATTCATACGGAGCATTAATTTGTCTCGCACCAATAAAATTCATTTTTCCGATGCCAACTAAATTTTCTTGACAAAATAATTCATTTAACCTATCAGTAATTCTAGTGGAACGTAAATCACCATTCTCAAAGTTACTATGACATAGGATATCTATTACTAATTCTTGATTAGCAAATAAATAATTGTAATTTGTTGGAGAACGTCTGCCAGCATATATATATAATCTACATATACTATCATTTTCTAAATCTGTAACTTTGGCAGATTTCATAATCCTTAAATTAGTAATTTTGGAACGTTCCTCAATATCCATATCTAATATATTTGGTAAATTTATATCCAAAGGGTCTACAATATCATTACCATTATCAGGCGGATAGTATAATAACCTCAATAGTTGTTCGTCTGATTTTAAATACTTAATGATACTTAAAAAATCATCATACATTCCCATATTACATCGCCTCACTTGTCACTTGTTCAACTAGCAATATCATAATTCCCTTTTCGTCAATTACATTTGTATAATCAATATTTCTTATTTTATAAATATTGTTATACATCCTTAATGTCTTATTGATTTGAATTTCTTCATTTTTTTGATATTGCAATGTAATATAAAGTGAACCTTGAGGAAGTGGAAATTGTTTATTTTCATCACCTGAAGTAATAGTGTTTTGTACAATACAAGGAATATCTATTAGTTTTCCTTCTTTAGTAATGTAGATTGGATCACCAAATTTATTTAATATAGGATTACCTTCTAAATCCTTTTTTATTTCTTTTGTATCAATCGTTTTAATAGATAATCTATTGTTGCATAATTTTATTGTTGCAATAGGATAAATTTCATTTATTTCATTACCAATAAAATCAGTTACAAGAAAATATGAATTTTTCCATTTTACAACAGAACCAATATCAATAACTGTTTCAGGTTTAAATAATAATTTTTTATCTTCACTTTTATTTTCTTGTGTTATTAGAACATCATATTCAATGTCATTAATTAAGATTTTTTCAACGAAAAGTGAATCATTAAAGTTATTATTTATTGTTTTTTTTGTGGCAGTAATAATACTATTTGATAATGTACGTTGCCTAAATAAATCCAAATAACTCATACTCACTCTCCTTTCTGAAGTTTCTCAATTAATCCAAGTAACCTGAATATTTCGCTTCTAATAAATTTAAAATCTTTATTTGTAATTAAAATAGATTCTAAACCACAAAGAATTGATAAATAATTGTAAGATTCTTTTACTCCGTTAATTACATTTTGTAAACCATACATCTCAAATAAGATAGATTCAATATAACGTGTTATATTTTCATTGTTTTCTTCCATTAGAGGTATGATTTTAAAAATACGATTTTTTAACACTTCTAGATAACTATTAAATAATGGACTATCTCTATTAATTTTATTTATCATAGAAATCCGTCCAATTTTGAATTATTAAATGTATATAATATCATTAAACTATTTGCTTCTTGTTGATATTTATCCCTCAATTCACGAATCTCTTTAATATGGTTTGCCTGAGAGGAAAGGTAGTAATCTTTTGAATTTAATGTCTGTTTTAATAATTCATCAGTTAAAAGTTTAGGTGTTAAATATTCCACAATCATAAGTATAGAAAGTATCTCTTTTTCCTCATCTGTTAAATCATTATTAAATTGTTTTAAATCTTCATCTCGATCACTTAATTTATTACAATATCTAAATTTTATAATGGATGATTTTAAAAATGTTTCAAAGTATTCTTTTGCTTCTTCATCTGTTAGATTACTTAAATAAAAGTCAGTAATTTTTGAAGTGAATCTTTCGTATATTTCTTGGTAAGATGTTGCCATATTAGCACCACCTTATTTATAGAAGAATACTTAAATCAATTTTAAGTTTTTCTTCAATTAATTTTATTTTACGAGTATCATAAAGAGACTCATCTTCAATCTTCTTTCTAGCACGAATACCTATTGTTTCTTTTAAACCTCTAGGAATTTTGTTAAGAATTTCCTCCATTTCAGAAACAGGTTTTTCAAAGAATTCATCTAAATCTTCAATTCCTACAAGTTTGTCATACAATTTCTTTAAATCAAGATATTCAGAGGCATCTTCATCATCAATTACTAGCCAAGGTTCTGTTAAGAATTTTGGTTGAGAAGCCCTCATTGTTAGCAATTCACCTACTGTTAAATATTCCTCGGCATCATGTTCAACCCAAGTTGTTTCCAATCCTGTTTTCTTAGAAATATATACAAGCATTCCATCAGTTACATTTCGACAAGGAATTAAAATATCTTGATCTAATTGTTTCTTTCGTTTTACTTGTTTAACTTCTTTTACGATTTCAGATGTAGGTTTATCAATATTTTTATTTACTTCCTTTTTTTTATTCGTCTTTTTAGATTCAGTCATTAAATAAATCCTCCTTGTATGTCATAAAAAAAAGGACATACTATAAAATATGCCCTCTTGCAATATTAGTTTATTTATCTTATGATAGAGTATATTCACCATAAAGAGTATTGAAGATTACTTGAACTCCAAATTTAGTCATGAATTTATATTCAAGAGACATGTCCATATTTTGAGTACCATCAGATACTTCTTTAACTAGGCTGTCACCTTCGAATACTAATTTAACTGGACGATTATCATTTGAAGGAAGAATTAAAAGTTTATTGTCATCATAAGCAAATTCAAATGTATTAGCTTTATGAACATTTGGTAATTGAACAAGGACTAGACCATTATACATAGCAATACGTCCAGTTTGATTCAATTGATCTTTCATATTTTCAGAGAATAACGCAACATTTGCTCCAGCAGTAACTTTAGCCAACGCTTTACGAGTACCAACTATCATTGGAGTAGTTCCTGTTGCAGCTTCAACGTGACCAACAATATCCATTAATTTATCTTCTGAATATGAACCAGTGGCTTTGAATTCTGTAGGCAAATAACCTGCACCTGCTGCAAACGAAGCCGCTACTTCTTGTGCAATTTTATGTTTAATTGCTTTTGCAACTTTATTAACTAATTCAGCAAAATCAATACGACCAGCTAAGAATTGCATAAAGTCTGCATATACAGCTAAACCAAAAGATTTAGTTTTAACTGTGAAAGTGCTACCAACATCTAATTTTTGACGAGAAATATCCCAATGGTTTCCTGCAAGTTCAGAAGCAACTAACAAGCTATTATCTGGAACATAAAATTCGATTGAATCTCCAAGTGCAACGTTGCGAGTTTCAGCAAATTGCATAAAGAAATCATCTTCATTTACACCATTTATAACTGTTTGATCTAATACTTCTTCAATAATTTCGAAAACTTCAACTTTATGTTTACGCAAATCTTTATATGTTGGTTTTTCAGTACCAATTAATTCAAAGAATTCTTTACGAATTACATCACTAGGATTAAGTCCTTTGGAAAAGTTTTGTACAATAGATGGATTTTTAACTGTATCTACACACAGTTTTACAAGTTCGTTTTTCATTAAAATTATTCCTCCTAATTAATAATATTTAATCTGTACATTAATTTAATTGTTTTTATTAATCGTTTTTAATTACTTCGATTACTACATAGTTAAGTAAACGACCAATAGAACCAGCCTGACCAGTTGGAATAGTAGAACCAACCACATCAGTACGAACGATTTTTCCGATGAATGCTTCACTTCCAGTAGTTGTTGAAACTTCTTTTAATTTAAATGAGTCTGATTCAGCAACAACAAAATTACCAACTTTAGCATCTTCAGTTAAATTTAAACCTTCTTTAGTCACAGAAAAAATATCTGTTTTTTGCAATTCATAAGCACGAACTACTTCTCCAGATTCAATTTCATAATTTTGTTCTGAATTAGCACCTTGACGAGCATTATCATATACAATTGGGGAATGTGCAATTAATACTACAGGTTTTTCTGTTCCTGCTTTTTGAATTTCGTAAATTTCACGTTCACCATCTTTTAATCCTTTAAGTGCTGCTACAAAACCATTTTGCATAGTTTCAGGTGCTAATACAGAATAAATATGACCACCATAACAAGATTTAACTTTATCAAGTCTTACTACACTATTTGCCATTATTAATTTCCTCCTAATATTTTTATTAAAATAAAAAAAGACATTACAATAAGAAATGTCTAATAAATAAATTTATTCTTGAGTGTATTTACTGAAAATTCCACCATAAGGTAAAGAATCTTCTTTATATTCCTTTACCTCTATTTTGATTGGTTGCTTTTCTTTTTTATGTTGTTTAGAAAAATTAGCTTTCTTTTTACCAACAAGAGTGAAAAGTTTTTCTTCTAATTGTTCTAAAGTAAATTCAGATGCTGTTTCTTTTAATGGTTGCAACTCTTCTTCAGTCAACTCAGCAGAAAAACTATCAAATAATTCAGTTTCTTTGTTTACTCTTTCTTCAGTAATTTTTAATTCTTTGAACTCACGTAAAGATTTAACTTCTTCTTCGAGCGTTGTAAACTTTTTAGTAACTTCATTAAGTTTATTTGTTACAGTTTCTTTTTCTTTAGTAAATGATTGTTCTAATTGCTTTTCTTGAATATTCAATTCATATTCTACCTTATCTTTAGATGTAATATTGAAACTCATATCAATATTATCTTCAATCGGTTCATAAACAATTTTCATGCGTTTTTTACTTTCAAAATCAATCTCCACAATATCTCCATTTACTGAGTAAGGAAAACCTACTAGTCGATAATTATCTTTAGTATCCTCGGCAATTACCATATTTTCAGTGTGGTCAACATACCAATAACTTCTTGATTTGTACCCATACTCATCATAAAAGTAATCTTTGTAAAGTTCTGATTTAATTTCATCTTTTAATTGACTAGCAACTAATACGAAATCAGATTTGGTGATTTCTTGTAATTTTGTTTCTAGTTCTTCAACAGAGAAATCTTCAATATTAATATTTTTTTGTTTTAAATCTTCTTCCGTAAAAGAGTATTTTGTTAATAATTCTAGTTTTTCATTCACTATCTGACTACCTCCTTCTTTATTAAGATTGAATATATGTTTAAATTGTTCAATTTTTTCTTGAATTTCTTTAAACATATTATCATATGAAAATTGAACTTCAATAGTAGCTGATCTCATTGCAGGTAATACATCTTTACCTAATGCACACGCACCGAAAAATTTAAATGAAGTGAAATGGAATAAGTTGTCATCCATCCATTCGCCTTCATAATCATCATGCAACTCCATAGATTGAAATTTTATAGAATCTCTACTGAAAATATCAATAGGATCATCCCATTTTGTCCAAACCAAACCTTCACAAGTTAAAAATTCTCGCTCTACACCATCATCACAAACTCTATTTTCAAATTTGGCATTGTTATCAGAAGGTATAACCCCAATAGCTTGACCAATATATTTAACTTTAAATTGACCATCCTCTTTAACTAAAACCATTCTATGATCTGAAAAATCTACTTCACCTTCTGAATTATCTTCAATATATGCAAGTATGGGAGTATTAGCCAAAGTATTTATAGAATTCTCTACAACTGATCTTTCAAAATAAGTTCCATTTAGATTTTTACCAGTATGCATTAACCATATTTTTACTTTTAAAAATCTTGTATCTTCTGTTTCATTTTCATATGTATTAAGTTTCTGAAAAATAACTGGAACAAATTTATCAATCTTTTTGTCCAACCATTTCACCTCCTTCCAATAATAACTATTGACTAATCTCTAATATTTCCATCAGTTTCTCTTGTGATAATTCCTGATTCAGTTAAATCATCTTCATTTTTCTTCGGAGCGCCTGCACCTTCTTTATTAGTCAAAGTGTGAGATGAAGATAATGGTATAAGAATATTTGGTAAATCTAATACAGAATTCTCTAAAAATGTCATATTTATAAAGCTACTAGGAGTTAAGTCCAATGTAGCAGCTAATGCTGATTTTACAGGTAATCCGTATTGCGCTGATTTAAGTAAACCATCACGAACTGTATCTATATTAAAATTTGTAGTTTTTAAAAACTTAACTCTAAATTTAAATCTTTTATTTATATTTTTTAGTTTTCTATTAATCCAACGTTCAAATTGTTGCAAACAAGTAAAGGCAATTTGTTCATCAGTAATAATTGATTTAGCCAATCCAGAACTAGTTGCTTTATCGGCATTAAATAGTAATTGACTAACACCCGCCGCATTATAATAGTTTCTTTCGGCTTCAGCTACATTATCTGAGTCTTTCGTTTTACGTTCTAATTTAATTGCTTCAATTGACATTGGACTTGTAACTAATCCAACTTCATCAGGTAGAGATTGTGTTGCTTTGTTATGGAATGCTGTTGCTGTATCTAAGTCAATTAAAAATTTATTGGCTTCACCTGAACTTTCAGCAATTGGAATTTTTTGTGTAAGAATCATATAGTTATCTATTTTATTCTTAACTTTACGCATTCGTTTATTTTCATCAATATCAAACAATGACTCAAATACACCACTAAAAGGTGGAATTGGATAATCTAATTCTTCGTTCACCTTAAAACAAATAGTATTTTTAGAATCCAATTCTTGCCATCTGTACTCCGACTTATTAGATTTATATTTTTTATATTTTTGTATAAATTCTAACGGATATTTTTCTACTTCTTCGTCATTTTTAAAATATGTGAAGTCAAATGCATAATTATAAACTCCATCCTCAATTGAACTTATTTTACAGTAATTAGGGTCAAGCCTTTGTATAAAATAAGAATTATCTGCCATATGTTCATAACCGTAAAATATATCATCTCTAAAAGCATGTCTTAATACTTTAGTAAACTCATGAGGTATATTCATAATTTCTAATATTTTTAATGTGTTTAGATATTGCTTCTTAAAAGATTTAATATCAATTTTTTCAGTGTCTAAGTCATAAGGTTCAACAATATAATCAAAACGTAATATACCTGCGAAATATTGAATTAAACGTTTATAATTTGGAGATACAGTAAATAAATATTGACTCAATTGCCTCAATTGTTTTTCAGCTTTTATTGGATTTTCTAAGAAACCAATGATTTGCTCTTTTGTGTATTTAGTTAATATTGATGATTTATTTGTTAAATTGATGGAATTTAAATCATTAATAATTAACTTAGACAATTGCTCAAAAGTAATAGGAATTAATTCTTTTTTTTCTGTCAATGTTGCACCTCCTTGTTAATTTATTTTTAATTAAAATGATTTCGGACGTTTGAACATGAATAGTTTATTTACATCAAACTTCTGTATTTCTTTTTCAAATTTATCCTCATATTCTTTTATGTACCATATTCCCATAGCTGTTGCAGAATACCTATCTTTGTTAACCCTTTTAGTAATTTGCTCAACAGTATATTTTCCGTTTTGATTCATTTTTAATTTTAAGTTTGCAATTTCCTCTAATAAAAAATCTGTTTGAATATGTGGCATAATCATAGTATTAAAATTATCTCTATCTGTTGCATCATAATCTTCATTTGATTTTTTATCTAATAGTTGAAGTTTTTCACTTTCAATAGCGTCTATAAAACTTACAATGATATCGCTATTTATACCTTGTGCAGTCAAAGCATATAGTATTTTAGGAGCATTATTTTCTTCAGGTTCATCATCAGTATTTATAGTGTCCCAACAACCTAAATCTTCACCTGTAATTGGATCAAGTGTAGACTTCAATGCTTCGTCTTTAATAGCAGAACCAATACCATTACAGTCAACTACAACAACTTTAGGGTTATATAGATTAGAAACTCTTTTTAATTCAACAGTCTGTGCAGAAAAATTTAATCCATTTGGAAGGTTAAATAAATTTACTAATTTTATATTAGTAACATTTCCTCTTTTTCCACGCTTGAATTTCAAAACAGCAATAGAGGATTGGTTGTTGGAATCGCTTGAACTACGAGCAACATCCATTGATACAACATATTCATAATTTTTATCTTGTTTTATATCTGGTTTTGGTAATACCCTTAATTTCATTACCTTATTAATATCAACAAGGCTATTATCTACTGCTCCAACCCATTTAGACTCATAGTTTAACGCAAAGAAAGTAGGAGATAGTTTTGCTTTTTTATCTAATATCTGCGCTCTAGTTTCTCCTCTTCCATAAGAACAGGCAAGTTGCCAATCAGAACCAATTACTATTTTACCTTTAAGATTGGCCATATCATCAATCATATGGATATTACGTTCATACTCATCTGTTCCACGATACCAACTGGTAGTAAAGAAATTGATTTGGCCATTCAACTCTTCTGGGTTGACTAATGCCTTCTTACCAATCGTTCTTCTTGGTACGTTTACAATTGGCTCTAAAACATCATCAAATAAAGCTGCATTTAATTGAGCCGACTCTTCGACATTAAGCCTTTTACGTCTAGCCCCTTTTGTGCTTTGGTTGTTTGCCAAAACGTCAATTCTTCCACCAGAAGTAAATAATACTTCTACAGAATCTTTTGATGATGAATATTTAGTTATTTCATTTTTAAGTAAAGGATAAAATTTAATTAATTCTCTATGCTTTTCGTCAATTAACTTAGCTGCGTTTTCACGAGTTTGTGCCGTCATAGTTATTTCTATATCAGGGAAAAATATCCCTGTATGATACATACCCATAATTTCTAGAAGTGTTTTACCGTAACCACGAGGGAATACTCCATAGTTAGAAATAAACCTAGCTATACATCTAAGGAAAACGCGTTGGTCTAAATCTAAACGAATTCCTCCAGTTTCTGGTGTGATTAAATCCCAAAATAGATCAGGGTAGAATCTAGCCCAACTAACAAAATCAATATATTTATCTAAGTTTCTAGTAAAGCTATCTAATTCTTCTTTGCCTTTAGCATCTACAGTTGGATTGAATTCTGGGTTATAAATATCATATCTATCATTTTTATTTTTCATATTATCTGATTGAAAATTAGAATATGAACCCATTAATTTATTTCTTCTCTTTCTTCATATTCTTTTTTTCTTTCTTCATAAAAACGATAGATATCTTCATATTCAGCTAAAGGTAATCCTTTTAAATCTCGTATATAATTTATATAGCACCAAATGGTAAAATCTACTTTATCCTGTGGTCTTTCTTTAAATTGTGGTAATATAGGAATAATATCTACTGCTTGTTCAACTGTTCTTGTTAATTGACCGAATGTATCAAGTCCATCTGATAAATCTGATTTACTTAATTGTGAAGGATTAATCTTAGCGTCTTTAGCTGCTTTTTGTGCCAACTGACCCCATTCTTTTGCAGATTTCATATCATTCATGGCAGTAGACATTTCTTCTTTAACACGATACCGAATATATGTTAATAAAGCCTCAGTATGCATTGCCGTTTTTTCTTGGTAGTTATTCTTTAACATATTATATTTACGTTCAAATGCTAGATATTCTTCATTACTATATCCGTATCCCCATTTATTAATTAAGTCATCAGTTAATTCGACTTTTAAATTTTTCGATGTATTAATAGTTTCTTTTACATTATTTTCTCTTATTTCTTGAATCTCAAATATACTGTCTTTCCACGTTCCGTCTGCATTATTTTGATCAACATTCTTCTTATATAGACCAAAAATATCTTTTTTACCTGTCTTTTTAGCTTCGTCAATTGAGGAAATCCACAATTCTAATATGAATGGTTTATTCATTTGCAACATAACATCTTTAACTGACTCTATTGCTATACTTGACATTGGGTCATCTAATTTCAATTTAGATTTAATACAAGTTTTACAGATTGGATATTTCTTATCTTGATAAATTGGAGCATCATGTTTATAAAATTCTGTTGCTCTTTGCTCTTTTCCACATTCCAAGCAAGTTTTACGTTCAACTTTCTTACTCACGAATAATCATCCTCCTTTCAGAGAATCCCTTAATTGACACTTCATCAAACCAAGAAAAAGGGAGGGAGAAAACTTGATAGATAAAATGTCAATTAAATGATCCTAAATATTGTAATAAGCCACTTACTACATGGGTAATAAGTGGCTTGTAAAATTAATCATACTATTTTTATTTCAATTTAATAATATAAGTTGATTCTAGTCCTTCTTCTTTATCAAAAATCATGAATTTCTGACTAGGTTTTGCACAGAATCTCCCTTGCATAGCAAAATCGTCAACTCCAATTAAAGAACTATTTACTATAACGGTAGTCGCACCGTATTCTTTTTCGTAGTTGTGGTGGACATGACCACCAATTATGTAATCAGGAACATATCCTAAAACTTGTGGAAGTCTAGTTACACATTGATCAACTCTATCATAGTTACCATGCACAAATACAATTTCATTATTAAAAATACTTGTAGTAATGTAACCATCTTGTTCAGTAATAATTTCGATATTTGAATGATTTCTTAATCTTGCTTCGAGGTACCAAGGAATAAGATATTCAAAATTTTCTTTCATTCCAACATCATGTTTATTAGCTTGAGTTCTGCCATGATTACCGACCACATTATAAAATTTAATCATTGGGAAGATTGAAGATAATTTATTTAAAATCTCTGATAAAGTTTCTGATACATATTTAATCTGTCCAATCACATCTTCATTTGCTTGCACTCTTGTAGATACATGAATTAATCCTCCAACTAAATCACCAAGATTAGCAATATGTAATGTACTGATATTGTTTAATGTGCCATATTCAATTATTTTATTTATTAATTTATTAATACGTTTATTAAATATATCTTTATTAAACACATTAATAGAATTATCAATATCCATTCCATAATGCCAATCAGAAAATAAAGCAAGACCTTCCTTGCCATCAAAATTTGAAATAGTTGGGCTATCAAAATATAATGGTTTTTTCTTTTCAATATGTAAAATTGCATTATATATATCATCTTTAATTGCTTCAAATCTAGCTTGATTTGATATCAATTTACGATATTCACGTTTCTGATCATTTTTGCGTATTTTTTCTTTTTCAGATTCAATTCTAACTTTTTCATATTTATCCAGTATTTCATCATCAAGATTTTTACTTATAATATAATCTTTCCAATATACATAAGCAGCATAATCTTTGCGCCATTTACTTTCAGAATAATTACTTCCATATTCAGCATTTAATAAATCAGCAATTTGATATGAATCAATTTCATACTCATCCTTATTAGAAAATAATCTAATTTGATAATCAAGAAAACTTTCTTCTTCTTTACGTTTTAGAATAGGATTATCTGACATACTTTCCCTCCTATTCTTCATCATTGAATACTACATCTTTAGCTTCTTCGAATGTAATATCCATTGATTTATCTTTAAACAAAGCAATTACATCTGAAAGATTATGTACAATTTCACCATCTTTTGTTATTTCAGTAATTGTATTATCATCTAATGAAATCTCTGCACACTTAAAATTTAAAGAATTATATAACTTAGCCATTCTTATTTCCTCCTTTTTCTCCTCAAAACAAAAACCCCAACAAATAAATGTGGGGTTAAATTTTCATATTAATTTAATTATTTATAAATCAGCAAACACCTTACTTGCTTCTGAACGGACATCTCTATCTAATACTATAATTCCAACCAATGGATTACCTTTTAATTTATCAATAGCAGTAACTAATCCATTATTGTATATAAATTTATCTTCACTTTGTTGATAATCTCCTGAAAAAGCAACACAAGCATTTTTACCTAAACGAGTTCCAATTGTTTTAATCAATTTTACGTCTAAATCTTCTGCTTCATCAACCAACATAAATGAATCATCTACAGTTATTCCCTTCATAAAAAACGGAATATTTTTTAATAATTTACCACTTTGAATCATTTTATCAGCTTCAAATTCTCCACCATCAAGATTTTGAATAACTGGTACAAAGAAATCATCTGTCTTATCTTCTTTTGTTCCTTTTAACCAACCAATACTTTCACCTGTACCAATTGGATTACGAACTACCATTAATTTAGCATAATTTCCTTTTTCATTAATATGATAAATTGCCATTTTAACAGCTAGAAATGTTTTACCACTACCGAAATTTCCTGCAATAATTTTTATTGGAATAGAAGTATCATTTAATAAATCTAGCGCACATTCCTGTAAATCATTTTCCGGTCTAATAAATTTCTTTGGTGGAATCTTTAATTTAATATGTTCTTTTCCGTTCCAACGATATTTATCAATTGTATTTTTTGTTAAATCTCTAATAATTAAATATTGATTTATGTATAAATTATAAATATTTTCATTTATATGTTCATAAAAATAAGCAATTTCACTATCAGATAGATCAACAAATTTATATCCTTTATAATCTAAATCATCATTATCTTTAGGACTAATAACTTCAATATTTAATCCTTTTGCTTTTAATTTTAATAGTAAATCATTCGTTATTAATGAATATGAATTATCAAGACAACTTTGAAGAATTTTATTATCTGTATAATCTTTATCTAAACTTTCATCAAAAGTAACTTGATAATCTTTTAAATCGAATATTAAATTATCTACATTTTCATTAATAAATCTAGTAGCTATTCTAGCGTTAAATGCTAATTCTTTATTATAACTTAGTTTATGTTTTTCAAGTTCACGCAACACTAAACCTGAAATTACTACATTATATTCTTTTATAACTTCTGGACTTTCTAGCAGTACATTTGTATCAATTAGATATAGTTTGTCCATAAAATACCTCACTTGGTAGTTTTTTTGTTTAATGTAAAATATTTATATAATTTTTATTAAAAATAAAATAGGAGAGACTCTAGCTTTTAAACTTGTACATTAACCTTAACCTCCTTTGTAGACTATTAAGGAAAAACTTTAACAATCATTAATATATCAATGTTTATAAACATTCATCACAATTCTTATATTTTTAAGGTGTTAATATATCAATAGTTTAACTTCCTTCCAATTGTCCACGTTTTTTCATTCTATACATTTTTTCCTTTTTTCTTTTATATTCTTTTCTTCTTCTATTAAAACAATTTTCACAATACTTACTTTGATTGTTAATAATTTTAATTCTTATTCCACAACACTCGCACTGTTTTGTTTCTTTTAGGTTTTCTCTCAAATTTGACAATAAAATATCTCCATAAACCCACCATAAAGTTTCCTTGAAACTGCTATTTTTTCGTCCATATAAATATTCAACTAAAATATCTACTATTCTACTTTCATCAAATTGCAATGAAGATAATTCTTCTCTTATAAATTTATATATGTATATTTTTTTATTTGTTGAATTATCATCTAATTTATTGCTAATCCATTTCTTATTTCTGTCTAATTCTTTATATTTTTGAATTATATTTTTATCAATCCTCTCAACATTTCCACTCATTAACATCCTGTAATTAAATTTACCAGCAATCTTTACGAAATTAATTCTTTTTTTAGGAATAATATCTTCCAAATTATTTACAACACTGTCATTTAATGGTTCAACATTTTCCTTTTTCTTATCCTTCGCATAAATAAAGAAATGTGGTGTTTTTGCTTTTATGTATTTTGAAATAATCTTATTCACATCATCTGGTCTAGTTGGCATGTATAAAGTTTTGGCATACTTTTCTACCCTAGCTTTCGCTATATTTAAAAGGGAATAGACCATATCATCAACTATTATATAGTTGGTCGGCACTTCGGAATAAGGAATTTCACCTTAAACCTACTCCTCTTCAGGATGGTCGTTGCACCTTTCTCTAACTAGAGACTTGGCACAGGATTGTCATATAATACACTTCAATTATTAATATTACTTCACATTTTTATAAGTTCTATTTTGTTTGATCAATGTAAATATTACATGTACTTATATCATTTTATAGATGCCACATGAATTTTCATGCTATTTTTTATTAATAAATTTAAATTATATAACATCCTATTAAGTTAATTTATTATTTATATAATATCTGAAGTGTATTACTTAGATTTTCCCTGTTAGCATGATTGTTAATGGTTATTTCCTACCACTCCTAAACGTCAATCATACACCCTAGATTTCTAGGTTCACCGACTGCACACTCATATATTACTATATGGGAGGACTAAGAATTTAATCAATAGTAAAATTGTTTTCCATGCAAAGCCATTTAATAACATCCAAATTTACATTATTTGAATTCCAGATTTTTGTAATATTATTACTTATCTCACCGATATTTGCCTTATAAGCAGAAATTAAACTATGATAAATATCTTCACTATTAACTTGTTCAGCAGGTGCTTTTGCCATTTCATAATATAAAGGAACAATACCTTTCATATTTCTTTCTGCAACACTAACTAGAACTTCATCTTGTATGACGAGTGACTTATCTCCATCATTCACATATCTCAAATTGAGAATGTAGACTATATCTTAACCATATCATTTCTGACTTAGGTTCTTGGCGCTTCCATCTAAGGAATTTCACCTTAAATGTACTCTACTCAGTTACTCTCTATAAATCCTTAATTGGACTTAAAGATACCCTTTCGATAGTCGTTGCACTTCTATAAAATTATCGCATGTTAAATTAATTATTTTCTAAATGTAAATCCTTTATATGAAACACTATGTTTAATACTTCTTCGTATTCCACATCTAATCACTTCTGGATCGCTGCTAAACCCATAGTTTTCATGTAGAAACACACAGCAATCACCTATGTAATCAAATTTTTCTATGAAATTTCCATCTTTATATAATTCGATAGGTTTAGCCATTCCATTTTGAACGCCTTTTCTTGATTGCTTTTCAATTGCTATTTCTGGATTATCATTATTAATAAATGTCATAGCCACTAACCGATGTACACCAACACACCTGTTATTACCAACATATACAACTAAATACCCATCTGAATTTTCATTTTGTCTTAATTCAATACCATTTTTATAAACCTTACATAAATTACTGATAATTAAATCAGTTTCAAGTATTGTTAAAGGTTTTAATTCTTCAATTATAGCTTCCATAAATTCACCTCCTTGCATATCGTGTTATATACTTATTAATTTATTTGCGATAATTTTATATTTAGCACAGGATTGGCATTTGCCTTCCCTGTTAGCTTGGTTATTAACAGTCATTTCCTACTGCTACTGAACGTTAACCAAACACCCTGCATATACAGGTTCACCAAGTTTTATATCCTCATATTTCTATAAGGTTTGACAATGTTACTTATCAAATTGGAGCATTTTGCTAATTGGATCATGAATACTTGTATAGATACCATGAGTTATAAACCATTTTGCTTTTTCTTCATCTAAAACGTTTGTACGAACACCATGTTCACGATAAAGATGTGGCGCTCTCAAACAGTCAACTTTTCCATTTTCAAAAATATCACAATAAACTTCTCCATTTTTTAACAATCCTATAGGTTGTTCAATTCCTAAAAATAATCTCTCACAAAAAGCATACAAATCTGGACATATGAATGTATACTTTCCTTTTACATTTAATTTTCCAGCACAAGCATCTTTAATTAACTTTTTCTTTTTATCTTTAATGACTTGTTTAGAATGCTCATCATTCAATAATTCAGGATATATACTTAATGCTTGTTGAAAGTAATTTTTCCTTTTGTTCGATTCAGTTGCCCCAAGCACACGCAACATTGTTTCTTTGTCACTACCAATTTGTAAAATATCATTAATTGTATCTTGACTAAGTTTAGTCAATTCTTTTTTAGTCATATCCGTTAATGTTTGGATCATTTGATAATTAATATTTGCATTAGCAGACACATCTTCCTCATTTAACTTAGCAGCTTGACAATTATGTTTAATGAATTTCTCTTTATAGTCTCCCCATGATGAATAATATTTCCACATTTTAAATTGTGATTTAGTAAAAATGATTTCAATTTTATCTTTTACAATATCCCATTCTTTACCGTAAATATCTGTAACTATATATGATTCATTTTCTTTAGCAAATTTATCAAAAGGGAATGGTACTAATAATCCTTTAATCCAAGGAAGTCTACACATAAAAGATTTCTTACTTTTTCTAGGAAGTATCATACCACACCCATCAGTATGCTCAATTGGAATATCCATTTCTTGTCTAGTAATTTCATAAGTTTCATGATCAATATAATCTACTAAACTATGTACATTTGTTTTTAAGTCATTTACAACAATACTCCTATGTATATTGAAATTTTTCCATTCATCCGTAGCACTATTATTTAATGCGAGGTATGCTTGAAATTTATTAATGTTTACTCCACCTTGATTATTAATATCATCAATAGATAGTCCACACATTAAAGTATCCCTATGTTTAAGCCATAATGATTCCTTTATGAATACTGATTTTTTAGTTCTAATTTGTCCAGCAGAACTGGTAAAGTATATGTATTTTTCACCATCATGTATAAATCCATTTTTTATTAAATCCTCAAGAATCTGAAAATAATACGTTTGTACTACCATGATATCTTTTGATAATGAATTCTGTTCAATTTTTAATACTCTTGTTAAAACTGAATCAAATAATGAAATGATATTGTTCTTCTTGAGTGAATCTAGTCTAAGATTTCTAATTTCATCATTACTTTTAATATTAATTATTAATTTATTTTTTAATGACTTGATGCGTTCATTTATATATTTTTTATTTTTACTGTAATCACCATCAAGTTTCTTCAAATGATCTCTATATTTATAGGCACGTAAAAGTTTCTTGTGTATTTTCTGTTCATCCTCATTATAAAATGCAGATGTATCTACAGAATAAATATATACTTGTCGATTAAGATTAATTGTCAAATTAAACATTCCTCCACTTTTAAAATAAATTTTAAGTTTATAATTATAAGTTAATTATTATGATTTATAATATCTAAATAATTAATAGACCAATCATACTCAATATTATATATAAGTATTTTTATAATTAAATTAACAGTAAATTTCATATTAAAATTGATGTTTATTTTTCTTATGTAAATTCTTCATTCTTTCTGCTGCTTTTTCACGTTGTTCTTCAGATATTTTCCTTTTTTCTCCTTTACGGAAACTAACTTGATTAAATTTCATTTTAAATTTAATATTTAAAGGTGATTCTCTACCTTCTTCATATTCAGCATCTATATTTTCAATACCTAGTAATTTAACAATCTTCGTAATGTGAGGAGAATAGCAACTATATCCAATCCATTCATTATCTTCTGCACTATATACTAATGTAGTTTCTTGTTCCTCTTTACTATATCCCATAATAGTCTCTCCCTTTATATTTATATATTTTTATTTACCGAACCATTCATTACGCATTTTATGTAAAACTGATTTGTAAATATGGTTATTTCTTAATTTACCATTCCATTTATAATCTTCATATAAAATTTGTTCTTCTTCAGTTGCAGTATCTGAAATAATCACGTATTCAAGAAAACTAGCAACCTCCTCCATAGAAAATTTTTTCTTATTCATTTATTTCACCACCTTTCTATTATATCAGTAGTTACATTAATTATATCAATTTATTTATCATTAGTCAATAAAAATTCTATAAATATAGTAAAATATATAAGTGTCGAGTATGATTTTAATTATAAATACGAAAATAGACACGATAGTGAAGATGTCGATTAAAATAAGAAAAAGTGCTTGAAACGTTGGTATAATTGAGTTTGTTAATTATTTGTTTATTTGATAAAAGTTAATATTAGTGAAATATCGTTAAAGTATTGTGTGACAAGGTATTGAGTTGATTTTGTAGTTAAATGGGGAAGATATATGGAAATAGTGAATGATGTAAAAACGTTGATATATTAGGATTTGTATCGTGTACTGACGATATGATTTACGATAGATATTTGATATAAATAGTTGTATTGATGGTCATATTGATATTTTTATTTTAAGTGTGGAAATGGATGTGCTATGTCCAACCAACGAACATACGTTCATACAAAAAATGTAAAATATCCCCCCATATATTGCTATCAATTGCCTATATAATATTTGTTACACCGTACACACCGCATAATACGATCAACATTACCAACGCTGCAATTCATCAATAAATAAAATGTAAAATTTTTGAAAATAATCATAAATGAGCGATTTTTTAAATGTTTAATATAATTAAACTTTTTTGTCGCTAATAACATGGCTGGAATATTTTAACACTTCAAACTAAACATAATATAAACAATAAGAATAGCATAATACACTAACACTAACACTAACACTAACAATATCATAATACACAACAATAATATAAATATATGAACACACTATCAACTAAACATAATCCATACTAAATAAACTAAACATGCACATAATCAATACTATCAAAAAAAGTGTCTGCCATTGTACCCATAACCCATATACGCAAAAATAAATAAATGAATATAATCAATATAACTAGACTATCATATTGCGCAGTAGTATAATTATAAGTGTGGAAACCAATAAATATTTTAAGGAGTTGTTACAAAATATGTCAATTAGGGTTATGAAGCAAACAAAAAAATCCAAGCTATGGAAGGAACTAGTCAATCTAATTTACAAAGGTAGGGAACTAACATTTATTGATGGTATCTGGTCAGTAAACGTTAAAGATAACGAATACTTCATTAATTACTTAAAATTGATAGCCAGTTATAATTACATTGAGGAAATAAATGAATATGAACACTATTTAAATAATAAATTAATGGAACGTATGAGCATAAATGAAATACGAAAAGAAATAAATATAATTGAACAAATAATCAATAAGTATGAAAAAATGAATCCATGGCAAAGAAAAGTATTAGCAATATCAAACAGGATCAATCACTGTCATGACTTGATCAACAAATATGAGACAAAACTACTAGGAATAAAAGAAATAGATAAACGACAATTGTACATTGATGTAATAAAGCAATGCAAAGAAACAATAAAAAAATTTGAAAATATTTTAGTCCAAGAATCCGCTAATGTAGTAAACTAAAGATAGTTAAATAAATATTGATTTTTGGAGGTTATACATTATGAATCTTTTACAAATTAATCAAGCGTTAAAAATTGGTGAAAGGCTCGGTAATATCATGGAATATATACAATATCTACATGATGGCAGTTACTTGCATAGACATAGAGACTCTATGGACGTCTACTACAACGCTCTAAAAGATGCAGTTGAAATAGTTAAATACATGAAAGACAGTCCGTTAGGGATGCAATTGATACCAGACCATGTAAACCTAGAAGAAATATGGAGTAAAGCGGATCAAGTGAGGGTATCTAAATGAATTGGCAAAATGAATTAGACGAGAAACAATCAGAGCTGGCAGAAATTCAAGCGAAAATTAAGGAATTGAAGCAAATGGAAAAGGAGTTAAAATCAGAAATAAAAGGAATAGAAAACATGATCATACTAGAAAAAAGCTGGAATAAGGCAGTGTAAAAGCTGCTTTATTCCTACAAAAAAATATATTAAAAGGAGTTAATCAAATGTTAAAAATAAATATTGAAAAAATAATAGCATCTCTAATTATTATAATTTGCCTTGTATTTGTTACTCTAATAATCTTTACCAAATGGAATACTACGAACCAACCAGTAAATCCCACAACAGCTCATACTAAAGCTATAGAAACATACGAATATATAATAACCAAAATTGATCCAAGCGGTTATTATGGTAAAAGTACAAATAATGATACAGGTATATATTTTGTCAATGCAAATATACCAAAAGGGACAATAATACAAACTGGAGACAAAATAAGAGTATCTTTTCCAAAAGGAGAATGGGACGTTATTACAAATATTGAAAAAATAAATCAATAAAAGGAGTTAATCAAAATGAAAAAACGTACAAAATTAGAAATGAAATGGATGAAGGAAGATGTCTCAGAATGGCTTGAAAAAACAAATAATGATCCACATGTAGCATGGGACGAATATTGTAAACACTTAATACTGAATAACCATCTTAGAAGCCATTATATAAAAGGTAAGGAGGATTTTATAGAAGTATCAAAGGAATTTGATGCAGAAATGAAACGGCAACAGGAAATTAAAGAACAAAAGGAAATATCTAAACAAAATAAACAAATAATTATCAATTTTATCATGAATCTAAATTTTGAAGAAATGAAAGCAATCTGGAACGAATATAAGAATAATGTCAGTCAATCCGATAAGCTGGTAATACAAGAAATTTATCTTATGAAATATGATAATTGCTTTGAAGAAAAATATATTGATCAACAAACAATAAACGTATTTACTCCGATATATAAGCAATCTTTACAACCTGCCTAAATGGTAGGTTTTTATTTTGCTTATGATCCAGCCCATATAATATCAATTTTAAGCCTATTTCACCTTTATAAAATCCTCACTTTAACTTAGGGTATTAGACTATTCGGAACCTGTAAACACTAAAAATGGGCAATTATGAGCGTTTGAAAATAATTTAAATTAATTATATAAACATAAAAAATAGTTGTTGTATTTTAGTGATCTGTGTTATATAATTTAATTAAAGATAAGTTAATAAGGAGCGGATAAAAATGTATAAAATTAAATGCCAAAATTGCAAAGGTCACGGAGTTTTACAACAATTCGCACACGTCGAAAATGGAATTTGTTTTACTTGTAGCGGTTCAGGAATACAAGAGGTTGATAAAGAAACTTACGAAAATTATCAAAAACGGATTGAGCGAGATAAGCAAGGTAAATATATCCTTTTCAATAATGGCAATGTAGAATATTACAACTCCGAAAAACAAATTGAAAAATTATATGGAAACTTCTTTTGCGGTTCATATGGTGAGTATGATTGTAGTGTATCATACAAAGATAAAAATATTGCTTATGGAAAATCAGATGAGAATGACAAAGAATTTATAAATGAAGCTAAAAAAATATATAAACAGCGACAAAATGAAAAAATAATTGAACAAATTGTAATTTTCAAAGAAATGCTAAAAGGTAAAACTGATCAAGAATTAGTTCAAATAATAAATAATAAAATAAAAGAACTTGAAGGCAGACTCTAAAATGTTTGTTTTTTTCTTTTGTTAGGGGGAACAATTTAAAAATTATCTTTTTATGGGAATTGGGACCATAATAATTTTGTCGAAAAGTTAAATAAAAATAATCAAATAAATCTTTACGCATAATCAAAAATAGGTTATAATTTAATTAAAGTTAAATAAATTCAATATAAAGGAGTATTAAAAATGATCAACTATAAAACACTTTGTCAATGTTTAGCAGATAGCGAAAGATGTTTAAGAAAGGGTAACTACGGATCAAATAATAATCTTAAAAACATCCTAAAAGGAAGATCAGAGCAATTGGAATATATGAAAAATAATTATCCAAACAAATATGATAATTACATCAAAACATTAGATGAAAGATTAAGTAAACCATATGACTTTAAAGAAATAGTTAAGAGTATACCAGCCCAATAAAAAGGGCTGGTTGTTTAATATGTCCAAAATACGTCCAAAAATAGGAAATAGAATTAAATTTGATCTATGGTTTGATACTCAATTTTTTAATAAAGCTTTTTTATCTGCTTATGCCGAAAAATATAACCTAAATTAAGAACCTTAAATAAGGCTCTTTTTCTTTATAATTACAAGTATGTGAAAAATAATCATTCTTTGTAACATACTTGTAATTATAAATATATAAATATTAGTTGATATTAATTAATATTGGTGATATACTATGTATAAAGATAGCAAATACATATTTTCCAAGGAGGAAATTAAAATGAACATGAATCAAATTATTAACGAATTAGAAGAAAACGGATATACATTTACGAATAATGGCAATGAAGCAATTTATATATTTCCAAATGGTCTAATGATTGACGGGATGTTTGATTATGGTAATCGTTCCGAGGATCACAGAATGATTGAATGCCTAATGGAATCAGATAGATATGATAATAATTTTTGGGACGATGTACACGATCAATTAAAAGTAGTTAGATTAGTACCAGAAACAAAATTCGCTTTAATTTCTAAAGGTCAAGAATTAACAAAAGAACAATTAACACTCATTGAAAAATGGGGATATGATATAGAAGAGTATTAAATATATAACAGCGTTATAACAAGGGAACATTTTAAAAAAAGTGTTTCCTTAAATAAAAATAAATAAATATGCCTGAAATATCTAAGTATAAATGATATAATATCTATAAAGAGTTAAACAAATAAACAATTACCAAGGAGGGAATAACAATGGGAAACAGAGCAATTTTAAAGGCAAAAGGTAACAATAACAAAGGTGTGTATCTTCACTGGAACGGTGGAAGAGATAGTGTGGAAGCATTTTTAAAATATTGTGAATTAAGGGGATTCCGAGAATTTAATGATGATTATGGGATGGCTAGATTTTGCCAAGTGGTAAGCAACTTTTTCGGTGGTGATGGTTTAAGTATTGGTATAACAGACTGCACAGAATCACGGGGAGATAACGGAGTTTATATCATAGATGGATGGGAAATTGTAGGAAGGGAAGATTTTGACGGAAGGGAACAACGTTCATATGATTTACAAGAAATGCTAATTGAAATTGATAAGGCGCAACCAGTAAAACAACAATTAGGAAAATACTTAGAATCTAAAGAAGTTCCAGTTAAAACATTGAAAATCAATGATGAAGTACTTTTAATGGATCACACTGGAGTAGTAAATACTTATACAGTGGTAGGATTCGGTGAAGATAAATATGTAAATGGAACAAAAGTTTTAGGAATGCCATTTGTAAATAAATATTCAAATAATCAAGGTAGCTATGCAGAAAACATTAATAATTATATTCGGGAAGATTATGTAAGGAAAATAAGCTAAGTTAATTCCTTTCAATGGGTTCTATGATCAATCTAAATACTTATAAATTAACATAACAGATTGATTGTAGAATCACTGAAACGAATTAACTAATAACAGCCTTATAACAGGCTAATGGGAGGGAAATATAATGAATAAATATGAATTAGTAAAAGTATCCCAAGGAATCATTAGTGAAATTGGATTACTGAACAGAGTACAGGAAGAAAGTAGAGAATTAATTTTAAATTATCTCGGAAAATTCGGAAGTGAAATTGATGAATTGATTAATAAATTCTACATTATAAATACAAAAATTGCAGATAACGGCGGATCACCAGTGCTAAAACATATAATTAGTAAATTATATGAAAGTGATACACTAACAATTGAATTTGCTGAAAACACAACTTGCCTTATGCTAAAAGATCAAAATAGCAACTTACTTGATCATCAATTCATTAACAAATATCATTTTGAAGATTTAGTAAATGAAAAAGGATTGCCTCACATTGTAAACGAATATGCAAAGAAACATAATATTGATAAATTTGTATGGGGTGGTGTAGTCTAATGATAACAATTAAATACACATACATTGACGGGTACACTATGAAAAATTACTTTCTCGGACAATATATCAACATTGGACATATAACAGATAACATGCAACAATGCATAAAAGTTGAACAGATTTAAACAAATATAACAGGCATTTCACAATAACAGTGGACTGCCTGACCAAACAAATTTATAATAAAATTAGGAAAATATAGGAGGTAACAGAAATGAAAGAGCAGTTATTTTTATTATTAAAAGAAAACGGCAAGAAAATAAATTATGAGTTGGTAGACGTTGAATTCAACAACATTTCAATATTTATAACAGATGGTTTCGGAGTAGACGAAGAAAATTTATTGATCGGTCAAGAAGGTAAAAAATTCTACAACGTATATGAAGCATATGACTTTTTAAACAATAACAATTTATTGGAGGTTATCTGAAATGAAATTCGAAATTAATGGTTATAAATATGATCCTCAATTCAATTTTGAAATTAAAGGGTACATCAAATTTATAAAAGATGTAATTCAAAACATCGACAAATCTTTCATTCTTGATGTAAACAATCCTAACCTGCTCGGCTCTATTACTACTGACTATCATGAGCGTGAATTGTATCCAGTAGAGAAATTAATTCTCGATAACAGTGATAAAATATATATTTTTGATAAAATGGAAGACATAGCGATCAAAGACATCGAATGGACAAAAAAACGTAACAAAGATTATGGCTATCAAGTATATGTGAAATACACATTTAAGCCAGAAATTATTGAAAAAGTTAGAATAGAACTTCTGGAAATATTAGAATTACTCGAACAGAAATTGAATGAATTTACTAAAGCTGAGAAAGTAGAAAAAGAAGAAAAAGCAGTACGAAAATCACAATATCGACTAGGAAAAATATACCGTGAACAGTACCCAAGAGGTGGGGAAGAAGGAAGGGACGGTTATATAGACGCTGAAATCATCAATAACAGCAGCGGTGAAAGTATTCGCTTTGTAATGCGTGATGTGTTCGATTTTGGTTGTTATAATTACCCTAAAAGAGTAGAGGGAACTAAAGAAGTATTTGAACGAAATAACTGGACTGATGAAGAAAAGAAAATTTCTGAATGGCTAAATGAGTTTAGTCAATTTAACGGATATGTGAGAATGTAAAAATCTATATAACAGGCAACATTTATAATTGCTGTATTCCTGCGTGTTGCCTGATTATAATTATAGAGGAGGAAATAAAAATGGATGCTATTTTCAGATTTAATGTTGATCGTAGAAATGATAACGGAATAGGTGTAAATGCTACTTTAAGCTTACTTGGGGAAGTAAAGATGGATAATACCTTGATCCAAGGACACCCTTTATAGCACTACTATTTCAATCCCTCATAGGTAAGGTTTGGGCGTCTATAAGACGGATGACGGCACCCTTGATAGCACTACTATTTCAATCCCTCATAGGTAAGGTTTGGGCGTCTATAAGACGGATGACGGCACCCTTGATAGCCTAACTATTTCAAGTCCTGACTAGGTAAGATCGATGCCATCTTTATGACAGTATATAACATAATTTAAATATTTGCAATTATAAAATTGGAGGTAATTTTATATGTTGAACAAAAAAGAATTGGTAGAAAGATTATCTGAATTGTATGAGAAGTCAAAAGGCCAAAAAGGTTTATATTATTATTTCACGTATGATAGACGTAGCGGTGAAGTAAGTGATATTCTCACAAGAGGTGATTCAAATATTTACAATGACTATAAACAAATTTTTGGGTTGTTTGGCGGTCATAAGCTCACTGAATCAAAACAAGAATTTATTGACGAAGCTCTAAATGATTTATATTTTGATTTAATGTGAAGAATTGGAGGAATTTCACAATATCTGGGTAATCTTCTATAACAGATTGCCTAGATATTACATGCACAAAAATAAACGGCTCTTTTAATAGCTAAATAAATTAATATATAAGTGAAAGAGGAGAGTAAGAATGAAAATTAATTTACAAAAGAAGCCAATTAGAAGGGTGGCAACTATAAATATTATTCCTGTATGTGGTCAATTGAGAAAATCAAGCGTAAACCTTTCAAAATGATGCATTCAGTATTAAAATTTCTTGAATTAAATTTTCCATAAATATGGTATAATCTATATAACAGTGAACGTAAAAAGGAGTGGGAGCAATGGAAGAATTTTTAAAACAAATACTGGATGAATTGAAAAATGTCAATAACAAACTTGAAAATATTGAATCGGCTATAACAAAACTTAAAGCCGACAACAAACAATTAAAAGGTGCGATGTTTGAAACGCTTGACACGGTAAAAAGTATTGAATCTAAACAGGATGAGCAAGAAAAAATTATAAAAGAATTAACGTATGATTCGTATAAAATGAAAACAGAAATATCACGGATCAAATAAATCATATAACAGGCTCGGTGAAATATTGTTGATTCTTTTTGCATAAACTAAAATATATTACATAAGATATTAAAGAAGAGTTTTATCAATTCTTCCACGCTGGTGATGGGAATTATCTCCTCTCGTTACCTTTTTAATCCTCAAATTTAATTTGGGGATTTTTTATGTCTTAAAAGTGGTATTTTATTTAAAAAAATAATTAAATTAATTTGGACAGAAGATAATTAATTTAATATAATTATAATATATAGGTATTTGTAGGAGGTGAAATTTGTTAAATTACGTATAACAGCATTAGAAACTTACAATAAAGTATTTAAGTAATTAGTTTATTATCTTAGAGGAGATGTTTATTTATTATGAAAAATAATAAAAAATTACTCATTCAAATTCCCAATGAAATCATAAAAAATAAAGTTTTCATGATGGATTCAAATACATTCGCTACATATACATATCTTAAATATTTATATTTCCGAAATTACAATAATGAAGAAATTGAATTATTACATAGAGACTTTAAAAACACTTTGAATATTTCTGATAACAGAACAATGAAAAAATGTCTATTAAACTTATATAAACAAGGGATAATTCTAGATTATATTGATTCATTTCCAAAAAGAAAACCAATTAAATTAACATTTGTTCCAGAACCATTTGAAACTCAATCATTTACACAATTGCCTGCAACTATATTGTACAAGATTAATAACATAGGTTGTATTGGTTTACGAATTTTATTTTACTATGAATCTTTTATAAATAGAAATGATAGAAGTGAGTTACAATTTGCTTTTCCATCTATTGAAACAACAGCAATGGAATTAAATATTAATAAAGAAACAGTTATTCAATATAACAAGATACTCCAAGAAAATAAATTATTAAAAATAACTAAATATGAAATTGAATGGGATGGAGTATATAACCATTTAGATAAACCATTATTTATTAAGTATAATAATCATTATGATGTAATATTAAAAAATATGTAAATAACACATAAAAGATAAATAAATAGCACATAAAAAATAAATATATATATATGTAAAATGAAAAGGAATTTTTAAACGGCTTCAGACGTTTAAATACTGGGTATTATATGGTTATTTAATATTAATATATTTATTATTACATACGGTTCTATGCAGGATAATTCCGAATCGAATCTTGCATTTAACTTTTTCTATCTTGCATATAACCATATTAGGAAGAAAATGTAATTATTTGTGTATTATATAGGCAATTAAATTTGATTATTAGTAATCATAACAGATATAAATTAAAATTTGAGTTTTAAATAAATTTACATTTATATAATTATCATTTATAATCTAATTAAGGTAAAGAATTACATAAACCGAAAGGGGAATATAAAAATGATTAAATTATCTGAATCAGTCACTTATGTATACGAATCCATCGAGGAAATGGAGAAACACCAGAAGGAAATGAACATGAAAGAATGGGCTTCCAATGATACTTATCTGAATTATGAAGGAAACACAGTAATTGAATATGTGAAAGGGTGGTAAACGAAAAGTAATTTGAAAATTTCCTTATTTATATGTTGATTTATATTGATTTAATTATCATTAAATGGTAGAATTTATATAACAAGTAATAACAGGAGGTAAATCTAATGGCAGGGAACCAGTTAGAAAGTCAAAGTAAATTAATGTTCTATCCTACGGATGTATTCGAGATTTATAGAATGCTGGGGATCATTGGACGTTTATCAATTGCAGATGAACATAGACAGAATTTAAAGCAGTATCTCGGAGAAGATAAATACAGAGAAATTATAACTTATGCAATTGATAATAATTTATCACATGCTAACGTATTTTATGATTATTTGCTAAATAAACAAGACTATGAATCAATTAATAAGTATTTTAAATTATATTTAACTTATCATGAAAACTATTTGACAATTTGTGATTTATTTGCAGGGGAAGGAACTTGTCTTGAATTATTTAAAACGGCAATTCCAAGCGAATATAAATCAGATATTCACCTAATTGCAAATGAACTTGAACCAAATAGATATAATCAAATAAAACAAAAGGGAATCATTGATGAATATTACAATTTTGCATTTGTAATGAGTTAAATTGCCAGTTGAGTGAGATTGTTGAGGTTGAGCTCGACAATCGGTCATAAGTACTACTAACAAAATTTATAAAGCAGAGGAAATGAGTTATGGCTGATTCTATATTATATAATGAAGACTGTATACGTTCTATGAAGCGTCTCGCTAATGGTTCTATAGACCTTATATTAACTGATCCACCATATAATTTAGGTAACTTCATGAAAGGCAGAGATACAAATCTAAAAAAGATGCGTGACAACTTTTTTGTGGCTGCCGGTTGGGATAATCTAAGTTTTGAGGATTGGGAAAAATCAATGGATAGCTTTTTCGAAGAATCCGTTCGGGTTCTTAAAAATGGCGGTGCCATGATTGTATTCATGGCTATTATTAAGGTAGAGAGCCTTATTAAAATTGCAGAGCGACATGGTCTATATTACAAGACTACTGGTATTTGGCATAAATTAAATCCTATGCCACGTAATATGAATCTACATTTTGTTAATTCGACGGAAGCGTGGGTTTATTTTACATATAAGAAGAAAACAGGCACATTTAATAATGATGGCAAAGTGCTACATGACTTTATTGAAACAGGCGTTGCAGCAAACGGTGAGCGCAAGTTTGGTAAACATCCAACACAAAAACCTGTGCAATTGATGGAGTTCTTTGTTAAAGTGCTGACCAATGAAGGAGAGACCGTTCTTGATCCCTTTATGGGTAGCGGTAGTGCCGGTGTGGCTGCAAAATTAAATAATAGGAATTTCATAGGTGTAGAAATAAATGAGGATTATTTTCAAATCGCTACACGCCGTATTCAAGAGGTGAAAGAATGAAGCCAACAGTGATTGATTTGTTTGCGGGCGTTGGTGGTCTTTCGCTTGGGTTTGAAATGGCTGGTTTTAATATTGTGCTCGCAAATGAATATGACGAATCTATAGCTAAAGCATATGAATTAAATCATCCAAATACAAAAATGATTGTTGAGGATATTACAAATTTACCCATTGAAAAAAACATTTCATGAGTATCGTAGAAAGGTAGATGTTATTATTGGAGTCCCTCCCTGTCAGGGGTTTTCACAGAAAGGACAAAGAAAAACCATCAACGACGAAAGGAACTTTTTATTTAAGTACTTTGTAGCTGTTGTTGATTTTGTACGTCCACGATATTTTGTAATGGAAAATGTACCGAATCTTTTAACTGCGGAGAATGGTTACTTTAAGGAAGAAATTATAGATTTATTTGAGGGTTTAGGATATACATTGTCAACAGACACACTCAATGCCGCCGACTATGGTGTTCCTCAAAATAGAAGAAGAGCTGTAATTATTGGTAAACAAGGAGAATCTGCAATTGCAATGCCAAGACCACTTGATTACAAGGTTACAATATGGGATGCAATTAGTGATCTAGCATATTTAAATTCAGGTGAAGGTGTAGAATGGGATTCATATAGGTACCCTCCTCAAAGTGAATATCAACGTATGATGCGAGAAGGTAGCGATAATCTATATAATCATAAAGCGACAAAACATTCAGAGCTGGCAATTGAGAGATTAAAGATGATACCCCCAAATAGAGGGAAAGAGGTATTACCTAAAGAACATTTAACTAAATCAATCTATAGTGGAACCTGGACTAGGATGGTCAAAGATGAGATATCTGTAACTATTACAACTAGATTTGATACTCCTTCTTCTGGTAAGTTCACTCATCCATTTTTACATCGAGCAATAACCGTGCGAGAGGCTGCAAGGATTCAGTCGTTTCCTGATACGTTTCATTTTATAGGTACAAAAAGTTCACAGATGAAGCAAGTTGGAAATGCTGTTCCACCATTGCTTGCCAAAGCTATTGCAACGGTTGTTATGAATGATATAACAGGAGGATAAAAAATGTTAAGACCAGACAATAGGGTTAAATATCCAGAAGTAGATTTAAAACTAGGAATTAAATCTTCTTTACCAAGTGTAAAGGCAACTTTGGGATTATTAATGATGTTTTGGAGGGCATCAAACAATCCAGATGAACTTGCATACTCGAAAGAAGCAGGTAATTCAATAGAAGTTTCAGATGAGTTAAGAACTAAATTGATTGAAAAGTATCATCCTATTTATTCGTCTATTGGAATTTCCGATGAACAATTTCTTGAACGTGTGAATAATAACCAGTTGTTCAAATCACAGCTAGAATCATTGATTGTAGCATTTGAATTAATTTGGCGTGTTGCAAAAATTAAGTTTGACAACAATATGCCAGCATCATCTGAGAGAACTGGCGGTAAAAGATATCCGAAAACGCTCCTGTTCACAAAAAATATGGATATTCTTGATACAGTGCTATCCTCAGACGATGAACAGTATTCAAAAGTTCTCTTATCATAGTTAGGGTTAAATATTCCTATTGAATCTACATTTGAAGCCGCTTTGTTGCATTTGCTTGTTTATATATCTGAGGAAGCGGTGTACAAACTAACTGATGGGGATCAAGATATCATCTTTAATATGAACAGTGTATATATGAAATTGCTGGAAGAAGAAGATTCTGCAGTTGATATTAACGATAGAAAAGAAGCAAAGGGTTCACTTCGTATATTAAAATCTGCACTATCGGATAAATTAAATCCATTTTTAACATATAGCAATGCTAATGGAGTTGCAATTAAAGATGGATTAGAAGATAAGTTGAGAGCATATCAAAAGCGTGTCGATGCTTTTCTAAGCTTATCAAATACTAGATATGTTTTAACCCCTGAAGTTAGTGAAACAGAGAATATGTATCTTCGGGAAGGCTCAAGCGAATATACATATGAAACATCTAGGGTTGCTGGAGGGAGAAATATACTGCTTTATGGCGTTCCAGGTTCTGGTAAGAGTTGGACTATCGAACATGAGTATTGCAAGAAGGACAGTAATGTAGAACGATTGGTATTCCACCCTGATTATACATACTCTGATTTTATTGGTCAGATTTTACCAGATGTATCGGAAGATGGACAAGTAAGCTATAAGTTTACACCTGGCCCCTTCACTACTATTTTACATGATGCATATGTTAATCCTCAGAAAGAATACATTCTAATAATTGAAGAGATTAACCGTGGAAATGCACCAGCAATTTTTGGAGAAGTGTTCCAACTACTTGATAGAAAAGTAGAAATTAAAGATGATGATGACGAGTTTCCTATTGGTACAAGTGAATATGGAATTACTAATAAAAATATAGCTCTTGAGGTTTATGGGGATGCCAAAAAAGCCATTCCGCAAGGATGATGAATCCGAAGATGCAACGGATCATAACACATTATGAACGAGAAATTGATGTCTTGAAACAGTAAATAATTAAAAGTAATTATATAAATAATATATAATAAATAGTTGTAATTTCTTCCATGATGGTATATACTTTACTTAAATGAATAGGTTACAACTATTTATATATTATAATGATGTTATTATAATGAAAGTATTAATTAATATTGTATTGTGGAGGGGTTTAGTAAAATGTATAAATTTATCTATTTATCAGGTAAAGAATTAGAATGGAGTCACAATGATCTGGATGAATTAATCAGGATAGCAAATAAAAATCATAATGTATATCAAATTGTACGTACTAATAGAAATCAAGACTTGGTATGGGAGAGGGAATCTGAATAATGTTTCATTTTATTTTATGATAAAATGCAACTTTGATCAAGATGTTATGATTGGATTTTTTTAATAAGTAAATGAAAGTATATTAATATTAAATAAAATGGAGTTGAGTTAAATGGGTTATATTGCTACGTTTATAATAATTAGTAGCCTTGTTTGTACTGTTGGATTTACATTTAAATGTATGGGAATAACAAGTGAAAAAATTGATCGATTCGTTAATGATAATTAAATTAATACAATAAAATAAAAAAATAACGGATGTGATGATTATGGAATCTACAGTCCATGAAACGTTGAATCATATTGTAAAGATGATTAATGAAATATTAAATTCAGGCAGAAAATTGGATGAATACGAGTTAGAAGTATTGATTGAAACAAAAAAATCAGTATTGAAGTTATTGAATAATAGGGATAGGTGATTAACAATGACGAAACAGTATCAATTCATTGAACCTGAAGAAACAAAAAAGGAAATGGTTAATGTATTAGTAAAAGGCTTAGAAAGAGCATTAACAGATCAAGAAATAAGAATAATTTATTGGTTGTCAGAATGTGAATATCAAACAAGAGGAGTTATTTTAGATTTATTTAAAGAATTATCTGAAAAGAAATGGTAAAATTGGTAATTTAACTGAGGTGGTGATTTTTTTGATTACTTATTATGTAGGATATTGAACTTTCAGAGTGAAAAATAGATTAACAGAATTTTATAGTACCACTTATATTCTTGAAACTTCAAGGTGAAGAATTGACAGAAATTATGCAGTAAATAAATTTTAGGAGAAAATGAATAATGAAAGTTAAAGATGCTAAAACATACGAGGATTGGAAGGCGAAACAAAAAGATGATTATAGTTTAGCTTGTTTTAGATACGCTGAAAAATGGGCTGATTTGATGGAATCGGAAATTGATAGTGGTGCAAAAGTTAAAGATATAGCAGATAGAACATCTCATGAAGCAGATACAGAAGGTATTACTGGATTTATGTATGGGGCTTCTGTAAGTATCCTTTCTCAATGTTGGTTGCATGGTGAAGAATTAAGAAAATGGCATAACAAAGAGTATGAGTACGAAGGTGACGGAGTAGTTAATCCTGCTGTTTTAACTGTAAAAACAAACAAATAATTGGAGGCATGAGTAATGGACTTTAAAAAATTAGAACACGACTTATTAACGGAGAAATATACGAAAGTTTATCACGAAAAGGATTTTAAATTTAATGCACCGCACACATTCGATGTAGTAGCTGATAAAGACAGATTAGATGGGAAAGGTCAACTTCCTGTTGCAATTCAAAGAATCCATTTTCAAGAGGGTGCAATCAAAGAGCATGGTGTTAATGGCGTTATGAACGAGGATTTAATTGCTATGATTATCTGTCGATTAGAACATTTTAACCAATCCGAGTTTCGTTGCAGAGAGAATTCAATGGCAATAACCAAGTTAGAAGAGGCGTTACTATGGCTTAGAAAGCGCACTATGGGTAGGGAAAAACGAGGTGTAGAAGGTACTCACACTAAATAAATCACACTGAAAGTTCACTAATCACCTCGAAAGTTGTACAATAGTTTTATATCTTAATAGACAACTTTCGAGGTGAAAAGGACAATGTTAAACTTACCAGAATTTGAAGTATTACTAAAAGAACAAAACGAACACTTTTATCGCTTTACTGTAGAAAAAATTGAACCACCATTTATTTGTACTAACTGTGGTGAAATCAAATCAGAATATACCAATCCAGATGTAGAGTTTAAAAGGCATCAAGTTAAGGAACGCACCGTATCAGATATATCCATGCATGGTAAGGCTGTAAGGATTGTGATACGCCATAGACGGTGGAAATGCCCTTTCTGTGACGGTACATTCTATGAGCTTCTGGATAGTGTAGACCGTAATGATAAGGTCACTAAGCGTCTTAAAGAGCATATGAAGAAGTTAGCCCTAAAGAAGCCATTTACTAATATTGCTGACGAATACGGTATCTCTCATACATCAGTTAGACGGTACTTTGAAGAGTATGTAGAGGATATGGAACGTGACCGTTATCTTGTAGCACCAAGAGTCTTGGGGATAGATGAAGCCCATCTTAATAAGACAATGCGTGGAGTGTTCACTGACACCGAGAACTTCAAGCTATTGGAAATTACAAAGGACAATACCAAACGCACTGTTAAAGAGACAATCCAACGTATGGAAGGCTATAAGAACATTGAAGTAGCAACCATTGATATGTATTCAGGCTACAAATACGCTATCCAAGAACTGATACCTGACTGCTTTATTGTTACGGATAAGTTCCATGTAGTCCAATATGCAATCAGAGCATTAGATGCGATTCGTATTCAAGTTAAGAAGTCTCTTCCAAAGAAAGACCAACGCTTACTAACTTACGATAGATGGGTTCTCTTGAAGAATAAAGAGGACTTAGAGTTCAAAGAGATATTGAAGCGTAACGAGTGGTTTGAACAGTTCCCACAGCTAAAAAAGGCTTACTGGCTAAAGGAAGGAATCAGAGACATTTACAGAGAGTCTAAAAACAAACAGGAAGCCTTAGAACGCTTTGATAAGTGGGAAAAGGATATACCTACTGACATGAAAGAGTTTAAAGAAATTCGCAAGACATTTAACAACAACAAAACAGAGATTTTCAACTACTTTGATAAACCTTACACCAACGCTTATACAGAGAGTGTTAATAACATTATTAAAGCGGTTGAAAAGGAAGGAAAGGGGTACTCATTTGACGTGTTAAGAGCAAAGGTTTTATACGGAACAGAAGCAACAATCAAGAAACCAAAGTACACAGAAGATATGCAATTTAAGAAGTTCGATAAACTTTGGGGCGGTCGCTTTGATACAATGCAACCTATCACTCTCTATGCAGATGAACCTAATGATTTGAACTGTGGAGTAGACTTAACCACACTTAGTAAGATTTTGGAAGAGGGTAGATTCTAATGAATTTACCTTCCAATTTCACCATGAAAGTTAAATACCCATTATGTATGTCCGAAATGTGAGTCATGGTCAGATTATACGATGATTCCTACAGGAAAAATATATGGCAATTATAGTGAACATCATTTGAATGAAGAATGCAAATGTAAAAAGTGTGGATGGATTGGTACGTTCGCAGATATGGTAAAAGTGAACAGTTATTCACAATCATATGATCAAATTAAAAACAGTAATACCAAAACAAGGGGAAATTAATTCATACATAAATGAGCCAGTGTTGGATAGAGTTACTTATAATGCTTTTGATTCTAAAGCAATTGGGATAATCACTGATGCTATTGAAGTAGATAATGGATTAATGGGGAAGTTTCTGCAATATCTTTATTGATTTCTGAATAAAGAATCGTTATATTTATTAAGAAGCCCAATGGATAAATGGAAAAATTTCAGTAATTAGAATTGGTAAAATAGAAAATAAAAACAATAAAAATCCAGAATGTGTTTATATATGATTTGATTTTTATATGCATTAAAAGCACTCTTTTATTCGATAAATCAAAGGGGGAAATGATAATGAAAAGTAAATATAAAGTAACATATAGTAGTGCCACAAATCCAAGTCAAACATATGTTGATAGTTATGAAATGTTTGAATTAGCATTGGAAAGATATGATAAAGTGATTGAACAATTTGATACTTTTGCAGATGTAAAATTAATTGTTGAAACTGTAATAATGTATAAGGCTTAAAATAACAGTTTTAAAAGAATAAGTAGGATGGAGTAACAAAATAATGAAAACTGAAAAACAAAACATTAGAGGAATAAAATTAATTGATAATATCATCAAATCAAAAGAAACTTATTCTTTGTACTTCAATGGCAAAGAACTTAGTGATTTAGCTGCAATTGATAACTTCAAATGGTACAGTGTTGAGAAAAAGGCTAATAATTTGTATATCAAGGAAATTGATTTTACACAAACAGATGATAGAAGCCATTCCCTATTGCAATAATGTAATAGGGATAATTTATAAAAAGGAGAGAAAAATAAATGGTCAAAATTAACGGATGTATCCCATATAAATCAAGAAAGGAACGTAGGAAGATTTACTATGATTTAAAGAAAGAATTCGGTGATACGTTAGAAATTGAGTTTGTTGATAACTTAATCATTTATTCAGCTATCATGGCAAGAACTTTTATCGCATAATTTGCCGGTAATTGAAAAATGCGAAATTAATGAAAATTAATTGAATGTAAAGGTGGAGTGTGTTATGATTATTAAGGATGGATAAATAAATATAAAGAGGTGAATATAATGAACATTGCATCTATGCAAAAATACAAACATACAAAACAATATCAATATTATTATGGTCTAAAAATGGCAAGTAACTCATCTATGACAGATGCAATGTCGTACCAGTCGCAGCCTAAACAAACTAATACATATGATATCAGAAAAGCAATGATCAAGGGCTATATGGAATTACTATCAAATTATAAGGGTGAATGATATGAAAGTGTACAAGATTGAAGGTAACTTAACAGTGCATAATGATTCAATTAGTCACCAAGAATTACTATATATTTTATTTACAGAATTAGCAAAAATGAATGTTCATTTTTCTGGGATGACTAAAGAGATAAATAATAAAGACAGATGTATTACACAGTAGATAAATGTTGTGACAGAAAGGAGAACGGATTAAGGTGGACAATAAATGTGGTAATTGCACGTTTGCCATACCTCTTAACAACAGTGTGTTGAAGTGTACAAACAAGAACAGTGGATACTACAAAGTATGTGATAGAACGCTTGCGTGCGACAAGTTTGCTACACATTCCGACCCATGATGCGCAGTAAAGGATTGGAGGGAATTTCATGAAAAATACCTTGGGCGACTTAAATAATCACTTATTCGCTCAATTAGAAAGATTAAGCGATGAAGAATTAAAGGGTGAAGCATTAAAAGAAGAGATTGAACGTTCTAAAGCGTACAGTAAAAAATTTCATACAAACTATGGATGGATACAAAGATATTGAAGTAGTTACTATGGATATGTGGAGTGGTTATAAGTATGCTGTAAATGAACTCATACCAGAAGCATTTGTTGTAATAGATAAATTCCATGTTGTCCAATACACTATTAGAGCATTAGACGCTATAAGAATACAGGTTAAGAAGTCACTACCTAAGAATGACCAAAGACTTATAACTTACGATAGATGGGTATTACTAAAGAATAAGGAAGATTTACAACCTGCTGAAATAGAAAAGCGTGATATGTGGTTTAGACATTTCCCAGAGTTAGAACAAGCATATTGGCTTAAAGAAACTATGAGAGATGTATATAACCTATCACAAGACCGATATGAAGCATTTCAGCGTTTCTATGAATGGGAAAAGTCTATACCAGATAGTTTTGCAGAGTTTAAAGAAATACAAAAGACATTTAATAACTGTAAGCAAGAGATATTCAACTACTTTATTAAGCCTTATACTAATGCTTATACAGAAAGTGTAAATAATATCATTAAGTCTATTGAAAAAGCAGGTAAAGGATATTCCTTTGAAGTATTAAGAGCCAAAATATTATATGGAACTAATGCTACAAAGAAACCTAAGTTTGATAAGAAGATGAATTTTCATACATTCGACCATACGCTTTATGGTGGTTTTAATAATTATCAAGGTATTGAGGTTGAAGATAGAAGTTCTATTATTGAGGGGTTTGGGGTAGACCTTCTCACATTAAGTAATATTTTGGAAGGAAAAAATAAATAGGGTTTAAATGCCCTATTTCACCCTTAAAGTTAATTATCCAGGAAATTGAATTATGACGAATTAATAAATAGTATTGTATTTTATGCAGTGTATAGTTTGGGGATTTTAGCAGTTTTATTAACAGTTGTTTGGTTATGGTCAATTGGACTTAATTTTATTTACAAACGAATAAAAGCAACTCACAACTTTTTTGAATATTTTTGCTACAGAAAAGAATTTATTAAATGGATAAAATCGAAATAAAAAACTGATTTTATGGGAGATATTTTTCAAAAATATCTCTTTTTTTATGGAAATATTTTGATTATATACATTTACATTTTATTTATACAATGATATACTGTAGTTAAGAAAAAATATATAAATAATGTTTAACGATTAAACAAAATGTATATACTAATAATAATGAAAATTGGGGGATGAAAAACATGATGCTAGTAGATATACTTGGATGGGTTCGCAGAAATATTAAACATATGAATGATTTTGAACAGAGAAAACTTCTTAATGATATTAATGAAATTAAATTAATATTAGAGCGAAATTTAAAAATTAATATGGAAAGGGTTAGTTAAAATGAATGCAAATGCTCATAAATTAGAAAAGTTGGAAAATGTACGGATACTTGAACATATTAATAGTTATTTTAAAGAATTGAATAGAAATAACAGGGATTATGAAGATTATTATGATAATCAGCAATCAAAAACACAATTAGCATATGAATCAGATGTAAGACTTTTTTTTAGAATAGTTAAGATGAAAGAAAAAGGGTCAGAATTAGAATACTTGAGTTTAGATGATTTACAATTAACACTTGATGACTTGGAATACTTTAAACAAGAATTATGCGATATGAGAAATGAAGATGGAAAATATACTTATAAGAACAAGTCGATAAATAGGAAACTTGCAGCAATAAAATCATTCGCTAGAGGAATGGCGAAGCGAAAGATAGATGGAGAACCATTAATTAAAGATGTTTCGTTTTTATCATTAGTTACTTCGGAAAAAGTTAAGGAATCACATTACGGAGCATTAAGTATCGAAGAATGTTTTGAGATGGCAGAATGGTGTTTAACTGAAAGAGAAAAAGGTGAAATTAAACGTTTAGCAGTTCTATTTAGTTTAGATACTTGTATTAGGAAATCAGCACTTCTCAGACTTAAATGGACAGATTTCACAGAAAAGGAAGATGGTTACGAAGTTAAAGGAATTGATAAAGGAAATAGTGAATTTAGACAGTTAATATCAAAAGAATTTTATAATGAATTATTAACAATAAAAAAAGAAAATAGTCAATATGTATTTAATATTAGTAGTGATTCACTTGATAATATGATGATCAGATATAGAAAAGCATTTAATATACCAAAGGAGAGAAGAATCGTCTGGCATTCCATACGTAAAACTGGTGTAACTTTCAGATTTCGTTTGACTAATGATATTATGGAAGCTAAACGTGCCGCAGGACATAAATCAATCACAACGACTCAGATTTACATCGAAGATCAAGATTACGGTCAAATAGGGGCAGTTTCATCAGCAGGTAAAATTGATATGGAATTATATAAGAATGTTGATTTAAAAACACTTGTTGAAGCAATTAGTATGATGAAAAAGGATAATATTTTAATTTTAAATATGAAAATTCAAGAAATATTAAGAAATAAATAACGCAAATAAAACGAATATTATTGTTTACAAATATAACTAAAACTAATAAAATGAATTTGAGTATAAATATATTTATACTTGATAGAGAGGTGGATATTATATGTTAAAAGAAAGAAAGGAATTAGAACAGAGTTTAATTGAAGTTATTCAAACGTCAAATTTAAAAACGCAAAAAAGAAAAGTGAATGACATAAAAAAGCATCTGGCATCTAATTACAATATTATTGATGTTCAAGGATGGCTAAATGATCCTGAGAGTAAATTACCTGAATTAGATATTCGTGAATTACTTTTATTCAGTGAGCAGATATACTCTAAGAGTGATGTTGAAGAAATAAATCCGATCAATTATTTTACGGAGAATGAATTTAAAGAAGCTAGAAGGTTTAATGGATTGCTTAATAATCAAGAAGAAATTAATTTTCCATTAACATTTAGTAATGCAACAGTGGTAGGAAATAATGCGTATATGGTAACAATGAGTATTAAGACTATAACAAAGTTATTAAATAATAATTTAATTTATTATAATTTTGAAACGCAACGTGAAGCTAAATTTGTAAAGAGAAAAGATAAAATTATTATTGAACCTACTTTGAATAAAAATAGCGTTAAAGAGATTACAGAACATTTATTACAAGGAACACTAGTACCAACTGTTCTTGTTTTTAACTGTGAGACACGTAGTACTGATGATGCTTCTGGAGAAGAAATTATATATAATAGTAAGAATTTAGAATTAACTATAACAAAGGGAACACGAGTAAGTATAACGGATGGTTTCCACCGCATAACAGCAAGTAGAAATGCATTACAAATTGATCCAGAGTTAGATTTTAACTTTGCGGTTCTTCTAACTAATTATAATACTAAAAAAGCGCAACAGTACATGGCACAGATTAGTAAAGCAAATGCTATATCTAAAACAAGAATTGCCGAACTTGAAGCGAAAAGACTTAGTGATAACGTAATGCAACAAATTAGAGAAGAATCAGAATTAAAAGGACGTATTTCTCATACAAATAGGATTCATTCACTAAATCGTGAGTTAACTACCTATAAGGTATTAGCAGATACTATTGATGAAGAATTTAAGTTAGAAACGAAAATAGATGCAATGAATGTTGGAGACTTTTTAGTATCTTATTTTGATCATCTTATTGGTTCGTATCCAAATGAATTTATCAACAAAATTGAAGAAACGAGAGCAAATTCACTTATTAATGACTCTAATATGTTTGTTGGGTATGTCGTATTGGCAAGAAAGATGTTTGAAGCAAAGATTCCAGCAAAAGAAGTAAGAGAATATATTAAAGATATTGATTTTAGTAAAGAATATTGGAAATCAAAAGGAATATTAGACAAAAATGGAAATTTAGAAAGAACTCCTAAAGTGAGAAAACAAATTAAACAATTTTTTAATGATATAGAAATTAAGAAGAAGTAAAAAAACTAAAAATAATGTATAGGGTGATTAATATGAAAGAATTATACAATGAGGAATTGAAGGAAAAATTCTTATCAACTTATAATAATGAGCCTACTCAAGAAACTATAAGAAATGTATTTAGAAAAACTTATTTGATTGAAAATACTTTAGAAAAAGATATGTTTGATATGAATTTAACGCAATTGGGTAAATGTATCGAGAATACAAATCCTAGTACATCAAACGCAGCTAGAGCAAACATGAGATTTATTTCAAATTACCTAACCTGGTGTACTGAAAATGGTTATAGGAAATCAAATATTAATCCATTAAAAACAATTGATGTAGATTGGGCAGATCAATTCATTGACAAAACAAAAAAGATACATTTTAGTTATAATGAATTCATTAATCTTTTAGAAGATAAAATAATAATGAATTATCAAGATAAAGCATTAATGATGCTTATGTGGAATGGTATTATTGGGGAAGAATTTAGTCAACTTAGAGATTTAAAATATACAGACATAAACTTTGATAATCATACCATATATGTAAAAGAGCGTGATTACCATGTTCCTGTTGATAAAAAGACATTATATTACCTAGAAAAGACCAATAATGAAAAAACATATTATAATTACAACCAGGTTACAAAAGAATTTAATGAAAAAGAACTTTTAGAAAGTCCTTATGTATTCAAGATAGTAAAATCTCCAAGAGGAGAACCAAATAAACCAGTTGGACATAATTTAATTTATAGGAGAATTCATATTTTAAAAGAACTTCTTGAATTACATTATTTAACTCCTCAAAGTATAAAACAATCTGGTATGATTTATGAATCTGTACAGCAATATATCATGAACGGTGAATTAGGATATAAACAATTTGAGGTTGTTGGTAATAAGTATGATTATAGTAAAATAACAACAATTGATGGTAAATATGAATATTACAATACTTTCTTAATGAAGGAATTTATTAATCCAGAAAACATCAAAGAACTTTATAATATCAATTTAGAAATAAAAATTAGATAAAATAATAATTCAATATCCATGTATTGCGTGGGTATTGACTACATAATCAAATGTAATTATATAAATAATAGTCATATGGAATATAAAAATAAATATGTCAACAATATTTATAAAAATTCAGTGACTTTAGTCACATGTTTTCGATAAATTATTTTTATATTCGACATGATTATTGCTTATTTCGACATTATTAGACAATGACAAAAATAATTTAGAGTAGTAAAATTTATATGATGTAGATTAAAGTGTAATACAATTATTGTCGGGAATAATAAAGATTGGAAACGAAATAGTCAAATGAGTAAAAACGTTAACCAATCATTTGTTGGGATTCCACATCAAATGTATATTGATCAACTTAAATATAAAGCTGAAAACGTAGGCATACAAGTAATAATCAATGAGGAATCTTATACAAGTAAATGTAGTTTTTTAGATAATGAAGAAATTAAAAAGCATAAAGAATATAAAGGTAAAAGAATTAAAAGAGGATTGTTTATAGGTTCAACAAAGAAATTGATTAATGCTGATGTAAATGGGGCTTATAATATTCTAAGAAAAGTATTCCCAAATGCTTTTGCAAATGGGATAGAGGATGTAGGGTTGCATCCAGTTAGAGTAAATATCTGAGCGAAAGCATTGACGATATTGACTAACAAAAATACTTTAATAAAATTTTATATAATATTTGTATGATTTTATTAAAGTGTATACCTGGTAATATAAGAAATATTTTCTATTTAAATGCTTGTAATATGATAGCTTTTGATTTATAATAAGAATACGAACATATATTCTTATTATGATGGAGATGAATTATAAAATGAAATAAAATTTTCCTAATATTTATAAATAAAAATATATATAATCGTGGGGGTAAGATATTAATGAATCATGCACAAGGGATAATTAAATTATATTTAGCTAAAGATACTGAAATGGGAGAGGAAGAGATATTAAAACATTTCCATAAAGATAATATGGTAGGTGCAAAATTAGAAATTACTCTATCAAATGGTGATCTACATAAAATGGATGTGCTGGAAGTGTTAGAAATGTGTTGGGAATACTTCGAATATGATGAAAAATAAAATAAAAAGTCACCAAGCTGAACACTTGATGACCACATTACAGTATAGAACAGTAACTTGCCGAGTAACTGTCTAAAATATAATACCATGAATTTCTAAAAATAAAAATAATTTGTGACAAGTTTTATACAAAAATATACTTTTGACAACATGATTAATAAAAATAATAGACTAGTTTATATTTTACTTACTTAACATTCACCTTAGATTTGCTTATAAAACTACATCTGGTGAGTGTTTTCTTTTGGAATAAAACTCAATATTAAAATAAATTTTACTTGCTTTTTAATAAAAAATAAATTAATATAATAGTAGTTAAATATTTTAAGGAGCGTGATAAGAAATGGACTTGGCTGAACAGAAAATTATAAATGCTATAGATAGCTGCCAACGTGCATTAGACCATTTATATGAAGGAAATAAGAGGCTTGCTTTAGGTGATCTTGATTTTTTGCAAGATAAAATAATTGCCGCTAAATGGACTTTAATACATCAAATTCAAGAAGAAGAAGGTGAAATATAATGTTTAAATTATTTCAATTTTTTATTAAGATTATATTTTTATTATTGTTTATGGTTTGTTCTCCATTGATATTCATAATCTCTATTATTTATGCAAATTCAATGAAAGATGCATTTGAAGATACATTAGAAATAATATTTTTACCATTCCAAAATATTAATTAATATTAGATTTATTTGTACATTAAAATTTGTGTTTTAAATAAATAAGAAAAGGGGGGATATTGAATTTTCAGGGTGATAAATAGATTAGCAGAATTTTAGAGTACCAGTTGGTTTCTTGAACTAAGAAGGTGGAGGTGTAAATTATGTCAGAGTATCAGAAGTTAGAAAATCCACAGTTGTTACATTTAGAAAATGAAAATGGTTTTATCATAGCAACAAAAATAGATATGTCTAACATTAATAATAAAATCGTTTTATTTAGGGGAAAGTATTACAACTACGATGATGGTGAAATGACAGGAGGTAATTCAGCAGAAGTTCAATACAGTTTATCGGAAGATGTGTTCTTTCAGTTAGATAAAGACAACAATCCAATTGATTAGGAGATGAAAATGCTATGGAAGTGAAACTAAGCGGTAACAACGTTGTGATTAAACTACCAGTTGATTTATTAGTGGATGCATTCAACTTTAAAGAGGATAACCAAGAAGTCTACGAAGTTAAATACAAAAGAAAGTTCGCCCAAGGTGTTGTTGATTATCTAAAAAACCACACGTCTGATAGTGAAGCTGGTTTAACTGCGTTCCAAGAGCTACTGGATGAGGTATTTGAAGAAATGACCGGCAACGATGAAAATTATATTAAAAGTATTGAGGAGGATTATCAATGAGAGTGTTAGTCAGTGGAGTTATTTATGATTCAACAAAAACACCAATAGTAATTGAATTTGACGTGAATGAACGATTGCTTTTTAATGGCATGAAAAAGTTTGTTTCCGCTCCTCCAGAGTATGTAGAGGAACGAAGAAATGAGTTAATGGATAAACCTTTAGAAAAATTACAAAAGGATTATATGAGAGAGCTATTACAAACACAAATGAGCAAAACAGAAGAAATTGAATAATGGAAACAGCTTTAACAGGTTGTACAACAGAAGCTGATACGGTTTCAGATAACTTGTCAAAGTCAGCAGATTCTTTTCAAGTACAGAGAAGAGTAGTATTCTTTAATGGTATAACTGATAAATACTTACTTACCATTGAAGGTATTTGCTCTCTTAATGCTAATAGTACAACTAAGCTAACTGTAACTTGTAAAGTTGGAAAAGGTAAATACAAGAAACATTACCTAGGGTTGAGTGATAACGTAAGTTATTTTGTAGAGCAAACGGATGCTAAATATGAAGATGCTTATCATTACAAAGTATTATTTAGACCAGAAGAAATCATTCCAGATATGGACTTACATACAAGCAAGTAAATGAAAACATATAAAAGTGAATCTTTAACAGGATTTTAGGAGGAGAAACTATAGAGAAAGTAATTATTTACTGTGATGGTGGTTGTAGAGGTAATCAGAATACTGAAAATATTGGTGGTTGGGGAGTAGTATTTAAATATAAAGATAAAGTAAAAGAAATGTATGGCGGTGAGAAAAACACTACAAATAACATTATGGAATTAACTGCCGCAATCAAAGCATTAGAAGCAATCAAAACAACTAATATTCCTATTCAAATGTACATAGACAGTGCTTATGTAATTAACGGAATGAACGAATGGATTCATGGATGGATTAAAAATAACTGGAAGAAATCGAATAAGAAACCAGTTGAAAATAAGGAATTGTGGATCAAATTAAACGATTTAAGGAATAAGCAATCATCTGTAGAATTCATTAAAGTTAAGGGACATGATGGAGTAGAATTAAATGAACTAGCTGATACATTAGCAAATAAAGGAATGGATGAATTAGAATGAGATACAATAGAACATCTCGAAAGAAAAGTCTCACTGGTAAATTAATTAAGCTAGGTATTTTAGCAATAATTTGTCTGATATGTTATGCAATTGGATGGGGAAACGGTCAAGCATCTGTATATCACAAAATGCAAAATGAAACTGAATTATATAAATAAAGGATGTAAAGTATGGTTATATTACTCGTTAGAACGAAACGTGCTACGTTTGATGGTTGGATTGGTTTCAAGTGGAATATTAGGAATAATTTGATGATTGATTAATTTAATATTTTAAGGTGATGTAAATAATGAAGCAAATTACTAAAGATACGCTTATACAATTAAGAAAAACACAACAAAAAGAGTTTTATGGGAGTCAGGCTCAACCAATGTTTGTAGACGGTGTTTTTAATCCTGACAATTGGAACGGTGGAGATGGTATTATAAGACAATATTTCTCAGATTACAATGGAAAAGTTCGGATTGGGACATTAGCTATGGACATTGATTTTACATATAATTCTGTTCACTTTTGGGGTGATATAATTATTACTCACACATGGTACGATGATCAAAACTATGTAACTATCACATTTGTAGGTTTGTTTGAAAAAGATGAAAAATTACAATTGGATGATTATGACTTTGAACATGTTGCCTTTCTAACATGGTATAAAAACAGAGGAAGAACAGAATCAGTAAAATTTGACGGTAAACCAATGACAGAGGAACAGTATTTATTTGTATTAAATGCTTTACAGGAAACAGGATATAAATTTAATTTAAGTTAAAAAGAATGTTTTAAAAGGAGAGGAATTGATTTACTTATCGGTTTAATTTTCAATGTTTATATCATGCATTCCTACAAGAAAATATTAATTATTAAATCAAAAGATGGTTCGGCAGAGTATATCTACGGTAAGTTTTACTATATAAAAGAAGAAGGAAAATAGGATAAAAAGTTTCTTTTAAATGAAAATAAATTTATAAAGGGGAATTACAAATGGCAGTATTAAAAAGTCCAATAAATTGGTTTGGGGGAAAATATTATATGGCAAATAAAATTATCGAAATCTTTCCAGAGCACAAAGTATTTGTTGAAGTTTTTGGCGGAAGTGGGCAACTTACATTCTCAAAACAACCTAGTGAAATTGAAATTTATAATGATATCGATTCAGGACTAGTTTCATTTTTTAGTATTTTAAGAGATGATATTAAGTCTAAAAAATTAATTGATAAGATTCATTTAACACCATTTAGTAGAGAAGAGTTTTATAATTGTAGAGACACTTGGAGACAAGAAACAGACGAGATTGAAAAGGTTAGGAAATGGTATGTAACGGTGATGCAAAGTTTTAGTACTAGTATGCAATCTTGGAAACCAACTAAATCAAAATCAAGAAGAGGTATGGCACAATCAGTAAGTCAATGGTTAGGGCATATTGAAAATAACTTACCGTTAGCTGTTGAACGTATGAAGATGTTACAAGTTGAGAATGTTGATTTTAAAGAATTACTAAAGAAATATGACTCACCTGACACTTTGTTTTATCTTGATCCACCTTATATACATGAAACAAGAAAAATGACTTATACATATGAACATGAGTTAGAAAATGAAAGACATACTGAATTAGTTAAAATATTATTGAATCTAAAAGGTAAATGTATTCTTTCGGGATATGACCATGAAATATATAATGAGTTGATTGAGCATGGATGGAAAAAGGTTAATCTTGGGGAATTTGCGAAAAGAAGTATAAAAACAATTGATGAAGAGAAGGAAAAAGGAAAAGAGTTTGTTTGGATAAATTACTAAAAATAATTATACTAATAATTAACTACATATAGTATTTGATACATATTTTACATACTACATATTGATTTAAATTCTAATAAAACATCCATTTTAACAAAAATAAATTAATAAAAAGGGAGAGAATTAAATGAAAAAATATATGGACGTAGTAAGACATGGAAAAACTTTCACACAATCAACTTTGGAAGGTAATCCTCAGATTGTTATTCAGGAGAAATTAGACGGTGCTAACGCAAGTTTTAAACGTGAAGGAGATAGAGTAATATGTTTTTCACGTAATACGCATCTAGACGAACACAATACACTTAGAGGGTTCTATAATTGGGTACAAGAGAACGTTAAAGCAGAAGATTTAGTTGAGGATTGTATTTACTTCGGGGAGTGGCTTGTTAAACATAAATTGTCATATGGTGAGAATGAAAACAAATTTTATCTTTTTGATATCTATGATGAAGAAACAGCTAGATATATTCCTTTTGGTTTAGTTAAAGGAGTAGCAAAAGACTTAAATTTAAATCTTGTACCAGTATTCTATGAAGGAGCATTTCAATCAATTGAACATATTCAATCATTTGTAGGTAAATCAATGTTAGGAGAAGTTGGGGAAGGTGTAGTTGTTAAGAATGTAAACTATGAAGATAAACACGGAAACCAGTTATTCACTAAGTTTGTATCTGATGCATTCGCAGAAAAGGCACAAATTAAAAAACATACTGTAAAACAGCCTGCTGATCAATTACAGGAGTTTGTTAATTCAACTGTTAATAAGGCTAGGGTATCTAAAATTATACATAAATTAGTTGATGAAGGCATTCTCGAAGAGGATTATGCTATTGAAGATATGGGAACGATTCTTAAAAATACTGGAACAAGAGTGTTTGATGATGTAATTAAAGAGGAATTAGACGAATTATTGAAAGTAGTTAAGTCTAAGATTGGTAGAATGTTGCCTCAAATTGTTAAGCAAGTATTAGCTGACGAGGATAGAATTTAAGTCACCAAATAAATCTGACATTTTAAAGGAGTGAAAACAATGTTTACAAAAGAAATTAAGGTAAAAGGTGAAATAGTAAAAGGTCAAATAATTGGTAACTGGTCAAAGAAAAGCTATTATGCTTTAAAATTAACTGAATTAAATCCACAGACATTAGATGATGAAGATTTAGATAAGCTAATAAATGAATTAATCGCAATCAAAGAACAGGTGTATATTTTAAATGAGGAATATGAAAGAAGTAAAATCAAGTAACATTTTAAAGGGAAATATATTAATAGTGAGGTATTGACGTGAGGATAAAAATAGGTGAAAATTGGTATGACAGCACAAAAGAACCAATTATGATTATATTTGATGAAGGAGAGCAGGATCAAATTGCTTATATGGGTGATTTAAAAAAGTATTGCTCATATCCAAATGAAGGTTTTACAGAACAAGAGATTGAAAAATTTATGGAATATGAGGAGGAAGAAAATGATAAATAATCAAATTAACGAACTATTACAAAAGGAAATTGAAAAAGGAATTGAAGAATTTAAAAATAATTATATTAATACTGAGTTTGAAAAGAAAAAGTTATATGCATATTTAGGCAAGGAATTAGTTGATGATTTAAAACGAAATAAAGCATTTATTGCTGGTGGAACAATTACAAGTTTATTTTCCAATAAAGAAATTAATGATGTTGACGTTTATTTTCGTAATGAAGAATCAGTATTAAAGTTTCTAAGTGATATCTGGCATGATGGAAGGTATGTTGTTTCACATACTAAGAAGGCAACTCAATTAATGTACGGTGACGTAAATCTTCAAGCAATCCATTTTAACTATTTTAATAGTCCAGAAGAAATATTTAATACATTTGATTTTACAACTTGTATGGGTTGTTTTGATTTCAATAAAGAACAGTTTGTCCTACATCCAGATTTCCTCAAACATAACTCGCAACGTATTTTAAAATTCAACAGTGATACAGCTTTTCCGATTGTTTCATTATTACGTGTTCAAAAGTATGAAAAGAAAGGATTCACAATTTCTAAACCTGAGTTTATCAGAATTATATTAACATGTATGAATTTAGATATTAATACATATGGCGAATTAAAAGAGCAATTAGGTGGTTTATATGGTGTAAATTACGACAAATTATTTGAAGATATTGCTGATGATGAATTTAGCTTACAAGATGCTATTGATAAAATTGCAAATATTGCATTAGATGAAGATTATTTTAAAGAACCAGTGTCAATTCAATTTAATAAGCTTGATGACATTTTAGATACAATTGCAAAGAAGCCTAAGAAAATATTAGATGTAAATAATAAGTTATTTAGAATTGGCTATGATGGGCTGTTACAACAAATAGATAAAAAACCGGAATACTTTGAGATGTTAGAAGTGGATCAATTCTTTAAGGAAAATAAATTTTATAAATTTGTTAAAAAAGATGGGGACAGATATTTCAGTTTCTATGATAATAATTTTGAATACATAATTGGTCAAGAAGTAGAAGCAAATACAAATAAAGGTAGTTATGGTGGGGGTCAACTGTACTTTAATGAAAAATATGACATTGACAGTTCTACATATAAGAATGAAAGAGAAAAAGTATTAATCGAAGCAAGTATTAAACCTGAAGATTTTATTGATGCAGGACCTCATATTACAGCTAAGAAATGTACAATGATTAGAGAAGTTCCTGAAGAGGAGTATGAGAAATGGAATAATTACAATGAGGAAGATGAAATTGATGATTGGGGTATCTAGTGAAATATGATCTTTATAGGAGGGTTAAAATGACAGGTGGGGAGGGAAGGCAAATGTTAATTCTAAAAATAATCTTTTTATTCTTGGCTATATTATATGGGCTAGATATTGTAATTAAGAGCAGATATAAAAATACTATTTACGCTAGTCAACTTGTGTTAATGACTATAGGAATTGTTGGTTTTATAGTTTTGCAATTTTTAATTTAAAATTCCGATTTTAATATATAAGGAGGGGAAATTAATGAGTGTAAATCAAAAACATTATGTAATGGTTGGTATTGACCTGACACGAAAGGTAAAACAAATGAATGCCGATGAATTGGATATCTATTTTGAAGAAATGGAAGAGTTTGCGGATAACAAAAAATTATCATTCGTTTTTGATAGTATGAGTGGAGAATATTGTTTTCTTGGTGAATTGATAAATGAAGGTGATGAATATGAAGGAATGTCACCAAAGGTGCAACATTTCGCAAGTGATTTATTCTATATTCGAAAAGATGTTGAAAGGAAAATAAGTAAAATTTCAACCACAAGTCCTAGTCTTATTAGTTTTACTCATTGGTGTTAAAACAATTATGCATCATAAATAAATATATACATATTAGGGGAGATTAAATGAATACGAAACTTGAAATACCATGTGCATATCAAGGTGGGAAGCAAAGACTTGCGAAGGATATTGTAAATATTATCTTTAATGAAAATGAAATAAATGAAAGTACAAGATTTTACGATTTATGTTGTGGGACTGGAGCAATAACCATTGAATTAGTGAATAGAGGAATTAAACCCAAAAACATAACGATGTTGGATATAAGTGTTTGGGGAATGTTTTGGAAAGCTGTTGGTGATGGAAATTTTGACATTGATAAATTTAAGGAATACATAGACTCAGTTCCAGAAGATAAATTTTTAATTCAATCATACATAAAAGAATTATACAAACAACCAGCTAATATTGATACAATTTATAAGTTTTTACTCATTCAAGCAACAAGTTTTGGATCAAAGGCAATTTGGTTGAAGAATGAAATTGAATGGTGTACATCAAGTTTTAGAAATTATTGGCAACCTAATGGAATAGCAAAAAGGAAAAGTCCTGTTAATCCAATGATTCCAATGCCAGATACAATGTTTAAAAGAATGGTAAATATTGTAGAAAGAATGAAAGGTGTAAATGTAATAAATGATGACATTAATAGTTTGTTAGAATTTGAAGAAAACTCAATTACATATATTGACCCACCTTATCAAAATACTTCTGGTTATGGTTATTCTTTTGGTTTAAATGAATACATAAACAAAATAATTAAATATAACAAAATATACATATCTGAGGGTATTGAATTAAGTGAAAAGTCTTACCTTTTAAGTAAAGGCAGAGCCAAAGGTGGAGTTTCAGGTAATCGAAAAAAAGCTAATGATGAGTGGTTAAACGTTTATGAAGCAGTTTGAGGTTAATTTCATAATTAGTGGAAATTATTATATTGATGCTAACAGTGAAGAAGATGCAAGAGAGATCGTAAATGAAATAATAAATGACAGATATAGTGAATTAGAGGGGATATTACATACTGCTATCAAAGATGATGATTATGTCACGGATGTAATTGACATCAGTATAGACTGATAAAAGTCGGATTTTAAAAGGAGTGTGAAACATGTTAGTTAATTTATATCTTACAGATGGGAATATCCTTAAAGAGTGCAGTCTGTATCCAGAAGATGTTAAAAATGGTGATCTTCCTTATAAAACTCAAGAAGAAATTACTACAGCATTATATAAAGTGCCTTGGGGGTTAAAGTATATCTCTTATCAAACTAAATCATTACATGGTCAGGTGCATGTAAATAGCATCGAAAAGTACGAATTTGTACAATAAAAGATAGTTTTTATTAGATGAAAAGGAGAAATTTATGGGACAACGATTAAATATCGAGATTGTTAAAAATGGAGAAACTTTGGCAAATGCATATTATCATTGGAGCGCTTATACATCATCTTCTTTAGAGTTAACGAAAATAATTATAAACGCAATTAATGAAATTAAAAATAAAGACGATGTTGTATTGGCTGTTCGCTTACTGGAAAAGACAGGTGCATTATTAACATCAAATGAAATCGAAGTGATGAAGCAACGTACAGAAGAAGAGTTTAAGAAAGCGACTAACAGGAATGATGGATTGATTTCCATTTCAGAAGAAGGAATTGAAAGTACAAGGAAATGGCAAGAAGAATATATAGAAATCCATTTAGATAAAAAGATTGTAAACTTCAATGTCTTTTGGAATGATAAAAAATATTCTTATCTAGATGAGCATGAGAAATCAGAAGAATGGTATCAGCAATTGCCTAAGATTAATTTTGATTATACAAACATCCCATTCACTGAATTTAATCAATTTGCAACTCAAATAAATCAATTAATTAAAAATGAGATTTATAATATGAGATTAGAAAATGGAGATGTTTTAAGTTTTATTAAGTAAGTAAACTTGATGATATTAAATCGTGATTTAAGAATAAATATGAAATTAGGTTGATTTGAAATGAGAAGAGAGGATCATGCTGTAATTTATACAAGTAGTTCCAATAAATGGGATAAATATAATATCATAGAATTTATAGAGCATTATTATGGAATAAAACTAAAATGGTATCAAAAGATTTCCTTATTATTTATTAATTTTAAAAACAAAAGAAAACATGGTGATATTGAAAAGGTAATTAGGAGATATGTTCGGAATGGAAGAGTAAAAATGAAATCGACTAAATATTAGTTTTGGAAAAGATTTGATAAAATACTTTTTTATTAAACGGAGGTAATGATGTGAAAATTTCACAAGATATTTTGAACAAATTGGTTGATGTTGTTTCAAAGAACAGAGAGGATTCTCTTCAAGTACAACCTACTGAAAAACTATTAAATGACATGCAGTCCATTCTGAATGAGTTGAAAAGTAGAGTATACGTTCCGCCTACCAAAACCATTCGATATTTGCCAGTGGGAACGAAGATAGTTGATAAAAATACAAAATATTACGGAGCTCCTATAGTTTGGTTGGTTGCAGATCATGAATATTACGGTAAAACATTAACAACTTTGGTAGCTGAACGAATCTTGACTTTTAAGGCTTTTGATGCAGCTGAACCAGATAACCCAGTTGAGTATCGTTCTGAATACGGCAACAACGAATACAAAGTTTCAAATATTCACCAATGGATGAATAGTGATAGAACTGAATGGTTCAAACCGTTACATGATTATGATCAGGCTCCTACTAAAGATTACGTTTATAGAAGACCTTATGCAGATGAAAAAGGTTTTATGAATAGTTTTAGTCATGAGTTTAAGCAACACTTAGTTGATACACAGCTGGAAGATTTAATGGCAAAAGTATTTCTACTATCAGTTTCTGATGTTGGTCTTTCATGCAAAGGAAAAGGATTGAAGCTATTCAACAATGAAGCACTTAGAAAAGCAAAGCCTACTAAGGAATGTGTTCAGATTGACGGTAGAGGTTCAATCGATATACGAGACTGGTGGTTAAGAACACCGCTCGCCGGCGACTCGAGCATCGCCCGCTGCGTGAACTCTGACGGCACGCTCAGCAACGACGACTCCTACAATGGTAGCATTGGCGTTCGGCCTGCTTTGAATCTTCCATCTGATATCCATGTTAAAGCGGAACCAGATGTGAATGGAATCTATGAAATAGTTTGGCACTAGAAAATATCAGTGGTGAAAATGTGAAGGATTACCTTAATTATCAATTATGGAATAGTAGGATTAGTTAATTTCTTTTTAAAGGTGCTGATAACATGGAAAAAATGAATAAATTAGCAGATGCATTTATTGCCATTAGAGACTATGGTTGGGAAATTCATACAATTGGAATAAGAAAAATATTAGTTCCTCCAGAAACAGATGAACGTAGGTATTGAACTGCAATGTGGGATGAAGATGGATTATCTAATTGGCTACCAAAATTTTCAGAAGGTGAAGAATAAAATTGCTTTGAAATTTACCTATTAAATGGAGGTGGTAAATATGTTATGAATTTCTATTACATTACTAACTGTATGGCATTCTCACTTTTACTTGATTTAGTGGATTTAAATAAAATAAATATTTTGATAGAAATTGGGGGGAAATAGTAATGAAAGCTAAAGAAACAATGGGATGCATATTTTATGGATTGGTATTGCTATTAATCTTAATATCATTATCTATTACGATACTTGGTCAATTTGTTTCTAACGAATATACAGCAAAAGTAACAGATAAAGTCGTTAAAACTAGTAATGATAATAGTAAATACATAATTTTCACAGAATTAGAAGATGGTAAGGTAAAAGTTTTTAAAAATACAGACTCATTAATCAGAGGTAAATTTAATTCATCAGATATTTATGCTGAAATAAAAGTTGGACATAAATATAAATTTAAAGTATATGGATATAGAGTTCCTGCCTTATCAATGTATGAGAATATTGTTAGCATAAAAGAAATTAATTAAAATAATGCTATTCATATTTTGATCATTGGAATATTTAATAATCAAAAGTTTTAAAGACACAAAAATAATACTTGATCCTTACATGTGTATTGGTACAACTGCTAAAGATGTTTTAAAATGCAATGATGAAGATAACTGGAACAGAGAATACATACGTGAATCGTTCTATTGAGGATATTAAACAAAATTATACTAATATTATTTAATTAAATTTTACATAATTATTTTAAATACGTACATATGTGCTGTAAAATAATAAGAAAAGGAGGTATGTAAAACGCAATTATATGACGTTGAATTTCAATTAAAAGAAAAAGATGTTGTATGGGTTATTGATGATACCAAATATATTGTCAGGAATGTCCCCCATATACAATTTGATGATGGTGGCGAGAACTTTGTAGATTATAACACTTCATTAACCATATTGACGTTGCGTGACCTTATGGTTGAGAATCTAGTTCCTAATGAAGTTGACTTTAAAAATTACGAGCATATTGAATTTTAATATATAAAAAACTAGAACCAATAGACTGATTCACATACTGAATATCTTCAAATCGATCAGTTTTTACTTTAATAGAATGATGTTCCAGCACCTTTAATTTCTTGAGTATAATTTTTCTTGATCAAATAAAGGTGATATAATATTAGAAACGATGTGTGGAAGTGATACTACATGTAAGATTACATATTTAAACAACAGAAAGTATATAGTCATTGACATAAGTAAGAAATATTTTAAAGAAAGGAGGATGAGATCATGGCTTGTAAAGGTGGCAAACGTAAAGGAAGTAAGAAGAAAGGTAATAAGAAATAAAAATTAAATAAGTATGAAAAAACAACAAAATTAGTCATCTGTTCATTAGTAATAGCATGACTATATACAGTAGTAATAGTAATAGAAAATGTAATTCAATATTTTAAATAAATTCTATTGACTAATGATAAATAAATTGATATTATTAAATAGAATTTAATATTGAAAGAAGGTGATTAAATTGGAATTATTGAACATATCTCAAAAAGCATTAAATTATTATCGTAAACATGTTAGAGGAAATGAAGGTATTACAGTTGATCAAGCGAAACGTAAATTAACTAGAAACGTTTTGCTTGCTAAAAAACTACATCCAAACTGTCAAGAAGATATTAATAAAGGCAATGTTTTATATCAATATGGGAATCTATTAATTCTCGTTAAGGACAACTGTATAATTCATTTGAAGAACCATTATAATGTGAACTCGTATCGTGACTGGAAACTAGACAGATTTAAATATGTTGAATTAAGTAAGGAATTTGGCATCGAAGTAGTTTAATAAATAATATATTAATAAGGAGAGTAATAAATTTGGTAAATACATTTGAAATTATAGGTAAATTGTCAATTAGTAAAGAAACAGAAAAATTTAAACCATATGAATCGCAATCGTTTCCTAGTGGTTGGGCTAAATCAAGATTATTATTTAATGTTCAATCTGCTGAAAATCGTCATATGTTAACTATTGAAGGAATGTATAAGGAAGATGGTACTGGATTAGTTTATACATTTACTAAAGGAACTATTGATCAAAAGACAAATGAAAAAATTAAAGGTGAAAATATTCAAATTCCTTGGAAAGATCGTAATAAACCTGAAAATATTGAGAAGGTTGCCGAATTTAAAAAATATATCATTGACTTAGAACAATATGGACGTAGATATAAATTAGAAAATGCAATAAAAAAACAGGTAGAAGGTACTATTACTGATGAGGAACTAAACGAATTAGGATTATCAGCTGAAGAATTACAATACGAATTAGAACAGAGTAAAAAGAAACGAAAAGAATTTCTTACTGAATATGATTTTACTGAGTTTTTACATAAGTTACTTTTATCAGATAAACTGAAAGACAAAGTATTTAAGGTATTAGGTAATATTATACATAGTGAATATAATGGTAAAATATATAAAAAGTTAGTTCCTACACGTATTTATCTTGTTCCAAGTGATACTGAACAAACATCAACTGGCAATATTACAATTTTCTTCAATAAAGATAGTTTAGATACCCGTAGTTACGAATCAAGTAAGAAATACTATATTAATGGTTTTGTTCGTGACTATGATTCTCAAAGAAAAGAGAATATTCCTTGTCCAGTTCAATTAGTTATTGATGATACAAGTAAAGACGAAAAGAAAAGTAAGATTGTAAATGTAATCAAAAAGCAATTTGAAGTAGATGATGATTCATGGAAAGAGTTTGGTGTAAAAGTAAAAATATTGGATGGAGCGCAGAAGGTGGATATCACTGAAGATATGCTTACTGATTTCCAAAAAGAAATGTTGGAATTAGGTGCAATTGACATGGATGATATTCGAAAGGAAATTGGCGGAGATATTTATGGAGAAAGAGTTCAAGAAATGGTAATTGTGAATGTTTCAAGAGGATATACAAAAGGACGTAAAGATACAGTATTTTTAGATAGTGACTTTGTTGTGAAACCAATTGAACCTGAACAAGAAACAAAAGAAGAATCAATTGCCGATAACGTTGATCTTGATGACTTATCAGATTTAGACGATTTATTTTAATAAACTACATATAAATAAAAATATATTAATACGAAAGGAGAAATGCATATAATGGCATTTTCAAAACCGCAGATCAACACTATTTCTACAGATATTCGTGATTTAAGTATATATTTAAGAAGTACAAAGAAGTTTGGAAAGTCAACTCTTTTTAGAGACTTAATCATTGAAAAATATGGTGATCCATCAAAAGGATTATTAGTAGCTGTAGGTGCAGAGATTGGTTATAAACTATTAGATAATTTAAATGTGGTACATATTGAAACATATCAAGATTTTATCGAATTAAAAAAATGGTTAATCAGTCAAAAAGGAAAAGAACATAATATTGAAATTGTTGCATTTGATGTAGTTGAAGAAATTATTCCTGCTTTTGAAAAAGAGGTTATTCGCTTGAGCGTAATTGAAACTAAAAAACCTTGTAAATCAATCAAAAGTGCTTTTGGTGGATATAATGCAGGTGTTGAAAAAACTGTAGAAATGATTAAAGTGTATTTCAAAGAATTGAGACAACATTTTGGTGTAATTGCAATTGGGCATACAAAATTTCGTACTATAAAAGAAAAAGGAAGCATTGATGAAGAAGGTTATATGCAATTAACTTCAAATCTTCAATCTAACTATGAAGCTGTGTTCGGTGATGTATTTGATGTTACTTTTACAGGATATATTGATCGAGAAATTGAAGAAGAAACAGTCGGCGAAGGTGAATCTGCCAAGGTGAAACGTAGAGCCACTGGTGAAGTTCGTAAATTATTTTTACGTGGAAATACATTAATTGATGCTGGTGGAAGATTTGCATTTGGTGCTGTTCCAGAATACATTGTTTTCGATAAACCAAACATGGCTAAGGAATTTATTGAAATAGTTGAAAAAGGAATGGCTCTTTCTAAAACAGGAGCATTAAATAATAAAGATGTTAAATTATTTGAACCAAAACAATCAGAAGAAATTGCAACTGAAGAATTAGAAGATGAAATTTTAACAGAAGAAGAAAGTAAAGATACAGAAATTAACATCGAACACAATAAACAATTAAAATCCAAAGTTGTTGAAAAATATAAAACAGCTTCGAATGATCAGAAGAAGCAAGTAAAAAAAATTCTAGCCAAATATGGTGCTACGAAATTAGATGAAACTAAACCAACTCAAATGTTTGAAGATATTTTAGCAAGTCTATAAGTGAATAGGGAGGAGTAATTCCTCCCTTTTAATTTAATAAGGGGGAATTGTCTTGCTCGTAAAATGTAAAGGTTGTGGCAATAAAATAGATAGGGATATTGCTTATAAAGTAATCATTAAAGGTAAAAATAAATATTATTGCAATAAACAAGAATATGAAGCTATTAAAATTGAAAAAGAGAGTAAAAACAAAGTAATCAATTTGTCATTCGAGTTAATAGGTAAAACAACTAATACTGCATTATTTAAAGAATTACAAGAGATAGCAAATATCCACACTTATACAAAATTACTTAAATATTTGGAAGAAAACATGGTAAAAATTGATGCTGCAATTTGTAATAATATTCCATTTGTAAATGAGTACGCAAAGATAAGATATTATTCTACAATTATTAAAAATGAAATTGGAGATTTTAAAGAAAAAGTAGAAATTCATGATACGGAAATTAATGATTTTGAAATTATTGAAGAAATTAAATACAGTTCAACAAAGAAAAAATCATTTGATGATTTAATAAATGAATATTAATTTTGGAGATGGTTTATTTGAGTGCTTTTATCACTGGTGTTACAGAAAAGTATCCAAAAGAATTATTAGAAGGTAGGCTAGGTGTAGAAGGAAATTGTGTATTTAGTTTTTGGAAAGACCCAAATTTATATCAAGAATATAAAGAAATTACTATTAACGATTTCTTAACTGAAGATGCACGTTTTTATTTTTCACTTGGCGAACAAATGAGTAAATTATATAAGGTTTTTGATGAAGTTTCAGTTATTTCTTATATTGGAGACAATGAAACAATATTAGCTGGATTTAATGAACGTGGTGGCTATGATATTGTTTACAATACTATGGAAATGCTGAATATTAATAATGTTGAACAATACATAGATGTATTAAATCGTGAAAATATCTTATTAAAATTACATGAAGAAGGATTTAATTTATTAAATAAAATTATTATTAATAATAAAGAAATTATCCCTATTAAATTACTAAGAAGAATGAGTGCAGCAGAAACACTTCAATTTTTTGAATCACGTATTTCTAACATTGGTATTAGAGTAAGGTCTAATGATATGGAAATAAGTGATTTAGATATTGAAGATAATTTCATTGAAAAATTAGAAACAGGTATGTTAATGGGGATTCCTTTTGATATTGGCGGTAAATCACAAAAAGATAACTCAACTATTTATGCTTCACCTTTACTTTCTAATATTTCAATGGGGATTAATAAAGGAGAATTGACATTAGTTGGTGGGTTTTCAGGATCAGGAAAAACATCTTTATCATTTTCAAATTTTGTTATGCCTATGGTGTATAGAGGTGAAAAGGTTTGCATTACAGCAAATGAACAAAGAAAAATTGCATGGCAAATATTAATTATGATTTATACACTTGTTCATCATTTTAAATATTACAATTTGACTAGAAAGAAATTAAAAGGTGGACAATTTACAGATGAAGATAGAAGAATGATAAAGTTAGCAAAACAATTTATTAATACTCATTACAAGCCTAATATTAAATTTGTTAAAACATTTGATTATAATGTAAGAGAAATTATTCGTGAACAGAAGAGGTTACATCTAAATGAAGGATATTCTGCATTTTTGTACGATACGTTTAAACCTGAAGATGCATCTGATATTGGAGTTGCAAGAGGTTCTATGGTAGAAGATTCTAAAGCGTTATTTCAGTTTGCATCGAAATATAATGTACCTCAAATTATTACAGCACAGTTAGCAACCTATCTTGAAAAAACATCTTGGCTTACATCACAAGTTTTAGCCAGTAGTAAGCAAACAAAAGAGGTATGTTCTGAAATTTTTTTGATGAGAAAGTGTATTAAGGAAATTGAATTAGACCCAAATAATAAGTATTATATTAATCCATATCGTTTAAAAAGAGATATAAACGGTAAATGGAGAAAGGAAACATTTGAAATTGATCATACTTTAGACGGACAATATAGGATCGTATTTGTTGATAAGACACGTAATGATGAAGATTCTAAAGCAATTCTTTATAAATATGATGGTCATATAAATGTATGGCATGAGTTGGGATTTTGTTCACCTTCACGAATTGACTTTTTAAGATAGGGATGAAAGTATGATTGAATTAAAAAAGATGTTAATGAAAAATCCCCATCATATAGAGAATATTTTAGAAAAATATGATTTTCACAACATTGATGTTAGAAACAATGAAATTAGATGTGGAATTGAAGAAAATACAAATAATACATCAGTTCGTATTAAACTAAATGAAAATTTAACAGCTAATGATTTTGGAAGGGATATTCATGGAGACTTATTTAGTTTAATCATGAAAGTAAAAGGTATTCACTTAAATGAAATTATACAAACAGTAAAAAAAGAATTAGATATTACATATATTGAATTTAATAAACCAAAAAAGATTTTTGGTGGATTCTATGACAACATAAAACGAAGAAATAAAAGTGTAGTTGAATTAAAAAAGTACGATGAAAGTATTATGAATGATTATTTAAATAAATATAATACCTTATTTTTAAAAGATGGTATTAATTTTGCAACACAAAAGAAGTTTAAAATAGGGGTAGATCATTCTTCTTGTAGAATATCTGTCCCTTGGTATGATTATGAAGAAAGTTTAGTTGGTATTGAAGGTAGGTATATGGGTGATTATGAAAAGGATAATGTTTCTAAATGGTTTCCGATTTGCCCATTCAGCAAAAGTCAGTATCTGTTTGGATACAATCTGAATTACTCTGATTTACAATCATGTGAAGAAGTATACGTTGGTGAATCTTCAAAATTTGTAATGCAACTAGATTCAATGGGTATTAATACATCAGTGGCTTTAGGTGGAAATTCAATACATAATCAGCAGATAAAACAATTATATTGGTTGAATCCTAAAAAAATAATATTCTGTTTTGACGAAGGGCTGGATCAAGAATTAATACAGAGACAAGTAGAAAAAACAAAGATTCTATTAAAATTCTTCGATATTAAAATAGGTTGTGTGATTGATAGAAACAATGAAATATTGAAAAAAGGAAGTAAAAATTCACCTTCAGATGTTGGAAAAAATGGATTTAAAGAATTAGTAACAAAGTATGTTGAGTGGAGATGATACTTTTGGTAAAAGATGTCTGGAAATAATAGAAACCGTTAGGAAGGAAATGAAAAGAAGATGAGTGAGCAAAAATATAGTTTCTCAAGGCTAGAAACTTTCCATAATTGTAAAAGAAATTTTTATTATACTTATATTTTAGATAATAGATCAGGTGAATCAATATATACATATTTGGGAACTGTTTGCCACGAACTAACAGAAGCAATAATTCAAAAGCAAATGACAAACGATGATGCTGTTATACAGTTTATAGAAGCAGTTGATGATGCTGAAATGTTAGATTTAAGATGGATTAGCGACAATGTTAAAAATAATTATGTCAATTGCATTGTTCACTTCTTTGAAAATTTCTCACCAATTGATAATCCAACAATTCGTATTGAGGATTATTTTGAAATTGACATAAATGGAGTAACGATTATTGGTTATATAGACTTATGGTATATGATTGGAAATGATATATACATAATTGACTTAAAAACAAGTTCTAAATTCAGTAAAAAAGATTTACCAAAAAAATCACGACAGTTATTATTATATGCAATTGCATTGAGTGAAAAGTATCCTGATTATAAGATTCATTTACAATTTAATATGCTTAAATATGTATTGAAGAATGGAAAATTATTTGAACGTAATAAACTTAATCTGTTTGATGAATTTCCAGATGGTATTGTTGAAGTGGATTTTAACGAAGAAAGTATTCAGGATGTAAAGGATTATGTTATTAATACAGTAAAGGAAATTAATTCAATAGATAAAAGTGATATTGTATATTGGAACATGGGATATGATCCTACAAAGGACTTTTTCTGTAAGAACCTGTGTGGACATAGGAGCAAATGCTTAGAAAGATTAGGTAAGGTGGTCGATTGATAAGTGAAAAAAGAACCGAGATTATTTTTCTATGATTTTGAAGTCTATTCTAAAGCAAAGCATCCATTAACAGGAAGAAGTTTTTGGCTAGTTGTGTTTATTGAATACAAAACTAGAAAAGGAAAAGTAATAATTAATGATGAAGAAGCATTAATGAAATTTTATCAATCCTATAAAGATGATATTTTTATAGGATTTAATAGTCGTAATTATGACATACACATTTTTAAAGGTTTATTATTAGGTATGGATGCTGGGTATATAAATGATAAATTAATTATTCAAGGTAAAAAAGGCTGGGAAGTTGTAAGAGAAGGATATAAAATACCATTAAATAATTTTGATATTATGCCAAATCCACCTATTAGTTTGAAAACATTAGAAGGATTTATGGGCAGTATGATTAAAGAATCAAGTGTCCCATTTGATTTAGATAGATGGTTAACTAATGAAGAAATTAAAGAAACAATCAAATATTGCTTACATGATGTTAAACAAACAATTTTAGTATTTGAGGCTAAACGTGAAGAATTTGAAAGTCAGCTTGGATTAATTGAAATGTTTAATCTTGATATGTCATTGTTTAATAAGACAAAAGCTCAATTATCTGCTCACATTCTAGGAGCAGAAAAGCATGAAAATCGAGGAGATGAATTTGATTTTATATTTCCTGAAGTTATTAGATTGGATAAATATAAATATATTAAAGAATGGTATGAAAATCCAGAAAACAGAAGATATGTTGATGACAAAGGTAAAAAGAATAAGTTAATTACAGAAATTGCAGGGGTGGAACATGTATTAGGTTTTGGAGGTATACATGCCGCTATACCCAATTATTATACAGAAGGAATTATTCTTTGTTGCGATGTGGCTTCACTTTATCCAAGCATAATGATAAATTTTGATTTTCTAAGTAGGAATGTTAAAGAGCCTTTAAAATTCAAAGATATTAGAGATAAGAGATTGTCATTAAAGAAGATAAAAGATAAAAAAGAAAAACCATTAAAAGTAGTTATCAACGGTACATTTGGAGCGTCAAAAGATCAATTCAACGCATTATTTGATCCACTTATGGCAAACAATGTTTGTATTACAGGTCAGTTATTATTGGTTGATTTAATTGAAAAAGTAGAACCATATTGCGAGTTAATACAATCAAACACTGACGGTATTTATATGAAAGTTGAAAATAGAGAAAACGTAAATAAAATCAAAGAAGTAGCAAAAGAATGGGAAGTTAGGACTGGATTAGAATTAGAATGGGATGAATATATAAAGATTTATCAAAAAGATGTTAATAATTATCTTTTGATACCAGAAAAGTTATATGATGAAAAAGGAAAACCACGTTGGAAAACTAAAGGTGTTTATGTAAAAAAACTTAATGATTTGGATTATGATTTACCTATTGTCAATAAAGCCATGGTTAATTACTTCGTGTTTAATACTCCTATTGAAGAAACAATTAATAGTTGTGATGAATTAAGGGAATTTCAAAAGATTGTAAAGTTATCATCTGCATATAAATATGCATTAAAAAATTGTACATTCTCAAAGAAAAAGGTTTTAAATGAGAAAACTGGTAAAATGGTTTTAAAAAAAGTTTGGAATGAAGATGGGGAAATATTAAAAGATAAAACTTTTAGAGTGTTTGCTTCAACTAAAGAAGAAGATAAAGGTATTTATAAACGAAAAGAAGGTGAAAATCCAGAAAAATTTGCTAATACACCTGATAAGTGTTTCATAAACAATGATGATATCAAAGGTAAAAAAATCCCCAATTATCTTGATAAACAATATTATATTGATTTAGCACAAGAAAGGATAAATCAATTTCTTGGTACAGATAAAAAGACAAAGAAAAAGAAGGAAAAAGTTTCAAAATAAACTTGCAAATAAAAATATATTAATGTAAAATAATAAATACATAGATAGAAAGGAAGTGATGAATTGTTCCTCTGGCAAAGGAACAACTATTATGGTTAAAATTAACAAACAAGATGTAATTAAGTACGGACTATTAGCAAGTTTATTTACAAATTTCACGATTGGATGTAAATATGTTTTTGATTTCAAAGAACATGAACAAAAAATACATAAATTAGAGCAATATAATAAAGAATTAAGTATGGGAATTAATGATTTGGTTAAAATTTCCTCTAAATTAAGCAAAAAACAACAAGAAAGTAGAAATAAAATAATCCTTTTAAGGGATGAATTAAAACAGATTATAAATAAAAATAAATTAATATTAAAGGAAAATATTAAATTAAAAAAAGAATTAAAGAGAAAGGAGGTGAGTGGTAAAAGGAAGTTAAATATGACTTTAACTTTTTATGGTTCAGATTGCAGTGGCTGTAGCGGAATAACCAAAAGTGGGATATCTGTAAAAAATTCAATTTATTATAAGGGCTATAACGTAATTGCTGCCGATCCAAAGGTAATTCCGTTACATTCAATTATTAAAATAGAAACTAAAAATAGAACATTTTATGGGTATGTAGCTGATACAGGGAGCGCTATCAAAAATAATGTATTAGATGTCTTAGTTGGTTCAGAAGCAGAGTCATACAAATATGGTAGGCAACAAGCAACTGTTACTGTGATTCGTGAAGGAGGAAATAGTTAATGGGTAATTTCAAAGTTGGAGAATCTGTAATCATTAACTCACATGCAAAAAATGGATTACCAATGAGGGTCGGACAGAAAGCATTGGTTACAGATAAAGAGTCTTTAAGTTTAAACTACGATTATATTGTTAGATTTGATGATAATAAAACTGCATTTGTACGTGAAAAAGAATTAAATAAGTTAACAGAAGAAGATAGAAATTATATGAAATTCATTTACAAAGGAAATCGTGTTTCTTATGACAACCATAAGGAAGTAGTTAAGGTAGTAAAATGTGATTATTTAAATAAACATGTTGAAGTTCAATTTAACGATGGCTCTACAGATGTTGTTGGATTTGAGAAATTAACACGAATTGAAAATGATAATTCACAAGTGATTGAGTGTAAAGAAGAAAAATTATCAAGAGAGCAACTGCATAGAAACGTTATTGAAGAAATACATAAAACATTTAAAATTAAGAATGCTGATTATGGTAATAGCTTTGGTGAGCAATATGAGGAATACGGGTTACTTAGTGCATTAATCAGATTAGATGACAAAATGAGAAGGTTAAAGCAATTAAATAAACAAGAAGCACAGGTTAAGGATGAAAGCATTCGAGACACTTTGTTGGATTTAGCAAACTACAGCATTATGACTATAATGGAATTAGATAAAGAGGCAAAATAATGTTTAGTGTTAATTTAAGAGATGAACGACTAGGGATGATAAATGAAAATAGACATGGTTCAAAGATGGAAATAATTAAATATAATCGTGCTTTGGATATTTTAGTAAAGTTCGAAAAAGGAAGCCCTATACATACAAATTGGGACAGTTTTATAAAAGGGACTGTTAAAAGTCCGTATGATAAATCTGTATACAGTATTGCGTATTTAGGTGAAGGAGATTATAAAACAAGCGAAAATGGTAAAATCACTCGCTAATACTCCATTTGGATGGGAATGTTGGAAAGATGCTATAGTAATTACTCTAGTAAAAGATATCCTACATATGAAAAATGTTCTGTTACAGATGAATGGTTAAATTACCAAAATTTTGCAGCTTGGTATGATGAAAATTACTATGAAGTTGATGGAGAAAAAATGGAATTAGATAAAGATATTTTAATAAAAGGGAATAAAGTATATTCACCAGATGCTTGCGTTTTTGTGCCAAAGAGAATTAATTTATTATTTGTTAAGAAAAATGCTTCGAGAGGAGATTTGCCTATTGGAGTTGTTTGGTATAAACGTGATAAAAATTATCAAGCTGATGGAAAAGATGAATATGGAAATACAGTACATTTAGGTAGATATGATACTGTTGAAAAAGCATTTGAAGCATATAAAATATTCAAGGAAAATACTATTAAAAAAGTAGCAGATATTTATAAAAATAAAATTCCCAATAATCTTTATGAAGCTATGATTGCATATAAGGTAGATATCAAAGACTAATAGAAGGTAAATTATATAAATAGTAGGTGAAGTAGTATGGTATATCAAACAATGATAGACGTAATTCAATGGTTGGCTATTGTAATTTTAGCTTTTAAAGTATTTGAATTAGAAAAGAAAATGAAATAACTCTTTCATGGGATAGGGGGGAATGGTAAAGTGAAAAATGTTGTATTAAAAATTGAACAAAATGGCGGGGAATATTACGGATACGCTACAATTAAAAATGTTCCAGACGATTTTACTATAATCAGAAGCAGTAAAGAAATTCAAATAGGCGATATTAAAATTGAATTTGATGAAGTAGTGGAAATTCTTAAGGTTGAAACTATTTAAAAACATTACTTTATCATAACTAAAAAGGAGCGATCTAAAATGAAAGTACAGGATAATCGAAATTCAAAAGTAGAAGTCGGAGATATGATAGTTACTAATAAAAATAAAAGGTATCTAATCGCCTATGAAGAGGATTCTAAACATTCATATCTACAAATTGATGTTGAAACATTTGATATAATAAACGGATATATGAGCGATGATTTTAAAAACTTTAAGATAGGTTATCAATTATACGAAGGTGAAAGCATTGTAGAAATAATCAAAAGTGAAAATTTAACATTAAACATTATTAATTAATTTATAAGGAGGAGATAATTTGATATTCATTCAGGATTCATTACCGTCCACAGTTACAGTTGTTCCATTAAATGATGATCCAATGTTGCAAATTAAATCAATACAATACCTAGATGAAACTGAGGATAGAGTTATTTTAAAATGTGCTGAATATGTTGAAGAACTGAAAAGAGGATTTACTTGTAATTTAATTTATGAGTTTAATATTGGAGATAGAAACAGAGAAAATAAAGAAAAGAGATTTGAAGAAATTAAGGATTTAGTATTAGTATACATAAATAGAACTTGGGATGTTGGTGGAATACCAACATGGGAATATGTGTTTTTTAAGTAAAATAAGTTAAAATTTAACTTTTAATGGGAGTGATATTAATGAAGCAAATAACTCATATTCACGAAATATTGCCTTATACGTTTAATTCTATTGTAACTTTACCGAATGGAGAAGTATTGCAAAAACAATTAGTTAAGGGAAAACCGAATACATATAAAGTTATTTACAACGATGACGTAACAGTTGTTATTCTTGAGGATGGTTCAAAAGGAGTAGCAATAAAAAGCCCAAAAGATGCCTATAATAAACAAATTGGACACGATATTGCACATAAAAGAGCAAGAATAAAACAGCTAAAAAAAGAAATTGAACAATTATCAAAGCATCAATTAGTTGAAGAAAGAAGACTTGAAATAAGCAAATAATTAAATAAAAGTTGGGACATTGGCGGTTTCCCATAATGGGAATACGTATTTTATAAATAATTAAACAAGGAGAGGATTAAATAAATGAACAACGAAAACTTAATTAAAATTCAATTCTCATACATAGATGAATCTAACCAAGAATCAACACTAAAGAAAACATACACAGCCACCGTTATGGAGGATACTGGTGCATTAGAAAAGCTAACGGAAGATTTTAAAACCTTTATTAAAGTAATTGGATTTACTGATGAATGGATTGATCGTATTCAACTTCTGGAAGAAGATGATGAACATGAAATCGAAGAATTGTTTTGGGACGAAGAAACTGAAGAAGAAGGAATAGAAGAAGGCAAGTCATTGGAGGGAGAAAAATAAAATGCTAAAACTTTTATCATCATTATTAATTTATTTGGTTGAATCTGTAGTTTTTGGAACACTTACATATTTTATGATTTATATTTTATCATACAAAAATTGGCGACCAAGAACCACATTAATTGGTTTGTGCTTACTTTGGGTAGGGTTTATTTTCAATATTGTTTACACAGGATTGATGGGATGGAATTTTACTCCTGCAAGTGATTTAGAATCATTTTTAGATAGTATTACATTTGTGATTGCAGTTTTATCTTTAGGTTTGATTTATATTGGTTTAAATAAAATATCTAAATAAATATTTATATACTACATATAGTGTACGATATGGAAATTAGACACGATATGTAGTATAAGTAATTAAATAAGAGATAAGTTTTAAAGGAAGTGATAAAAGTGAATACAAATGAAGAAGTCGAATATTGGAAACAGCTTTTTTATAACGAATGTGAAGCTAGGCATACTTCAATTGAACAACTTCACGACAGGAGAATTAGAGAATTATTTGAAATGGGTGAAGAAATTTTCAAGTTAGAAGATGAATTGAAACAGCACAAGAAAGCGTTAGAAGAAATAGAAAGTATGACTAGTAATCTAAGAGAATACCAACCTTCATATTACACCATTAACAATGTTGCTAGGTTAGCGTTGAAAAAGACTAGTGAAGAATATGACGAAATATTCTGAACGTAATAAAGAAATGATGTAGTTGGAGATCAATTGTTTGAAGGTGATTCTATTCATCAAACAGTATACAATTGTTCAGATTGTGGAATTGGTGTGATAAAAATATTAAATCTAGCTGCTGACAAACGAACATTTGCACTATAAACTTTAATATAGAGAGCGGTGATTCAAATTAGCAAGATAAAAAGTTTTATACAAGAGGAACATTTAACTAAAGATTTATACCATGTTAAAGAAGTTGAGTTAGAATTAGTAAAACAAATTTGTAGAGAAAAACACTATTTACATAGAGTACCAAGTATTGTTGCATCATATGGCTTATATAGGAATGAATTACTAATGGGAATCATAACATTCGGAGTTCCGCCTTCCCCATACCTAATGAAAATTTGTGGTGAAGAATATAAGAAATCTGTACTGGAATTAAATAGATTATGGTGTTTTGATGAGTCTCCTAGAAATTCTGAAAGCTTTTTAATTTCACAAGGTATTAAATTACTTAAACGTGATAAACCAGAAATAAAAATATTGGTATCATTTGCTGATACAAGAGAAGGACATTTGGGATATATTTATCAGGCTACTAATTGGAATTTCACAGGCTGGTCAATTCCTGGTGGTGGCAGTATTGTTATTGATGGTAAAGAATATCATCCTAAGAATTTAAATAATAAATACAACACAAGTGATCTAAATAAGCTTAAAGAAATACTTGGAACGCAGAATATTTTCTATAGACCTAGAAGTAAGAAATGCAGGTATGTAAAATTTATTAGCGATAAACGTGAAAATAAGAAACTTGCTTCACTTTGTAAATATCCAATTCAAGACGGCTATCCTAAAACGTTACCAGATGAGATTGAATATAAGACAAAGAGACAGAAGTTAATGGATAAAAAGGCTGACGATATGTAGTCGGTCTTGGATTCCAATTTAAATAAAAATATACCAATACACTTAGTTATAATAATACAAAAATACTTAAAATATACATAGTTTATACAAAATATTTAAATGAAAATACATAAATATTCGGTTAAAATTCAGGATTTAAAGGGAGGTGAAATAAATGGAATTAGATGATAAATTAAAGGAATTATTAAAAGAACCAAAAAAGCATATTCCACAAGGTTGTTACTGCTATGAAAGAATTAAAGGGAAATTCAGAGCATGTCCTTTTTGGGATTGTGATGAGACAAAACCTGAACAAGAAAATGGTTATTGCCACTATTTAGGTGAAGGTGATTGGGAAAACGATCGGTCTGGATTACTTTGGGATATGGTTAAAGAATGCGGAGTTAATGGTGAATTACCTGAATGGTTCACAAAAGGAGAATAGCAAATAAAATATTAAATTTATTTGGATTAACAAAAAGGAGAGATTAAATGAGTAGTACAGCAAGAGGTTATGATAGACACGCAAGTGATTACTATATAACTCCAATTGATAAAATTTTGGAGTTTCTAAATGAATTCAACAAAAAAGAACGAGTGTTCCACAATCAATCAATCATGATACTTGACCCCAGTGCTGGAGGAGACAGTAACTATCCAATGAGTTATCCTACAGCTTTAGAACAAATTGGAATACATAAAGATTGCATCAAGACGATGGACATAAGGGAAGATTCATTGGCTGAGATCAAAGGCGATTATTTAAATACAACTTTAGATTATAAACCAAATGTAATTCTCACTAACCCACCATTTTTATTTGCGAGAGAATTTATTGAAAAAGCATTAAATGACGTATCCAACAATGGATTTGTTATTATGTTGCAACGTTTAAATTTCTTTGGTGGTAAGAAACGTAAAGATTTATGGGAAAAACATATGCCAAAATATACATTTGTACATAGTAAACGAATTTCTTTTACACCTGATGGCAAGACGGATTCTATAGAATATGCGCATTATGTTTGGCAGAAAGGTCATTATCCTGAATTTACTCAATTAAAAGTAATTTGATAAATAAGAAGTCAAAGTGATTTAATTAAATATATAAGGAGATGAATCGAAATGATCATGCTCAAATTTGATATTGATGAGAAGGTGGTTACAACAACAGGGAAAACAGGAACTATTAAATCATTCAGAGTTGATGGAAACAATAAAAACGGAGTTAAAACCATTGATATAAAGTATTACGTTCATTTTGGTGGATATGCGAGCGATTGGATTTCCGAAGAACATTTAAAACCATATCATGATTATGATAATTTTTCACCAAAATTTGAATTAGACTTTTTAAACTTATTAATTGACGTGAATTTATCGAAACGCAATTTCGAAATGGTCAAATATTTTAACGAATTAAAGATGACGTATAGTAAGATTGAAAAATTTTAAATGAAAAAAAGGTGGTCATTTGTTTACTATATTAAAAATAATAATGATAATCCCATTATTCTTAATGGCATTATTGTTTTACATACTTTATTGGATAGGATTGGTATTGCTAAATATTTTTAGAATGATGATACTTATTCTGGCTAATATATTATGTGTAAATACTTGGAGAGAATATCGAACAAATTTGAATGAAAATTGGAATGAATACGTTATTGAAGATTTTGCTCCATTTAGGGAATATTCAATTGAATTTTGGAAGAATGTTTACAGGTGTTTAATATATGAGAAGAATGAGGTGGTAAAATGATTTTATCAGAACATAGTTTGCAATTGTTAAAGGACTATATAAAGCAACTAGACGGAGAAGTATCAAATTTATATCATTCTTTAGAAAGTGAACTTCCAGAAAATCAATGGAAAGTGTATGAAAAATTAATAGATAGATTATTTTATATAATTGGACAAATTAATGAAGAAATGTATTTTTTATAAGATTTAAAAAATTTTCTATTGCTTTTTAATTATAAATATATTAATATTAATATATAAACACAATAGAGTGGTTACTTAATAAGTAGTCGCTCTATTGTATCATAGGAGGTGAACAGTACACACTGAATATGAAGAAGGAATTAGTTATTCTTGAAATGCAAAAGAATTTTTACCTAAAGAAGTTAGCTGAAATTGATAATAAAATTAAACAAATAAAAGGAGATTAAAATGAGTAAAATCGCTGAATTTGAACACCAATTGGCTGAAGTTGAAACTAAAATTTATGAACTTAAAGAGTTACGTAATGACTTATATACAAGGATAGATGAAGAAAGAGAGAAAGAAAACGAGGAATTATCTATAACTTTAAATAGAAAAGAATTACATAAGTTGTTAGCAGTGTTTGAACATTCAATTATAAGCACCGAATCAGTAAAAAATAAAAAATCAAGAATCGACTTAATTGAATTTAAAAGTGAATTATCTTGGATGATATGTGATTTACTTGGATATAACACATATGAAGGAAGCATTGACCCTGACACACTTGAATATTATACATTTAAAAGTACTCCGACAGAATTCCCTTCCTCAAGGAATGTGGAGGGCGAAGCCAATGAGTAAGGAGGAAAAAACAATGAAATACTTTAGGCGAAGAAATGAAGGAAGTTAGCAGAGATTATGCCCTTGTGAAATTTAGCAGAGCATATGACGAAAACCAAAAACTATTGCCAATTTCAGGAGTTGTTGAGGAATTTAACTGTCAATCAAATGAAGTTATTGTGGTTGATGGTTTATTAATTTAGTGTGCCATAGTTTGACATATACTGTGAAACAAGAAAGGGAGATGTAAATGAAAAATAAAAAAGATGAAATGGTATGGAGCAAAGAATTAGGGTTTTATCTTTTACCAAAGAACGAAGTAAAAGGATTGAAAGTTTGTTTACACAAGAAGAACGCGCACACATTAGAGAGAAATGTAGGGTATTGAAACTTCAGGGTGATAGGTTAGATTAATTATAAATTTATAGTTAAGTAGTTTCTTGAAACTCCAAAGTGAAATTTTAAAAAATGGAGGAAGTAAAATGGATAAATTTTTAAACATGAAAACATTTGATATTTGCTGGAATTGTGGAAAAGAACATGATTCTACTAATCAATCACCTTTTGAATATGGAGTTAAGTGTGAATGTGGGGGATATGTAGTCAGTCCTTCTGGAAAAGTTCAAATAAAGACAGTTCCAATTGTCCATGTATATCAAATGAATGAGTATGATGCAGTGGCAGCAGAATCAGTTGAACAAGCAATAGAGTATTATTCGCAATTTGAACCACTCGATGAAGAAGATATTGAAAACATTGAAGTTGTCCCAATGGATTATCAAGTGTGGGATGATGAAGAAAGAACTAAAAAAATTTCTATTCGAGAAATAATCGAAAATGAATGGAAAGGCGAACCATTTATCGCATTTTCAACAGAGTATTAACGAAGAAACCATTTATAGTGAATCAACTAACAGAGAAATGGATACTACTAAGATAATTAATACGACAGTATCCATTTACTCAATTTTAAATAAGGAGTTATTAATTTGAGTAGAGTTAAAGATTTATATATTCTTGCAAAATACAAAGACGGTGAATTTGTTGAATATGTGCGAAAATGAAGAAACAATGCTATTTCAGGATATGATAATTTAACTGATGCGAAACGATTACTAACTAAATCAAAAAACGCTATGGATTCAAAAGGATATGAATTAAAAATTATGAAAGCTGATTTATTAAGTTTTGTGAACATTTAAATTTAGTGTTTAAAGAGGTGACTATTAAAAATGAAAATTAATGGAGTTTACGTTGTTTTATATAAATCTCCAAAAATGCCAAATGAAAGAATAAGAGGACAATTTCTTCATAAATTATCATGTTTTGTAGGAGAATGCGAAAATTTCACAACTAGAATATGTGCATTTAGAAATGAAGAAAATGAATTTTTGCTTGTAGATTATGAAGATATTGTGCAAATGCATCTTGCAAAATAAAACCAAATAAGATGACTATTTTATTAAAAATAAATTAATAAATGGAGGAATATTAAAATGACTAAATATCGTAAGAAACCAGTGGTAATAGAAGCAGTAACTTTTGAAGAATTTATAGAGTACGGAAAGCAAAACGGAGGGAACATTGTCAATGGTATGCCTTGGTCATTTGAATATAACGGACATCTAGTGACACATGAAAATGATGAATGTTATCTCATTCCTACACTTGAAGGAACAATGCGTTTCACTACCGAAGATATGCTTATCACTGGTGTGAATGGAGAAATTTATCCTTGCAAAAAAGATATATTTGAAAAAACTTATGAAGTAATCTAAATAGCAATACGAGCAATTAGAAATATCAAGGTGAAAATTAAATAAGTTAAATGGTATGTACATAACGAAGCACATTATTTTTTATAGTGGAGGAATTGGAAGAACAATCCGAACGAGTCCAAGATTTGAAGATAATGCTGAAAGTTTTAGGAGATCTGAATAATCGCTACAAACAGGCATTGGAGTTTTATGCTGATGATAATAATTACAAACGTATTAAGACTATAGCAACCAACATTGATATGGATAATGGTAAAAAAGCACGTGAAGTATTGGGTGATAAACAATGACTGAATACGCGTTGTATAAAGGCGATAACTTGCTCCATATCGGGACACTGGAATAAATAGCAAAAGAACGCAATGTCCAAAAAGAAACCATCCAGTTTTATATGACACCGACTTATCAAAAGCGAATTTCCAAACGTAAAAATCCCAGGAATTATATCACTGTTACAAGGTTAGAGGAGGATGAAGGATTTTTATATGATAAAGGAAATTTGGCTAAATTATATTACTATTTAGGTTTTAATCATATTGAAGTCATTTCAATTGGAACCATTTAGAAGAAATAATTTACTTGATACGAGGAGTGGAATCATGAGTAAATGGTGGAAAGAAAAGTATTTAGGTAAATATGTTTTTTATGCAGGATTATTATCTAAAAAAGAAGTTAGATTAGGCTTTTCTATAGGTAATGAAAATACGAGTTTTGATTTATTATGGTTTACTTGTGGATTCATGAAAGCGTAGTAGTTGAAATTCTTAATTTAATATGATAGAAGAGTGATAAATTGTTAAATAGTCCTATTTCATGGGTTGGAGGGAAGCATAGATTAAGAAAACATATTATTCCTCTGTTCCCCAAACATACCTGCTATGTTTTGGAAACTTTTTATACAGGGTGTGCAACTTTCAGAGTGATAAATAGATTAAAAGAATTTTAGACTACCACTTACTTTCTTGAAACTTGAAGGTGAAATAATAAAATAAATTAAATAAATATAAAAGGTGGACAATGAATTGAGGGATAAACTTTTTGATAAATTTAACAAAATTTCCAATGAAGAAAAAATATATTTTCTTTGTAGATTATTTGGATTAATGGAGACCTATGAAGATACAAAAAGAACTCTTAGTACAGATACATTCTTTACTATGGTACAGGAGCGAACAAAGGAGGTATTAGATTGATAGTTTTTCCAGAAAGAAAATTCAATATAATCTATGCTGACCCTCCTTGGCAATTCAGTAGTAAAGCATATCAAGACGGTGGGAGAGATATGCTTAAACTTGAAGAAACGCAGTACAACACAATGACAATTAAAGACATTAAATCTTTGCCTGTAAAGGAAATTGCAGATGAAGATTGTGCTTGTTTTATGTGGGTAACAGATTCTCACTTAAAAGAAGGGATAGAAGTATTAGAAAGCTGGGGGTTTAAGTATAAAACAATAGCCTTCGTATGGTTGAAAAAATATGATAGTGGAGATACTTGTTATAATTTTGCACCTTGGACTTTAAAAAGTCACGAAATTTGCTTATTGGGAATTAAAGGGAGAATGACTAAGCATAATGTCAAGAATAATGTGAAAGGCTTTGTAGAAGCTGTTAGAGGTAGGCACAGTGAAAAGCCACAAGAAATAAGAAGACGTATCGAAGAATTATTTGGAGACATTCCAAGAATTGAATTGTTTGCAAGAGAATACAATAAAGGTTGGTATGTTTGGGGAAACGAGGCTAATAACATATGTCCAGAATGTAAACAAGGTATGTCAATGGGAGAGTATCGAAATGGAGAAAAAGAACCTTGCGATGAGTGTTTAGTGCAGTATGACTTAGGTTAATTCCACCCCGAAAGTTAAATACCCTTTATACAGAAGAAGAAGCTGAAGAATTCGCTGAGAAGTATAATAAAGGAGGACTAAATGATTAAGCCGACAACAGTGATTTTAATTGAAAAAGGAGGAGTAAAATGGCAAAATATCGTAAGAAATCAGTAATTATCGAAGCTGAATTATTTAAAATGGGTATGGAAGATGGATATGCATGTTATCCTATTTTCTCAGATAAGTTATTAGGCTTTTATCATAAAAATGAACCGATTCCAAAAACAAAAAGAATACCAGCAATTAAAACATTAGAAGGTTGGTATGAAGTAGAAGTTGGAAAACATTACATAGTAACTGGTGTAAAAGGCGAACGTTATCCAGTAGAAAAAGAAATCTTTGAAGAAACATACGATTTAGTAAATGCAAAAGAATCTCTTGATTTAGCATGAACTGCCACTATGATAAGTAAATAATAAAATAAAAATCAATGTAAGATAAATTTTAAGTATAATTATATTGATGTAAAAATATAATGAAAAAGGTGGTGGATATATGCTGTACGAGATTAATAAGCTGATAGATTTTGATTTTAGCATGTTGAAAAAACTAGGATGGTTACTATACGATAGGGAAGATCAAAATGGTGGCTTGAATCAAGAAGCATATAATGAAGGATTTAACGATATCTGGGGAGCAACAAAAAAAGACACCTTTAATATCATCGTATGAACGTTTAGGGTTTACTATTTGGGGCAAACATAGAAATGATTAGAATGAATACGGTCATTGGTAACGATAAAGCAAAAAAGGAGCTATATATATATATATATATATATATGACATGGGAAAACGTTCGGTTTAAAGACTTGAATCAAGGTGAGATTTTCCGCAAGAAAAAAGACCTATTTATATTGGAAGGAGATGCGGGAAGAAGAAGTCGGATGGTCGGATTCTATGCTTTAACAAAAGTCAAACCCGATTCGCATTGCATTGAATATGAATCTGATAAATGTGAACATTTTGAAATAGAAGGGGTTACCTATCATCGATCATCAGAAGATATAGAAAATGAATTTGGTGAAATGTGGGAGCCTTATTATGCCATTCGAAAAAGAGATATAGGGCATATGAATATGAAAGTTGAAAAATATAACGGAATGATTTTAAAAAAAAGTATACTAAAAAGTAGGGTAAATCCCCAAGCGAATACCCCTACCTTTTCATGTATTATTTATGATGTTTTTTCCTTTTTGTACCTTAAAAGCGAACAAAACAAATACAGTTAAAACAAATTATGTGCATTAACGAAAGGAGAATTGAAGTGGAGAAATTAAAGTTATCTAGGTTGAATGATGATATTGAAATTTCAATTGAGGAATCAAGTATGGTTTACACAGTTGCAGAATTAAAACGTGAGATTCTTGAATTGGGTGAACCACATCACGAATCGGATAATTGGTACACTATTATCCGCAAAAAATGGAGTCCAGATGCCCAATTTATGCTCGAAAGATACATTGACAGTGAGCAAGATAATATGTATGAAAATTGGGATAACAGGGCTTGGGATTGTGTTAGCAAAGGGGTTATTGGGAAAATCCAAGAGGTTTTAGATGAAGCATTTAAGAGTGATTACGCTACTGCTTATTGGGAATATGACCAGCCTGTTGAAATAGATATTTTCCCAAATAACTAATACACAGTTTGACACATTTTACAAAATAAGGAGGTTTGACTAATGGAAGTAAAGTCAAATGGTTTCAGGTGTGAGAATTGTGGTAATAAAACCTACGGAGATAAAGAAATATGTGTGAAATGTGGGTCAGAAAATTCAATCAAGCCTATCCCAAAAGTCCTTTACAAATGCTACCTTAACGGGACGTTTTATGGCGGTGGCAACTTAAATTATATACTCGAATTGTTTAAGGATTATGTAGTCACTTGTAAGATGTACGGTAAAAAAGAATGTGACTTTAAAATCGTTAAAGACTAATGTACAATATGATTTTTAAATGCATTAAAGACATATTAAGCGTGACAAGGAGGAATGGAAATGGAAGTTAGAATATGGGATATTAGTTTGGCAATTACAGACAAACATGAAGAAATGGAACTGGTTAAAACACTTGATATTAAAATGTATAAGGATTTAGATTTTGGTGGTTTTATCGTTATTGATGGAAAAAGCTATCGTCTTTGTATGTATGACAATAAAAAGGATATTTTAGCCGTTGAACCTGTGAAACTCAATGAGGAAGCCGAAGAAATTGAATATAATAGCGAATTCGAATGTCCATATTGCGGAAGTGTAAACGATGATGCTTGGGAACTTGATGATGAAGGGGAAACTTATTGTGGGTCTTGTGGCTCCGAACTTGAATACGAAAGAGTAGTTACTATTGAGTACAATATTAAGCCTAAGAAATGTGCTCCCATTACAAGAGTATAATGTCGTATTCCTAAGGAGAAGAAAAACAATGGAAGAACAAATCAAATTAAAACAGTTAATAGAACATCTTCAAAAGCAATTAAAAGAGCATGGGAACTTACCTGTTTATTATTGTGATGATGCGGTAATCGGGAAGCAAAGTTGGTTACCTAAAGCAGTAAAGATTTATTCATATAAGTCATATGACATGCTTAATAGCGGAAATTTAGAAGAAAAAGATGAAGATTTATATGATGTTAATTTAGAAAAGCCCATTATAAAAGGGATAATTGTTTAATTCACATTTCGAAGATTAAGTGCATTTAAGACACATATTGTGACACAAATAAATTTTAGGAGATTGATAATCATGGAAGAATTAACAATTAAAAATTTAGAAGCATGTTTTAAAAATGCAAAAGTATTAAAACAAAATTTTGTTGCTGTAAGGATCGAAATGGAAGGATTTCCAAAAGCTGAAATCATTGTAAATCCTATTGAAAATGCTGATTCCAAATTGGCGTATTATCAAAAAACTTATAATGAAAATTTGAATCATAAATACGCAAAAGGTATTAAAATTGTTGGCTTTACTTTTGGCGAAGATATGAAAGAAATACAAGAAGATTTAGCTTATTAACATCGTATTTCGACAACGAAACGACATAAAAAATATTTAGTCATTTAATAGAAAGGAGATAATAAAATGGATAATATTTGCCCTATTTGTGGCGAAGAAATGGAACACTGGAATCAGGGAATTTACGAATGTAAAGAATGTGGTGCAATGATCGATATCTCGATATTTGACGATGATGATACAGATTAAGGTGGTTAAGTGAAGGAGATTAAATATATGGAATGCTAACAGATTATATGTTAAAAGATAGTAATACAGTTATGACTCAAAAATCACTCATTCATAATGCTAAAGATAGTGATTTTATAGAGGTTTCATTGATTGTTTAGATGGATGATATTAAACAATGGATAGATGAGATAGAATTATTAGGATTATAAGAAGATAATAAAAAATGAGTTAGAAAGGATATTGAAAAATGAATAAGTTAGTAGTATTCAATTTTAATGAAGATACCTTTCAATTTGAAGCCATTAATGAACATGATTTAACAGTATTTCCAATTCAAAATAGTGATGATTTTGATTTAGAAATTGGAGATGTAGTTAATGTTAAAAAATTAAATGAAATTGAAAATGGAGACTATACTGTTACAATAGATAAAATTGTAAATAAAGGATTAATTCGTGATAAATTTTATTATTTTCAATAGGAGAAATATGAATGGTAGAAATTAATAAAATTATTTTAACAGATGCTATACCTTCTATTAGATCAATTGAATCTGATTCAATTGATCTAATAGTTACAGACCCACCATATTTCGTTCAGGCACAAGGTACAGGTGGAGGAAAAAACAAATGGAACGGTGGAAGTCGTTTTAAAGGTGGAAATAGTGTATTTGGTGTGGAAAATTCACAAGATAAATTATTTAATTATGTTAATGAAAAAGATTATATGAGTGAATTTTCAAGGATTATTAATCCTAGTGGACATATTTACATTTTTACAAATGATAAAAATCTAACTAGAATGATAAATGAAGCTGAAAAACACAAATTAAAATTGATGAATATCCTTGTTGTAGATAAAATTCAAGGTACATATTTTTCTTATTATCAAAAACAAGTTGAATTTATTTTATTTTTTAGAAGCACAAAAGGAAAAGCTAAATATATAAATAATTGTGGTATGGGTAATCTTTTTCAATACAGATACACAAGAGGAAAAGATAAGTTACATCCTAGTGAGAAACCATTGGAATTAATAGAAAAGTTAATATTACAAAGTAGCAATGAAGGAGATATTATATTTGATCCGTTTGCTGGTAGTGGAACAACAGCTATAGCATGTGCAAAAAATAATCGAAATTTTATTTGTTATGAATTAGAAGAAAAATACGTAAATATTGCAAATAAAAGACTTAAAAATTATGGCTATTCGGAATAACGTGTTGAAATGATATTTTATAAGTATAATATATAAAATGACATAAATCGGATTATCGTGTTGAAATCACCACCTTAAATTGGTATAATTAACCTATCAAAAGATATGAGGAAACTTTATGAAAATTGGAACAGTTATTGTTAATGATACTGGTAATCACGTTGTTACCGAAACTACAAATGGGTATGTTACGAAAACAGAACCTTTAGAACAGTTTATATCTCGTAGTGTTATAGTTGAGTACAAAGGAGAATGCAAAACACTAAGAGAAATCATTGAGATTCATTGCGATGAATACTTATCTAAATGCACCATAATTGAGGAGCAACAGCAACAGAAAACCAAGAAATCCTACGATAATTTCGCCTGATTGGTCAGTGAATTTCAGAAAAGGAGTAAGTTGGATGAAACCTAAGTTTATAAGGATTATCAAAACAACTGACCCCTTAAATTGGTGGAATCATAAGGACATAATAGGTAAAACGTTTGAAGTCCTTGAAGTATCAAAATACAACTATGCAAAGATAGAATATTGGTCAGGTTATTACGGTTGGTTGCCATTAGAAATGTGTGAAATTAATCCACATTTAAAGTTAGTTCAACTTTAGGATGAAGTATTTTAACTTCACTTTATCATATTCTTTTCAACTCAATAATCCGTATAGCCAAAATTATATTAAAGGTATTGATTAAATAAAATTAAATTGATATAATCAGTATTATTATTTAAGGTAGGTGATGCAAATTGATTGTATTATAGTTTAGTAATAAATATAAACTTTGACTATAATTTGACCAAAAAAACAAAAGAAATAAAGGAGAACTACAAATGTATAAAGATTCATACAAGAAAAAGCAACATAGAATTGCAGGACTAGGAAAACAAACTATCTTCTCAAATATTTATGAAGCACCTTTCAACTCAAACAAATTAACAAAGTATTTTGCTTTAATTCGTGTAGGAGAAAAATCATTTTTAACTGAATATGAATGTCGCTTTCGTTCAGAAGCCGTTTCAATCTTTAATGAAAAAGCACGACTAGATAATGGATATGTTGAATACATTGGAGTTTTTAAATAAAAATAACTTAATAAGGGGAAATAATATGCTATATGCCAATAAGCAATTTCTTGTTTCTGTCACTAAAGTTGAAGCAGACGGTGAATTACATACTCCAGAAGTTACGTTACCTGTATACAAAAATAATTTAATAGCTACAGATCAAAATGGTAATCAATTTGTTTTAACAGATAGTCATTTTTTAGAAAATTACATTCCTGTTGAGAAAGTTGAAACCAAATCAAAACGAAGATTAAATAAGTCGCCATTTGAATTAGCAGAATTAGAAGAAGTATATAAACAAAATTGGGTGGGGGCAGAAGAAGATCAATACATATATGGAACGAAAAAATTAGCCAATAATAAATAAATTAACAATTAATGAAGATATGGAGTGTTGTTTGTTGAATAAATTATATCAATTTGAACATAAAGATATGGTATTTTCAAAAGATGGACAATTAGATGAATTAATTGCATTAGATAGATATGCTATACCTTCATATGACGGATATGAAATTGGAGATATTATTGTTGCAATTGTTGATAAAGAAATGGGAAACAAAAAGGTTGGAGTAATTAAAAAAATTATCAATGACAATGAATTTGTTATTAGAGACAGATTTAATGAAACACATACTGTTGAAAAAGAATTAATACAAAAGCCGCTTGAAATTGAACCACATCAACTATGGACACGTTGGGCTAAAGGTGCAGCTAGTGTAGAAAGAACGGATGAATTAAAACAAAAATGGGAAAATGAGTTTAGGTGGTTGTTTGATGGTTATAGATACTCATTAGGTGGACGTATTCAATTAATGCTAGGTCAAGAATTTATAACTGGCAAACGTGCTAATTTAACAGCTTATAATTGTTTTGTAAATAGATCGCCAAAAGCAAAAGATACACCAGTGGAACAATTTCTTGATGTAGTAAATGTAGCTTATTATGAAGCCTCCATTATGCGTAGGGGAGGTGGAGTTGGTATAAATATTTCACACATTAACACTGTGAAAGGTAGTAACTCAACAAAATCTTCATTTAAATTCTTATTAGAAGAAGGACATAAAGATTCTCGAGAATTACAAGATAGAATTAAATTGGAAAAATTTGATAGTGTTGAAATTTATACAAATCGAGAAGAATGGAAAAAAGCATTAGATAATTTCAACTCTTATAAATTTACAGTAGGTGATTCAGTCGATGAATTATTTGATGGAATCAATACTCAAATCAAAGAATCATATAAAGGTAAAGTTGTAGGTATTGATTTTAGTGGACTTAGACATAGAAATGCCATTGTAAAAGGTGTTAATGGTAGAAGTTCAGGTGCAGTAAGTTGGATGGAATTATTCGTACTAATAGCTAAACTATTACAACAAGACACAATTGATAATGTTGAATTTGCTGAAATATTTAGTGATATTGTGCATTTAATTATTCAAGGTGGAAATAGAAGGGGCGCTTTGATGCTCATTTGTCAGGACGATAATTCAAATATTTATAAGTTTATGGAACGTAAAAAACAGATGGGATATTTATCAGGAGCGAATATTTCAGTAGGTATTTCTGATGCATTTATGGAACGTGTGAAACGTGCTAAAAAAGAGTTAAAGAAAATGGTCATTCCAAATGAAGATGATCAAAAAGCATTAAATTTATGGAATGTATTGATTGAATCAGCTTGGTCATCAGCAGAGCCTGGGATTGTATGGATGGAGCGTTACAATAAGGAGTCAAATAGTTGGTATTTTTCTGAAATTGTTGCAACTAATCCTTGTGGTGATTTACTTAAATAATTTAAAACTTTACCATACTTAAAATAAATATATAAATAAATGGATATTCACCATTATACATAACTAGAAAGTATGAGAAAGTTATAGAATTTTTAAGTAGTTAAGATTGCCTCAAGTAAAACATCGGGGAAAATCGGTGAAGGCTAAGTTAATTATATTAATATGCTAATGCCGAGAGGGCTATCATCAATAGCCTTTGTAACGCATAGGAACTGAGCGATATGATAGCAAAAATGTTCCCACGAGTCTCCGACTACTCAATGAGTAGAATATGTATGCTGAGCTGGTCTGAATTGACAGACGTATCCCTAATAAAGGGTATGAGAGAAATCTCCAGAAGTAGAGGATAAAAAGCCTTTACGATAACATAACTGGAACAAGGTTTACCAGAATTTGGTGTTTGTAACTTAGGACATTTCGTATTATCTAGATTTTATGATAAAGAAAATAACGATGTATTGTGGAATGATTTGGAACGTGCAGTTAGAATTGCCGTTCGCTTACAAGATAATATTATTGATTATACACCATACTTCTTGGAAGAAAATAAACAAGTACAATTATCAGAACGTAGAGTTGGAATAGGATCAATGGGATTAGGGACATTAATGATTCAATTAGGATTGCGCTATGGTTCAGATAAAGGTAATGAATTTATAGATAAATTATATAAGTTTATTGCTAAAACTGCATATGAAGCATCTATGGACTATGCAGAAGAAAAAGGTGCATTTCCTAAATATGACTATGAACAATTTATTCAAAGTGGATTTATGAAACGATTACTTAAAGAATTTCCACATTTAAAAAATAAACTTAAAAAGCAAGGTATTAGAAACGTTACATTACTTACTCAAGCACCTACAGGTTCTACAGCAACGTATATTAATAATATTCCTTTATTTAGAAAACTATTCGGTGGTTCAACATCAGGAATAGAGCCTTATTTCTCATGGGAATATTGGAGAGCAGGAAGATTAGGAGTCAATAAACAAACGGAGTATATTGCAGAACAATATATGAAAGAACATAATATTGATAATATTGAAGATTTACCAGACTATTTTGTAACTTCAATGGAATTGCAAGCATCAGATCATGTTAAAGTTCAAGCTGCAATTCAAAAATGGACTGATTCTTCAATTAGTAAAACCGCTAACTGTCCTAGTGATTTTACCATTGAACAAACCGATGAATTATATATGCTTTCGTATGATTTAGGACTTAAAGGAATGACAATTTATCGTGATGGCTCAAGAGAAGCCCAAGTGTTAGCAACAAATGAAGAAGATGCAAAATTAGAAAGTCATATTGAAGCTGAAAAGTTGAAAAAGTTAAAAGAATCAAAACAAGTAGAGAATAAACCTTTAATTCAAAAACGACCTAAACGTTTATATGGATTTACCGATAAAGTAGGATTCTCATATGGTGATAATTTCGGTAGAGCCTATGTAACTATCAATATGAAAGATGGAGAAGTTTGGGAAGTATTTGTTTCAACTAAAATTAAAGAGGTTAGTAGTCTAGCGAAAGCATTAGGTTTAATGACTACTAAGCTATTGAGACTTGGTGGAGCAAGTGACAATTTACAACAAGCAATTGATACACTTACATACGATCAAACAATGGGGACATTACCATATGCAATTGCTGGAATCTTAAAGGATATTCAAAAAGAAAAATTTGAACTTGAAGTTAAAACATCTAATAATGAAGGTAAAAAGTTTGAATTAGCAGAATGTCCTAATTGTGGAGAAAAGGCATACGACAAAGGAAATTGCATCTGTTCTGCTTGTGGTGTTAGTAAGTGCAATTAATTTAATATAATATTGGAGAGATGAATAATGAGTAAACAAATTTTAAAATTTTCACGAGTTGGATGTACACCATGTAAAATTATGACTAATTTCTTAAATGAACAAGGTGTAGAGTATAAAGAATTAGATGTTGAAGATGATGCTCAATTAGCAGTACAATATGGAATTTCAGGAGTTCCAACACTATTATTAGTTGATGAAAATGGTGATGTTTTAGATCGTGTTGTAGGTTTTAATCCATCTGCAATTGAAAAATTATTAAGTAATTAAATAGATGTTATTAACTTAATCTTCCATAATAATAAATAAATCAACAAACAAAAAAGGAGAATATACAATGAATAAACGATTTAAAGTAAATGATTATGTTTGGGTTCATCCACTTAAAACAAAAGCAAAACTATATACGTTAAATAGAGATAATAATACTGCAAAAGTTGAAATTATCACATCATTTAACAAAGAAACGGGTGAAAGAACAACTAAATTAGAAACCGTGAAACTGTCTGATTTATCTCCTTATCGTGACAAGAAAGGCAATAAAAATGAAGTGAGGAAACCAAAGGAAACTTTACTGTTTGCTAAAGTTAGACCAACTGCTATTATTCCATCAAAGAATTATGAAGATGCAGGATATGACATTTATTGCGACTTTGATGAAACTGAATTAGTTATTAAACCAAATGAAGTTAAATTAATTCCTACAGGTATTGCAAGTTGCATGTCTCCAAAATATGTATTAGTCATCAAAGAACGTGGCTCAACTGGAACGAATTGCATGTCTGTTCGTGCAGGAATTATCGACTCAGGTTTCCGAAACGAAATCTTTGTACCAATTAATAATACAAGTAATAAAACTATCGTAATCACTAAGGATAAAAATAGAGTTCAAGGCACAAATGAATTGATTTATCCATATGAGAAAGCTATTGCTCAAGGATTATTACTACCTGTTCCTAATGTTGAAGTTAAAGAAATTACATATGAAGAATTACAAAAAATTCCATCAAAAAGGGGATTAGGTATGTTAGGAAGTAGTGGTAAATAATAAAATACTTGATATCATTACAATAAATGTTTAAAGTTATATTGATATAGTCAAATATAAATGCTTTGAAACTTAATAAAATGCTACTTTTAAAGAATAAATAGTACATAATAAAGGGGGAGGTGGAATATCCTCTCTATTTTTAAATAAAAAAAGGAGAAGAAAATGGATAGTCTAAATGTATTAATTGAAAAAATGCAAGACAAATTGGAAGGATATAGGAGGATTGCCGTATGACTCCTGAAGATTATTTTAATAAATATCAATACTTGGTGGATAAAACAATTTACCGTATGTTTATTGATCCTTATGGAGTATGTAGACAACACAGAATGGAAATGGATGACTTAAAACAATATGGTCTTGAGGGACTATTTAAGGGATGTTTAAGTTATAAAATAAATAAAGGAACACACATAACTACTCATTTAATTAATAATATTCGTTGGAATATTTGTGAAAAATTAAAACGTGAAGGATTTATTAAATATGATTCAAATAAGTATAATTCAATTGAAAAATTTAATTTATTATCAATAGATAATAATGTACCTAATGATAAAAATGAACCAACATTAGATACCTATCATGATTTAATTCCATGTAAAAATGTTCATGTTGAAGAAGAAGCTATTAGTGAAATTAAAATAAACAAATTACTATCAGAATTAACTAAAAAACAAATAGAATTTATAAAATTAAAAGCACAAGGTTATTCATCAGGAGATATTGGAAAAATGTATAAATGTACTGCTTCCAATGTTAAATGGCATTTATACCAAGTTAAAAATAAATTAAAACACCTTAGGGAAGTGATTTAGAATGAGTTATGTTGATATGGTAGCTGTTAATGATTTAAAGAATATTCTTCAACAAGAATGGGAAATAGATAATCGTGCAAAATGGGAAGATGGAGAGCAAGTTAAAACAAAACGTATTTTACAAGTGGCAAATATTTATGATTTATCACAAGGATTTCCAATAAGCACATTAAGGGAAATAAATTTTAAAGCAGCAATAGATGAGATTAGATGGATATATTTTCAAATGTCTAACAAAATTAGTGACTTAAATAGTAAGATATGGAATTCATGGAAAAATGAAAATGGAGAAATTGAACGTGCTTATGGATATCAGATTGCTAAATCAACAATGGGATTTCCTTCACAAATGCATTATATATTAAATGAAATTAAAAAAAATCCAACAAGTAGACGTATTCAAATGAATATGTTCAGTGTAGAAGATCAAGAAATTAAATCTAAAAAATCATTAATTGAATGTGCTTATGCCACTCATTTTTCAGTTAAGAATGGTAAATTACATATGACGTTAATACAAAGAAGTGGAGATTCACTCACAGCAGCATTAGCTGGAGGATGGAATTGTGTACAATATGCCGCTTTACAACATGCTATTGCTAAAGAGTGTAATTTAAATGTTGGATATTTTACACATTTTGTTCAAGATTTACATCTATATAATAAACACGAAAAACAAGCAAAAGAATTAATTAGACGTTATGAAGAATTAGGGTCATTTGATTTACCAATTTTAAAAATTGCAGATAAACCAATATTTGAATTAACTGCTGATGATTTTAAATTAATTAATTATAAACATCATGGGAAAATTGGAAGGATTGAAGTAGCCATATGAGTATAAATTTAATCACAGCAATTGGACTTAATCGTGAAATAGGTTTTCAAGGAAATCTACTCTGTCATTTACCAAATGATTTAAAACATTTCAAAAAATTAACATCTGGACATTTCGTAGTTATGGGTGCTAATACATTTAATTCAATTGGCCATAGTTTACCTGATCGGCAGAATATTATTCTTTCACATAAAACGAAACATAATTTTCCACCAGATGTATATGTTTATAATAGTATTGAAGATATATTATTCGAATATGAAAATTACGCAAATAAAGATGTTGAATTATTTATTATAGGTGGAGAATCTTTATACAGACAATTCCTACCTTATTGTGACCGTATCTATTTAACTATAATTGATAATATATTCAATGAAGCAGATACATTTTTTCCTGAAATAGATATTAGCGAATGGAAAATAATTGAACATATTGTAAATAATAAAGATGAAAGTCATAAATACAATTATCATTATATAACTTATGAAAGATTTTAAATAAAAATAATTTAACATGACTATTGATTAATGAAAAATAAATTGATATAATCAAAGTATCAGATAAATGATACTATTTTTTAAATATATAAAAGGATGTGAATACATAATGAATAATATTATTCGTGATGGATTAGGTAGAATATATGGTTCAGTTAATAATTTCTGGTACTCTGATGATGAATATTGGGAAGATCATAAAGAACGAAACGTTATTTTTCCTAAGCATAATGAAAATAAACCAAGTCCTGTACATATTTGGAATTTATATGATAATAAAGAAAAATAAATATTGAGGTGTAAAATGATAAAATTCGATAGAAATACATTACCAGAAAAATACATGATAGCAATTCTAATAAATTATTTAACTGAAAAAGGATTATTTGATTTTGATGATTTCCTTAAATATCTTGATAAAAATATTGAAGAAATCAATGCAAAATACGAAGGCAAGACATTATTTGATATTATGATGGCTTAATGATAAATAATTTAACAAAAACAATTAACTAATGTAAAATATATTGATATACTAGATTCATCATCTAGTATATCTGAAAAAATAGTAATATTACGTTGACTTAGCGGCGTTAGATCGAGAAGTAGTGAATAAATTACACTCGATAAGGTATTCCTAGTTAAACTAGGTGAAACACTAGTCACAAATACCGACTAGACAATTCAATTATAAAAACAGCAAAAATCGCTGTAACAATATACATAGATGTATGAATTGTAAGATTTAGAAGGCAAGAATCATACAAAAACTGTATTAGTAACAATATGCTTAGATGTATGAATTGTAAATTAACTTAACAAGTGCGAACAGTAAGCTAACATCAAATCACTAAAATATTCGCACCAAAAACTACCTTCGGTGACTTACCACCGATATACCGAGATAGTGAAATTGAATGAGGTACAGTAACAATTTAATACACTCGGAATAAATTTACACGAAAACTGAATAGATATGCGATATTTGGCAGTTGCAATACATATATGAGTGTAAATAGTAAGTTTGTCCCAAAAACAATCATAAAATAATACATCCGTTGCAATATATATTAATTATTTAACAGTAAAGCTAAAAAAACAAAAATTAAAAGGTGGGTAAATTAACATGACAACAAAAACAATGAAATATGAAATAAAATACGAAAAAGATTTATACAATTTACTAAGCGATATTCAATATGAAGTATTCTTATTAAAAAATAAAGCAACTTCACTTGCATATGATTGGCAAAACTTTTCATTTTCTTATTTTAATAGATTTGGAGAATATCCTAAAGACAAGAAGATTACAGGTGTTACACTAACTGCTGATATTAATAGAATACTAAAAGAGGATCATGCTAAATCAGTTTATTCTATGACTCGTGAGACAGCTGTAAAAGAAGCAGTAGATAAATTTCAAAATGATATAGTAAAAATTCGTAAAGGTGAAATTTCCATAATGCGATATAAACGTGATGGTAGTTTCCCAATAAGATCAAAACAAATTAATCAAATAAAGAAAGTTAATTCGAAGAAATATACTTGTAAATTATCATTATTATCAAGAGAAGGAGTAAAAGAACGTGGATTAAAAAATGGTCAAATAGAAGTTGAATTACGAACAGGTAAAGGGGCATATGAAATTTTAGATAGAATTATAGATGGTACATATAAATTGTGTGATAGTCGTATTACTAAAAATAAAAATAAATTTTACCTACTTGTTACATATAGTTTTGAATCTAAAAAAGAAGAACAACTAGATACAAACAAAATAATGGGAATTGACTTAGGTGTAAATATTCCAGCAATGTTAGCTATTTCAGATAATAAGTGGTATCGTCAACCAGTAGGAGATTCACAAGAAATTAAATCGTTTCAGAATCAAGTAGAATCACGTAAAAGAAGGCTACAGAAACAGCGTAAATGGTGTGGTGAAGGAAGTATTGGACATGGTACAAAAACACGTTTGACGCCATTAAATAAATTATCAGGTAAGATTAAGAGATTTAAAGACACTAAGAATCATTGTTGGAGTAGATATATTGTCGATGAAGCTGTAAGAAATAAATGTGGAACAATTCAAATGGAAGATTTAAGTGAAATTGCAGAAGAAAATACATTTTTAAAAACTTGAACTTATTATGATTTACAGCAAAAGATTAAATATAAGGCTGAAGAAAAAGGAATTAAAGTTGTAATGATTAATCCAGCACATACGAGTGGAAGATGTCCATGTTGCGGATATATACATAAAAGTGTAAATAAAAAAGAATGGCGACCAACACAAGATACTTTTAAATGTATGTATTGTGATTATGGTAATAAATTTCGGGTATCCAAACTTCTTGGGGAAAACATAGTATATGAACAGTTATAACCAATACCCTATTCGTCAACTTTAATGGGGAATAGATAGTTTAATAATATACAAGTTATTGAATAAATACTCTTAATCTACACTATTATAATTATACAAATATATGAATAGTTATGAGGTGTCTAAAATGAAAAGTCCGAGTGTTTTACAAGATGAATTAAATAAAATAATTAAATATATAGATATGTATTCTGAAAGAGTAGTAGAAGCTATGTGTAATGGTAATGGATTTGATGAAGAACGATATGAACAAGAAATCGGCTATTTGGAGAATAAGAAGGAACTACTGGAATGGGTTCTCAATTAAAAGTAAATTAAATTAATATTGGAGAGTGTTTAGATGGGGAAAGAATTACTTGGAAGTTTGGAATTGAATCGTATTTATCAAATGGACTGTACGGAAGGGATGAAACTTTTACCAAATGAAAGTGTTGATTTAGTATTAACTGACCCTCCTTACAACGTTTCTCAAAAGTCTAATTTTCATACTATGGGTAGAAAAGGTGTTGATTTTGGGGAATGGGATAAAGAATTTGACCTAACTTCGTGGATACCATTGGCAGTGAGCAAACTTAAAAAAGGTGGCTCGATAATCATATTCAATGCTTGGAGAAACTTAGGAACAATTGGGGATGAATTAGAGAAACAAGGATGTACCATAAAAGGAATGTCACAATGGACTAAGACTAATCCAATGCCACGCAATAGAGACAGACTTTATGTAACGAGATATGAGTGTGCTGTATGGGCTGTGAAAGGTAAGGGTTGGACATTTAATAGGCAAAGAGATAATTATGAAGATGGCATCTTCTCTTATCCTGTGGTTAATCACAAAAAGCGTATTCATCCTACTCAAAAACCTGTGGAATTGTTAGAAGAAATTATCAAAATACACAGTAATGAAAATGATATTATCTTGGATTGTTTTATGGGTAGTGCCTCAACTGCTGTTGCTTCTACTTTACAGAATAGAAAGTGGGTAGGGTTTGAATTAGAAAGAGAATACTACGAACTTGCAAATAAACGTTTAGAACAAATTCAATTGGAAGATGATTTGGAAATGTATAAGTAATACATAAACGTTATACCTCCTGCTGACGATAACTATAATATGACATCACGAATAAACAAGGATGTATATCTACCATGAACATCTTAGGATTAGACGAATTTAACGTAATAGAAGGTTACGATAGCGAACAATATTACAAGTTTGTTGTTGAAGCCAAAGAACCACCAACATTCTGTACTAAATGTGGGACAACCGTAGAATTGGATGAAAATGGCGACTTTGTGACACATGTTTTCAAAAGGAAAGATTGGCGACCACGAACAGTAGCCGACCTTGATTTAAGAGGTAAGAAAGTTGTTATACAAGTCAATCAGAAGCGTTTCTTCTGTCCATATTGTGGAGGTGATTTCACTGAATACTTTAACTCGGTTGCAAGGAATGACAAGGTTACAGTGCGATTATGGAAGCGTATGGGTGAAGAATCAGTTAGCGTCAAAAACACATTCAAAAGTGTAGCCGAGCAATACGGCATATCAGATACAACTGTTAAGAAAGCCTTTTGGGAACACGTTGATAGATTGTATGAAGATAGCGTGTTGATTGCACCAAAAGTGTTAGGAATTGATGAAGTGTATCTGCATGAAGAAGGATTTGAACGCAAACAACCATTTGCAGTATTCACTGACATTGAGAAAAAGGAAATCATTGAATTTGTACAGGATAACTCAAAGGAAAATGTAATACGGATTATCAAAAGTATGAAGGGTTACGAGAACATTGAAGCAGTTACAATGGATATGAACAGTGGTTATCGTCATGCGGTAAAGGAAACTATACCAAAAGCATTTTGTGTAGTAGACCATTTCCACGTTATTCAAAAGGCTAACATGAAACTGAATGAAATACGTGCCAAGATACAATCTAAGCTACCAGAAGGCGATAAGAAGGAACTGTTTAAATGTAGATGTAAGATTACTTCTAATCGAGAGAAACTTCCAGAAGAAGCCTTATATGAACTTGATACTGTATTAGAGAAGTACCCTAAACTCCAAACAGCGTATAGGATTAAAGAAGGATTGCGTGACGTTTACAAACAGGAAAAGAAATATGATGCTTACCAAATGTATCACAAATGGGAAGAATCAATCCCCAAAGATGCTAAAGAAATGAAAGGCATCCAACGTATGATTAACCGTTTAAAGAATGAAGTATTTGCTTATTTTGATGGCAACTTTACAAATGCTTATACAGAATCTATAAACAATGTAATTAAACGTGCTGTACGTTTGGGTGTTGGCTATTCATTTGAAGTGTTAAGAGCAAAAGTGTTATTCGGCACAAAGGCAACTGAGATTAAGAAAGTTAAAGAAATGAATTTCAGACGTATATTCAATTCACTTACTATGCAATATGAGGATGTTGAATGTGCAGAAAGCTATACAGAAAAGTATTCATACAGAGTGAATATTGATAGGCTATTTGATGAATTGGAGCAAGGGGAATTTTAACCGATTCCCTTTGATTTTCCCAATGAAAGTCGAATACCCTAAATTTCATGTTAATGTCGATTGGGTTGCTGCTCAAAATATAGCGACTCCGAATATAGAAAGCATAATCAAAGAACAATTAAATAAACAAGCAGAACAAATAAATAATGCTAAAAAATACATAGTATAAATTAAAAATATTGATAAAATTATTAAGGAACAATTGGAATTTCAAAAAAATACTTTAAACATAATTTAAAGTATTGTGTTTAATATATAAATAGGAGTGATTATTTGTCATATTTATGGGGATTAGATTTGAGTTTATCTAATACTGGAATAGCTATTATTGATTTAAATACATATAATCCAATATTGGTAGATTCAGTGAAAACAAAACAAAATAAGAAATTAAATGAACGTGACGATCATAAAGAAAGAATTAAACTTATTACGGATAGATTTGATGAATTAAACAATACATATCCAGCAAGTATCGTTGCGATTGAAGCACCATTTGTCCAACATAATAAATCAACTAAAGCAATAATGAAAGTGCATGGTGTGACTCAAAGGTGGTTTTACCATGTACCACAATATTACTATGCACCAACTACAATTAAAGCAACAATTATATATGGACAAGCTAAAAAAGAGTTTGTAAAGGAAAAGTTGAAATTAGTTTATCCATATATTGAATGTAAAAATAATGATGAATCAGATGCTCTAGCTATTGCGATTACATATTTAATTAAAAATAAATTAATAAAGTGGGATAAGAAATTGAAACAATGAGTGAAAAAATGAAAAAACCAAAAAATATTTAATGTAATAGGAGATATATAATGATAATAATTTCAGATAAAATGAAAGATAAATGGAAGGAAGAAATGAATAAAGTTCCTGATGAATTAGTAAAAAAAATAGCAGAAACCATACATAAATATTATTAATATAAAACTATTAAAGGTTGTCTATTAAGGCAACCTTTTTAACTTGTCCACATACGCTAAATTATGATATATTAAAAGCAACATATGCAAATTCAGAGGTGGAAAGTATATTATGAGATTAATATGGACTGAAGAAGAAGAGGAGATTTTAAAAAAGAATTATCCAACTTGTGATATGGATGAATTATTAAAAATCCTTCCACGATTCACAAAAGAAAAAATCAGAATAAAAGCATGTAAATTGGGTATTAAGAGGATTATTAAAACAACACGTAAAGAAAACTCAAAAATGGTCAGATGGAATGACGAAGAAATAGAACTACTAAAAAAGGTTTATAAACATTCAACTAACGATGAATTATTACAGTTGTTTCCACGATTCGATTTAAGAAGAATTAGATACAAAGCAAGAACTTTAGGATTAGAAAAATCAAATGATATTAAGAATAAAGATAAAGAGGAACAAGTATCAAAAATGTTGGGTGATTCTGAATGGACAGATGAAGAAGTTAAAATTTTAATTGAAAATTATGAATTGATGGGTGGAAAAGGATTGACCAAACTTTTACCAAATAGAACACGATTATCAATTACTTCTAAGGCATCTAAAATGGGATTGACAACTGAAAGAGAAGCACGATGGGTTAATACTGGTGTGAAATTTTCCAATGAAGATATTTTTTCTATACAAGTCACATTCGAAAGGGTGGATAGATAATGCCAACATTGACTTCACAGTATGACGTTATTAATAAAATAAAATTTGTAGCTGTATATCTTCGCAAAAGTCGTGGAACTGGTGATATGGAAGTAGACTTAGAAAAACACTATACTAAGATAAAAGAATATTGTAAAGAATTCAAGTGGAAATTTGTAGTATACGAGGAAATTGCTTCAGGAAGCGATATTACAAATCGACCAGAAATGCAAAAATTATTAAATGATGTAAGTAACGATATGTATGATGCTGTATTTGTATTTGACATTGATAGATTATCAAGAGGTGGAAGTTCAGACCAAGAGAGAATTTTCTCTACTTTTCGAAATACAAATACATTAATAGTATCTGCGAATCCATTTAAAATATACAACTTAAATGATGAATCTGATGATATGATGATAGACATGTTTGGATTTATTGGAAAGATGGAATACAAACAAATCCGTAAACGTATGTTGACTGGTAAAAAAATTGGATTAAATATGGGAAAATGGACTAACGGTAATCCTCCATTTGGCTATCGTTACAATCGAACTTCTGATCCAGACAAAAAAGGAAAACTAATAGTAGATAAAGAAGAAGCTAAAATTGTTCGTGAAGCTGTTGATAAATATTTAAACGGATATTCTACGATTGATATTGCATGGGATTTTAATAAGAGAAAGATACCCTCACCAGGAGGAAGTAGATGGAATGCAGTAACCATTACTAGAATTTTTAAGTCTAAAATTTATCAAGGTCATATGGTTGGAAATAAATCCGAGGGGAATAGAAATAAAAAACGTTCAGACACATCCAAACCGTTTCGTCCTTTACCTGAAAATGAATGGATAGTTATTCAAAATTGTCATGAACAATTAATTACAGAAGAAGAATATGAATTAATTATGAAAATGTTAAAAGATAATACTAAAAAACGATTTAGAAATAAAATCAATACTTTCACTGGAATTATAAAATGTAATATTTGTGGGAATATCATGCATCATAAAACATTGCACAATAAAGATGGATTGGCAGCTTGTGAATGTGGTAATCATGGAGGAACAATTGATATAATAGAAGAATCTATTTATCAATCTGCTATACAATTAAGAGATAGATTGAAACAGATTAAAGTGGAAGAAGTAGAATCACAAAGAGAAAATCAATTACTCAAAGAAATAGAAAGTTTAGAAAAGCAACTTGTAAAACAAGATACTGCACTAGAAAGAATTGAAGAAATGTATGAAGAAGGAGAATACGACAAACCTAAATATCAAATGAAAAAGAAAAAAAGAGAAGAAGAAAAATGGAGATTGGAAAACGAATTAAAGAAATTAAGAAAACAACTCAGTTCAGTTGATTCACAAAACAACAAAGAAAGAATTTCTAAAATTGACCAATTTATTAACGATATAAAAAAGGACAACAACTCAGAGCAGAAAAATAGAATTTATAAATCGTTAATTAGTGAGATACTTTGGGAAAAGAAAACGAATGAAAAGGTGAATATAACTATAAATTTTCTTTAAGGGGATAATTAACATTAATAGTATTTAATGTTGTAACTATGTTGCATAATATCCAAACTATGAAGCAGCCCTCGAGGCCGCACGAAACGCTAGATAATTCGAAAAGCAAAAGCGACCGTTTTGCGACGTATGGACTGGAGGGGTTCGACTGAGATAAAGGAAACACGAAGAGCGTTAGCGATTTGATGTTGACTTATCGTAGGGAGAAGACCGAAGTACACTAGTCGCTGGGCGCTGGAGCTAGACAATTTTTCAAAGTTCAATTAGGGCCTCGCCATTCGGCGGGGCCTTTTAAACTTGTGTTAAGAATACATACGTGATTATAATCTTAGTAGTAAAGGAGGGAAAAGATTGAATTCTCCAGTTGAGCAATTATTTACCTTATTTAATGAGACATCTATTCGCTTGCAGGACGAGCTGGGATGTTCTTATTTGGAGGCATTGGCGGAGTCCGGAGAAAATGTATTCCAGGGTGCCGTTCTTCAAGAGGAACTAAGTGAATTAACAGTTAAATGGCTAACAAAACAATATGAAGGGATACACTTAGGGCAATACTCCAAAGAAGAGATCCGCAAGGCATTCCAATTGGTGATCTTAAAAGGGATGAAGGAAATGGTCCAGCCTAACCACCAAATGACTCCGGATTCTGTAGGGATGCTGACGGCCTTTCTCGTCGAAAAGTTTATTAAGACTCCATCCTTTCGTTTGCTTGACCCGGCAGTTGGTACAGGCAATTTATTGCTGACGGTGTTAAACTACACGGATAAAAACGTTGCGGCTTATGGGGTGGACATTGATGACTTGCTGCTCAAGCTTGCTTATATTAATGCCAATTTACAGCAGCAACCGGTGCAATTCTATAATCAAGACAGTTTAGAGACTCTCTTTATTGATCCGGTTGATGCGGTAATTGCAGATTTGCCTGTAGGTTATTATCCCAACGATATCAGGGCCGATGATTATCAATTAAAGGCGGATAACGGTCATAGTTATGCCCATCATTTATTTATTGAACAAAGCGTTCGCCATACGAAACCGGGAGGATATTTATTTTTTATTATCCCAAATGGATTATTTGAAAGTGAACAAGCAGGTAAGCTTCATGATTTTATCAAGGAACATCTGTTGATTCAAGGATTGCTGCAGCTCCCTGTCAGCATGTTTAAAAATAAGAATGCTGCCAAAAGCATATTTATTGTTCAAAAGAAAGCTGCTGACCTTAAACCGCCTAAGCAGGCATTACTAGTAAATTTACCAAGTTTATCAAATAAACTGGAAATGGATAAAATTCTATTTAAAATAAATAAATGGTTTCAAGACAATAAGGGATAACATCGTTCATTGGTGTTATCTCTTTTTTATTTTATCAATTCTGAATAAAACTATATTTCGCTGCAATCGATTACATTTCAAAAGCATCTTGAAATGCTATTTTCGCAGTGATTAAATGAAAATTCGGGGATGTAATACAAAGGTATTATGCACAAACTATAAGAGTAAATAAATGGATACAAAAAAATGTTTTTAGATAAAGGAGCGATCGTACATATGGCGAAAATAATTGCGATTAATGCCGGGAGTTCTTCTTTAAAGTTTCAATTATTTGAAATGCCGCAGGAAGAGGTCATTACAAAGGGGCTGATCGAGAGAATTGGGTTAAAGGATTCCATTTTTACGATTACAGCAAATGGTGAAAAGCTTCAGCAAACTCTGGATATTCCTGATCATGAAGTAGCTGTTAAAATGCTGTTGGAAAAATTAACCTCACTTGGAATTATTGATTCATTGGATGAAATAGAGGGTATTGGTCATCGCGTTGTTCATGGCGGGGAAGAATTTAATGATTCCGTTCTTATCATTGATGAGGTATTACAGAAAATTGAAGGTTTATCGGAATTGGCGCCATTGCATAATCCGGCTAATGTGACAGGAATTAAAGCGTTTAAACGGGTCCTTCCCAATGTCCCGGCTGTTGCGGTATTTGATACCGCCTTTCATCAAACAATGCCGGAAAGTTCTTTTTTGTACAGCCTGCCGTATGAGTATTATCAAAAATACGGCATTCGAAAATATGGCTTCCACGGAACGAGCCATAAATACGTTTCCCAAAGAGCTGCAGAAATTTTAAGCCGTCCGCTTGAACAGCTGCGGCTGATTTCCTGCCACTTAGGGAATGGTGCGAGTATCGCAGCCATTCAAGGAGGAAAGTCGATTGACACTTCGATGGGCTTCACCCCTCTTGCCGGGGTAACAATGGGAACCCGGTCTGGAAACATTGACCCGGCACTTATTCCTTTTATTATGGAGAAGACGGGAAAGACAGCAGAAGAAGTACTGGAGATTTTAAATAAAAAGAGCGGCATGCTGGCTATTTCAGGTTTTTCAAGTGATTTACGAGATATTGAAATTCAGGCAAGTCAAGGTAATCAACGGGCACAGCTCGCTTTAGATGTTTTCTCCAATCGGATTCATAAATACATCGGTTCTTATGCAGCCCGCATGAATGGCGTGGATGCGATTATCTTTACCGCAGGAATTGGTGAAAACAGCGATGTGATTCGCGAGAATGTGTTAAGGGGCCTGGAGTTTATGGGGGTTTATTGGGACCCTGCCCTTAACAAAATTAGAGGTAAAGAAGCATTTATTAGTTACCCCCACTCTCCCGTAAAAGTCATGGTCATCCCAACAAATGAAGAAGTCATGATTGCTCGCGATGTTGTCAGGTTAACGGCAAATCGATGAAGCAAAGACAAGCAAAGGCCCTGTGGCTTTTGCTTTTTTCTTAACCCATTATTAATGTGCTATACTGGTAATAGAACCAGATTTAAGGGGGAATGTTGATGCCGCTGACAGATCGCGAAAGAAAGGTCTTAAACGATATAAAGGAATGGGAAAATAATTTATTGAATTACCAACCAAATGATTTTCAATTAACCTATGAAAAATATTTGGAGAGGTCCTTTTCCCTATTACCGGAAAACTTGCAGAAACAATTTTTTGCTGTCATCGATACTTGGCTGTTTCACCTGCATGGCATTATTCAAGGTTCCCAGCTTCAAATGGATACAAAAGAAAGAATCATTGCGTCGGGAAGAATTTTTCAAAAGGAAATCGAAGAAATCACTGACATGCGGCGATTAACAATTGAGCAATTGCAATACATAGCTGAACAGCAAATTGCCAGACACCGTTTTTATTCATTCGCTCAAGGCGGATTGGCGGGAACGGGAGGTACCCTTTTATTGGGAACTGATATCCCGGCAATGGCTGTAATTAATTTACGAGTAGTCCAGCTAATTGCGATGACCTATGGGTTTGAAATAAATACTCCCCATGAAATGATGACGTCTTTAAAGGTATTTCATACGGGCACATTGCCACCCAGGATCCAAAAAGCGGGATGGTCGATGTTGATGAAGGAATTAGCTGACGAAGATCATTACTTCTATGAAGGAAAAGAAGAAATTATAGACATTACCTGGATTGAACTGCCTGTACAACAATTATTAAAGGCAATGGTTATTACTTTATTTCGAAAAAAAATGATTCAAGGTATTCCCCTTGTCAGCATGGCAATAGGGGCTGGCGTAAATTATCAAATAACAAGAAAAGTAACAGAGGTGGCTCACAAATATTATCAACTGCGCTATCTAAAGGCTAAAGGGGAGTTGTAAGCATGAGTACACAAGAACATAAAATGCAGGCACCACGGACAGTCAACTGTAAAGTCATTACAGTAAGTGATACAAGAAATCAAGAAACTGATAAAAGCGGCCGGCTGATGATTGATTTGTTGGAACAAGCGGGACATAAAATAGTGGAATACTGTGTTGTAAAGGACGAGATTGAACCGATAAGGAGAGAAATTTTACAAGCTTGCAGCCGTGAAGATATCGATGTAATTCTAACAAATGGCGGCACAGGAATTGCCAAGCGGGATGTAACGATTGAAACAGTAAAGGGTTTGCTGGATAAGGAAATTGTTGGTTTTGGGGAATTGTTCAGAATCCTGAGTTATCAAGAGGATATTGGTTCGGCAGCTATTTTATCAAGGGCCATTGCCGGGGTGGTTCAAAATAAAGCGGTATTTTCAACACCGGGTTCTTCCGGTGCGGTTAAGCTTGCGATGAATAAATTAATCCTCCCCGAGATCGGCCATGTTGTAAGAGAAATTAACAAGGATTTATAAAAGCCTACTTTTCATGGTGGTTTGCTAGGCTGGCGTCAGTGCCCGGCGGCTTATTGCCCTAACCGGTCACTTCCGCATATTTATTGATGGACTTTGCCTGAAATGGTTTGATTTGCCCGGTACCAGAGCCATAAATCATTTATGATCGATGCCAGCTCGGCAATCTCACTGTTCAACCGGCAGGAGCGGGGAAAATCAGTTTCATTGTCAAGTTGTGCTTGTTTTTTATTTATTTCCGATTCCAGTTCAACAATCCGGTCAGGTATCGCTCCCCGAATTTTTTCCCAGTGGTAAAGAATAGCCTCTTGCGTTTCTTTACTATAATCCTCCCAGTCGGATGATAATTCAGGAATAAAGATACCAAGACGCTTGTCGAAAGAAAAATATTCTTTCATTGGTATTCCTCCAAGTTGTATAGTTATTTACCATTGTACTACACAATCTTGATCGAGGGCTAAATTTTTTAAAAAAGCACGGAAGCTGCTATCGCTTCCGTGCTTAAAATTTTATTCGATATCTTTTTGTGTACGTATGACGAGAACATCACAAGGAGAATAGCGGATGATATGTTCAGAGACACTTCCCATAAAAAATCTTTCTACTACATTTAAGCCTGTAGCTCCGCAAAGGATTAAGTCAACGTTGTGGTTCTTCGCGAGATCTCTTGGAATCCTTACTTTTGGAGAGCCAAAATCAATTTCGTATGTGACATCATGTAAGCCAGCTTCCAGAGCTTGTTTTTTATAATTCTCAAGCATGTCTGTTGCAAGTTTTTCTGCTCTGTCACCTACCACCGTGTCATATGCTTCGATCAATGCAAATGACCTGGTATCGATGACATGAACCAACAGCAGTTTTGCGTTATTTCTTTTGGCAATTTCAACCCCTTTTTTGAAAGCCCAATCTGCTTCTTTTGAGCCATCAATTGCAACCATAATTTTTTGGTATGTTACTCCCATGATTATCATCTCCTCCCTTTGATTATACAATATTTAACAAGGAATAACTATTGCAATTTTTTGAACAATAAGAAGGAATTCAACTTTGAAAAAGGAGATTTTGAATATGGGTAAAAAAGATCCAAATAGGCAAAATTTATTCGAATTTGATGAGCATGGAACCAACCTAGTCGGGGAACAAATCATGGATGCCTATAATATCGGTTTTATCGACACGGAGACGACCGCCGATGAAAGTGATGAATTTTTTTCGGCTGAAGGGTAAAGAAAATCGCAGATATAAGTTTTTTCTAATGTTAAACTGCTGAACGAACTTGTTAAAAATGGCTATACTACATGATTGGGGTAGCCTTTTGTGTGTTTATCACTGAAAATTACCGAAAGCAGGGCGATTACCCAAGACTTTATTAAGGCTCTTGCATATTCTTTAGTGAAAACACATGAGGAGGTTAAAAAATGAATACTAATATGTATATGGGTCCTGGATATGAACAAATGCCGTATAATCCTGGTGACTCCCGGCTATGGGGAGGATTTGGCTGGGGTTTTAGGCCATGGGGCTTTGGCTTCAGACCATGGGGCTGGGGCTTTGGCCGGCCGTTCGGCTTTGGCTTCCCATTTGGCTTTGGTTTTGGCGGTCCGTTCTTTGGCGGTTTCCCATTCTTCATTTAAAAAAAATTAGAATTTTGGGCAGGATTAAATAAGACTAACACACAAAAACCAGCATCTAACTGATGCTGGTTTTATATATTATTATTAGTGGAGCCGCAATTGCCGTATTAAATATAAGAAAGTTTTAAACCACCACTCCTCAAAGTGGGTGTTCGCACAAAGTTCCTGCATGTCCCCCATGTCGTATAGACAGAGGCCTGTCATTTTAGCTTTGTTTTAAAACTCCCTATAACAGTCTAAAGGTTAAAACTTTATTATGATTACGTACAACGCAGCTTGTATAAGTATATTACTGCAAAACTTGCTAAAGTTCAATGTGAATAGTTGGAAATTGGTTTCTTATCTGATCATTTGTAGTTCTTTTGGAAATTTAGTCAATACCTTGGCACCTTCTGCGGTTATATAGACATCATCCTCTATCCGTACACCTGCTACATTTGGTACATAGATGCCCGGTTCAATCGTGTAAACCATGCCTTCTTCAATAACAAGCTGATTGGTTTCGGTCATTGAAGGATACTCATGAATCCCAATTCCTAGACCGTGTCCCAGCCGATGTGGAAAATATTCACCGTAACCGGCATCAGTAATGATTTTCCGTGCAGTCAGGTCGACTTGGGCAGCCGTTACCCCCGGCTTGCTTGCTTCAATAGCAGCTAATTGAGCCTGTAAAACCGTATCATAGATTTCTTTCTGCTTATCATTAATATCACCGTAGGCAACGGTTCGTGTGATATCAGAACAATAACGATCCACCACAACTCCTAAATCAAAAAGGACAAAATCGCCTTTCCGAATTTTTGTATCTCCAGGGTTTCCGTGGGGAGAAGCAGCATTAGTTCCCGTCAATACCATTGTGGCGAAGGACATTTCGCTGACGCCCTTTTGTTTTAAGGCATATTCCAAAGCATTCAAAACATCAAGTTCCGTCTTGCCTTCTTTAATTTCGCTGCAGCCGAATTCAACAGCATAATCGGCCAGCGCGCATGCTTCTTGAATTGCTTTTAATTCTTTTGCATCTTTAATCATGCGGAGCCTTCTTACTTTTTCTTCTGCCGAAACAAATACAGCTTTCGGGAACAATTGCAAAAGCTGTTCATATCGTTCAACATTCATATGTTCTTTTTCAATCGCAGCTTTAGTCACCCCATGAATCCTTTTCCCAATCGCTGTGTGAATCATTTCCCATGGATGATCAATGTCGCTGAAGCCGATAATTTCTTGCTCCCAGCCTGACCGTTTTGCATCATGAACTTCCATTGCCGGACAGACTAAAAATGGCTCTGCCTCCTGGAAAACAGCCAGCGCAAGCAGCCGCTCGTGTGGGTCTGTATAATAACCGGTTAAATAAAAGACATTCTCTGAAGAGGTTAAAAAGCTAACTTCAATTTCTTGCTCCTTCATCCATGTTTGCAGCTTTTCTAAACGCTGATTCAATTTTTTTGCCTCCTTCATATGTATTACCACATTGAGAGTATCAATTTAAAATTAAAAAGTAAACTATCAGTGACCGGTAAAAGTTCACCTAATTGTCCTTTGGCTTAGAAAAAGAGAAGGAATTTTAACTTTTTTATGGAAGTACATTAATGTATAGATATTAAAAAGGAGCTGAGAAGATGAAAATTTCATATCACGGACATGCGGTTGTTCAAATTCAAACAAATGGAAAGACAATCTTAATTGATCCATTTATTACCGGTAACAGTTTAACTGATTTGAAGGCAGAAGAAGTAAAAGCAGATGCGATTATTTTGTCTCACGGTCATAATGACCATGTCGGCGATACCGTTGCGATTGCGAAACGAAATGATGCTCTCGTTATTGCGAATGCTGATCTTACCACATACCTCAGCTGGCGAGGAGTTAAAACGCATGGTATGAATATTGGCGGTGCCTGGGAATTTGACTTTGGAAAGGTAAAGTTTACCCAGGCTTTTCACGGTTCAGGATACACCACAAATGACCATGAAATCATTTATTGCGGTATGCCGACGGGAATTCTGTTCATGAGTGAAGGCAAAACGATTTACCATGCCGGTGATACCGGGTTATTTTCTGATATGAAGCTGATTGGCGAACGTCATCCAATTGATGTAGCATTTTTACCGATCGGTGATAATTTTACCATGGGGCCTGAAGATGCAGCCTACGCAGCCAAACTATTAAAGGCCAAGATGGTGGTGCCCATTCATTACAATACCTTCCCGCCAATTAAACAAGATCCACATCGTTTTATCGAAATGCTAGAAGCTAGAAACGGAAAAGTCTTAAATCCAGGTGAGGCAATCGAATTGTAAAATTTATTAGATTCACATACTTTTTTCCTCCTATTGTGCATACAGTGAAACAAGCAGTATTTATAATAGGAGGAGTGAACAAGTTGAAAAAAAATAGATATTTACTTTGCCTGTTACTTTGTGGTTTGCTGCTTTATTTTGCTGTACCGCGGCTTTCGGTAACGGCTCAAGGGATTCAAGGAGTTTTCGCTATAACTTGGCTGATCTTTGCCTTGATGGTTATTGCCGGCAATTTAACGGCACTGCTTTATGCTCCGAAAAGAAAAGTGCAAAGATCCCAACCACAAAAATTGCCACGAAAATCCCGTTCCTTCTAACTGAATAATGTGAGAAAGCGCATTGAATCAAGACTTTTAAAACTTTATAATGGAATTTAGGCATCATTCTAGAAAAGGTTCCAGAAGAAGCGAATTCGAGAGTATAAAGGGTGAAGGTCTTGGCTACAAAACATGAACAGATATTACAATATATTGATGGACTGCCAATTGGAGAAAAAATCTCGGTTAGACAAATAGCCAAAGCATTAAATGTGAGCGAAGGTACAGCCTACCGGGCCATTAAGGAAGCGGAAAATAAAGGGTATGTCAGCACGATTGAACGGGTAGGAACCATCCGTATTGAACGCAAGAAAAAGGAAAATATTGAAAAACTCACATATGCTGAGGTAGTTAATATCGTAGATGGCCAAGTTTTAGGCGGCAAAGGCGGTTTGCATAAAACACTAAATAAATTTGTCATTGGGGCAATGAAATTAGAAGCTATGATGCGATACACTGAAGCCGATAATCTTTTGATTGTTGGAAACCGGACACAGGCCCATGAACTGGCATTAAAAGCTGGTGCAGCTGTCCTCATAACCGGGGGATTTGATACCGATGAACATGTAAAAAAATTGGCCGATCAGCTGGAACTTCCGATTATTTCTTCCAGCTATGATACGTTTACGGTAGCAACGATGATTAACCGTGCGATTTATGACCAGCTCATCAAGAAAGAAATTATTCTGGTTGAAGATGTATTAACCCCCCTGACGAAAACCTATTATTTACGGACTTATGATAAAGTCCTCAAATGGCACGAGTTAAATCAGCAAACAACTCACAGCCGCTACCCGGTCGTCGATCAAAATCTAAAAGTTCAAGGAATGGTAACTAGTAAGGATATACTTGGGCGGGATCGTGATATTACGATTGATAAGATTATGACCAAGCATCCGATGACCGTTAATGGAAAAACAAGTGTCGCTTCGACAGCCCATATGATGGTTTGGGAAGGAATTGAGGTTTTGCCGGTAGTAGATGATGCCAACCGATTGGAAGGAATCATCAGCAGGCAGGATGTTCTGAAGGCATTGCAGATGAACCAGAGACAACCGCAGGTTGGTGAAACAATTGATGATATTATCACCAATCAAATGGAGCTAGTGAAGGAAAAAGAAAGAGGCGAAGATATCTTTACATTGGAAGTAACTCCGCAGATGACCAATCATCTTGGAACGATTTCATATGGTGTGTTTACAACCATTGTTTCAGATGCAGCTAATCGAGTGTTACGCGGTTATAAAAAGGGCGATTTAGTCGTTGAAAATATGACGATTTATTTTCTAAAACCAGTTCAGATGGAAAGTAGATTGGAGATCCATCCCAAGATCCTGGAAGTTGGTCGGAAATTTGGTAAAGTGGATGTAGAAGTTTTTAAAGATGGAGTTCTTGTTGGGAAAGCGATGATGATGTGCCAGTTAATTGATCGGACATAACAACCATTTTACAAAACGAGAAAGCCGCTTCCTCTTTTAGAAGCGGCTCCATTAGTTTTCGACATCTAATTCTCTGGCTTCCTCGATGGCAAATGGAAGATAATGTTTATATTTCTTATACCCGATCCAGGCAAAATAGCTTCCATAAAGAATAAATACAATTGCGACAAAATAATTAACGAGGGATTCAGCGATAAAAATCAAATGGTTTAATCCGAATAAACTGACAAAAAGTCCAAGAGCGATATTGGATTTCGCCGCAAGCCACTTTTTTTCAACCGGGCGGTTGCTTCGAAAGTATTTTGTTTTATAAAATAGATAGAAAACCAATAAAATAATAATGAAAAAGATAAAAATAAACATTATAACTCCTCCAAGTATCAAACTGATTATTATTGTACCGTTAAATTTATGAAAATACCACAACCAGGTTTAACTGTGAAAGGGTAAAGGAGCGCTTATGAAAGAGAAAATATTAGAGGCCATCAACCAATATGAAACGATCATTGTTCACCGCCATGTCCGTCCAGACCCTGACGCCTATGGTTCACAGGGAGGATTAGTAGAAATTTTAAAAGAGTCCTTTCCGGAAAAAAATATCTATGCCGTCGGGAAGGATGAACCAACACTCGAATACTTGCGCAGTCTTGATGTAATTGCGGATGAGGTTTACAACGGGGCTTTAGTCATTGTTTGTGATACGGCAAATAAAGAAAGGATATGCGATTCCCGCTACTCCATGGGGGATATGCTAATAAAAATTGATCATCATCCAAACGAAGAACCATATGGGGATCTTTTGTGGGTGGATACAACCGCAAGCTCCTGCAGTGAGATGATTTATGATTTCTACCTGTATGGAAAGGACAAAGGATTAAAAATGAATGATGAAGCGGCCAGGCTGCTCTTTGCTGGTATTGTTGGCGATACAGGCCGGTTTATTTTTCCCAGTACGACAGAGAAGACCTTTGCTTATGCTGGGGAATTAATTCACTATCAATTTTCCAGACCGGAATTATTTGACAAAATGTATGAGCTTGAACCCAATATTGTGAAGCTTAAAGGCTATATATTGCAAAACTTTGAGTTTCAAGACAATGGCGTGGCGATTGTAAAGCTGACTAAAGGGCTGCTGGAAGAATATCACGCAAAACCGGCTGGGGCCTCGCTTTTAGTTAATGCTTTACAGGATGTAAAAGGAATCAAGGCTTGGGTTTTCTTCATTGAGGAAAATGACCAAATAAGAGTTCGGCTTCGCTCTAAGGGACCGGTTATTAATGGAGTGGCAAGGAAATTTAGAGGCGGGGGACACCCGCTGGCTGCAGGTGCTTCAATTTATTCATGGGATGAAGTAAATGATGTCATTAATGAACTCCATAAAGTTTGCGAATAGGGATTTAAGCGGGAACGGCCAAACCGATATGGCCGTTTCCCTATTCAGCAAACTGGATTTCCAACTCGACTGTTAAGGTCGTGAAAATGACCATCTCCCGTACCTTCAGCTTATACCTTTTATCATATATTTTAATCGGTTTATTTTCGATGATTTTCTTAATTAAATCCTTACTTTTCGCAACTGTTTCTAAATCTTTTGCCAGAACCATTTTAATATCATTCCGAACGTCTTCTTCTGTCTCAAACACACTAAACTCATCCAGCTTATATTTTTCCCAGTTGATAATTTTGATATTAATCTTTTGGATGGTTATTTTTCCTAAATTACGGTTATTAAGCTCCTCATAGTCTTCCTGCCAAATTTTTATGTCATTTTTTAATTCGGCAATATCGTTCTCCTGTTTGCGAATGAGCTTTGCGTTTTCTTCCTGCCAAACACCAAAAATATATAAAAAAATACACCAGCTGATCATACCGCCAATAACCATTCCTGAGAAAAAGCGCTGCCATGATGGTCTTTGGTAATAAGGAGGAATTCTCATGGTGAAATATGCTCCTGGGTGAGCCAGTTGATGACGAGCGCGCCTGTTTGAGCGCCGCCTAAAGCAGACAGAATTAATAAAAATTGCTTAAAAAGATCCCTTGTCTCTGCATTTAAAAAACCGCGTTCAAACGTATAAACGGCATCAAATGTTCCGCCAATTGCTGCCACAATTGCCCATATTCTAAGTGCTGAAGAAAGCCGATACACAGTCGTCAATGGTGGCTGTCCGGTTAAAAAAGAAGCAATTCCTCCAATCAGCGAACCACCGAGCAGGACACCCAAGGCGATAAAGTAACTTTCAATAAATGCTGGAAAAAAACCGATTTCTTTCATACAGTTCTCCGTCCTTGTTTTCACAATATATGGTCTTCTACCATTTATATGGACAGGCAGTCATAATTATGAATGATTAAATGAGAACATATTTTCTTTTTTTAAAATAAAGCTCTATAATGAAAGGTGAAATCATGTATTAAGGGTGTGATGAAATGTCTTTTGTTCACCTGCATGTGTATAGTGCGTATAGTTTATTGACAAGCACAGCTGCTGTACCCGAGTTAATTAACAATGCTTGGGAAAAGGGCTTTCGCACGCTTGCTCTTACAGACAGAAACGTTATGTACGGTACGCTTGAATTTTATAAACTGTGTAAACAAAAAGGAATCAAGCCGATTATCGGTTTAACAGTGGATGTATCAGGCACCGTTAAAGAAAACGAGGCCTTCCCGCTCGTCCTCCTGGCAGAAAACGAAACCGGGTATAAGAATCTATTAAAAATATCAAGTGCTGTTCAGACAAAATCTGAAAATGGGCTTCCTGTTAAATGGCTGCGACACTATTCCGCCGGACTTATCGCCATCACACCAGGGGTCGAAGGGGAAATTGAACAGGCCATCCTCAACGGAGAACTCGAACAGGGCCGCGAATTAATCCGAAAATTTTTGACCATTTTTGGGAAAAAGAATTTTTTTCTGTCACTGCAAAATCATCAGTTGGAACCGGAAGCTAAAATTAGACGACAACTAGTATTACTATCAAAGGAACTGAGTGTCCCGCTCGTTGCAACGAACCAAGTCTATTATTTAGAACAGGTTGATACTTTTGCCCACGAATGCCTGCTGGCGATTAAGAATGGTGATAAATTGCAGGATGACACCCGAGAGAAATTAGGAAGCGACCAGTTTTATTTAAAAACAGCAGCAGAAATGATGGAATGCTTTGGGGATATTCCGGAAGCCTTGGAAAATACCCTGCTAATCGCTGAGAGGTGCAAGGTAAATATTGAATTAAATAAAACTTATCTGCCAACTTTCCCTGCAGAAAATCATCTTTCGGCTGATGACTATTTGGAACAATTGTGTTATCAGGGACTAAATGAACGTTTTACTTCCCCGCCGCAAGAATATAAAGAACGGCTGGCATATGAATTGGCCGTCATCAAGCGGATGAAATTTAGCAACTATTTTTTAATTGTTTGGGATTTTATAAAATACTCCCGCGAAAAGGGAATTTTAACCGGACCGGGGCGGGGTTCGGCCGCCGGCTCACTTGTGGCATATGTATTATATATAACGGATGTCGACCCAATTCAACATCATTTATTATTCGAACGATTCTTAAATCCGGAGCGAATATCGATGCCTGATATCGATATCGATTTTCCTGATCATCGTCGCGATGAAGTCATTGAATATGTTGCCAGGAAATATGGGGAACTGCATGTTGCCCAAATTGTGACGTTCGGAACGCTGGCAGCAAAAGCAGCCTTAAGAGATGTGGGACGTACTTTTGGCTTAAATACGAAAGAACTGGAGCATTTATCGAAATTGATCCCCTCCCGGATCGGGATCAATTTACCAGCTGCTTATAAAGAGTCTGAGGGTTTAAAGAAATTTGTTAATGAATCACCGCTAAACAAACGGCTATATGAAACTGCTTTAAAATTGGAGGGCCTGCCGCGGCATACTTCGACACATGCCGCCGGCGTAGTCATCAGTGAAAAGCCGCTTATCGAGTTAGTCCCGATTCAATCTGGCACCAATCATGTATATCTTACCCAATATTCGATGGAATATCTGGAAGAAATGGGCTTGCTTAAAATGGATTTTCTCGGGCTGAGAAATCTGTCATTAATAGAAACCATATTGTCGTTAATTCATCGCAATACTGGGAAGAAGCTGGAGATTCGCTCTGTGCCGTTGGATGACACAAAAACTTTTGCCTTATTAGCGGCAGGAGAAACGACCGGTATTTTCCAATTGGAATCCGAAGGAATGAGAAAGGTGTTAAAGCAGCTAAAGCCGTCAAGATTTGAGGATATTGTTGCTGTTAATGCCCTGTACCGCCCTGGACCAATGGAAAATATCCCCCTGTTTATTGATCGGAAACATGGACGGGCTGTTATCGAATATCCACATCCGGATTTAAAACCAATTTTGGAAAATACGTATGGCGTGATTGTTTACCAGGAACAGATTATGCAAATTGCCTCAAAAATGGCCGGTTTCTCACTTGGAGAAGCGGATCTGTTAAGAAGGGCTGTAGCCAAAAAGCAAAAGGAAGTACTCGCTAAAGAAAGAAATCACTTTGTTCAAGGTGCCCTGAAAAAAGGCTATGATACGGAGCTGGCCAATGAAATTTACGACTTAATTGTCCGCTTTGCAAATTATGGATTTAACCGCAGCCATGCGGTCGCTTATAGTATGATTGCCTACCAATTGTCCTTTTTAAAAGCAAATTATCCGATCCATTTTATGGCAGGGCTTTTAACATCGGTGATTGGAAATGAAACGAAAATTGCGCAATATATTTTGGAGGCAAAGCAACTGGGGATTACGATTCTGCCTCCATCGATTAATCAAAGCGGTTTTTCCTTTCAAGTCGAACATAAAGGAATCCGCTATAGCTTGGCCGCTATTAAAGGTGTGGGCGGTCAAGCACTGAAGGAAATTTTTCAGGCCAGAAAAAGGAAAAAGTTTGTCGATTTATTCGATTTTTGCCTTAGAGTTTCTACAAAAGTGATTAACCGAAAGACACTTGAATATCTTATTCATTCCGGAGCCTTTGACGAATTTGGCGAAGATCGTGCGGTATTATTTGCTAGTCTTGGTGTAGCCATTGAACATGCCCAAATATTTAAACCGGATGATTCCAATCAAATGGATTTATTTGCAGGAGAATTTGATCTTAAGCCGAAATATGTAATAGTGGATCCAATCAGTCAGGAACATAAACTCTCATTTGAGAAGGAGGCCCTTGGATTTTATCTCTCTGACCACCCCATTTCAATTTACGAGAAGGAACTTAAACGGAGCGGTGCTCTAGGCCTATTTCAGTTAAGTGCCAGTTCAGGGAGAGTTACCTCGGGTGTTTATATTTCGGCAGTCAAATCGATTCGGACGAAAAAGGGTGAGGTGATGGCCTTTTTGACGATAAGTGATTCCAGTGGTGAGATGGAGGCAATTGCATTTCCGAATGTTTATAAAAAATCATCAGCACTGTTAAAGCAAGGGAAATTTGCCTTGCTTGAAGGGAAAATGGAGGAGAGAGGGGGGAAACTTCAATTTATTATCCAGCAGGTTCAAGATCTTGACCAATGGCTGAAAAGAACATCGTTGAAGCCGGTTTTATATTTGAAAATTTGCAAACAAATGCATCAAGATCTATATCTTCAGCAAATTAATCAACTGCTTGAGAAACATAAGGGAGATACTAGCGTCATTATCCATTATGAGATGAATCGGAAAACAGTAAGGTTAGGGACGGAAAAAAATGTTCACCCAACACCTGATTTGCTGCAATCTTTGCAGGAACTTTTAGGTTCGCCAAACGTCGTCCTGAAAGATTAATTCTTTACAACATAGGATGATATGTTATATTGTAAAAGAGAAATTGTGGTCTGACCACCAGGGACGAAGTGTTTTTTTATAGAAAGGTCTTGTATTTAATTTTGTGTATATATTTAAGGGGTGACATTTCTTGACTTTAAGAGAAGAAGCATTACATATGCATCGAATTAATAAAGGAAAATTGGAGTCAAAATCGAAGGTACCTGTCCGCAATGCTCATGATCTTAGTTTAGCCTATTCGCCGGGGGTAGCAGAGCCATGTAAAGATATTTATGAAAAGCCGGAGACGGTATACGAATATACGATGAAAGGAAATATGGTCGCGGTTGTTTCTGACGGAACCGCCGTATTGGGACTGGGAAATATCGGACCGGAAGCAGCCCTGCCAGTAATGGAAGGAAAAGCGGTATTATTTAAAAGCTTTGCAGGTGTAGATGCTTTTCCTATTTGTTTAAATTCAACCGATGTTGATAAAATTGTTGAAACGGTCAAGCTGCTGGAACCCAATTTTGGTGGGGTAAACCTGGAAGACATTGCCGCCCCGAATTGTTTCGTGATTGAAGAAAGATTGAAAAAAGAAGCGAATATCCCTATTTTTCATGATGACCAGCATGGAACGGCTATCGTTACCGCCGCCGGTCTAGTTAATGCACTAAAACTCACCGGCAAAAAGATGACAGAAATAAAAGTAGTTGCCAATGGTGCAGGGGCAGCAGGAATCGCGATTATTAAATTGTTATACAGTTTTGGCGTCAGGGATATTATTATGTGTGATACTAAGGGAGCAATTTATGAAGGACGCCCTAATGGAATGAATGCTGTTAAGGCTGAGGTTGCAAAATTCACGAATCGTGATAGTGTTTCCGGAAGTCTTGAGGATGTGATCAAAGGTACTGATGTATTTATTGGGGTCTCCGTTGCCGGTGCATTAACGAAAGAGATGGTGGCGTCCATGAACCCTGATCCGATTATTTTTGCAATGGCAAATCCGGTTCCAGAAATAATGCCTAGTGAGGCAAAAGCAGCAGGGGCCAAAGTAGTTGGTACTGGAAGATCTGATTTTCCGAACCAAGTAAATAATGTTCTTGCCTTCCCAGGTATTTTCCGCGGAGCACTGGATGTCCGCGCCACCCATATCAATGAAAAAATGAAAATTGCCGCTGTACATGCCATTGCCGGTTTAATACACGATGATGAATTAAATGAGGATTATGTCATTCCGGCACCGTTTGACACCCGTGTTGCTCCAAATGTAGCAGCAGCTGTTGCCAAAGCAGCGATGGAAACAGGTGTTGCCCGAATCAAGGTAGACCCTGAGGAAATTAAGGAAAAAACAAAGAGGCTCGCGCTTATTGGTAAAAGTGAGTGATTGGTAAGTGTCAACGACAAAAGTATATCTTGAAATTGTTAAACAATTAAGAGAAATGATTACTGCTGACGGGCTCAAGCCTGGAAATAAAATTCCTTCTGAACGGGAGTTAACCGAGCGTCTGAACGTAGGACGCTCTTCCGTCAGGGAGGCGCTCAGAGCGTTGGAACTGCTCGGGTTAATTGAAACAAGACGAGGAGAAGGTACCTTCCTCCGCGATTTTCGCGGGAATCAACTCGTTCAGCTTCTTAGCACATTCATCTTGCAGGATGAAAAGGCAAAAAAGGATGTCTTTGAAACCAAAAATATGATAGAAATTGATTGTCTTCGGTTAGTGCTGCAGCGGACAGACAAAGAAAGTATCGGCAATTTAATGAATTGGGCATCAAATACAGAGGACTTTCATGATGATGAATTTTTTTATCGGATTATTTTACTGGCAGATAATCACCTATTTTTAAGAATGTGGGTGATTTTAAAGGACTATTATTATTCCTTAATTCAAACTCCTCCCCAATACGATCGTGAGGATTATTTATTTTTATTAAAGGCTTTAGGTGAAAAAAACGAAGAACAGACTATTTTGGCTTACCGTAAATTAAGAAATTTATCTGTTTTGTAACGACAAATTGTAACAATCATTGATGCTTATTTATTTTATAGTAGAAATGGTACTCACCCAAAAGAGGGGGCATTTTTAATATGCAAGTGGTCTGACCACTTTTGTAATCTAAACGTATGAGAATTAGATTAGATAGAAAGACTGCTAAGTAGATTTAAACGAATCGTTTTTTATTTGGCAGCTGTTATTCAAGGGAGGTTTAAACTTGGCACTTAAAGATCTGTTTACAAAAAATCAGACCAAAAAGAAAAAATACGCAACCATTCCGACGGAAGCAGCAAAACAAGATGTACCCGAAGGAATTATGACAAAATGCCCTTCATGCAAGAAAATTATGTTCACAAAAGAGCTATTAAAAAATCATAAGGTATGTTTACATTGCCAGCATCATTTTCAGATGAATGCAAGAGAACGAATCGAAAGTTTTATGGATGAAGGCAGCTTTGAGGAAATCAATGAAAATATGACTTCAAAGAATCCGCTTGATTTCCCAGGTTACTTAGAAAAGCTGGAAAAAGATCGGCAGCAAAGTAAGTTAAATGAAGCTGTCGTTACGGGAAGCGGGACCGTTGGAGGCCACAAGGTCGTTGTTGCCATTATGGATGCTTCTTTTCGGATGGGAAGTATGGGATCAGTTGTCGGGGAGAAGATCACACTGGCAATTGAAAAAGCGGACGAGCTAGCAGTTCCCTTTATTATTTTCACGGCCTCTGGCGGAGCCAGGATGCAGGAGGGCGCCATTAGCTTAATGCAAATGGCCAAAACAAGTGTGGCATTAAAGAAATTCAGCAGCCATGGCGGTTTGATTATATCGATTATGACTCATCCAACGACCGGTGGAGTATCAGCCAGCTTTGCATCATTGGGTGATTTTAACTTTGCCGAACCTAAAGCGCTAATTGGGTTTGCCGGCCGCCGAGTCATTGAACAATCGATTCGCGAAAAACTGCCGGAAGATTTCCAAACAGCCGAGTTTCTTTTAAAACACGGGCAATTAGATGCCATCATTTCACGATTAGAACTTGCCGAGAAAATAGCAAGTATCCTTGAAATCCATCAGCCAGGGGGTGAAATCAAGTGGTTGGAGAATTAGAATTCGAACGTCCGCTTATTGAATTGCGGAAAAAGATTGCAGAATTAAAAGAGTTTACCAATAATACGGATGTTGATTTAAGCTCTGAAATAAGTAAATTGGAGGCTCGGTTAGAAAAACTTGAACATGATATATATGAAAATATAAAACCATGGGATCGTGTGCAAATTGCACGGCATCCGAATCGACCGACAACGCTTGATTATATTTCTTATTTATTTGAGGATTTCTTCGAATGTCACGGAGACCGAACATTTGCAGATGACGAGGCCATTGTAGGCGGAATCGCCAAATTTAAAGGCCTGCCCGTTACAGTTATTGGTCACCAGAGAGGAAAAGATACGAAGGAAAATATCCGCAGAAATTTTGGCATGCCGCACCCTGAAGGATACAGAAAGTCATTAAGGCTAATGCACCAAGCCGAAAAATTTAAACGGCCGATCATTTGTTTTATTGATACAAAGGGTGCCTATCCGGGAAAAGCTGCTGAAGAGCGGGGGCAAAGTGAAGCAATCGCCCATAATTTGTTTGAAATGGCCGGACTAAAGGTCCCGGTGATTTGCATCGTGATTGGCGAAGGAGGCAGCGGTGGAGCACTTGCACTTGGGGTCGGCAACCGAATTTATATGCTGGAAAATTCCACTTATTCGGTTATTTCACCTGAAGGAGCCGCAGCAATTCTTTGGAAGGATGCTGCATTGGCAAAACGGGCAGCAGAAACAATGAAAATTACAGCACCGGATTTAAAAGAATTGGGAATTATTGATGAGATTATTCCGGAAGTAAAAGGCGGTGCCCATAAAGATGTTCAGCAGCAGGCTGAAGAGATTGAACGGGTGTTAATAACTGCTTTAAAAGAGTTAATAAAATTATCGGAAAATGAATTAATTGAAGACAGATACAATCGTTTTAGAACGATTGGAGAGTTTGATTTCACAAATGAATATGTTGAGATAAACTAAGGAACGTGCTCATCTTGGGCGCGTTTTTTTGGCAGACAGGAAACTTTCCTATCAGGCGTACGTGTAACTGGGCCTGACGAACTGCCCTTAAGGACTTACTAATCAGCGCGTTTTCATTTGCAAGATTTTCAAAAAATGTTCACAGAAACAAGCAAGATAACGTTTACAAATATTAATAAAACGATTTCAATTTAACAATTATTCGACGAATTAAAACTGAGGCTGTGATGAGGTTGTTAAGCCATCGCCTTCGTGTTATTTTATTTATATTCAAAGACTTTTACGAGAATAATAAAAAGAGGTTTCCTTTTATTATTCGGAATGATTTACATAGTTTTTCAATTTCAATTTTGAGGTGAGAATTATGAAAAAAATTGGAGTACTTACAAGCGGCGGCGACGCGCCAGGGATGAATCCGGCAATTAGAGCGGTAGTCCGAAAGGCTATTTATCATAATCTTGAAGTGTATGGAATCTACGGGGGATATACAGGATTGATTTCAGGAAATATCCAGAGACTTGATTTGGGCTCTGTTGGGGATATTATTCACCGCGGGGGAACGATGCTGCATTCAGCGCGCTGCCCGGAATTTAAAACAAAAGAAGGACAGCAAAAAGGAATAAAGCAATTACAGGCGCATGGGATTGAAGGACTGGTTGTCATTGGCGGCGATGGATCCTACCGCGGTGCTAAAGCGTTAACGGAGCTGGGATTCCCATGTATTGGTGTTCCGGGAACAATTGATAATGATATTCCTGGGACAGATGTTACGATTGGCTTTGATACCGCATTGAATACGGTGATTGATGCCATTGATAAAATTCGTGATACGGCATCCTCTCATGAAAGAACATTTGTCATTGAAGTAATGGGACGCGATGCCGGGGATATCGCCCTTTGGGCAGGCCTTGCCGGCGGTGCCGAGACGATTTTAATTCCAGAAGAAAAATATGATTTAAATGACATTGTGGAGCGGCTGCGCAAAGGCCAAGAGCGTGGGAAAAAACATAGTATCATTATTATTGCGGAAGGAGTCGGCAGTGGAATAGAGTTTGGCAAACGGCTTAAAGAAGCAACAAATCTTGACACGAGAGTCTCAGTATTAGGACATATTCAACGCGGTGGGTCACCAACCGTTGCTGATCGAGTGCTTGCGAGCAGATTGGGTGCCAGAGCGGTTGAACTGCTGATTGAAGGAAAAGGCGGTCGTGCTGTCGGAATCGAAAATAATGTTCTCGTGGATTACGATATTATCGATATTCTTGACAAACACCATAAATTTGATCGAGAACTTTATAAACTTTCCCAAGAATTATCGATTTAACTTAGAAGAATGGCCGACTTAACAGGGAGGAAATAAAAAATGTTGCGAAAAACAAAAATAGTTTGTACGATTGGTCCTGCAAGTGAAAGTGTTGAAAAGTTGGTGCAAATTATCAATGCCGGCATGAATGTTGCACGGTTAAATTTTTCACATGGAAATTATCAAGAACATGGGATGCGGATCCAAAATATTCGTGAAGCGGCAAAGCAAACGGGAAAGACAATCGCTATTTTACTTGATACCAAAGGTCCTGAAATCAGGACACATAATATGAAAAATGGTGCAATTGAACTGAAAGCCGGAGAAAATATTGTGATCTCAATGACGGAAGTAGAGGGAACGACTGAGAAATTTTCGGTTACGTTTTCCGGATTAATTGATGATGTCCATGTCGGTTCCAAAATTCTTCTTGATGATGGTTTAATTGGTCTTGAAGTTTTAAAAATTGATCAAGCTGCAAAGGAAATTCACACGAAAATTCTTAACAGCGGTACGCTAAAAGATAAAAAGGGAGTGAATGTTCCTGGTGTTTCAGTAAATTTACCGGGAATTACCGAGAAGGACAGGCAGGATATCCTGTTTGGGATCGAACAAGGGATTGATTTTATCGCGGCCTCATTTGTCCGCAGAGCAAAAGACGTGTTGGAAATTCGCCGGCTTTTAGAAGAAAATAATGCTACATACATCAATATCATTCCGAAAATTGAAAACCAGGAAGGCGTCGACAATATTGATGAAATTCTTGAGGTTTCCGACGGACTAATGGTTGCCAGAGGTGATTTGGGCGTAGAAATTCCCGCTGAAGAAGTGCCGCTGGTGCAAAAGCTGTTAATTAAAAAATGTAATGCCCTAGGGAAACCGGTTATTACAGCTACCCAAATGCTTGATTCGATGCAGCGAAATCCACGACCTACCCGTGCTGAGGCAAGTGATGTAGCGAATGCCATTTTTGACGGCACTGATGCAATCATGCTATCAGGTGAAACGGCTGCCGGCCAGTATCCTGTAGTAGCGGTGCAAACGATGCACAATATTGCTTCAAGGGCCGAACAAGCTTTAAATCATAAAGAGATTTTATCGCTCCGCAGCAAGAGAATGGAGCATAATATCACGGATGCCATTGGGTTATCAGTTGCCCACACAGCTTTAAATTTGGAGGTTAAATCGATCATTACCCCAACCGAAAGCGGTCATACGGCACGGATGATTTCCAAGTATCGCCCTAAAGCAGCCATTGTTGCTGTCACAGCGAATGAAACAATATGCCGCCGGTTACAATTAGTGTGGGGAGTATACCCACAGCTTGGAAAATGTGCAACCACGACAGATGAAATGTTGGAAATTGCCGTGGAAGAAAGCCTGAACAGCGGCATAGTTAAACGTGGCGATCTCGTCGTGATTACCGCTGGTGTGCCGGTTGGCGAAGCAGGAACAACCAATTTAATGAAGATTCACGTTGTTGGAGATATTATTGCCAAGGCACAAGGAATAGGACGTAAGTCTGCCTTTGGTAAAGTTGTCTGTGCACACGATGCCGAAGAAGCTATGGAAAAAGTTAAGCCGGGCTCCATTTTGGTAACACTCGGGTCAGACCGTGAAATGATGCCGGCAATTGAAAAATGTGCTGCTTTGATCACTCAAGAAGGCGGGTTAACAAGTCATGCAGCAGTCGTTGGTTTAAATCTCGGAATTCCGGTCATTGTCGGGGTTGAAAACGCCCTTGGCTTATTAAAAGATGGCCAAGAGGTAACGGTAGATGCAGCCCGAGGTATCATCTATAATGGTCACGCAAGCGTATTATAAATCAAACCGGACTTGCTAACGAAAAAAGTATCATTAGTCAACATAAATAAGCACCAAAAAAAGCAGAGCAAATGCTCTGCTTTTTTTGTAAGATAAGAAAGTATAAATTTTCGACTTTGGGAATTGTCCAGCTCCAGCGCCTAGCGGCTAGTGTCCTTCGCTCTCCGCCCTACGATAAGTCAACATCGAATCGCCTCCTGCTTCTGTGCCAAAGCTTATTCAACGAAGCTGATGTTCAGCTCGTCGCAAAGCCTGGGAAGCATATTCAGGTAGTTACTTGGCTCTTCGTGTTTCCTTTATCTCAGTTGGAGCGCTCCACAAGGAAGGCTTCGACAGCATTTGCATCGCACGAAGGAAAAGCGATAGCTTTTTCGAGGAGGCCATACGCCGCTGATCAAGGCGCTTGCGCTTTTCTAATCGTTTAGGAAATCACACTAGCGTTGCAAAATTCAACTACGCCTCCTGAACCGTCTTTACGGACCCGCCAGTCGGCAAGTTTTCATTCATGTCTCATTCCCTTTTATATACGTCCAAAGGTCATGAAACACATTTGCCCGATATAGGGTATTGATAATAACAACAGTGACAGGCCCGATAATTAAGCCGAGAAAGCCCAATAATTTAAAACCGACAAACAATGCAACCAAAGTGGCTAATGGATCGAGGCCAATACTTGAAGAAAGAATTTTTGGTTCCATTACTTGTCTCTGAACGAGAACCACGATGTAAAGAATACCTAAACCAATGGCCAGGCCCATATCACCGCCAATCGCTTCATAAATAATCCATGGCACAAAGACAGCTCCTGTACCAAGATAGGGAAGAATGTCGACAATACCTGTTAGTAAGGCTATCGTAATCGCGTAATCAACTCTTAGGATTAGCAAACCAATCAAAATAATCACGGTGGTAAGCGAAATAAGTGTCAGCTGGGCTTTAATAAAACCAAATAATGCCTTTTTTAAATCAATAAAAATGGTTTTACCGCTTTTCTTGGCTTTATTCGGTAACAGACGCCCTCCCGCTGCAGTTAATCGCTGCCAGTCTTTGCTGATAAAAAAAGTAGCTAATAAAGAAAATATTAGAACAGTAGCGGCATTTGGAATCCAAGAAAAGATAGTTGGAATATTGCCAAACAAATTTTTAATGAAATTACCAACTGTTGTTCCGATTGTCTTTCCAACATTTTGGATGTTTGTAATGATTGTATCCTGTTGCCCAGTACCTAACTGTTTAAAAACGGATGTCAACTGGTTGTAAAGTGGGATGATTTGGGCTGTAAATAAATTTTCAAGATAATCAATCAAAGTATCGAGATGCTGAGGTACAACTTTCGCCAAATAGTTTGCTCCGGAAACAATTTCAGCCACCAATAAGGTTACTAATCCGGCGAATACAGCAATCAGCAGGATTAGCGTAACAATCACGGCCAGTGCCCGCGGCATTTTTGCTTTTTTTTCAAAGAAATTAACAACCGGATTGATCATAAAAGCAATGGCAATTGCTATTATGAAGGGATAAGTTATTTTCGATAAATAATATAAGGAAAGAAAAGCTAATACAACCACACCAATAACCAATAAAAATCTCAGTGTTCGGTAAAGGTACTTCAAATTCAAAGAAAGCCCTCCTAATAATTGCTATGACCTATTTTACCATTTATTTTATCGATCTGCATAATTTCCCAAGTACTCTTTTTGATATATAAGTTATACGGACAATTAGGAGCAAAAGTTTCAGGATACAAGTTTTTGCGACCATCAATTCATTAACGTTAACACTTTTTTGATTATTATGGTAAAATAATATAAATAAAAGATATTTTGCAATCAAATTAAAAAATACCGAAGGAGTTTGATTGTTTTTAAAATAATATTTTTTGTATTTTGAGTTCCTTTTCATTCACAAAAGTCTGATTATTGTTTATAATAAACTTGTAAGCGTATCCTTTTTACATAAACTATATTTTTATAGTGGATACTTGTAAAATAATTAATTATTGTGAATGAAAGGCGCTTTCCGTTTTAATCCCGAACAATCGCTCAGTCAACAGATGTTTCTAGTAAAAGGGATTCATTAGTTGACATGAAACGCCATTTCTTTCCAATAAGAGCTTTTATAGCTCCGAGTAAAGACCAATTTTAAAAACATGGGTAATGGGGAAATTAGAAAGTGAAGGAGAGATTATGATGACAGTAACACGCGGTCTTGAAGGGGTAGTCGCAACAACTTCCTCCATCAGCTCAATTATTGATGACACGCTGACATATGTTGGCTACAACATTGATGATTTAGCTGTAAATGCTAGTTTTGAAGAAGTAATATATCTTTTGTGGCATTTGAAATTGCCTAATTCCGAACAATTAGCAAAATTAAAAGAACAGCTCGCGGAAAACGCAGCCCTTCCACAAGGAGTTATTGAGCATTTTAACATGTACCCAATTCATGATGTACATCCAATGGCAGCGCTTCGTTCAGCTGTTTCTTTGCTAGGTTTATATGATGAAGAAGCAGATATCATGGATCCGGAAGCAAATTATCGCAAAGCCATTAGATTACAGGCTAAAATGCCTTCAATCGTTGCCGCTTTCGCTCGGGTTAGAAAGGGCCTCGAACCAATTACTCCAAGAAAAGACCTGGATTTTGCTGCTAATTTTCTGTATATGTTAACCGGAAAAGAGCCGGAACCCATTGCAGTTGAAGCAATGAATAAGGCCCTTGTCCTTCATGCAGACCATGAACTGAATGCTTCAACATTTACCGCACGTGTTTGTGTAGCAACACTATCTGATGTTTATTCCGGAATTACAGCAGCCATTGGGGCTTTAAAGGGACCTCTTCATGGCGGAGCTAACGAAGCGGTTATGAAAATGCTGACGGAAATCGGTACACTTGAAAACGTTGAACCGTATATTCGTGGGAAACTTGCCAACAAAGAAAAAATTATGGGGTTTGGTCATCGGGTATACCGCAAAGGGGATCCTCGTGCCAAACATTTAAGAGAAATGTCGAAGAAATTGACGGAACTTACTGGACAGCCTGAGCTGTATGAAATGTCCGTTAATATTGAAAAGATTGTTACTGGTGAAAAGAAATTACCGCCTAATGTAGACTTTTATTCTGCCTCTGTATATCATAGTTTAGGAATTGATCATGATTTAATGACACCGATCTTTGCTGTAAGCCGTGTATCCGGATGGCTGGCTCATATTTTAGAGCAGTATGATAACAACCGTTTAATCCGTCCGCGTGCAGAATACACTGGCCCTGGTATGCAAAAATATATTCCGATTGAACAAAGAGGATAATATTTTACTTTTCTATCAAAAATTGATTCAATAGAATATGGATAAAGAAAGGTTAGGGGATGAGTCTTCTAACCTTTGATTCAGTCCATTTCTTTTACTTTTATTTTTATTGTTCTATACATACAGGAGGGTGACGTAACATGCAAGGAGAAAAAATCACGGTTAAAAATGGAGTATTAAACGTACCAAACAACCCGATTATCCCGTTTATTGAGGGGGACGGGACTGGTCCGGATATTTGGGCTGCTTCTTATCGGGTTTTAGATGCAGCAGTAGAAAAAGCCTACAGGGGTGAACGGAAGCTGGTTTGGAAAGAAGTTTTAGCAGGTGAGAAGGCCTTTAATCAAACGGGGGAATGGCTTCCGCAAGAAACTCTTGACGTGATTAAAGAATATTTGATTGCCATCAAAGGTCCATTAACCACGCCTGTCGGGGGAGGAATTCGTTCATTAAACGTTGCTTTGCGTCAAGAATTGGATTTATTTGTCTGCTTGCGGCCTGTAAGATGGTTTGAAGGTGTTCCTTCACCGGTTAAGCGTCCTCAGGATACGGATATGGTTATTTTCCGGGAAAATACTGAAGATATTTATGCCGGTATCGAATACGAAAAAGGTACTGATGCCGTTAAAAAGTTAATAGACTTTTTACAAAACGAAATGGGCGTAACGAAAATCAGATTTCCGGAAACATCCGGTATCGGTATTAAGCCAGTTTCCGAGGAAGGCACAAAGCGCCTGGTTCGTGCCGCCCTTAATTATGCGATTAAGGAAGGACGTAAATCGCTAACACTTGTTCATAAAGGAAACATTATGAAATTCACCGAGGGTGCCTTCAAAAACTGGGGCTATGAGCTTGCGGAAAAAGAATTTGGCGATAAGGTATTTACTTGGGCTCAGTATGACCGAATTAAAGCCGAACAAGGTACGGATGCCGCAAATAAAGCCCAAGCTGAAGCTGAAGCTGCCGGCAAGATCATTGTAAAAGATGCCATTGCAGATATTTTCTTACAACAAATTTTAACACGGCCGCGCGAATTTGATGTCGTCGCTACAATGAACTTAAACGGTGACTATATTTCTGATGCTCTTGCAGCACAAGTAGGCGGGATCGGTATTGCTCCTGGAGCTAATATTAACTATGAAACTGGCCATGCCATTTTTGAAGCTACTCATGGTACTGCTCCAAAATATGCCGGCTTGGATAAGGTGAATCCTTCATCTGTTATTCTTTCCGGTGTACTGATGCTGGAACACTTAGGCTGGAATGAAGCAGCCAATATGATTGTAAAATCCATGGAAAAAACGATTGCTTCCAAAGTGGTTACCTACGACTTTGCCCGCTTAATGGACGGTGCAACAGAAGTGAAAACTTCTGAGTTTGGTGATGAATTAATTAAAAACATGGAATAATCATTCCAGTTTATTAAAGAATTTGGGCTGTTTCACAACAGCCCAAATTCCACTTATATAATAATTAAAAAGGGAGTTGATCATCATGTCATTAAAACGGAAGAAGATCTCTGTTATTGGCGGAGGATTTACAGGTGCAACGACGGCATTTTTACTTGCGCAAAAAGAACTTGGAGATGTTGTCTTAGTTGATATTCCGCAGATGGAAAATCCAACCAAGGGCAAGGCTTTGGATATGCTGGAAGCAAGTCCGGTTCAAGGATTTGATGCCAATATTATTGGTACATCCAATTATGAGGATACGAGAGACTCTGACATTGTTGTCATTACCGCTGGTATTGCCCGTAAACCAGGGATGAGCCGTGATGATTTAGTTCAAACAAACCAAAAGATTATGAAAGCTGTAACCTCTGAAATCGTAAAATATTCTCCAAACTGCACCATTATTGTGTTAACAAACCCTGTTGATGCCATGACTTACACCGTCTATAAAGAATCAGGATTCCCTAAAAACCGAGTCATCGGTCAATCTGGTGTTCTTGATACTGCTCGTTTCCGCACCTTTGTTGCTCAAGAATTAAATTTGTCAGTTAAAGATATTACCGGCTTTGTTCTTGGTGGACATGGTGATGACATGGTGCCGCTTGTCCGCTACTCGTATGCCGGTGGAATTCCTTTAGAAACATTAATTCCGAAAGATCGTTTAGAGAAAATTGTTGAACGGACAAGAAAAGGCGGCGGTGAAATTGTGAACCTCTTGGGTAATGGAAGCGCCTACTACGCTCCGGCAGCATCTTTAGTTGAAATGTGCGAAGCTATTCTGAAAGATCAGCGCCGCATCCTTCCATCTATCGCTTATCTTGAAGGCGAATATGGTTATCAAGGTATTTATCTTGGGGTGCCTACCATTCTTGGTGCTAACGGTATTGAAAAGGTCATTGAACTTGAATTGACAGCTGCAGAAAAAGCGGCATTAGACAAGTCTGTTGAATCTGTACGTCATGTTATGAATGTTTTAGTATGAAATGTCTCAGTGAAAATCGGGTAAAGGGAGAGCCTTTTTCCCGATTTTTTCAGCAAAATAATGAAATCGTTTTCAAAGGGGTGCTAAATAATTTGTTGCTTGGGAAAAAAAGAAAGTTAGGAAGAAGGATTGAAGAAATTTCAATAGGGGAGAAATTATCTATTACGGAAAAAGTTGAAGATAAGGATCTTCTGCTTTATCTAGGATTAACTGATGATGCTAATCCTCTTTATATTCAACATGATTATGCCTCGCAAACTCCATTTGAAAAACCAATGGTCCCCACTATTATGCTAACAGGCATGATTACCTCAGCCGTATCAAAATATTTGCCTGGTCCGGGAAGTCATATTATAAAGCAAGAAATAGAGTTTCAGAAACCTGTATATCATTATGAGAAAGTGGAACTCTTATTTGAAGTAATCGAAGTGAATTCGGCTGAACATTTTATTTTACTAAAAATTAACGGATTAAATGGACAAGGGGAAACGGTCATTAAGGGAACATTAAAAGTCTGCCCGCCTTACCGGCTGATGGATATTCACTCCGAGGCATTGGAAAATTTTTAACATTAGACTGTAAAGGGATGTGGACACATTCCTTTTTTTTGTCTAGCTCCAGCGCCTAACGCCTAGCAAACTTCAGGTCTCCTCCCTACGATAAGTAGTAGGCTCGAAGTCAAGTAATCTTTTCTAATTTATAATATAATGGAACAAATGATACATAAATAGCGGGGGGTATTATGAAAACGAAGGTACTAGTTGTCGATGATGAGCAATCAATCGTTACGTTACTGCAATATAATTTGGAACAAGCCGGTTTTGACGTCATAACAGCGATGGATGGTGCAGAAGGAAAACGCTTAGCAGAGCTGGAAGCGCCGGATATTATCGTTTTGGATTTAATGCTGCCGAAATTAGATGGAATGGAGGTATGTAAACAGCTAAGACAGGAAAGGATTATGACTCCGATTCTGATGTTAACAGCAAAAGACGATGAACTGGATAAAATATTAGGCTTAGAGCTTGGCGCTGATGATTATATGGTGAAACCATTTAGTCCGCGAGAGGTCATAGCGAGGGTAAAGGCCATTTTGCGAAGAACCCAAGCACAAGTGGAGACGCCTGGGGACAGAACCGCAGAAGAATTACGAATTGAGATTGGCAGTCTAAAAATTTTACCGGAAAAATATGAAGCTTATTTTCAATCTGAACTGCTTGAATTAACCTTAAAGGAATTTGAATTGCTTCATTATCTTGCACAAAACAAAAACCGTGTCCTGACCCGCGAACAATTGCTCAGCGCTGTTTGGAATTATGACTTTGCTGGTGATACTAGAATTGTCGATGTTCATATTTCTCACTTAAGAGAAAAAATTGAGAAGGATACAAGAAAGCCAGTGTATATTAAAACAGTCCGCGGGCTTGGCTATAAACTTGAGGAGCCAAAGGGAGAATGAACAAGTTTCGGACAAAGCTGCTTATTGCTCTGATTACTTTAATTATTTCAGTATTAGTCGGCTTGGGAATATTGCTTGGTCAATTGTTTAAAAGCTATTATTTGCAATCCTTCAATGAGCGGTTAAAAATTGAAAAAAATCTTCTTGGCACCTATATTGAGGAACATGGAGGGGTATCCTCATTTAAACAACAAGATGTCTTAAAAATAAGTGATATGTTAAATGTCAGGGCAACCATTACCGATCAGCACGGAAACATTTTGTATGACAGCGGTGAATTCAATGATCTTAGTTCCACTGGCCTGAAAAAAATTATTGATGATGTTGTTAAGAAAAAAATAGTAAAAGAGGCTCGCTTAGAAGAAGGAGACGGCTATGACCTCCACTACTATTGGAAGGCACTTACAAAAGACGGTCAAAAGGAAGGCTATATCTTTTTAAGTACCAAAACGGATGAATTGAACCAGGCATATAGTCAAATTTGGTGGATTCTTTCGATTAGTTTAGGTATTGCCCTGATTATGATCCTCTATTTAGCGATACGAATTACCTCCCGATATACAAAACCCATAGAAGAGGCCACCACTGTAGCAATCGAATTAGCCAAAGGGAATTATCGGGCCAGAACATCAAACAGTAAAATGGCTGAAACCGGGATGTTAGAGACAGCGATTAATCAACTTGCTAATAACTTACAAAAGATGGTAAAGACACAAGAAATGCAGCAAGACCGGCTTACGGCATTAATTGAAAATATCGGCGCAGGATTAATTCTGATTGACAGCCGCGGGATGATCAATTTAATTAATAAAGGCTATATTGAGATTTTCCAAGTGAATCCGAATGAGTATTTGAATCAATTGTATTATGAAGTCATTGAGCAAAAGGAGATATGTCAATTAGTTGCGGAAGTATTTCGCACGGAACAAAAGGTCAGAAATCAATTATTAATCCCTCTGCAAATTGAAAGAAGGTATTTTGATGTTTATGGGGTGCCAATCATCGGGTCAAACCATGTTTGGAAAGGCGTCCTGCTTGTTTTTCACGATATCACGGAAATGAAAAAACTCGAGCAAATGCGGAAGGATTTTGTTGCTAATGTTTCTCATGAGATAAAAACCCCTGTTACCTCGATAAAAGGATTTGCTGAAACCTTAATGGATGGGGCAATGAATAATAAAGAAACGCTGGAGGCCTTTCTTTCCATTATTTTAAAAGAAAGCGATCGCCTGCAGTCGCTAATTCAGGATTTATTGGAACTTTCAAAAATTGAACAACAGGGATTTCAATTGAATTTGCAGCAGGTGGATTTAAATGACTTGCTTCACGAAGTCGTAACGCTTTTAATTGGAAAGGCACAGGCAAAAAATATCCATCTGGAATTAACCACTAACGGCATACCAGTACGGATCAAAGGGGATCTAGATCGGTTAAAACAAGTCTTTATCAATATCGTTAGTAACGCGATCAACTATACCCCCGCGGATGGTTATGTAACAGTCTCTGTGAGGGATCTTGGAGATCTGGCCCAAGTTCTTGTAAAAGACTCGGGAGTGGGAATCGAGAAGGAAGAGATACCGCGGATTTTTGAGCGTTTTTACCGGGTGGATCGGGCCCGAAGCCGTGATTCTGGAGGGACTGGACTTGGACTGGCGATTGTTAAACATTTAATCGAGGCACACCATGGAAATATTCATGTCAAAAGTGAGGTTGGAAAGGGAAGCGAATTTATTATTGAACTCAAAAAACAATGACAATGGGTCTTGGAAGGTGAAACAGATGAATAAGAAAAAGCTGGTGCTGATTGATGGGAATAGCATTGCCTATCGCGCCTTTTTTGCATTACCCTTACTGAATAATGATAAAGGTATTCACACAAATGCTGTCTATGGTTTTACGATGATGCTGATGAAAATTTTGGAAGAGGAAAAGCCAACACATATGCTGGTAGCCTTTGATGCGGGAAAAACAACTTTCCGTCATAAAACCTTTGAGGAATATAAGGGCGGAAGACAAAAAACGCCGCCGGAGTTATCAGAACAATTTCCCTTTATTCGTGAACTTCTTGATGCCTATGGTATTTCCAGATATGAGCTGGAAAATTACGAGGCAGATGACATTATTGGCACCCTGTCTTTAATGGCGGAAGCAGATGGTTTTGAAGTAAAAGTCATTTCCGGAGATAAGGACTTAACTCAGCTGTCCTCAAAGGCAACCACCGTTGGCATAACCAGAAAAGGAATCACTGATATTGAGGAATACACTCCGGAGCATATTAACGAGAAATATGGGTTAACACCTGAACAAATTATCGATATGAAGGGGCTGATGGGAGATGCCTCTGATAATATCCCGGGTGTACCCGGCGTCGGGGAAAAGACAGCGATTAAACTTTTGAAAGAATTTTCAACAGTTGAGAATTTACTGCAGTCGCTTGACAAAGTTAGCGGCAATAAACTTAAGGAAAAACTGGCGGAGTTCACTGATCAGGCACTAATGAGCAAACAACTGGCAACTATTGAACGTAAGGCACCGATAGAAGTGGACTTGGGGGACATTACCTTTGAAGGATTTCAACGTGAAAAAGTCGTGAATTTGTTTAAGGAATTGGGATTTTCCTCGTTATTGGACAAGCTGGGGGAAGCTGCTCCTGAAACGCAAACAAATCGACTTGAGGAAATTGCCTTTACCATCCCGTCCGCGATAACCGAAGACTTATTTACCGAGGAAAATTATTTTTATGTTGAAATGCTCGATGATAATTACCATCATGCAGATATACTTGGCTTTTCGGTTGTCAATAAAAAGGGAGCCTTCTACTTTTCGTCAGAACTTGCCTTAAGATCAGATGTATTTAAAAACTGGGCGGAGGATGAACAAAGTAAAAAAATCGTCTATGATGCAAAGCGTTCAGAAGTCTCCCTAAGGAGATATGGAATCCATTTAAAAGGTACTGATTTTGATATTGTGATTGCTACCTATCTTCTTAATCCATCTGATTCACAGGAGGATCTTGCGGCGATTGCGAAAAAATATCAGCTTTATAATATCCAATCAGATGAATCCTTTTATGGAAAAGGGGCAAAGCAAAAGGTTCCTGAGGAATCTGTGCTTGCTGAACACCTTGTCCGAAAAGCGATAACGATGTCTGAATTAAAAGCAAAGCTCGAAGCCGAATTAAAGAAGAATGAACAATATGAATTATTTACTGAACTGGAGATGCCGCTATCCCTGATATTAGCAGATATGGAGTCAACCGGTATTAAAGTGGAGCGAAAACGTCTTGAAGCGATGGGACGGGAGCTTAATGAACGGCTGATTGAAATCGAAGAAAAGATATGCGAATTAGCTGGTGAAAAATTTAATATTAATTCCCCAAAGCAATTGGGTGTTATTTTATTTGAAAAGTTAAATCTTCCATCATTTAAGAAAACAAAAACGGGTTATTCCACATCTGCTGATGTCCTGGAAAAATTGGCTCCGCATCATGAAATTGTTGAGCATATTCTTCTCTATCGACAATTAGGAAAACTGCAATCGACTTATATTGAGGGATTGCTAAAAGTAATCGATCCAAAGACGGAAAAGATTCATACCCGATTTCAACAAACTTTGACAGCAACAGGAAGATTAAGTTCAATTGATCCCAATCTCCAGAATATCCCGATTCGCCTTGAGGAAGGCAGGAAAATTCGTCAGGCCTTCGTTCCTTCAGAGGAAGGCTGGGTTATTTTTTCCGCCGACTATTCGCAAATTGAGCTGCGTGTTCTTGCCCACATCGCCGGCGACAAAAAACTGATCCAGGCATTTAAAGATGGTATGGATATTCATACAAAAACGGCGATGGAGGTTTTTCATGTCGACAAGGATGAAGTGACCTCCAACATGAGGCGGCAGGCGAAGGCTGTTAACTTTGGAATCGTCTATGGCATCAGTGATTATGGGCTATCACAAAATTTAGGAATCAGCAGAAAAGAAGCTGGACAATTTATTGAGCGCTATTTAAACAGCTATCCGGGCGTAAAGGAATATATGGAAGACATTATTCATTCGGCAAAGCAAAAAGGTTATGTGACGACGTTACTGCAAAGGAGAAGGTACTTGCCAGATATCACCAGTCGGAATTTTAACATAAGAAGCTTTGCGGAAAGAACGGCAATGAATACCCCCATTCAAGGAAGCGCTGCTGATATCATTAAAAAGGCAATGATTGATATGGATGAAGCGTTAAAGGATAAGGGCTTGAAAACACGGTTACTCCTGCAGGTACATGACGAATTGATTTTCGAAGCTCCGGAGGAAGAAATCGAGATTCTAAAAGAATTAGTTCCACTAGTAATGGAAAATGCGATTGAATTAGATGTACCGTTAAAAGTTGATTACGCCTATGGACCAACATGGTTTGATGCTAAGTAAGGGGGATATTTGTTCATGCCGGAACTTCCAGAGGTTGAAACAGTTCGAAAAACATTAAAAAAACTAGTTCTTCATAAAACGATTGAAAATATCCAGGTTTTTTGGGCGAAAATGATCAAAAATCCGCCGGAAGTAGAACAATTTATCGACGCCCTCAAAGGCGAGACGATCGTTGAAATCAGCAGGAGAGGGAAGTTTTTACTTTTTTATACAAAAACCTATGTGCTTGTGTCACATTTAAGGATGGAAGGGAGATATGGCCTGTTTTCCAAAGATGAGCCATATGATAAGCACACACATGTGATTTTTCATTTTACCGATGGTACCGATTTAAGATACCGCGATGTCCGGAAATTCGGCACGATGCATTTATATCGCAAGGGTGAAGAATTTGCCAAGCCGCCGCTTGCCGGACTTGGTCCGGAACCTTTTTCAGACGAATTTACTATCGGTTATTTGCAGGCAAAATTAAAACAGACTCATCGGAAAATTAAACCTGCTTTGCTGGATCAAAGCCTGCTTGTCGGCCTCGGGAATATTTATGTGGACGAATCGCTTTTCCGTGCCGGTATCCATCCGGAAAGACTGGCAAGTTCCCTAACGAAAAAAGAAGTCGCCCTTTTGCATCGTGAAATTGTGGCAACCTTATCGGAAGCCGTTGAGAAGGGGGGAAGCACGATCCGCTCATATGTGAACTCCCAAGGTGAAATCGGGATGTTTCAGCTTCAATTATTGGTCTACGGACGGAACGGGGAAGAATGTAAAAAATGCGGCCGTCCCCTTGTAAAAACAACTGTCGGCGGCAGGGGCACACATTATTGTCCACACTGCCAAAAGCTTAAGAAGAGAAGGAATTAAGAAGAGAGAATAATTAAAACACAATGGATAGGCTCCTGCCATATACTATCGTAGTGATTTTGGAGGAAGGAGTCCTTGACAACATGGGTCCATTATTCTCACTTCTTATTTTAGCCTTTGCTCTAAGTCTTGATAGTTTTAGCGTCGGCTTAACCTACGGATTAAGAAAAATGATCATGCCGCTAAAGTCAATTATGATTATCGCAATCTGTTCGGGGCTAACGTTGTTAATTGCGATATCGATTGGACATGGGCTTGAAAAGGTACTATCACCCAAAATAACTACCAGCTTGGGCGGTTTCATTTTAATTGTCCTGGGAGCGTGGGTGTTATATCAATTTTTTCGTCCCGATAAAGAGAAGGAAATCCTCAAGCAAGAAAAAACCATTGTAAATTTTGAAATCCGCTCCCTTGGATTGGCCATTAACATTCTAAAAAAGCCGATGTCTGCTGATTTTGATCAATCCGGGACAATTACCGGCATTGAAGCCTTAATGCTGGGGTTTGCCTTATCGCTTGATTCCTTTGGCGCCGGCATTGGAGCTGCAATGTTGGGCTTTTCACCAATTTATTTAGCCGGTTTGGTAACTGTGATGAGTTTCTTATTTTTACTTTTAGGTATTAAAAGCGGTACTTTTTTACATCGTTTTCATTGGGTGCAGCGGTTTACCTTTTTGCCGGGAATCTTACTAATTATTATTGGTATTTGGAAAATCTGATCGATTAGAAAGGAAAAGAGTATGTCATTAGTTGTCGGTTTAACAGGCGGAATTGCCAGTGGAAAAAGCACCGTATCTAATATGTTGAAAGAAATGAATATAACCGTTATTGATGCAGATGTTGAATCACGTCTTGCCGTACAAAAAGGTGAGCCAGCCTACAGGAAGATCATAGCCGAATTTGGCCGGGAGATTTTACTTGAAAATGGTGAAATCGACCGAGCTGCACTTGGTTCAATTATCTTCCATCAAGAGGAGAAAAGACTGCTCTTGAACCAGATTGTTCATCCGGAAGTCAGAAGAAGAATGAACGAGAAAGTCAAACAGGCAAAGCTTCATCATGAGGAAATAATCGTTCTTGATATCCCGTTATTATTCGAAAGTAACTTAACTTATATGGCAGATAAAACACTCCTTGTATATGTAGACGAGGAGATCCAATTAAAAAGGTTAATGGAGCGAAACCATTTATCCGCGGCGGAGGCGGAGGCAAGGATTCAGTCACAAATGCCCCTCTCCGCTAAGTTAACTCTCGCTGATGCCGTCATAAACAATAATGGTACGCTCAGAGAAACGAAAAGGCAACTGATGAAAATCCTTGCCGACTGGGGCATTCACAAGGAGTAAATGTTGACTGAAAAAGGGACCAATATGGTTCCTTTTTATTTGGTTAAGAGTATTTTTTTAAAAATAAAACTTTATAAAAAATGAGCTATTTATTTATCACAGTTAAGGTTAAATGTGTTATACTAATAACATCAGACAAAGATATAAAGTATAACATTAATACGGAAGGGGCCGTACGATGGGGACTAGAATTGCAATTAACGGATTTGGGAGAATTGGAAGGATGGTTTTTAGACAAGCAATCCTTGAAAATAAATTGGATGTTGTCGCTGTTAACGCCAGCTATCCTGCAGAAACATTAGCTCATTTAATAAAATATGATACAAGTCATGGTACCTTTCAGGGAGATGTCCTTGCTTTAGATGATGAAATGATTGTAAATGGCAAACGTGTCAAGCTATTAAGCAATCGCAATCCGGAACAGCTCCCTTGGAAAGAGCTGGGGATTGACATCGTCATTGAGGCGACTGGGAAATTTAATTCCCGGGAAAAAGCAGCGCTGCATTTGGCGGCGGGAGCAAAGAAGGTCATTTTAACTGCACCAGGTAAAAATGAGGATGTTACTATCGTTATGGGTGTAAATGAGGAAATGCTTAATGTGGAAGAACATGATGTGATTTCAAATGCTTCTTGTACAACCAACTGCCTTGCTCCAGTCGCCAAGGTATTGGATGAGAAGTTCGGAATCGAAAGCGGGTTAATGACGACTGTTCATGCATACACAAATGACCAAAAAAATATTGATAATCCACATAAAGATTTGCGAAGAGCCCGTGCATGTGCACAATCCATAATACCGACCACAACAGGTGCGGCCAAAGCATTATCCCTTGTACTGCCACAATTAAAAGGAAAATTGCATGGAATGGCGCTCCGCGTGCCGACACCAAATGTCTCGCTTGTTGATCTGGTCGTTGATCTTAAAACAGATGTGACCATTGAGGAGGTAAATAATGCCTTTATTGAGGCGGCCCATGGTCCATTACAAGGAATTTTGGATTTTACGATGGAACCGCTAGTGTCAATTGATTTTAATACAAATGATCATTCCGCCACAATCGATGGGTTATCAACAATGGTACTGGGGACAAGAAAAGTGAAGGTACTGGCTTGGTATGATAATGAATGGGGCTATTCTGCCCGAGTTGTTGATTTGAGTCTGTATGTCGCAGCGGAAATGGCGAAACGCTCCCAAGTGAAGGTAAGTTAACCAATTTATCCTGAATGAATGACTAGACAAAAGGTGTACAGCTGTGCACCTTTTTTATATTTTTTCGGGTAATGTTTTATAATAATACATAAGGATATTAAGAAGGGGGTCACTTGCATGGCTTTTTTGGTCAGTTTATTTACCCGTTATAAGAGAGAAATTGAGACATCTGATAAACAGCCGGATGAGAGCTTAAAAACACATTATTATAAAGCAGCTTATCAACAAGTATTTGCTTCTGTTGAAAAGGTATTTAGAGATGATGCTGATTGCCGGATCACCACTGTTTCACAGGAACGCGGCGAAATCGCTGTTGAAATCAGTAAGCCTTTTAACTGTTTCCTGGTGGCGACAATTGTTTCTGTCAAGCCGTTGGAAACGGCTGTCGACTTTACCATTTCTTCAGAAAAGTTTTCGTTATTAGGTATTTATCCTGATTTAAAAAAGCGAATCAACTCCTATTTTAATAAAATTAATCAAGTACATACGAATATTTCTCTGAAATGAAATTAATCCATACTTCTACTTGTCGTTTTGACAACTTTTTTATAAGATAAGATTAGGAAAATTATCGGATTTTGTTAGGGATTATTGTGTCAGAGTTGGAGTTGATTCTATAATGAAATGCCCTTCATGTCAGCACTATGGTACACGTGTACTGGATTCTCGACCGGTCGATGAAGGACGAGCAACAAGAAGAAGACGGGAATGTGAAGAATGCGGCTATCGGTTTACGACTTTTGAAAAAATTGAAGAGATTCCCTTAATCGTCGTAAAGAAAGAAGGAACAAGGGAAGAATTTAGCCGAGATAAAATCTTAAGAGGCTTAATCAAAGCCTGTGAAAAACGGCCTGTTGCTTTAAAAGAGCTGGAAGACATTACCCATGGTGTTGAAAAAGAGCTTCGAAATAAGGGGATTTCGGAAATAAAAAGCGAGGTAATTGGTGAAATGGTCATGGACAGATTAGCCAAGGTTGATGAGGTCGCGTATGTCCGCTTTGCATCTGTTTATCGCCAATTTAAAGATATCAATGTTTTTATTGATGAGTTAAAAGAATTGATAAAAAAAGAAAAATCATAGGGAGCTAAAGGGTTCTTTGGCTCCTTTTTTCAATCTAGGAAAAAATAAAGGGAAAGGTGAAATCGTATGGCGCAGCATTGGCAGGAAATTCTCCCGATTGATCGTTATGTTGTAACGGCAAGCGGGTTACTCCATGAGTATGATCGCAAAGTGCTTACATTTTTATACCAGCCCTTAATTGGCTCAACCTGTTTTAGCTTATACATGACTCTTTGGGGAGAGCTCGAGGAAAATAGACTGTGGTCTGAAACCTCTACACATCATTTGTTAATGAACCTTTTGGATATGAATTTAAAGGAGATTTATGAAGCACGGCTAAAGCTTGAAGGGATTGGATTACTTAAGGCTTATGTTAAAACGGATGAAGGGGAACGATCCTTTATTTACGAATTGTCGCCACCCTTAAATCCTCAGGCATTTTTTATGGACGGTATGTTAAATATTTTCCTATATCAAAAAATCGGCAAAAAACATTTTTTGCGGCTGAAACGATTTTTTTCCGTCCCGCTAATTCCTAAGGATAAGGAGTATCAGGACGTAACACGATCTTTTCATGATGTCTTTGCATCTGCAACCCCTGAGAGTCTTCAATACATGCAGGATATTTCCGGCGATCTTGAGTCAGAAGCTAATAAGCAATTTATTGGTCGGCATGAACAAAAGGGGATTCAAATCGATCCTAATACTTTTGATTTTAGCCTATTAATGGCAGGATTAAATGAATCACTTGTACCTAAAAAAGCCATAACATCAAAGGTAAAAGAAGTTATTAGCATTTTAGCGTTTTTATACAATATAGATCCAATTGAAATGAAAAAGTTTATTTTAGGTGCTCTTGATGAAACAGATGAAATTAACATCGAAGAACTAAGAAAAGGTGTACGGGATTGGTATCAATTTGTTAATTACGATCAACTTCCTAGTCTAATTAGTCGTACACAGCCAGTTGCCTATCATGTTCAATTAACAGAACCGAAGACACCGGAGGAAAAATTAATTCGTTCTTATGAAACAACCTCCCCTTTAACTGTTTTTAAAGAGCTTTCTGGTGGAGTAGAGCCAGCAACTTCGGATTTAAAAACATTAGAAGAAGTAATGATTAAATATAAGCTTCCACCAGGTGTGGTAAATGTCTTGATCGATTATGTAATGAGAAAAACAGACATGAAATTTACAAAGGGATTAGTTGAATCCATTGCCAGCCATTGGGCGAGAAAACAAATAAAAACGGTTAAAGAAGCAATGGAAGTAGCTAAAAGTGAAAATTGGTCAAACGAAGGGAAAACCAGCGGTAGAAACACAAGAAAAAAACCAATTCGAACGGAAATCCTGCCAGACTGGTTTGATGAGCAGGAGCAATCAAAACAGCCGAATAAAAAACAACAGGCCAGAAATGCTGATTTAGCGGCTAAAAAACGGGAAATTGAAGAGATGTTGAAGGCATTTGACGACTAGGGGGTGATCCGCCATGGAAAAAATTAATCAAACACTAAAACGCTTAGCTTCACATGAAAATTTTCAAAAGCGCTATGAAAAAATGCGTCAGGAAATCCTCGCTCATCCCGATATCAAGGCATTTATCAGAGAAAACCAGAGTAAAATCAGTCCGGAAATAATTGAAAAAAGCTTAAACAAACTTTATGAATATATCAACCAAAGCAAAGAATGTAATAAATGTGAAAGTCTTGAAGGTTGTATCAATATGATGAAAGGGTACCACCCGGAATTGGTGCTGACAAGAAATTCGATTGATGTTCGTTATGACCGCTGTCCACGGAAGATTCTGGATGATGAAAAGCGAAAAAATGAACGGCTTATTAAAAGTTTATACGTTCCGAAAGATATTCTGACAGCCACGTTCGAAGATTTTGAACATGATGCCGAGAGGATTGATGCTGCCCAAAAGGCTGCTGCCTTTCTCTTGAATTATGAGCATGGAAAAACAACAAAAGGATTATATTTTTATGGCAAATTTGGTGTTGGAAAATCCTATTTATTAGGAGCGATTGCCAATAAATTAGCAAAAAAACAAATTTCTTCGATGATTGTTTACGTTCCGGAATTGTTTCGTGAAATGAAAAGTGCGATTGCCGATGCTACCTTAAACGATAAAATTGAGGCGTTAAAGAAGGAACCGATTCTGATGCTTGACGATATTGGTGCTGAGTCCGTTTCAAGCTGGACGAGAGATGAGGTGCTTGGACCCATACTTCAATTTAGAATGCTTGAAAGTCTGCCAACCTTTTTTACTTCCAATTTTGATCTCGAAGGCTTAGAGCATCATTTAGCCCATAGCCAGCGTGGTGAAGAAGAAAAAGTGAAGGCTCGAAGAATCCTGGAGCGGATTCGTGCTGTTAGTGAACCGGTTCTTGTTGGCGGCCCGAACCGGCGAGGTTAAAATAATTTATATGTTTTAATGAGGACTGTCCGAAATTGGGCAGTCCTTTTTAAATGTTCGTGTTTTCGAAGGTATTCTAATTTTAGCAAGTCCCCCATATATATTACAAACAGAGATTTTGGTAAAAGGGGGGATTTGGTTGGTAGAAATCATCTTCCAAAGCAAGTCGGATGCGATTAAATTTTATAATCATTTGCAGAAATGGTTAAAGCATGATCCAGTTTATGAAAATGTTCTTCTACATGAAGACCGACATATAGTAAAAATTTCAAATGATTCTCTTACCAATGAAATTCTCGAGGCGACTAAAGCTGCTTTCTATGAATTTATTACAACGGTCAAGCGTGATGATTGGCTGCAAGACATACTGAAAAATCAATATTATTTTGAAGATATTGAAGAACAGCAGCAAATCCTCGACATTCTTTATTCCGTACTTGATGGCGGGCGGGAAGACCTGGCCGTCTTTTTGAAAGAAACTAATTTTGAGAAAATGATTAAAGATGCTATTGATCATGTGATTGCTGACAATGTCAAGTTTTCATTTGATTCATTTTTAAAATTTCGGCTCCGCTCTTATTTGCAACTATTGCAGAACTATATCGAGATTTCTATTGACGAATATAAAATGGAGCAGGAATATCAAATGTTTGTCCAAATGCTGCGGGATTTTTTGGCGGATCGTGAACCGATAATGGCGCTTTTGCATTTATTATTCGATGATGATATTACTTTTTTCGATGAGCAGTTTGTGGAGATAAAACGAGGCGAATTAGCTAAAATGATTGATCGGAAGCTTTTGGTGAACCATCCAGTTTATATTGATTCCGCCTCGATTGCACCGCTTCTATCCCTGGCACCGACAAAAATTTTTCTGTATACAAAAAATGCCGAGGCTCCATTAGTCCGAACAATCAAAAATATCTTTGAAGAAAGAGTAATCATTAAGCCATTTCAGGCGCTGCGGGAAATCAAAAGCAAAAAGATCGAGGATCATTCCTCGCAACAGTATGGCTAATTGTGGCATTAATTTGTTATTTTGGGCTCGAACAACTTGATTTTTAAAAATGAAGTCATTATAATAACGTACATAGCAGAAAAGTGATATCGCTCTGTGCTGGATATGAAAGAAATACATTTAAAAGTAATGATGAGGATAACAGTATTTTTTTACGGTTTATAGAGAGGGAGGCCGCGGCTGAAAGTCTCCTAACACGAAAGAAATACTTACCACCTTTAAACTTCAACAGTAAACACTTCAACGATTGAAGTCAGTAATTGTTGACGGTTCAGCCGTTACCTGACCAGAAGTCAATTTTGTTCGGGCAATGCCCGGTGAAATTGAGAAATTTGGGTGGAACCACGTGTTAATGATAACTCGTCCCTATTGCTAGGGGCGGGTTTTTTATTTTTCGAAAAAATAAAAAGGAGGAAGAAAAAATGTCAGATGTTGTCAAAATTACGTTCCCTGATGGCGCAGTAAAGGAGTTTCCTAAGGGAACAACAACAGAAGATATTGCCGCTTCGATTAGCCCTGGTCTAAAGAAAAAAGCGATTGCCGGCAAATGGAATGGCAAAATGTATGATCTACGCCGTCCAATCTTGGAAGACGGAGCAATAGATATTGTAACGCAGGACAGACCGGAGGCGCTTGAAGTACTGCGTCATAGTACAGCCCATTTAATGGCCCAAGCGGTGAAAAGATTATATCCAAATACGAAGTTTGGTGTAGGTCCTGTCATTGAAAATGGGTTCTATTATGATATGGATTTGGAGCAGTCGCTTACACCGGAAGATCTTCCGAAAATTGAAAAGGAAATGGCCAAAATCGTGGGTGAAAACCTTGAAGTTGTCCGTAAAGAAGTGAGCCGTGCGGAAGCCGTCCAGCTTTTTAAAGAAGTGGGCGATGAGTACAAATTGGAACTCATTGAGGCGATTCCGGATGATGAAACGGTCACGATCTATCAACAGGGGGAATTCTTTGACTTATGCCGCGGCGTTCATGTGCCATCCACTGGGAAAATTAAAGTCTTCAAGTTATTAAGCATTGCCGGTGCCTATTGGCGCGGGGACAGTGACAATAAAATGCTGCAGCGTGTATACGGGACAGCGTTTTTCAAAAAGGAAGACCTGGAAGAACATCTCCGGTTGCTTGAAGAAGCAAAAGAGCGCGATCACCGTAAGCTGGGTAAAGAGCTAGACTTGTTTACAACTTCGCAAAAAGTAGGACAAGGGCTTCCGCTTTGGCTGCCAAAAGGGGCGACAATCCGCCGCATCGTCGAGCGCTATATTGTCGATAAAGAAATCAGCCTCGGCTATGACCACGTGTACACTCCAATCATGGCCAATGTTGAACTTTATAAAACTTCCGGCCACTGGGACCATTACCATGAGGATATGTTCCCGGTTATGGAAATGGACAATGAGCAACTAGTTTTACGTCCGATGAATTGTCCACATCATATGATGGTCTATAAAAATGCGATTCACAGCTATCGCGAGCTGCCAATTCGGATCGCTGAGCTTGGAACGATGCACCGCTACGAAATGTCTGGTGCCTTGTCAGGACTGCAGCGTGTGCGCGGCATGACGTTAAACGATGCTCATATCTTTGTCCGCCCGGATCAAATCAAGGAAGAGTTCCAACGGGTCGTCCAGTTGATTTTAGAGGTTTACAAGGATTTTGACATCACCGATTATTCTTTCCGTCTATCCTATCGCGACCCGCAGGATAAGGAAAAATATTTCGATGATGATGCGATGTGGGAAAAAGCTCAAAGCATGCTGAAGGAAGCGATGGATGACCTGGGCCTCGATTATTTCGAAGCGGAAGGAGAAGCAGCTTTCTATGGTCCTAAGCTAGATGTTCAAGTAAGAACAGCATTAGGGAAAGACGAAACACTATCCACCGTTCAATTGGATTTCTTATTGCCGGAACGCTTTGACTTAACTTATGTCGGTGAAGACGGCAAGCAGCATCGTCCGGTTGTCATCCACCGCGGGGTTGTCTCGACAATGGAACGTTTTGTTGCTTACTTGATTGAGGAATACAAAGGAGCATTTCCGACATGGCTTGCACCAGTCCAAGTTCAAGTCATTCCGGTTTCACCGGAGATTCATTATGACTATGCGAGAAAAGTTCAGGAACAGCTAAAAGCAGAAGGCTTCCGTGTGGAATTAGACGGCCGTGAAGAAAAAATCGGCTATAAGATTCGGGAGGCACAAATGCAAAAAATCCCATATATGCTTGTTGTCGGTGATAAGGAAGTAGCTGAACATGCCGTCAATGTTCGTAAATATGGCGAACAAAACTCCGAAACACAAAGCTTTGCCGACTTTTTAGCAGCGCTCAAAGCTGAGGTTAAAAAAGCATAATTTGGCAACGGGAGGATCTCAGCCTCCCGCTGTTATTTAAAAAACCAGTTGAATAATTTATTGTTTCCTGTTAAAATAATTTTCGTTGTCGTAAATGAAGTTCATTTGACATAATGCCTTTGTATATGATATAGTAACTAAGGTATAAAACTGAATACGATATTTTGGGAAAGAAGAAGCACCCGCTTCTCACCTGATTGACGCTATATTGGCAGTTAGCAGGTTTTAGTTGAACTCTTTTTAGTAATTTTACTATGTTCGTAAAGTGTGGGTGGTTTTCATCCGCACTTTTTTATTTGAGTATTGTCATGGATAGTAAATCCTGTTGATTCAATAGGGTGTCAGTAATCAGGTATGAAGTGTTAGCCTTGTTTGATTTTCTTGACCCGAACGAAAAGTATTCGTGATTAAACCTTGGAGGTGGCTAATTATTAGCAAAGACATGTTGTTAAATGAGGGAATTCGCGCTCGTGAAGTTCGTCTAATTGATCAAAACGGTGAGCAATTAGGGATTAAGTCTAAAAACGAAGCGTTAGAGATTGCCGGACGAGTGAATCTTGATTTAGTGCTTGTTGCACCGAACGCAAAGCCTCCGGTAGCCCGGATTATGGACTACGGCAAATTTAAATTTGAGCAGCAAAAGAAAGAAAAAGAAGCTCGTAAAAATCAAAAGATCATTACGACCAAAGAAGTGCGTTTAAGTCCAACAATTGATGAGCATGACTTTAATACAAAGCTTCGCAATGCTATTAAATTTTTGGAAAAAGGCGATAAGGTAAAAGCTTCGATCCGCTTTAAAGGTCGGGCAATTACTCACAAAGAAATCGGTCAAAAAGTATTGGATCGATTTGCTGATGCTTGCAAGGAAGTAGCTTCGATTGAAGCCCACCCAAAAATGGATGGCCGGAGCATGTTCTTGGTTTTAGCACCGAAAAATGATAAGTAATAAGGAGGATATCCCAAATGCCAAAAATGAAAACACACCGCGGCGCTGCAAAGCGTTTTAAAAAGACTGGTTCAGGTAAATTAAAACGTGATCACGCTTATACGAGCCACTTATTTGCCAATAAATCTACAAAAGCAAAACGTAAACTTCGTAAACCAGCGATTGTTTCAAATGGTGATTACAAACGCATTCGTTCTTTATTATCTAACATGAAGTAATTCGAAAGTTTCGATTATATAGGAGGGAAATTCAATGCCACGTGTAAAAGGCGGTACAGTTACTCGCAGACGTCGTAAAAAAGTTCTTAAATTAGCTAAAGGTTATTTCGGTTCAAAACATACATTATACAAAGTTGCTAACCAACAGGTTATGAAATCATTAAGCTACGCTTATCGTGACCGTCGTCAGAAAAAGCGCGATTTCCGCAAACTGTGGATTACTCGTATCAATGCAGCAGCACGTATGAACGGTCTTTCTTACAGCCGTTTAATGCACGGATTAAAGCTTGCCGGCATCGAAGTAAACCGCAAAATGCTTGCTGACTTGGCTATTAGTGATGCCAGTGCATTTAATCAATTAGCGGAAGCTGCGAAAGCACAATTGAACAAATAAAGCGGAAGCGCCTTGTCCAGGGGCGACAAGCACAAGACGAGCTGGCGAGAAGGCTGCTTTTTAGCCTTCTTGACGGATTAGCTTGTGACCTCGAGCCCCTAGGCGCTGGAGCTAGAATAAACAAATAATTTTTCAGATACAGCCATTCTCTGTGATGAGGATGGCTTTTTCTATAAAGGAGTGCTTTAACCATGAATTATAATGTCAAGGTAAAATTAATCCATAAGGATGCGATGTTACCCTTCCAAGCAAATCCGGGGGATGCAGGATTAGATTTATTTGCTGCAGAAGAAAAACTGATAAAACCAGGAGAAGCGGAATTAATTCGTACAGGGATTATATTAGAGCTACCGGAAGGAACGGAAGCGCAGGTAAGGCCGAGAAGCGGCTTAGCATTAAAACATTCCGTCACCGTCTTAAATAGTCCCGGTACGATTGACGAGGGTTACAGAGGGGAAGTAAAAGTCATCCTCATCAATCATGGAAAAGAAGAATTTAAAGTCGAAAAACAAATGCGAATCGCCCAAATGGTGATTGCCCCGGTTGCCAAAGTTGATATCACTCAAGTCGAAGAGATAGCTGATTCCGAGAGAGGTGCAGGAGGCTTTGGATCCTCCGGGATAAAGTAAAATGAAAGAGATGATCCCATAGGTAAAGATAGTTGAAGGATTTTTGAATATGTTTAAGGTTTGTTTCCACAGCCGGCTCATGTTGAATTTATCTCGCAATTCATTTTAAAAAAGCCCTCCCCGAAAATATACGGGGGAGGGTTTCTCTGTCTCAAAAGAATAAATCGAGAATGAAATAGCATATTGCTGCAAGAGTAGCGGAAATAGGCAAGGTAATGACCCAAGTAATGAGCATCCTTTGCGCCGTGCCCCACTTGACTCCTTTCAGACGATGAGAAGCACCAACTCCTAGAATGGATGAAGAAATCACATGTGTTGTGCTGACAGGCATGTGAAGAAACGTTGCGCCAAAGATTACGGCAGCTCCCGTCAAATCAGCTGCGACCCCGGAGACAGGGCGGATTTTCATGATTTTGCCGCCGACGGTTTTAATAATTTTCCAACCACCCAAGGCGGTTCCCAATGCCATTGAAAGAGCACAAATAAATTGCACCCAGAACTGAATATCATTGGAACTTTGATAATTATTGACGATCAAGGCCATTGTAATAATTCCCATGGCCTTTTGCGCGTCGTTAGTTCCGTGAGAGTATGACTGTAAAGCAGCGGTGGCAATCTGGATGTGCCTAAATCGTTTGTTGGTTTTCGGCAAATTACTATTTTTGAAGACCAATTTAATAATACTATAGACGATATACCCTACTCCGAATGCTAGAAGCGGGGATAAAAGGAGTGCCTTTATAATGGCAATAAAACCACTATAATTTAATGTGTTGAACCCTGCAGCGGCAATAGCAGCACCGGCAATGGCCCCAATTAACGCATGGGATGAACTGCTTGGAATCCCATAGTACCAAGTGACTAAATTCCAGATGATCGCAGCCGCTAACGCTGCAAGGATCACGGTCGATCCGTTTTCAAGAGTAAAAGGATTGACAATATCCTTCGTAATGGTTTTTGCCACCCCTGTAAATGTCATTGCACCGACAAAGTTCATCACGGAAGCCAATATAATCGCACGTCTTGGGCTGAGTGCTTTTGTCGAAACGGATGTCGCAATCGCATTTGCCGTATCATGAAACCCATTAATAAAATCAAATACGACCGCAAAAACAACAATTAAAATTGTAAGGATAAGGATTGTATTCATGCTAGTTGGTTACTCCTTATGCATTTTTCATAATAATTGCTTCAAATATGTTAGCGACATTCTGACAGTAGTCAGCTACTGTTTCAAGCTCTTCATAAATTTCCTTATATTGAATAATTCGAATGGGGTCCTTTTCGGTATGGAATAAATGTTTAATAGAAATCCGCAGAATCAGATCACATTTAGATTCATAGTCTTTCACTTTTATCATATGCTCTCTAATTTGTATCAGCTTCTTATTCGATAATAAATCGATAGCTTTCTCGATTTCTTCAACACATTTTTGGATGGCATCAACAAACTGGAGCATATATTCATTAGCCGATGTGATGGAATACATATCAAATAATGCAGCAGTACGTTCTAAGCCATCGAGAATATCATCCATATTCATTGCTAGTGCTAGTATATCCTCACGCTCAATCGGCGTTATAAACACATTATTCAGATCCTGAATAACTTGATGGACAAGAGAGTCGCCTTTTTTTCATAGTCTTTCATTTTTTCAGAAAAAATAGCTAAGTCTTCTGTATTCCTTAACTTATAATCAGAAAAATAATTCGTACTCTCTGTCAAGTTCGCAGATATATTAGCTAAATGAAGAAAAAATTGATCCTTTTCTCTCTTAAACATCTACCTGATCTCACCTCGTAAATTATTTATCAAGCTCTACAAATTTTAGCTTATTTTGTAGAAAGATAATAGGAGTTTAATGAATAATTTACATAAACTTTACAATCAAAGAAATATCAGCCTTTAAGAAAGCAACAAATGATGAGAAACGAACGGTCGACCTTATGCTTTTCTATGTCGAACAGGGAGTTGAATTTACCAATTCATATGGTGATATATATGAATCCTTTTACGATAGTATGGAAAAAATGTTTGATCAAGTAGCTGTTGAATGTGACCGGAATATAGACCTATATCAGGAATTTTCCAGCAGATTATGGAAGGTTGTTGTTGAGGCGGAAGGCACTGGCTGGGGCTTCCATGAAAGTTTGGCCGATTCCTATTATTCAATTGAATGGATCCATGAAGATGGAGAGGACGAATAAGTATTAAAAAGGGAAGTAGGATGTGGAAATTTTTAATGGGGATTTAAGTAATCCGGATTTTGATTATTAAAATGGGAAATTCTCTTAAAAAATAATAGTTTGTTTGTACGAAAAAAGTGCGGCTCACATTAGTAGGCCGCACTTTTTCGTGACAATATCATGCTGAAAAATCAACATTCTTGGGTATTTCTATTTTTAATTTTTGGGCTAAAAAACCACTTTTCGGACAGCCCCTTTAATTAGCAAAATAGAACTATATAATTTTAGACTCTAAATATCTTGCTGATTTCTGCGCTAAGTCCTTCAAAGATGAATGATTGTGCCGCCTCGTCATTTTTAAAAGTGGTGCTATTACATATATTATTGTCCTCAAAAAGATAAACAGTGACTTCCTTGTTGTCCGGATTCACAATCCAGTACTCGTTCACCCCGCAGGACATATAGAGATCAAGCTTTTTAATCAGGTCCTTTCTTCTCGTACTCTTTGAAAGTACTTCTACGACAAGTGACGGGACCCCTTTATAATAATCCTCCTCGTTTAAATTTTCCTCCAGGTCACAAATAACCATTATATCAGGCTGGACGATATTAATATTTTCGGGTGTTCTTCTTAGCTCAATATCGTAGGGTGCAACCATTGGAGTACATTTTGATCCTTGGAAAAAGGTGTGAAAAATTACAAGTAACTCAGTAATAGCTATTTGATGAGCAGTCCTTGGCGAAGCGAGCAAATAGATTTCCCCATCAATATACTCGTATCTTTCATCAGATTCCCGTTGTAATTTTAGAAACTCTTCATAAGTTGCTTTTTTTCCATAATAGTTATATTCCGGTGCATTTTCATGTACTTGATCTGGTTGGGCATTATCCTCCAATGGTTTTTCTTTGATGGCTGTTAGTTTGGCGATTTCTGTGCCGTTTCGTGTAATAATAATATCCTCTTGTGCCGTAAGCATTAAATACTTTCCAAAATTATTTTGCAATTCAGTGGAGTTAATGATCATATTATAGCACCTCCGATATTAGTTAAAATAGCTAACTTAGCTATTTTTATTATACCAAATTATTTGTTTTTTGGAGTGGAAAGAGACATATTTTGAAATAAATTATCAGGGGAACCAACACTATTAGCGAAAAATTTGTAATATTATTATTTTCTTCGCTATAATTATTAGCGATACATACATAAAGGGAGGCTAAAGAATGGCAAAGTTCGATGAAACATTGACGATGCTGAAGGATTTAACCGATGCCAGGGGCATTCCTGGCAACGAGCGTGAAGTCCGCGAAGTAATGAAAAAGTATATAGAGCCATTTGCGGATGAGATCACAACTGATGGACTTGGCAGCTTAATTGCAAAAAAGGTTGGAAAAGAAGATGGGCCTAGAATTATGATAGCCGGCCACCTGGATGAAGTCGGCTTCATGGTTACGCAAATCGATGATAAGGGCTTTCTGCGCTTTCAACCGGTTGGCGGCTGGTGGGGGCAGGTCATGCTGGCTCAGCGCGTTACAATTGTCACGAAAAAAGGTGATGTGACCGGCATTATTGGTTCCAAACCGCCGCATGTGTTATCTCAAGAGCAGCGTAAGAAACCGGTGGAAATTAAAGATATGTTCATTGATATCGGGGCATCGAGCCGGGAAGAAGCTGAAGAATGGGGCGTACGTCCGGGAGATATGGTTGTGCCATACTTCGAATTTACCGTCATGAACAATGAGAAAATGCTGCTGGCTAAAGCCTGGGATAATCGCATTGGCTGCGCGATAGCCATTGATGTGTTAAAACAATTGAAAGGTGTCGAGCATCCAAACGTTGTGTACGGTGTCGGTGCCGTTCAAGAAGAGGTCGGCCTCCGAGGTGCAAAAACAGCTACTTACAAAATCAAGCCGGACATCGGCTTTGCTGTTGATGTTGGCATCGCCGGCGACACTCCAGGAATCACCGAAAAAGAAGCAATGAGTAAAATCGGCAAAGGCCCGCAAATTGTGGTATATGATGCCTCAATGGTCAGCCATAAAGGTTTACGGGATTTTGTTACAGATGTGGCCGATGAATTGAATATTCCCTATCAATTTGAATCCATGCCTGGCGGCGGAACCGATGCCGGTTCCATTCATTTAGTGCATAACGGCGTGCCGGCACTGGCAATCACTATTGCCACTCGCTATATTCATTCACATGCCGCGATGCTCCACCGCGATGACTTTGACAATGCCGTGAAGTTGGTTGTGGAAGTGATTAAACGTCTTGATCGTGAGACGGTTGATAAAATTATTTATGAATAAAATTTTGAATCCTCGGTACTGGCTATCGGGGGTTTTTTGTGAATATTTTTGGAAGGAAAGGTCTATTTGTCTAAAACATCTTGGATTTCGTCCAAAACCTTGAGAAAAATATCCAAAACACTCTAGAATCCGTCCGAAACCACCCAAAAAATGTAAATACCTATATAAAATAAAAACCGCCGGTCCATGGACCGGCAGCCCTTTATGAGTTTTATTGCTTTAACCCGTTTTCAAGAGTGCTGAGCATTTCCTTTTTCTCATCTTCAGAGGAATTTTGCCAGATGACCTCAAAAAGGACGCCTAGACCAGGCAGCATTTTTTCCTCACCACTTTGAATGGCATCAACAATGGTATCTTCCAATTGTTCTTGCGTATTTCCGGAAACATTGTGAATAATGGCATTGCGTAAATTTAAGTTCAAAATCAATACACCCCTTCAGTAACATCATTTTCACTAATATGATTTTCTCTTTTTGGTTTTATTATGTATTTTCGTTATAATATTAAAATCAAAGGTAATTAAAGGGGAAAAAATCATTGAAGTACATTCAATCATTACAAAATCCACAAGTGAAGCAATGGAAAAAGCTATTAACCAAAAAAGAACGGGATCGCTCCGGTACCTTTTTAATCGAAGGCTTTCATTTAGTCGAGGAGGCCCTTAAAGAAGGGCTGGTATTAGAGGTGATTGTTTCTGAAAAAATTGGACTATCGCCTCGCCTTGATATCGGTTCAGCGGCTGTTATAACGGTTACGGAGGAAATAGCTGATTCACTGTCAGATACAGAGACACCGCAGGGCATCTATGCTGTTTGCCGTCAACCAAAAATAAATGAGGGTGTTTCAAATGCTAAAACTTATTTGCTAATTGATGCCGTCCAAGATCCGGGAAATCTAGGAACGATGATCCGTACCGCTGATGCTGCGGGAATTGATGCTGTTATTGTTGGTCGCGGCAGTGTGGATGTATACAATTCAAAAGTGTTACGGTCGGCTCAGGGCAGCCACTTTCACCTTCCGATTATTAGAGAAGATTTAGGAACATGGATTGACAGGCTACAGAAAAAAAATATTCCTGTTTACGGAACAGCACTTGAAGGGGCGGCAACATATACGGATATTCCAGCTGGTGAAACATTTGCCTTAATTGTTGGTAATGAGGGCAGCGGAGTTAACAAAGACCTGCTTTCTACGACAACGGCAAACCTTTATATTCCGATTTATGGCAAGAGTGAATCATTGAATGTTGCTGTTGCCACAGGAATTCTGTTATATTATTTGAAAAAATAGGCGAAACTTGTTTGAAACGCTTGAAAAATTAGTATATAATAATGAACAATGTTAATGAAAATAAAGACGATGACGGAGAAAAGTATTATACTTGTTTGACCATCCAGGGAGAGAGTGCCGTGATTGGAAGCATTCTTATGGAAAAGGTATAAGAAGTTCACCTCCTGAGTTGGCATCGGGACCATTTCGATCATGAAATGTAAAGATGCATCGGCGAAAAGCCGTTATCCCAATCAAGTGAACACTAGTGTCTTACATAGGTGTTTATAAGGGTGGTACCGCGACAATAACCTCGTCCCTTTTGGGGATGGGGTTTTTTTATTTTCTGATATTGTCCAGCTACAGCGCCTGACGACTAAGGAAATCTTCTTAGAATAATTATCGCAGGAACAAGCTGTGCTTGTTCCGAAGGCGCTGTAGCTTTTCGCGGTGCCTGACACCAAAATATAAGGAGGAAAAGGATCCATGCAAGAACGTTTAAAAGAGCTGCAGGCAGAAGCGATTGAAAAGGTTGAACAGGCTTCGAGCTTAAAGGAATTGAATGACATCCGCGTTGCTTATTTAGGAAAAAAAGGTCCAATTACCGAGGTTCTTCGAGGTATGGGAAAACTTTCTGCAGAGGAGCGTCCAGTTATCGGGGCTTTTGCCAATGAAGTCCGGGCAGCTATTTCTGCAAAAATGGAAGCAAAACAAGCCGAGCTGGAGGAAGCAGCGGTGCAAGCAAAATTAGCATCAGAAACCATCGATGTTACTTTACCAGGGCGCCCGGTTAAGCTAGGCAACCATCATCCGTTAACCAAAATTATCGAAGAAATCGAAGACTTATTTATCGGTATGGGTTATGAGGTAGCGGAAGGGCCGGAGGTAGAACAGGACTACTATAATTTCGAGGCCCTGAACCTGCCGAAAGGACACCCGGCACGAGACATGCAGGATTCCTTCTATATTACAGAAGACATTTTATTACGGACGCATACATCACCAGTACAAGCCCGGACAATGGAAAAGCACGAAGGGAAAGGTTCTATCAAAATTATTTGCCCTGGTAAAGTGTACCGCCGCGACAATGATGATGCGACACACTCTCACCAATTCATGCAGATTGAAGGTCTCGTTGTTGGTGAAAACATCCGTATGAGTGACCTGAAAGGAACACTAGAAGTGTTTGCTAAGAAAATCTTCGGTGAAGACCGGGAAATCAGACTGCGTCCAAGCTTTTTCCCATTTACAGAGCCATCCGTAGAAATGGATATTTCATGTAAAATTTGTGGCGGCCATGGCTGCAGCGTTTGCAAGCATACCGGCTGGATTGAAATTCTCGGTGCCGGCATGGTTCATCCAAATGTACTTGAAATGGCCGGCTATGATTCGAGAGTATTCAATGGATTTGCCTTTGGCATGGGTCCGGAACGGATTGCCATGCTGAAATATGGCGTTGATGATATCCGTCATTTCTATACCAATGATGTTCGATTCTTAAAACAGTTTGCAGTTGAAGAGTAGGAGGTTTAGGATATGTTGGTTTCATATAAATGGCTCCAAGACTATGTTGATTTATCGGGAATCACAGCGAAGGAGCTTGCTGAAAAAATCACCAAAAGCGGGATTGAAGTCGAAGGAGTAGAGGTTCTAAATGAAGGTATTAAAGGGGTTGTTGTCGGCTATGTGCTTGAGCGCGAGCAGCACCCAAATGCCGATAAATTAAACAAATGCTTGGTTGATATTGGCGCCGGCGAACCGGTGCAAATTATTTGCGGCGCCCCGAATGTTGATAAAGGACAAAAGGTTGCAGTTGCCACGGTTGGGGCAAAATTGCCGGGCGGTGTGAAAATTAAACGAGCCAAGCTTCGCGGCGAAGTATCAAACGGGATGATTTGCTCGCTTCAAGAGTTGGGCATGGAGGGAAAAATTGTTCCGAAAGAATATGCAGAAGGAATTTTTGTTTTTCCACAAGACGCGGAAGTTGGCACTGACGCGATTGCTCTATTGAATCGAAACGACGAGATCCTTGAGCTCAGTCTAACGCCAAACAGAGCGGACTGCTTAAGTATGCTTGGAGTTGCCTATGAAGTGGCAGCAATTTTAGGAAGAGAAGTAAAACTTCCGGAAACGAAACTTGAACCTGTAGCTGAAAAGGCATCTGATTACGTCAAGGTTGTCGTTGAAGCACCGGAAGATAACCCATTGTATGTGGCGAAAATAATTAAAAATGTCAAAATCGGTCCATCCCCACTTTGGATGCAAACCCGTTTAATGAATGCCGGAATCCGTCCGCACAACAATGTAGTCGACATTACCAACTATATCTTGCTGGAATACGGCCAGCCGCTCCACGCTTTTGACTACGACCGTTTTGGATCCAAAGAAATTCTCGTCCGCCGCGCGAAGGAAGGGGAAAAGTTTACAACGCTGGATGATGTGGAACGGAGCTTAACAGCCGATCATCTTGTAATTACGAATGGAACCGAGCCTGTCGCCCTTGCCGGGGTAATGGGAGGTGCTAATTCAGAAGTTACATCCGATACTACCACTGTTTTGCTGGAAGCGGCCCTTTTTAACGGTTTTACAGTTCGTAAAGCATCAAAAGATCATGGATTGCGCAGTGAAGCAAGTGCCCGCTTCGAAAAAGGCGTTGATCCTAACCGGGTCCGCGCAGCCGGTGACCGGGCAGCTTACCTTATGGCGAAATATGCTGGCGGTGAAGTATTGACAGGGGCAGCTGAGGTAGATACATTAACGATTGAACCGGCGGTTATTCCAATTACGCTTGAAAAAATCAATCGAGTCCTCGGTACAGATCTCGACATGAACCAAGTAAAAGAAATATTTGCCCGCCTGCAATTTGAGGCTTCTGTTGATGGCGATACCATTACCGTTACAGCTCCAACGCGCCGCGGTGATATTAAAATTGAAGAAGACCTGATTGAGGAAGTGGCTCGTCTCTATGGCTATGACAATATTCCCAAAACATTGCCGGTTGGTTCTTCCACGCCAGGAAAATTAACAGCCTATCAAAAGAAACGCCGCGTTGTCCGACAATATCTGGAGGGGGCAGGACTTTATCAGGCTGTTACCTACTCCTTAACAAGCGAGGAAAAAGCGGCTCAATATGCTCTCGAAAAACGCGAGGCGATTCATTTAGCGATGCCGATGAGTGAAGACCGCAGCGTGCTTCGGTTAAGCATATTGCCTCAGCTATTAGAGGTTGTAAAATATAATAGCGCCCGACAAAATGATAGCTTAGCGGTCTATGAAACAGGCAACGTCTTTTTAGCAAATGGTACTGACGCGCTTCCGGAGGAAAGAGAACATTTAGCAGCCGCCATTACCGGCTTGTGGACAAATCATTCATGGCAGGGAGAGAAAAAGCCTGTAGATTTCTTCGTGTTAAAGGGGATTTTGGAAGGGCTGTTTGCCAAGCTTGGGTTAACGGATAAGGTGGAATATGTACAAGCGCAGGTAGACGGTCTGCACCCGGGACGGACGGCCGAAATCCTATTGAACAGTAAACGAATCGGCTTTGTCGGTCAGGTACACCCAAGTGTCCAAAAAGATCTGGACCTCAAAGACACGTACGTCTTCGAGCTGTCATTAAAAGCGGTGCTGGAAGAGGAGACAGACGACTTACAATATGTTCCGATTCCGCGCTTCCCATCAATTACAAGGGATATTGCCCTCGTGGCAAACAAAGAGACAGTGTCAGACACCTTAAAGGAGATCATTCTTGAGGCCGGGGCTCCGCTCTTGAAGGAAGCAAACGTCTTTGACTTATACGAAGGCGATAAAATGGAGGAAGGCAAGAAATCGATTGCTTTCTCCTTAAAATACGCTGACCCGGAACGGACCCTGACGGATGAAGAGGTCACGAAGGTTCATGAACAAGTACTGGCCGCTTTGAAAGAGCAAGCAGGCGCCGTCTTACGGGGATAAATTATAGAAAAAGCTAGCTTAAGGGCTAGCTTTTTTTCGTTACTATTTTCGCTTCGCTAATAAAAAGGATTTTTCGCTAATAAAAGCAATTGATTCGCTAATAAAATATATGAATTTGCTAATATCCCCCGAAAATTCGCTAATAAAACTTTTAGATGTTATTTCCTGGTCAAATAATTAAAAATAATATTAAAAAAGGCTGTCCCGCCATTAAATCGATGGGGCAGTTTTTCTTAAATTTTATATTTTTCATAGATTTCATCATATTTTTTTGCCAAGGCTACGTCTAAATCTGTCAGCCCGCCTGCGTGCCAAGAAGTAAGCTTCAAAGTCACTAATTTATAATCAATAGCAATGAAAGGATGGTGATTCTGGTTCTCCGAAAGCTGGGCAATTTCGTTTACAAACTCAATACCCTTTAAAAATTCCTTAAAACGATATTTTTTTACCACGAATTTTCCATCGAGCTTCCAACCGATTAAACTGCCAATGGATTTTTCAATTTCTGCGTCAGTTAATCTCCGCAATCCCAACCCCTCCTCCTAGTTTCTCTTTTTCCGCACAAGCGCCATTGCTTTTTCTGTATTGGCAAAATGAAGTTTTACGAATGAACCGAGTTGATCGCGTCCCTTTTGCAAAATCAGCTTCGCTGCTGCTTCATCAACAAGCGGGCCGGCGCCTTTTGGAATGGGGAAGCCGGCCGCTTCACTCAGCTTATCCATATATTGAATGAAAGCGTAGCGAGCGAGGATGCTGGCAGCGGCAACGGCGAGATGGATGCCCTCCGCCTTGGTACTAAAGTAAACCTTATCGCGGGCGATGGATTTTTGTCCTTTTAAATGCTGGAAATAAGTGCCCGGCTGGACGAATTGATCGATCAAAATCGCCTCCGGCTTTTCCGGAGCTATTTTCTCCATTACTTTTAGAATCGCTTGATTATGAAGCAGCGCTTTCATTTTACCCTGCGACATCCCGGTCTGCTGGATCTGATTATATTTATCATTTTTCAAGGTCATCAGGCTAAATGGGATGATCTCTTTAATTACTTTGGCCATTTCGATGATTTTCTCATCAGTTAAATCCTTGGAATCGCGTACGCCCCATTCCTTTAATAACGGAATTTGTTCCTTCCTTACATAGGCGGCAACAACTGTAATTGGACCGAAAAAGTCCCCCGTTCCCACCTCATCGGAACCGATCACGGACATCCGGCTTATTTGTGCGGGTAGATCGCCTTTAGCGATAGACTTTGTCTTGGCAGCTGCTGGCTTTCCGGTTGGAGCACTTCCGGATTCGGTTTTCTGCCATTTTTCCGCTTCTGTTTCATAATCATTTCCTTGAAATAGGACTTTGCCTGATTGATAGGCAGTAATGGTGCAGCCCGGCATTTTGGCAGCAAACACACTTCCCGGCGGATTTTTGTCTAGCAATTGTTTTTCATAATATGTTTTCATTTCATGAATCGTATCTTTTCCACAAATTAAAACAACTTGTCCCACAATGAAACACCACATTTCTTTTAACTTTTCCTTTTATTTGTGTTCGTGTTATGATAAAGTGTAGGATTCTTGATTGGAGGCATTTACGTTGTCAAATATACAAAAAAATCGAATAACTGTTGATATTTTTGGTACCCAATATGTCATCTTAGGAACAGAAAGTAAAGACCATATCCGACATGTCGCATCATTAGTTGACAAAAAAATGCGTGAAATCAGTTCGAAGAATCCCGGATTAGATGTTAGTAAACTCGCTGTTTTGACAGCTGTTAATGCAGTAAATGATTATCTGATCATAAAAGACGAATTGGAACAGCGGAAAACAGAACAACAAAATGAGAAGGAATCATAACATATGTTAGACTTGGCTATTATCATTTTTCTTTTTATCGGTTTTCTTATTGGCTTGAAGAGGGGCTTTATTTTGCAGCTGGTCCATCTTACAAGTTTTATTATCGCATATGTTGTCGCCTATTTATACTATGAAGAATTAGCACCAAAGCTTATTCTTTGGATTCCATACCCGACTTTGGGGGATAATCCGACATTAAAAATATTAACGGACTCTAGCAATATGGAATCTGCTTTTTACCGGGCGATTGCTTTTGTAATCATCTTTTTTGCAGTAAAAATTGTTTTGCAAATTATCGGCTCGATGTTTGACTTTATCGCTCATTTACCGGTCTTAAAGCAGCTAAATGTCTGGGCAGGTGGAATACTAGGATTTTTAGAAGTCTATTTACTTATTTTTATTGTATTATACATTGCTGCCCTCATGCCAATTGAACATTTTCAAACGATATTAGATGACTCGTCATTGGCAAAAACGATCGTCCACTACACCCCAGTCCTATCTGAACAGATCAAAGGCTGGTGGATTGAAAATACGGCTGCGTGAACTTCTCTATAGGCAGAGAAGTTTTTCTATTAACGGGCAAAATAAGATGGCGACGAAAATAGGCAGGTGATTGTATTGGGAGTAAATAAACAAGAAATTGTCCGTCATCTGGAGATGATTGCGGTTTATATGGAATTAAAAGGGGAGAATCCCTTTAAGGTTTCGGCTTTTCGTAAGGCCGCCAATGCCTTGGAAACCGATGATCGCAGCATCTCTGAAATCGACGATTTTACGGTCATATCCGGTATCGGTAAAGGGACTGCCACTGTCATTGAGGAATACATAAAAGATGGCTCCTCAACGCTTTTAAAGGCGCTTAAACAAGAGGTTCCTGCCGGGTTAATTCCCCTCTTGCAGCTGCCGGGTCTTGGCGGTAAAAAAATTGCTAAATTATATAAGGAATTAGGTGTTATAGATGTTAACAGTTTAAAGGAAGCCTGCCGGGAGGGCCGGGTTCAGTCGCTTGCCGGTTTTGGAAAAAAGACCGAGGAAAAAATTTTAGCAGCGATTGCCAACGTGGGATCGAGACCAGAACGGCTGCCGCTGGCCTACATGCTGCCGCTTGCCGGACAGATTGAAGCGATGCTGGCTGAAATTAAGGAAGTTAAACGGTTTTCAAGGGCTGGAAGTTTACGGCGAATGCGTGAAACAATCAAAGATTTGGATTTTATTATCGCGACAACTGAGCCAGAAGCTGTGCGTGAGCAATTATTAAAGCAGCCGGGCATAAAAGAAGTAATTGGGGCTGGTGATACTAAGGTTTCGATAGTGTTTACCCAAGACTACGATATATCGGTTGACTTTCGCTTAGTAAAGCCCGAAGAATTCATCACCACTCTGCATCATTTTACCGGCTCCAAGGATCATAATGTCCGTATGCGTCAGCTTGCCAAGGAGCGCGGCGAAAAAATCAGCGAATATGGTGTGGAAAACAACGAAACAGGTAAAATTCAAACGTTCAAATCGGAGGAAGAATTTTTCAACCATTTTGGTTTGCCTTATATTCCACCGGAAATTCGTGAAGATGGGAAAGAAGTGGATATCTTTTCAGCCAATCAAGGATTAATCGACTTATCGGACATAAAGGGTGACCTTCATATGCATACAACATGGAGTGATGGTGCCCATTCCATCGAGGAGATGGTCGAAGCGTGCCGGGCGCGTGGTTACCGCTACCTGGCGATAACCGATCATTCCCAATATTTAAAGGTTGCAAACGGACTCACAACAGAGCGGCTCTTGAAGCAACATGAAGAAATTAAGAAACTCAATGAAAAATATGATGATATATTGATTCTATCAGGGGTGGAAATGGATATATTACCGGATGGCACCTTAGACTATGAGGATTGGGTCCTGGCCGAAATGGATTTTGTCATTGCCTCGATTCATTCCGCTTTTTCCCAATCGAAGGAAAAAATCATGGAGCGGTTAAAGACAGCGCTGGAAAATCCCCATGTTGATTTACTTGCCCATCCAACTGGAAGGAAAATTGGCCGGCGCGACGGCTATGAAGTGGACATTGATTTACTGATAGAACTGGCAAGAGTGACGAACACGGCTTTGGAGCTGAATGCTGATCCGAACAGGCTGGACCTGAAAGCGGAATATTTACGCAAAGCCCAGGAAGCCGGGGTGAAAATTCTTATTAATACCGATGCCCATAGGAAAGAAACCTTAAGCGATATGGAAATTGGCGTTGCTGCTGCCAAGAAGGGCTGGGTAAAAGCTTCAACGGTACTGAATGCACTTGAACCACATGATCTCCTTCATTTTTTGCATAATCGACATTGAACAATAAAGGAGGGATACCCTCATGCAAGATAAAGTATTAAAAGTGTTAGAATTTACTAAAGTGAGAGAGCAGCTGTTAGAGCATGCGGCTTCATCACTAGGGAAAGAAAAAATAGCAAACTTGGTACCATCAACGGATTTCGACGAGGTGGTGAAACTTCAGGCAGAAACCGATGAGGGGGCCACTGTTTATCGGATTAAAGGCAATATTCCACTTTCAGGGATCTATGATATCAGGCCGCATATTAAGCGTTCCATCATTGGCGGGGTGTTAAGCCCGCATGAATTGATGCAAATTTCCAGCACCATTTACGCAAGCCGGCAAATGAAACGTTTTATTGAGGAAATTGATGAAGAACGCACTGAGATACCGATTTTAAAGGAGCAGGTGGATCAGATTATTCCACTAACGAACCTGGAGCATGTCATTAAACAGGCGATTGACGAGAGCGGTGAAGTGTTGGACGGGGCCAGCGAACTGCTTCGGACCTTAAGACACCAGCTGCGATCCAATGAGGCACGGGTCCGGGAAAAATTAGAAAGTATGATTCGTTCCTCCAGCGCCCAAAAGATGCTGTCAGATGCGATTATTACTATTCGCAACGACCGTTTTGTCATCCCTGTTAAGCAAGAATACCGCGGTCATTACGGCGGGATTATTCATGACCAAAGCTCTTCGGGGCAAACATTGTTTATTGAGCCGCAGGTGATTGTGCAATTAAACAATCAGCTGCAGGACATCCGCGTTAAGGAACAATTGGAAATTGAACGAATCCTTACCGAGCTGTCAGCAAAAGTGGCCGAATTTGCAAACGAACTGCAAATCATTGTCAAGATCCTGGCTAATTTAGATTTTATTTTTGCCAAGGCAAGATATGGGAAAAAAATAAAAGCGACGATGCCGATTATCAACAATGAAGGCAGAATCGCATTATATCAGGCAAGGCATCCGTTCATTCCGCTTGATGAGGTTGTCGCAAATGACATTTTGCTTGGCGAAGATTATACCACGATTGTCATTACCGGTCCCAATACCGGCGGGAAAACGGTTACGCTCAAAACACTTGGACTATGTTCGCTTATGGCTCAGGCCGGATTGCAGGTACCGGCCCAGGATGGTTCCGAACTGGCGGTGTTTGGCGCTGTTTATGCCGATATTGGTGATGAACAATCCATTGAACAAAGCTTGAGTACATTTTCTTCCCATATGGTAAATATTGTCGATATTTTAAATCGAGTTGATGATAACAGCCTTGTCCTGTTTGACGAGCTAGGTGCCGGTACTGATCCACAAGAAGGAGCAGCATTGGCGATTTCGATTCTAGACGAGGTTTATCGGATTGGTGCCAGGGTAGTCGCTACCACTCACTATCCGGAGTTAAAGGCATACGGCTATAATCGTGAAGGCGTCTTGAATGCCAGTGTTGAGTTTGATGTCGAGACACTAAGCCCCACCTATAAATTATTGCTGGGAGTGCCCGGCCGCAGTAATGCATTTGAAATTTCCCAACGCCTTGGCCTCAATGAACGAATCATTAATAATGCCAGGTCCTATATTAGTGAGGACACCAATCAAATTGATAACATGATCGCGTCGCTTGAAGAAAGCAAGCACCAGGCAGAAATCGAACAGCAGGAAGCATTGGACTTTTTAAGGCAGGCGGAAAAGCTTCATAAAGATTTGCAAAAACAGATGATAGAATTCTATGAGAAGAAAGATTCGATGTTCGAAAAAGCGGCTGCAAAGGCGGCTGAAATTGTCGATGAAGCCAAAAAAGAAGCCGAGCAGGTCATTCGCGATCTTCGTAAAATGCGAACGGAAAAGCACGCTGAAATAAAAGAACACGAATTAATTGATGCTAAGAAACGTCTGGAAAAAGCAGTACCGGAGATGACTAAATCAGCGAAATTGACCAATAAGAAGAGTAAAAAGCAGCAATATCTGCCCGGGGATGAAGTGAGGGTTTTAACCTTTGATCAGAGAGGTACACTTGTGGAGAAAGTTTCTGCTGATGAGTGGCAGGTACAAATGGGAATTTTAAAAATGAAGGTCAAAGAAAAAGATATGGAATATCTTGGGTCAACGGAAAAGAAACAAGAGACAAGACCGATGGCCATTGTAAAAGGCAGCGACTCCCATGTTAAACTGGAGTTGGATTTACGTGGAGAACGGTATGAAGATGCGCTGCTCAAGGTAGAAAAGTATATTGATGACGCTCTTCTTGCAAGCTACCCGCGTGTCTCAATTATTCATGGAAAAGGAACAGGTGCTTTAAGACAAGGAGTTCAGGAGTATTTAAGAAATCATCGAGCGGTTAAGAAAATCCGCTTTGGCGAGGCCGGAGAAGGAGGCACCGGTGTCACTGTAGTGGAATTTAAATAATGTCCGGGGAGACTTTGCAATGAACCAGTTTTGGGAAAATGAGTATATTCAAATTGCAGCTTATTATAGTGTTGTCATTTTATGCACAATTGTTTTTTTGGCGATTTTTGAATTGGTCACGAAATATCGGAATTGGGAAGAAATTAAAAATGGCAATCTGGCCGTGGCCATGGCGACCGGAGGAAAAATCTTCGGGATTGCAAATATTTTTCGCAGTACAATTGAAGAGCATACTTCATTGACTTCTATGATTGGATGGGGGATTTATGGCTTTTTCCTATTGTTGGCAGGCTATTTTATCTTTGAATTTTTGACGCCAAAGTTTAAAATTGACGAAGAAATTCAAAATGATAATCGTGCCGTCGGTTTCATTTCCATGATGATCTCGATCGGGTTATCTTATGTGATCGGTGCAGGAATTTCTTAAGGGGAGAAAGGGAAAATGAAAAATTTAGCAAAGGTTCTGATAGGTTTATCAGCTGTGTTTATTCTGATCGGGATTATATATCTTGTATTTTTCACATGAATCGAATGTTCCGTTAGACATTTCAATCTAATTAAAGTCATCACTGATCCTTCAGTGGTGATTTTTTTTACTACCAGGTAAATTAGAGGGGAGAAAATTGTGAATTGTTAAATATATAATCCTGTACTATAATTAAATGAGTAGTTGGAATTTTTAAAAATTTTCGTAAAGGGAGGTTAATAAATGATAGAATCTAAACCATGGTTGAAATTGTATCCTAAAGAGATACCTGCCACGATCGAGTACTCCTCTGACCCGATTCAGACATATTTGGAAAATTCCGCTGCAAATTATCCAGATAAAGTTGCCATTCATTTTATGGGCAAGGAGTTAACTTTTAAACAGTTGCATGAGGAGGCCGTAAAGTTTGCCGGATATCTGCAAAACCACATCGGCATTATAAAAGGAGACCGTGTTGCCATCATGCTTCCGAATACGCCGCAGGCAGTCATTAGCTATTTTGCAATTCTGCTGGCCGGAGGAATTGTCGTTCAAACGAACCCGCTGTATACGGAACGTGAATTAGAATATCAAATGAAAGATTCAGGGGCAAAAGCCATCGTCACCCTTGATATCCTTTATCCTAGAGTAACAAAGGTAATGCCGCAGACAGGACTAAAGCATATCATCGTCACTTGCATTAAAGATTACTTGCCGTTTCCTAAAAATCTTCTGTATCCCTTTATTCAGAAAAAACAATACGGACTGGTCGTTAAAGTAAAGCATGAAGGAAATTCACACTTGCTTTCAGAAATTCTAAAAATGAAACCGCTTAAACTGACCAAGTATGAGATCAATCCTGATGAAGACCTTGCATTGCTCCAATATACGGGAGGGACAACCGGTTTTCCAAAAGGCGTAATGCTGACGCATAAGAATTTAATGGCCAACACGACAATGAGCGAGAAATGGATGTACAAATGTCACCCTGGTGAAGAAACGATTCTTGGCATTGTTCCTTTTTTCCATGTTTATGGTATGACTGTTTGTATGCTGTTATCGATAAAAATGGCTGGCAAAATGATTCTCATGCCAAAATTTGATGCGTTAGAAACGTTAAAAACGATTCACAAACAACGTCCTACACTTTTTCCTGGGGCACCGACCATCTATATCGGTCTGCTGAACCATCCTGATATAAAGAAATATGATCTGTCTTCCATTGAGGTCTGCATCAGTGGATCCGCCCCACTTCCGTTAGAGGTCCAGCAGAAGTTCGAAGAGGTAACGAATGGTAAGCTAGTCGAAGGCTATGGATTATCAGAAGCATCACCAGTGACACATACGAATTTCCTGTGGGATGTGGAAAGGGTAAAAGGCAGTATTGGGGTTCCATATCCGGATACAGAGGCAAAAATCATTGCTGTTGGTTCAGAAGAGCCGCTGCCCCCTGGTGAAATTGGCGAAATTGTCATTAAAGGGCCTCAGGTCATGAAAGGCTACTGGAATCGGCCTGATGAAACCGCCGAAGTTTTGAAAGACGGCTGGCTGTATACCGGTGATCTTGGCTATATGGATGAAAAGGGCTATTTTTATGTGGTTGATCGCAAGAAGGATATGATCATCGCCGGAGGGTACAATATTTATCCCAGAGAAATCGAGGAAGTATTGTATGAGCACCCGGATGTAGTGGAGGTTGTAGCTGCAGGTGTTCCTGATCCATATCGCGGCGAAACCGTTAAGGCTTACATCGTCTTAAAGGAAGGCGCAAAGGTTACCTCAGAAGAAATGAATCAATTTGCCAGAAAATATCTGGCAGCCTATAAAGTGCCGAGAATATATGAGTTCAGAGACGAATTACCTAAAACAGCCGTTGGAAAAATTTTAAGAAGACAGCTTGTCGAAGAAGAAAAGAAAAAAATCGATGAACAAAATAAAAACCATGCTTAATCCGAACAATTTTAATTTTTTTTTGCAGTAAGCTTGTCCCAACAGCATAGATCATAGATAAAAATTTGTTGCTTGAAAGTCAATTTGTTTTCTTGACAGACATGCCGATAAAATCTATTATAAAAATATGAATGATGATTCATTCATATTTTTCTTTTTAAATTTTTCTTCAAAGAAGGGATTACAATGAAGAAGACAAAACCAAAATACATGCAGATCATTGATGCCGCAGTGGTAGCGATTGCGGAAAACGGCTATCACCAAGCACAAGTATCAAAAATTGCGAAGCAGGCGGGAGTCGCCGACGGGACCATTTATCTTTATTTCAAAAATAAAGAAGATATTCTTATCTCTCTCTTTGAAGAAAAAATGGGAACTTTTATTGAAAAAATAGAGCAAATGATAGCAGGAAAAAAGACCGCAACGGAGAAGTTATTAAAGATGATTGAAACTCATTTTGAATTGCTTTCAGCCGATCATCATCTTGCCATTGTTACACAGTTGGAATTACGTCAATCCAATAAAGATTTACGATTGAAAATTAATGATGTGTTGAAAGGTTATTTAAAGGTGATTGATAAGATACTGATTGAAGGCAAGGAAAATGGTGAGTTCTCAAACAATCTTGATATTCGTCTTGCCCGACAAATGGTTTTTGGCACAATTGATGAAACAGTTACGACATGGGTGATGAATGAAGAAAAATATGATTTAAAAGCTTTGGCATCCCCAATCCATAATATGTTTATCAATGGATTTGGCGGTTGCTAGGGTCTGAACAAAGGGGGAATTTATTGGGATGGACTATTTAAAATGGTCAAGTCAGGACAGGATTGCCACGATTACCATACAACGTCCGCCGGCAAACGCGCTTTCATCAGGTCTTTTACGGGAATTATCAGCAGTGCTGGATGAAATCGAACCAAACCGCGACATTAGGGTGATTGTGATTCATGGAGAGGGACGCTTTTTCTCAGCCGGGGCAGATATTAAGGAATTTACCACGCTTAATTCTTCAGAAGGGTCTTCAAATTTTGGTAAGTTTGGACAAGATTTGTTTGACCGGATCGAAAAGTTTCCAAAACCAATCATTGCCGCCATTCACGGTGCTGCGCTTGGCGGCGGTTTAGAGCTGGCCATGGCATGCCATATCCGCTTGGTTAGTGAAACCACGAAACTGGGGCTGCCTGAACTCCAGCTTGGGATAATTCCTGGTTTTGGCGGAACACAGCGGCTGCCAAGGTATGTTGGAATGGCTAGAGCAGCCGAAATGATGTTTACCTCAGAGCCAATAACCGGGCTGGAGGCAGTGGAATACGGTCTGGCTAATCATGCATATCCGGAGACAGAAGTATTGGGAGAAGCGTTAAAGCTGGCACAAAAAATTGCCAAGAAAAGCCCTGTTTCGCTTCATGCGGCTATTCAACTATTAAACTATGCCAAAACGGGCGAATTCTATGAAGGTATGAAAAAAGAAGCGGAGTTATTTGGAGAGGTCTTTGTGTCAAATGACGCGAAAGAGGGGATCCAGGCTTTTATTGAAAAAAGAGAGCCGCATTTTAAAGGAGAGTAAACATATCTATTTAATAATTTTTTAGCTCCAATTTTTTCAATCTTTTTAACTGAACAAATGTTTGAATTTTTTAGGAGGCGCTAGATCATGAATATTTACGTATTAATGAAGAGAACCTTTGATACCGAAGAAAAAATTACATTAAGCGGCGGAAAGATCAACGAAGATGGTGCTGAATTCATCATCAACCCTTATGATGAATATGCCATTGAGGAAGCAATTCAAGTCCGCGATGCAAATGGCGGTGAAGTAACAGTTATTTCTGTTGGCAGCGAAGAGGCTGAAAAGCAATTGCGCACTGCGCTTGCAATGGGCGCTGATAAAGCAGTTCTTATCAATACAGAGGACGATGTTGAAAACGGCGACCAATTTACTACTGCCAAAGTTCTTGCTGAATATTTAAAAGATAAAGAAGCTGATTTAATTTTAGGCGGGAACGTTGCGATTGATGGCGGATCTGGCCAAGTCGGACCACGTGTTGCGGAACTGCTCAATATTCCCTATGTAACTACGATTACGAAATTAGAGATCGATGGTAACAATGTAACAGTGACCCGTGATGTTGAAGGTGATTCCGAAGTAATTGAGACAAGCCTGCCACTGTTAGTAACAGCGCAGCAAGGTTTGAACGAACCGCGCTATCCATCGCTTCCTGGGATTATGAAAGCGAAGAAGAAGCCGCTTGAAGAATTAGAATTGGATGATCTTGATTTGGATGAAGAAGATGTGGAAGCAAAAACAAAGACAATCGAAGTGTATTTGCCGCCTAAAAAGGAAGCTGGAAAAGTCTTAGCAGGAGAGCTATCCGATCAAGTAAAAGAGTTGGTTCATCTGCTTCACACTGAAGCAAAAGTAGTCTAATTAGCACATCAAATTTTTGAAAATGAGGCGGAATGCCGTTTAACGTGAGTTAATGCTAACCAATGAAAGCGGATTGGCCATACTAATGTAATGCCTTTTCCGATTCTGTTCACACCGCCTGCATTGGCTGGTGAGAGATATTTGTTCGTTTTTTCAAAGTTAAATGGTGGCGCGGAAGGCCATAGTTCGTATACAGGGGGTAAACTCATATGTCCAGAAAAGTATTAGTATTAGGAGAAGTTCGCGACGGCTCCTTACGTAACGTATCCTTCGAAGCAGTGGCTGCAGCAAAAACGGTGGCTGAAGGTGGAGAAGTTGTCGGAGTATTACTTGGTGAGAATGTAAGCGATTTAGGTACAGAATTAATTAAAAACGGTGCAGATCGTGTCGTTGTAGTAGAAGATGCCAAATTGGCTCAATATACTTCTGATGGGTATTCCCAAGCAATCCTAGCTGTAATTGATCAAGAGCAGCCGGAAGGACTGGTTTTCGGTCACACGGCCCTTGGGAAAGACCTATCACCAAAACTCGCTGCCAAACTCGAATCCGGCCTGATTTCAGATGCAACTGCAGTTGAAGTGGCTGGAGGAAATGTTGTGTTTACAAGACCTATCTATTCAGGCAAGGCATTCGAAAAGAAAATCGTCACAGACGGATTAATTTTTGCAACCGTTCGTCCTAATAACATCACACCGTTAGAAAAAGACGAATCAAGAAGCGGTGAAGTTACTTCTCTTTCCGTTGAAATTAAAGACCTTCGTACGATCATCAAAGAAGTGGTGAGAAAGGCAACTGAAGGCGTTGACCTGAGCGAAGCAAAGGTAGTTGTTTCCGGTGGGCGCGGAGTCAAGAGTGCTGAAGGCTTCAAACCATTAAAAGAATTGGCCGACGTATTAGGCGGTGCAGTAGGTGCTTCCCGAGGTGCATGTGATGCTGAATACTGCGATTATTCGCTGCAAATCGGTCAAACTGGTAAAGTTGTTACACCAGATCTTTATATCGCTTGTGGTATATCTGGCGCCATCCAGCATCTTGCCGGGATGTCAAACTCCAAAGTAATTGTTGCAATCAACAAGGATCCAGAAGCAAATATCTTCAAAGTAGCAGACTACGGAATCGTCGGCGACCTGTTTGATGTTGTCCCAATGCTAACGGAAGAATTTAAAAAGCTAAAAGTTCATCAATAATAAGAAAAGCGCAAGCGCCTTGGTCATCGCTGGACAATAAGAGAAGCGGGCAGCATAGAGACTGCTCGCTTTTTGCATAGCCCGTTTGTATCCGGGGAAAAGTACTTAGGAAACAAATTATTAGCTTGATTTTTCAATCAATGTTATACTTTCGGTAGTATTTGAAAGTAATTTGTAGGAGGTTAAGTAAATTATGGCAATTTCTCACATAACAGATCAAAACTTTTCAGCTGAAATAAGCTCTGGCCTTGTTCTGGTAGATTTCTGGGCACCATGGTGCGGTCCATGTAAAATGATTGCTCCTGTTTTGGAAGAACTTGACGCTGAAATGGGCGATAAAGTGAAAATTAAAAAATTGGATGTGGATGATAATCCACAAACTGCTTCTAACTTTGGTGTTATGAGCATCCCAACACTATTGGTATTCAAAAATGGCGAGGTCGTTGACAAAGTAGTCGGCTTCCAGCCAAAAGAAGCTTTGGAAAGCGTCCTGCAAAAGCACATCTAATCAATTTATTACGCCAAAGCCTTAACCGGAATCTTTCTGGTTGAGGCTTTTTTACATAATTTCGTGCTTTTCTTTACAGGCGGATTGTTTTAATATGGATAGGAAAGTGAATTGCCAGAAAGGAGTGGCCGGAATGAATGAAACGATTAAACAAAAACTGACATTGCTGCCTGATCAGCCTGGCTGCTACTTAATGAAGGACCGTCAGGGAACGATCATTTATGTTGGCAAAGCTAAAGTCTTAAAAAACCGTGTTCGATCGTACTTTACCGGATCGCATGACGGTAAAACCCAGCGGCTTGTCCAGGAAATTGAGGACTTTGAGTATATTGTAACCTCCTCTAATATTGAGGCATTACTGCTGGAATTGAATTTAATCAAAAAGCACGATCCTAAATATAATGTGATGTTGAAAGATGACAAAACCTATCCGTTTATCAAGCTGACAGCGGAACGACATCCAAAGCTCATCATCACCAGAAAAGTCAAAAAGGATAAAGGAAAATATTTTGGCCCTTACCCAAACGTTGGTGCTGCAAATGAAACGAAAAAGTTGCTAGACCGGATTTATCCTCTAAGAAAATGCGCGACCTTGCCGGATCGCGTTTGTTTGTATTACCATCTTGGGCAGTGCCTGGCACCATGTGTGAATGACGTGAGTGAAGAACAGTACAAACAAATAACTGATGAAATTACCCGTTTTTTAAATGGCGGGTATAAAGAAATAAAAAAAGAACTGACCGAGAAAATGACAGCTGCTGCCGAGGAACTTGATTTTGAACGGGCCAAGGAGTATCGCGACAAAATTGCTCATATTGAAACGATTATGGAAAAACAAAAGATTACGATGACGGATTTTACCGACCGCGATGTGTTTGGCTACGCTGTTGACAAAGGTTGGATGTGTGTGCAGGTCTTTTTTGTCCGTCAGGGAAAAATGATTGAGCGCGACGTCTCGATGTTCCCCGTCTATAATGAACCGGAGGAAGAAATCTTGACCTTTCTTGGTCGTTTTTACCAACAACCGAATCATTTTAAGCCAAAGGAAATTCTCATTCAGGACGAAGTAGATGTGCATATGGCGGAGCAGCTTCTAGAAGTAAAAGTACTGCAGCCAAAGAGAGGACAAAAGAAGGATCTCGTCAAGTTGGCGATTAAAAATGCCAAAATTGCTTTGAATGAGAAATTCTCGCTAATTGAAAAAGATGAAGAAAGAACGATTAAGGCGGTGGAAAATTTGGGAGAACTTCTTGGAATTTATACACCGCATCGCATTGAATCTTTTGATAACTCCAATATTCAAGGAACTGACCCGGTTTCAGCAATGGTTGTCTTTACTGATGGAAAAGCGGACAAACGTGAGTATCGGAAATATAAAATCAAATCGGTTCAAGGGCCTGATGATTACGAATCGATGAGAGAGGTAACAAGAAGGAGATATTCCCGCGTTCTGAAGGAAAACCTGCCGCTGCCGGATTTAATTATTATTGATGGTGGCAAAGGACATGTGGAAGCAGTCAGAGACGTGCTGGAAAATGAACTCGGCCTGGATATTCCCTTGGCAGGCCTGGTAAAGGATGAGAAGCATAGGACTTCACAGCTTTTGTTCGGTAATCCGTTAGAAATGGTTCCCCTACCACGAAATAGTCAAGAATTTTATTTGCTGCAAAGGATTCAAGATGAGGTTCACCGGTTCGCCATCACCTTTCACCGCCAAACACGCGGCAAAAATGCTTTCCATTCCATGCTGGACGATATTCCTGGCGTTGGTGAAAAGCGGAAAAAGCTGTTATTAAAGCATTTTGGCTCCGTGAAAAAAATGAAGCAGGCAAGCCTGGAGGAATTCACAGCAATTGGGCTGCCGCATCACGTTGCCGAAGAACTGTTAAAAAAATTACAAACATAGCAACAACCGCAGTACCTGCTTCAGCGAAAAAATGGTGTCAGGCACTATCTGAATCATTCACATAGTGCCTGGCACCGAAGCCTATACCGAATCTTTTTGATCCCATTTGACTGTAAAGCGGACGATATTGGCTTTTTTTATTGGGTGTTCAAAGGTTTCAGTTATCACTTGTTTTTGCCGTTCGATTTGTTGGGCCAGGAAGCCTGCCTCCAGCTGAAAGAATTGCTCAGCTTTTGATTTTACCCGGGATACAAGCAGCGGGCTGGTTAATTCAAATTCCATTTCGGTTTTTGTTTCATTTTTTAATACAAGATGTCCCCACGAAGCTTGATCGAAAAATTCGACAATTTTGTCGTAATCATCCAATGGATATTTACGTGCGAGGTGTTTACCAGCCCAATATAATATTTCCGGGGTATCTTTTCCCAATATATCAGGTAAAAGAATTTCCCGAATTAATTCATATCCAAAGATGGAAATGGACCTGGGATCATCAGTATTGATTAATTGTTTTGAAGCTGTGCTTTCGTTCACAAGTTTCCCCTCTTTCTACCATTCTATTATATACAATTTGAGTAAAGTTTCAGCACTGTTTTTTAAAAAAGGGTTGTGAAGAGCGGATTATTATATTAGGAATATTTACTAATTTTCCTGATAATTTATTGTTCCCTAAACGAGAAAAATTCCAGCCAAAATTTATTGGGAATACATCCAAAAATTGCCGGAATAATTTATCGTTGCAAAGATGACCAGGAGGATTTTTTAAAACTATTATAATAGCAATATATTTTAAATATTTTATCTATTAACGATAGAATATGTATCCGTTTCCTTGACGCTCTATGTTGTTGGGAGTACAATGTACATGTCACATAATTGTCACAGTGATGTAAGTTTTTGGGGAAATTTGGGGACTTAACATCATCGTGAAAATTCAAAGGGGGTTCAATTTATTAATGGCGGGTAATCGCGAGTTTTTTAATCGGAGATTGCATTCATTGCTTGGGGTTGTTCCAATTGGCTTATTTCTATTGGTGCATCTCACAGTCAACCACCAAGCAACAGGGGGAGCGGAATCATTTAACCGAGCCGCAAATTTTATGGAGAGTTTGCCATTTTTGCATGTCCTTGAAATCTTATTAATTTTCTTACCTTTATTATACCATGCAATTTATGGCCTATACATTGCCTTTACGGGCACTGTAAACACTGGGAAGTTCGGGTATTTTAGAAACTGGATGTACCTTCTACAGCGGATTACAGGTGTTATTACTCTTATTTTTGTTGCATGGCATGTTTGGGAAACAAGGATTGCAATGATGTTTGGCACACCTCTTAACTACCAAATGATGGAGGATATTCTTTCCTCACCATTTATGATTGGCTTTTACCTTGTTGGGATTATTTCAGCTATTTTCCATTTTTCTAATGGATTATGGTCGTTTATGGTTAGTTGGGGGATTACATTATCGCCTCGTTCTCAAGTGATTTCTACATATGTAACTATGATTATTTTTGTAGTTTTGTCCATCGTGGGAATTCAAACTGTTTTTGCATTTATTTAATAGATTTTGAACGGAAAAATACAGGATTTAGAATTAGGGAGTGACTTACGATATGAGTAATGGCAAGGTGATCGTAGTCGGCGGTGGACTTGCTGGCTTGATGGCAACGATTAAAGTTGCAGAACATGGAACACCTGTAGAATTGTTTTCACTTGTTCCGGTTAAACGCTCTCACTCCGTTTGTGCCCAAGGCGGTATTAATGGAGCAGTAAATACAAAAGGTGAAGGGGATTCCCCATGGATTCACTTTGACGATACAATTTATGGCGGCGACTTTTTGGCAAACCAACCGCCAGTTAAAGCGATGTGTGAAGCAGCACCTGGTATCATAAATCTATTTGACCGGATGGGAGTTATGTTTAACCGTACTCCGGAAGGATTGCTTGATTTCCGACGCTTTGGTGGGACACAGCATCACCGTACTGCATTTGCCGGCGCAACTACCGGACAGCAATTACTATATGCTTTGGACGAGCAGGTGCGCCGTCACGAAGTTGCCGGATTGGTGACAAAGTATGAGGGCTGGGAGTTTTTAGGTGCAGTCCTTGACGATGAAGGTATCTGCCGCGGGATTGTAGCACAAGACTTAAAAACGATGGAAATTAAATCATTTGCTGCTGATGCCGTGATCATGGCGACAGGCGGACCGGGAATTATCTTTGGAAAATCAACTAACTCTGTTATTAATACTGGTTCTGCTGCATCTATTGTTTATCAACAAGGGGCTTATTATGCAAATGGTGAAATGATTCAAATTCACCCAACCGCCATTCCTGGTGATGACAAACTTCGTCTCATGAGTGAATCTGCTCGTGGTGAAGGTGGACGTATCTGGACATATAAAGATGGAAAACCATGGTACTTCTTGGAAGAAAAATATCCTGCATACGGAAACCTGGTACCTCGTGATATTGCAACGCGTGAAATTTTCCATGTTTGCGTTGATATGAAATTAGGTATTAATGGTGAAAACATGGTTTACCTCGATTTATCGCACAAGGATCCACATGAATTGGATGTAAAACTTGGCGGTATTATTGAAATTTATGAAAAATTCGCCGGAGATGATCCGCATAAGGTTCCAATGAAAATTTTCCCTGCTGTTCACTATTCAATGGGCGGTTTATGGGTGGATTATGATCAAATGACAAATATTCCGGGTCTGTTTGCTGCTGGTGAATGTGATTATTCACAGCATGGTGCAAACCGATTAGGTGCGAACTCCTTGCTTTCAGCCGTGTATGGCGGCATGGTTGCCGGACCTAATGCACTTAAATATATTGAGGGACTTGAAAAAAGTTCCGATGCAATATCTTCAACTGTTTTTGATCGCAAAGTTAAAGAAGAACAAGAGAAATGGAATGCAATTATGGCGATGGATGGTACTGAAAATGCGTATGTGCTTCATAAGGAGCTCGGCGAATGGATGACCGCAAATGTTACCGTAGTTCGCTATAATGACAGGCTGTTAAAAACAGATGAAAAAATTCAAGAACTATTAGAACGGTATAAAAACATTAACATTAATGATACGGCAAAATGGAGCAACCAAGGAGCTGCATTCACCCGTCAATTACAAAACATGCTGCAATTGGCACGTGTCATCACTATTGGTGCTTACAACCGTAATGAGAGCCGTGGTGCTCACTATAAACCTGATTTCCCTAAACGTGATGATGAAAACTTCTTGAAAACAACAATGGCGAAATTTGTTGATTCTAGTTCTGCTCCAGCTTTCCATTACGAGGATGTTGATATTTCCTTGATTAAGCCGAGAGAGCGCGATTATACGAAGAAGCATTAAGTGAAAGGGGAGTAGGAAAAAATGGCAGAAACGAAAACAGTTAAATTTATCATTACTCGTCAGGATACTCCGGACTCTAACCCTTACGAGGAGGAATTCGAAGTTCCATATCGTCCCAATATGAACGTTATCTCAGCGTTAATGGAAATTCGGAGAAACCCTGTAAATAATAAAGGTCAGCAGACTGCACCAGTCACCTGGGATATGAACTGTCTTGAAGAAGTCTGCGGTGCTTGCTCAATGGTTATCAATGGCAAGCCGCGCCAAGCATGTTCAGCGCTGGTAGACAAGCTGGAACAGCCAATCCGTCTGGCACCGATGAAAACATTCCCTGTTGTCCGTGACCTGCAAATCGACCGCAGCAAAATGTTTGATTCCTTAAAGAAAGTTAAAGCATGGATTCCAATTGACGGAACCTATGACCTCGGACCTGGTCCGCGGATGCCGGAAACGAAGCGTCAATGGGCATACGAGTTATCTAAATGTATGACTTGCGGCGTTTGCTTGGAAGCATGCCCAAATGTAAATAGTAAAACGAATTTCATGGGACCATTTGTCTTTAACCAAGTTCGTTTATTCAATGCCCACCCAACAGGTGCCATGAACAAGGCAGAACGTCTTAATGCCTTTATGGAGGATGGCGGGCTGACAGGCTGTGGTAACTCACAAAACTGTGTTCAAGCATGTCCGAAGGGTATTCCGATAACAACATCGATCGCAGCCGTTAACCGTGATGCAACCCTTCAATCATTCAAAAACTTCTTTGGCAGTGATAGAGCCTAATCGAAAACAACCTTCTTTTTCCAGTTTTGCTGAAAAAGAAGGTTGTTTTGTTGTTTGCGTTCGAAATCAGGTCGGGAGAAAAAAATAACTTGCTAGATAAGGTTAATAAAAATCTCCTGCTTCAAGGCGAATACAGTCACTACCTTTCCACTGTTCACATATGATATGGTGACTAAATATATACCCACCCCCGGTGCATAACTGGCGAAGGCAAGGAGGGTTACAATACTTGAAGGAGAATGAATATACTCACAAGCCATTACTCACCAAACGAGAAAGGGAAGTATTCGAACTGTTAGTACAAGATAAAACAACAAAAGAAATTGCTGGTGAATTATTTATAAGCGAGAAAACGGTTCGGAATCATATTTCCAACGCAATGCAAAAGCTTGGTGTAAAGGGGCGATCACAAGCAGTTGTAGAACTCCTTCGTATGGGAGAGCTAGAACTATAAACATGGCCGGCATCCGTAATGGAGGCCGGTTCATGCTTTTTAGCGGTGCAAAAGGTAAAATCCTATAAGCAGTGGTTGTTAATCAACAAATCGGATATTCAATAGTTTTACTTGAATTTTTCCTTGAAAAAGTAGAAAATAAGGACAAGTTTACCTTGTCTCGAGGAGAAGCCTATTTTAGGAGTGTAGAATACATGAAACCCGAAAATCCAGAAAGAACTGGGGACATTATTGCTAATATTGAGAAGGATCTACGTTATATCTCCGGAATTATTAAGCAAAAAGGCAGGGAAATGCTGACTAATTATAAGATTACGCCCCCCCAATTTGTCGCCTTGCAATGGCTCTTTGAAGAGGGGGACATGACAATTGGCGAGCTTTCCAGCCGGATGTATTTAGCTTGTAGCACAACAACGGATCTGGTCGACCGTATGGAGAAAAATCAATTAGTTGAACGAGTAAAAGATCCACATGACCGCCGTGTTGTCCAAATTCATTTACTTGAAGAAGGAAAAAGAATTATTGACGAAGTCATTAAAAAACGGCAGGCCTATTTAGCAGAAGTGTTAAAGAATTTTTCAATAGAAGAAATTCAACTTTTGCAAAATAATCTGGAAAAGCTGCATGAAGAAATGCGCTAATTTGAAAAGGATATTTTGCTGGCAGCAGTCTGGTTTTGGCTGGCACAAAAGACGCAGTATTTCAAGAATTTAAATGAGGCGAGAAGTTTTGAAACAACCAATTGGTGTAATAGATTCCGGTGTTGGCGGACTAACAGTTGCAAAAGAAATCATGCGGCAGCTTCCGAATGAAAAAATAATCTACTTGGGAGATACCGCCCGCTGTCCCTATGGTCCAAGAACAGCAAAGGAAGTAAAAAGATTTACATGGGAATTAACTCATTTTTTATTAAAAAAAAATATTAAAATGCTCGTCATTGCCTGTAATACGGCGACGGCAGCGGCCCTTGAGGAAATTCGCCGGGAGCTTCCGATTCCGGTCCTGGGTGTTATTAATCCGGGAGCCCGGGCAGCAGTTAAGCGAACAAAGAATTATCGGGTTGGTGTGATTGGAACTGAAGGAACTGTGAAAAGCGGGGCTTATGAAAGAGCTTTAAAATCGTTAAATAGCCGGCTTTATATTAAAAGTCAGGCCTGTCCCAAATTTGTTCCACTAGTTGAAAGCGGCGAATATGATGGACCGATTGCTGAAAAAATCGTTAGTGAAGCGTTAAAGCCATTAATCGATCAAAATTTAGATACGTTGATCATGGGCTGTACCCATTACCCTTTACTTGGCACACTGATACAAAGGGAAATGGGGGATAAGGTACAGGTGATCAGCTCAGGTGATGAAACGGCTCGGGAGGTAAGTGCCATTTTGGAATATAATGGGCGGCTGGATACTGATGATGATCAGCCGGTTCATGAATTTTATACAACCGGTTCAACATGGATTTTTTCAAAAATTGCTTCCCAATGGCTCGGGCCACAATTTCCTGTCAACCAGGTAAAAAAGATTAAGCTATAAGAAGGACCTCCTTTGATTAAAAGGAGGTTCTGGTTTTTACTACTCTTTCGATATCAACATTAATTTTTCTTTCTAAAGCCGGTCTAATTTTTTTATAGGCTCGTATATATGATAGTACAAACTGTCTTTGGGGGGAAAAATATGCTCAAACATAAAGGGAAAATCCTCGGATATACGATCCTTACATCTGCAATGCTGTTGTCAGGGTGCGGCTTGCTTGGCGGTGAAACAAAACAAAAAATTGATCCGCCAAAAACTATATCGGTTGCGGATCCGAAAGAAAGTAAAAAAGCGGCAGCAAAAAACACAGAAAACACAGTGAAGACCGAACTTTACCTGATTGATAAAAATGGCTATGTTGTCCCGCAAACCCTTAATTTGCCTGCGACCAAATCGGTGGCAAAACAAGCGCTTGATTATCTAGTGGTTAATGGTCCTGTTGCTGAGAGTCTGCCAAATGGGTTTAAAGCTGTATTGCCTGAAGGAACAGACCTGTCGGTAGATGTAGCGGATGGTGTAGCGACCGTTAATTTTTCAAAGGAATTTAAGAACTACCAGCCTGAGGATGAACAGCGAATTCTTCAATCAGTAACATGGACATTGACACAATTTGATAATATCAATTCAGTCAAGCTGAAACTGAATGGCCACCCCTTAACGCAAATGCCAGTCAAGGGGACCCCTATTAGTGAAAACCTCTCCAGGGCTGCGGGGATCAATTTTGATTTGACTGATGTAGTGGATATTACCAATACAAAGCCTGTAACGGTTTATTTTATCGGTGGTGAAGAAGGTTCCTATTATTATGTTCCGGTTACACGGAGAGTCAGCAACAGTGAAAAGGATAATATTGCTGCGGCTGTGACGGAATTGGTAAAAGGGCCTAGTGAAAAATCAAATCTCGTATCTGATTTTATGTCGGATGTAAAGCTTTTGGATCCGCCGAAAGTGGAGGACGGGAAAGTAACCTTAAATTTTAATAAGAATGTCTATGGCAGCTTTGAGGAAAAGGTGATTTCCCAACATTTATTAGATGCCTTGGTTCTTACTTTAACCGAACAAAAAGGAATTGAAAAAGTAGCGGTTCAAGTAAATGGTAAGGCTGAGATCAAGAGTGATCAAGGGAAGAATCTTTCAGAGCCAGTAACACGTCCAGAAAAAGTAAACACCGGTAGTTTTTAAAAGGAGATTTTTGTTATACTATATAAAGGACTGTGAAAGGAGGTTGGCTGGTAAGCCGCCTCTTTCTTATTTAATGAAAATGCGTCTTGAAATGAAGGAGGAAGCATTGTGCGTATAGATGGAAGAGAACCAATGCAATTAAGACCAATACATATTGAAACCAATTATTTAATGCATCCGGAGGGTTCGGTGCTTATATCTGTAGGCAATACGAAAGTGATTTGTGCAGCCAGTATCGAGGATCGGGTACCACCCTTCATGAGAGGAGAAGGCAAGGGCTGGATTACCGCTGAATACTCGATGCTACCGCGGGCTACCGAAACAAGAAATATTCGGGAATCGTCTAAGGGAAAGGTTTCCGGAAGGACGATGGAGATTCAGCGCCTGATTGGCCGCGCCTTACGTGCAGTGGTTGACCTTGGCACGATTGGAGAACGAACTGTTTGGATCGACTGTGATGTCATTCAGGCTGATGGCGGCACAAGAACCGCCTCGATTACAGGGGCATTTGTTGCCATGAGTCTTGCGTTAAATTCATTAGCTGAGAAAAAGTCACTCGCAAGATTTCCAATTATTGATTACTTGGCCGCAACCAGTGTCGGAATTTTAAAGGATAATCAAACCGTGCTTGATCTAAATTATGCTGAGGATTCAAAAGCTCAAGTGGACATGAATGTCGTGATGACTGGCAGCGGCGAATTTGTCGAATTGCAAGGAACGGGCGAGGAATCAACTTTTTCCTATGAGCAGCTTCAAGGCTTGCTGCAGGCCGCCCAAGGAGGCCTTGTCGAACTTTTCGAGTACCAAAAAATAGCACTTGGAGCAGAAATAATGAAAAAAATCGAGGAGCGACGGAAGAAATAGAGTGGGTTAAGAGAATGGCAGATATATTGAAAAAACTGCAGATATAATACTGATTATTGCAGATAAGTCAGTAAAAATGGCAGATATATTTGTTCAATTGCCTATTTCGAGCCTGTTAAAATATATTTAATAAGGAAATAAAGGAGTTAACCATGAAAGAAGTCATTATTGCAACGAAAAATCCCGGCAAAGCCAAAGAATTTGAACATATTTTTTCACCGAGAGGCATCACAATAAGGACTTTACTTGACTTCCCGGATTTGCCTGAGGTGGAAGAAACGGGTTCGACTTTTGAGGAAAATGCGATATTAAAGGCAGAGACCGTTTCCAGAGCATTAAATAAAATGGTGATGGGCGATGATTCCGGCTTGATAATTGATGCCTTGGGTGGCAGACCGGGAATTTATTCAGCCCGGTATGCCGGTGAACCGAAAAATGACGAAAACAATATTGATAAAGTGCTATCAGAATTAACTCATGTTCCGAAAGAAAAAAGGACAGCAAGATTCTATTGTGCATTGGCTCTCGCCGTACCGGGACAGGAAACTTTCACGGTGTCTGGCACCTGTGAAGGAGAAATTCTCGAGGAGAAGAGAGGCAAAAATGGATTTGGTTATGATCCGATATTTTTCCTTCCTGAAATAGGTAGGACAATGGCAGAGCTGACCTCCGATGAAAAAAATAAAATCAGCCACCGCGCCAATGCTTTAAAAAAATTGGATGCCGAGCTGGATTCACTCTTAGAAAGAGGTGACAATCATGTGTAAGGTGTTGATTGTCAGTGACAGCCATGGTTTAACAAAGGAACTGGAGGTTATTAGAGAAAGGCACTCACAGGAAGTTGACCTCTTCATTCATTGCGGGGATTCACAGTTGATGCCTGACCATAAAGCGATCACCGGGTACCTTACCGTGGCTGGAAATTGTGATTTTGGTGATTATCCCTTAGAACTTTTCCCCAATATTGCTGGTAAAAAGTTTTATATTACCCATGGTCACCATTATTCGGTGAAGTCTTCGTTAATGAAATTAAAATTCAAGGCTCAGGAAGTAAACGCTGATATCGTTTGTTTTGGCCATTCGCATGTATTGGGGGCTGAGGTAGTGGATGGAACATTATTTGTCAATCCGGGCAGCATTCGCCTCCCGCGCGGACATTTCGATAAAACATATGTTATTCTGGAGTTAAACAACGATTCAGTAAGCATGAAAGTTTATGAAGTAAACGGTCGGGAACTCCCAAGCTTGGCCCGCGGATTTATGCTAAAATAGAAAAGGGGAGAATCCTCTCCCCCCTATTCATGAAAAAATATTAAATCACTGTTGACTTTTAGATATTAGGATAATATAATAAATCTTGTCTTTGATAAATAGAAATCATGTCCCAGTAGCTCAGCTGGATAGAGCATACGCCTTCTAAGCGTACGGTCGGGAGTTCGAACCTCTCCTGGGACGCCATCCTACATACCAGACATCTGAACTTGCCTATTAAGGTGAGTTTTTTTTGTACTTATTTTAGTATAGGATTGGTTTCCTTTTTCCCATTATTAATGCTAAACTTATGGACATCAACAGGCCGAAGGACGGATTAATATGATGAAGAAGCGGGAACCGCTAAAAAGAAAAGATAATGTAATATTTTTTCCGGGATTTGAAAAGAGGTTAATTAGCAAAGGCATTGAAAATCTGCACAATAAAAAATTTTCCGATGCGATTGATTTGCTTGAGCTTGCAAGGGAATATGACCCCGATAATGATGAAATTTTAATCGGGCTTGTTATGGCGTATTTCGAAGCATCTGCTTTTGAAAAAGCCAGGGAGATCGCCAAGGAGATATTGCTAAAAGGGGTTGGCGATTATTTTCAAATGGTGGATTTATATCTGACAGTGCTGATCCAGCTTCACGAGTACGAAGAAATTATTACCACTATAGAGCTATTACTGGATGAAAAAGAAGTTCCGCCTGACAAGTTTGATCATTTTTTAACAATTCTCCAATTTAGCAAGAAGATGCTCCAGAACCCTGCTCCGGCAGTAGAAAGAAAACAGCAGAAAGAAGAAAATAACCCACAAAAGCTAAATCTTTTTTCACTTAATGGTGTAAATGAACAAATGCTTTTAGTTTCAAATCTTGCTGAAAAAAATATTCGACCATACTTCCAAGAAATTGCAGAATACTTAAGGGCGAAAACAGGAAATTTTTTTCTGAAAACTATTTTATTGACCCTTTTAAAAGAGCAGGAAATTGACAGCCCGGTAACTGTCAATAAATTTGAAGTCAGGAAAAATGTCATTCCGGTCAAGCTTCCGGAGGTTAGGCAACAGCCCAAAATGCTCGAGGTCAAAGCTGCGTTGGAAAATCATCTTGAAAGCCGTAATCCCGTTCTATATCAAAATATCATCACCTTAGTAGAACGGATTTTCTTCATTAGTTATCCAATGGAATTGGAGCCAGCTAATGCATTTGCCTGGGCAGCTGCCTTTCATTTTCTGGCAGAGGAATACCATGGATTTCAATCGGAAATAGCTGAAGTGGCCAAGGAATATGAGGTAGAACCCGAAGAAATGGAACAGGCAATCAGGCAGGTCGAGCGAATCGAAGAAATTTCTTACCCCAATCTCTAGCCAAGGCTGTTGAAAGAAACAAAACCTATGGTATAATGTAGGGGTTGCATTGTGTAAAAAAGGTCATATTACAGTAAAAAACTAGGACATGACTTGGTAACAAGACATATTCCTGAATTTAATTCGTTACGAATGAAATGAGAATAGATGTTGGAGGGAACAGTATGACTGCAAAATGGGAAAAGTTAGAAGGAAGCCGCGGCGTACTTACAGTTGAAGTAAGTGCCGATAAAGTAAACGAAAGCTTAGATGCGGCATTTAAAAAAGTGGTTAAGCAAGTAAATGTACCTGGTTTCCGTAAAGGAAAAATACCGCGTGCATTATTTGAAAAGCGCTTTGGTGTGGAATCACTTTATCAAGATGCATTGGATATTCTTCTTCCAGATGCATACAGCAATGCGATTGATGAGACTGGAATCGAGCCAGTTGATCGTCCGGAAATCGACATTGAGCAAATAGAAAAAGGCAAAGAATTAATTTTCAAAGCAACTGTAACGGTTAAACCTGAGGTGAAATTAGGGGACTATAAAGGTCTTGAGGTTGAAGAATTAGACACTACCGTTACAGACGAAGATGTGCAAAAAGAACTTGAATCATTGCAAAATCGTCATGCAGAGCTTGTTGTAAAAGAAGAAGGCACTGCTGAAAATGGTGACACAGTTGTCATCGACTTTGAAGGTTTCGTTGATGGAGAAGCATTTGAAGGCGGCAAAGCTGATAACTATTCATTAGAACTTGGGTCTAATTCATTCATCCCTGGTTTTGAAGAGCAGTTAGTTGGTGTTGCTACAGGCGAATCTAAAGACGTAGAAGTTACCTTCCCTGAAGAATATCATGCAGCAGAGCTTGCAGGAAAGCCGGCAACATTCAAGGTTACTGTTCACGAAATCAAAGCAAAAGAACTTCCTGAGTTAGATGATGAATTTGCAAAAGATGTCGATGAAGAAGTTGAAACATTAGATGCATTAAAAGAAAAAATCAAAACTCGTTTAGAAGACAGCAAAAAGCACGAAGCTGAACATCACCTGAAAGATTCACTTGTGGAAAAGGCAGCAGACAATGCTGAAGTTGATATCCCTGAAGTAATGATTGAAAACGAAGTTAACCGCATGTTGAAAGAATTCGAACAACGTCTGCAAATGCAAGGAATGAATCTTGAGCTTTACTACCAATTCTCAGGTCAAGATGAGCAGGCACTACGCGAGCAAATGAACGAAGAAGCTGGAAAACGAGTGAAAATTAATTTAACATTAGAAGCCATTGCTAATGCTGAAAATATCGAAGCAACGGATGAAGATGTAAATGCCGAGTTGGAAAAAATGGCTGGAATGTACAATATGACTGTTGATAACATTAAGGCAGCTCTTGGTGGAGTGGAAGGCATTAAATCAGACCTTAAACTTCAAAAAGCAGTAGACTTTCTTATTGAAAATAAGAAGTAAACATTAATGTACCACAAGGCACGATTTTTTAGTCGTGCCTTGTTTTTGCTACATTCAGAATTCTTTAGGGTATTTTACAGCATTTTATCGTCTTTCAGACCCGTTCAGCAGTGAAGTTTTCTTTTATGTATTTTTTGAATTACATATTATAATTAGAGAAGGGAACATTTTTAACAACAAGCAGGAAAAATTCTTTTCAAGAGCGAATTAATAATTCCATGCATGATAAGTCTTATTTTTAAAAAATATGGCTAAGATTAATTAGTACCTTTATTTTTAAACGCGAAATCCCCGTAAAATGAAAACATATTAGGATAAAGCTTTTTATTTTCAGTATAATGACCAAATGTGATACAATGCAAAATACATACTATTCAATTGATAATAATCGTTTGTGGGAATCGCGTTAACAATAAAGGATTAACGTTCTGAGGGGTGAAAGGTTTGTTTAAATTTAATGATGAAAAAGGACAATTAAAATGTTCGTTCTGTGGTAAAACTCAGGACCAAGTTCGAAAATTAGTAGCGGGGCCAGGAGTTTATATATGCGATGAATGTATTGAGCTTTGCACTGAAATTGTTGAGGAGGAGCTTGGTACAGAAGAGGAAGTAGAATTTAAAGATGTTCCTAAGCCAAGGGAAATTTGTGAAATTCTTGACGAATATGTAATCGGTCAGGATCAAGCGAAAAAGTCGTTATCTGTTGCTGTTTATAATCACTATAAACGGATTAATTCCAACAGCAAAATTGATGATGTTGAACTGCAAAAAAGTAATATCTGCATGATTGGGCCAACAGGAAGCGGTAAAACATTGTTAGCACAAACATTAGCGCGAATTTTAAATGTCCCATTTGCTATTGCCGATGCGACTTCCCTTACGGAAGCGGGTTACGTTGGCGAAGATGTTGAAAATATTTTGTTAAAATTAATTCAAGCTGCCGATTACGATGTGGAAAAAGCAGAAAAGGGCATTATTTATATCGATGAAATTGACAAAATTGCCCGAAAGTCTGAAAATCCTTCGATTACCCGGGATGTTTCCGGTGAAGGTGTTCAGCAGGCGTTGTTGAAAATTCTTGAAGGTACGGTTGCCAGCGTTCCCCCTCAGGGAGGCAGAAAACATCCGCATCAAGAATTTATCCAAATTGATACAACCAATATCTTATTTATTTGCGGCGGTGCTTTTGACGGTATTGAGCAAATTATTAAACGCCGCTTAGGGCAAAAAGTAATTGGTTTTGGTTCAGATATTAAACAGCAAGAGGTTAGTTCAAAAGAGCTGCTTTCCAAAGTTTTGCCTGAGGACTTATTACGCTTCGGGTTAATCCCTGAATTTATCGGCCGCCTTCCAGTCATCGCCAGCCTTGAGCAATTAGATGAAGCTGCGTTAATTGAAATTTTAACAAAACCTAAAAATGCACTCGTCAAGCAATATCAAAAAATGCTTGAAATTGATAATGTAGAATTAGAATTTGAAGAGGGTGCCTTAAAAGAAATTGCTAAAAAAGCAATTGAACGCAAAACAGGTGCTCGCGGCTTACGATCCATCATTGAAGCAATTATGCTTGATGTTATGTTTGACCTGCCTTCACGTGATGATATATCAAAATGTATTATTACCAAGGATACGGTTGTCAATAACAGCGTCCCTAAGCTTATTTTGGAAGACGGAACCGTCATAATGGAAGAAAAATCAGCTTAATAAGGTGAACAAAAATTTAGACCCGGTAGTTTGCCGGGTCTTTTAAATTTTTGGTTTATTCCCTCTTCCTGCAGGAAATACTTATTATTATCAAATGAGTATTTCTGTGCAGGAGGAATAGAGATGAGTTGGACGGGGATTGCATTATTTATCCAATTATTTTTTGGAATCATTATTGGACTGTATTTTTGGAACTTGCTTAAAAATCAGCGGACGCAAAAGGTATCGATAGATCGGGAATCACGAAAAGAAATGGAGCAATTACGAAAAATGAGGTCGATTTCCTTAACTGAGCCACTATCTGAAAAAGTGCGCCCAACTAGTTTTCAAGATATTGTCGGCCAAGAGGATGGGATCAAATCATTGAAAGCAGCTTTATGCGGGCCAAATCCACAACACGTCATCATATATGGTCCTCCTGGAGTCGGAAAAACAGCTGCTGCCAGGTTAGTGCTAGAGGAAGCCAAGAAGAATCCCAAATCACCTTTTAAACGTGACTCGGTTTTTATCGAATTAGATGCAACGACAGCCCGGTTTGATGAACGGGGGATCGCTGACCCATTAATCGGTTCTGTCCATGATCCGATTTATCAAGGTGCCGGGGCTATGGGACAGGCTGGAATTCCCCAACCGAAACAGGGTGCCGTGACCAATGCCCATGGCGGTGTATTGTTCATCGATGAAATTGGCGAGCTCCATCCGATTCAGATGAATAAATTGTTAAAAGTATTGGAAGATCGAAAAGTATTTTTAGAAAGTGCTTATTATCACGAGGAAAATACACAAATTCCAACACACATTCATGATATTTTTAAAAATGGCCTACCAGCTGATTTTCGTTTAATTGGGGCAACAACCCGAACACCCAGTGAAATCCCACCTGCCATCCGCTCCCGCTGCATGGAAGTGTTTTTCCGCGATTTAACCGAGGAGGAGATCGTAACGGTTGCCAAGAAGGCGGCCGCCAAGGTCTCCATGGATATTAGTGAAACGGGGGTTCATACCTTATCTACATATGCCAGAAACGGCCGTGAAACAGTCAATATGATTCAGATTGCTGCTGGATTGGCGATTACCGAAGAACGAAATTATATTAAGGATGAGGACATTGAATGGGTGATTCATTCCAGCCAACTGACACCTAGGATGGAACGGATGATCGGAGATAATGCCCAAATCGGGCTTGTTAACGGGCTGGCTGTCTACGGTCCAAATTCTGGAGCGCTGCTAGAAATTGAAGTAACTGTAATTCCTGCAAAAGAAAAAGGAACTATTAACATTACCGGCATTGTCGAAGAAGAAAGCATTGGCGGGCAAGGGAAATCAATCCGGCGAAAAAGCATGGCCCGCGGGTCGATTGAAAATGTGATTACCGTTTTACGATCGATGGGTGTTCCGGCAAATGACTATGATATCCATGTGAATTTTCCCGGCGGGGTGCCAATTGATGGTCCATCTGCGGGAATTGCGATGGCAACGGGGATTTACTCGGCAATTTACAAAATCCCGATTGATCATACAGTAGCGATGACCGGAGAAATAAGCATTCACGGTAATGTGAAACCAGTTGGCGGTGTTTATCCGAAAGTTAAGGCAGCGAAAAAAGCAGGGGCCAAAACGGTTATCATTCCTGAAGAAAATAGGCAAAATATTTTAAATGAAATCGGCGGAATTAAGATCATTCCGGTGACCCATCTGAATGAAGTTTTTGAAATTGCCTTAGTTCATAATTTGGCAAAAAACACTGTCATTCCGGCCTCGATAGAATTGTCCAAAAAAGAATCCATTTAAAAACTTCGTCTGCTGTTAGAAAATAGGTATCGCAAAAACTTCGGTTTGAACAAAACCGGAGTTTTTCTATTGTAATTTGGGGAACATAAAAGTATCGTGTAATGACAGGAATCAGTTAAAAATAGACACTAAAAAACAAATAAGATAGAATTTGTACAAGGACTATTCCTTTCATACTAATGGAGGTGCAGTACTTTGACGAAAAAGAAGGAATTAATCGTCCCACTCTTACCGCTTCGGGGGATGCTTGTGTATCCGACAATGGTCCTACATCTGGATGTCGGACGTGAACGGTCAGTACAGGCACTTGAAAAAGCGATGGTAGATGACCATATCATATTTTTAACAACCCAAAAAGATGTCACCATTGATGAACCTGCTGAAGAGGATCTATACAGCTTTGGCACTTTAACAAAGGTTAAGCAAATGTTAAAGCTGCCTAATGGGACTATCCGTGTATTGGTGGAAGGTCTTAAACGGGCGGAGATTGTAACTTTTCAAGATGAAGACAGCTATTATTCCGTACAAATCAATACATATGAGGACCCCGACACAAAAGATATCGAAGATCAAGCTCTGATGAGAACGATGCTCGATTATTTTGAGCAATACATAAAATTATCGAAAAAAGTCTCGGCAGAAACATTTGCATCGGTTACGGATATTGAAGAACCGGGAAGAATGGCGGATATTATTGCTTCCCATTTACCAATCAAGTTAAAGGAAAAGCAAGAAATTCTCGAAATAATTGACGTTAAACAAAGAATGAATTATGTGATTAATATCATTCATAACGAAAAAGAAGTGCTTAATCTTGAAAAAAAGATTGGCCAGCGCGTCAAGCGGTCGATGGAGCGGACGCAAAAGGAATATTATTTACGGGAGCAAATGAAGGCGATCCAAAAAGAATTGGGTGATAAAGAAGGAAAAACAGGTGAAATCGCCGATTTGACCGAAAAAATCGAACAGGCAGGGATGCCGGAACATGTTTATCAAGCAGCCATGAAGGAATTGGATCGCTATGAAAAGGTGCCGGCAAGTTCAGCTGAAAGTGCGGTTATTCGCAATTATATTGAATGGCTTATCTCTCTGCCGTGGTCCAAAAAGACGGATGATGACATCAACATCGATCGGGCAGAAAAGATTTTAAACCAAGACCATTACGGACTCGAAAAAGTAAAGGAACGAGTTCTCGAATATCTGGCCGTTCAAAAGCTGACTAATTCCTTAAAGGGACCGATTCTTTGTCTTGTCGGACCTCCAGGGGTTGGAAAAACTAGCCTGGCTCGGTCGATTGCGAGATCCTTAAACCGCCATTTTGTCCGGGTATCGCTTGGCGGGGTTCGTGATGAATCAGAAATCCGCGGCCACAGAAGGACATATGTCGGTGCCATGCCGGGGAGAATTATTCAAGGAATGAAGAAAGCTGAGACCATCAATCCGGTATTTTTACTCGATGAAATTGATAAGATGTCCAGCGATTTCCGTGGCGATCCGTCGGCAGCGCTGTTAGAGGTATTGGATCCGGAGCAAAATCATAATTTCAGTGATCATTATATTGAGGAGCCGTATAACTTATCGAAGGTCATGTTTATTGCAACTGCCAATAATTTAGCAACCATTCCTGGTCCATTGTTAGACCGAATGGAAATCATCTCCATTGCCGGCTATACCGAGTTGGAAAAGGTTCATATTACCCGCGACCATTTACTGCCGAAGCAAATTAAAGAAAATGGATTGACAAAAAATACACTGCAAGTGCGTGATGATGCCATTTTAAAAATTGTCCGTTTCTATACAAGAGAGGCTGGGGTAAGAAGCCTTGAACGGCAAGTGGCAACCATCTGCCGCAAAACGGCTAAAATTATTGTCTCGGGTGAGAAAAAACGCGTTGTCGTTACCGAAAAAACAGTAGAAGACTTTTTAGGAAAACCAAAATTCCGTTATGGACAGGCGGAAGCTGAAGATCAAGTTGGGGTGGCAACTGGTCTGGCTTATACCACTGTAGGCGGTGACACCTTGCAAATTGAAGTCGCTTTGGCTCCCGGAAAAGGAAAACTTGTCTTAACCGGTAAACTCGGCGATGTCATGAAGGAATCTGCCCAAGCGGCCTTTAGCTATGTCCGTTCAAAAGCAAAGGAACTGGGGATTGCGGAAGATTTTTATGAAAAATATGATATCCATATTCACGTACCTGAAGGCGCTGTTCCCAAGGATGGTCCTTCTGCCGGGATTACCATCGCAACTGCACTGGTTTCAGCCTTAACAGGGCAACCAATTCGCCGTGAAGTTGGGATGACCGGAGAAATTACGTTACGCGGCCGGGTGCTGCCAATAGGCGGTTTAAAAGAGAAATCTCTCGGTGCCCACCGTGCTGGTTTAACGAAGATCATCCTGCCAAAAGATAATGAAAAGGATATCGACGACATTCCGGAAAGTGTTCGTAATCAATTGGAATTTATCCCAGTATCGCATCTGGATGAGGTGCTGAAGCATGCTCTCGTAGAAGGTGACATGAAATGAAGGTCACCAGTTCCGAAATCGTAATCAGTGCGGTTAGACAAGAACAGTATCCGGAAAGTAATTTACCAGAATTTGCCCTTGCCGGTCGCTCAAATGTCGGAAAATCATCATTTATCAATAAAATGTTAAACCGAAAAGGGTTGGCGAGAATTTCCTCCAAACCTGGTAAAACACAAACATTGAACTTTTTCCTAATCAATGACCTTTTACATTTTGTTGATGTTCCCGGATACGGCTATGCTAAAGTGTCAAAATCGGAGCGGGCCGCCTGGGGAAAAATGATCGAAACGTATTTCACAACGCGAGAGCAGTTAAAGGCAGTTGTATTAATCGTCGATTTACGCCACCCGCCGACAGAAGATGATGTGATGATGTATGATTTTTTGAAATATTATCAAATCCCCTGCATCATTATTGCCACAAAGGCCGATAAAGTTCCAAAGGGAAAGTGGCAAAAGCATGTAAAGGTCATTCGTGAAACATTAGACCTTGAAGCAAACGACCAAATCGTAGTTTTTTCGGCAGAAACTGGTGAAGGCAAAGATGCAGCTTGGACCATCATCGAAAGCTTTATATAGGAATTATACAAATGTAGGTGTCAGGCACCATGTTTTTTCATAGTGCCTGACACCTTACTTTTTCTTTTTAAGAAGAAAATAGAGGCCAATAACAATGAGGAGGGCGGGCCAAAATTTCCAGATAAAGCTCATTCCGCTTTGCAATAGTCCAAAATAGTCGGCTATTTGGTCATAAAATAGCAGCAGTACTGATAGGATGAGAAACAGGAATGCTTGAAATAAGCCTGTATTGGATTTTTGAAAGCGTAGAAAGGAACCAATGGAGATGATCAGCATGAGCATTCCAATTTGATTATCAGGCCAGAAAGCCAATTTTCCTACAAGCAGAAAATGAAGGCCAAAGCCGAAACAGATGAACCCGGGAAGGATTGCTTCGGAATCATTTGCCCAATACCCTTGACCCAAAAATGCTGTGCCGACAATAATCATTAAGATTTGCCATGTTGAAAATGGCTGAAAAAAGGAAACCCCAGCCTGCTGCAATAAATAATAAGCACCTAAGCCGATTAAAATAATCCCCGGGAAAATACGTTGATTTTTCATTTCAAACACCGCTTCCAGTAAGGTTCACTTGAATCATGTCGAATTTTTTGATACTGTACAAAGGGAGAATATTAATTATAAAACTTCTTTATTCAATTTTCTATATTAACATAAAGTGTCATTTTTTGTTCACAATTTTAACAATTTGGACAAAAATGGGCATGTTAAGATTAGAATTGGATTACTGTATATTTTAATGGGGGTGTACGTGAACAAATGCATATTTTGGTGATCGGTCTTAATTATAAAACAGCCCCTGTCGAAATTCGCGAGCGGTTGACATTTAATGATACCGATCTTGTGGATGCGATGAAATTATTAAACAAAAAGAAAAGCATCCTGGAAAATGTTATCTTGTCCACTTGTAATCGAACGGAAATTTATGCTGTCGTTGATCAATTACACACTGGCCGCTATTATATTAAAGAATTTTTAGCGGAATGGTTTGGAATAGAGCAGGGAGAGTTTTCTCCGTTTTTGTTCATTTATGACGGCGACGGCGCAGTGGAACATTTATTTAAGGTAACTTGCGGTCTTCATTCCATGGTTTTAGGGGAAACTCAAATTCTTGGACAGGTACGGACAAGCTTTATGGAGGCCCAAACCAATGGCACAACCGGCTCTGTATTCAATCACTTATTTAAGCAAGCGATTACGTTAGCGAAAAAGGCTCACTCTGACACAGAAATTGGGGCCAATGCCGTTTCGGTCAGCTATGCGGCGGTTGAATTAGCAAAGAAAATATTTGGTTCGCTTGAGAATAAGCATGTTGTTATTTTGGGTGCTGGGAAAATGGGAGAGTTGGCCGTTCAGAATTTGCACGGCAATGGCGTTAGAAAAGTGACAGTAATCAACCGGACGTTTAATAAAGCCCAAGACCTTGCCAGCCGCTTTAATGGCGAAGCAAGAACGATGGATGAATTGCAAAAATCACTGGTGGAAGCTGATATTTTGATCAGTTCAACTGGTGCAAAGGATTTTGTGATAACAAAAGAGCAGGTATCGCGGATTGAGAAGCTGCGGCGGGGTAAGCCGTTATTTCTGGTGGATATTGCCGTACCGCGAGATCTTGATCCAAAGCTTGCCGAACTTGAAAATGTTTTTTTATATGATATTGATGATCTCGAGGGAATTGTTGAAGCCAACTTAGAGGAACGGAAAAAGGCTGCCGCCAATATCATGCTCATGATTGAAGAGGAAATCGTTGAATTTAATCAATGGCTGAGCATGCTCGGTATTATTCCAGTTATTTCTGCTCTTAGGGAAAAAGCATTGGCCATTCAAGCTGAGACAATGGTCAGCTTGGAACGAAAGCTGCCCAATTTATCGGATCGTGATAAAAAAGTTTTAAGTAAACATACAAAAAGTATTATTAATCAAATGCTCAAAGATCCGATTCTCCAAGCAAAGGAACTGGCTGCAAGACCTGATCGTGAACAGGCCTTGGATTTCTTTATGAAGATCTTTAATATTGAAGATCTGGTAAAGAATCAACAAGCGATTTCAACCCAAAATAATCAACAGCCGGTTAAAGAAGCGCAGGCTTCCTTTCAGTCATAAGGGGGCCATTCGCTATGATTAGCGTCACTATGACGAGGGTGCATGAAGTTACGGTTGTTCTTTATGCCTTAAGTGTATTATTATATTTTTTCGATTTTATTTATCATAACCGGAAGGCAAATCGGGTTGCCTTCTGGTTACTTGCATTTGTATGGGTTTTGCAAACCATTTTCCTCATTCTTTATATGAAAGAAACGGGGAGATTCCCAGTTCTCACAATATTTGAGGGTCTTTATTTTTATGCCTGGGTCTTAGTTACCTTGTCACTTGCTATAAATCGGATATTACGGGTTGATTTTATTGTTTTTTTTATGAATATATTAGGGTTTATTGTCATGGCAATTCACACATTTGCCCCAACTGCCTCTCATTCTCATGTAATGGCACAACAGTTGGTGTCTGAATTGTTGTTGATTCATATTACGATGGCGATTCTGTCTTATGGGGCCTTTTCCTTGTCCTTTGTCTTTTCGCTATTATACTTACTGCAATATGATTTATTAAAGAAAAAGAAATGGGGTACAAGACTTTTACGGCTCGCCGACCTGGAGAAGCTGGAGAGGTTGTCATACATAATGGCAGTAATTGGTGTCCCGATGCTTCTATTAAGTTTGATCTTAGGTTTGCAGTGGGCGTTCCTCAAGCTCCCCGGCATGCCTTGGTACGATATTAAAATCATCGGTTCGTTTATTCTGCTAACTGCTTATAGTTTCTATTTATATTTACGTACTGTTAAAGATCAATCAGGAAAAAAATTGGCCCTGTGGAATGTAGCCTCATTTTTAATTGTTTTAATCAACTTTTTCTTATTTGGGCAATTATCGTCCTTTCATTTATGGTACTCATGACACGAGGAGGCAATTATGCGAAAAATTATTGTAGGTTCCAGACGCAGTAAATTAGCATTAACACAAACCAACTGGGTAATGGACCAGCTGAAAAAGATTGACCCAAGCTTGGAGTTTGAAGTAAAGGAAATCGTCACAAAAGGCGATAAAATTTTAGATGTGACGCTGTCAAAAGTAGGCGGCAAGGGCCTGTTTGTCAAAGAAATTGAGCAGTCAATGCTGGGCAAAGAGATTGATATGGCGGTCCATAGCATGAAAGATATGCCAGCTGTCCTGCCGGAGGGGCTGACAATTGGTTGTGTTCCTGTCCGTGAAGATCACCGCGATGCTTTAATTTCAAAAGACCATGTGAAATTAGCAGATCTAAAACCCGGTGCCATTATCGGAACAAGCAGCCTGCGCCGCAGCGCTCAGCTGCTGGCCAAACGGCCAGACTTAGAAATAAAATGGATTCGCGGCAATGTCGATACCAGATTAGCTAAATTGGAGACAGAAGATTACGATGCCATCATTTTAGCAGCGGCCGGCCTTTCCCGCCTTGGCTGGTCGGCTGATATTGTAACAGAATTTTTAGACACGGATATTTGTATCCCGGCCGTAGGCCAAGGGGCTTTATCAATTGAATGTCGCGAAGACGACAAAGAATTGCTGGAGCTATTTGAAAAATTTACGTGCGAAAAAACAGAAAGAGCGGTCCGGGCAGAACGGGCCTTCCTGCAAAAAATGGAGGGCGGTTGTCAAGTTCCAATTGCCGGTTATGCGTTTATCGCCAATAACGATGAGATTGTTCTAAATGTATTGGTGGGAACGCCGGATGGCCGGCAAATTCTTAAAGAGGAAGTAAGCGGGCACAACCCGGAAGAGCTTGGTATGAAAGCTGCTGATATTTTGATTGAAAGAGGAGCCAAGGACTTAATCGACCGAGTGAAGCAGGAGCTTGAGGAGAAATGATCAAGGCACTGCCATTACTTGATAAAAACGTTCTCGTCCCGAGAAGCAGAGAGCAGGCCAAATCCTTCTCTAAGCTCGTTGAAGAATACGGAGGGATTCCCGTCGAAATCCCTCTGATTGCTTTTCGTCCGCTTGAAAAAAATCAGTATTTTGATGCATGTTTGTCCAGGCTTGAGAGATATGACTGGATCATTTTCACAAGTAATACTACGGTCGAAACCTTTTTTTCGTTTGTAAAGGCTGAGGCTAAGCTGCCGAAAATTGCGGTGATCGGAAAACGAACCGAAGCCGCGTTAAAGGAAAAAGCTGTGCCGGTAGAATTTGTACCTTCTGTGTATGTAGCAGAGACATTTGTTGAGGAATTTAACCCTTATGTTCATGAAGGATCTCGGGTGTTACTTCCAAAAGGGAATCTTGCCCGTGATTATATCGGATTATCCTTGGCTAAGGCAGGCGCCGAGGTCGATGAAGTGGTTATTTATGAAAATTATTTGCCGGAGGAAAGCCGCAGAAAGCTGGCAGAAGCGCTGAGCCGTCGGCAGCTGGATATTCTCACATTTACCAGCCCATCCACTGTCGATCATTTGATGGCTGTAGTCCGTGAAAATGGGTTGCTGGAACAACTAAACGGCTGCATCATCGGCTGCATCGGCCCCGTTACCGAAAAGCGGCTTCGCGAATACGGGCTGCCGATTCATGCCTCGCCCAAGCAGTATACGGTGAAGGAAATGTTGAAAAGCTTGGCCGAGTTTCTGGAAGAGCAAGGGCCATCATTAACGGATGCCATAGGTCAGAAAAAAAGGTCATCTGACCATAACTGATAAAGCGACGGTTGTCATCTGACAGTAATAGAAGGTTATCCGCCAGTATACAGGTGTCATGCGACAGTCTATCAAATTAATCATAAAACATATTTTTATTATTTTGGGAGGTATGTACAATGGAACTGCAATTTTCACGTCATCGCCGTTTAAGGTCAAGTGCCAGCATGCGCGCACTCGTGAGAGAAAATCACTTAAGCGCGGATGATTTTATTTACCCGCTGTTTATATACGAGGGCGAAAACATCCGTAAGGAAGTCTCCTCGATGCCCGGTGTGTTCCAAGTATCATTGGATCATCTAGAAGCGGAAATGGAAGATATCGCTGCCCATGGAATTAAGGCTGTCTTATTATTTGGGATCCCGGAAACAAAGGATGAATGCGGCGGTCAGGCATACCATGACCACGGCATCGTCCAAGAAGCTACCCGCTTCATTAAAAAATATTTTCCGGACATTCTTGTTGTTGCTGATACCTGCCTGTGTGAATATACAAGCCATGGTCACTGCGGAATGGTTAAAGGTGATAAAATTTTAAATGATGAATCACTCGATTTGCTCGTTAAAACAGCCGTCAGCCAAGCAAAAGCCGGAGCCGATATCATTGCCCCATCCAACATGATGGACGGCTTTGTTGCGGCAATCCGTGCCGGATTAGACGAAGCCGGATTTAAAGAAATTCCAATCATGTCCTACGCCGTCAAGTATGCATCGTCATTCTATGGGCCATTCCGTGAAGCAGCAGAAGGCGCCCCCCAATTTGGCGACCGCAAGACCTATCAAATGGATCCGGCCAACCGTTTAGAAGCGTTTAGAGAAGCAGAATCCGATGTTGCTGAAGGAGCTGACTTCTTAATTGTCAAGCCAGGTATGCCATACTTGGACATTGTTCGTGATATTAAAAATAACTTCAACCTGCCAGTGGTTGTTTACAATGTCAGCGGCGAATATTCAATGATTAAAGCGGCTGCGCAAAATGGCTGGATTGATGAAAAGAGTACCGTTTTGGAAATGCTGACAGGGATGAAGCGAGCAGGTGCCGATCTCATCATCACTTATCATGCAAAAGACGCGATTCGCTGGTTAAAAGAAGACCAATAAATGATTGAAATGAGGGAATAGGATGCGCATCTTTACAAAATCGATTGAGGCATTTAAAGAAGCCCAAAAGCTCATGCCGGGTGGTGTAAACAGCCCGGTTCGAGCCTTTAAATCTGTCAATATGAACCCCATTTTCATGGAGCGGGGAAAAGGCTCGAAGATTTATGATATTGATGGCAATGAGTATATTGACTACGTTCTGTCATGGGGACCGCTCATTCTCGGCCACTCCAATGATCGTGTAGTGGAAGCGTTGAAAAAAACAGCTGAGCTTGGAACAAGCTTTGGTGCCCCGACATTGATGGAAAACAAGCTGGCTAAGCTGGTCCAAGAACGGGTACCTTCAATTGAAATTATCCGGATGGTTAACTCCGGAACGGAAGCTACAATGAGTGCGCTTCGCCTGGCGCGGGGCTATACTGGCCGTGACAAAATTTTAAAATTTGAAGGCTGCTATCACGGTCATGGTGATTCGTTATTGATTAAAGCCGGTTCCGGTGTCGCCACACTAGGCTTGCCCGACAGCCCGGGCGTCCCTGAAGGTATTGCCAAGAATACAATCACTGTTCAATATAATGATCTAGAAGGGGTAAAATACGCCTTTGAACAATATGGCGAAGATATCGCTTGTATCATTGTAGAGCCCGTTGCCGGCAACATGGGTCTTGTGCCGCCGCTGCCAGGATTTCTGCAAGGACTTCGAGATATTACGACCGAGTACGGGGCCTTGCTGATTTTTGATGAGGTTATGACAGGTTTCCGTGTTGGCTATCATTGTGCTCAAGGCTATTTTGGCATTACACCGGATCTCACTACCCTAGGCAAGGTAATCGGCGGCGGTCTCCCGGTTGGAGCTTACGGCGGCAAAGCTGAAATTATGGAAAAAATAGCCCCGAGCGGTCCAATCTATCAAGCAGGAACATTATCAGGAAATCCGTTGGCAATGACCGCTGGCTATGAAACATTAAGTCAGCTGACACCAGCTCACTATGAGGAGTTTATCAACAAAGGTGACAAGCTTGAACAGGGCTTTAAGGCTGCGGCTGAAAAATATGATATTCCGATTACTTTTAACCGCGCCGGCTCGATGATTGGCTTCTTCTTTACTGATGAAGACGTCATCAACTACGAAAAAGCTAAACAATCTAATTTGGAATTTTTTGCGGAGTACTATCGGCAAATGGCTGATCAAGGCATCTTCTTGCCACCATCCCAATTTGAAGGATTGTTCCTGTCAACAGAGCATTCGGATGAGGACATTGAAAAGACGATTCAAGCAGCAGAGATTGCGTTTTCGAAGCTTAAATAATATTTGTTTGGGAACACTCGCCAAATTTGGCGGGTGTTTTTTTACTTTTTTTAGCTGTGGACGGGTAAGTTGAAAAAGCGGCGGGTAAACATGAAATTTAGACGGGTAAAATCAAAAAAATGACGGGTAAAAGCAAGAATTAGACGGATAACTTCCAAATTTAGACGAGTAAAGCGTAAACTTCATCCTACAACCGTGCATTTTTATCATAAATAAAATGAATGATTCATAAATTGTAAGTGACATAGTGATTTTGCGTGAAGGAAAGGAAAGGAGGAGTCGCTTTGTCCCAGGAGAATCAATCATCACTAAGATTTTCCTTGGAGGAATCTCTGTGGTTTCGAAAAGGACAGGAAGTCGAGGAACTGCTGTCCATTTCGCTCGACCCGGATATAACAATCCAGGAAAATGATCAGTATGTAACGATACGTGGAACGCTTGTACTTACCGGAGAATATAAAAGTTGTGAAGCAGACAATGAAAGCGAGGGGGAAGGTTATACCTCGCACAAGTTTATTGAGACGGTATCCGAACGAGAGGGGGGAAATTGCGAATTTTCCCATCACTTCCCAGTTGATATAACTATTCCAAATAATAGGATTCAAAGTATTTATGATATTGATGTCCTCGTGGAATCGTTTGACTATTCCATACCTGAGCGCAGTTGTTTAAAGTTGACGGCAGAACTGAACATAAGCGGTCTTCATGGAATTGAATCAAACCATCAACAGCAACAGGGACAGGAGTTTGAGGTTCTTCCGCGCAATGATTCCCCGGAAGAGGAAGAAACCGTAGCGGATCAGCCGTCCATTGCCGAAACTCCTGCCAATGATTTATTATTCGAAACAGAAGCACGAAAAGAACAGGAGGGAGAACCGGAAACAACTATTCCAAGGTTTCCAACCTTTCATTACCAGGAAGAGGAACAGGCTGATTCCGAAGCGACAGAGCCTTCATGGCATTTCCAAGAATATAATCCTTCTGTCAGCGAGCCTGTCTGGCCTTTACAGGAAGCTAGAAGCGAAGAGAAACAGCCGATCGAAGTGGAGGTTGAAATCGAGCAAGAAATCGTCGCTGAAAATGAAGAGGTTGACTATGATCACGAGGATGAAAGCTCATCTTCTTCTCCTGAGGATACGCCGAAAGATAAAAAGAAAAAACTATTCTCTAAAACTAAAACGATGACATTGACGGAGTTTTTTGCCCGTAAGGATGAAGGAACTGCACAGGTCAAATTAAAAGTGTGCATTGTTCAAAAAGGCGATACGGTCGAAAGTCTTGCTAAACGTTATGACGTTTCCGTGCAAAACCTGCTTCGGGTAAACAATTTAGAATTGAATCAGGATGTATTTGAAGGGCAAGTTTTATATGTTCCAGCAACACTGGCAAAAAAATAATGCGTTAGAGGAAAATAAGTGAGCGGGTTTCAAAGGGCCTGCTCCTTCTTTTACGGATTATTTACTTTGCTATTTTGAAAGAAAGAGTTGAGTTCGTATGAATGACTCGAATCGTCTGGAAGCAGTAGCACCTATTCTTCAACAATATCAAGTTGAGCCGCATTTTATTGAAGATTTTGGCACCATTCAAAAGATATATTCAAACAAGGGCATATTTGCTTTAAAAAAGATCTCCCCTGCATGCGGAACTGATTTTATCCGTCATGTTCACTTTTTATATCAAAAAGGGTTTAATCGGATTGTGCCCATTTACCCGACAATGGATGGCAGATATGCGGTGCTGCACGACCATTATCTTTACTATCTGATGCCATGGCTGGCAAATGAAAACCGCGATCCCAAAAGCCGTCAGTTGTTCAGAGAGTTGGCACGGCTCCATTCTCTTTCCGCAAAGGAAATCATGATCAACAAAGAAGAAAGGCTCGAACATTATGAAAAGACAATTCAGCAGCTGGAAAAACATCAAGAATTCTTGAACGGCTTTATCGATGTTTGTGAAAGAAAGACATATATGTCGCCTTTTGAGTTGTTATTTTGCTTATATTACAATGAAATCAGCCAAGCGCTTCGCTTTTCTAAAGCGAAGTTTGAAGAGTGGTATGAAAATACAAAGGAAAATGATAAAGCTCGTATGGTCGTTACCCATGGGAAGTTATCAACCGACCATTTTTTGTTTGATGAGCGGGGGTACGGCTATTTTATCAACTTCGAAAATGCGGCCTATGGCTCGCCGATCCATGACCTTTTGCCATATATATCCCGGACGTTAAATACGAGTCCAAGGCGGAGCGATGACACTATTGATTTGCTTTATCATTATTTTAAATATTTTCCCTTCAAAGAAGAAGAAAAACAATTATTTTACAGTTATTTAGCCTATCCGATTCCGTTGATACAAACGGTGGAAAAATATTATCGCAAACAGCGTCGGAAAAATGAATTAAAATATGTCCGCCAGCTGCAGCAGCGCTACTGGCATTTGAAAAATACCGAGTATGTGGTCATGCGGATGACAGAAATTGAAACACAACAGCAGGCAAACGAGGCACTTGCCCAAGAAGCGGAAGAAGGAGCCCAACAGCAGCAGTAAGTCTGCAGGTTAGGCTCCTTATATGATTTCAAAATAAATGGAAATAGCAATCACGATAAAAAAGGACAACAATAAGACATCAAAAATGGTCGGCAGAAAAATCGTGCGGATGAACTGGAAAATAATAAAGGGAATGATTAATTGTCCGCTCCATTTACGAAACGTTCGAAACCAGGGACGGTGTTTATACTTCTGAAAATTCCTCAACTGATAACCTCCCCTTTCCCAAGTTATTATAGTTTATGTATATTCCCAAGTTGTGTGCACATTTCCGAAAACAGCATATCGTATAAAAAACAATGAATTTGGCCAACATGATTGACGTAACCAGCTCTTTTGGATAGTATAAACAATATAAATGAAAACTAAAGCAATGACAGGGAAGAGTACGATGCCAACCTGCTTCAAGAGAGGGAAATCAATTGCTGGAAGATTTCCTAAGCAGAACATCGGAAGGTCGCCCAAGAGCTTCTTCTGTGAAAAGGGTCCATACTGAACTGAGTAATGGAAGACGGATGAAATCCGTTATCTGTTGAAGTGCCAATCAAGTACTTGATTGGAAAAAAGGTGGTACCGCGAAGCAAACTCCATTCGTCCTTTTATGACGATTGGGGTTTTTTTACGTTGATGGCAATCATTAAAGGAGGTAAATGCTAGATGGAAACACAAGAAGTGAAGATGTCCACCAAATACGACCCGCAAACGATTGAAAAAGGTCGTTATCAGTGGTGGCTTGAAGGGAAATTTTTTGAGGCCAAGGATGATAAATCAAAACAGCCCTATACCATTGTGATCCCGCCGCCGAATGTTACCGGGAAACTGCATTTAGGTCATGCTTGGGATACGACCCTGCAGGATATCATCACCCGGATGAAGCGAATGCAGGGCTACGATGTTCTCTGGCTGCCCGGTATGGACCATGCCGGAATTGCAACACAGGCGAAGGTTGAGGCCAAGCTCCGCAGCGAAGGTAAAAGCCGTTATGACCTCGGCCGGGAAAAGTTTGTCGAAGAAACGTGGAAGTGGAAGGAAGAGTATGCTTCCCACATCCGCCAACAGTGGGCAAAATTAGGCTTAGGGCTCGATTATTCGCGCGAGCGGTTTACGCTTGATGAAGGACTGTCAAAGGCAGTTCGTGAGGTATTTGTTACCCTTTATCAGAAAGGGTTGATTTACCGCGGCGAATATATCATTAACTGGGACCCCTCAACGAAAACGGCACTTTCTGACATCGAGGTTATTTACAAGGACGTTCAAGGTGCCTTTTATCATATGAGATATCCGTTAGCAGATGGATCAGGTACGATTGAAATTGCGACAACACGACCGGAAACAATGCTTGGGGATACAGCCGTTGCCGTTCATCCCGACGATGAACGTTATCAGCATTTAATTGGGAAAACGGTGATCCTGCCGATCGTCGGCCGGGAAATTCCAATTGTGGCCGACGATTATGTTGATATGGACTTTGGTTCTGGGGCGGTAAAAATTACTCCAGCACATGACCCGAACGACTTTGAAGTCGGTAACCGCCACAATCTGGAGCGCATTCTGGTAATGAATGAAGACGGAACGATGAATGAAAAGGCCGGCAAATATCAAGGGTTAGACCGCTTTGAATGCCGCAAGCAAATTGTAAAGGACCTGCAAGAGCTTGGCGTGTTATTTAAAATAGAAGACCATCTTCATTCTGTTGGCCACTCGGAGCGCAGCGGTGCTGTTGTCGAACCGTATTTGTCGACGCAATGGTTTGTCAAAATGAAGCCGCTCGCAGAAGCTGCGATTGAATTGCAAAAGAAAGAAAACAAGGTTCACTTTGTCCCGGACCGCTTTGAAAAGACCTATCTGCACTGGATGGAAAATATCCGTGATTGGTGCATTTCGAGACAATTATGGTGGGGGCACCGGATTCCGGCATGGTATCACAAGAAAACGGGTGAAGTGTATGTTGGACATGAAGCGCCTGCCGATAGCGAAAATTGGGAACAGGACAAGGATGTTTTAGATACATGGTTTAGTTCAGCTTTATGGCCATTTTCGACAATGGGCTGGCCTGACACGGAAACGGCGGATTTTAAGCGCTATTTCCCGACAGATGTACTCGTAACCGGTTATGATATCATTTTCTTCTGGGTTTCGCGGATGATTTTCCAATCGATCGAATTCACAAGTGAACGGCCATTTAAGGACGTTCTCATTCATGGCCTAGTCCGGGATGAACAAGGAAGGAAAATGAGTAAATCACTTGGTAATGGGGTCGATCCGATGGAGGTCATTGACCAATATGGCGCCGATGCCTTGCGTTATTTCTTATCGACCGGAACATCGCCGGGGCAGGACTTGCGTTATAGTACAGAAAAGGTTGAAGCAGTCTGGAATTTTGCTAATAAAATATGGAATGCCTCCCGCTTCGCTTTGATGAATATGAATGGCTTAACGTATGATGAGATTGATTTCAGCGGCGAAAAGTCGGTCGCCGACAAGTGGATCTTAACGCGCTTGAATGAAACAATTGACCATGTCACAAAGCTTTCTGACCGCTATGAGTTTGGGGAAGTTGGCCGTGCTCTTTATAACTTCATTTGGGATGACCTCTGCGACTGGTATATTGAAATGGCGAAGCTGCCGTTGTATGGTGAAGACGAAGCGGCCAAGAAAACAACACGTTCAATCCTGGCCTACGTATTGGATCAAACAATGCGCCTGTTGCATCCATTTATGCCGTTTATTACGGAAGAAATTTGGCAGAACCTGCCGCATTCAGGTGAGTCGATTACAGTGGCAAAATGGCCGGAAGTAAGACCGGAACTGTCAGATGACGACGCTGCCAAGGAAATGAAGCTGTTAATGGAAATGATCCGGTCTGTCCGAAATATCCGGGCGGAGGTAAATACACCGTTAAGCAAAAAAATCAAGATGCTTGTAAAAGCGAAGGACGAAGTGATTCTCAATGCTATTGAGAAAAATCGGGCCTACATCGAGCGGTTCTGTAATCCGGAAACATTACAAATGGGCACAGATATTGACATCCCGGAAAAGGCCATGACCTCAGTTATTACCGGTGTTGAAATTATTCTTCCGCTTGAGGGATTAATCAATATTGACGAGGAAATGGCCCGGCTTGAAAAAGAATTAGATAAACTGAATAAAGAAGTCGACAGAGTACAAAAGAAACTAAGCAATGAAGGCTTTATCAAAAAGGCACCTGAAAAGGTGATCGCTGAAGAACGAGCCAAGGAGAAAGACTATCTGGAAAAGAGAAATATCGTGAAGGCTCGTATTCAAGAACTACGCGGCTAAAAATAATTGAGGCGGATCCTCTGAAGGATTCGTCTCACCTTTATTTTAAAAAGAATATTGGGGGTGGCAGGAATGTTAACAACCTATGAAGAAGCCCTGGAGTGGATTCATGGGCGGCTAAGACTTGGCATTAAGCCTGGATTAAAACGGATGGAATGGATGATGGCAAGGCTCGGGTTTCCGGAAGAAAATCTGAAAATGGTTCATATCGGCGGGACAAACGGGAAAGGATCAACGGTAGCCTTTTTACGTTCAATACTCCAGGAGGCTGGCTATACTGTCGGGACGTTTACTTCTCCCTATATTGAACATTTTAATGAACGGATCAGTATCAATGGGAAACCTATCAGTGACGAAGAAATCTTAAATTTAACAAATATCATTCTACCGTTAGCAGAGCAATTGGAGGAAACAGAGCTTGGTGGTCCAACAGAGTTCGAAGTAATCACGGCAATGTCGTTTTATTATTTTGCCCATCATCCAAAAGTAGATGTCGTTCTTTATGAGGTAGGCTTGGGCGGCCGCTTTGACTCGACCAATATTATTCAACCGCTGGTCTCGATCATTACGAATATCGGCCTTGACCATACCAATATCCTTGGCGACACATATGAAGAAATCGCGTTTGAAAAAGCAGGCATTATTAAACAAGCTACCCCGGTTTTTACAGCAGTTAAACATCCGGGGGCATTAAAGGTGATGAAAGACCAGGCGAATATAATGGAAGCGCCGCTTTATCACTTAGGTGAAGATTTTATCATTAGCGATCACCACTCCATGATAAAAGGGGAAGTCTTTACGCTCCAAACTGCGACAGAAACTTTGAAACAGCTGGAAATCAGCATGATTGGTCAGCATCAAACGGAAAATGCGGCGTTAGCCATTTGCACGGCCCAATATTTAAATCAGGCAGGCTTGTATAAAATCACGGAGCAGGATATACGAAAAGGATTAACGCATACTTATTGGCCGGGAAGATTTGAAATTCTCTCGGAGCTTCCGTTGGTAATCATTGATGGGGCGCATAATGATGAGGGCATTACCACGTTAGTACATGAATTATCATCGCGTTTTTCTGACCGTACGATTCACGTAGTGTTTGCAGCGTTAAAGGATAAAAAATACGACAAAATGATCGCCAAGCTGGATAAAGTGGCCAGCCAGATTACATTTGTCAATTTCGATTATCCACGGGCGGCAAAAGCGGAAGACTTTTTGAAAATCAGTCAATCAGCAAATAAAACAGCGGTAGATGATTGGAAAACATACCTTTCTGAAGAGATACAAGACCTTAAGGGCAGCGACATGCTGGTTATTACAGGCTCACTCTATTTTATTTCAGAAGTTAAACCATTTTTATGTTGTTATTTGAAAAATAAGACAATTTCACTGTGACAAGCTTCTTAATATTTGATAAAATTAATTTATCTTGAATTAGTAACATTTTGAAAAGGGGGGCTTTAGATGAAAATTAATCCACTTTTGAAAAGAATTATTTATCTATCGTGGACCATTGTGGTTCCAGCCGGTTTATGGTTTACCTATAAAACTTACCCCCCTCATTTTTCAGGTAATTGGCCTGATTTATTGGCATTTTTCTTGCTGACATTGGTGGTTGCGGCGATGCCGATTGTCATCAATAATATGTTTATTTTTTTAATTCAGTGGGTGGCTTTAGCTACCTTTTTAAAATTTGGCTTGTTTTTTGAGATTATTTTTGCCCAGTTTGCGGTTGTCGTGGTCCTGTTAAGGTCACATGTTTATCGACGGGAAGAGTTTTTCCGATATCCGCTAAATTTAAATATGTTTTTTGCCGTTTCATTCTTCAGCGGGATTATTTATTATACTCTTGGTGGTGAAGTTGCGCCAACATTGAGCGGGAACCTAAGCGCCATTTGGCTCGCTGTTGTTTATTCATTTGCTAACTATGGAATCAATCAAATTATCATTTCACTTCATCTTCATTTTATTTATAAAACATCATTTTGGGGGAAGGACTTCTTTGTTGAAACGATTACAACAATCATTACCTTCCCAATTGGGATCGTATTATATATTTTATACAATCAGGTTGGAATATTAGCACTCTTGTTTGTTGGAGTTCCATTTATTAGTGTGTCAATTATTTTCAATCTCTATTATTCCAGTCAAAAGATCAATGAATACTTGCAAAAAGCAGCTGAAATCGGCCATCAGATGGCCGAGCGTCTGAATGAAAACGATGTAATTCATTTATTTATCCAAAAGCTTAGTGACATGCTGCCGGTCGATTATGCTTATATTTTAGAATCAGAGGGTGAAGAGCCTAGATTGCTCCGCCGCATGGAAAATGGAACGGTTCTGCCGAATGAAATGAAATCAATGAAAAAAACGGAAGGTATCAGCGGCTTAGTATGGCAGAGCGGAAAAGCCCATCTTTTCAATAAAAAGAAGGAATGGAAGCAGTATGAAACCGGTAATATTCCTTCAGATGCTGAGAGTATTTTAGCTGTTCCTATCGAAAGAAGTAACAAAATAATTGGCGTCTTAATTCTCGCATCCAATCAAAAACGTGCCTATGAAAAATACCAACTGATGATTCTCGAAATTCTTTGCTCATCTTTTGCGGTTGCTCTGGAAAATGCCAAGCACTATGAGCAGACAAAGCGGCAGAGTGAACGTTGCCCGTTAACGAAATTATATAATTATCGTTATTTTGAAAATGTGTTGGTGCATGAATTTGATCAATTGCTTCATTTTAAACGGCAGCAGCTTGCCTTAATTATCCTGGATATTGACCATTTTAAAACGATTAACGATACCTATGGCCACCAAAGTGGAAATGAAATCCTTATCGAACTAGCAAACAGAATTTGTAAACTAGTAGGTGACCGGGGGACAGTGGCCCGTTATGGGGGCGAGGAATTTGTTGTCCTTTTGCCAGACCTGTCGAAACAAGAAGCTTTTCAGTTGGCCGAACTGATGAGGCAGTCGATCGGAAATTGGCCTTTCGTTTTACGCCAATCCTTGGATCAAAGAGAACATCAGGTGCCGATTACCGTTTCCATTGGCGTTGCTGTGGCACCTGAGGATGCAGAAGATGCCCTTGCATTAATTCGCCATGCCGACAGAGCGCTTTATGTCGGCGCAAAACGGGCCGGACGGAACCGGGTCGCGGAGTATTCGACTTGTTAACGATTTCTTTTATATAGTTTTTCAAAAAGGTCGATTCAGTGAATCGATCTTTTTGACTTTTTCTTTTGATTATGTTTGATTTCAAAATATTAAATATTTTATAAAAAAGTCCCATTCTTCAATAAAAAAATTCATTTTATAATGATTATTAATTTGATATACTACTAGTAGAAGGAAAATAGGAAAATAGCATCATTTATATAAAGAAAAAAATCTATTTATAGGAAGGAGGAATCATCTATGAAAAGAATCTATGCATTATTTGGATTACTTCTACTAATGGTAATTTTCAGCATACCGAATAAGTCCTTTGCACAATCAAACAATCCGCCAAAGGTAGATTTTAGTGTAAATCCATCACAAAATGTTATTGTTAAACCACAAGATCAAAATGCATTGGGCAATCTCGATGTTCACTTAACACCGTCCGGAAAGTCAACGAATGCAAATCGCGATCCGATAGATGTTGTATTTATTTTTGATAAATCGGGGTCTATGGATGAATCAGGGAAGAACCCGCAAAAATTCAAAAGCGCCAAAAATGCCATGGCTGAGGCTGTCAGTTATTTCAAAAAAAATGCAGGTCCAAATGATCGGTTTGCTTTTATTTCTTTTAGTTCGGATGTAGAACAGGTAGTAAATTTTTCTCCGACAACGATAAATGAAGGATTGGATAAAATTAATCAGACGGCCCAATCACTTACAGCAAAAGGCGGAACGAACTATACGCAGTCATTTGAAAAAGCAATTGAGCTACTGGATGGATCGCAAAACAATAAATACATTATCTTTTTGACGGATGGTGAACCTACTTTTTCCATCTTTAATGAAAAAATGACCTATAATAAACAAGTACAGGTAGGTACGAAGACTGAATGTATCCTAGGTATCTTATTTTGTAGTGAAAAACCTGTTTACGAAACAAAACAAGTTACTGAGGATGTTCCTGTGCATTATGAATTATATGGTTCCGGTAAAAGCATGACAAACAAAGTGTATTATGAATTAAATGGAACCAGATATAATAAGAGCATGTCGGTTACAGCAACTGTAAACAATATCAGAAGTCATGGAGTCTCAATGGCCAATAAACTAGCGGAGAAAAATATTAAGCTATTTTCCATTGGTTTCGGCAGTGACTCTGAAGTGGATATGGCCTATTTGCGTGAGCTTTCATCGAAAACCGGGGTTACCGCACGACAAGCTAATACAGATAATATTTCTGGTATTTTCCAGGATATTTCAAAAGACGTTGCCACTCCTGCTATTGATGGGGAAGTATCAGTCGATTTAAGTAAGTTTAACGGAAAAGTAAGTTTAGTAGACGGAACAGACGCAAGACTTGAAGGAAATACGGCTATTTATAAATTCAACTTTAATTTTCCATTCAATCAAGAGGTTAATCAATCAAAGGATATCAGCTTCCCATTCAGTTTTTCTGAAACAGGTACGTATACGTTCGATAATATTTATATGACTTACAGAAACCTTGATGGTACTATTGTCACACTCAAACACGAACCAGTTACAATCGAGGTTAAACCGGATGCACCACCAGGCTTTAAAGGCTCAATGACATTAAATGGAGTTACGAATACCGTTGATAATTTAATCAAAATTTCAAACGTTAAGCAAACAACGAACCAATTTAATGTGACATATAGTTTGTCTCCATATGGGCTTATAAATAATACCGTTAAGGGAACATTAAGCAATTTGAGAATTATACAACCATTGCCTGAAGGTATTTCTTTAATCCCGTCACCAGGTATTAAACTTATTACTTATAATGGCAAACCGGCAGTGCAGATTGATCTATCTCAGATTATCAATTATGAAAATGGGGCTTTTAGTCCAACCCAAGTTCCTGCGGTTCTTAATTTACAAGCTGATTGGGCACTGAGTAATACCGTGATGCCAAAAGCCATTTTGCAATTTAAAGATAGCAGGTTTACGCAAACACAAGAGACCTCTATTCCTGCCTCCAATCAGGTCATTAATATGAAGGTTAGATTGAATCAGTTTCCTGATATCATATATGAAGGAGATTCGTTTGGAATCATTACAAAAATAAATGATACATTAAAGAACACAATTTCCCAAACAGATTTTCCAAATAATTATGGTTTGAAAAACAAACCTGTTAAGGAAATGGTTTTCGGTCAAGATGGTACATCGATCATCATTACCTATTTTGATGACGAAACAGCAACCATCCATTTAAAACCTGATTTTGAGCTCAAAGGAAAAGACACCGGTAAGCAATATAATTCCGGGGATACAGCCAATGAGTTTGTCGATGTGAAATTATCAAAACTGATTCCGGGTAAAGAAGTGAAGTATTACTACTCGATTAATCAACAGCCATGGGTAGAATTTAATCCGAATGATGTTATTCCGATAACAAAATCAGGAGATAATACTATCACGATTAAAGCTGAAGGCGGGTTTGCTTTAGATAATCAGCCGATTACAAAAACCATTAAGATTTTAAAGAAAATTGAATCTGTCTCGGTTGCCCCGAATCCAATTGAGGTTGAAGTAGGTAAATCGGTTGAATTTACAGTGACGATCCTTCCAAATGATGCAACCAATAAAGACTTAACTATTTCTATAGCTAATGAGGAAGTTGCAAACTTATTGGATGCAAATCAAATATTTGGTGTAAAGGAAGGTACTACGGTACTAATTATTAAACCTAAAGATGGTTCCGATATTACCGTTACGGTTCCGATTCATGTAAAAGATCCATATGTCGCCTTAAAAGAAATTAAATTTAAAAAGGCTGTATTTAAAATTCCTAAGAATGAAAAGATCCCAGTCGAAGATCTACTGATTTTCAATCCAGCCAATGCCACCAATAAGGCGATAGCTGATGTAACAACCACCATGAAAGATAAAGTGGCGGTTACAAAAGAAAATGGAACTTGGTATATTATCGCTAAAGACATCGGTTATTCAACGGTAAAGGCAACGGCAGTGAAACAAAAAGACGGCAGCGAGCCAAGTGATTCCGCATTATTCGAAGTAGTAAACAGTGATCAGCCGTCTGATGATAATGGTGAAGATGGCGCAGGCCGTTGGTAATAAAAAACTCGTTCCCTTTGTTCGGGAACGAGTTTTTTACTCTACAATTAGTTCATCTGAATAGATTTGCAGATGGTCTACAATCGGCAGGGCCTCTATTCTTTGCAGGAGTATGTCGCTATTATAATTGACAATAAAACGGGAATACATATCTGTTTGAGTAAGACTTGGTGGTAAATCTTTTATATCTGTGACTTCCCCCCGAATTGCATTGATCTCTAGCCTGTCCTTGGCAAAAAGTCCGCCATCAATATAAAAGAGCGAACCAACACCATAGAGGATGGCATTCGATTCCGTATAGAAAAAGGCTTTTAAAGGTTTAATCGTATTTTCTTTCTCAGGTAAATAAGGTTTTGCACTTTCTTTAGAAGGTTGGAAATTTTTAAATTCATTAATCCTTGTAATCGTTAACTTACCATTGGCTAATAAGATTAATTGTTTTTCATTATCATTTGTGCCAAGGATGTTCACATTAGAAATCGATGCTTCATTTTCAACATAGACAACCGAGTCGAAAATAACCTCATCATTTTCACTTATTATTGGCTTGACCGCTAATTCATCATTACCATTAATGGTCAGCGAGCCGGCTGTCGCAATGTTCTTGTTGATATTTATAGAAGTATCAATTGGCTTAATCATAATATTGTTACCGGCTAGAATATCGGCATTTACGATAATGTCATTATTTGCGCTGGCTCCCATAGTTAATTTATTTCCACAAATGACTACACCATTTACTTCTATTTGTCCGCTATTTCCACTGGATTCTATATCTATATTGTTTGCCCCAACGATATTCCCATTTAGCAGAATCGTACCACCAAAGTTAACAATATGAATATCACCAGTCACATAAATATTGCTTAAGTTAATATTTTGATAGCTTACAATATAAAGATCTCCTTTTACAACGAGCTGTTGATCTAATGTAATATCATTACCACTGCTCATAATGACCAAGTCACCATTGACGCTAATCGGATCAACTATAGGCGGTGTGCTTCCCATAATATAGCTGTCCTTCGCTGTAGTAACTCCATTTGGCAGATTAATCGGGGCCTCTTTCCCATCTTTTTTAATAATTCCGAAATCTGATAGCGGCCGATTATTTTCCGTGTATTGAGCATTAATACGATCCAGCAAATCTGTTTGAAAAGCACCCCGATCCCCGTCCCAGGACAATCCTAAACCACCTTCCACAAGTATATCATTCATTTGATTATCGAATGATTCCCGAAAATTAATATTAATAAATTGACTGTCATTCTTAAGTTCAGGAATTTCTCCTTTATAAAAATGCTCCTTTTCCTTTACAATTGGCAGTAAATTTGCCGTCGAACTATAGAGATCCCCATTAATGGAAGGCATCGGTGTAGCGGATGTTTTATCAGATCCATCTCTAAGCTGATAATTCGCATTTTCACTGATCGTTAATTGATTAGCATAAACATTCCCGTAAATATTCGGTGAACCGTTTAACACCAGACCGAAATCATTCCCTTCACCGTAAGAGCCAACGGCATATTTTAAAAAGCTCGGCAGCGGGGAGAGAATAAAGCGTTTGCGAATTGTTCGCTGAATTTTACCCTCATTCTTGTTTGGATTTTTCGTGACAAGCACAATCTCAAACACTCTCGTAAAATCATTGTCCTTGTTAATCTGATAACTAGAAAACTTGCTTAAATCGTTAACACAGGAGCCAGACGATCCAATAATTTCAGAAGCGCTCGCGCCGCTTTCATCCACGAGACTAAGGCATTCTATTTTTGCTTTTTCGTTGTCTGTTATTTTAGTTAATGAATCTTTTAAGAGCTCTTGAAGCTTTGGATCGAATGTAGGATCAATCGTTGTTTGCCCGCCTGATCGCGTCATATACGATTTTAGCGATAGGGTATTTAGTTTATTCGTAATATTGGTTGTAATGTCACCAACCACTTTTATGGCGTTATAAGATACATCAATATCCGTTTTTCGGTTTTCTGTCCGTTTTGTACCACTGATTGAGGAGGAAATGATCGCCAAACCGATGATGGTAAATACTAATGATATGAGAAGTACGGTTATCAGTGCGTTCCCCTTTTGGTTATGAATCAATGAAACTTCCCCCCTTAAAAGCCAAATTGACTTGTTAATTTGAAAGGTTTTTCCAATCGACTATGATTTAATTCTAATTCAATCTTGACCATCCCCGCCTTACAGCCTCCATCAGCTGGTTGCGAATGGTCCTGATTGTCATTACATGTATAGGTCATGTTGACATTGCTAAAGTGCGAAATATCATCAAATCTTTTTCCGTCGATCTCAAGTATTTGATTTCCATCCGCATCTTTCAGAAACGTAATGATTTTACTCGTAGTCGTATCAGTATCTCGATCTTCATGCTGTTTGACTTCATAAAAGCTTCTCTTATCTACTTGTTGGATTTTGGTGTATTGATTATCAACCAGTTCAATGCAGTTGTTCCCACACTTCTTTACCTCATCAAAGGGATAGGAATAGAAGGTGTTCATGATCATGGTGACAGCATAATCAGCATCATCCCGGAGTTGTCCTTCAATTTGAATTTTATTGTAAAGCTTTAATCCTGATGTGAGCACACCATAAATAACCGGCAAAACGATCATTAAAAGTGTGAAAACGGCCAATAATTCAATTAGCGTAATTCCCTTTTCATCGAATATCTTCACTTTTTAAAGCCCCTTTGAGTTCGGTAGAATCTGGTTTTTTATTAACTTCCCACCCAACTTTTACTGCTAATGGAATCATAAAGGATTGATTATCCTCATCTGTAGAAGTAATCGTTACATTGTAGTCGATATTATTAATCGAAATTGGTGTACATCCAGCTGGCGTTGTCTCCTTACTCCAAACTAGTTGATATTCATCATGACATATAAAAAGGGATGCGGAAGCATGATTTTTAAAATTTTCTCTTGTTTCAATAAAATTTTGTTTTTCCATGTACATCATGGCATTTCGGGCAACGTTAATCGCTACCGTTTTATTTTGATTGGAATTTGTAAAAGAATAAGCCTGCGTAAAAAATTGCATAACTCCCAAGACAATAATTCCTAAAATCGTTAGCGAAAGTAATACTTCAATTATAGTTAGGCCATTTGTACCAGATAAATAATTTCTTAGCTTCATATTTTCTCCCTTCTTTTAAAAATCCCAAGATTATTATACAATATTTTTAAGTAGGATTTTGTAACTATGTGTCAATATCGGAAGAAATTTTCTGAGAATATGATGTTTTTGTCGAATGAATCATTCTTTTATACTATTTGAAAAGGAGAAACTCCATGACTGAGTTAATTTTTGCGTTACTCTCAATTGTGATCCTTGCTCCCGTCCTGTTCTTTTTAAGATGGGATTTCACCACAAAAGGTAAATTATTGATTTTAGGGTTTTCGTTCACAATTGCGCTAATTGGTTTGGCTTCAAAGGCTGTCCTGGCCCTTTGGCAATCCTACCTCATCCTTTTATTATTAGTAATGCTTACGTTTATTTTAGGGTATAAGAAATTGGAGTCAGTTACCTTTATTGAGGAAGTAGAAGGGAATTCAACTGATAGTGAAAAAGGGAGACAAAATGACCTGACTAAGAATCCAGTGGATCAAACAGCGAAAGTCACGATTGAAAAGGAAAAAAATGAAACTGACGCCCTGTTATTAACGACGGACTTGGACGAAAATGATGAGGAAATACCTATTCCATTAGAATCACTTGAACATGAAGGTCTGTCTGATGGAACAATCGATCGAAAGGATGCGAGCGAATCATTTGTTGAATCGATGGAAAGCGAGAATGATGTAAGTCGATTCATCGCTGAATTCTCAACCGAAGATCGAGCTGAAACAGATGAAGTCATTGAAGCTGAAGAGCCCGATCAAGATCATAGTGAGGTGATTCAGCCGGTCACAATAGCTGATGAACCATTAGAATCACCGTCGCATCATTACATGGCGGAACTGGAGCAAATGATTTTAGAAGATGGAGAGGCCTCCGCTGCTAGTGAACTTCCTGCGGAACATCCGGTTCAAGAATCAACTGCTGGCCCGAAGTTGTTAGATTTGGGCGATTCCTATTCATTTGATATGGAGGAATTATTAAACCATTCGACTGAAAGTGCTCCCCTGTTATCGATGAAAGAAGTGGCAGCTGGAAATGAAAGGGCTCAGGCAGAGGTTGAAGATTTGTTGGCTGAACAAAAAATGCTAGTTGAAACCATTGAACCTGATACCGAGTTGGAGCAAGCGCATGATACCCAACCGGAACAAGAACGTGAAGCCCAATTGGAGCAAGCGCATGATATCGATTTGGAATTAGAGGATGATACCGAGTTGGAACAAGAGCTGCAGCAAGAAACTCTTCAAAAACAGCTCTTTATTACGATGATATCGCAAATCCAACTTGCCCAAAAATTTATGGATCCCAATCAGTATGAGCAAATGATCATTGAATATTTACATCCGAAATTACCGATTTCCGAGTATTATACTTTTGCAACTTTATTAATTCAGCATTATATTTCGAATAGACAATTTGAAAAACTATACCCGCTGTTAGATCAATTAGAAGAAAAAGTTGCAGAGTACCCCATATTATTACAAGAAATACAATTTTTTAAATCACTTTATTCAAAAAAATAACGAAATTTGTTATAAAATAGAGTATATTATCAGCTATAATGGAGTAAGTGAAATTTTTTAGATTAGGTGTGGTGAAATAAATGAAAAGCAGCTCCCAAATTACTGGGCTCCCAATTATTAGTATTTCAGATGGTATTGAAGTAGGTAAAGTGAAATCTTTAGTCATTAATCCTGAAAAAGGCTCCATCGATTTTTTGACGATTGACAATGAAGATTGGCAAGTCAGTATTAAGGCGATTCCGTTTAAAAAGGTGGTCGGAATTGGCGAATATGCGGTTACCGTCGAAAGTGAAAATGCTATCATTGATTTAAATGAGATTCCGATCACAAACCAGCTTGTAAACAAAAAAATAAAAATATCTAATACGAAAGTCATGACGAGAAAAGGCGAGCTTTTAGGGACCGTTATGGAATATTTCGTTGATGAAAATACAGGCAGTATTCTTGGCATGGAATTGGAGATTGCAGGAAAACAGGTTGCATTACATGCGGAATACGTCCTCACATTCGGAAAAGATATTATTATTGTGAAAGAAGATTCTGGCAGTCATTTTTTAGAAGCAGCTGCCGAACTTGACCCTGAATACAGTACACCAGAACAAGCTGAAGAAACTAGCGATCACTTGAATGAGCATTCTATCGAGAGTTTGCTGAATGAGACCGGAATGCCCGAACCCCCCCTAAATGATGATTTAGATATGGCGGCCTTAAAGGAGAAGCAAATCGAAATTTTAAATGGAAAAATGCTTTTAAAAGACATATTTGATGCAAATGGAAACCTTCTTTTTAAACAGGGAACCGTATTAAACCCTGATGATATTAAAAAGGCTCAGAAGGAAGGGCCCAATGTATTAGTGGAAATATCCATGAATGTACAGGCATAGTGGTAGGAGGAACTCAATATGAGAAATCCTCGAGAATGGAAGTTTTTCTTGGCTTTGTTCACCTGTTCACTATTTATTTTTGGTTTTTCAACATATGGGGCAATGGGCTATGACCGCTTTTTCGGTAAAGTGGATCAGTTTGCTGGCAATACTAAGATAGGTACGATTGATGTTTCTGGTTTAGATCCAGCAGAAGCCCTTTCAAAACTTAAAGAAAAACAAAAGAACTGGTCGGAGAAGACAGAAATAATCGTGGTCTATAATGAAAAATCATCAAAAATAAATTTGAATCTTTTTCACTTTCAATTAGAAAAATCTCTTCAATCAGCCAAAAATGGTCAGCAGACAGAGTTGCAGGTCGACCTAAACAATCAAAGTTTAGCAGCGTTTCTTGAGAAATTATCAAAAGACTTATCAAAAGAACGGGCGGTTGATTTAACCAGAATCAAAACAGATTTAATTGGATATGCCTCGCTGCTTAGCACGGGAACGCATACGATTCCGTTAAACAATTATTTAGTTAAAAAGCAGCCGGATAAAGTTATTTCTGAGTCAACCATTCCATACCGTGAAACTGATTTTGAATTAATGGATTGGACAGAGAAATTCCCGCAAATTGAAATAATGCCTGAATCATCATTCTCACTCATGGAGTTTCTTGAAAAAAATCATCTAAAGAACTACTCAAGCAATAGTTTAAGTATGATCGCAACGGCCATTTATAAGACGATTCTTCCGACGAATTTTTTGATTACAGAAAGGCATATTAGCAGGGAACTTCCGGCATATGCAGAGGCTGGATATGAGGCAAAGGTCGATCAAAATAATCATATGGATTTTGTTGTGACCAATCCAAATAATCAAAAATATCAGTTGAATTTTAAAATAATTAACAATTTATTTTATGTTTCATTAAAAGGGCAACCATTTAGTTATACCTATGACATATTGTTGAAGGATAAAGAAACATTTCAGCCTAAGACGGTAGTTCAATATGATGCTAAACTTCCGTTCAATCGTGAAATAGTGAAAACACAGGGAAAGAAGGGTATTCTTGTTAAAGTATACCGGTACAAGGTTGATGAGGATGGAAATACCCTCGAAAAAACGCTGCTTGCGGAAGATTTCTATCTCCCGATAAATCGGCTTGTGTTTCATAGTTTATTAGTAAACGAGCAGCAAACTTCAGAAACGAACGCGGACGGAACAGTTACCGGAACAGAGAACGCTGATACAGGAAATAACGGAACGAAAAACGGCAATAAAGAAAATGGAAATTCAGCGGATTCTTCTAACGAAACGGATCAAAAGACCGGGAAGGGTCAGAGTAATCAGGGGACAAAAAATTCTGATCAAACCACAAATGAAGCTAGAAACTCTGGTGATTTATGGGGAAAACCGAATGAAGCTGCAAAATAAGAAAAAAAGCAGGGGTTATGATGATTCAAACGCGAAAGAGGCTTGGAGATTTACTGATTGAAGCAGGATTAATTACCGAAGAACAATTACAAATGGCCTTAAAAGATAAAAATCCAAAACAAAAAATTGGAGACGTCTTGATCCAAAAAGGGTTTATAACGGAACAGCAGTTGATTGAGGTTTTGGAGTTCCAACTGGGAATTCCTCATATTACCTTATACCGCTATCCTTTTGACCCAAGCCTTTTTTCCCTTGTTCCAAAAGAAATAGCCAAAAGGCGGCTAATTATTCCGTTGAAAAAAGAAGGGGAAAAGCTCTTAGTTGCCATGGCGGATCCAATGGATTTTATTACGATCGATGACTTAAGGCTATCGACGGGATTTCATATTGAGACGGCCATTGCCACTAAAGACGATATTCTTCGGGCAATAAACAAGTATTATGACATGGATGAGGGGTTTGAAGATTTATTACTTGACCGTGAGCCGTCTGTCCAATCAGAGGAAGAAAAAATTGTTGATAAGGATTCACCCATTGTTAAACTGGTGAATCAAATCATTTCCAATGCTGCAACGGCAAAGGCCAGCGATATTCATATTGATCCACATGATACGAAAGTTGTTATTCGAAATCGGATTGACGGTGTTTTAAGAACAGAAAGAAGTCTGCCAAAACATATGCAAAGTGTTTTGACAGCAAGAATTAAGATTATGGCGAACATGGATATAACCGAACATCGGATTCCTCAAGATGGGCGGATCAAGATGAATCTCGATTTTCATCCAATTGATATTCGTGTCTCCACTTTGCCTACTATTTATGGTGAAAAAATTGTTTTACGATTATTGGATTTAGGATCGGCCTTAAACGATCTTAATAGTTTGGGATTTAATAAAGTAAATTTAAATAGATTTATCCGATTAATTGAAAAACCGACTGGTATTATTCTCATAACTGGACCAACCGGATCAGGAAAATCATCAACCCTTTATGCTGCCTTGAATCGATTAAATAGTGAAGAGGTCAATATTATTACGGTTGAAGATCCTGTTGAATACCAGCTTGAAGGAATTAATCAAATTCAAGTGAATTCGAATGTTGGCTTGACATTTGCGGCCGGTCTGCGCTCTATTTTGCGTCAGGATCCCAACATTATTATGGTTGGGGAAATTAGGGATACAGAAACAGCAGAAGTTGCCATTCGTGCCTCGTTAACTGGTCACCTTGTTCTAAGCACACTTCATACGAATGATTCTCTTGGCTCGATTACCCGTTTAATCGACATGGGGGTAGAACCATTTATGGTGGCCTCTTCTATTAGCGGAATCGTGGCGCAGCGGCTGGTGAGAAGAGTGTGCCGCGATTGTGCCGAAGTACAGCAACCGACAAAGCGGGAAATTGAGATTTTTGCCAGAAGAGGGTTGAAAATTGACCAAGTTACCCGCGGGAAAGGTTGTGCTTCCTGTAATATGACGGGGTATAAGGGCAGGATTGGGATTCATGAAGTGTTAGTGATGGATGATCGGATGCGGCGGGTCATTATGAATGGCGAGCCGTTTTCGAGACTTCGCGAATTAGCCTTGGAAAATAAAACAATTTTTTTAATTGATGATGGTCTATTAAAAGTAAAACAAGGAATTACCACCACTGAAGAAGTTTTAAGAGTGGCCATCCCTGATTAGGAGTTTTCAAAATGAAGAGTAAAATTGACCTTCTGCTTAAAGCCGGGTTTGATGTAAAGGCATCGGATATTCATTTGACAGTTGGGGTTCCGCCGATTGTAAGAATCAATGGTGAATTAAAAAGACTTGGCAAAGAGCCGCTAACTCCTGTTGATACCGAAGAAATGGCAAAGGCAATTGTCCCCAGCGGGATGTGGGAAAGATTTAAGGAAAAAGGAGAGCTTGATTTTTCTTATGGACTGCCAGGGGTCTCAAGGTTCAGGGTCAATGCCTACTTTCAACGTACCTGTATCGCGATGGCGATTCGCGTGATTCCAACACGGATTCCCACACTTGACGAACTGGACTTGCCAGCTATCATCAAAAAAATTGCTGATCGCCCACATGGACTCGTGCTGGTAACCGGTCCTACGGGCAGTGGAAAATCGACGACATTGGCGGCATTGCTAAATTTTATGAATCAAACACAGAGAAAACATATCGTCACGCTGGAGGATCCGATTGAATATTTACATAAGCATGGAAACTGTATTATTGACCAGCGGGAGGTAGGGTTTGATACGGAAACCTTTGCGAATGGATTAAGGGCAGCGTTAAGGCAGGATCCCGATGTTATTCTGGTCGGTGAGATGCGGGATTTGGAAACGATCCAAACGGCCATTACGGCAGCTGAAACGGGGCATTTGGTTTTGGGAACATTACATACATCCAGTGCACCAGCAACGATTAACCGCATTATCGACGTATTCCCGCCTTCACAGCAGCCACAAATCAAAATTCAACTTGCCTCTGTTCTCGTAGCGATTGTTTCACAACGGCTGTTTCCAACTGCCGACAGAAAAGGAAGAAGAGCAGCTACCGAAATTTTAGTCAATAATTCTGCTGTTGCCAATCTGATCAGAAATGATAAAATTCATCAAATTGCCAATGTCATGCAGACTTCAAGAGCTTCAGGAATGCAAACGCTGGAAATGAATATTAAAGACTTACTGCAGTCAGGTGCAATCGCAAAAGAAGCAGTTGTTCCGTTCTTACAGGAAAAGGTGGAATAAGATGGCGCGATTTAAATACAGCGGACGTGATAAAAAAGGGAAAAAGTCAGGTGTGATAACCGCGTCTTCCAGAAGAGAAGCATTGCTTGAGCTGAAAGACAAGGGAATCAGAGTGTTGGAAATAAATGAAGTGCCGGAAACTTTCTTCACCAAAGAGTTAACATTGGGCAACCCTGTTAAACTGCAAGATTTTGTTATTTATCTAAGGCAATTCGCCACCTTGATCAGGGCAGGAGTTCCAATCGTCGAGGCGACCGCTATTTTGGCAGAACAAACAGAAAGTAAATCGCTTAAAAAGGTGTTACTCGAAGTAGAACAAGATTTACGTGAGGGTCATCCATTATCGGCTGCAGCCGAAAAACATAAAAGAATATTTTCCAATATGTTTGTCAATATGATTAGGGCTGGGGAAGCCGGGGGAAATATGGATGAGACGCTGGAAAAGCTGGCAGTGCACTTTGAAAAGCAACACTTTACAAAGCAAAAGATTGTCTCGGCACTTGCTTATCCCCTCACTGTTGCGATTATTGCTGTCGGTGTAGTCATTTTTCTTTTGGTCAATGTAGTGCCGACGTTTGTTGATATGTTCAAAGATTTTGGCGGGGAACTGCCGGCGATTACCCGGTTTGTGCTGAGTGCCAGCGATTTCATGCAAAAGTTTTGGTGGCTGGTCATTTTCATCTTCTTAGCGTTTGCCACAGCGATTATGGCGATCAAGAAAAATAAAAAAACAAAATATTATCTGGATTATTTCTTATTGCGAATGCCGATTTTCGGAAAAATGCTGCAGAAGGCGGCAATCGCCCGGATGACAAGGACATTAAGCTCGTTATTTTCAAGCTCCGTGCCGATTTTACAAGCGATGTCCATTGTCGAGACGATTGTGGAAAATGAAGTAATCGCAAGGGTGATCGAAAAGTCACGGAATTCGTTGGAACATGGACATTCACTAACAGACCCGATGAAGCAGCACTGGGCATTTCCACCTCTGGTAACACAAATGATTATTATCGGGGAACAGTCAGGTACACTTGATTTAATGCTGGCAAAAGTAGCTGATTTTTATGAAAAAGAAGTTGAAAGTGCCACCGATCGGCTAAAATCATTGATGGAACCGCTGATGATTGTTGTTTTGGCTGGTTTAGTCGGGACGATTGTCACCTCGATTTTGGTACCGATGTTTGATATTTTCCAACATGTTGGTTAATCAAAATTTTTCAAAAAAATTCAATTTCTATTATTTTGCTAATCTAGTATAATATAGTTGTATGACAAAGGTCATAATCCAAATTGACTATTAAAGGAGAATGGGTATGTTACAAAAAGTAGGGAAAAGATTGAAAGACCAAAAAGGGTTAACATTGATCGAACTACTAGCGGTTATTGTTATTTTGGGGATTATTGCAGCAATTGCGATTCCAGCTATTGGTGGGATTATTCAGAAATCGAAAGTGGATGCTGTTAAGTCTGATGCGATCCAAATTTTAAATGCTGCTAAGACATATGTAGCCTCAAACGGTATTGACGATACTAAAACAATACAATTAAAAAAAGTTACGGGGGCAGATGGTAATACTACTACAGATGACCTAGCCTCATTTGTTGAAAGCACAAAAATTGATAATTATACTGTAAATGTTAGTGTAGATAACAACAATAAGGTTACTTACTCAATAACAGCAACTGTAAAAGCAGGAAAACAAACAGTTAAGTTCACAAATGCTACGATTAAGGGAATAAATGATAGTGGTACGAATCTAACGATAAGTAATTAACCTTTAAGTTGAGGAATAGATCTTGATTAATCTACTAGTTTTTATTTACGGCACCGTATTAGGTTCCTTCTACAACGTAGTCGGCCTGCGGATACCAGTTAACCAATCCATCGTCAAACCGCGGTCGCATTGTCCAAACTGTAACCATACGTTATCAGCGATTGAGCTGATTCCAGTTTTATCATATGTATTATTAAGGGGGAAATGCCGGCGCTGCAAGGCGCCGATTTCGCCCTTCTATCCTATTGTCGAACTGCTGACAGGGCTTTTGTTCGCAGCTGCTCCGCTGATCATCGGCTGGTCCTATGAACTGATCATCGCCTGGACCCTGATCTCGTTAATGGTGATTGTCTTTGTTTCCGATGTCCATTATATGATCATTCCTGATAAGGTTCTCATCGTCTTCACGCTACTATTGGTAGCAGAGAGATTCTTCCTGCCACTTACTCCATGGTGGGACTCGCTTGCCGGCGCTGCAGCCGGTTTTATCTTACTGCTTGTGATTGCGATTATCAGCAGAGGCGGCATGGGAGGCGGAGATATTAAACTGTTCGCCGTCATCGGACTTGCCGTTGGAACGAAGCTCTTGCTCATCGCCTTTTTTTTGTCTACCCTTTTCGGCGCTGTGTTTGGACTAGCTGGCATGGTGATTGGCAAGATAAAAACAGGCAAGCCGATGGCCTTTGGACCCTATATCGGATTGGGCACCATCACCGCCTATTTCTTCGGCGAAAGAATCCTGCAATGGTATATTGATTTTTTTTAAGGAGTTTTCAACATGGCATTCAATTTGATGATCGGAAAACATAAAACGGTCAATTTGACCATAAAAGATCATGCCATCCGGTTTGTCGAGCTTAAACAAACTCAGCCGCTTGCCATTCAAAGGATGGGCGAGTATTATTTGCCCAATGGTTTGATCAAAGAGGGCAAAATACTCGATTTTGATACGTTAGCGACGATTCTAGAACAATGTGTTGCCGAATGGAAAATGGCCAAGAGACAAGTCCGATTTATTGTTCCAGACCCTTATATCGTTATCCGTAAAATACCCATTCCACATGATATCCAAGAAGATGAAATAAGGGGATATTTATATATGGAAATCGGTTCAAGTATTCACTTGCCATTTGACGAACCAGTATTTGATTATTACCTGTTAGACCACACAAAAGAAACAGAAGAAAAGGCGAATGAAATTTTACTATTTGCCGCGCCAGAAGATAAAGTAAGAGAATATACGGATCTATTTGAAAAAGCAAGGTTGAAACCGATTGCCGCTGATATTTCTGCCCTTGCGATCAACAGACTTCTGTTTCATTTGCAAGACCGCCCAAAATTACAACATCAATACTTAATTGTCCAAGTCGATTTACAATCGGCAAATGTATGTATCTTTGAAAATAATATCCCGGTTATTATGAGACATTTGTATATCGATATCGAAAGAGAAAAATGGAATTACACCCAGAAAAAAGATTCCTTCATCACCTTTGATTTTATCGGCGACAAACAGGAAGTCCTAAATGGATTAATCGATATGTATAGTGAAATGGAAAAGGTGATGAATTTTTATCAATATTCCTTGAAACAGGGGAATCAGCGAGTCCAACAAATTATTCTCGATGGAGACCATCCTTGGCTAGATGAAATATTCGCCCAATTGAAGGAAAGATTTGAGATTCCCGTTTTAAAAATCAACGATCTTCTAAAAAAACATACAGGCATTGAGCCGGTACCCGCCCAATTTCATCTAAATATGGGGTTAGGTTTAAAAGAGGTGTAATGATGTTAGTTGAAATTAACCTGCTGCCAAAAAAAGATGAAAAGAATATCGCCATTTATGTGATGGCAGGGATTTTTTTGTTTCTGCTCATCATATTGTTTGTTTGCTTCAGCTTTTATCTAAACGGAAAAAAGGAAGAACTGAACACCTTGGATAAACAAGTAACCATGAATCAAAAGATCCTCGAGATACAGCAGCAGAAATTAAAAAGCTACCAATCCTCCAATTCAGTGGTGAAGTTGGAAACTGTCATTAAATGGGCAAAGGATCAGCCCAATAATATCGTTTATGTGTTACAGAAACTGACGAGTGCTCTGCCACAACGGGGATTTATTCTTGAATTTGAATTGAACGAGGAAAGCAAAATCACCCAAAAGGTTCAGTTTGATACAAAAACGGATGCTGCCTACTATTTAAGTTCAATTTTAAAATATCCTTGGATCACGGATGCGGTGATTAATGATGTAAATCAGACTGATCTTAAGCAGTTAGCGAATAACCAGAATAGTACCCAGGATCAAACGGTAACAGAGGGAGAGATCGTACCTCGTTATCAGGCGGAATATCAAATCGACCTGAATATTCCGTTATTAAAAAAAGTCAGTACCAAAACGGATAATAAAGAGGAAGGGGGCGCAACCCCATGACCCTCGAGTTTTCCAAAAAACATACGCTTGGCTTCATCCTGGGACTGATCGTCATTGGATTATTAGCTGTTCTTGCCTACTACGTTTACATCATTCCAATTAATACCAACTTAGATCAAAAAAAGTCAGAGTTAAAAATGACAAACCAAGAATTAACGATCTATCAAAATAAACTTAAACAAACAAGTAATCAAACAATTGTCAGTTCAATGGAATTGCAACAGCAAGTACCTGTTAAACGAATGCTTGACCAATTGTTATTGGATATAGAAAAGGCAGAAATTATTTCCGGGGCGAATATTATTGAGACGAAACTAAATAGTTCTGGACAAGATGCGATCCAAGCTGCTACTAATGATACAGCGCAAAAAACGCAGAGCAATAGCAGTTCAGCGTCAACATCAAAAGCAACGGCAACGGATAAAACATTGCCTAACGGAATGAAACAAACATCGATTTTATTATCAGGGGAAGCTAATAGTTATTTTGAGATGGAGAAGTTCTTGGAGGAAATCAAGTCTTTAAAAAGGATTATCAAAATTGACCAACTTAAGTTTACCGGTCAGGAAGAAATGGTCTCAGTCGAACAAGCATCCTCACCGCTAAAATTTGAGGCTGTCTTGACTGCTTATTATGACCCTGAACTGGTTGACCTGCAGAAAGATCTGCCGCCTATTGATGTTCCTAAAGTTTCAAATAAAAAAAATCCATTAAGTGACTTTTTAGCTGAAGAAGACGATCAAGAACCTTAAATCATTTGGAAGAACAAAGGGTCCTGTGAATGAAAAAACGATTGCGCTTTAATGAAAAAGGATTAACTTTAATTGAGTTGCTCGCAGTCCTGGTCATTTTGGGAATTGTTGCTGCCATTGCGATAATCTCGATTTCAAGAGTCATACAAGATTCAAAAGACCGGGCCTTTGTTGCGAATGCACTTGCCTTAAAAGAGGCAGCTAATTTATTTTTAAGACAAGAAAGTGTACATGATAGTTTTCCGAGCAAGATTACCTATAAAATGCTCTATGATTCTGATTTTATCGATGAGTTTAAAGATCCTGATACGAATGATTACTTATTGCCAACTGATCAAACATATGTCGTTGTAAAGGGCCAAAAAATCGATGCTGTTTGCCTTCAAGGAACAAAAAGAAATTTATGCTCCTATCAAGGGGAAAACACCCCTGTTCCCTTTAATAAATTGTCCGTCGAGCTAATCAGTTCCAATAAAGTGAAACTTCCATCAGTGGGGGGTTCTTCATCCCCCACTGATGGTTAGTTGAACCAATCGGACCTTTACGGGCAGTTGATCCCCCACCTAGATTCCTTGTAGACTTGGACTCCCCGAGGTAGGGGTCTTACTGCCCGTTAAGGCGGGATAAATAAAAATTTTGGCGAAAGTCTACGATAACAAGACGACAAAAGTCTTGTTATTTTTTTTGCCCGTTATGATAGGATGAAACCAATCAGCTATCTTTATCGAAAGGAGCAGGCGAATGTGGACAAGCCTAAAAAAGGCAGTACCATCACAATTAAAATAAATGAAAACCATAAAGCCTATCAGGACGAACTTCGAAAAGGTGGGCTTAAGCCGATGAAGACGACAGCTTCCAAAATAGTAGAATGGCCTCAAACGGATAAAAAAGACGATCATTTGCTGGAAACAGCAGCGGCACATGAATCAGAGGATGAAAGTTTTGATTGGATCATTCCCGAATCATTGGAGAATGATCGTGAAAAATTCCATGCTACAGGCGGCAAAGGGAAGAGTAATGATCCTAAAAAAGCAGGCGTCAAAAAGACGGTTTCCTTTTCAAGCTATTATAAAAAGAAAAACGGCCGCCCGCTGCGAACCATTTTTATTACCGCTCTATTGGCAGTTTTAATTGGCTCAACGATTGGTATATTCATGCTTAAGCTATTAAATGGCCAGCCTGCCGAAAAGGTAGTGCCCCAACAAAATGCTGTCGATGAGGCGCAGTCGGGACCAAAGAAAACGAATAAGACGACAGCAAAAACGACTGCGGCCGCCAATAAACAACAAACCATATTCGTAATTCAGGGAGGTGTTTTTGCTTCCAAGACTGGTGCTGAGGAGACGAGTCAACAACTTGCTTCGATTGATATTCCATCACAATCAATCGATCTCGATGGCAAGTTTTATTTGTTTTTGGGTCTTGCCGATTCAATTGAAAACGCCAAATCACTGGGTGCCCACTATAAAGCAAACGGTGTCGCCGATGTTTTTGCCAAGCCGCTATTATTGGACGCGAAAAATATTACCGGCTTAACTAAAACGGAAAAAAACTTTTTTGAATCTGTCCCATCCATCTACCAAACACTTTCTCTAGCGACCTCAAGTGCACTGTTGACCAATGAGATTCCACCCGAATCTGCTGGTAAATTGGCAGACGTTAAGAAACAATTAAAGGCTGCTGACATGAACAACGAAAAGATCAAAAAAATAAACCAGGAATTAACGGCAGCATATGAAAAAGTAAAGCAGTATGAAACAGCGAAGGATGAAAAAAATTTAACTGATGCCCAGCAGCATTTATTAAACTTCGTGGCATATTATTTTTCTCTCTGAATGGTCATTTCGCCAGAGTCATTGCCACACAAATATTTTCCGGGAAATTATTTCTCCATAAGGTCTGTCCAGTCCGGGCAGACTTTTCTTAGGTGGAAAAATACTTTCACGGAAAAATACCTGTATAATTTTACAAATTTCATCAAAATTTAATGATATAAAAATTGTTTGCGACGACGATTTTTGATACGATTGAGTTGTATCTCCCTTTAAACGCAAAAAGGTAAGGTGATGACATGCAAAACCTCATTTTAGCCTCTTCTTCTCCACGGCGAAAAGAACTTCTAGAAAATCTCCACTTAACATTTGCAATTTCCAGCAGCGAAGTTGATGAAAGCTACAACCCGAAGCTTACACCGGAAGAAGTCGTTATGGAACTGGCAGAACGGAAAGCACGGGCGGTTTTTAACCAGCATCGGGATGCTTATGTAATTGGCGCCGATACAATTGTGGTGGCGAATGAGCAAATTTTGGGCAAGCCGGCAGATGAGGCGGAAGCTATTTCAATGTTACACAGTCTTTCCGGAAAACAGCATCATGTTTACACAGGTGTATCGATTGTCTCGCAGACAAACTCAACCAAATTTTATGAAAAAACAGAAGTATGGTTCTGGGAGTTAACAGATAACGAAATCACTACCTATGTGAAAAGCGGCGAACCATTTGACAAAGCAGGGGCATATGGCATTCAACAGCTGGGAAGTTTGCTTGTCAAAAAAATTCATGGAGACTATTTTACAGTTGTCGGCCTGCCTGTTTCCAGGACTTTACGAGAACTGAAGCGGCTTGGCTATCAACTGCCGTTCTAACCTTATTATCAGTAACTCCCGGCCAAAATGGGAGGAAAAAACAATGGCAACAAAAACATTAATGATACGTGATTTTCCGCAGGATGAACGACCAAGAGAGCGCTTTATTCAACATGGACCACAGAGTCTTTCGAACCATGAACTGATTGCCATTCTGCTTCGCAATGGGACAAAAGATGAATCGGTCCTGCAGTTGGCAAACCGTCTCCTGACCCATTTTGAAGGGTTACGGCAGCTGAAATCAGCGACTTTGGAAGAGATCACTGAAATTAAAGGCATTGGACCTGCTAAGGCGATTCAAATTCTGGCGGCGGTTGAAGTCGGCCGCAGAATCAGCAATTTGAATTTCCATGACCGTTATGTGATCCGTTCGCCGGAGGATGGGGCAAAATATGTGATGAATGATATGCGCTTTTTAACGCAGGAGCATTTTGTTTGCTTATATTTAAATACGAAAAATCAAGTCATTCATAAGCAGACCATATTTATCGGCAGTTTAAATGCCTCAATCGTCCACCCAAGGGAGGTCTTCCGCGAAGCCTTAAAGCGGTCGGCAGCCTCGGTTATTGCCCTGCATAATCACCCTTCTGGAGACCCTACTCCGAGTCGAGAGGATATTGAGGTAACGAATCGACTCGTTGAATGCGGAAAAATCATCGGCATTGATTTACTCGATCATCTCATCATAGGGGAAAACAAGTTTGTCAGTTTGAAGGAAAAAGGCTATATATAATCCTATGATTTTGTTTGATGTTGCGTTATAATATTGTTTATGATTTTTTAGGACTGCTTCTTAAAAATAGCTACTACAATCATTACAATTAAGACATGATATAAAAGTCATTGCCTGTAATTTTAAATTTTGTGATTCGGATTAGAAAGGGAGATACAATATTATGTTTGGATTTGGAACAAAAGATCTTGGAATTGACTTAGGAACTGCAAATACTCTTGTTTATATAAAAGGAAAAGGCATTGTGCTGCGGGAGCCATCGGTAGTGGCCATGCAAACGGATACTAAAAGTATTATTGCTGTCGGAAATGACGCGAAAAATATGATTGGCCGAACCCCGGGAAACGTAGTCGCCTTAAGACCAATGAAGGATGGAGTTATTGCTGATTTTGATACAACGGCGGCGATGATGAAGCACCTGATCCGCAATGCATTGAAGAGTAAAGGCCCTTTTTCAGGAAAGCCCTATATCATGGTTTGTGTTCCATCGGGAATTACCGCAGTTGAGGAAAGGGCGGTTATTGATGCGACAAGGCAAGCAGGGGCAAAGGATGCCTATACCATTGAGGAACCGTTTGCCGCGGCAATAGGTGCCAATCTGCCTGTTTGGGAACCGACCGGAAGTATGGTCGTTGATATTGGCGGCGGGACCACTGAAGTTGCGATCATTTCCTTAGGGGGAATTGTAACAAGTCAATCCATTCGCGTAGCGGGGGATGAAATGGATGAAGCGATCATTTCTTATATAAGGAAAAACTATAATTTGTTAATTGGTGACAGGACGGCAGAAACAATTAAGATGGATATCGGTTCTGCAGGAGAACCTGAAGGTATGGATAATATGGAAATTCGCGGCCGTGATTTGTTAACCGGTCTGCCAAAAACGATTGAAATAACCCCGAAAGAAATTTCAGCTGCGTTGAAAGATACTGTCTATTCGATCGTAGAGGCCGTGAAAAATACATTAGAAAAGACACCGCCTGAACTTGCCGCCGATATTATGGATCGTGGTATCGTTTTGACTGGCGGCGGTGCACTGCTGCGGAATTTGGACCGGGTCATCAGCGAAGAAACCAAAATGCCTGTATTGATTGCCGAAAATCCGCTCGACTGCGTTGCCATCGGCACAGGCAAAGCATTGGATAATATTCAACTGTTTAAAAATAAAGCCAAGGAATCTCGTTAATTCGATAATCGTAAATGAAAAAAAGAATTGCGAACCTATCCATTAGAAAAATAGAGGTGTATCAAAATGCCACAGTTCTTTTTGAATAAACGTCTGATCATTTTGTTAGTCAGCATTATTGTTCTCGTGGCATTGATTGGGTTTTCTTTAAGGGAGAGAGACAAGCTTACCTGGCCGGAGCAATTTGTGAAGGACACAACCGGTTGGGTTCAATCCCTGGTTTCAAAGCCTGCTGGCTATATTGCGGGCTTTTTTGAAAATCTCCAGGATTTGCAAAATACATATGAAGAGAATAAAGAATTAAAATCACGAGTTGAAAAAATGGCCAGCCTTGAAGCGGAAGTACAAGCGCTGCAAAAAGACAATAATGAACTGCGTGAAATTCTTGGTGAAAAGAAGTCTTTGCGAGATTATCAAACACAACCAGCCACTGTTATTGGCAGGAATCCTGATCGTTGGCATGAAATGATTATTATTGACAAAGGGAATCTAAAAGGAATTAAGAAAAATATGGCTGTGATTACCGCCAATGGGTTAATTGGCAAAGTGAAAAGTGTAAGCCAATTCAGCTCAACGGTACAGCTGTTAAGTGCAATGGATCCGAAAAACCGTATATCTGCTGTCATCCAAGGGAAAAAGTCCGATGTATATGGCTTTGTCCAAGGATTTGATGACAAAGAGAAATTGCTTCTAGTGAAAAGCATTCCCTCCGGGGCCAAGGTTGAAAAAGGACAAACGGTAACGACCTCCGGTTTGGGCGGTGTTTTTCCAGAAGGGCTTTTGATTGGGAAGGTTGTCGATGTAAAAACTGACCAATATGGACTCAACCAAACGGCGTTAGTCAAACCCGGAGCTGATTTTTATGATATTCAAAATGTCATCATTATTAAACGCTCGATGACACAGCCAGCTAAAAAAGATATGTCATCCGGGAAGGAGGAGGAATTGTGAAGAAATTCCTTCTTCCCCTTTTATTTTTGTTCCTGTTCATTTTTGAAAGTCTATTTATTCAATTTTTACCCGGGAACTTTTTGGGGCATAATCGGATTTTTGTTCCCCGTTTTTTATTCTGTGCGGTGCTTTTATTGACCATATTTATTGGCAGGAAACCAGGAATGATTTATGCCGCCATTCTAGGACTGGTGTTTGATATTGTCTATATTGAAATCATCGGCATTTATTTGTTTCTCTTTCCTTTCGTTACCTATCTAATTTCGAAAATAATGCATGTCCTGCAGGCAAATCTTATCGTTGCCTTTCTTGTTACGTTGATCGGAGTCGGCTTACTGGAGTTTGGCGTCTTTGCCATGGATTTATTAATTCATGTAACCAATCTTGATATCTTAAGCTTTCTAAATTTGCGACTCTATCCAACGTTAATGCTTAACGCCGTGTTTTTACTGATCTTTATTTATCCATTGAAACGGTTTATGGAAAAGTACGCAATCTTAGGCAGAGACGAATAATCCACGATAAAAAAAGGAAAATAACCAGTTTGTGTCGAATTTCAATTAAGATCATCTTTTATCCTTCTTGGTCAGAGTGCTATGAACCTGTGTGTTGAAATTGCTTTCTTAATTATGAGGTGAATTTTTCTCCATGAAAAAACGGCAAAATGTTACAATAAAAGGTACAAAGGACGGTCTTGTTCTCCGTTTTGCTGATAGCTGTTCCTATGATGAGCTTAAGCTGGAATTAGATCAAAAGCTTTCAGCAAACACCGGGACACAGGATGAGCACCACTCAATCTCCGTAAAACTGGAGGTCGGCAACCGCTATTTAACGGATGAGCAACGGGAAGAATTGAAAGAATTAATCCGAAAAAAAAAGAATCTTGTAGTTGATGATATAGTATCAAATGTTATTACAAAGGACGAAGCCGATCAGTTAAGGGCAGAAAACGAAGTAATGACCGTTACAAAAATTATCCGTTCCGGACAGATTTTGCAGGTTCCCGGGGATTTATTGCTGATTGGTGATGTGAATCCTGGCGGTACTGTGATTGCTGGTGGAAATATTTTTATTATGGGAGCATTAAAAGGAATCGCCCATGCAGGCTGTTATGGAAATGATCAGGCAGTAATTGCCGCATCGATTATGAAACCAACTCAGCTGAGAATTAACAATTCTCTTAACCTTGTATCAGACCTCATTCCGGCGACTGAAAAGCGGGAAATGGAATGTGCGTATATGGATGAAAACCATCAAATCAAAATTGATAGATTACAAACTTTAATTCAGTTAAGACCAAATTTAACGAGATTAGAAGGGGGACATTAAAGTGGGAGAAGCAATCGTAATTACATCCGGTAAGGGCGGCGTCGGTAAAACGACTACAACCGCTAACATTGGTACAGCACTCGCCCTTCAAGGTAAAAAAGTTTGCCTGGTTGATACAGACATCGGCCTTCGAAACTTGGATGTCGTAATGGGACTTGAAAACAGAATCATCTATGATCTTGTTGATGTGGTTGACGGACGCTGCAAAATCCATCAAGCTTTGGTCAAGGACAAACGATTTGATGGTTTATTATATTTATTGCCGGCAGCCCAAACCGTTGACAAATCAGCCGTTAGGCCGGAACAGATGAAGAAGCTGGTTGAGGAATTAAAACAAGATTACGATTACGTCATTATCGACTGTCCAGCTGGCATTGAACAAGGTTATAAGAATGCGGTTGCCGGCGCTGATAAAGCGATCGTTGTGACAACCCCTGAGGTTTCAGCTGTTCGTGATGCTGATAGAATAATTGGTCTACTCGAAAAAGAAAGGCAGTTGGAGGCCCCAAAATTAATCGTCAACCGGATCCGAAATCATATGATGAAAACTGGAGATATGCTTGATCTGGATGAGATTACGGAGCATTTATCTATTGGCTTAATCGGAATTGTTGCTGATGATGATGAGGTCATCAGAGCCTCAAACCATGGTGAACCGATTGCCCTAAATCCAAACAGTAAGGCCTCGATTGCTTACCGGAATATTGCCCGAAGGATTCTCGGTGAATCCATCCCGCTTCAGCCTCTTGAAGATTCTAATAAAGGTGTCTTTTCAAAAATTAAAAAGTTTTTTGGTGTTCGTTCATAGTAAATGGTCCTGTCTGCAAAATATGTGGACAGGCATTTTTTATTTCAATACAAAAAATATGGGTAAAGGAAAGAAAGTCATACTCTGTGAATCTCCTTCATAGACTTGTACAAATGTTAAAAAAGGGATTGATGGGTATGGCGCGGTCTTCAGCTGATGAAATACGGCGGCGAATAGCCAAACGAAAAAAGGGAAAAGGAACTTCTGGGAAACATAGCAGCGAGCAGCAATTACTATGGCCCGGTGATGAAGAAAGTTATGGTTATAATTATATTTCACCATCCAGAGATGAGGGGCATCCGCTATTTAAAAAAGAGGTGTTCTTCTTCAAGATCTTGGCCTCGGTTCTCCTTTTCTTAGTAGTGGCAATCATATTTCGCAGTCAAGTTCCTGCCTTCGAGCCGGCAAAGAACTTTATTGGCAAAACAATGGACACGGAGTTCAAGTTTGCTGTCGTCTCCAAATGGTATCAGGATAAGTTTGGCAAGCCCCTGGCATTGCTGCCTTTTACAGAAAAAGAAAATGGCGGCCGAAAGGAGGAGATTCAAAGAGGTGCTGTTGCCGTTTCCGGCAGGCTGCTTGAAAATTTCGAAAAGAATGGCCAGGGAATTATGATTGAAACTGGAAAGGATGCTCCGGTACAAACAATTAATGATGGCTTTGTACATTTTGCCGGTGTAAAAGAAGGTTTAGGAAAGACGGTGATAATAGAACATTATGATGGCACGGAAACCTGGTATGGCAATTTGGACAGCATTAAGGTAAATCTCTATGATACGATCGAAAAGCGCACCGTTGTTGGGACGGTATCGGCCTCTTCTGGTGAAGATAAATCAAAAGGGCAATACTATTTTGCCGTAAAAAAGGGTGATACTTTTATCGATCCAGTTAAGGTGATTCGCTTTGAATAGACTGTTCAACTTATTCAGGCTTGTCCACATTCACCCGCTGCTATGGTTAATTATCGCCCTGTCAATTATAACTGCGCATTTCTGGGAAGTTTGTTTATTGATCGGCATTATTTTTATTCATGAAATCGGGCATGCAGCTGCAGCTTCTTTTTTTTCCTGGAGAATAAAAAAAATCATTCTGCTGCCATTTGGCGGCGTGGCTGAAATGGATGAGCATGGGAATCGCCCGCTAAAGGAAGAGGCGATTGTAGTGCTCGCAGGTCCGCTGCAGCACGTCTGGATTATTGCAGCTGCATCTGTTCTGGTAACATTCAACTTCCTGTCTGAAGATCTATATCAATTATTCATTCAATACAATTTGATGATTCTTGTATTTAATTTATTTCCGGTTTGGCCGCTTGATGGTGGTAAGCTGGTATTTTTATTGCTCTCATTAAAAAATTCTTTTACCCGCGCCCATCGTATCACCTTGGTTATTTCACTATTTAGCCTAACCATTTTTTCAATCTGCGTCATCCTTGCCGCCCCGGCCCATATCAATGTTTGGGTTGTCATCGGTTACCTGTTTTTCTCTATCTATTACGAATGGAAACAACGGCGCTTTATTTTCATGCGGTTTTTATTAGAACGGTATTATGGAAATAAATCAAATCCGGATGAATTAGTACCGATCCTGGCAAATGAAGAGGATTTATTAATTCAAGTGTTAGAGAGATTCCAACGCGGCTGTAAGCATCCAATAGTAGTGGAAGCGGACGGGCAGCAGAAGGGTACCTTGGATGAAAACGAGCTGCTCCATGCTTACTTTACGGAAAAACGATTAACGGATAAAATCAGCGATCTTCTCTTTTTATACTAAAAAAAGTATAATGATACCAATTGAAGAAAAAGTGAGGACGTTAGGTTTGGAAAGGTTAATTGTAAATACCACTTCACGTGAGAAAAGGTATGCTTTCATAAGAGATCATCAAGTGGAAAAGCTTGTTTTTGACCGGCCGGAACATCGTTCTCTGGTCGGTAATATTTATTTTGGAACGGTAACAAAAGTCTTGCCGGGGATGAATGCGGCCTTTATCGATATCGGCACTGAAAAAAAAGCTTACTTGCATCGTAACGCGCTTCCTTCTTATGTGGCGTCGCAGGAAAAACAAAACAGTATCACCTCTTTTGTCCACGAAGGGGAAAAGCTGCTCGTTCAGGTGGACAAGGACGCCACAGGCACGAAAGGTCCAAAGGTAACTGGCATTATTGAAATTTTGGGGGCGCATCTGATCTATATGCCAAAGGGTCATTATCTGGCTGTTTCCAAAAAAATCCTCGATGACAGAAAAAAGGCTCAGCTTAAACAGTTGGGCAATCAACTCAAGAAGGAAGAGGAAGGGTTGATTTTTCGAACCTCAAGTGAGGTCGCCGCGGAACAGGAGATTCAGGATGAACTCAAGCAGTTAAGGCAGCGATACGATGAGCTTGAACGGCACATCGCCAACATGAAAAAGCCGGGTTTGATTTTTCAGAAGGACTTTTTTTATGACCTGTTAAAAGCGGAGACTGCGACAATGACTGCTGGTGAAGTCATTGTTGATGATTTAGCGCTTAAAAAGAAGCTTGAAGCCAAAGGTGAAGTTAAAGTAACTTATTATAATGGAAAAGAAAACATCTTTTCAGCATTTCGGGTGGAACCGGAAATTGCTAAGGCACTAAAACGAGTGATCTGGCTGGATAACGGTGCTTACTTGATTTTCGATGAAACCGAGGCATTAACGATCATCGATGTGAATACCGGCAAGTTTTCCGGAAGAACCGATTACCAGGATACCGTATTTAAAACCAATCAGCTGGCAGCAAAAGAAATAGTCCGCCAACTAATCCTCCGTGATATTGGCGGCATTGTGTTAATTGACTTTATCGATATGAAGCGGGAATCGGACAGGGAAAAGATTCGGCAGATAGTCGAGTCAGAGCTAGCAAAGGATCAGAAAAGAACAAAAGTTGTCGGTTTCACCCCCTTAGGCATCCTACAGCTGACGCGGAAAAGAACAAAGGTGGCGATTTCCGAGGCGATGCAGGTCAGATGCCCTGTCTGTCATGGAACTGGAAAAATCTTAAGCGCGGAAACAGTTGCTTTTCGGCTTGAGCGGGAACTGTTAGAGCACCGCAATACGGAATATGAGGCCGTGCTGGTGGAAACCACACCGGAAGTAAAACAGGCTCTTATAGGTTCGGATGGATCCTATAAGGAATTATTAGAAGAAATGCTTCATTATAAAATTTACTTTTCCATCACTCCATCGATTGAACATAATTTTGCTTTAACACAGTTTGGTGATGAACAGGAGATTTCCGAAAAAGCCTGCGACTCTCCCCACTTTAACGGTCAGTAAGATAACTGCCGGTAACAGTCCGATTCATTCACATAGTGGAGAAACCGCTCATATGATGAAGTTTCACTTTATATTGACACATAGGTTCCAATTGTGTTAGGATTGTAATGTTGTTTGTAGCACCCGTGCTACAACCGCACATATCAGGTTACAAGATTTTGCTTTTGAGTTGCAAAACACCTGCAGATGGCGAGTCTGAGTTTAAGAGGAGGTGCAGTTATGTACGCAATTATCGAAACTGGCGGTAAGCAATTGAAAGTGGAAGAAGGCCAAGCGATCTACATTGAAAAATTAAATGCAGAAGCTGGCGAAACGGTTACTTTTGACAAGGTTCTTTTCGTTGGCGGTGAAAATGTAAAGGTTGGCAGCCCTGTTGTTGAAGGCGCAACGGTTACAGCGAAGGTTGAAAAACAAGGTCGTGCGAAGAAAATCATTGTTTTCAAGTACAAAGCAAAGAAAAACTACCACAAGAAACAAGGTCATCGTCAACCTTACACTAAAGTAGTCATCGAAAAAATCAACGCGTAAGGTGTTGGAACCCTAGATGATTCAAGTAGTGATTAATCGTACGAAATCCGATAAGATTCATTCGTTTGAAATAAGCGGACATGCTCTATTTGACAAGCGCGGCAAGGATATTGTCTGTGCCGGAGTATCCGCAGTATCAGTCGGTGCTATTAATGCGGTGCACGAACTGACAGGTGTTACTCCTGAAATTGATCATGATTCCGGCTTACTTCGCTGTGTGATTCCGGATCCACTTCCGGAGGATACAAGCGAAAAAGTGCAGCTTCTCCTTGAAGGCATGATTGTTGCACTCCGAACGATTGAAATTGATTACGGGAAACACATAAATATTACCTTCAAAAAACAGGAGGTGGAATAACATGCTATTAAAATTAGATCTTCAGTTGTTTGCATCTAAAAAAGGGGTAGGTTCTACAAAGAACGGACGTGACTCGATCGCAAAGCGCCTTGGTGCTAAGCGTGCAGACGGTCAATTCGTAACTGGCGGTTCTATCCTTTACCGTCAACGCGGTACAAAGATTTACCCAGGTGAAAATGTTGGCCGCGGTGGAGACGATACTTTATTTGCAAAAGTTGACGGCGTTGTAAAATTCGAACGCTTTGGTCGTGACCGCAAAAAAGTAAGCGTATATCCAGTAGCTCAAGAAGCTTAATGGTGATGGAAAACTCTAACACACTAGTTAGGGTTTTCTTTTTTTTAATAGATAATTCGTAAAAAAAATACATATCGATCAAGGGATTCTCCTCGCACATATAGAAAACATAGAAAATTGCTTACTCATGGTTGTTTTTTTGATATACTAACAACAAACAGTTTTTCGGACAAACCAATTGGGAGCGAAAGTATGGAGAAGCAATGGGATATAATTGAGGTCCTGCGTCATTCCCGTCATGACTGGATGAATAGACTGCAGTTGATCAAGGGGAACATTGAATTAAACCGAATTGACAGGGCGAAAACGGTGATTGACGAAATTATCATTGAGGCACAAAATGAGACAAAACTCTCCAACCTGCCAATGCCCGGATTTGTTTCACTGCTGTTAAAAACGAACTGGGAGAACCCTTCATTTAAGCTCGAATATGAGGTATTAATTGAAAAGGGAGCAGTAAGAGTAGATGATAACCTTTTAACAAATTGGACAAGTCGATTTTTTTCATGCCTACATAACGCGATTGATGTATTTCAAGATAATCGATTACTTATTACAATTGAACCGCGATCAAACGGACTTCGTTTCTTTTTTGATTTTAGCGGGATAATAATGTACAGTGAACGAATTGAAACATTCCTTACTGAGCAAAGATCAACACTTAATGCGAGGATCAAGGAATTTTCTGAAAGCGAACTCGAATTGGAGGTTTTTATGCCGGCTTTATGAGCCTGTAGAAACTTGCGACCGACGGGAGGATTTTACAATGTTTGTCGATCAGGTAAAAATTTATGTAAAAGGCGGCGATGGCGGCAATGGAATGGTCGCTTTCCGCCGTGAAAAATATGTTCCTAAAGGCGGTCCGGCCGGTGGTGATGGCGGTAAGGGGGCTGATGTTATCTTTAAAGTCGACGAAGGCCTGCGGACGTTAATGGACTTTCGTTATCAGCGCCATTTTAAAGCACCACGCGGCGAGCATGGCATGTCCAAGAATCAGCATGGCAGAAACGCCAAAAATCTAATTGTTAAAGTCCCGCCTGGAACGGTAGTGATGGAAGCGGAAACGAAACAGGTTATTGCCGACTTAGTTGAGCATGGCCAACAGGCGGTGATTGCTAAGGGCGGCCGCGGCGGCCGCGGAAATACGAGATTTGCGACACCAGCTAATCCGGCACCGGAAATTGCTGAAAATGGTGAGCCTGGCGAGGAGCTCGAGGTCATCTTGGAGTTAAAATTACTCGCTGATGTTGGCCTTGTTGGTTTTCCAAGTGTCGGGAAGTCAACATTATTATCGGTCGTCTCTTCGGCTAAGCCGAAAATTGCCGAGTACCATTTTACAACCATTGTTCCCAACCTTGGAATGGTGGAAACCGAGGATGGCCGCAGTTTTGTGATGGCTGACCTTCCGGGGTTGATTGAAGGAGCACATGCAGGGGTTGGCTTGGGACACCAGTTTCTGCGTCATATTGAACGGACAAGAGTGATCGTCCATGTGATTGATATGGCGGCCACAGAAGGCCGTGATCCATATGAAGATTACTTAACGATCAATCGTGAATTAAACGAGTATAACCTGAGGCTGACAGAACGGCCGCAAATCATTGTTGCCAATAAAATGGACATGCCTGATGCTCTTGAGCACTTGAAAAAATTTAAAGAGCAGCTTCAGGAAGATTATCCAATTTTCCCGATTTCGGCCATTACCCGAAAAGGATTACGGGAGCTGTTGTTTGCGATTGCTGATAAATTGGCAGAGACGCCGGAATTCCCGCTGGATCATGAAGAGGAAACAATGGTTAATCGTGTTGTCTATAAACACGAAGCAGAGCCGCAGCCTTTCGTCATTACAAGAGAATCAGATGGAAGCTTTGTGCTTTCCGGCGAAAAACTGGAAAAGCTGTTTAAGATGACTGATTTTACCCATGATGAATCTGTCCGCCGTTTCTCCAGACAGATGCGCAGCATGGGAGTGGATGATGCACTTAGACAAAGGGGAGCCAAAGACGGGGATATTGTTAGGTTATTAGATTTTGAATTTGAATTTATCGAGTAAAGTTTCCAAAAAGGTAGAGATGAGTATGGATAACTTTGAAAAAAAATTCTATTTGGTTCGGGAAGACGTCCTGCCGGAAGCAATGAAAAAAACGATTGATGCCAAAGAGATGCTTGAACGCGGTAAGGCAGAATCGATTTGGGATGCTGCTCAAAAGGTGGATTTAAGCAGAAGTGCTTTTTATAAATATCGAGATACTGTTTTTCCGTTTTCGGCGATTCAGAAAGAACGATTAGTGTCCTTGTTTTTTCATATCGAGGATCGTTCAGGCACATTATCCAAGCTGCTAAGTACGGTCGCAAGGTTTGGCTGCAATGTCCTGACCATTCACCAAACGATTCCGCTTCAAGGACGGGCCAATGTAACGCTGTCGTTAAATACGTCAGAAATGGAGTTTGAGATTGAAATGCTGCTTTCGGAGTTAAGAAAGCTGGAATTTGTCGAGAAGGTAGAGGTATTGGGAACGGGTGCTTAGCGTCGTTCCTGGCTTTATTAGAAGGGGAGTAAGGGAGAAGTGAAGGTAGGATATTTAGGTCCAAAAGCAACATTTAGTGAATTAGCAGTGAAAAAGGTATTTGAAGGGTTTGAACATAAGCCGTATCAGACGATCCCGGAATGTATGGATGCTGTTTCAAGGCATGAAGTTGAACTTGCTGTGGTGCCGCTGGAAAATGCGTTAGAGGGTTCTGTTAATATTACGCTTGATTATTTAACACAGGTTGCAAAACTCCCGATTATTGGAGAAATTACAATTCCAATCAAGCAGCATTTAATGGTTCATCCGGCGAATGCAGACAAATGGCAGAATGTTGAAAAAGTTTACAGTCACTCCCATGCGATTGCTCAGTGTCATAAATTTTTACATCATCAATTAACGGGGGTACCGTTTGAAAGTGTGTCATCAACAGCTGCTGCAGCTAAAATGATTATGGAAACACCAGAAGTAAATGCGGCGGCGATTGCCAATGAATTGGCAGCAAAAGAATATGGACTGACGATTGTCCAAAGAAATATTCATGATTTTGACTATAATCACACCCGGTTTATTGTGTTGGCAGAAAAAAATATTGATTTTCAAGTGGTCAGCGGGTCCACACATTATAAGACAACGCTAATGGTGACTTTGCCTTCAGACCAAGCCGGTTCCCTGCACCAGGTTTTGTCAGCATTTGCCTGGCGGAAAATAAATCTCTCAAAAATTGAATCTAGACCGATGAAAACAGGGATTGGCAATTACTTTTTCATTATTGATTTGGAAATGAAGCTGGATGAAGTACTGATTCCCGGGGCGATTGCTGAAATGGAGGCATTAGGCTGCTGTGTCAAGCTGCTCGGAAGCTACCCGGCGATTATGGTCGATTTACACTAAAAGGACCCCGTGGGGTCCTTTTTATTCCAACAAAATTCCCTCTTTTTTAAGGGCCGTTTCCGCTCGATCTAAATCCGTTTCCCTTGCGGCCGTTAATGTATGTAAATGAATTCCGCCGGTTAATTCTGAGAGGAGCGGTGCTTTAGTCGTTTCCAGCTTATTCATAAACTGCTTAACTTCCTCTCTGTTAGATACCATAATCGAGGCGGTTAAATCTCCATAAACTGCATGTTCAATTTTGACATCTTTTACGGTTACTCCATGGTCAACAATCATATTTAGTTCTTTTTCTGTTTCAGCTGGTGTATGACGGCAGGCAATGATCCGTTGGTAGATAATATTCCCCGCCGGTTGTTGTAAAAACATGTATCCTTGGCTAGTGGCGATAATCGGCTCCCCTTTTGCTTTGAGCAAAGTAATGTCACCCACAATCACTTGTCTGCTAACATTTGTCTTCTCAGCCAATTCACTCCCTGTAATAGGATGACTGCTTTCCCTTAATAATTGTAGAATAAACTTTCTTCGTTCGTCCCCAAGTATCTTTTTTTGTTCCATCATAAAACGCTCCTTACCCGTTTACATGCTTCAATAGTACCACACCGCTTTTTAAAATGAAAAGTCGAGTACCGGATTACCGTTCCAGCTTGGATAAACATATTTTTTAAAATAAATGCATAAGTTTTTGTGAAGAATAATAGCATTTTGCCCATTCTCACATACACTATATGGACTTATGCCATAGGAGGGAAATCAGAGTGAAGATCCATATCGTACAGAAAGGGGATACTCTTTGGAAGATCGCCAAGAAGTACGGCGTGAATTTTGAAGAGCTGAAAAAGATGAATTCACAGCTCAGCAACCCTGATATGATTATGCCCGGAATGAAAATAAAGGTTCCGACTACAGGCGGAAATATTAAAAAAGAAGGGACAGGTAACCCGGGAGTAAAAAAAGAGGTTCCGATTGCTGAGCATCCGTTTGCCAAAGAAAAGCCCATTCTCAAGGAAGAGCCGATTAAAGAAGTACCGATTAAGGAAATGCCCACAAAGGAAGTGCCAATTAAAGAACAGCCGATCATAAAAGAAACACCCAAAGCACCTTATACCCCAAAAATGCCCCTGCAAATAGTCCCAGAAATCGATATTAATAATTATTATATGACGAACATGACGAATATGACGGTAAAACCGGAGCTGCCGCCGAAACCAGCTAATATCCTGCCGGAAGTTAAAGAGGTCCCAAAAAAAGAAGTTCCAAAGAAAGAGATACCAGTAGAGATGCCTCCGCCTCCGCTGCCGATACAGGAAGCCCCTTGTCCTCCGGTACAAGACTATTGTGTCCCGGTTACACCGATTTTACCAGGACCGGGATTTTGCCCGCCGTATGGAGGGATTCCGATGCAGCCCTATATGGTTCAGGGGGCAATGATGCCGGGGCCGTCCAATGTGCTTCCTAATCCAGTACCTAACATGCCACCGAATCCGGTTGCTGCCGGTCCAAATTATATGCCGATGCATTTTGATGACGAATCGTCCGCCTTTATGCCACAAATGCCGATGATGAATCCAGGGTTTAATCCGGGTAGTACAATGGCACAGGGCGCATATCCGGCTTCTCCAGCGCCTGGGATGCAGTCGATGGCAATGGATCCGGCAGCGTATGGCGGAATGGCGCAAACATTTCCACAGACACCGGGTGCCTATAGCGGCTTACCGATGGGATATGGGCCAACCTCGGCAGGGTATGGTCAAATGCCAATGAATTACGGACAGCTTCCTGCTGGATATCAGGGAGGTTTCGGGCAGACGCCAATGGGTTATCCAGGGGGATATGAACAGATGCCAGCTGGTTTTGCTCCAGCGCCGGGAGGAATGGAAGTCGGTTCAATGGCCCCGGCCATGCCCGATGGTTCGGCTGCCGGAGCACCATATGGAATGAGCGGAATGCCACCGTATGGTCCGACACCCTATGGATATCCACAAATGATGGGAACTGCGCCACAGGGAATGTATGGTTATGAAGCATCTGCCCGGCAAACTGTGCCAACAATTCAATCATCAGAGCAGCCCCCTCAAGGTTTCCCAGGAGGTAGTGGAGGCGATTGCGGCTGTGGTTCTCCAACACCGGTGGAAGCGCAAGCGACTTTTGTCCCGCCAACACCACCAATTTATAGTGCGCCATATACTGCATCACTTGACGCAGCACAGCCACCCTTTATGAATCCGTATGGGATGGGACCGGTTGACACAAGTTCTTATGGAATGTCCGAAAACAATGACGAAAGTAGTTAAACCTTCGAAGGGCAGGTATGGAGACGATGCTTATTATAATCGTCTCTTCTCTTATTTTCGGTCCCAATTGAAGGAAAAAATAAAGGAAATGGTCCCGCTGCAAAGATCGGTTTTGTTATTAAAAACGGAACAGCATCTCTATGTCGTCAAAGGATATCAGTCGAATCAAAGACTTAAAATCCAAGAAGCATTCACATCGACACTGAGAAAAGAAGGATTTATGAACACCTACGTCTTTTTGCAGTCTCCGGCAAAAGAACAGCTATTTTTTGAAGGAAGTTATTTTGGACTGATTGAATACATTCCCCAAAATAAAGTAGCATTCACCTTTCAAACACTAAAAAACCGGCGTGATGGACTGGACTTGCTAGAGAAATTTCATCATGCCACAGCCTCCTTTGAAACTAGGTATCGAAGGCTTCTTCCGAAAGCTGATTTAATCGGAAAGTGGACGGAGAGATTAGAGGTTTTTTCAAATAACCTGCCCTTTCTCATGTATTTTATGAATGAACCATTTATCTCTGAAATCGTCTCCTGGGCAAATTGGTCAGTCAAGGGAATGGAAGCAAACAGAGAATATTTTGAAGAAGAACCGTTTGTCATCCTTCATGGTGATGTTGCCCATCATAATTTTTTGCGTAATGAAGATGGTAAACTGTATATCATTGATTTTGATTTAATCAGTATCGGCCCTCGAGTGCTTGATTATTTGCAGTATGCCAACCGAATTCTTCCTTACCTGGACTGGTCAATCGATAAACTTGGCAGCCTGAAACAAATGCGAAAATTCCTTCATGACAATAGTTTTTTATATGCGTTAGCCTATCCGACTGACATATTTCGTGAATGGAATCGCTTGATCAGAGAACAATCCTATTCAGACCCTCATAAATTGCAGCAGGTTATGGATTTGTCTATTGGCCAATTTTATTCAAGGAAAAAATTTATTAGCAGGTTGAAAAGTATGGTGAATGAATCAGGGTATTAAAATAGAATGAAATCCCCTTGAAAATTACACCCTAAGAAAGAGCATGTTGGTCATGCTCAGGATCAAGTAAGGGGGTTTTTTCGCTTGAATAAGAACCGATGGACCATTCCTTTCACTGCTTTTCTGCTTTTGGGTGTTGTGGGCTGTGGAAATGATGACAATCGTACTGGTGCCAATGAAACCAATCATAATCCGCTTCGTCCAGTAGGATATTATTCCAATGAAAACCACCCGGACAATGGTAATCCTTTATTTCGAGATAATGATGGTCCTGTCACAGAATGGATGGACCACACTTTGGGGGATGAGGATCAGCTATATCATGAGCAGCAGCGAAAAATGCTGCAAACGAGGGATGAAAACGGTCATCCGGTCAACCCGACAAAACCTTTAGCGGAAACTGATCGTAATTTTTTTCAACGTGACAATCGCTTTAGTACCAGCGATATCAATTATCATGGCCATTTAAATCGCAATATCGCGAATACCGGGTCATATGTTGACGATGAGTATCAAGAGGATGTTACCGATGCAATTAGAAACAAGGTAGAAGATGTTGATAATGTTAGAAGTATTCGTTCGGTTGCTTACGGCAATACGGTTTGGATTTCAGTGAATTTACGTGATCAATCAAAGGCCGCTGACACAACAAGGGCAATTCAAAAAGCAGTCCGCCCGATTGTAAAGGGAAAGACGATTAGGGTCATTTCTGATGAGGGGGCCATTGGCCGGGATCGCAACATCAATAATGACATTCCACAACGGCAGGCGGTACCGCAAAAATAAACAGGAAAAAAGGCAAAGCATCCCGGCTTTGCCTTTTTGGCTGGTTCGTCAAGGAAGGTGCAGCAATATTGCTTGGATAAAAAGGCAAAAAAAGGTGACAATAGGAAGGAAAAGTTTGTTTTCATCTGAACAAAATGAGGTGAAGGGTATGAGGTTCAAAAGGAAAATACCAGCTCGCTTTTGTTTCACTGTCTTTGTAACTCTCTTGTTAAACATGGGGATATCATCGACTGGTTCCGCCACAGACGGAAAACCCCGGCAAGCGGCGGGACCTCAGCACGTAACAGTTATTCTGGAACGTGTCTATTTAGATGGAGAAGTGAGCCAAGAAGTTATTGAGGAAACATACTGGTCAAGGGAAAACTTTTGGGCAAAATATGATGCCTGGCAGGTTAAAGACAGGAGTGCTTCCAGAATCGTATTTACGAAGCAAATAGATGATATTTCACCTCTATTAAAAGCGAATGGTTATTTTGGGATCACCGAAGATGGGGTATTAACCATTTTCAATGGAAGACCCGGGCGCTCCAAAATTATCCAATCATTTTTTCAAATAGATATGAAAAAGCTTGAGAGTCATAAACAAGAAGAATTATTACAGGGAATTCCGATTAAAACAAAAGACCATTATGTAAAGGTATTGGAGACCTTTAAGCATTATTCCGTAACAAAACAATAGGCACTACATAAAATCAGACCGATGGATCTAATCGGCCTGATTTTTTTTGAAAATATGATAGAATGAAATATAGCGCTGATTTTACGCTGTTAAGTGTTAATAGACTTGGGGAGAGAATTGGATTGTTTGAATTTATCAAAGGTACTGTTCGTTTCGTCGGACCTGAATATATCGTGATTGAAAATAACGGAATCGGGTTCCAAATATCAACGCCTAATCCGTTTATTTATGCCGGTAAAATGGAAACAATGGTAATAGTTTATACGTATCATTATGTTCGTGAGGATATAATGGCCTTATATGGTTTCGAAACAAGAGAAGAAAAAATGTTGTTTACAAAGTTATTAAACGTTTCGGGGATCGGACCAAAAGGAGCCCTTGCGATCCTTGCCTCCGGAGATGTCGGCCAGGTAGTCAATGCGATTGAAAAGGAAGACGAAAAATTCCTGGTAAAATTCCCCGGTGTCGGCAAAAAAACGGCCCGGCAAATGATTCTCGATTTGAAGGGGAAATTGCAGGATATTGTTCCTGACTTTTTTCCGAATTTGTTTAATGCCGATAGCCTTCCATTACATAAGGAAGAAACGAATACAGCCTTTGAAGAGGCCGTTCTGGCCTTAAAGGCGCTTGGCTATTCTGAAAAAGAAATCAAGAAGATTTCCCCGGAATTATCGAAGGAACAATTAACCACCGATCAATATATTAAAACAGCCCTGCAGCGGCTTTTAAAATAGGTGATGCTGAATGGAAGAGCGGATCATTTCCAGCGAAGTTAACGAAAGTGAAGTCAGTTTCGAACAAAGCTTACGGCCTAGAAACTTACAGCAATATATCGGACAGGATCAAGTGAGGAAAAACTTGGATATCTTTATTGAGGCGGCAAAGCAACGGGAAGAAACCCTTGACCATGTTCTGCTTTACGGACCGCCAGGATTGGGAAAGACGACTCTCGCGATGATTATTGCCAATGAAATGGGGGTAAATATTAGGACTACTTCCGGACCAGCGATTGAAAGACCGGGAGATTTAGCAGCCATTCTTACGGCACTAGAGCCCGGAGATGTGTTGTTTATCGATGAAATTCATCGGCTGCCGCGATCGATTGAAGAAGTCCTTTACCCGGCGATGGAGGACTTTTGTCTCGATATTATTATCGGCAAAGGGCCGAGCGCCCGATCCATTCGCCTTGATCTGCCGCCGTTTACCCTTGTAGGCGCAACGACAAGAGCCGGTTCGTTATCGGCGCCATTACGCGACCGATTTGGAGTTTTGTGTCGCCTCGAGTATTATAATGTGGAACAGCTGACAAATATCGTTTTGCGCACTGCTGAACTATTCTTAACTGAAATTGACTTTCAATCAGCAGCGGAAATAGCCAGAAGAGCGCGAGGAACGCCAAGGATTGCCAACCGTCTGCTGAAACGGGTCCGGGATTTTGCCCAAGTAAAAGGGGATGGCGGAATCACCCTCCCGCTTGCGAAACAAGCACTTGAACTGTTGCAGGTAGACCGACTTGGCCTTGACCATATCGATCATAAACTGTTAAAAGGGATCATTGATAAATTTCGCGGCGGCCCCGTCGGTCTTGATACGATTGCCGCAACCATTGGAGAAGAGCCAGAGACGATTGAAGATGTGTATGAACCTTATTTACTGCAAATTGGGTTTCTGCAGCGGACACCACGCGGCAGAGTCGTCACGGCTGCCGTTTATCACCACTTTGGTATGGAGGTGCCGGCACCTTGACAGGATTATCAAAAACATTAATGATAATTGGAGCGATTATCTTTTTGATTGGCTTTTTAATGCCGTTTTTACATTTGGGAAAGCTTCCTGGTGATATTATCATTAAAAAAGGAAATACCACCTTTTATTTTCCGGTCGTCACCTGCATTTTATTAAGTATTGTTTTATCCCTAATTTTTTATGTTCTGGGGAGATTTCGTTAAAGTAAGGATGTTTGAGTATGAAGGTAGATTTATTTGATTTTCATTTGCCAGAAGAATTAATTGCCCAGGTTCCGCTAAAAAAAAGGGCCGAAAGCCGATTAATGGTGCTGAATAAAAAAACGGGCGAAATCAGCCATGAAATTTTTAAAAATATCACCAAATATTTGCGGGCAGGGGACTGCCTTGTCTTAAATGATACGAAGGTATTGCCAGCACGGCTTTTTGGCGTCAAAGTGGAGACCGGGGCAAAAATTGAAGTGCTGTTGTTAAAGCAGTTGGAAGGCGATACCTGGGAGACACTGGTCAAACCGGCCAAGCGGGTGAAGGTTGGAACCGTGATTGATTTTGGCGATGGTCTGCTGACTGCTGTTTGTACCGGAGAAGCCGATCATGGGGGCAGGACCTTTGAGTTTAAATATGAGGGGATTTTTTATGAAATCCTTGATCAGTTAGGTGAAATGCCCTTACCGCCATATATCAAAGAGCAGCTTGATGATCAGGACAGGTACCAAACAGTTTATGCAAAAGAACCGGGATCTGCGGCAGCTCCGACTGCGGGATTGCATTTTACCGAGGAATTGCTGCAGGAGATTGCCGAAATGGGCGTTCATATTGCCTTTATTACGCTTCATGTTGGCCTTGGAACATTCAGACCGGTCAGCTCGGATGTTGTTGAAGAACATGATATGCATGCAGAATATTATATTATGACCGACCAGACAGCCACCCTGCTTAACAAGGTCAGAAGCAGCGGCGGCAGAATTATTACGGTTGGAACAACCTCTACAAGAACGCTGGAGACCATTGCTGCTGCCAATAACGGGAAATTTAAAGCATCGAGCGGCTGGACGGACATTTTTATTTATCCGGGATATGAATTTAAGGGGATCGATGGTATGATTACGAATTTCCATTTGCCAAAATCCACCCTGATCATGCTTGTTAGTGCACTAGCTGGACGTGAACATATTTTGCATGCATATAATACTGCTGTAGAGGAGAAATATCGCTTCTTTAGCTTTGGCGATGCCATGTTTATCGTTTAGTGGAAAAGGGGCGGAGCGCCGCATAAGTGAATCACTTTAGCAAAGCTTGCTTTAAAAAAATTCTTCATTTAAATAAGTTTTTGCTTAGCTCTGCTCACACCGCTTTTAGGAAGGAGAAAAAACTTTGACTGCGATTCGCTATGAATTAATCAAAACATGTAAACAAACCGGCGCACGGCTTGGCCGGGTTCACACACCGCATGGTTCCTTCGATACACCGGCATTTATGCCGGTTGGAACATTGGCGACTGTGAAAACCATGTCCCCTGAAGAGTTAAAGGGGATGGGTGCCGGGATTATTTTGAGCAACACTTATCATTTATGGCTTCGTCCGGGCCACGAAATTATTAGAGAAGCGGGCGGATTACATAAATTTATGAACTGGGACCGGGCGATTCTTACCGATTCCGGCGGCTTTCAGGTGTTTAGTTTAAGCGAGTTTCGGAAGATTGAAGAGGAAGGTGTTCATTTTCGTAATCACTTAAGCGGGGAAAAATTATTTTTATCGCCGGAAAAATCGATGGAAATTCAAAATTCCCTTGGCTCTGATATCATGATGGCTTTTGATGAATGCCCGCCATATCCGGCAACTTTTGACTATATGAAAAAATCAGTAGAACGAACGTCAAGGTGGGCGGAGCGCTGTTTAAAAGCGCATCAGCGCCCCGAAGAGCAAGGCTTATTTGGAATAGTCCAAGGCGGGGAATATGAGGAGTTACGGAAACAGAGTGCCCAAGACCTGGTATCGCTCGATTTCCCAGGCTATGCCGTGGGCGGACTGTCGGTTGGTGAACCAAAGGATATTATGAATCGGATGCTGGAATTTACAACACCGCTTCTGCCAGCTAATAAACCGCGTTATTTAATGGGTGTCGGTTCGCCGGATTCATTAATAGACGGGGCGATTCGCGGCATCGATATGTTTGACTGTGTCCTGCCAACCAGGATTGCCAGGAATGGTACATTAATGACAAGCCAGGGCAGGTTAGTGGTAAAAAATGCGCAATATGCCCGAGATTTCGGGCCGCTTGATCCAGATTGTGACTGCTACACTTGCCGAAATTACAGCAGAGCCTATATTCGTCATTTAATTCACTGTAATGAAACATTTGGAATTCGTTTAACATCTTACCATAACCTTTATTTTCTGTTAAAATTGATGGAGAAAGTCAGACAAGCCATTCTAGAAGACCGGCTTGGTGATTTCCGCGAAGAATTTTTTGAGCGTTACGGGTTTAATAAACCAAACGCAAGAAATTTCTGATAAAGGATTGCTGAAAGGAGGGAAATTGGATGTCAGGTGGATTGGGAACATTTATACCAATAATTTTAATGTTCGTGTTATTTTATTTTTTATTAATTCGTCCACAGCAGAAGCGCCAAAAGGCAGTGCAGCAAATGCAAAGCGATTTAAAGAAAGGTGATAAAATTGTCACCATTGGCGGTTTGCATGGTACGATTGATTCAATTGATGAAAGTAAAGTCGTGATTAAATGTGGCGACGGCAGCCGTCTTACATATGATCGCAATGCGATTCGTGAAGTAACGGAAGCAGCAAAGGAAGCGCAAGCATAATCTTGCAGGAAAAAGGAAGCCGAAAATCATTCGCGCTTCCTTTTTTCAATTCGCTAATAAAGTGCTTCAATTCGCTAATAAAGTGTACTGAACAGCGAAAATCTCTCCGGTAAAGAACAGGTTAAGCCGATCTCGAGTTATTCGTTGCGACGTTGACCCCAAGAATCCCACCCATCATGGCAATTAATGTATAGCAGGTGTGATAAATTAATTGTTCCGCATCAAACAGCCGGTCGTACCCTAAATATTGAAATAAAAAAACAATGATTGAGTAAATGAGCCCTGTTACACCACCAATTAACCAGCCTTTTTCCTTACGCTTCCCGCCAGACAAAAAACCTCCTCCAAACAAGGCAATAAATGAAATGGCTGTGACAATGTATTGGAGTGTTGCTTCATCAGCGGAAGTAAACCTCATAATAAAAGACATGATCAGGCTACAGATCGCAGCAAAGGCAAAAATAAAGATTAACCCGTACAAAACCGCAGTACCAAAGCTTTTTGACTCGATTTTTCTCTCCCCCTTAAGCCCTTTGGCCATCAGTATTCCATCTGTTTAATTTTGTAAAGCTTAAACAGACTTTTTCCTAGTACAAGCATATTCATCGAGGATTGAAAATAGAATACAATTTTATAACGCTTCAAGTTCAGGATGGTATTTTATTCCGATCATGATATCTTCTAAAATGACCAACAATAAGAATTGAATCGTTTTGATAAAGGAGGGGCGATAATGGTAGTTTATTTGCATATTATTTTTCGAACGCTCATTTTATATATCATTTTACTGTTAATATTCAGATTAATGGGAAAGCGGGAAATAGGAGAATTAAGCGTCCTCGATTTAGTAGTCTTTATCATGATTGGTGAGATGGCAGTGATTGCGATTGAAAATACGAAGGATCCATTATTCCATACGCTCATTCCGATGGTGTTATTAATGTTGATTCAAATTACACTTGCCTTGATATCGCTAAAAAGCAAGAAATTTCGTGATATCGTAGATGGCAAGCCGACGATCATTATTAACCGCGGTAAACTGGACGAGCAAGCAATGAGAAAACATCGCTATAATTTTGATGATTTGATGATGCAGCTGCGCGAGAAAGACGTAAGAAGTATCAATGATGTCGAATTCGCGATTTTAGAGACTTCAGGAAAATTGTCAGTAATTGAAAAGATGGAAGACCCCAAAAAGCCGAAGAACCCCCAAAAAAACGGAGATATTACGATTCCGTTAATCATGGATGGAATGATTATGGAAGAGGGCTTGAGTAAAATTAAAAAAACTAATCTTTGGCTTCGTCAGGAAATAAAAAAGATGGGGTATCGCGATATTAAAAAAATTTCCTTTTGTAGCTATGAAAATGGTAAGTTTTTTATTGATTTAATGGATAATGAATAATGAGACACGCAGTCTATTTTCTGCGTGTCTCCCTTAGTTTTTGGCAAAAAATCCACCGATCCAGGGAATTCTCTTTAAGTCATCTTTTTTAATTAGGCCGATCATTAACAATAAGGCAGCATAGGCAATTGTCATGATGAACAATGAAATGAATACTCTGATGACTAACCATTCATCTAAAAAGATATGCTCAAATACCCAGTAGCCAATCCAACCTGCTGCAGCCATGACCAGAAAACCCTTTAAATAATCAAGGATAAAAAAGGAAAACGAAACTTTTTTCAAAACAGTGGCTAAATGGAGAAACGTGACTAAGACAAAGCCAACAATAATCCCCAGTGCTGCTCCCGTTATTCCGAATGAGGCTTGGGAAGCCAAGAGGAAAATGACCACTGTTTTTACAACTGCACCAATTAAGCTGTTGATCATTGCAGCTCTAGCAAGATTTAGCGCCTGCAGAACAGCCTGCAATGAACCTTGAAAATAATAAATGATAAAGAAAGGAGCCATCAGGCGGACTAAATAGGAACCTTTTGATGAACCGTACATGAGCTCCATCAGCGGATCAGCCAGGACATAAAGAACAATAACAGCTAATCCCCCGGATAAAAAAACAAACCGCAGCGCCTGTTCCAAGCGATATTCAATTAATTTATAATTGCTCCGCGAATTGGCTTCACTAATTGCCGGAACTAGTGATGTTGCCAGCGAAAAGGTAACAAAGGAGGGCAGCATTAACAGCGGCATCGCATATCCCGTTAAGGCACCGTATTGTTTTGTTGCATCGCCAGCAAGAACTCCTGCAAGGGCTAAGCTGTGGGCGACAACAATCGGTTCAAAAAACCAGGAAACCGATCCAATCATCCGGCTGCCCATCGTAGGAAGCGCAATTTCCATTAAATTTTTAAAAGTGTTTTTACCGGATTGAATGAATTTTAAAAAGTTTTTTCGCAGTTTAAACCGCTTTTTTAGTTTAAACGTTGTTACCAAATACAGCAGTGAAACCAATTCCCCTAGAACAGAGGCACCCATTGCGGCTGCGGCTGCATATTCAACTCCGTATGGAAGAAATGCCTTAGTCATCACAGCGATCAAGGTAATTCTAATAATCTGTTCTAATATTTGTGAGATGGCGGATGGCTGCATGTTCTGTCTGCCTTGAAAATAGCCTCTTAAAACCGAAGAGACGGCAATAATTGGAATGGCCGGTGTAATCGCAAGTAATGGATAAAGAGTTCTTGGATCGGTAAACAGCGTATTTGAAAGCAACGGTGCCAGTAAAATTAATGCCGGCGTAATCAGAATCGATAAGGAAATCGTGATAGCGAGGGACACGACAAGGATTTTTTTAATTTCGGCATAGTTCCCCCTGGCCTCTGCCTCCGCGACATTTTTCGAAATAGCAACAGGCAGACCCAGCTGCACCAGTGTGACCACAAGGATAAAGGTTGGATAGGCCATCATATATAAGCCAACACCTTCTTCACCGATGCTGCGTGCTAGGACTATTCGATAAATAAAACCGAGGACTCTGGTAACAAAGCCCGCTGCCAAAAGGATAAAGGTCCCCTTTAAAAACTTCGACATTCAGCTTCCCACCTTCTCAAACAAGAAGAATTCATATACAATTAACTATATGCTTCAAGGTGGACAAAGCATGACAAGTTGTCATTTGAACTTGAGGACGGATATATTTAGAGGAGGCAGTGATGATGGGAAATGTCCATGCTTATGATTATTTTCGAACCGAAGTGAAGCCAGCATTAGTCAGTAAATTAGAAGAATTCCATTTACTTGGATATGATTCAATAACAGAGGATGGGCTTTGGGATTTTTTTACCAAGAAAAAATGGAAAAAAACAAAGGCGGATATTCATCTTTATGAAATTATTGATGATATACTCGCTGTCAAGGTAAGTGATTACATTAGCTTTACGACCATAGAGTCGTTAAAAACGGCTGAGTTTTCATTTCGCGATGAAAATGAATTAAAAGAGTTATTAAAATAATGTTTCTGTTCCATCAATATTTTCATTTATTGTAAATTGACAGTCCTTCCTTCTTATTTCATAATGTAGAAAGTGACTTCACTTTACAGTTAATCAATGCTTGTATGATTTTTAGGCCCAATGACAGGCATTAAGGAGGAAAATTTACATAATGGTTAAGCGCAGTAGAATTGTTGCGTTCTTTTTGCTTGTTATCCTTTTAGGTAGCACAATGGGAGCAACAGCAAAGAATATATTACACAATATTAAACTTGGACTAGACCTTCAAGGCGGATTTGAAGTCTTATATCAGGTTCAACCCGCGAAAAAAGGTCAGAAAATTGACAAGGATGTCCTGGCCAGTACAGCTGAGGCGCTCGATAAGCGGATTAACGTCCTTGGGGTAAGTGAGCCAAGTATTCAAATCGAAGGAAAAGACCGGATCCGCGTTCAGTTGGCTGGGGTAAAGGATCAAAATAAAGCACGTGAAATTTTGTCTACCCAGGCCAATCTAACCTTTAGAGATGTGAATGACAAGCTGATGATGGATGGTTCCGACCTAAAGCAGGGCGGCGCCAAGCAAACATTTGATGAACAAGGAAAGCCAAGTGTTTCGTTAACATTGAAAAGTGCCGACAAATTTGCCAAAGTAACGAAAGAAATTTCCAGCAGACCTTATGGAGAGAATCTATTAGTTATTTGGCTTGATTTTGAAGAAGGTAAAGATTCGTTTAAAGCTGAAGCTGTTAAGAAAAAATCAAAATATTTATCAGCACCAACGGTCAATCAAGTATTTAACCAAGATACCGTTTCCATCGTCGGGAACTTTACCACCAAAGAAGCTAAATCCCTAGCCGATTTATTAAATGCCGGATCATTACCAGTAAAGCTTAAGGAAGTATATTCCTCTTCTGTGGGTGCTCAATTTGGTGAAGAGGCATTAAATGACACGATTTTTGCAGGACTTATCGGGGTTGCGATTATTTATTTGTTCATGCTGCTTTATTACCGTTTCCCAGGTTTCATTGCCTGCGTAAGTTTGAGCATTTACATTTACTTAATTTTATTAATATTTGACTGGATGAATGGAGTGCTGACGTTGCCTGGGATTGCCGCGGTCATCCTCGGGGTCGGGATGGCTGTCGATGCCAATATCCTTACTTATGAACGGATAAAGGAAGAACTTAAAGTTGGAAAATCAATCAAGTCAGCCTTCCAGGCCGGGGAGAAAAATGCCTTTACCTCGATTCTTGACTCGAACCTGACAACGATACTGACTGCCGCTGTTCTGTTCTTCTATGGCAATAGCTCTGTTAAAGGGTTTGCGACGATGTTAATCATCAGTATTCTGATGAGTTTCTTAACCGCCGTTTATGGTTCGAGGCTATTTTTGGGTCTATGGGTGCATAGCGGAATCTTTAAAAAGAAGCCAAGCTGGTTTGGTGTTAAGCAGGCTGATATTCACGATCTTAAGGAAAATGTCCATACATTAGACCTGCCAACCCGTTTTGACAAGCTCGATTTCGTTAAGCACCGGAAGAAGTTCTTTACGATTTCAAGTGTCCTTCTCGTGGCTGGCTTAATCGTTCTGATTGTGATGCGTTTGAATTTGTCAATCGACTTTTCAAGCGGAACGCGGATTCAAGTGGATTCCAATAAGCCTTTGACAACAGCAACACTGGATAGCGCTTTTGCAAAGCATGGTTTGACCGCCGATGATACTGTTCTATCTACGGATAAAATGAGGGGTTCAGCTCGCTTTGTTGGAGTTATTACCAAGGATGAAATCGCAAAGATAAAATCTGATTTTAAAGCAGAATTCGGCTATGAGCCAAATGTTAGCACGGTTTCTCCAATGGTTGGCAAGGAACTGGCGAAAAATGCAGTTATTGCGCTGCTAATTGCCTCGATTGGGATTATCATTTATGTCAGCTTCCGCTTTGAGTTATCGATGGCAATTGCCGCAATTGCCTCCTTGCTCCATGATGCCTTCTTTATGGTGGCTTTCTTCAGTATCACAAGACTTGAAGTGGATTTAACATTTATTGCCGCTGTGCTAACGATTGTCGGTTATTCGATTAACGATACAATTGTAACTTTTGACCGTATACGTGAAAATATGCAAAAGAAAAAGCGGCTTAAAACAGCTGCTGATATCGCCGAAGTACTGAATGTGGGTACCCGTCAAACTTTAACCCGTTCGATTAATACTGTCTTTACAGTATTAGTTACCGTCGTTGCTTTGATTATTTTCGGCAGCGAATCAATCCGCAACTTCTCGATTGCCTTATTCGTCGGCTTAATGGTTGGGGTCTATTCCTCGATCTGTATTGCCGGTCCGCTATGGTATGTGATGAAGACACGGGAGTTGAAAAAGAAGGGCGTTATCAAAACTGTAAAGGAAAAGAAAAAATATTCCGATCAGCCGCAAGTTTAACTTTAAGAAAAGCGCAAGCGCCTCGATCAGCCCCTCGAGGGGCTTGGCGCTGGAGCTGGACAACTGAACATAAAACCGCAGGAAAATTCTTCTGCGGTTTTATTTTTTCAAAGATTGAAAGCATGTTTGTGCTCCTGTATAATAAGAAAGTCTGAGAGGTGAACGGGAATTATGTTAAAACCGAAAACAAGATGGGTTGTCCGTCATTCCGATCATCAACTGGCTGAGTCGCTTGCCAATGAATTAAACATCACCCCTCTTGTTGCAACATTGTTAGTTAACCGTGGATTTGATACAGCTTCCTCCGCACGGTTTTTTTTATTTGGAAAAGAAGAGTTTTATGATCCATTTTTATTTAACGGAATGGAGACAGCTGTAAAGCGTATTCGTGCTGCCATTGATCAGAATGAACCGATTCTCATTTTTGGTGACTACGATGCAGACGGGGTCAGCAGTACTTCCGTGTTAATGCTTACACTTCGTGATTTAGGGGCCAATGTCCAATTCTATATTCCAAATCGTTTCTCAGAAGGGTATGGTCCGAACGAACCCGCCTTTCGCCATGCAGCGGAGCTTGGAATTAAACTGATTATTACCGTTGACACTGGCATAGCAGCGGTTCACGAGGCGGAAGTGGCCAAGCAGTTGGGGATTGACCTGATTATTACGGACCACCATGAGCCTGGGCCGGCATTACCACATGCGCTGGCAATCATTCACCCGAAGCTTGCTGACAGCACCTATCCGTTTCGCGAGTTGGCCGGGGTAGGAGTAGCCTTTAAATTAGCCCATGCTCTTTATGGACGCCTTCCTGAGCATTTATTGGAAATTGCCGTCATCGGGACGATTGCTGACTTGGTTTCCTTAACAGGTGAAAATCGCTTAATCGCTAAAAATGGTTTGCAGAAATTGAAGGAAACGGAAAGAATCGGGCTAAGAGCGATTTTTAAAACTGCGGGGATCGATCCGCTGGCGATTAATGAAGAGACGATTGGATTTTCAATCGCACCGCGAATTAACGCAGTTGGAAGGCTGGCGGATGCCGATTTAGCTGTTCAACTTCTCTTAACTGAGGACCCTGTTGAGGCAGAGGAGCTTGCAGCTGAGATGGAAGCCTTGAATAAATCACGGCAAGCACTTGTCAATACGATGACGGAAGAAGCGATTGCCGAGGTTGAAACCCATTACCCGATTGACAGCAATAAGGTTCTGGTGATTGGGAAAGAAGGCTGGAATGCCGGGGTAATTGGCATTGTTGCTTCCAAACTGGTGGAAAAATATTATCGTCCGGCGATCGTCCTCAGTTTTGATCAAGAAAAAGGCTTAGCGAAAGGATCAGCACGAAGTATTCCCGGGTTTGATCTATTTCAAAATTTATCGACTTTACGAGATATTCTACCTCATTTTGGCGGGCATCCAATGGCAGCCGGGATGACCTTGAGGCTTGACGATGTGGCGGAACTGCGTCAGAAATTGAATCAGTTGGCTGCTGATGTACTCACTGATGATGATTTTATCCCGGTAACGTATTTGGATAATGAAGTACCTTTGAAAGAAATTGATTTACAATCGCTGGAAGAAATGAGGTTACTCTCTCCCTACGGAATAGACAATCCTAAACCAAAGGTGTTAATTAATAATGTGGGGATTACTAGCCTCAGAAAAATTGGAAGTGACCAAAATCATTTAAAGATTACCGTTAATGATCATGATGCCCATCTTGATGGAGTAGGGTTTGGTCTTGGAGCGGTAGTCGATCAAATCTCACCTGCTGCAAAAATTTCATTAATTGGTGAATTATCGATTAATGAATGGAACAATATACGTAAACCGCAAATTTTTGTCCAAGATATCGCTGTTCGCTCATGGCAATTGTTCGATTTTCGCGGACAAAAGCATCTGGGGAGTATTCCGGTGACTGTACCGGAGGAAAATCGAAAACTCATTGTTTTCAACAAGCATCATGCGGAAAAGATAAACAAGCATCTTGGAATTGAGCCGGTTTGTATTGAAGATGTGGAATCGGCAAAAGCATTTGATGGCTATCATGCCAATATTGCCTTAGTCGATTTCCCGCCTTCAAAGGAAATTCTGATTCAATTATTGAAAGGGAAACAGCCAGCAAGAATATACGCATATTTCTATAAAGCTTCAAGTGACTTTTTCAGCACGATACCAACCCGTGATCATTTTAAATGGTTTTATGCCTTTCTTTTAAAAAATAATCCCATTGATCTTAACCGCTATGGAGATGACATAGCAAAATTAAGAGGCTGGTCTCAGTCAACAATCAACTTTATGACAAAGGTGTTTTCTGAACTGAATTTTGTTACAATAAACAATGGATTTATTACTTTAAATAAACAACCACAGAAGCGCGATTTAACTGACTCAAGAACATTTCAGCAAAAGCAGGCCCAATCAGAACTTGAACGGGATTTATTATTTTCATCATTTCAAGAATTAAAACAATGGTTTACCAATATTATTGAAGAGTCAGTTGAAATTGAGGAGGCTATTAAACAATGGATTTAAAACAATTTGTAGCAATCGTACCGGACTATCCGAAAGAGGGAATCGTGTTTAAGGATATTACGCCATTAATGAATAATGGCGAAGCCTATAAATATGCTACCGATCAAATTGTTGACTTTGCCAAAGATAAACAAATTGATCTTATTGTCGGCCCGGAAGCCCGCGGATTTATCATCGGCTGTCCGATCGCATACGCACTTGGCGTAGGTTTCGCACCGGTAAGAAAAGAAGGCAAACTTCCCCGTGAAACAATTAAAGTCAGCTATGGTCTTGAATATGGAAAAGATGTTCTAACCATTCATAAAGACGCAATTAAGCCAGGACAGCGAGTACTTATTACCGATGATTTGTTAGCTACCGGCGGTACGATTAACGCAACCATTCAATTAGTGGAAAAGCTTGGCGGTGTTGTTGCTGGAATCGCTTTCCTAGTCGAACTGACTTATTTGAACGGCAGGAAAAAACTTGACGGCTATGATATATTAACATTAATGGAATACTAATCAAACGAGGGCACTCATAAGGGGAGTGCTCTCTTTATATCTTTTATTTTCAAAAAGTTACAGAAATATCGACAAAATCCATCGTTTTTTCTGGTAAAAACGTCTCAAATACTTTACATCTTGGCGTTTTTTTTCGATAATAGTTACAATCATTCTAATTTATTCTTTTGAATTATAAAATATTTCCGATGCAGCTTTAAATAGCTGCCATAATGGGATGAAAATAAAGGTGATTTTATGGCGAATGATCAAGTGTTGACAGCCGAACAAGTCATCGACAAGACTAGAGAATACTTAAACGAAGAGCATGTTGCTTTAGTAAAAAAGGCATATGAATATGCGAAACATGCTCATCGTGAACAATATCGCAAATCAGGTGAGCCGTATATTATCCATCCAATTCAAGTTGCCGGCATTCTGGCAGATCTTGAAATGGATCCGGCAACGGTAGCCGCTGGTTTTCTTCACGACGTTGTCGAAGACACAAATGTTTCCTTACAGGATATTGAGGAAAATTTCAATGCTGAAGTTGCGATGCTTGTCGACGGGGTAACAAAATTAGGAAAAATTAAATATAAATCACATGAAGAACAGCAGGCTGAAAACCATCGGAAAATGTTTGTCGCCATGGCACAGGATATCAGGGTCATCTTGATTAAACTTGCGGACCGTTTGCACAATATGCGGACACTTAAACATCTTCCTGTAGAAAAGCAGCGCCGAATTTCCAATGAAACTTTGGAAATTTTCGCTCCTTTAGCCCATCGTCTAGGAATCTCAAAAATAAAATGGGAGTTGGAAGATACCGCTTTACGTTATTTAAATCCGCAGCAATATTATCGGATTGTCAATCTAATGAAAAAGAAGCGTGAAGAGCGGGAGAAGTACCTTGATGACGTGATAGAAGAAGTTAAGAGCCGCTTAAATGATGTCTCGATTAAGGCAGAGATTTCCGGCCGTCCGAAGCATATTTACAGCATTTATCGCAAAATGGCGCTGCAAAACAAGCAATTTAATGAGATATATGACCTGCTTGCGGTAAGAATTGTCGTAAATAGTATTAAAGACTGCTATGCGGTACTAGGGATTATCCATACCTGCTGGAAACCGATGCCCGGCCGTTTCAAAGATTATATTGCAATGCCTAAACCGAATATGTATCAATCGCTGCACACGACTGTGATCGGTCCTAAAGGAGACCCGCTGGAGGTACAGATTCGTACCTTTGAAATGCATCGAATCGCTGAATTCGGGATTGCTGCCCATTGGGCCTATAAAGAAGGAAAGACCGTAAATGACAGTTCAACCTTTGAGCAAAAATTGTCCTGGTTTAGGGAAATTCTTGAGTTTCAGAATGACACGAACAATGCCGAAGAATTTATGGAGTCGTTAAAAATCGATTTATTCTCGGATATGGTGTTTGTGTTTACCCCTAAAGGGGATGTCATTGAATTGCCGGCCGGTTCTGTCCCGATTGATTTCTCCTACCGGATTCACTCGGAAATTGGCAACAAGACAATCGGAGCCAAAGTAAATGGTAAAATGGTTACGCTCGACTACAAGCTCAAAACCGGTGATATTGTTGAAATTCTTACCTCCAAGCATTCCTATGGTCCGAGCCAGGACTGGTTGAAGCTGGCGCAAACGTCGCAAGCAAAAAACAAAATTCGCGCCTTCTTTAAAAAGCAGCGCCGCGAAGAAAATGTTATTAAAGGGAAAGAGCTTGTTGAACGCGAAATTCGCAGTATGGAGTTTGACACGAAAGAAATTCTGACGGCAGACAATCTGAAAAAGGTTGCTGAGAAGTTTAATTTTACCAATGAGGAGGATATGTTTGCCGCGGTGGGTTATAATGGTGTCACTGCTTTGCAAGTGGCCAATCGGCTGACGGAAAAATGGCGCAAAAAGCGCGATAAGGAGCAGTCGGCAAGTATTATAAATGCTGTAGCCGATTTGAAGTCATACCCGACAACGAAAAAACGGGAGTCTGGTGTTCGAGTTCAAGGAATTGATAATTTATTAATTCGCCTGTCGAAATGCTGCAATCCCGTACCAGGAGACGAAATTGTCGGTTATATCACAAAAGGACGCGGAGTCTCGGTTCATCGCGCGGATTGTACCAATATTGACTCTAATGACGCCCAATCGCGTTTAATCGAGGTTGAGTGGGAATCGTCTTTAAATGACCGCAAGGAATATAATGTCGACATTGAAATTAACGGCTTCGATCGCAGTGGTCTGTTGAATGAAGTCCTACAGGCAGTTAATGAAACCAAGACGAATATTTCGGCAGTAACCGGAAAGATAGACCGTAACAAAATGGCTACGATTATCATGTCAATTGCCATTCATAATGTCAGTCATTTGCAAAAGGTAGTGGATCGAATCAAACAAATCCCGGATATATATTCAGTCCGGCGAATGATGAACTAAGGAGATTTTGACATGCGAGTAGTACTTCAACGCAGCAAAGAGGCAAAAGTAACGGTTAACGGTGAGGTGACGGGGCAAATCACGAAAGGACTTGTCCTGCTTGTCGGTGTCACCCACGATGATACCGAAGAAGATGCCGCCTATTTAGCTGATAAAATTGTAAATTTAAGAATTTTTGAAGATGAAAATGAAAAGATGAATTTATCCCTGCTTGATGTCGGCGGGGAAATTCTTTCGGTTTCCCAGTTCACTTTATATGGGGATAGCAGCAAAGGCAGGAGACCCAGTTTTATAGATGCGGCAAGACCGGATCATGCTGTTAAGCTATATGATACTTTTAACCGTTTGTTACGCGAAAAGGGTGTCACAGTAGAGACTGGTGTCTTCGGTGCGATGATGGATGTCCAATTAACGAACGACGGTCCGGTCACATTAATAGTTGAAAGTAAAAAGTAAGAGGCTGCTAGGTCAGCCTCTTTTAATATTATGGCTGTGTAACTTACTAGCCTCTATTCAACTTCCAGTTTTAGGTAAAATCCTGTCCATCATGAAATATTTTTACGGCTATTGGAGATAATAGCAGTAAAGATAGCTATCATGAGGAGGGATGAATTTGCGTGCGAGTGAAAAGGGGATGAAGATCCAATCGATGGATAGCCGCCTGTTTGGGGTAGATTTTCATGACTTTCTGCAGAAGGAGCAGCATTCCACCCCGGTTGAGCTGGCATCAGAATTTGGGCTGACGATGCGGGATGTCAAAAACTTAAAAAAACATTTAGAACGGGCATAAACTTTACTTGACATTACTACTATTGCTTCGTATTATAATAAAATAAACTAAAAATTCGACACATCCAATGATGGAGCATAGTAGTTAAGGCAATATTCATGAAAAGAGAAAAAATGCCCTGGCTGAAAGCATTTTTGCATGAATCTTAATGAAAGAACACTCCGTAGGATTCGCTCTGAAAAAGAACTTACTTTAGTAGGAGATGAACGCAGCAGGCGTTAACTGTATGAGAGGAAAAGCAATCAAGTAAAACTGCTTTTCAACTAGGGTGGCACCGCGGAATAACTTCCGTCCCTTGTATTAATTGCAAGGGATGGAAGTTTTTTTATTTTAACCAAGTCTTGAATATACATAAAACCATATTTACAAAGGAGGACCTGCCATGTCTATCAGTATTCCCAGGGGAACACAGGATATTTTGCCAGGTGATGTCGAGCTTTGGCAGCAAATTGAGCAAAAAGCTAGAGAGCTTTGTGAGAAATATCAATATCAAGAAATTCGTACCCCGATTTTTGAACATACGGAACTTTTTTCAAGGGGAGTCGGCGATACAACAGATATCGTCCAAAAAGAAATGTACACCTTTGAAGATCGCGGCGGGCGCAGTATGACACTTAGACCTGAGGGAACTGCCTCTGTGGTCCGGGCGTTTGTCGAGAAAAAAATGTTTGGTCTTGCCAAACAGCCGGTCAAGCTTTATTACATGGGACCGATGTTTCGCTACGAACGGCCGCAATCAGGACGCTTCCGTCAATTTGTCCAGTTCGGGGTGGAGGCACTTGGAAGCAATGACCCGGCAATTGATGCAGAGGTTATTTCCCTGGCGATGAATTTATACAAGGAAATGGGATTGAAAAAGCTGAAACTGATTATTAATAGCTTGGGTGATAAGGAATCCCGCCTTGCACACCGTGAGGCTCTGATCCAACACTTCCAACCGAGAATCGGCGAATTTTGCTCAGACTGTCAAAACCGTCTGAAAAGAAATCCGCTCCGCATTCTTGATTGTAAGCAGGATCGCGACCACGAATTAATGAAAACAGCGCCATCGATTATTGATTATTTGAATGAGGAATCGAAGGCTTATTTTGAAAAAGTTCAAAAGTATTTAGGCTTGCTTCATATTTCATTTGAGGTTGATCCTAACCTGGTCCGTGGCTTGGACTATTATAATCATACGGCATTTGAAATCATGAGTGATGCCGAAGGATTTGGTGCCATCACCACACTTTGCGGCGGCGGCCGCTATAACGGCCTGGCAGAGGAGATTGGCGGCCCGGAAACGCCGGGGATCGGATTTGCCTTAAGTATTGAACGATTTATTGCTGCCCTTAAGGCCGAAGGAATTGAAACGGCGGTGAACGAAGGCATTGATTGCTACTTGGCGGTTCTTGGAGAAGAGGCTAAGGACTATTCCGTAGGTCTTCTGCAGCAGCTGCGCTTGGCTGGGTTTTCCGCGGAAAGAGATTATCTTAACCGAAAAATTAAAGCCCAATTTAAAGCCGCCGACCGCTTACATGCGAGATATGTAGCCATACTTGGTGATGATGAACTAAAAAATAATGTCATTCATGTGAAAAACATGGCAACTGGTGAACAAGTTGAAGTAGCACTCGATTCTTTCGTTGCCTATTTTCAAAAGTTACAATAATAGGGGGATTTAACATGATGTTTGGCAGGACGTATTTTTGTGGTGAAGTGCCTGAGACAGCAGTAGGTGAAAAGGTAACTTTAAAAGGCTGGGTGCAAAGAAGACGTGACCTTGGCGGTTTAATCTTTGTCGATTTACGTGACCGTTCAGGTATTGTCCAAATTGTCTTTAACCCGGACGTCTCTCAGGAGGCGCTTGCGGTTGCCGAAACCATCCGTAATGAATACGTACTCGATGTGGTTGGAACAGTCGTTGCCCGCGAGCCGGAGACTGTTAATGAAAACTTGAAAACAGGTAAAATTGAAATTCAGGCAGAAACGGTAACCGTGTTAAATGAGGCAAAAACACCGCCCTTTATGATTACTGATAAAACCGATGCTTCTGAAGATGTACGGTTAAAATACCGCTATTTGGATTTTCGCCGTCCGGTCATGTTTGAAACGTTAAAAATGCGCCATCAAGTGACAAAAACAATTAGAAATTTTCTAGATTCTGAAGGTTTTTTGGATGTTGAAACGCCAATTTTGACAAAAAGTACTCCTGAGGGAGCACGCGACTATTTAGTCCCAAGCCGTGTACATCCTGGTGAGTTCTATGCCCTGCCACAATCGCCGCAGCTTTTTAAACAGCTGCTGATGGTCGGCGGCATTGAACGCTATTACCAAATTGCCCGCTGCTTCCGGGACGAGGACTTGCGCGCTGACCGCCAGCCGGAATTTACGCAAATTGATATTGAAACAAGTTTTTTAAGCCAAGATGATATTTTAGCGCTAATCGAAAGAATGATGTCAACGCTCATGAAGGAAGTAAAGGGAATTGAAATATCCGTTCCTTTTCCAAGAATGGCTTATGAAGAGGCAATGAACCGATACGGTTCCGATAAACCGGATACCCGTTTTGGTCTTGAACTTGTAAATGTTTCTGAAATCGTCAAGGATTCAGGGTTTAAGGTATTTGCTTCTACTGTTGCTGGTGGAGGTCAAGTAAAAGCAATCAATGTTAAGGGGGCTGCTGCTAAATACTCCCGGAAAGATATTGATGCCCTGACAGAGTTTGTTGCCCGCTATGGCGCTAAAGGTCTTGCCTGGTTAAAAGTAGAGTCAGATGGGCTTAAGGGTCCGATCGCCAAGTTCTTCTCCGATGACGAAGCGGCGGCTCTCAAAGCAACCTTGGAGGCTGTTGAAGGTGATTTACTCCTATTTGTTGCGGATAAAAAGAGCGTTGTAGCCGATGCATTAGGTGCGTTGAGACTTAAGCTTGGGAAAGAGCTGGACTTAATTGATCAAAGCAGGTTCAATTTCTTATGGATAACAGACTGGCCGCTGTTGGAATATGATGAGGAGGAGGGCCGGTATTACGCGGCTCACCATCCTTTTACCATGCCTGTTCGCGAAGATTTAAAGTATCTTGATACAGATCCTTCCAAAGTCCATGCACAAGCCTATGATATTGTGTTGAACGGTTATGAGCTAGGCGGCGGTTCCTTGAGAATTTTTGAGCGCCCGATTCAGGAGAAGATGTTTAAAGTTCTGGGCTTTACACCGGAACAAGCACAAGCCCAGTTTGGCTTCCTGATGAATGCCTTCGAATATGGAACGCCTCCACATGGTGGGATTGCAATGGGATTAGACCGTTTGGTTATGCTGCTGGCCGGAAGTTCTAATTTAAGAGAAACGATTGCTTTTCCGAAAACTGCCAGCGCCAGCTGCTTGTTAACAGAAGCGCCAAGTGATGTTTCTGAGGCTCAATTAGAGGAATTAAGTTTGTCACTAAATGTTAAGAAATAACAAGAATTCGCTTTCAGGAAATCTTGAAGGCGGCACCAAAATATGCTAAGATGAAATCAGTCAAAGAGAGTCCTGAAATGTTCGTTGTGTTACCTGAAGTTTTGACCGAACATAGATTTATTGGGAATCCGGAGTTTTCTGATTGCGCACATGCCCTGATTCTTGATCTGGGGACTTGCAATATCGGAAATAGGATACCCACCTGCTGAGAGCGGGATCAAAACAAGGGATCAAAAGCGACGGCATTATTGGGACTCTTTTTTATTTGAATTTTCACCTCCTGCAGCGTTTCAGGAGGTTTTTTATTGTATTTATTTGTATAATTCCTATATAAATACTTGCTTTTATCGGATGGTATGTTATATTTTTTAAAGTAAAAAATAAAATAACACTGACTTAATTTGGAGTGAACATCATGCTGCATCAATTTTCTCGTAACGAGCTTGCGATTGGAAAAGAAGGCCTTGATATCATGAAAAATAGCACGGTTGCCGTTCTCGGAATTGGCGGTGTCGGCTCGTTTGCCGCGGAAGCCCTTGCCCGTTCTGGTGTCGGCCGCTTAGTGCTGATCGATAAGGATGATGTTGATATTACCAACGTTAATCGCCAGTTGGTAGCATTGCTTTCTACAGTTGGCCGGCCAAAGGTTGAAATTATGGAAGAACGGATTCGAGATATTAATCCTGATTGTGAAGTTATTTCACTAAAAATGTTTTATACGGAAGAAACATATGAAGAAATATTCAGCCACCATCTGGATTTTGTTGTCGATGCTTCCGATACGATCGTCTATAAAATTCATTTGATGAAGGAATGTTTAAAACGAGGGATCCCGATGATTTCCAGCATGGGAGCGGCTAACAAAATGGATCCGACACGTTTTCAAATCGCCGATATTTCAAAAACCCACACAGATCCGATTGCCAAGATTATCCGGACAAAGCTTCGCAAAGAGGGGATTCGAAAGGGGATTCCGGTTGTTTTTTCCGATGAAAGTCCGATTGTCATTCGTGAGGATGTCCGCAAGGTTGTCGGTAACGATGCTGCGGAGATTAGAAAAGCAAAAATGCCGCCATCATCGAATGCTTTTGTCCCATCAACATGCGGATTGATTATGGCCAGCTATGTTGTGAGACAATTGCTTAAGGATATTAAGATCCAACGCGTGAGCGATGAGAAATAGAATTGTTAGATTTGGCCCCGAACTAAAGTGTTCGGGGCTATATTATTTTTTAATCTTCACAAATTGTTCCTAATTATAGGATGAGAACTTCTTTATAATAAAAATATAGATAAGAAAAAATCTGTATTTTTCAACTATTGGAGAAGGTGGTACGAAAAAAAGAAAAACGTGTCTGGAAGGTTAAGATGGGTGACATTTTTGAGAGCGTATACAATTGACTGAATTGAATGTGAACAAAGGAAACTGTCTATGAGCCGTTCAGTAAGGACAAACAGCCGCTGTTTTAGCAAGTAGGATACATTGGATTAGCAAACAGATTGGAGGGAATGATGATGACGGCAGTTGCTGAAAAGCTTAACCTTGAGGAAAGATTAAAATCTATTTTTGGGGACAGAGTCAGAATGGACCGGATTGAATGTAAAATGTATTCCTATGATGTAGGGGCTCTCCCTGGTTTGGTGAAACCCTTTCTTCCGGTAGGAATTCCAAGCGGGGTTGTCCGGCCAAAAACAGAAGAGGAAATTTTTCGGCTTGTAAAACTAGCTAAGGAAGAAGGCTTGAAACTTGTTCCGAGGGGAATGTCTACTTCCGGATTTGGGGGTGTACTTCCGGATAATGGAGCTATTGTTGTCGATCTTTCAGGAATGAACAAAGTGATTGCGATAGACAAGGAGAATCTTCTTGTAACGGTAGAACCTGGTATTATTTGGGAAGCATTGCAAACCAAACTCCACAGAGCTGGATTGGACTTAATTCTTTATCCGACTTCCCTGCCCTCTTCCACTGTAGGAGGTTTGCTTGCTCAAGGGGGAACCGGATTTGGCGGCTATGAATACGGACTCTTTAAGGAAAATGTTTCAGAAGCAACGGTTATTTTTCCGGACGGAGAATTAAAAACCGTTTCAAAAGAAGAACTTCTCCTTTATATCGCAGACTTAGAGGGAATTACCGGAATTATTACCAGAATCACGTTTAAAGTCAGAAAATTGGAGCCTGAAATCCACCGCTTAGTTTCTTTTACAGACAGCCAAAAAGTGGAGAATGTGTTAGAGGCTGTCCGTAAGGCGGATTTGCCAATTTGGTCGATCACCTTGCAAAATCCTCAAGCAATGAGGCTGAAAAAACAGATTCCGATACGGAAAGGCCATCCTTATGAAGAGAGAAATCGCCGAAGGGAACCTGAACTCCCTGAAACATATGTCCTTTTATTGGCATATCCTGCTTCAAGGAGGAAGGATATTGATCCTGGGCTGGAACAGATGATTCAAGAACATAGTGGTGTTGAGCTGTCTGAAGAGGCAGCAGAGCACGAGTGGCAGGAAAGGTTCAAACCGATGCGTTTTAAACGGGTCGGGCCTTCTTTAATCCCGACGGAGGTTGTGGTTCCGTTGGCAAGGTTAAGTAAGGTCTTAAATGAAATCGATGAAAAAATAAAACATCCCCTTGTTCTCGAGGGCATGGCCGTAAAAGGAGATAAAGTCGTGTTGCTCGGGTTCATTCCCCATGATGAACGGACATTTGGCTTTAATATGGCTTTTGCCTTATCCTTGTCCGTTATTGAAATCGCCAAAAAGCACGGGGGATCTTCCTATTCAACTGGCTTGTATTTCCGCCGTGAAGCGAAGAATGTACTTGGTACTGAACGTTATGAAAAGGTGAAGAATTTTAAAGAAAGAATGGACCCGGATGGCATCATGAATCCGAATAAGGTATTGGGGCGGGGAGTAATTGATACGATTATGGGAACGGCGGCAACGCTAGAACCAATAATCAGACCCTTTGCCAATGCTGCAACCGCTCCGTTCGGGGAAGCTGTACGACAGGGAAAGAAAAAGGGCATTCCTGCTGATGTTGCTTACTATGCAACCGCATGTGCCCGCTGTGGTTACTGTGTATCCACATGTGAGCAGTTTTCAGGCAGGGGCTGGGAATCTCAATCACCAAGAGGCAAATACCATTATATTCGGGAAGTTATAGCTGGAAGAGAAAAATTTAATCCCGAAACGGTTAACAATTTCTTGCTTTGTACCACTTGTGAAGCGTGCAACATCCGCTGCCAGTTGGATATGCCGGTTGAACATAATTGGATGGAAATGAGGGGGACTCTGATTCATGAAGAAAAACGGATGACATTCCCTCCGTTTGAGATGATGGCTGCATCAGTCCGGGGAGAACGCAACATTTGGGCAGGCAAAAAGGAAAAACGGGCCAATTGGGTTCCTGAAGAGATAAAACCAAAAATAAAGGAGAAAAGTGATGTTCTGTATTTCGCTGGCTGTACGGCTTCATTTGTCAATACAGACGTTGCCCAAGCAACGGTTCGACTGTTGGATAAAGCGGGAATTGAGTTTACCTATATGGGGACCGACGAAGCCTGTTGTGGCATTCCAATGAAAGTTGCGGGAAAATGGGATGTCTTCGAGGAGATTTTTGAGCACAATGTTTCCGAAGCTCGAAAACGGGGGGCAAAAACGATTGTTACATCCTGCCCTGCCTGTGCTTTAGTTTGGAAGGAACTATATGCCGAACTGGCTAAGGAAAAGGGAATAGACTATGATTTTGAGGTCAAGCATTATTCAGAAATTGTTTCAGAGGCGATAAAAGAAGGAAATCTTACATTTGATCATGAAGTGCATCAACGGGTCACTTTCCATGATTCCTGTCATATAGGCAGAGCACAGGGAATTTATGAACAGCCGCGGGACATGTTAAAAGCCATCCCGGGAGTTGAATTTGTTGAGATGGAACATAACCGGGAAGAAGGACTATGCTGCGGGTCGGTCCTGACTCTTGTCGGCGAAACCCCTGTTGCCCCCAAGTTGGGTGGAAATCGACTACAGGAAGCAATCGATGTAAAGGCAGATACTGTCGTTGCCCTGTGCCCATGCTGTCAAGTCCAGTTAAGGGATTCCAATATTAAGAACCAATTTAATTTAAAGGTAACAGATTTGGCCCGCATTGCCATGGAGGGACTTGGCTATGATATAGAAGATAAAACCGAATACTCAATGGAAATGTGGGGATACTTTGAAAAATTCATCATGCTCATGAAGCCGGAAGTACTGGCAGATATTATGGCCTCCCTATTCAAGCCGATGTTCGATAACATGCCTTCAAAAATGGTAAGCATGATGAAAGCAATGAAGCGTACCCCGGGGGGCCTTGCGATGATGGAAAAAATGATGCCAACCTTGATGCCCAAAATGGTTCCGGATCTGATGCCTAAAGTGATGCCTGATATGTTGCAGGAAGTATCAAGGAGGGTCGGGCCGCTGCCGGATGATATGGAGGAATTGATGCCTGATCTCCTGCCAAAAACGATGGAATCGCTAATGCCAAATATGCTTCCACTCATCATTCCATATATCACACCAAAAATGATCGACTATATTCAAAAAAATCTGTAGAGTTCAAGAAGCCTGAATAAAAATGCTGACCTTAAAACAGGCCAGCATTTTTTGCACTTAAAATGTTTTCGCTATTTCAGCGGCTTTTTGAACTGCTTTTTCAACTATTTCGTTGGCTTTATCTGGTGCATGGTCCATTCCTTCGACAAATAATTGATGAAAATCTGTGATTCCTAAGAAAGTAAATAAAGTTTTTACATACTGGCTTGCCGGGTCTGAACCATTGTAGAAACCGCCGTTAGCCTGAATATGCAAGAGTTTCTTGCCTTCCACTAATCCAACTGAACCTGAATCAGTGTATTTAAAGGTTTTGCCAGCAACTGTAACTGTATCAAACCAAGATTTTAACCGAGTGGGTACGCTCAAATTCCATAAGGGATTGGCGATGACAATTTTATCCTGTTCCAAAAAGTCAGCAGTAAAGGAATTAAATAAGGTAACTTTATGCTGCTGAGCATTCGATAACCGGTGGAAAGGTGTCCCTTTACCTAATTCATCCCATGCGTCCAATAAATCTCCGTCGATTTCCGGCACATTCATATTATATAAATTGATATCCTCAATAATATCATCAGGATGATGCTCCTTATAAGATTGAACAAAAGCATCTGTTACCTTCATAGATCGGGATACTCGTTGATTTAAGGGATGTGCTCTGACGATTAACACTTTTGCCATTTATCATACCTTCCTTCAAAATTAATCATTTTTACTATAAACAAACTAAAAAAATATTGCATTATCCAAACGAATATTTCATTAGTTTGACAAATATTTGTGGAGAAAATATGTAAAAGAGACTTCGCCGGTTTCCACCAGTATTATTTTGCACCAAATCCTTGGTTTTATTTAAAAACAAAACACTGCTGATCAGCAGTGTTTACTGTGCTTTGATTAAAAAGCGGCAATGATCTTCATTATCTGTTTTGCAGGTAATCCGTTGAACATTTTCAATTCCAAGAACTTCTTTAAACATATTCGTTTCGCAGGTACAAGCCTTTTTGTACGCCTTGGCGACAGAAAAGATTGGGCAATTATATTCAATCAGTTCATACGTATCTTGCCCCAGTTTGTTAAGTTCCGCCATATAGCCTTTGTCGCGTTGAATTTTCTGCAATTCCGCGACTTTCTCGTGGAAATTCTTATTTGCCATTTTTGGCAAATAGCTGAGTCTTTGTCTTTCGCTCCTTTTCTCAAAAAGAAAATCAATTATTTCTTCCCCATGTAATGCTTCTAAATCGTGAAGAAATTCAAGCGTTAACGTTTCATAATGATTGGGGAATAGTTCATCTGCCTTTGATGATAAAGAATATACTTGTATCGGTCTGCCCATTGGTTTTCTGACTTCGTTTATGGTGAGGAAGGAGTCGCGTTCCAATATATTTAAATGCTTTCTGACAGCCATTTCCGTTATTCCTAAAAAAGTAGACAGTTCACTGACAGTTAGGTTTGTTTTCTTTTTTAATAATTCGAGGATTTTATCTTTTGTTGATATTCGTTCAATCATTTTTTTCACCTGCTCATTATGTGGTCTTGAGAAAAATCCCTAGAGGACCGTAAATGATTATTTTCTAAACAAAAAGGTATAAAAACTATTTTATTTTACCATACATCTGAATAGAGAAAAAGTTAAAAAGGAATCATTACTTTGGTAAAATACCATCTTTATATTTTTAAACTTATCAGTTGAAAAAGTTAATGAAGAAGTTCTATAATTAAAAGGTAAACAATTATGAGGAGGAATGAACAATGGCAAAATATGAACTTCCTGCATTACCTTATGCAGCAAATGCACTTGAGCCTTATTTCGATGAGCAAACGATGAATATTCACCATGATCGTCACCACGCTACATATGTTAATAACTTAAACGCAGCCCTAGAGGGTCATGACGATCTATCTGCCAAAAGCGTTGAAGATTTGATTGCAAACCTCGAGGCTGTTCCGGAAAATATTCGTACTGCAGTACGTAATAATGGTGGCGGACATGCAAACCACAGCCTATTCTGGAAGGTTCTTGCGCCGAATGCAGGCGGTGCCCCAACCGGCGAGATTGCTGATGCGATTAATCAGGCTTTTGGCAGCTATGATCAATTTAAAGAGGAATTTACCAAGGCAGCCACAGGCCGTTTTGGTTCCGGTTGGGCTTGGCTTATCGTTGATAACGGGAAACTGGCGATTACCAGCACTCCAAATCAGGATAGCCCTCTAATGGAAGGGAAAAAACCAGTTCTTGGTTTAGATGTTTGGGAGCATGCTTATTATCTTAAGTATCAAAACAAACGTCCTGATTATATTGCCGCTTTCTATCATTTAATTAATTGGGATGAAGTCAATAAACTATATAAAGCGGCCCAAGCTTAAAAAGAAGTTATCAAAAAAAGGATCCCTCGTGTTCAGTTACAAGAGGGATCCTTTTTAGCTATTTTTTGGGGGTTAATTTTTCATAAACGGCAGCAAAGGCTTGTTCGAATTTACCCGTTTTCTTAGGATGATAGTATTGTTTATGTTTAATTTTATCAGGCAAATATTGTTGTGGTACCCAGCCGTTCGGATAATCATGAGGATATAAATAACCGATTCCGCGTCCAAGCTGTTTTGCCCCCTTATAATGGGCGTCCCTTAGGTGGTCCGGGACATCACCGGTCATTCCTTTGCGAATATCCTCGAGGGCCGCATCAATCGCCATTATGGCGGAATTAGATTTGGGAGACAGGCATAGTTCAATGACAGCGTTGGCAAGCGGAATTCTCGCTTCTGGGAAACCGATTCTTTCTGCTGTTTCAATTGCTGCCAGCGTTCTTGCTCCAACCTGTGGATTAGCCAGGCCAATATCCTCATAGGCAATCACAATTAGCCGTCTGCTGATGCTGGGAAGGTCTCCTGCTTCAATCAATCTGCCTAGATAGTGAAGTGCGGCATTGACATCACTGCCCCGGATTGATTTCTGAAAGGCGGAAAGCACATCGTAATGGGCATCGCCGTCTTTGTCAGCGGTAATACTTTTCTTTTGCAGGCATTCTTCAGCCGTATCAACATCGATATGAATGATGCCCTCTTCATCCGGATCGGTGGAAAGAACAGCCAGTTCTAACGCATTTAATGAACTTCTCACATCCCCGCCCGACCCCTGGGCAAAATGATTTAGGGCATCTTCTGAGATTTCTACCTTCAGTTTTCCTAATCCCCGTTCCTCATCCTCAAGGGCCCGTCTTAATGCCTGCTTTACTTCTTCAGGAGTTAACGACTTAAGTTCAAAAATCTGGCAGCGGCTGCGGATGGCGGGGTTAATTGCGTGATAGGGGTTGCTCGTTGTTGCTCCGATCAGGACAATCATCCCATTTTCCAAATAAGGCAAGAGAAAATCTTGTTTTGCTTTGTCTAAACGGTGAACTTCATCTAGCAATAATATCACTTTTCCGGACATTTTTGCTTCGGCGGCAACGATTTCCATATCCTTTTTATTATTTGTAACAGCATTAAGTGTTCGAAAAGCGTATTTTGTACTGCCGGCAATGGCACTGGCGATGGAAGTTTTCCCAATTCCCGGTGGCCCGTAAAGAATCATCGAGGTCAGTTGTTTTGCTTTTACCATCCGGGCAATAATTTTTCCCGCTCCGACAAGATGCTGCTGGCCAACAACTTCTTCAATGGTTCTTGGACGCATACGGAAGGCTAAAGGTTTTTGCTGCATTTCGATCTCTCCAAACAAATTTTCGCTCTTACCTTTACCATACCATTTTTTATTGGAAAAGCATACGAAAGAAGAATATGTTATAATGCTAATGCCTATCAAATTACTGAGATTAGAATTTAAATTATTTATTGGATAGAGGTGCTATAAATGAAAATTTCAACAAAAGGCCGTTACGGTCTAACGATTATGATCGAGCTTGCGAAAAATTATGGAGAAGGGCCGACTTCACTAAAATCAATTGCTCAAACAAATGACTTATCGGAGCATTACTTGGAACAGTTAATTGCCCCGCTGCGAAATGCCGGATTAGTAAAAAGTATCAGAGGGGCATATGGAGGCTATATTTTATCTAATCTGCCTTCCAAAATTACCGTTGGTGATGTGCTTCGCGTATTGGAGGGGCCGATTACACCCGTCGAAGGAATTGAAGAGGAGGAGCCGGCCAAGCGTGAGTTATGGATTCGGATCCGTGATGCGATTAGAGATGTAATTGACAATACAACATTGGAGGATTTAGCCAGCCATAGTGAAGACAATGATATGGAGGGTTATATGTTTTATATTTAGGAAATAATAGAGCATTATTTTGAATGAAGGTGTAAATATGGAACGAATCTATCTCGATCATGCCGCCACTTCCCCCATGCATCCAAAAGTGATTGAAAAAATGCTGAAGGTCATGAAGGAAACGTTCGGAAATCCATCCAGCATTCACTCATTTGGACGGGAAGCGCGGCATTACCTTGATTTAGCAAGAGCAGCTTTAGCTGGCAGTATTGGGGCAAAGGAAAATGAGATTATTTTTACCAGCGGTGGAACCGAAGCGGACAATATGGCCTTATTCGGGGTGGCCGAGAGCTACCAACATAAGGGCCGGCATATTATTACGACACAAGTAGAGCACCATGCGGTTTTGCATGCGTGTCAAAAATTAGAAAAGCAGGGTTTTGAGGTTAGCTATTTGCCTGTGGATGAAACGGGACGTATCTCCATCGCTGATCTAAAATCGGCATTGCGGGATGATACAATCTTGGTGTCAGTCATGTATGGCAATAATGAAGTTGGCACATTGCAGCCGATCGCCGAAATAGGCCAAGTCCTTGAAGGTCATCAGGCAATTTTCCATACGGATGCGGTTCAAGCTTACGGGGTGGAAAAAATGGATGTGAACGAAAGCCATATTGATTTATTATCTGTCTCTGCCCATAAAATAAATGGCCCCAAAGGGATTGGTTTTTTATATCTTAGATCCAATATAAAAATTGCTCCTAGGGTTTTTGGCGGTGAGCAGGAGCGGAAAAGGCGTGCCGGAACGGAGAATGTAGCTTCCATTGCTGGCTTTCATGAAGCGGTCGTCATTGCGGCGGCGGATCGTGAACGAAAACGTGCAAAATTTCAAGGATTTAAGCGCCTCTTAATCGAAAGACTGCAAGATCAAGGAATTGAATTCGCAATAAACGGATCACTTGAACATTCACTGCCACATGTATTAAACTTAAGTTTTCCGGGTACAAATGTCGAGTCGATGCTGATGAATCTCGATTTAGCAGGAATTGCAGTATCAAGCGGTTCAGCGTGCACAGCCGGGTCAATTGAGCCTTCGCATGTGCTTGTTGCCATGTTTGGAAAAGGGTCGGAGCGTTTAGCCAATTCGATTCGCTTCAGCTTTGGCTTTACCACAACGGAAGAAGAAATTATCAAGGCAGCGGAAGAAATCGTTAAGATTATTATGCGGCTAAAAAAATAGATTTTTTGCTAATAAGGAAAAGAGAGAGGTGAAATGAAGTGGAAAGGAAAGATCCGAAAAATACCCGGGTCGTAGTCGGCATGTCCGGCGGTGTTGATTCGTCAGTTGCCGCATTATTGTTAAAACAGCAAGGCTATGACGTGATCGGGATTTTTATGAAAAACTGGGATGATACGGATGAATTCGGAGTATGTACAGCGACCGAAGATTATAATGATGTCATCCGAGTCTGCAATCAAATCGGGATTCCTTATTATGCTGTTAATTTTGAAAAGCAATATTGGGACAAGGTGTTCACCTATTTCTTAAACGAATACCGCGCTGGACGGACGCCGAATCCAGATGTGATGTGCAATAAAGAAATCAAGTTTAAAGCATTTCTGGAGTATGCCATGAATTTAGGGGCCGATTATTTAGCGACAGGCCACTATGCCCGTGTGGAGTTTCGTGATGGTGAATACAAAATGCTGCGCGGCTTAGATGAAAATAAGGATCAAACTTATTTTCTCAATCAATTGACACAGGAGCAGATCAGTAAAGTCATGTTCCCGATCGGACATTTGGAAAAATCAAAGGTCCGCGAAATTGCCAGGGAGGCAGGGCTGGCAACAGCCGCAAAAAAAGATAGTACTGGAATTTGTTTTATTGGCGAACGGAATTTTAAAGAGTTTCTCAGTCAATATCTGCCAGCACAACCGGGAAATATGGAAACATTTGAAGGCGAGATCAAAGGACGCCATGAAGGGTTAATGTACCATACGATTGGTCAGCGCCATGGACTTGGGATTGGCGGTGCCGGTGAACCCTGGTTTGCCATCGGCAAGGATTTAAAACGGAATGTTCTTTATGTGGGACAAGGCTTCCATCATGAAAAACTTTATTCCGATTCCATTATTGCTACAGATGTCAGCTGGGTTTCTAACCGGGAAAAACCTGCGGAATTTGATTGTACGGCAAAATTCCGCTATCGTCAGGAAGATCATAAAGTAAAAGTACGCCTATTGGCAGACAATAAGGTGGAGGTTATTTTCTATCAACCCATCCGGGCGGTAACACCGGGTCAGGCTGCTGTTTTTTATCATGGTGATGAATGCCTTGGCGGCGGAACGATTGATGAAGTGTATAAAAATGGTGAGCGTTTAACATATGTTGGGTAGAATTTTGCTCTGATTCCTCTTAGATGAATCAGGGCTTTTTTTTCTGAGGATTAACGGATATATCGATTTGCATACCATAAGGTAATCTCTGTCTGGACTTGTCCATTAAAACGGAGAAATATGATATACTTCCCTTTAGAATGGAGTTGAATAGGATGGACAAAAACCGACTAGGTGTACAATATATGCAGGAAGGCAACTTGGAAGAGGCGGCAAAAACCTTTAATGAGGCGATTAATGAAAAACCCGACGACCCAATCGGATATATAAACTTTGGAAATGTACTCTCAGCGCTGGGTGATAATGAGAAGGCCTTAAAGTTTTTCCAGAAAGCCATCGAGCTTGATGAAAATGTTCCGGCCGCTTATTACAGTGCCGGCAGCCTCTACTTTGACCATGAACAATTTGCGGAAGCAAAGCAGATGTTTGAGACGGCGATGAAAAAAGGGTTGGAATCAAGCGATACCTACTTTATGCTTGGGCTTACGCTTGTTCACTTAAGTCAAGGCAAATTGGCATTGCCCTATTTACAAAGGTCAGTGGAACTAAATGAAAATGACACGGAGGCGCGCTTTCAATATGGACTGTGTCTGGCACAGGAGCAGTTTATTGACGAAGCGATGATCCAGTTTGAAAAATGTCTTGAATTGGATCCAAACCATTCTGATGCCTATTATAATCTTGGTGTTTCCTATGCCTTTAAAGATGACTTCGAAAAGGCCATCCGCTTGTTTAACAAAGCACTGGAAATTCAACCAGACCATCTACTGGCCGGCCATGCAAAGAAAATGATCGAACAAGCCTGACGACAAAACGAAAATTGATCTGAAAGGAGGGAGCCATATGGCACAGCAGGAATCTCTCGATTTATTTGGGGACGAGGGTCGATATATTAAAGGAAGACCGATTGTGACCATTTTTCACAATGAACAAAATCTTTACACCGTTCTTCGGGTTCGTGTCGATGAAACCAATCATTCATACGATGAGAAAGAAGCAGTAATCACCGGCTATTTTCCCAAAGTGTATGACCAGGAAACGTATATTTTTTACGGGGAATTTAAGGAACACCCTAAGTTTGGGTTGCAATTTCAAGCCAAGCACTACCGCAAAGATATGCCGCAGTCAAAACAAGGGATTATCGCCTATTTATCCGGAGAAATGTTTAAAGGAATAGGGAAGAAAACGGCAGAAAATATTGTTAATACATTAGGCGAAGATGCGATTTCCAAAATCCTCAATCAGCCCTCATTGCTGGATTCAGTGCCGAAACTCCCTCCAGATAAAGCAAAATCATTATATGATACGCTAATGGAACATCAAGGGCTCGAACAGATTATGATTGCTCTTAATCAGTACGGCTTTGGACCACAGCTATCAATGCGAATTTATCAAGTTTATAAAGAGGAAACTTTGAATATAATTCAAAAAAATCCCTATAAGCTTGTCGAGGATGTCGAAGGAATCGGGTTTGGCCGGGCAGATGAATTGGGATTCCAGCTTGGAATCTCCGGAAATCACCCGGACCGGATTAAGGCTGGTTGCTTGTATGTGTTAGAAAATGAGTGCATGCAAGCAGGACATGTTTACATGCTTGCTGAAGACCTGCTTGAACAAGTAAAAGCACTTCTTGAAGAAAATAAGCGTGATCAAATTGAATTCCTGGATATCTCCAATGAGATAATCAAGCTTGAAGAAGAAGGAAAAATCATTGGTGAGGAAAAGCGGATTTATTTGCCCTCGTTATTTTTTGCTGAAAAAGGACTAGTAACCAGTATTCAGCGGATCTTAAAACAAACTGAATACAAAGATCAATTCCCGGAATCGGAATTCCTGCTTGCATTAGGAAGTTTAGAAGAACGGCTTGGGGTTCAATATGCCCCGACGCAAAAGGAAGCAATTCAAACGGCGCTCATGTCACCGATGCTGATTTTAACCGGCGGACCGGGAACGGGAAAAACAACGGTCATCAAGGGGATTGTCGAGCTTTACGGGGAATTGCATGGCTGCTCATTGGACCCTCAGGATTATTATAAGAAGGACGAAGCTTTTCCATTTTTACTGGCGGCCCCAACTGGAAGAGCAGCCAAAAGGATGAGCGAGTCAACAGGACTACCGGCAGTAACGATCCACCGGCTCCTCGGTTTTAACGGCACAGAAGGCTTTGACCGCGATGAGACAAGCACATTGGAAGGAAAAATTTTAATTGTTGATGAAACCTCAATGCTTGATATATGGCTGGCCAATCAACTGTTTAAGGCTTTGCCGGAAGAGATCCAAGTCATCCTCGTCGGCGATGAAGATCAGCTTCCATCGGTGGGCCCGGGTCAGGTGTTAAAGGATTTACTCCGATCCGAGCGAATTCCAACCGTCAGACTGACAGATATTTATCGCCAGGCAGAGGGATCGTCAATCATCGAGCTTGCCCATGAAATCAAACAAGGACGGCTGCCCGCTGATGTTACCATGAAGCAGACGGATCGCTCGTTTATTAAGTGCTCTACAGCACAGGTCGCCCAGGTGGTTGAAAAGGTTGCTCTGAATGCAAAATCTAAAGGATATACCGCGAAAGATATTCAGGTGCTGGCACCGATGTATCGCGGACCGGCGGGGATCGATCGGTTAAATCTGTTATTACAGGATATCTTTAATCCGAATCCTGACGGCAAGCGCAAGGAAATTTCTTTTGGTGAAGTGAAGTACCGGATTGGCGATAAGGTGCTTCAGCTTGTGAATAAACCGGAGAACAACATTTTTAACGGTGACATTGGTGAAATTATTTCCATCATCTATGCCAAGGAAAATACGGAAAAACAAGATTTGGTCTATATTTCCTTTGAAGGAACTGAAGTTGAATACACAAGGCAGGATTTAAACCAAATTACCCATGCCTATTGCTGCTCCGTCCATAAATCACAGGGCAGCGAATTTCCGATTGTGATTCTTCCGATTACAAGAAGCTATTACCGAATGTTACAAAGGAATTTAATTTATACCGCTATTACCAGAAGCAAGCAGTCATTGATTCTGTGCGGCGAGCCTGATGCGCTCAAAATGGGTGTTGAAAGAGCGGATGAATCAAAACGATTAACCACATTATGTGAAAAGCTTCAGGAGGCCGTGCCTTCAGCTGGAGAGAAAATTGAACGAACTACAAACATGAAACCTGAACTGTCATTAGAGGAAGAATTAATGCTGGTCGATCCAATGATCGGAATGGAAAACGTTACACCTTATGATTTTATAACAAATGACTGAAACTAAGAATGTTCGAAGGAGGTGTCACTCTTTGCGAACATTTTCTTTATTGAAAGGGCAGCCTGTTTTTGAAACAAAAAGCGGCCGAAAAATTGGTGAAGTCACTGATCTTTATATGTCAACGGACGGAATCGTGAAAGGTTTATTAGTCAAAAAGGGCGTGTTCATCAAACAATCCTGCTTTTTGGATATCAAGAAAGTTGCCTCCTTTGGCTGGTATGGAGTAATGATTGAGGACGAAAACATTTTGGTGAAACAAAAGGAGAGTTCGGAATATACAACAGCTCATTCCCTTGAAGGGATGATGATGCTCACGGAGAGCGGCAACACTCTTGGGTTGCTAAAAGACGTATATTTTCAGGAAGAATTGGGCACAATCGTAGGGTATGAAATCACGGATGGCTTCTTTTCAGATATTATTGAAGGTAAGCGATTGATCCAGACCCGGAAGCCCTTAACAATCGGAAAGGACGCCATTATCGTTGATGTAAATCAAACGTGAGGTGTCATTCCATGTTGAAGTGTCCCAATTGCGGAAGTAAAGATATTGGTAAAATTGGCATCAACCAATATTATTGCTGGAATTGCTTTATTGAACTTTCTGTTGCCAAAGGAATCATCAATACTCACCAGGTCGAAGAGGATGGTACCTTGAGTTCCTTGGATGATTTATTTGATGAAGAACAACGCCGCTACACCCTATAGAATTGCCAAACGCCAATTTGATAAGAGGTGAAGACGGATGAACAAGTTGATGACGTCAATGATAGCTTTTGGTGCAGGAATGGCTGCTTATAATCTGGTACAAAGAAATAATTTGATGTCAGGCCGGCAAATGAAACGGATCCAAAGAAAAGTGAAACGTGTTTTTGTTTAATTTATGCTTCCCCTTACTTGAGGGGAAGTTTTTTACATATTTCCCGGTTATGTCTCGAAAACTAGCTTTGAGGAGGCATTGTTTTGTGGATATTCGGGTGAAATGGTATTACCGCATCGGATTTTTACTCCTGTTATTAATTGCTATTTTTGTTTTCTTTAAGATCAGATATGTCTGGATGCCGATTGTCAGAGTAGCAGTCATTATTGCCATTCCCTTCGTAATTGCCGGATTTATCACTTATTTATTACATCCGATAGTGGAAAAACTGCATGATAAAGGGCTATCAAGGGGATGGGCAATTATTTTGATTTATATTGTTTTTTTTGGCGGAACCGGATTTGCTCTTTATAAAGGGATACCGGCAATGATTGATCAGCTTAAAGATCTATCAGAAAGTGCACCGATGTTTGCGGAACAATACCGAGAGTGGATTCAAACACTGCAATCCCATACAAGGGAATGGCCAGATGGGCTGCAAACAAAGTTAAATGATGAAATTGATGCCTTCGAAAAAAGGTTGGATTCCTTATTATCGGCAATCGTTAACGTATTAGTAGATTTTTTAAACTCGGCGGTCATTCTCACGATCATTCCGTTTATTGCCTTTTATATGTTGAAGGATTTCCCTTTGATCAAACGGTCGGTATGGTATATGACTCCAAGATCCTGGCGGAGAAAAGGGACACTTTTTTTAAGGGATGTTGATAAATCACTGGGAAGTTACATCCGCGGGCAGTTGTTGGTCTGCATCATTATTGGCTGTATTTCGGCCTTATTATTTTGGATATTTCATTTAAAATATCCGCTGCTTTTAGGTTTTATTATCGGAGTAACAAATGTTATCCCCTATTTTGGTCCATTTATCGGAGCGGTTCCGGCAGTTATTATTGCGGCAACGACATCAGGAAAATTGGTGATTATAACGCTTGTCATCGTTTTTGGGCTACAATTTCTTGAAGGAAATATACTATCCCCTTTTATCGTTGGGAAAAGTCTCCAAATGCATCCGCTGGTGATCATGTTTGCGATTACAGCAGGAGGAGAAATTGGCGGAATGCTCGGGCTGATCTTAGCTGTCCCTGTTTTGGTCATTTTAAAAGCGGGGATTATTCATGCCAAAAATCATTTTGCCAGTGATAAGGTTCGAAAACAGGATGCGAGTAGCGGCGAGAATTGACAAACGTTTTATTGGTGGATATAATTCGTCATATAGAATATATGTAAAAAATGTTGAAGGATCGAGTATGTTGTAGACCATCTGCAGCACATTCAAATTTATGTGCATCAGAGAGGAACTCCCGCGGCTGAGAGGATTTCCAGATGAAGGACAACAGAATGCTAATCCGGAGTGCAGCTAATTCCTGCCGTAGACCTTGCGTTAAAGGTATTGAGAGATGAGTTTCTATTGGGACTCATAATCAGGGTGGTACCGCGAGTTAAACTCTCGTCCCTGTCCAGGGGATGAGGGTTTTTTTTGTTGAAAAAAGGCACAACACAATGTAATTTAAGTTCAAGGATTCATAAACACTTTTGATAAAATATACATTGCTCTTTCGCACACCGCCTACTATCTTAATAAGCAAACTAAATAGGAGGTACATATGAAAAATTTATCTGGCTCACAAATACGGAAAATGTTTTTGCAATTTTTCCATGAGGAAAAGGGACATCTAATTGAACCAAGCGCATCGCTAATCCCCCATGATGATCCGTCATTATTATGGATCAACAGCGGTGTGGCCACATTAAAAAAATATTTTGATGGGCGTGTAGTCCCGGAAAATCCAAGAATAACGAATGCGCAAAAATCCATTCGTACAAATGATATTGAAAATGTTGGAAAGACCGCTCGTCACCATACATTCTTTGAAATGCTGGGTAATTTCTCCATCGGTGAGTATTTCAAGAAAGAGGCGATTACCTGGGCTTGGGAATTTTTGACTGATAAAAAATGGATTGGCTGGGATCCGGAACTGTTATCTGTCACGATTCATCCAGAGGACCATGAGGCATACGATATTTGGCACAATACGATTGGACTTCCAGAGGAACGAATCATCCGCCTCGAAGGGAACTTCTGGGATATCGGGGAAGGCCCGAGCGGCCCGAATACGGAAATTTTCTATGACCGCGGACCGCAATACGGTGATGACCCGAATGATCCAGAGTTATATCCTGGCGGTGAAAATGAGCGCTATTTGGAAGTGTGGAACCTTGTTTTCTCGCAATTTAACCATAATCCTGATGGCACATATACACCACTGCCCAAGAAAAACATTGATACCGGAATGGGCTTGGAACGGATGGCTTCGGTTGTCCAAAATGTACCAACCAATTTTGATACCGATTTGTTTATTCCGATTATCCGGGCAACAGAGGAAATCTCCGGGGTTAAATATGGAGCCGATAAAGAAACGGATGTAGCATTTAAAGTAATCGCCGACCATATTCGAACTGTGTCGTTTGCCGTCGGAGACGGAGCCTTGCCGTCGAATGAGGGGCGCGGCTATGTATTAAGACGGCTGCTCCGCCGTGCGGTCCGCTATGCAAAGCTGATTAATATCAATCGCCCGTTTATGTACGAGCTTGTTCCGGTTGTTGGCGAAATCATGGCTGATTTCTATCCGGAGGTAAAAGACAAGGAAGAGTTTATTCAAAAGGTAGTTAAAAACGAGGAAGAACGGTTCCATGAAACGCTTCATGAAGGCTTAGCCATTTTAGCCGAATTAATAAGGAATGAAAAAGCTAAAGGCAGCGACACTATTAATGGAGCGGATGTGTTCCGTCTCTATGATACCTATGGCTTCCCTGTGGAATTAACCGAAGAGTACGCCCTGGATGCAGGCATGAAAATTGATCATGAAGGCTTTGAGGCAGAAATGGACATGCAGCGTGAGCGTGCCCGTGCTGCACGTCACGATGAAAGTTCGATGCAGGTTCAAGGCGGTGTCTTAAGGGATATCAGGTTAGAAAGTAAGTTTGTTGGCTACGGAGAACTTAAGACCAATTCAACTGTCATTGCCATCATCAAAAACGGTATCCTTAGCGAGGAAGCTACAGTTGGCGAAGAAGTCCAAATCATGCTTGATGTGACACCTTTTTATGCGGAAAGCGGCGGTCAGATTGCTGACCATGGGGTAATCGAAGCTGGCGGGGTCAGCTTATTTGTAAAGGATGTTCAAAAGGCACCAAACGGACAAAATCTTCATCAAGTTGTGGTCAAATCCGGCACGTTAACAACGAATCAAAAGGTTACCGCTGCCGTTGATGCGGACAACCGTGCAAAAATCACCAAGAACCATACAGCCACACACTTGCTGCATCGTGCCTTAAAGGATGTGCTCGGAGAACATGTAAATCAAGCTGGATCTCTCGTTGAACCGGAACGGCTTCGTTTTGACTTTTCTCATTTTGGACAAATTAAGCCAGAGGAACTGGAACAAATCGAAAGAATTGTCAATGAAAAGATTTGGAACAGCCTTGAGGTGAACATCAGCCAAAAACCAATTGCAGAAGCGAAAGCAATGGGAGCAATGGCCCTCTTCGGTGAAAAATATGGGGAAATCGTTCGCGTTGTCAAGGTTGGCGATTACAGCCTTGAATTATGCGGCGGCTGTCATGTTCCTAACACAGCTGTGATCGGTTTGTTTAAAATTATCTCCGAGGGTGGTATTGGTGCCGGTACCAGAAGGATTGAAGCGGTAACAGGCGAGGCAGCCTACAAAGCATTAAATGATTTGGTTGGCACATTAAAGGAGGCTGCTGAAAAGCTAAAAACAAGCCCGAAAGAAGTGCTGGGCCGGATTGACGGGTTATTGGCTGAAATCAAGCAGCTGCAAAGGGAAAATGAATCTCTTGCCGCAAAACTTGGAAACATTGAAGCCGGCAATTTGGTAGAGAAGGCTAAGAGCATAAATGGTGTAACGGTTCTTGCGGCAAAGGTTCAGGCGGCCGATATGAATAACTTAAGAAATATGGCCGATGACTTAAAGCAGAAGCTGGATTCTGCAGTGATTGTACTTGGCAGTGTTCATAATGAAAAGGTCAATTTAATTGCTGTGGTAACAAAGGATTTAAATGAAAAAGGGTTCCATGCCGGAAAATTAATTAAAGAAGTCGCAGCTAAATGCGGCGGTGGCGGCGGTGGACGCCCTGATATGGCCCAGGCCGGCGGAAAGGATCCGGAAAAACTTGATGCAGCCCTTGCATTTGTCGAGGAATGGGTAAAAACTAGTTTGTAATATGGACAAAGTAGTGTAAAATAAAGGTAACTATTCCATTCGAGGTGTACTTTTATGAGCTCATTTGACAAAACAATGAGATTTAATTTTCCTGAAGAACCTTTTGAACATGACGTTAATGATGTTCTTTTGCAGGTTTACGAAGCGTTAAAGGAAAAAGGGTACAATCCGATTAATCAAATTGTCGGTTACCTTTTATCGGGAGATCCGGCGTACATTCCTCGACATCGTGATGCCCGTAATATTATTCGAAAACTGGAACGGGATGAAATTATAGAGGAGCTAGTCAAATCCTATCTTAGACAACAACGAGAGGTTTAATAATATGCGTGTAATGGGTCTGGATGTCGGCTCAAAAACAGTTGGTATTGCCCTTAGCGATGAACTAGGGTGGACGGCACAAGGCCTTAAAACCCTTCATATCAACGAAGAAAAACAGGAGTTTGGTTTTAAGGAAATCGGTCAATTAATTACAGAGTATCAAGTTAGTCAAGTCGTTGTTGGCTTTCCCAAAAATATGAACGGTACAATTGGCCCCCGTGGTGAGGCTAGTAAACAATATGCTGCAGAAATTGAACGGCGTTTTGGAGTTTCGGCAATTTTGTGGGATGAGCGGTTAACAACAATGGCTGCAGAACGGGTATTGCTGGAAGCCGATCTAAGTCGAAAGAAGCGAAAGAAAGTCATTGATAAAATGGCCGCAGTGATGATCCTGCAGGGTTATCTTGACAGTAAAAAATAATGAGGTGAAGCAATGGGACACGAACATAAGTCTAATCATGAGGAAGAAGATCGTTATATTACCCTTATCAATGATAATGGTGACGAAGAATTATTTGAAATCCTGTTAACCTTTGATTCAGATGATTTTGAAAAATCATATGTCTTATTTTATCCGGTCGGAGCATCCGAGGACGGAGAAGAAGGCGAAGTTCATGCATATGCCTATATTCCCACCGAGGACGGCGGCTTTGGCGAATTAATGCCAATTGAGACTGACGAGGAATGGGATATGGTTGAAGAAGTATTTAATACTTTTTTAGAAGACGAGGACGAAGACTAAAATGAAAGGAACCGGCTGCAAATGGCTGGTTCTTTTTTACTTTTAGGACAAATTCATTGAGAAATTGACAATTTTCTATCAATATGCTGAAATAATTACATGCCAATTATACAGTCGAATGATATTAAGTTTTTTTATTTAAGCAGAATACAGATGATTAAAAATGTTTGTTAATGTATGAATATCAAGGGAGGGAGGAATAAAATGACGACGGACAAAAAGGACATCATTCGCCATAAATTGCTGGAATCTCAAAAAGAAGCAAAGGTTGTAAGAAAAATTGTAACAATTATATCACTAATCCTGGTCTTATTGATTATTATTGTTGGCGGCGGAGGTTATCTCTACATAAAATCGGCATTAAATCCGATTGATCCAAACAGTAAAATTCATACAAAAGTTGCGATTCCAATTGGTTCCTCGGTCACAAGTATTGGTGAAACACTTGAAGATCATGGGATCATTAAGAATGCCAGAGTATTCAAGTATTATGTAAAATTTAAAAATGAAGCCGGCTTCATGGCCGGCGAATACGAACTGAGTCCTTCCATGGATATTCCCGAAATTGTCAGCCGTTTGAAAACAGGAAAGGTTCTTGCGCAGCCAGCCGTTAAAATGACGATTCCTGAAGGAAAACAATTGAAAGAAATTGCTGCCATTATGGCAAAAGCGACGAAACAAAAAGAGGCAGATGTCTTTAAGCAAATCAATGATGCCTCGTTTGTAAAGAGTTTAATGACGAAATATCCCAATCTATTAACAAATGAAATCTTAAATACAGCAGTAAAGTATCCGCTTGAAGGATATCTATACCCGGCAACCTATTCATTTTATAAGAAAAATCCCACTGTCGAAGAAATGGTAGATGCCATGCTTGAAAAAACACAGTCAGTCCTGGCAAATTATTCAGAGGAAAGCAAAGAAAAGAAGCTGACTGTCCATCGATTATTAACGATGGCTTCCCTCATTGAAGAGGAGGCGACCAAAAAGGCCGATCGAAAAGCGATTTCGAGTGTGTTTTATAACAGATTGAAAAAAGGGATGCCGCTGCAAACTGATCCAACGGTCCTTTATGCCCAAGGGAAACATAAACAAAGAGTATATTATAAGGATTTAGAGGTAAATTCACCATACAATACCTATAAACATCAAGGGCTGCCGCCGGGGCCAATTGCCAATGCCGGGAAAATTTCGATTGAAGCAGCGCTTGAGCCGGAGAATACCAACTATTATTATTTCTTGGCTGCTCCAGACGGCAAAATCATTTTTTCAAAAACATTAGAAGAACATAACATAGAGAAAGCAAAGCATATTTCCAACAAAAAGTAGCGGTTATTTAAGGGGGAATTGATAGCATTCCCTCTTATTTTGTGGTAAAATTGTTCAAGTGTTTAATAAGTAAACGATAGCGTTACTCACAGCAAATTTGTCTTAACGAGACGAACCGTGGTTGAACGGTTGTACGTTTTTTCTGTGAACGCTTTTTTTCATGTCTAAAGAGCGGTGTTTTGGCAAGAATTGATTTAAGGATTGAGGTGAAGGCAGCTTGTTAAATGAGAAGCTGCATTTATATATTAACGGGTTAATTCCTGAACGCAATCCATTATTTATGGAAATGGAGCAGTTCGCCCAATTACATGGCATCCCTATTATGGAGCTGGCCGGAATCGAAACGATGCTGCAGCTGCTTCGGATTCAGCAAGCTAAGAACATCCTTGAGATAGGCACGGCGATCGGCTATTCGGCCCTTCGAATGGCAGAGACTCTTCCTAATGCTCGGATTGTGACGATTGAGCGGGATATCGAGCGGATTGGGCAGGCTCGAGAATTTATCCAACGTTCTAAGCATAGTCAGCAAATCAGCTTGATTGAAGGAGATGCGCTTGAAGTTGAACAGGAAATCAGTGGACATGCCCCATTTGATGCCATTTTTATTGATGCGGCTAAAGGACAATATAAAAAGTTTTTTCAGTTATATGCCAAGTATTTAAACAAGGACGGATTAATGATTACCGATAATGTATTGTTTAAGGGACTTGTGGCAGAACCAAAGATTGAAAACAAAAGAACGCGGAATCTTGTCAAGAAGATTGCTGAATTTAACCGTTGGTTGATGAACCATCCTGATTATGATTCCGTTATTCTGCCCGTGGGGGACGGTGTAACTGTAAGCAAAAGGAGAGGTGAGAGAAATTGACGAAACCGGAATTACTCGTGACACCCATTTCTGTTGATGATATAGTGCCATTAGTGGAGGCGGGTGCAGATGCTTTTGTTATCGGTGAACAAAGATATGGTTTAAGACTTGCCGGAGAATTTAACCGGGAAGATGTGGCAAAAGCGATTGCTCTTGCTCACGCTAACGGAAAAAAAGTCTATGTTGCCATGAATGCCATTTTTCATAACGAAAAAGTGGAGGAATTAGCTGAGTACTTACGATTTGTTTCCAGTGTAAACGCGGATGCCGTCATTTTTGGCGATCCTGCCGTATTAATGACGGCCCGGGAAGTTGCTCCGGAAATGAAGCTTCATTGGAGCACAGAAACAACAGGAACAAACTGGTATACGTGTAATTATTGGGGGCGTAAAGGTGCTAAACGTGCGGTACTAGCCCGAGAAATTAACATGGATGCCATTATCGAAACGAAAGAACAGGCAGAAGTGGAGATTGAGGTCCAAGTCCACGGAATGAGCTGTATGTTCCAATCAAAACGATCTTTGCTTGGCAATTATTTTGAATACCAAGGGAAAGTAATGGAAGTCGAAAATCATAAACAGCAAAAAGATATGTTTTTACATGATAAGGAACGGGGAAATAAATATCCGATTTTTGAAGATGACAATGGAACCCATATCATGAGCCCGAATGATATATGCATAATTGATGAACTTCAAGACATGCTCGAAGCAGGTGTTGATTCGTTTAAGATTGATGGAATTTTAAAGAGTCCGGGATATATTCTAGCTGTCACAAAGATTTATCGGGAAGCCATTGATTTATATTTCGAGAACCCCGATTTATATGAAGATAAAAAGGACGAGCTGCTTGAAAAAATTGAAGAAATTCAACCGGCTAACCGTCCGTTGGATACAGGATTCTTTTTCAAAGAAACAGTCTATTAAAAGGAGGGGCTCAACGATGAATACAGTGAAAGATCGGATTTCTGAAATGATTGATGGAAAGCGTGTGATTGTAAAGAAGCCGGAACTCCTTGCTCCAGCAGGCAATCTGGAAAAATTAAAAATTGCCGTTCATTATGGAGCCGATGCTGTCTTTATTGGCGGGCAGGAATATGGTCTCAGGTCCAATGCAGATAACTTCACATTAGAAGAAATCAAAGAAGGCGTAGAGTTTGCGAAACAATACGGGGCAAAGATTTATGTGACGACAAACATATATGCCCATAATGAGAATATTCCCGGCTTGGAAGAATACATGCTTGGCTTAAAAGAGGCAGGCGTGGCCGGAATTATTGTGGCGGACCCTCTTATTATTGAAACATGCCGCCGGGTGGCACCTGAAATTGAAGTTCACTTGAGTACACAACAATCGCTTTCCAATTGGAAGGCAATCCAATTCTGGCAGCAAGAGGGCTTGGAGCGGGTGGTGTTAGCTCGTGAAACAAGTGCTGATGAGATACGTGAAATGAAGGAAAAGGTAGACATTGAGATCGAAACCTTTATTCATGGTGCCATGTGTATAGCCTATTCCGGCCGTTGTGTCTTGAGTAACCATATGACTGCACGGGATTCCAACCGCGGCGGCTGCTGCCAGTCCTGCCGTTGGGATTATGATCTTTATCGTCTCGAAGGCAGTGATCAGGAGGTGCCTCTGTTTGCCGAAGGTGATGCGCCATTTGCGATGAGCCCGAAGGATCTGAATCTGATTCAGTCGATTCCGAAAATGATTGAGCTTGGTATTGACAGCTTGAAAATCGAGGGCCGGATGAAGTCGATTCACTATATTGCAACGGTTGTCAGTGTATACCGAAAAGTGATTGATACGTACTGTGCGGACCCCGACAATTTTGAGATTAAACAAGAATGGCTGAAGGAACTGGATAAGTGTGCTAATCGGGAGACGGCCCCGGCGTTTTTCGAAGGTGTCCCAGGGTATAAAGAGCAGATGTTTGGTAATCATAGCAAGAAGACTAGTTACGAATTTGTCGGTCTTGTGTTGGATTATAATCAAGAAACGCAAATGGTGACCTTACAGCAGCGAAATCATTTCAGACCGGGGGATGAAGTGGAATTCTTTGGACCGGAAATTGAAAACTTCACCCATGTTATCGAAAAAATTTGGGATGAAAAAGGTCAGGAACTGGATGCCGCCAGACATCCACTGCAAATCGTTCAATTTAAGTTAGATAAACCGGTTTATCCTAACAACATGATGCGAAAGGGGAACTAGTGATGCGTAAACCGGTGGTTATCGGTGTTTCCGGCGGCTCCGGCTCAGGAAAAACCAGCGTAACAAAGGCCATTTATGAAAGCTTTAAAGATCATTCGATTTTAGTGATTGAACAGGATTATTATTATAAGGATCAAAGTCATTTGCCGTTTGAGGAGCGGTTAAAAACAAATTATGATCATCCGCTGGCGTTTGATAATGATTTGCTGATAGCGCATATTAAGAAGCTGTTGCGTTATGAACCGATTGAAAAGCCAGTTTATGACTATGCCCTTCATACTCGTTCTAATCAAGTCATCCATGTGGAACCAAAGGAAGTTATCATTATTGAAGGGATTTTAGTTCTTGAGGATGAGCGGCTAAGAAATTTAATGGATATAAAACTATTTGTTGATACGGATGCTGATATTCGAATTATCCGCCGCTTAACCCGCGATATTAAAGAGCGCGGGCGCAGCTTTGATTCAGTGATCGACCAATATACGAATGTAGTAAGACCGATGCATAATCAGTTTGTGGAACCAACAAAACGATATGCAGATATTATTATCCCTGAGGGCGGTCAGAATCATGTTGCGATCGATTTGATGGTGACAAAAATTCAAACAATTCTTGAACAAAAGTCATTTTTGTGAAACAATAGCAAAAGATAAGAAAAAAGAATCCTTGAATGGATGATAAGCTTGCGCGCCCTGATGAAAAGGACGCGCACTATGTATTATGCTGATAAGCAAATAAATTCAGATTGATACCACAATTCTAATGGGGGATTGTGAAGACTAGAAGGAGTGAGGATTTTGGCTGCAGAAAAAGAATTTCCAATGACACAGGCTGGAAAAGAAAAACTTGAACAAGAACTTGAATATTTAAAAACAGTGAAGCGTAAAGAAGTAGTTGAAAGAATAAAAATTGCCCGGAGTTTTGGTGACCTATCTGAAAACTCCGAGTACGACTCTGCGAAAGAAGAACAAGCATTTGTTGAAGGCAGAATTACGACAATAGAAAACATGATTCGCAACGCCAAAATTATCGCTGAAGGTGAACTTGCCGGCGATTCGGTTACATTGGGCAGTTCTGTGACGTTTGTAGAGCTTCCGGATGGCGAAGAAGAGACTTATATCATTGTCGGAAGTGCCGAAGCGGATCCATTTGAGGGGAAAATCTCCAACGATTCGCCCATTGCCAAAAGCCTGTTGGGCAGAAAAGTAGGCGAAGAAGTTACCGTGCAAACTCCTGGGGGAGAAATGACTGTTAAAATTGTATCGATTAAATAAGGGAAGTTGTTTGAAAACAGGAAACCTCGTCAAAACTTTTGACGAGGTGTTTTTTTATGTGGCGAAGACGAACGCTGGGCTTGCTTTTTATCTTCAGCTTTATTTTTTTTCTATTCTTGGCTCGATTAATGCAAATTCAATTGTTCAAGACAGAAAATTTTTCGCAACATCATCTAAATTTACTTGAGGAAAGTGTCAAACAGCGGACCCAGGAATTGATGCTTGACAATGGCAGGGGAAATTTCTCTGATCGAAATGGTCAGCCGCTGACTCATAAACAGGCAAATGTGCTAGTTTTGTTTCCTTTTTTAAAAAAAATGGATTGGCAGGTGGAAAAGGTTGCTGAGATTACTAAAATCCCGGCAGATTCACTGTTGTCGGCTGTTAATTCAGCGAAAAAGCCGTTTGCTTACGGTGAACCGGATCCAATGGAGCTAACAAGTAGGCAAATGGATCAAGTGAACGCGTTAATGATCCCCGGCGTCTTTGCGGTTGAAAAAAAATATGAACGGACAAAGGTACCATCCGAACAGCTAATAGGACTTACAGGAGAAAATGCTGAGGAATTAAAAAAACGCTATCCTGATAAAGAACTTTCAGAGAAAACGTTAATCGGGATTTCAGGACTTGAAGAAAGCTTTGATGAATTTCTTCTTCCCGAAGGAAAATCGAAGCTGATTTTTCATGTGGATGGCGTTGGCGCACCGTTATTTGGGATCAATGTCAAGTATGTCGATCCGGCCAACCCCTTCTATCCGGTCAATATCCGCACCACTATTGATAAAACCATCCAGCAAAAAGCCGAGGAGCTAGTTGATCGATATCAGATAAAAAAGGGTGGTTTAGTCCTTCTCAATATAGAAGATAACAGTGTGCTGGCACTGGTTTCGCGGCCGGCAATCAACAAAAAGGATCCCTATAATGGTTCTGGATTAACGAATCAAATGTTAAAGCAGCAAATCCTCGGATCGGTATTTAAGACAGTGGTCGCCGCGGCAGCGCTCGAACATAATGTAGACAACCCCAACCGCCTTTTTAATTGCAGCCAAAAAATCAATGGCAAACCAGAGCGGAAATATCATTACGGACTATTGAATTTTACTGATAGCTTTGCCAGAAGCTGTAACCGGACCTTTGGAGAATTGGCCAAAGAACTGCAAAAAAAGGATCCGAATATATTAGAGGAATTTGCAACTAAGTTGTCCTTAACCGGATCAGTCGGATGGCGAGGAGATATTTATCATACAAGTGATTTTAAACAGTTGACGGATGAGGATAAGGGGCGTGTATTTTTGTCTGACGAGGCGAGAAAGGATGCCAACCTTGCAGCCATGTCGGGAATCGGCCAGCATGAAGTACGGGCTACTCCGTTGGCCGCTGCCAATATGATGGCCACGATTGCCAGAGGTGGTCAAAAAGAAATGGTGCGGGTTGTCTCCAAAATTGAATACAAAAACGGTACGACGATGGTGGATTTTTCAGAGAAAGATCTGGAAGGAGAAACCATCTCACCCTATACGGCAATGAAATTACAAAAATTATTACGTGAGGTGGTCGTTAATCCCAATGGTACCGGCAAATGGTTTAAAGGTCTGCCCTATGATGTAGCGGGGAAGTCGGGAACCGCTGAAACTGGGAAATATAAGGACGGAAAACAGCTCCATAACAAGTGGTTCGCCGGTTATTTTCCCTACCAACACCCGAAATACGCTTTAGTAACGGTTAATTTGGATGTAGCAGATAGTGAAGGTGGAGTCAATCTTTTGTTCGCTGATATGGTAAAAGCTCTATATGAAAAAGACAATTAAAACAAAGTTTAGTTGATAAAAAATGCTGCCGTTATGCTAACAAGCTTACGGCTTTTTCCATTTTCAGGACAAATGAAGGATATTCCTTCAAGTTCTGTGCAATTCATGTTAGAATATTCACAGCCTAGTTTTTAGGAGGAGAGTTACATGAATAATGATTTAAATCAACATTCACGTTCTGGCTACAGGGCTAAACGAAGAAAAACAAATCTTATTTTAAATAGCCTGATCATCATAGTACTCGCATTAATCATCTTTGTTGCTTATAATATTTTTGCTTCTGGTGATAGTGACAACACTTCCCAGCCAAAACAAAAACCAAAAACGGAACAAGTAAAAAATGAAAAAAAGACTGATGATACAGCGTTAAATCAAGAGTCTGCTAAAACAGAAGAGGCAGCGAAAGAAGATACCGGCGATGAAAATGAGACTACGCAAAATGATCAACAACAAAATAATGAACAAGCAGAAGAGGCCTCAACCGAGGGGACAGATTCTTCGCAGGCAGTTGTTTCTGACGGGGGCAGTTCCGCAAATGTCATCCGGACCATTGAAAATCCTGCATGGAAACCAGTTGGAACCTCGCAAACAGGTCAACATACGCCAGTGTACAATTCCAACTCAGTAGATTGGCAGGAAATGTTAAATGCAATTACTTATGCAACGGGTTTAGATCAAAACAATATGATTGTTTGGTTTTTAGGGAGAGATCGTAGTACGACAAATGCCTCAATCGGGACGGTCTCCTCTAAAGACAAGCAGCAAAAGTATAGGGTCTACATTAAATGGGTTGACGGGGAAGGCTGGGTCCCAACAAAAGTTGAAGAATTAGCCAAGATTGATAGATAACAGCGGAGGGTAACAATGAAAATTGCAATCATCGGAGCAATGGAAGAAGAAGTGAGCTTATTAAGAGATCATATCAAGGGACGATCTGAAGAAACGATAGCGGGCTGTGAATTTACCTTTGGAAAATTACATGAAACAGATGTCATTCTTTTGCGTTCAGGTATTGGCAAGGTAAACGCTGCCATGTCCACCACCATTTTACTTGAAAAATATAAGCCTGACTTAATTATCAATACTGGTTCGGCCGGTGGGACGAATCCGGAACTCAATGTCGGAGATGCAGTAATATCAACTGAGGTTCGCCATCATGATGTCGATGTAACTGCATTTGATTATGAATATGGTCAGGTTCCTCAGCTCCCTGCTGCCTTTTTGGCAGACGAGAAATTAATTTCGATCGCTGAAGCTGCAGCAAAGGAACTGGATCATTTTCAAGTCGTTAGAGGTTTAATTGCCTCGGGTGACTCCTTTATGGACGATCCTGAACGCGTAAAATTTATTCAAACGAAATTTGAGCATGTCCTGGCAGTTGAGATGGAGGCTGCAGCCATTGCCCAAGTAGCCCACTGCTTTGCTGTTCCATTTGTGATCATTCGCTCGCTATCAGATATTGCCGGCAAACAATCCGAGATCTCATTTGATCAATTTATTGATAAAGCAGCAACCAATTCCGCCACATTGGTGATGAAAATGGTCGCTGCGCTAAAATAGAAAACTAGTGGGTGTCAGGCACCAGAAAAATGTGCCTGACACCCCTTTTTTTAAGTTCACAAAAATACTTTTAAAAAAATGGTTTACAATGAGGTAAAAAGTGGTTATACTTACCGTAGTAAGTAAAAAATTCCAAAAGGAGGTCGAAGAAGATGATTTTAGTAAATGGCGTAACTGGAACTAATGGAACTGGTAAAACTTTATATTCGAAGATCACTCATTCGACCGGATTGGAATGGATTGCCTAAGCTTTTAGTTATTTTACATATCCATGCCGCAGGGAGAATGACGCCTTGCGGTATTTTTGTGTCTAAAAAACTGCCGCAGGGAGTGACTTCTTGCGGCTTTTTTGTGCCCTTTTGTTGGGAAAAGGGGGGAGTATTGCTAAAAAGCAAATGATAGCTTACCAACTGGGGGGCTCAAAGGGATCCGCCTTGCATAAGCTGGCAATTGTAAATAAGTTGAAAGAATTTAAGGAGGTGATTCTAAATGACTCTGAACATTTTATTTTTCTCGATTACAATCAGAAAACGTAAAGTAAGTTATGAGGAAGCTATTCAGCAGGAAATGGTTGATAAGCTCTATGAGCAATACAGAGACCGTCAAATGTCCATTCATCATATTATGTAATGGCTTTGATTTAAAGGAAGTGATAAAAATGACCTTGAATATTTTATTTATGACGATCACAATTACAAAACGTAAAATAAGTCAAGAAGAAGCAATCCATCAGGAAATGGTGGAGAAACTCTATGAAGCGCATAAAGAGCGTCAAATGACCATGTATCGAATCATGTAATGTCCAACAAAATAAACGAAAGAAAGGTGGTTTTTATAATGATGTTTAAGTTGAAAGGCCGTGGAGATAGCATATGGGGTATGAAAGATACCACCTAGCCTAAGGAGAACTTACTGGGGGTGAATAAATAATGCCATTGCATATTTTATTATTATCCCTGATTTTTAAAGGGAAGAAAAAATATTAATACTATCATAAATTGTTCGGTTTGCTAAGAAATAAGACACTATGTTAACAAAATGTTCACATCTCCAAAAGGTAGATACTGTGAATATATGATAAATTTAAGGTACACAGGATCTGTCAAAGGGGTGGAGATATATGTTCTTAGTAGTGATGGCTTTCGTCATTACCGGAGTGATTGGATGTGTCATTTCGGCTGAGATCAGTGCAGAGGCATAGAAAGCACCCGTATTTTTATTGAAAATATGATCTGGAATAAGTAAAAGAGGCTGTCCGAAAGGTCATGGTGTCAGGCACCAATCAGGACAGTCTCTTTCCATTTATTCTTCAGTAAGTGTTACATGTAGGAATGATCAAAAAAATCTACAGCTAAATTTTGCCAAAATAATAGCTTATGCATTTCGCATAAGCAGTAATGATGTTAATAAAAGGATGCATACCACCACCAGGCTCCAAAAATTACTAAAAGGATAAACAGAACGATGACGACTGCAATCCATATACCGCCCCACCCGCAGCCTCTATATGGTGCAAAGTAACCGTAGGAAGGGTACGGATATCCATAGGCCATGTGGAAACCCCCTCTCCCCCTTTCTTATTTCATAATATATGTAACTGGATATTAATTGCATAGGCTTAAGCGGAGAAAATGATTCGGATTATTTGACATCTGCAGCAATACTACGGTATAAGTGGAAGGATGAGGATTACCGGAGGGATTACAGGTGAAAAAGAGTTTACTGTTTAGTTTAATATCGATAGTCTTACTAATCGCTGCCGGCTGTACGAATAAAAGCGGGCAAGATTCTAAACCCGCTGGCGGCAATTATGCAAAAGCCAAAGTGAATTATGAAATAAAAGAAACGAAAGCGTTTAAGCTAAACCGAATCTATGGCATCGGCTATCCCGGAAATGATACAGGGCTTTATCTTGCCTCAAATCAAGGTTTAATCATATACAGGGCAGGAAAGTGGTTTGAATCAACGGCTAATCGACACCAGTATATTGGTTTTCAAGCGGTAAATACCGGGTTTATCGCAAGCGGCCATCCACAAAAGGGAACAGGCTATAAAGACCCGTTGGGCATTATGAAAAGCAATAATAAAGGAAAAAGCATGGAGCCAGTTGCATTTTATGGGAAGGCAAATTTTCACTTTTTAGCTGCTGGTTATGCAGGTCCTGATATTTATATGATAAATGAAAAACCGCTTGAACAGTTAAGCCAAGGGGTGAATTATTCCAAGGATAATGGTCAAAATTGGCAAGTGAGTAAGCTCAAAGGGTTTCAAGCGGATTCATTGGGAATGATTGCCGTCCACCCGGAAAAGGGGGATATAATCGCAATGGCTACGAGGTCAGGAATTTATTATTCAACCGACAATGGCGATACAATGAAACTTGTTACTGATCCATTTATGGTTACAGCTGTCACCTTTCTCGGCGATTCCCTGTTATTCTCCAGTGTCGAAGAGAATAAAATCCTGTTAAAAAGGTTAGATCCGGTAACAGGTAATCAAACAACGCTTAGCTTTCCATTTCTCGATTACGATAATCCGATTACTTATTTAGCAGTGAATCCGAAAAATAAAAAACAAATAGCCTTTTCAACTTATAAAAATGATGTCTATGAGTCAGTCGATGGTGGCGAAAAATGGATCAATCTTTTGAGCAATGGTAAAAAGGAGCTAGAATAATCTGGCTCCTTTTAATTCGAATCCAGCTCCACAAGGAATGCTTCGTCAGTGTAACCAAGGCGCTTGCGCTTTTTATTTTTTCTTTCGCTCTTTTTCAGCCCGGTAAAATTCATGGAACATTTTCATAAGAGCCCGCTTTTCAATTCTCGAAACATAGCTGCGGGAAATACCCAGTTCTTTGGCAATTTCCCGCTGTGTTTTTTCTTTTTGCAGGTCAAGACCAAAACGGCCAATAATTACTTCCTTCTCCCGATTATCGAGCACTTCGATATATTTTTTTATTTTTTCAAGCTCCATATTTAACTGAATCGTATCAATAACGTCCTCTGATTCCGATTTTAGCACGTCAATTAAGGAAATTTCGTTGCCCTCTTTATCCTGTCCGATTGGATCATGTAATGAAACATCTTTTTTTGTTTTCTTCAGCGCTCGTAAATGCATCAAAATTTCGATTCTAATGTCAAAAGAGGTGCATGTCAAGGACAAACTTCCCGACACATTTACAAAGGGGGGCGCTTTGACCGACGTCCTAAGTTCAATTTAGGTCGTTCACATTGCGTTCAACTCAATTTGAGTTAGACGAATCTGACAACATGTTCATTACACAATGTAACGGTCGAATCCGCCGTTATGTACACGTTGTACAATTCGAAAATCCGTTCGTCACGTTATGTGCCTATCGAATCCCGATGTCATGACAAAAATGTTAGTACCTAATTATTCCTAATCGAAAACCATGCGACGTCGCACGATTTAAGGTTGCGTCAATGCAACGTAAAGCCGTCGATTTGAGGTTGCACGAATGCAACGTAAAGACCCTGACCAAGCCGCCGCCCAAACCCATCTAATTAGTCGCCACGAAAACCGCTTGAATCACGCAACTTACTTCCAATTGTTACCGTGGATATTACAGCTATGTTACAAATATTACAGTTAGATTAAATTTCATTTCACAACCTTGTTAGGGGGGTTGGCGGCACATTTACGAAGTAGAAGACGCCGATATTCGTTAGTATCCACGATACTTCGTTATATTCTTCGATTGATTGATAAAAAACATTCTTTCGGAACTAAAAAACAAGTTCCTCAAGAACGTTGCAAGCATAGCTTGCTTGGCTTTGGAACATAAGTGACAAAGTCAATTAAAGATACGACAAAGATTATCGCAATATACATTCGATTAGATTGTCGAAAAGTACGTCATAGACGAATAAGACGAATACATAAGAGAATAGATTGCCGCTTTCCGTTGGTGGCATTGACATATTCTATTGATTCCCCGTTGTGACGGGTGCGGTTGTTGTGTGACACTATTGTCCCGACTTCCGCATTTTTTTTAGTTAAACGGTTGTTATTTACCCGTATAGTCCATTTGTATATTGAAGCGGATTACCCGTCCCCAATCGGGAATGCTTCGAACTATTTGATAACGGATTTGTTTGTTCCAAGTTTGAACGACCTATTGCGGATTGCCCGTCTTGTTTGGCGGGTATTTTTTTTTGGTCTGTTAAGTGTATTTTACAACAATTTTAATAAGGGGGCGATACTATGGACGTATTTGTCGTAAAGGCATTGCGGCAAAATCTTGGCTTAAGCCAATCCGATTTCGCCCGTGAAGTCGGGGTCAAGCAACAAACCATTTCGAAAGTGGAAGCGGGCGTCATGCCGCTATCCGACCGATTGAAGAACCGAATCATTTATCGCTTTAACGTGAAGCAAGACGAAATTGACGCTATCAAGGCGTTGAAAAACATTCGAAATGGGGGCGTAAATCAATGAATTACGAATTTAACGCAAACATGGATTTGAATTCTTACGGGTTTGTAAAATATTTATATCGTGAAGTATCGAAAGAAATCACGAAACTTGAAGCGTCGGAACTTGCTGAACAAATGAAAATCAATGATTTGAAAGGTCAACAAAGATTGTTGCAAGTGATTCTTTACAAAATGGAACAAGAACGCTAAATGAACTAAATTCTATTGGGACGTCGTGTCCCCGCTAAAAAGGGGGAATGAATTATGAACTATCAAACATTTGTTGAGAAAAAACAGGAAATGGAAGAAGCACTTGCCGCAAAGAACCGGGAATTGAATGAATTGCAATCCGTAATCGTTGAAGATACAAACGACATGATGAAATCCGCATTCGACGAAGTGAATTTCGCCAAAAAGCAAGCGAAAGTCGAATCAAAAAAGTCCAAGATTGAAGCGTTGAAACAACTGATCCCGCTAATGAAAAGCCAAATCGAAAAGTTCATAGCGGATAATCGAGAAGTCATTCGAAATCATGAAGCGGAAGTCTTGAAACGTAAACAAGCCGAATACGACGAAAAGGTCAAATCGGTAATTGCGAAACGTAACGCATACTTGAAGGAAGTTCACGAATTGTCGAAGCTACGTGACGGACGAATCAACCAAAAATCCATCTACAAAGCGGGCGAAAATGAAATCGGGGTCACACAAGAATTGTTGCTTTTAGTTTACGGGAAAACCATGATTCATTCGGCGGGAACGTTGCCGTCATGGATTGAAAACGAATAAAGGGGGTTGGAATAATGGCGTTTTCAAATAAAAAATCACTGGAAACTATTGCAAAGGGATATTCGGAAAGTCCGAAATCGAAGAAGATTGTTCAAGAAGTGAAGGAACACGCAAAAAACAATCACGAACAATTAGAGTTTTGGCGTAAATTGCACAATGAGGGACACACGCTTCCCGCCGTTTGCTTAATTGCAATCGGCATTCATGACGAGCAAATCCGCCAACAAAAAGAAAGGGAAGCAAATGGGGTGTTTTTTGTTCGCTAAAATAAAATAGCCCAGCTTGCTATGAACTGGGCTACTTCGTATACGTACGCCGAGATTTATTTTAGAAAACGTATTTTTTTGTTGCTTTAGTAAATAATATAAATGAGGTGGTAATATGGACAAAAATATGTTAAAGCTCACTTCTTCCGAAATAGGAACATTATGGAGCGAGTATGTAAACGGTACAATGGCAGATGTAGTAAATAGATATATGATTTCTATTATTGAGGACGAGGCGATTAAAGCCCTTTTTGAAGAAGCACTTAAATTGTTCGAAAAACAAAAGCAGCAAATCGTCACTTTTATGGAGAATGATGGGTTTCCTGTTCCCATTGGATTTAATGAATCTGACCTTTTTAAAGGGACGTCGAGATTGTTCACGGATATATTTTGCCTGAATTATTTACATATTATGACCTTGCATGGTTTGCTGGGACACTCCTCAGCATTAACTGTTTCCGTTAGAAAAGATTTAAGGGATTTTTACGATTCATGCGATAACGATGCGAAAAAGATGTATCATCAGACGATTGAGTTATTACTTGAAAAGGGGAATTTTCAAAGAGACCCATTATTTTATCCAGCTAAAAACCCTGAATATGTTTCCAGCAAAGATTTCAAAGATGGAATTTTTGGAAAAGGTAGAACATTAGCAGCGACAGAAATCATTGGTATTTCTTTCAACCTTAAAAAAAGCATTATGGCTAAATGTCTTTCTATAGCATTCAGTCAAGTTACTCAATCAAAAGAAGTTAGAAAATTTTTAACTGATTCCGAAAAAACGGCTGATGGGCAGATAAAAGCATTTGCAAAAATAATGCAAGCCGATAACTTACCATTTCCGAAATCTTGGGAAACAGAAGTGACAACTTCAACGGACTCCCCTTTTTCCGATAAGCTAATGCTGTATCATATGGGATTCTTGCTTCAAGCTGCACAAAATTATCATGGGGCAGGGTTAGCAGCAGCTATGCGGACAGATCTTGTCGCGACTTATGAGAGTACAATCCTACAAAATCTTATGGTTACAAAAAAATGGTTTGATTTGATGATACAAAATAAGTGGTTAGAACAACCGCCGCTTGCTCCAAATAGAACTGAAATCGCAAAAGAAATATAATGTTCTTCCCACAGGAGGGACATTTTTTATTTTAAAAAAACCCCTTGTTTAACAAACCTGACCCAAGTACATTCCTTTACGATTTTAATTTAAATAAGAGGATTAGAAAATTCTAGTTCACGTTTTGGAATATCAATGACAATTCTAAAATACCCGCAACAACGTCGTTATATGTCCGATTATAGAAATATCACTTTACTTCTTTATTGCATTAAAATGTTGATACATAAGAGATTTAACGGTCTCTCGCCTGCCACACGAAAACCAAAAGTGACATTCCGCTCGATATAACGTGAACCAAACGATAGGGAGTGATTTCTTTCAAATATTCGCAACCGTTGCTTTATGCGTTCTGAAATGTCCGAAATTTGCATGGGAAGGAATTATTACAATACTTACAGTCGCAAGAGATTCAACCGTTATTGATATGATACAAGGGACACAATCGGAAAGTACGGCATTACTGATTTTTCGTAATTTCGTTTACATGATTACAAGAATACGGACGGTCAATTCGAAATATCAGTTATTTGAATTTCACGTTATACGACGAATCAAAAAAAACGCATTTTTGATATACGACGAATCCTAACTGACAATTCCATTGTTTATAGGGTTTGTTGAAAGGGTAAAAATACAATTGGTCGTGTAATGTATATTATATGTCGAATAAAAATGGCGTAAATTAAACTTACATCATGAAATTGTATGTAACGAAGCGGGGCGGAATTAATAGCAACGGGTTTGTCCATAAGATAATGATTGCCATGACGTGACACAATCCGTATGAATATACAATGTTTATTATAACGTTGCAAGACCGCACAGAAGCCGCATAGAACGTCGACAATCAACCCACGACCAAGACACTATTCGGAAGGGATTCAAACGTCACACACTCAAACACACGAAGCATACGGGCGTAATTTCGACCCCCATATAGGGGGGGTCTTGGCGGCGGAAGAAGACGGATTCACAATATACATAACAATTTTGAAATATCGGGTCACTGGACGTCACCAAGCAACGTTGACCAAGCGTTGGCGGAATCGTGCTATAATACTAAAAAACTATGAAAGGCGGAATCCACTATGGCAAAGAATGAATATCTAAACGGAAGACCAAACGTCGGCAAAGTAGAAATTCAACCCGCTATAATCGAATTCATGCGGCAAAAAGGCGAAGGCGTGGAAGTGTCACACGAAGAAATTTCGGATTTCATTTACAACAAATTCGGCATTCGGTTCGGAGAAATCAATCACGTTATGTGGGGATTGCGTCGGGACGATTCACGGGTCGTCAAGGGAAAGCGGGGTTATTCGAAGTTAGTTGAATAAAAGTCAATTGAACGGCTTTCCAACGTTTGCTATAATGAAGGCGATATCTTCAAGTATTGTTCACCCCGCAAACATGCGGAAGCGAACTCCGTCCCAAATACTAACATGGGGACGGTTCTTTTTTGTCCCAAAGAAAAGACGTCCCGTCGATTGGAACGTCTTTACATACGAATGAATTCGACTTTGCCGCTTGGATACACTCTAATTTCACGAATAGCCTTTCGAAGAAGTTCTTGCTTCCGTTCAAGTGTCAACGTCTTAGTTTTTTCCGCTTGCAAATATTCCTCAACAACTTCGGAAAGGATTTCGTCATTGGCTTCTTCTTGTTGCATTTCGTCAAGCAAAGCGGCGGTTTCTTCTTTTAACTTCAACAATTGATCTTCTTCTTCTTTCAAGTCTATCAATTGGTTGCGGATATCTTCTTCATCAACAATGTCGGCGTTCATGGTCAAGAAGTTCAATAGTCGCTTCCGTCCCGCTTTGATTTGTTCAAGTCTGGCGTCAATGCGTTGCAATTCCGATTCTTCAAATGAAATATCGGTGTCGTCTTCGGTCGTTGCCGCCGCTTCCGATAAAGATTGACCTTTCGTTGTCATTAGATTGACAAACGCTTCCCAAACGGCTTCGTCCAAGTCTTCACATTTGATTCGGTTCCCGCAACCTTTATGTTTTGCCCCCGCCGTGTTCTTGACGTCGGAATATTCGAAGATATACGTTCCCCAATTCTTTGCACGACGCCCCGTCATAGTATTGCCGCATTCACCGCAACGAACTAAGCCGCTTAATAGATACGTGTTCTTTGAAGTGCCAGCCCAACGGCGTCTTGATTCCTTCAACAATTTTTGGGCATATTCAAATGTCTTCTTTTCGATAATCACAGGGACTTCAACGGGAATCCATTCTTCTTTTGGTCGCATGGTCATGGGAATCTTATCTTCGGGATTCTTCTTGTATTTGTTGGCAAGCATTCCGTCTGTATTCCATTTGTTGTGATAGAATACACCCGTGTAGGTTTCATTCATAAGAATCTGGCGAACTACTTGCCTATGCCAAACGCCTTTTCGTTTTTTGGTCGGAATTCCTTTATCGGTCAAATAATGGGCGATTCCGTTTATACCCTGTACCCGCCCCCGTGGGTCAGTAAAGAGTTCGAAAATTAATCGAACAATCTTTGCTTCGGGTTCATAGATTTCGAGTTCTTGCGATTCTTTGTTGAACTTGTATCCATAAACTTTGACGTCTTTGACTACTTTGTTCTTCCGAGCCTTCGCCCGTCTTCCATTGGTCATTCGTTCTTTGATTTTCGCCTTTTCGAATTCCGAGAATGCCCCTCGCATTTGGTAGAACAAAATTCCTTCGGGTGTATTTTTGTATTCGGAATTGACGAAGATTAATTCTGCCCGCTTTTCTATTTCCTCTGTAACAATCAATTGATTCGCAAGTTTGCGGGAAAGTCTATCGGGGTCATAGACAATCACTTTGTTGATTAATCCTTCCCTAAGGTCATTCCGCAATTTTGAAAGTGCTGGACGTTCAAGGAATTCCCCCGAATACCCGTCGTCCACGTATTCAATGCAATCGGCATTCCTTCCCGCTTTGTCACGACATTGATGAATTTGGTCTTGTAATGAATATCCGCTTTTAGCTTGTTCTTCGGTGCTTACACGAACGTATAGTGCTATCATTGCTTTGCCGCTTCTCCTTCCGTATTAAGTCCTTTATTTCGTTGTAACAGTCAATGAGTGCTTGGTCGGTGGAATTATCGTCGATAATAACGACGTGGATTTTTTCTTTCGGAATGTATCCTTTTTTCATGGTAGGACGTCACCCCCGTTTGATTTCATGTTGTTACACAAAAACATGTGGTCGTTGAAACGGTCATTGTGACGTTTTATAGAAGAATGTTAGTAGATTGTTTGTTGCGTGGTATGTTTTGCCGCTACACTATTGACTTTACAATTTCATTTTCAATACAGCGGGCAGCGTATGTGGCCAGCTTTGTCCCTTTACCTTCAGAATAGCTTTCAATCGCTTTAATCAGACCAATTGTCCCAATAGAGATCAGGTCTTCTGAATCTTCCCCGGTATTTTCAAACTTTTTGACAATATGCGCTACGAGGCGTAAATTATGTTCAATTAACATATTGCGGGCGTGCGGGTCCCCTTCTGCCATTAACCGTAAATACTTTCTTTCTTCTGCGGCGGATAGGGGCTGCGGAAAGGCATTATTCTTAACATACGATACAAGAAATAAAAACTCTTTCATTAAATAGCCAAGCGCCGTTAAGATTCCTGACATCCGTATCCCCCCCGTAACTTAGGTATTAGCCTAATATTAATTCCTATGAAAAAAACGAAAAATTGTGTCTGTCCCAGTAATTTTATTTAGGCAACTGTTTTAAAATAAAATAAAAGACCTACCAGGCACTGAAACCCAGTAAGTCTTTTTCAGGATAAGATTGAATAGCTGATTAAAATTAAACTTTTTTTAGCCTAAAGGTACTAACCATTAAGAAAGATAAAATGATAATCGTAAATAAGAACGTTTGGGGCGGAAGATAAGGTATCGCTAAAAAACTAAGGGTGGCAAGGCAGCCGGCAGCCGTGATTGGCAGCCCGGTAAAGTAACCATTACTTTCCGTAATATTAAATCTTGCCAGGCGAAAGGCACCGCAGCCAATGTAAAAAACAGTAAAGAATGAACCAGGTCCGCCGAATTCATGTAAAATTCCTTGGTAAAGTAATAGTGCAGGAGCTACTCCAAATGATATAATATCACTCATGGAATCCAGCTGCTTGCCAAGCTCGGATTCAATATTAAATTTGCGGGCAATCATTCCGTCGAATCGGTCAGCCAAGGCAGCAATAAAAATGAGCAGCAAGCTTAACCGTAAGTTCCCATGTAAACCAAACACAATGGCAAATCCGCCTAACGATAAATTAATCAAGGTCATGACATTGGCCGTTTGTGATTTCAATTTTTTAATCGTTTGGTCCAATACATCCAATAAAAACACTTCTCCTAACCACTCCTTTCTTTACAGGGAGGGAAATATTTGGCAGTTTTGCTTTATTCTATATTATTTAATTCTAAAACTTTTATGTCTATTCGTAAAGAGTATTTTTACACTTTTTGGAGGGTCATTCCATGCTTCAGTTTTTTTATCGTCTTCTAATTGAATTAACCAATGGCAGGTGGTCATCGGCAATTTTAAAGAAATTCACCCGTTCTCGAATCAGCCGGGTGGTGGTACCGTCATTTGCGAAAGTATATCATCTGAATCAAGCGGAAATGGTGAAAGGTTTACGAGATTACCCTACACTCCATGATTTATTTATTAGACAGTTGAAAAAGGATGCCAGAGCGATTGATCAAACGATAGATTCAGTAGTCAGCCCCGTCGATGCCGTGATCGAAGATTTTGGGCGGATTACAGAAACAAACGAAATGATTGTCAAGGGAAAACCCTATTCTATCGAAGAAATGCTTAGTGACCGTGACGTGGTATCAAAATATCTAAATGGGACATATATGATCCTCTATTTAAGCCCGAGTCATTATCATCGGATTCATAGTCCTGTTGATGGTATTGTGACTAAGCAATGGACGCTAGGCAGAAAATCTTATCCGGTAAATAAATGGGGGATAAAATATGGCGTTCGTACACTGGCCAAGAATTATCGGGTAATTACCGAAGTTAAAACGTCGGCCGGCCATGTTGCCATTGTCAAAGTGGGGGCGATGTTTGTTAATTCTATTGAAACAACCTTTCGGGGTACTGAATTGCAAAAGGGTGAAGAAATAGCTTATTTTAGTTTTGGGTCAACGGTAGTTTTATTATTTGAGCCAGGAATCTTTCAGGTGGACCCATCCATTCGCACACCAAAAGAAATTAAAGTGGGCGAAAAAATGGGTACGTTACAGTTAAAGAAAGTGGAGCATTAAGACATGTATTAGTTTTTTCTTATAACATTGAAAGATGCGCCCAAAAAAAGAAGCGCCCTTTACGGGCAGCTTAGGAAGTTAGTTTTATTTTATGATATAAGGACCGGCGGCGAATTTCAGATTCAATCAGTTGAATAAAATCTTGGCTTAATTTTAGTTCTTTCGCTTTATAATAAGACTCGATTAATAATTCATCCGACAGTCTCTGCATGTCGGGGTTCACCTCCATTCATAAATTAAAGGTTCTAAAAATCGGAAAAGATTCATAAAATAGTACATTCCATTGGTGTACCCTTAATCTACCAAATTTATTCAACTAGAACAATCGTTCTAGTTATCCACAAAAGAAGGTGGATAACTTGTGGTTAAATTGTTTATAAACGGGTGAGATCTGTATGATTCAATGGGTATAATGTTAATAACTTTATCCACAGGTGATGAAAAGGATGATTTTTGTCGAAAAATTTTTTACAAAAATTCATAGAAATGCCATAATTAATTGGAATCCCGATTGCAAAGACAAATCGGGTGATGAAAAAAATTACACTGTTGATTAAAATGAACTATATCCTTTGAAACAGAGGATAAAATTGGATAGAATGGTACAAGAAATGTTTGACTTACATAATGAGGTGTAAACTTAGTGCTAAAACAATTTTTACCGAATGAACATTTTAAAAGTGTTCTTGATATATCACCAGAAAAATTAAAAGCAAGAGGAATAAAAGGAATCATTACTGATTTGGATAATACCCTGGTGGAATGGGACCGTCCAAGTGCGACACCACAGTTAGTGAAATGGTTCGATGAGATAAAGCAAAATAATATCATGGTTACAATTGTTTCCAATAATCATGAAGATCGGGTCAAGGCATTTGCTGATCCACTGCAAATTCCCTTTATCTTTCAAGCACGCAAACCTTTAGGAAGAGCGTTTAAGCAAGCCCTGGCTCAGATGGGGATGCAGAAGGATGAGGTCGTAGTTATCGGCGATCAATTGTTAACCGATGTTTTGGGCGGGAATCGGAGCGGTTTTCATACCATCCTGGTGGTGCCGGTTGCCCAGACCGATGGCTTGGCGACTAAATTTAACCGTTTTGTTGAACGCAGAATTATGAATTGGTTCCGAAAAAAAGGTATGTTACGGTGGGAGGATTAAGCAGTGAGTAACCAGCAACATATTTGTATTGGCTGCGGCGTTACGATCCAGTCAGAAAATCCGGAAGAAATCGGCTATGCTCCAGCATCTGCGCTTGAAAAGGAAATGATTATTTGCCAACGCTGCTATCGCTTGAAGCATTATAATGAGATTCAAGATGTTCATTTAACCGATGATGATTTTTTAAAAATTTTACATGAACTAGGCAATAGGGAAGCACTTATTGTCATGATCGTCGATATATTTGATTTTAACGGCAGCTGGCTGCCGGGCTTACATCGCTTTGTCGGCAAAAATAAAGTCGTCCTGGTTGGAAATAAACTTGATCTATTGCCCAAATCGGTAAAGCATAACAAGTTAATTCAGTGGTTAAAGCATGAGTCAAGAGAACTTGGCTTAAGACCTGACGAAGTCTTCCTGGTAAGCGCCGGAAAAGGTTGGATGATGAAGGAAACGGCAGCATCCATCGATGAACTGCGCAATGGCAAAGATGTCTATGTGGTAGGCTGCACCAATGTGGGGAAATCGACGTTCATTAACCGTATCATAAAAGAGGTTACAGGTGAAGGGGATGTGATTACTACTTCTCATTTTCCGGGAACGACATTGGATATGATTCGAATTCCACTTGATGACGGCAGAGCCCTAATCGATACACCAGGGATTATTAACCATCATCAAATGGCCCACTTTGTCACAAAACAAGATTTAAAAGTGATAACACCTAAAAAAGAAATTAAACCTAAGGTGTATCAATTAAATGAAGGACAGACGTTGTTTTTTGGGGGATTGGCCCGGTTTGATTATATCAGTGGCGGTCCAAAAAGGTCCTTCGTTTGTTATTTGGCCAATGAATTAACGATTCATCGAACAAAAACAGACAAAGCAGCGGAGCTTTATAAAAATCATGTTGGGGAAATGTTAACACCTCCAGGGCGGGAACAAATGGATTCGTTTCCGGATCTGGTGAGGCAGGAATACATGATTAAAGAGGCAAAGACAGATATTGTCTTCTCCGGTCTAGGCTGGATCACGGTGAATGAACCGGGAACAAAGGTGGCTGCCTACGTTCCAAGAGGTGTGCAAACGGTATTACGGCGGTCATTAATCTAAAAATGGGATGGAGAATAAATGAAAAAACTATTTGCTGTTATCGGCGATCCAATTGGGCACTCAATGTCTCCTGTAATGCATAATGATTTATTTTCATTTTATCAAATAGATGCCACCTACGTCCCCTTTCAGGTCAAATCAGAAGATTTACAGGATGTTATGAAAGGACTGAAGGCAATGGGAGTGGGCGGCTTTAATGTGACCGTACCGCATAAGAGTGCAATCATTCCCTTCCTCGACGAGGTGGACGAATTAGCCGCCCGCATCGGTGCCGTAAATACAGTGGTCAATGAAAATGGCAGGCTAAAAGGTTATAATACGGATGGTCCCGGTTTTCTAGAGGGGTTAAAGACCCACATCTCTACAGTAGCTGGAAAAAAAGTTTTAATCATCGGGGCAGGCGGTGCTGCGCGGGCCATCTATTTTACATTGGCAAAAGAAAAACCTTTGGCGATAGATATGGCCAACAGGACAATTGAAAAGGCCGAACAGCTCATCGCAGATTGCCCATACACCGTTTCTTCAACGGCCCTTAGCTTAGCAGAAGCAGGAAAAAATTCAGGGGAATATGATTTGATCGTTCAAACAACATTGATTGGTATGGCCCCAAAAACGGCAGAACAGCCGCTGCAATTAAGCAGTATAAAGAATCAATCGTTGATTTGTGATATAATATACAATCCGTTGGCGACTAAATTTTTAACGGCAGCCAAGGAAAAAGGAGCAAGTGTCCAAAACGGAATTGATATGTTTGTTTATCAGGGAGCACTGGCTTTTGAAAAATGGACAGGAGTTTTCCCCGATGTACAAAGAATGCGAGCAAATGTTTTAAAACAACTAGGAGGTAATCCATGTTAACGGGTAAGCAAAAAAGATTTTTACGATCGAAGGCGCACCATTTAGATCCCATTTTTCAAGTGGGCAAAGGCGGAGTGAACGAAAATATGGTCAAACAGATTGCAGAGGCCCTTGAGGCAAGAGAGCTTATTAAAGTCAGTGTGCTGCAAAACTGTGAAGAAGATAAAACGATCGTTGCTGATGAACTGGCTGAAGGTTCGGGTGCAGAAATTGTGCAAATTATCGGGAATACGATTGTGCTATATAAGGAATCGGCCGAAAATAAACAAATTACTCTTCCATAAAGGGGGGCTGACATGAAGAAGGTTGGGATATTAGGCGGCACCTTTAACCCGCCACATTATGGACATTTGTTAATCGCAAGTGAGGTCCAAGAAAGCCTCCACCTTGATAAAATCTGGTTTATGCCCAATCATGAGCCGCCGCATAAGCAAAAGCCGGAATCTGCCAATGATCAGAACCGGCTGCAAATGTTGAAACTTGCTGTCAGCGGAAATCCTAGTTTTCAAATTCAAACGATTGAGCTCGAACGAGAAGGACCGTCTTATACGATTGATACGATGAAATTGCTCAATGAAAAGTATCGCGATCATCAATTTTACTTCATCATTGGCGCTGATATGATTGAATATTTGCCGAAATGGTATAAAATTGATGAACTTGTGAAGCTTGTGCAGTTTGTCGGTGTCGCACGGCCATCCTATAGCCGCCAAACAGATTATCCGGTTCAATATGTCGATGTTCCGGTAATCGATATATCCTCGAGTATGATTAGAGAGCGGCTTCATAACGGGAAATCCGTAAAATACTTATTGCCTGACAATGTTATTGCCTATATTAAGGAGAATCATTTATATGGAACGTGAAAAGGCTTTAAAGCTTGTAAAGGAACAATTAACTGAACATCGGTATCAGCATACGCTGGGGGTAATGGAAACGGCCATCTCCTTGGCGCGGCACTATCGGGCTGATGAAAAGAAAGCAGAGCTGGCGGCGATATTTCACGATTACGCCAAATTTCGTCCGAAAGAAGAAATGAAACGAATCATCATTGACCAAGGATTTCCCAGCGATTTACTTGAATATAATCCTGAACTATGGCATGCACCTGTTGGCGCTTATTTGACAAAAACAGAAGCGGGAATCACTGACCGGGAGATTCTTGACGCCATTCGCTACCATACATCTGGGAGACCGGGAATGACACTGCTGGAAAAAATCATTTACCTCGCTGACTATATTGAGCCGGGCAGGCATTTTCCCGGAGTTGACGAGGTCCGGGAATTGGCGCAGGAAAGCTTAAATCAGGCATTAATAAAATCACTCCAAAATACGATTATCTTTTTATTGAAAAAGAACCAAATGGTCTATCCGGAAACATTTCACACGTATAATGATTTGCTCAAAAAACAGGAGGCTTGATGAATGGAAAAACAGGAATTGCTTAAACTGACTGTAAAAGCTGCGGATGATAAACGCGCGGAAAATATTGTCGCTCTGGACATGCAAGGGATCTCCCTAATTGCCGACTATTTTATTATTTGCCACGGTAATTCCGATAAACAAGTACAGGCAATCGCCAGAGAAATCCGGGAAAAAGCGTTGGAAAAAGGTTATCAGGTAAACAGAATTGAGGGGTTTGAAGAAGCCCGCTGGGTGTTGATCGATTTAGGCGATGTAGTGGCCCATGTGTTCCATCGTGAGGAACGAATTTATTATAATTTGGAACGGCTTTGGGGAGATGCCCCCAGGGTAGATGTTCTTAGTGAGTTAAATTCATGAGCTATCAACAGTTTGCCTATCTTTATGATGAACTGATGAAAGAAGCCCCATATGATCAGTGGGTACAGTTTGTCAAAGAAAAACTTGCAAACTGCAATAATCTGGGATTTTCCAGCACTACAAGCCAACTGCGTTTACTTGATGTAGCCTGCGGTACCGGTGAGCTTTCCGTCCGCTTCGCTAAAGAGGGATTTCAGGTTACAGGTGTTGATTTGTCTGAGGATATGCTGGCGGTTGCCCAAGCAAAGGCAGCAGCAAATGGCATAGAGATTCCGTTTTACCAACAGAATATGGCGGAGCTTGAAGGTTTGGGGCAGTTTGATGTAGTTGGTATCTTTTGTGATTCGCTCAATTATCTGGAAACAGAAGAGCAGGTAAAGGACACCTTTTTACATGTTGCCGAGCATTTAAAATCTGGTGGGTTATTTATTTTTGATGTCCATTCCATTTATAAAATGACTAAAGTTTTTATTCGGCAAACCTTTGCCTTAAGTGACGAGCCGATATCTTATATTTGGAACAGCTTTCCTGGTGAATACGAGAATAGTGTGGAACATGAGCTAAGCTTTTTTGTTTTGGATGAATCCAGCGGTAAATATGACCGCTACGATGAACTCCATTTTCAGCGAACTTTTTCGCTTGAACAATACTCCTCCTGGCTCATGGAAGCTGGCTTTGAACTTTTGGATATTAACGCTGATTTTGAACATATCGCACCGCACGCTCAGTCAGAAAGAATATTCTTTGTTTCGGTAAAAAAATAAAAACCATCTTTTTTTCGAAAAAGATGGTTTTTTGTCGTAGATCTTGCAGGAATTTCTCAAAAAAAGTCGAATTATAAGTTTGAGAACTGCATCTCAACTTTTTCAAGCTCTTCTTTAAACTTTTCCTGAGTTGCCTTGAAAAGGTGTTCAAAAACGTCTCCAAGCTCCTTCTCCAATACCTTTATACCTTCACCGGTGATACCGCCTTTAACACATACCTTTTCCTGCAGGGATGGCAAGGTGTAATGACCTTGTTTTAATAATTCCCCGAGACCGATCGTCATTTCACTTGCCAAAGTGGTTGCTGTATTTTCATCGATTTCCGTTACATTTACCGCAGCAATAATAAAGCGTTGCAGCAAATAGCTAAAGAAAGCAGGACCGCAGCTGACAATATCGGAGGCAACTCTGGTAATATTTTCATCAATCATTAATGGGACTGATATTTTCGATACTAAATCTGTAATTGTGGTCTTCCAATGTTCATGACAATTTTCCCCATATGTGATCAATGATATTCCCGCCAAAGCCCGATTGGTAATACTCGGAATGACTCTCGCCACTGAACAGGGTACTTTTGATTCGATTTGACTTGTATTGATAGGACTGGTAATCGAGACAAGACATTTTTCTTTCGTCAAAAAAGGCAGTATCTCATCAATTATTTTAAATACATCTAATGGCTTGACACAAATAAATAGTAAATCGGATTCTGCTGCAACCTCTATGGCATTTGCCCCGACTTGGATCTCTTCATATTTATCTTTAAGCACCATCGCTTTTGCAATCGTCCTATTTGTGATCATCATGGAAGAAGGGGAAATGGCTTTTCCATCCAATAAGGCCTCCACCAATATCCTTCCCATATTACCAGTACCGATGATCCCTATATTCATGATTCCCACCCTCCCTTACGTGCAGGTTTCTTTTATAACCATATGATTCTTAAGAATGAAATATACCTTTTGAAAGGATGGATTCCAATGAAGGACTGGATAATGGGGCACAAGAATTATTTATTTGCCGCCGTTTTGCTGCTTATTGGCGGTATTTATTACTTTACTAACAATAGTAATAAGGAGGATCAGCTGCTTTCGACTACTTCCACTGCCGAAGCGGAACTTGGTTCGGCCAATCAAGAATCAGGAAAGGAAAAACAAAAAGATGAATTGGAACAACCCGAATCCATTATGGTTGATGTAAAAGGACAAATCCATAAACCGGGGGTTTATCAAGCACATAACGGGGAGCGGGTCATTGATGTCATTAACCGGGCCGGCGGGGTAACCGAAAAAGCTGACAAAACCCAAGTGAATTTTGCCGAACATATTCAAGATGAAATGGTGATTTACATACCGGCAAAAGGAGAGGAAGGGCTAATGACACCTGCTCCATCAGCGGGTAGCGGGGTGACAGCAAATGGGTCCGCTAGTCAAGCAAAAATAAACCTGAATCAGGCAGATGCGACTGAACTGCAAAATCTTCCGGGAATTGGGCCGGCGAAAGCGGCGGCAATTATTGAGTACCGGGAAACAAGCGGTGCTTTTCAAACAGTTGAAGATTTAAAAAACGTCAGTGGAATTGGCGATAAAACATTTGAAAAGCTAAAGGATTTGGTGGATACTCGTTAATGCTTTCGATTGACCATCCACGCCGGGAACATTACACTAAAAGAAAAGTCCGCTTCTGCTTCGGTGAAGTATGCTATTGTTTAAACGCGGGTATTGGACAAACCATTTACATTTTTTCAGGGAGTGGGAATCATGGATCGAATATCATGGGATCAATATTTTATGGCTCAAAGCCATTTGCTTGCATTAAGAAGCACTTGTACAAGGCTGACAGTAGGGGCAACTATCGTTAGAGACAAGCGGATTATTGCGGGAGGCTATAACGGCTCCATAGCTGGCGGTGATCATTGTATTGATAAAGGCTGCTATGTGATTGATAATCATTGTGTCAGAACGATTCACGCTGAAATGAACGCCCTATTACAGTGCGCCAAGTTTGGGGTGCCAACGGATGGTGCCGAAATTTATGTCACCCATTTCCCGTGTCTCCAGTGCTGCAAGGCCTTAATTCAAGCGGGGATTAAAACGGTTTACTATGCACAGGATTATAAGAATCACCCTTACGCGATTGAATTATTTGAGCAGGCAAACGTTAAAGTGGAAAAAGTTGAATTGACCGAGCAGGTCATTGATTTTCGAAAAATAAGTCAATAACATCCCCTTATTTGCGCCGGTGCCATCACCGGCGTCCCCAATGCAAGTGCAAATAACTTAAATGGGAGAAGAGAATCATGACTGGAAAATATTTTTATTTTGCGTTGGCAGCATTATTAGCTGTTTTGGCTGCCGAAGTTAAATTCCTTCCCTTCTTTTTGTTAACCCTTCTTTATTTTTTTATGTTACATAGATATAAACATTTTAATTCTCCCCAATTATTGCTGGTTGCCGGGATTTCCATTATTTATTTGTTCTTGGGCCAAGCGGCAGCTTTACAACATAAAACCAACATCCCCGAGTCAACAACTATATTTATGATTGAATACCTTCAGCCTCCTAAAATCGATGGTGACCTGTTACAAGTAGAAGCGAGGGAGTTACACTATAAGGAAAAGTTAATCATTCGTTATAAAATAAAGTCAGAAGCAGAGAAAAAAGCACTGAAGCAGCAAAATTATTTTCAATATGTGTCCAAGGTGACAGGCACCATGTCAAAGCCGAAAACGGCCAAAAACCCCAATAGCTTTGATTATCGAAAATATCTGGCAGCAAGAAGCATTTATTGGATTGTTGAACTGCAAGAATCCCCCTTTCAAGATTGCCTCAAAATTAAGCCTTCGCCTTTGACCATATTAAAACAGCTTCGGCATGACGGGATCCGTTATTTAGAGGGTCATTTTCCAGCGGAAGTTGCAGGACTATCCGCCGCATTAATTTTTGGCGACAGAAGTATGCTGGACCCTGGTTTATTGGGGGCATATCAAAGTACGGGAATTGTTCACCTGCTGGCAATATCAGGGCTCCATGTGTCACTGTTAGTCGGGATGTTTTTCGTCCTCGGAATTCGCTGCGGGTTCACAAGGGAATTCATGACCAATTTTCTGTTACTGTTGTTGCCAATCTACGTTGTTCTCACCGGTGCTTCTCCATCAGTAATCAGGGCGGCCTTAATGATTTTTCTTGTTTTGCTTACCGCTAAGTGGAAGCAATATTTAAAATTGCTGCCGATCGATGCTGTAAGTGCAGCTTTAATGCTGTATTTGTTGTTTAATCCGATGGTCATCTTTGATGTTGGATTTCAGCTTTCCTTTTCTGTAAGTGCAGCCATTATTTTAACGGCACGGCAGATCATTAATCGTTATAAAGAAAACAGCAAAAGAATCTTGGTTACTTCTATTACTGCCCAGTTGGCAGCGTTGCCTTTTTTGCTATACCACTTTTTTGAAATATCACTGATTGGTATTTTCGCCAATATGTTTTATATTCCGCTTTTTTCCTTTGTTTATCTTCCAGGGCTTTATCTGTTATTTTTTATGCAATTCCTATTTGGTATAACGCCGAAAATTTTGCTGCAATTGTTTTTATCTGTGATCAGCTTTTCAAATAAAGTGATTACGTTCCTTGCTGATTTTACGGTTTTCTCGTTCATCCCCGGGCGTCCCAGTCTATTTGAGTTGCTGATTTATATCTGCATAATCCTTGCTGTGTTCTATCTGTGGGAAGTAAGGACCTATCCAAAAAGAAAGCAGCGCCTGCTCCTATTGACAATAATACTATTTACATTCCAACCAATCTGTAATTGGTTAACTCCTTTTGGCGAGATTACGATGATCGACGTCGGACAGGGTGATAGTATTTTCATCCGGCTTCCGTTTGGAAAGGGAAATTACCTGATCGATACGGGAGGTACAATGAACTTTTCTAAGGAACCGTGGCAAATGCGGGCAAAAACTTATGAGGTGGGAAAAGACGTTGTTGTTCCATTCTTAAAAGGAAAAGGCATCACTAGAATAGACAAATTAGTCTTGACACATGGCGACATGGATCATATCGGTGGGGCTTTCTCCCTAATCAATGAAATGGAGGTTAAAGAAATTCTGCTGCCTGCAGTTGCTGAAACCGCTGAGACGGAGCGGGCTATTGTGGAACAGGCTAAAAACAACGGCATTCCTGTTTTAAGGGTTGCAGCAGGTGACAAGTGGACAGTCAGGGGAAATGAATTTTACATTCTTGGACCGGAAAGAAATTTCAGCGGTGAGATAAACGGAGGCTCGATTACCTTATATGCCAAGATAGGTGGACTAAGCTGGTTTTTTGGCGGTGATCTTGATCAAGAGGGCGAAGAAAAAATAACCAATCACTACCCCAAATTAACCGTTGATGTCCTTAAAACAGGTCATCATGGTAGTAAAACCTCCAGTGCCGACGCATTTATCCAGCAAATAGAGCCCAAGATTGCCCTCATATCAGTTGGCGAAAACAATCGCTATGGTCATCCGCATCAAGAAGTGTTGACACGCTTCCAACAACAGAATACGAAAATTTTCCGGACGGATAGGCAAGGAGCCATTACATACCGATTTTATCGTGGAAAAGGAACCTTTTCGACGTTTTTGCCATAAGATAAGGTAGATTCTTAAATAAAGAAAAAAGAGACCATTTCTAAGGATAGTCTCTTTGTTAGAAGTATGTAGCTGGTCACTTAAGCACCGACAAGCTTAACGACTGTTGCAATAATAAACATTGTTGCGAAAAAACCAAAAGATACGATAAAGCCAACCCCTGAATCAACTGCATCGTTACGCGTACATTGCGGATTTTTTTCAAATTCGTTCACAGTCCACCCCTCCTATTTCAACATATAGTATAAGCGATTTATCAAAAAAAATCTAGCCTGCCCACATCGTTTTCCTGTACTGACAAGAGTTGTCACAAATGTTTGAAGCCGATAAGGCTACAATAACATTAATAGCTTGGAGTCCCGCTTGATTTTCAGCAGTTCCTAGGGCTGCTGCATCAGGCGTTCATTATAGATCGGGAATTGGCTACTAGGATTCAGCTGCCAATTCCCTCTTCAATTGTCAGTAAAGAAAGCAGTCCCCCTTTTTCCTTGCTTTTAATACTTGTCAAATGGAGCAAGCTTCATTACGATAATAAGGAATGAATTTTTAGGGGAGCGCTGAAAATGGTATTAGAAGCTTGGCGGAGAATTGAACAAAAGGAAATAGCTCCTATTTATTTAGTATATGGAACGGAAGCCTTCTTAATCAATCAAACGAAAAACCTTATTTTAAATCAGATGTTGACAGAGGAAGAAAAAGATTTTAATTTTGCGGTCTATGATTTAGAAGAAACACCGATTGAAGTTGCTGTGGAGGATGCAGAGACTTTTCCATTTTTAGGAGAAAGGAAAGTAATTTTCTTACATAGTCCAACCTTTTTAACGGCTGAGAAGGCTAAGGAAAAGGTTGATCACAATTTAAAAAGATTTGAGGCCTATTTACAACAGCCCGCACCATATACGGTCATGGTCATCTCGGCACCATATGAAAAATTGGACGAACGAAAAAAGATAACCAAAGAGCTGAAACGAAAAGCAGAAGTCATTGAGGCAAAAAAATTAAATGAATTTGAACTCAAAAAATGGATAAAGGATCAAGCAATATCCCGCGGTCTGGAAATAGACGACAGGGCAATAGAGCAATTGCTTACACTTGTTGGTACAAATATGTTTATGATTGTTAGTGAACTGGACAAAATCACGCTATATGCAGCAGATGAGAAAAGAATTGATGTTAACTTGGTTGAAAAATTGGTGGCAAAATCACTAGAGCAAAATATTTTTACGTTAATTGAAAAAGTTGTCCAGCGCCGGCTCGATGAAGCATTAAGAATTTATTATGATCTGCTGAAACAAAATGAAGAACCGATTAAAATTTTGGCTCTCTTAGCGGGACAGTTTCGCTTGATTTATCAAGTAAAGGAATTATCACGCAGGGGGTATGGTCAGCAGCAAATTGCTGGCTTTCTAAAGACCCATCCTTTTCGGGTAAAACTGGCACTAGGACAGGCTGCTAAATTTACCGATGAGGAACTGATGAAACTAATGGCTCTTCTTGCCGATGCAGATTATCAAATGAAGACCGGCGGCATGAACAAGTCATTGTTGATTGAGATGTTACTATTTGGCATGAAAAAATAAAAACGATTCCTAAAAGCAGGAATCGTTTTTATTTAAAAGATTAAGAAAGTATAAATTTTCGACTTTGAGAATTGTCCAGCGCTTGCGCTTTTCTAATTACAAAGCATTTACCTTTTTGGTTAAACGTGCCTTTTTCCGGGCAGCAGCATTTTTGTGGATTAAACCTTTTGCAGCAGCCTTGTCTAATTTGCTTGCAGCAGCACTTAGTGCTTCTTTCGCAGCAGCGGCATCATTTAGAGTAACGGCAGCTTCTACTTTTTTAACAGCAGTACGCATCGCAGATTTTTCCATTGTATTTTGAGCATTACGTGCTTCGCTAGTTTTTACACGTTTGATAGCAGACTTAATATTAGGCATTCCATTCACCTCCTAAAAAGAATCGAGACTATATGAACTCGACTTACACATTCATAAACGATTATTGCAACAAGAGATATTTTATCAAACAGAAACCCATATTGCAATATCGAATTCATTGGTTAAACGAGATTAACTTGCATGATTTACCTGAAAAAAGGTGAAAATAGAAGATAGTTTTATGCTTAGGGGTGATTCGTGAATGAAACAGTCGATTGACTTAAGTAACTATTCTGTACGGACAGATCTGGCGATTGAAGCCAGGGAAATGGTTCTGGAGCAAAACTCGGTTGACCAAGAAAAAAATCTCTCGAACATTGAAGGAGTCATCATTAAAGAAAAAGAAGTGGATAACATAAAAATTTCTTTAGTGGAAGTAACAAAACAGGGCGAACAGGCAATTGGCAAGAAATCAGGAAGATATTTAACTCTGGAAGTCCAAGGCATTCGGGAACAAGATACCGGCGTCCAGCAAAAGACAGGAGAAGTATTTTCCCGAGAATTTGCTCATTTCTTGGAAAGCATCGGAATTAAGAAAACCGATTCATGCCTAGTCGTCGGTCTTGGTAATTGGAATGTGACGCCTGATGCACTCGGACCGATGGTCTGCGAAAATCTGCTCGTCACCCGACATCTCTTTCAACTTCAGCCGGAAAATGTCGCAGATGGTTACCGCTCTGTCAGTGCTTTATCCCCCGGAGTGATGGGACTGACTGGGATTGAGACGAGTGATATCATTTTTGGAGTGGTGGAGAAAACAAAACCCGACTTTGTTATTGCCATCGATGCTCTAGCATCCAGGTCGATTGAACGGGTAAATTCCACGATTCAAATTTCCGACACCGGGATCCACCCTGGATCAGGGGTGGGGAATAAACGCAAGGAACTGAGTAAAAATACATTAGGGGTACCCGTTATTGCCATTGGAGTTCCTACAGTTGTCGATGCTGTTTCGATAACCAGTGATACGATTGACTTTATCCTTAAACATTTTGGTAAAGAGTTGAGAGAGGGAGACCGCCCGTCAAGAGCGTTGGCACCGGCGGGCATGACGTTTGGCGAACGCCGCAAATTAACCGATGATGATCTTCCGGACGAAGAACATCGCAAGACATTTCTGGGGATCATCGGGACATTAGATGAGGAAGAAAAGCGGAAATTAATCCATGAGGTGTTATCCCCATTGGGTCATAATTTGATGGTAACACCAAAGGAAGTGGATGTATTTATCGAAGATATGGCTAATCTCCTAGCCAATGGGTTAAATGCTTCGCTTCATGGCACAGTTAATCAGGATAATGCGGGATTTTACACAAGATAAGAAATAACAGCTAAAAAAAATCCTCTTAAAACATTCAAAACGGTTCTACCAATTCTAGTAATATCATAGTATTTACTAGAATCTGTTTTGCGGGGTGGGACCATGAAAAGAGCTTCAGGAACATTTGTCTTCGTTAAGGGGACAAGCTTACTAAAAGCCGCTGCAGCGCTGATACTCTTTATGCTATTGATTTTCTCGATTAGCGGCCTGTTAACTTCATTAAAGCCACAATACAGATTAACTTCTGCCTCTGTTAATCAAGCAGCAACTAATGTAAATGGCGAATTGCTTTATCAATTGATGGGCTGGGAAAATCACCATTTCTTATCGGTGAAGCCCAATACATCCGAGCCCAAGTTAACAAATATTGTCTTCAAGCTGGCAAGCAATATTAATTTGGATGATCCAAGAAGTCTGCTTGGTCGGGAATTGCCGGGATTCTTCCAATTTGATGGTCAGATTCTCGTAGCCGGTGAAGGAACCAATTATACAAACATGCCGATGGAGTCGGCACCGCCACTGGAGATTATGAAAGCAGAACGCGAGGCAGCACTGCAGAATTTGGAGGATCTGGAAAAAACGGAAGAGAGAACGCCGATTACTCCGGGACAAACAACCGGTGGGCGGAAAGTGGTTTATCTGTATTTTTCACATAACCGGGAATCCTATCTGCCATATCTTAAAGGGATAAATAATCCGGACTTTGCTTATCATTCGAAAATAAATGTGACAAATATTGGTGATCGATTAAAATCTAGATTTGAAGAACAAGGAATTGGAACATATGTTGATAAAACAGATATACAAGGGAATTTGAATAAAAAAGGCTTGAATTATACTCAATCTTATCTGGAGTCCCGATCAGTTGTTCAAGCTGCAATGGCGGAGAATCGTGACTTACGATATATTATCGATATTCATCGTGATGCAAGCCGTAAACAGGCAACAACGGTCACGATAAACGGAAAATCGTTTGCAAGACTAGCCTTTATTATTGGAGGAAAAAACCCGAATTACGAAAAAAATTATAAACTGGCGGAAGAACTCCATAATCTTCTACAAAAAAAATATAAAGGGTTAAGTAGAGGAGTAATTTTGAAAAAAGGTGCTGGATCTAACGGTGTCTATAATCAAAACATATCTGAAAATGCGATATTAATCGAATTTGGCGGTGTTGATAACACTTTTGAAGAGTTAAATCGCTCAGCTGATGCACTCGCCGATGTGTTTAGTGAGTATTACTGGCAGGCAGAAAAAGTAAATAAGGACATGGAACAGTCGAAAACTAAACAATAGAAGTAAGGGATCGATCATATGAAGATGTTCATGCTAAAAAGTTTTCTATTAGCGGCATTAATGTTTATTGCCGTATTAACGGGGATGGAACTCGCCAATAATGGAATTCACAAAATGAAGGGGTATCATGACCCAAATTTTCAAAATACTATTTCTATTAATGAAGACGACAGAGAATTTAATGCCACATCCATGGGAACAGACACCTCCAGTCATGACATCGAAGCGAAAAAAAAGCAGCTGGAAGAAATAAATGGATTTAATTTCTTTTCTTCAATGGGGAAAAAATTGTCTGGCGGATTGTCTAGTGCTTCGGAAAAATTGATTCAGCTGATAGCGAAGTAAAATAATTGCGGTCTATTCGGTGACCGCTATTTTTATTGAATCTTGCAATTCGTGCTGATATAATCAAAAATAGTTTACGTGTGGCGTGTTTAGTAGGAGTGAACGACATGAATAGAGAAGTACGACTTAAAAGACAATCTAAAATTAGAAATTTTTCAATTATTGCTCATATTGATCATGGAAAATCAACATTGGCAGATCGTATTTTAGAAAAAACAAATGCCCTTTCATCCCGTGAAATGAAAGATCAACTGCTAGATTCGATGGATTTGGAAAGAGAACGGGGCATTACGATCAAATTAAATGCTGTCCAATTAAGCTATAAAGCAAAAGATGGCGAAGAATATATTTTTCACTTAATTGATACCCCTGGGCATGTCGACTTCACCTACGAGGTATCCCGCAGTCTTGCTGCTTGTGAAGGGGCCATTCTCGTAGTCGACGCAGCCCAAGGAATTGAAGCACAAACATTGGCCAATGTATATTTAGCACTTGATAATGATTTGGAAATTTTACCGGTGATTAATAAAATTGATTTACCAAGCGCCGATCCGGAAAGAGTTCGCCATGAAATTGAAGATGTGATTGGCTTGGATGCATCGGAAGCTGTTTTGGCTTCGGCAAAAGCCGGCATTGGAATTGAAGAGATCTTAGAGCAGGTGGTTAAAACCGTACCTGCACCTACAGGAGATCCTGATGCTCCGTTAAAAGCGTTGATTTTCGATTCCTTATACGATGCGTATCGCGGCGTTGTTGCCTATATTCGTGTTGTCGACGGGACGGTCAGGGCCGGAGACAAAATCAAAATGATGGCCACCGGCAAAGAATTTGAAGTAACCGAAGTTGGGGTTCATAATCCAAAAGTGACCCCATGTGATGAACTAACCGTCGGTGATGTCGGTTATTTGACGGCGGCGATCAAACATGTTGGGGATACCCGTGTCGGGGATACGATCACAAATGCCAAAAATGGCGCAACCGAGCCCCTCCCTGGTTACCGCAAGCTCAACCCGATGGTTTATTGCGGGATGTATCCGATTGATACGGCAAAATTTAACGACCTGCGTGAAGCACTTGAAAAGCTGCAGTTAAATGATTCTGCGCTGCAATTTGAACCGGAAACCTCTCAGGCACTTGGTTTTGGCTTCCGCTGTGGCTTCTTAGGGCTGCTTCATATGGAAATTATTCAGGAACGAATCGAGCGGGAATTCAAAATTGACCTCATTACCACGGCACCAAGTGTTATTTATCAAGTTTACATGACGGATGGTACGCTGATTAATGTTGATAACCCGTCTAATATGCCGGAACAGGTAAAAATTGACCGCGTCGAGGAACCGTATGTTAAAGCCACAATGATGTCGCCAAATGACTATGTCGGGGCCATTATGGAGCTTTGCCAGCAAAAACGGGGAAATTTTGTGGATATGCAATATTTGGATGAAAATCGGGTCAGCATCGTCTACGAGATTCCATTAGCTGAAATCGTTTATGATTTCTTTGACCAATTGAAATCAAATACTAGAGGATATGCTTCCTTTGACTACGAGCTGATCGGATATAAACCGTCGAAACTGGTGAAAATGGATATTTTGCTTAACAATGAAAAAGTGGATGCTTTAAGTTTCATTGTTCACAAAGATTTCGCCTATGATCGCGGCAAGATCATTGTTGAAAAATTAAAGGATTTAATTCCGAGACAGCAATTTGAAGTTCCGGTGCAGGCCGCTATCGGGACAAAAATTGTTGCCCGCTCGACAATTAAAGCCATGCGCAAAAACGTTTTGGCGAAATGCTACGGCGGTGACATTTCGCGTAAACGGAAACTGCTGGAGAAACAAAAAGAAGGTAAAAAACGGATGAAGCAGGTAGGCTCTGTTGAAGTACCTCAGGAAGCGTTTATGGCCGTCTTGAAAATGGATGATAACAATGCAAAAAAATAAACAAATGGGAGGTTGGACAAGCATGATTTGGTGTCTAGCCTCTTTTTATTGATTCGAAAAAACCCGCAGGAAAGGTGAAACAGATGATGAAAGCAGCCTATCTTCATATCCCGTTTTGTGAACATATTTGCTATTATTGTGATTTTAACAAGGTATTCTTAAAAGGGCAGCCCGTCGAGGAGTATTTACAAGCATTGGATGAGGAAATGAACATAACGCTTCAGGAGGTTCCAGCTGAGAAATTGGCAACGATATTTGTTGGTGGCGGCACGCCAACGTCATTAAACGAGCAACAGCTTGAGCGTTTTTGCCAGAGTATTAACGATCGTTTGCCAAAAGCAGAGGACAGTGAATTTACCTTTGAGGCCAATCCGGGGGATTTATCAAAGGAAAAACTACAAATATTAAAAGATGCCGGCGTAAATAGAATCAGCTTAGGCGTGCAAACCTTCAATGATGAATTACTGACTAAAATCGGACGTGTTCATCGGGCGAATGATGTTTTTTATACGATAGAAACGATCAAAACGGCTGGCTTTGATAACATTAGTATCGATTTGATGTTTAGTTTGCCGACGCAAACCCTAACAGATTTTAAACAAACATTAAATGCCGCCTTTTCATTAGACCTGCCGCACTATTCTGCCTACTCGTTAATGATTGAGCCTAAGACCGTATTTTATAATTTACAGAGAAAAGGCAAGCTGCCAACACCGGGGGAAGAGATCGAGGCGCAAATGTATGAAATCTTAATGGAGGAAATGGATAAGCATGGGCTCCACCAATACGAAATCAGTAATTTTTCCAAACCGGGTTTTGAAAGCAGACATAATTTAACTTATTGGAATAATGAATCTTATTTTGGTTTTGGTGCTGGGGCACATAGTTATATTGAGGGATTTAGAAGATCTAATTTTGGTCCGCTGAAAAAATATATCGAGTCTCTTCATAATCGTAAGCTGCCAATTTTCGAAACACACCGGGTAACACGTTCGGAACAAATGGAAGAAGAGATGTTTTTGGGATTGCGAAAGACAGCAGGTGTATCCATATCCAAGTTTACTGAAAAATTTGGTCAAGACCCACGACATTTATTTGCCGACGAAATCGCCGATTTAACGAGAAAACAGTGGATTGAAGTGACAGCAGATAATATATATTTAACAAAACAAGGCAGGCTTTTAGGAAATGAAGTTTTCCAAATGTTTTTAGGTGTGTTTGATTGACATCCTTAATACTTTTTTGATAATTTATTAGTATAATTAGCACTCATGTAAGAGGAGTGCTAACAGAGGTGATGAATAATGTTAACCGATCGTCAATTGTTAATTCTTCAGGTGATTGTTGATGACTTTATTCGTTCCGCACAGCCCGTAGGCTCAAGAAGTTTGTCCAAAAAAGAGGGGATATCTCTTAGTTCGGCAACTATACGCAATGAAATGGCCGATTTGGAGGAAATGGGATATATTGAAAAAACCCATACTTCCTCCGGAAGAGTTCCATCCGTTAAAGGATATCGCTATTATGTTGATCATATGCTTTCACCGCAAAGGTTAACTCAGCATGATATTTCCATTATTAAATCCATTTTTGCTGAGAAAATTGTTGAATTTGAAAAGATTATTCAAAGGTCAGCAAGTATCCTTTCTGATTTAACAAACTATACGTCCATCGTTCTCGGACCTGCTGTTAGTGAGAATAAGCTTAAAAGGATTCAAATCATTCCTGTAAACAAGGAAACGGCTGTGGCCATTTTTGTTACAGATACAGGTCATGTTGAGCACAAAATGTTTTCGCTCCCAGCATCCGTGAATCCCGGTGATATTGAAAAAACTGTCAATATTTTAAATGAACGATTAAACGGGGTTCCACTGGAAGAGTTAAACGATAAAATATATAAGGAAGTAGCTGTGCTGTTAAAACAGCATATTCAAAATTATGATTCAATGCTGCATACCTTCGCTCAGCTGTTAAAAATGCCAATTACCGAGAAATTATTCTTTGGCGGTAAGACGAATATGCTAAGTCAGCCGGAATTTCATGATATTGATAAAATACGTGACCTGATGATGATGATTGATCAGGAAGAATGGATTTCAAGTATCATCAGAAATAATGCTAAAGGAATCCATGTGAGAATTGGCAGTGAGAACAATAATAAAATTATGGATGAATGCAGCTTGATTACGGCAACCTATTCCGTCGGTGAAGAAAAGTTAGGAACAATTGCCATCCTTGGTCCTACCAGAATGGAATACTCACGGGTTATTGGTTTACTGCAGTTTCTTAGCAGGGACCTAACAGCCGTGTTGACCAAGCTGTATCAAAATAATTAGCTCTGGTAATATTGAGTAAGGGTGAAATATTCCTTTTTATTTCACTCCTTTTACCCTGAAAAATCACGCTTATTATATTGTTAAATCATTTGAGGGAGGTGAGCAAGTGATGAAAGATAACGGCCAGACAATGAATCAAGAAAATGAAGACGTAAAAAATGAAAATATTGAGATGACTGACGATAAAACTAATCAACAAGTTCTCGAGGAAACGGAAGCTGTTGAAAAAAATACAGCCGAAGAAGTGAATCCGGCTGAGCAGCTGGAAAAGCTCCAGAAAGAAATTGAACAGTTAAACAGCAAGCTGGAGGAAGCGGATAACCGCTACTTACGGCTACAAGCTGATTTTGATAATTTTCGCCGCCGCACACGGTTAGACCAAGAGGCAAGTGAAAAGTATCGAGCCCAAAGTATCGTAACAGATTTACTTTCTGTCTTGGATAATTTTGAACGAGCACTGCAAATAGAAGTTGATAATGAGCAAACAAAATCATTGCTTCAAGGTATGGACATGATTTACCGCGGTCTTTTAGATGCGTTGAAAAAAGAAGGTGTCGAGCCAATTGAAGCTATCGGGAAAGAGTTTGATCCGCACATGCATCATGCGGTTATGCAAGGATCGGATGAAAATTATGGCCCCGGTGTAGTAATCGAGGAGTTTCAAAAAGGCTATGTATTAAAGGATCGGGTAATTCGTCCGTCCATGGTTAAAGTAAATCAGTAACCTACATATTTTTTTCAAGGAGGAAAAGGGAATGAGTAAAATAATTGGTATCGACCTAGGCACAACGAACTCCTGTGTGGCTGTACTTGAAGGCGGCGAACCAAAGGTAATTCCAAACCCGGAAGGAAACCGAACCACTCCATCTGTTGTTGCCTTTAAAAACGGCGAGCGTCAAGTCGGCGAAGTGGCAAAGCGCCAGGCGATAACAAATCCTAATACGGTTATTTCGATTAAACGTCATATGGGTACTACACACAAAGAGGAAATTGAAGGGAAGCAATATACTCCCCAAGAAATATCAGCTATTATTCTTCAGTATTTAAAATCCTATGCCGAGGATTATCTTGGCGAGCCTGTGACGAAAGCAGTTATTACTGTACCAGCATATTTTAACGACGCACAGCGTCAAGCCACAAAGGATGCTGGAAAAATTGCTGGCCTCGAAGTGGAGCGAATCATCAATGAGCCGACGGCAGCTGCACTGGCTTACGGACTTGATAAAACGGATCAAGATCAAACAATCCTTGTTTATGACCTTGGCGGTGGTACATTCGACGTCTCGATCCTTGAACTCGGAGACGGCGTATTTGAAGTAAAAGCAACCGCTGGTGATAACCGTCTTGGCGGTGATGATTTTGACCAAGTGATTATGGATTACCTAGTTGAACAATTTAAAAAGGAAAACGGTATTGACCTTTCACAAGATAAAATGGCTGTCCAACGTCTAAAGGATGCCGCGGAAAAAGCGAAGAAGGATCTGTCAGGTGTGTCTTCAACGCAAATTTCCTTACCGTTTATTACCGCTGGTCCTGCGGGTCCGCTACACCTTGATGTAACATTAACGAGAGCAAAGTTTGATGAACTAACAGCACATTTAGTTGAAAGAACGATGGGTCCGACCCGTCAGGCGTTAAGTGATGCTGGTTTATCACCTTCTGAAATCGATAAAGTCATTCTTGTCGGTGGTTCTACTCGTATTCCAGCCGTACAGGAAGCGATAAAAAAAGCAACCGGAAAAGAACCGCACCGCGGTGTTAACCCAGACGAAGTAGTAGCAATGGGTGCAGCAATCCAAGGCGGGGTTATTACCGGTGATGTTAAGGATGTTGTATTACTTGACGTTACACCGTTATCGCTTGGAATTGAAACAATGGGTGGCGTGTTTACGAAGTTAATTGAACGTAATACCACGATCCCAACTTCAAAATCACAAATTTTCTCAACCGCTGCCGATAATCAAACCGCTGTTGATATCCATGTGCTTCAAGGGGAGCGCCCAATGGCAGCCGATAATAAAACATTAGGACGTTTCCAATTATCGGATATTCCACCGGCACCACGGGGAATTCCACAAATTGAAGTAACTTTTGATATTGATAAAAACGGTATTGTAAATGTTCGGGCCAAAGACCTAGGCACCAACAAAGAACAACAAATTACAATTAAATCTTCCACCGGCCTTTCTGATGAAGAAATTCAAAAGATGGTCAGAGAAGCGGAAGAAAATGCCGAGGCCGATAGGAAGCGTAAAGAAGAAGCTGAGCTTCGCAATGAGGCCGATCAGCTAGTCTTCACAACTGAAAAGACCTTAAAAGAACTTGAAGGTAAAGTAGACGCAGCCGAAGTTGCCAAAGCAAATGAAGCGAAAGATGCATTAAAACAAGCGATTGAGAAAAACGACTTAAACGAAATCCGTGCCAAAAAGGATGCCTTACAGCAAATCGTACAAGATTTAACGGTTAAGCTTTATCAGCAAGCACAGCAACAGGCTGACGCCGGGCAGGGTGCTCAAGATGCAGGAGCAACATCCGGTAAAGATGATAATGTCGTTGATGCCGAATTTGAAGAAGTTAAGGACGACAAATAAGCAGCGGAAATATACAGGCGAAAAAGTCAAAGTCAGACTTCCCGGCTTTGACTTTTTCTTTGGCAAATAGGAAAGATAAACTCAACTAGGCCTCATGAACCGTCCTTAAGTACTTGCCAGTCGGCGAGTTTTCATTTAGGGAAATGCCAATTTAGCATATAGATAATGTATAATTATTGCCTTCTGCTTCTTTAGGGTGTTAAAATAAGCTTTATGTGAAAGATTCGGGAGTGGTAATCATGAGTAAACGGGATTACTATGAGGTGCTTGGCGTCAGCAAAAGTGCCTCAAAGGATGAAATAAAAAAGGCTTATCGCAAGCTATCAAAAAAATATCACCCAGATATTAATAAAGAGCCGGACGCTGCTGAAAAATTTAAAGAAATTACCGAAGCTTATGAGGTTTTAAGTGACGATCAAAAAAGAGCGCAATATGATCAATTTGGGCATACTGATCCGAATCAAGGCTTTGGCGGCTTTGGCGGCGGCGCGGATTTTGGCGGCTTTGGGGGTTTTGAAGACATTTTTAACACATTCTTCGGCGGCGGCACTTCCTCACGCCGGAGGGATCCAAATGCGCCCAGACAAGGAGCAGATCTGCAGTACACGATGACTATTTCTTTCGAGGAAGCGGCATTTGGTAAGGAAACTGATATTGAAATTCCACGCGAAGAAACATGTGAAACTTGTCATGGCTCTGGTGCGAAACCTGGAACCAAGCCGGAAACTTGTAAACATTGCCATGGAACAGGACAAATAAGTGTTGAGCAAAATACACCGTTTGGCAGAATTGTGAATCGCCGGACCTGTCATTACTGTAATGGAACAGGGAAGGAAATTAAACAGAAGTGTCCAACCTGCAGTGGCAGCGGCAAAGTGAAAAAGCGGAAGAAAATCCATGTAAAAATCCCAGCTGGTATCGATGATGGGCAGCAATTAAGAATGGCAGGGCAAGGGGAGGCAGGAATGAACGGCGGACCTGCCGGTGACCTTTATGTTGTTTTCCATGTCCGTCCACATGAATTTTTTGAAAGAGATGGCGATGACATTTACTGTGAGATGCCGATCACATTTGTCCAGGCTTCTCTGGGGGATGAAATTGAGGTACCGACTCTGCATGGTAAAGTGAAATTAAAGATTCCGGCCGGAACACAGACTGGCACCAAATTCCGTTTAAGAGGAAAAGGGGTCCCCAATGTCCGTGGCTACGGTGTTGGCGACCAGCATATCAAAGTTCGGATTATTACACCGACAAAATTAACGGATAAACAGAAGCAACTGCTCCGTGAATTTGCGGAAATTAGCGGTTCTGCTCCACTGGGTGAACATGAGGATAGCTTTTTCTCGAAAGTAAAACGAGCCTTTAAGGGTGAGTAAGGATTGGAGTTGGTAGAATGAAATGGTCGGAAATAAGTATTCATACAACGAATGAAGCGGTCGAGCCGATTTCTAATATCTTGCATGAGGCTGGAGCAAGCGGTGTAGTGATTGAAGATCCTTTCGAGTTGACAAAGGAAAGGGAGGATCAATTCGGCGAAATCTACCAACTTAATCCAGATGATTATCCGGAAGAAGGCGTCATTGTGAAAGCGTATCTGCCGGTTAATAGTTTTTTAGGAGAAACAGTGGAAGCTATTAAGGATTCAATAAATAACCTCATTATTTATGATATTGATATTGGACTAAATAAAGTCACAATCAGTGAAGTAAATGAAGAAGAGTGGGCAACGGCCTGGAAGAAGTACTATAATCCAGTAAAAATTTCTGAAAGATTTACGATTGTTCCGACTTGGGAAATGTATACTCCTGTCAGCAGTGATGAATTAATTATTGAGTTGGACCCGGGTATGGCCTTCGGCACTGGCACTCATCCGACAACTGTGATGTGTATCCAAGCTTTGGAGAGAACCGTCCGTCCCGGAGATCGGGTAATTGACGTTGGAACCGGGTCCGGGGTTTTAAGCATTGCTGCTGCCATGTTGGGAGCAGAGGATATTAGAGCTTTTGATCTTGATGAAGTAGCGGTAACTCAGGCAAGATTAAATATTAAACTGAATAAGGTTAATCATGTTGTTACCGTAAACCAAAATAATCTGCTTGATGGTGTCGAGGAAGATTCAGCAGACTTAATCGTTGCCAACATTTTGGCGGAAGTCATTTTAAGATTTACCGATGATGCGGCGAAAGTCCTTAAGCCGGGAGGAACATTTATTGCTTCAGGCATAATCCAGCCGAAAAAAGACCAAGTCAAAGAAGGATTAATGGCATCGGGCTTTGAAATCACTGAAACCATCTTAATGGAAGATTGGGTTGCATTAATTGCCAAACGAAAATAACTAGTAGATAAAGGGGCCGTTTACAGGGGCCCTTGATTTGTTTTTCCGCATTGACAAGCAGTAAGCTACATAAATCGATAGTAAAAACAATGTGTTTAGATGGTGGATTCTGAAAACCCCGATTGATTGAAGTTTTATTTTATCTTTAGTAAAATAAGGAGAAAAACGTTTTAGAGAGGGGCAGGCAGCGTGCAGCGTTATTTTGTGAAGCATCGGGTAAATGACAATCGCTTTATGATTGAAGGCGATGACCGTCATCATATTGTCAACGTGATGCGGATGCAAACAGGGGATCAAATTGTATGTGTCGATGATGAAGGGAGACAGGCAATCTGCCGGCTTGCAGATATTACCGATGAAATAGTTGCTGCAGACGTTGTACAATGGAAAGAAGGGAATTCGGAGCTTCCGATTTCTGTTACAATCGCGAGCGGACTGCCAAAAGGGGACAAGCTTGAATGGATTATCCAAAAGGGTACGGAACTGGGAGCTCATCAGTTTCTACCGTTTTCTGCTGCCCGCTCGGTGGTCAAATGGGACGAGAAAAAGGCAGCCAAAAAAATTGATCGATGGCACAAAATTGCTAAGGAAGCTGCTGAACAATCCCACCGGACAGTAGTTCCGGAAATTATTAAGCCGATGAGTTTTAACGCAATGCTGGAAAAAAGCAATGAGTTTTCATATAAACTGGCTGCTTACGAAGAGGAAAGCAAAGCTGGTGAAGCCTCCAACTTTTCTACATGTCTTAATCAAATGAAACAAGGGGATTCGCTTCTCTTGGTATTTGGCCCTGAAGGCGGTTTAGCGGATAAAGAGATTGAAAAGCTAAAAAGCAGTGGATTTGTTCTCTGTGGTTTAGGACCGCGGATTTTAAGAACGGAAACAGCGCCATTATATACACTGGCGGCTATTTCCTATCATTTTGAATTATTGAGGTGAGTTTTACTTATGCCAACAGTTGCATTTCATACACTTGGATGTAAGGTTAATCACTATGAGACCGAGGCAATCTGGCAGTTGTTTAAGCAAGAAGGCTACGAACGGGTTGATTTCGAATCGACTTCCGATGTATATGTTATTAATACTTGTACGGTAACGAATACTGGTGATAAAAAAAGCCGTCAAGTGATTCGCCGGGCAGTCCGGAAAAATCCCGATGCCGTTATTTGTGTAACCGGCTGTTATGCGCAAACGTCTCCGGCTGAAATTTTGGCGATCCCAGGTGTGGATGTTGTCGTCGGCACGCAGGACCGGGTTAAAATGCTTCAATATATTGAGCAATATAAAAAAGAGCGCGAGCCGATTAATGGTGTCGCTAATATCATGAAAAACCGCGTTTACGAAGAGCTTGATGTACCTTCATTTACGGATCGGACACGGGCTTCATTAAAGATACAGGAAGGTTGTAACAATTTCTGTACATTCTGCATTATTCCATGGGCCCGTGGTTTGATGAGATCCCGAGATCCAAAAGAAGTCATCAAGCAGGCGCAGCAGCTTGTCGATGCCGGCTATAAGGAAATCGTTTTAACCGGGATTCATACCGGCGGTTATGGCGAGGATATGAAGGATTATAACCTGGCTATGCTTCTTCGCGACATGGAAGCGGGCGTTAAAGGATTGGAAAGGATTCGGATTTCGTCGATTGAAGCGAGCCAAATTACTGATGAAGTAATTGAAGTCATCAAGAATTCCCAACTTGTTGTTCGTCATTTGCATATTCCGATTCAATCAGGCTCTAATACTGTCCTGAAAAGGATGCGTCGTAAATATTCGATGGAGTTTTTTGCTGAACGGTTGGAACGATTAAAAGAAGTGCTTCCAGGCCTGGCAGTTACCTCTGATGTTATCGTTGGTTTTCCTGGAGAAACGGAAGAAGAGTTCATGGAGACCTATAATTTTATTAAAAAGCATAAATTCTCCGAGCTTCATGTCTTCCCATATTCCAAACGAACAGGAACCCCTGCTGCGAGAATGGAAGATCAGGTAGATGAGGAAATTAAGAGTGAGCGGGTCCACCGCTTAATCACCCTTTCCGATCAGTTAGCAAAAGAATATGCCTCTCAATTTGAAGGTGAAGTGCTTGAAGTGATCCCGGAAGAAAAATACAAAGAAGATCCGAATTCGGGCCTTTATGAAGGCTACACCGACAATTACATGAAGGTCGTCTTTCCTGCCAATGAGGATATGATTGGAAAAATCGTAAAGGTGAAAATTACCAAAGCCGGCTATCCATATAATGAAGGACAATTCGTTAAAATAAAGGAAGACCGTGCTTATTTAAAAGATGAAATTTTATCACATAAAGAAGCGGCAATGTAAAAAGCGAGTTGGTTGGATAAAAAATTATTTTGGTTATTGATTGATACATGAATTTCAGTTGACCTTGTTTCAAGGTTATATTATAATTGCAAGGTACATGGATTGATGTAAGTGTGTTGTGTTTCGGAGGGAGGGAAAGAGAATGTCTAAAACAATCGTTCGTAAAAACGAATCGCTTGATGATGCTCTTCGTCGCTTCAAACGTTCTGTATCAAAAACTGGTACTTTGCAAGAGGCAAGAAAGCGCGAATTTTATGAAAAACCAAGTGTAAGACGTAAGAAAAAGTCTGAAGCAGCTAGAAAACGTAAGTATTAAGAGGGTGTATTACATGAGTCTTCTTGAGCGTTTAAATAATGACATGAAACAAGCGATGAAGAATAAGGAAAAAGACAAGCTCTCTGTGATTCGGATGATCAAAGCTTCCATGCAAAATGAAGCGATAAAGCTTGGTGCAAAGGAACTTACCGAAGACCAAGAGTTAACCGTCCTATCTCGCGAACTTAAACAACGCAAAGACTCCCTCCATGAGTTTGATAAAGCAGGTCGCGAAGACCTGGTTGAAAAATTGCGTACAGAAATTTCAATTGTTGAATTGTATATGCCGAAACAGCTTTCTGAAGAAGAAGTTTCTGAACTCGTCAAACAAACAATTATTGAAACTGGCGCAAAATCAAAAGCTGATATGGGAAAAGTGATGTCTGCCATTATGCCCAAGATTAAAGGAAAAGCAGACGGTTCACTTGTTAATAAATTTGTACAACAACACCTTTCATAGTATTCTGACATAAAGGCCACAGTGAGAGAACTGTGGCCTTTTTCCATATTTAATAAATAATTGAAACCAAATTGTTATTTATTCGTATAAATAATAGCGGGCATTGAAGAGGGGGGTGTTGCGCCTATGGCTGAGATTCTTACGGACCCAATTGTAGTAACCTTTCTCTTAACTATTGCGGGAGTTGGGTTTATCGTTCAACTATTTTCGCCGAAGTTTGGATTCGCGGGATTTGCTGGGTTAATAGCACTCGTTATCTTCTTTTTCGGTCATTTTCAAGCAGGATCGGCAGGAATTGGAACATTAACCTTATTTGTTGTTGGTTTATTGTTAATCTTTTCGGAAATATTTCTTCCTGGAGCTGTGGCAGGTACACTGGGGATTGGAGCATTAATTTGCAGCTTTTTTTTGGCTGGTGAAAATCCGTTACAAATGGGTATTTCCATTTTAATTGCCATCATTATTTCAATTATCGTTTTCTTTTTAATGATCAGGGTTTTAGGAAAGAAATTAGTTTTGTTTAATAAAATGGTTTTGTTTGATACTGCCAAGAAAGAGGACGGCTATGTCTCGAACGTAAACCGAACAGATTTATTGGGAATGGAAGGAAAGGCCTTGACGATTTTACGTCCAGCCGGAACCATCGTCATCAATAATGAAAGAATAGATGTTGTCAGTGAGGGCGGCTTTGTTGAAAAGAATGCAAAAGTGAAAGTAATCAAAGTAGAAGGTGCCCGAATTGTTGTGAGAGAAGTTCAATAATTTTATCAGGAGGACATATAGATGGATTTTATATCAGGTGGCACGTTGTTCCTTGTTGCCGTGGTCGTGGTCGTGTTAATCTTCTTTGGCATCCTACTATCGTTTATTCCGGTCATGCTGTGGATTTCGGCACTTGCAGCTGGAGTAAGAATCAGTATTTTCACGCTCGTGGGGATGAGATTACGCCGGGTAATCCCTGGAAGAGTAGTAAATCCTTTAATTAAAGCACATAAAGCTGGCTTAAATGTAACGACCAATCAGCTTGAAAGCCATTATCTTGCTGGCGGTAATGTTGATCGGGTCGTGAATGCGCTGATTGCTGCTCACCGCGCCAATATAGAATTAAGCTTTGAACGTTGTGCTGCGATTGACTTGGCCGGCCGCGATGTGTTGGAAGCTGTACAAATGAGCGTTAATCCGAAAGTAATTGAAACTCCGTTTATTGCCGGTGTAGCCAAGAACGGGATCGAAGTGAAAGCTAAGGCAAGAATCACCGTTCGTGCCAACATCGACCGGCTTGTCGGTGGTGCCGGAGAGGAGACGGTGGTTGCCCGCGTTGGCGAAGGCGTTGTCTCTACCATTGGGTCATCGGAAAGCCACAGCAAGGTATTGGAAAATCCTGATTTGATTTCGCAGACCGTCTTAGCTAAAGGACTTGATGCTGGTACGGCATTTGAAATTCTATCCATTGATATCGCTGATGTTGATATTGGTAAGAATATTGGGGCTGAATTGCAAACCGAACAGGCTGAAGCGGATAAGCGAATTGCCCAAGCAAAGGCGGAGGAGCGCCGCGCAATGGCTGTTGCGCAAGAACAGGAAATGAAGGCAAAAGTACAAGAGATGCGAGCAAAAGTTGTTGAGGCAGAGGCAACTGTTCCTTTGGCGATGGCAGAAGCTTTGAAGACAGGCAACATTGGTGTGATGGATTATTTAAACGTTAAAAATATTTCTGCAGATACAGATATGAGAGGATCGATAGGCAGAATAGCAGCTGATAAGAAGGACGATAAGTAAATATCCTCCTGTGGTTGAGCAGAAAGAGGTGGCGAAATGGAAAAGATTCTGTTTTTCATCATGTTAATGGGGATCCTCTCAAGTATTTTTGGCAAGGGTAAAACAAATCAGCAAAACCGCAGAAATAGACCTGTTTCTCGTGATCCTTTTAAGCAATTAAGGACATTTGTGCAAACCGAAAACCAAGCACCGAAGAGAAACATGATTCCGACGGAAGTAACTCGACCTAAACCAGCCAAAAAAGATTTAGTCCAACATTTTTCGGAAGCAAACTTGGAAATGGCTGATCCATTAATTAGTAAACCCGATCCTTCCACCGATACGGGAAAAGAGATTGCTACGGTTCAAGCGCCACGGCCGCCTGAGGTTAGTAATTTACCCGATAACCCGGATACGAATATGATTATTAACGGGATAATCTGGTTCGAAATTCTTGGTAAGCCCCGTTCAAAGAACCCCTACTTCACCGGAAAAAGGTAACTCAAAGACGGGATAGATGGTAAACAAAATGGAAAAAGATGTGCTAGAACCCCTCGTCATTTCATAAATATGAGATGAAAGGGGGTTCTTTTTTTTATGGCAAAAAATTGGGTCGGGCGAGTTCGCAGCTGGATGGCAAAAAATATGGATCTTCCACAAGATGTCATGATGGATTTACCCCGGATTACGATGATTGGTCAAATTCATGTTTATATTGAGAATCATCGCGGCTTGCTCACCTTTACCGATAAAGAACTCCGGCTTTTGCTAAAGCAGGGGCAATTGTTAATTAAAGGAAAATCCTTTGTGATTAAGACTATCTTACCTGAAGAAATTTTATTGGAAGGAAAAATTGATCAGGTTACTTATATAAATGATGATAAGCCGGGAGGAGAAAAATGAAGAACCAGTGGATCGTCTTTCTATTTGGCCGGGTTACGGTAAAGGTTACAGGCAGGGGAATTGAACGTTTTTTAAACGTTTTAACACGAAATGGAATACTCATATGGAATGTTAAGCGTCATGGCGCCAATACGATTACGTTTAAAATAAAGCTTCAAGATGCAATGAAAATAAGGCATTTTGCTAGAAAAAGTGAATGCCGAATTTCCTTTTTAAGAAGAAGCGGCATGCCGTTTTTACTAAAGCGAATGTTTAAAAACAGCGGCTTCTTGATTGGTGCAGGAATGTTCCTAGTCATTGTATTTCTTCTCTCAAATGTCATTTGGGGAATTGAAATAAAAGGAGCAAAGCCGGCAACGGAATATCAAATTCGCCAGGAATTGGACAAGATGGGGGTTAAAATTGGCAAGCTGCAATTTTTTGTCGATAATGAAGAAGGCATTCAACGAAAGTTAACCAACAACATTGGGGCTCTGACATGGGTTGGCGTGGAATTAAAAGGGACAACCTATCACCTCCAGGTGGTCGAAAAAAATGAACCGAAAAAACAAAAAAAGTTATCACCAAGAAATCTAGTTGCTAAAAAGAAAGCGATCATAGTAAGAATGGACATTGATGATGGCCAAAAGAAAGTCGATGTTAATGACTTTGTCGAACCGGGTCAATTGCTTGTTTCCGGGGAAATCGGCCAAGAGGGTCAAAAACCAAGGCTTGTCGCAGCTAAAGGAGAGGTTTGGGGAGAGATATGGTATAAAAGCCATGTGGAGCTGCCAATGAAAACGACATTTAGTGTCTATAATGGCAAGGAAAAACGAAAGTACTCCTTATTATTCGGAAAGCTTGAAATCCCTGTATGGGGGTTTGGCAAACATGGATTTAAGGATTACAAAACAGAAATAAATATTCATAAACTTCATTTCTTAAAATGGGAATTACCAATTTCTTATGTTGACCGGACGATTCGTGAAAGCAGGGAAGCGGTCAGAACCTATACAGTGAAGGAAGCGGAAGAGAGCGCCATCGAAGAGGCGAGAAAAGAAATAAAAAAGAAAATAGATGAGGAAGCAATCATTAAGGATGAAAAAATTTTACACAGGGATATAAAAAATGGTAAAGTTATACTTGACATACATTTTAAAATAATTGAAAATATTGCAGTCGGGCAACCGATTACCAAGGAGATTCATGAATGACAGAGAAGTTAACAACGATCAATGTACAACTTGAAAATCCAGCTGAAGCGATTACTTTACTTGGAAATTCCGATCAACATTTAAAAATAATTGAACAAGAACTAGGCGTGTCCACTGTCACGAGAGGTGAATCTGTCGGTTTATCAGGTGACGAAGAAAAGGTCGTCTTGGCCGGTCAGGTTATTGATAAATTAGTTCAAGTAATTAGAAAAGGAATTACCATTAGCGGAAGAGATGTTCTTTATGCGATTCAAATGGCCCAGAAAGGGACACTTGAATATTTTGTCCATTTGTATGATGAGGAAATTGGCAAAAATGTAAAAGGAAAAACGATTCGTATTAAGACACTGGGACAAAGGCAATATGTAACGGCGATTAAGAACCATGACCTTGTATTTGGAATTGGACCTGCCGGAACCGGTAAGACCTATCTTGCGGTTGTTATGGCCGTAAATGCCCTGAAGAATGGTCAGGTAAATAAAATTATTTTAACTCGTCCCGCTGTTGAGGCAGGGGAAAGCCTTGGATTTTTACCTGGTGACTTGAAGGAAAAGGTTGATCCTTATTTAAGACCTTTATATGATGCCTTACATGACGTGCTCGGGGTTGAACATACCCAGCGCTTGATTGAACGGGGAACAATTGAGATTGCTCCGCTTGCTTATATGAGGGGGCGGACATTGGATGATGCTTTTGTGATTTTAGACGAAGCGCAAAATACAACTAATCAGCAAATGAAAATGTTTTTAACCAGGCTTGGATTTGGCTCCAAGATGGTCATTAACGGGGATCAAACACAGATCGATTTACCAAAGGGAGCAAAATCCGGCTTGATTGAGGCTGAGAAAATTTTACAAAATGTCAGTGGTATCTCCTTTGTCTTTTTAGAGCAAAGTGATGTCGTCCGTCATCCGTTGGTAGCCAAAATTATTCAAGCCTATGGAAAGGTCGAAAAAACCTTATAAAGGTAACAAAAGGGATTTACCTGTCAGCCAGGTATCCCTTTTTTCGCTACTAGGAAATGATCCATTCAACTACGGCTCATGAACCGTCCTTAAGGACTCGCTAGTCGGCGAGGTTTCAGTATTTTATAAAAGGGTGAAAGTTCATTAAAAAACTGTTATATTTTACATAAAGTGAGTTGGAATTTCTACTTTGAGAATTGTCTAGCTCCAGCGCCTAGCAGCTAGTGTCTTTCACGCTCCGCCCTACGATAAGTCAACATCGAATTGCTATCGCTCTTCGTGTTTCCTTTATCTCAGTTGGAGCGCTCCAAGCCATACGCTACTGACCAAGGCGCTTGCGCTATTCTCAGTTGGAGGGATGATCGTTGGATTTTCTGCAGCAACACTTCATACGGATACGAAAGCTTCTGGATATAACTTTTTTTCGGGTGCTGTTTTTTATCATCTTAGGGATTGTCTTATATACTGCAATGTATAATAATGTCAAACCGGAAAAACTGAATCTAAGCCTGTTTTCTATCGCGGAAAAAACGATTCGTTCTCCAGGAACTGTTGAGGATAAAAAAAGTACAGAAATCAAACGGAAAGAGGCTCGAGACCAAGTACAGGATGTCTATGCTGTCAAAAAGGAATATGCCCAAAATCGGGTTGATTTAATAACCTCTATTTTTGATACTGCTTCGGAATTAAATGATGAAACAGATCAGAAGAAAGCAGCGGATAAGAAAGAACCAAGTGTTTCCGAAAAAGTGGAAAGCTTGAAGGGTAAATTAACCTCTACTGTTAATAAAGATTTAAGTAATCAGGTTTTTTCATCTTTAGTCCAAGCGAGTAACCAGGAGTTATCCATTGCCAAGGATTTAACGGTGACGGCCATTAACAATGTGATGACAAAACGGATTCCTGCTGATGAAGTGGAAAACGCTAAAAAGCGGGTGGAGGAAGAATTAAAATATAGTACGTTAAATGATGATTTGCGCAGGGCTTCCATTGAACTGGGGAGATACGCCGTCATTCAAAACGAATTCTATGATCCGGCAGCGACCGAGGAGCTGCGCAGGCAAGCAGCAGAAAGCGTTGAGCCGGTTAAAATTCTCCAAGGTCAAATTATTGTGGAAGAGGGAAAATTAATCAATCGGGAAATTTATCGTCAATTAAAACTTGTCGGTCTGCTACAAACGGAAAAATCCTTTAGACCATTCATTGGCTTAACGGTTCTGATCCTTATCATTCTGTTGGGTTTCTATTATTATTTTTATCAAGTGAAATCTTCGCCGGAAAAAAGACAAACAGACATGTTGATGTTTGGGATCACTTTTGTCCTGTCTATTTTTATCATGAAAATAATCAGTTTGCTGCAGGTATTTAATTACTCCTGGATTGGCTATCTTTTTCCTGCAGCTATGGCGGGCATGCTAATCAAAATTTTGATCGATGAAAAACTGGCTATCCTTACATCTCTAGTACTTGCCGTCTGTGGAAGCATTCTGTTTAATGAAGGTGTTGCCGGTACTCTGAATTTTTCTGAGGGAATTTACATTTTATTTAGCGCCTTGGCAGGAGTGCTCGCCTTAAATAAACGAAACCAACGATCGAGGATTTTACAAGCCGGTTCATTCTCGGCACTTGTCAATTTGTTAACCATCGTGGCCATTATGTACTTGCCCAATGGACAATTTACCGGTTTGGAGTTTGTGTACTATATCATTACAGCGTTTGTATCTGGAATTGGGGCTGCTGTGTTAACAATTGGACTCCTGCCGTTTCTGGAAGCAAGCTTTGGAATTCTGTCAACTATAAGGCTGATTGAGTTGTCTAATCCGAACCATCCATTGTTAAGAAAGATATTAATGGAGGCACCAGGGACTTATCACCATAGTGTGATGGTTGCGAATTTAGCAGAATCTGCTTGTGAAGCGATTGGTGCCAACGGCCTTTTGGCGCGGGTAGGAAGCTACTACCATGATATTGGAAAAACACGGCGGCCGAACTTTTTTATTGAGAACCAAATGCACCACGATAATCCGCATGACCGCCTGCCTCCGGAGAAAAGTGCAAGTATCATTATTGCTCATGTTACTGACGGCTCAGAAATATTAAAAAAGCATCATTTGCCAAAGGAAATTATTGAGATTGCTGAACAGCATCACGGGACAACCTTATTAAAATATTTTTACCATAAGGCATTGCAAAATGATCCGGATGTTGATGAGGCGGCCTATCGCTATCCCGGTCCGAAAGCACAATCAAAAGAATCGGCGGTTGTCGGGATTGCCGACAGTGTCGAGGCAGCTGTACGTTCCATATCACAGCCCACACCAGAAGGAATTGAAACACTGGTAAGAAAAATAGTGACCGACCGCTTGGAGGACGGCCAATTTAATGAATGTGATTTAACATTTAAGGAAATTGACACCGTAACACATGCATTATGTGAGACATTAAAGGGGATATTCCATTCAAGAATAGAATATCCAGAAATGACAAAGAAGGTGAAACAGGCATGACCTTACTGATTGATACTATGGATGAAACGAAAGAATTGACGGAGCAGCAATTACTTGAAATCGAAAGGCTGTTAAATTTTGCAGCGCAAAAGCAAAATATTAAGGAGCATAGTGAGGTTTCCGTAACATTTGTGACGAATGAGCGAATTCAGGAAATTAACCGCGAATATCGCGATAAGGATGCCCCGACAGATGTTATCTCTTTCGCCATGGAAGAGATGGGAGAAGGAGAGGTTGAAGTGATGGGGGCTGGGCTGCCCCGTGTCTTAGGGGACATTATTATTTCGGTACCAAAAGCGAAAGAACAGGCAGCGGAATATGGTCATTCTTTTGCCCGGGAACTTGGCTTCTTGGCAGTTCACGGTTTTTTGCATCTTCTAGGCTATGACCATATGAACGAGGCGGATGAAAAAGAAATGTTTACGCTGCAGAAGGAAATCTTAAACGAATATGGACTTACACGATAATCACAAATCTCATTCGGTTTTACGCTCTTTTTCTTTTGCGGTAAATGGCCTTTTTATCGGCCTTCTGCAAGAAAGAAACATGCGGATCCATTTGCTATGCTCGGTGGTCGTGGTGTTTATTTCTGTTTACTTTTCCATTTCGATAATCGAATGGATCGTCATTCTTTTTGCAATCGGAGGCATGTTTGCTTTAGAATTATTGAACAGTGCAATTGAAAGAGTCGTGGACCTGACAAGTCCGGAATATCATCCGCTGGCAAAGCAGGCAAAAGACATGGCAGCGGGAGCTGTGCTTGTATATGCTGTCCTCTCGATTATCGTCGGCGTCCTGATTTATTACCCGTATATTCGAAAGTTATTTATCCTGAATTAACAAGTAATAAAACGTGCTGATTGAAGTTTCACATGATATAGGTTTATTGAATGGCCTTTGATAAAATCATAGCAAATTATTTCAAGGGCAAAATTAGACTTTTGTGAAAATTCCAATTTTTTTATTACTTTTTTGCTACAAGTAATGATTTTATCTGATTTTTAATGTAAAATATAGAAACAGCAGGCTTATTGCTGGAAAGGAAGTAAGACTAGTGAAAATCGAGCAACTAATTGAAGAAGCAAAAAAAGCTAGGGAAAAAGCATATGTTCCATATTCTAAATTTGGAGTAGGAGCTGCCCTGCTAACTGCGGATGGAAAAGTATATCATGGCTGTAATATCGAAAATGCTGCCTATAGTATGTGTAATTGCGGTGAACGGACTGCTATTTTTAAAGCGGTTTCAGAAGGCGACAGGGATTTTAAAATGATCGCTGTGGTTGCCGATACAGATCGTCCATGCTCCCCTTGTGGAGCCTGCCGGCAAGTAATGGCTGAATTATGTCCTAAAGATATGAAGGTGATCCTGACAAATCTAAAAGGGGATATTTTGGAGCTAACTGTTGAGGATTTATTACCTGGTGCGTTCATGGCGGATGATTTAAATGGAAAATAATCGAACTGAAAGAGCTGCTTATAAATCGGGATTTATCTCCATCATTGGCCGACCAAATGTTGGGAAATCTACCTTCCTTAATCGGGTCATCGGTCAAAAGATTGCGATCATGAGCGATAAACCACAAACTACTCGGAATAAAGTACAAGGTGTTCTCACGCAGGAAGATGCCCAAATGATTTTTATCGACACGCCGGGTATCCATAAGCCAAAGCATAAATTAGGCGATTTTATGATGAAGGTGGCCCAAAACACTCTTAAAGAAGTCGATCTAGTTTTGTTTATGGTAAATGCTGAAGAAGGATTTGGACGTGGCGAAGAATTTATCATTGAAAAATTTCGCACGATCAACACACCTGTTTTTCTGGTCATAAATAAAATTGATAAGATTCATCCGGATGAATTATTGTCGATAATCGAATCATATAAAGAAAAATTTTCCTTTAAAGAAATCGTTCCTATATCGGCATTAGAGGGAAATAATGTCGAGCGTCTTTTGGAACAAATTAAAGGGTTTTTACCTGAGGGACCGCAATATTACCCGGCAGATCAAGTAACCGATCATCCAGAAAGGTTTATCATTTCCGAACTGATTCGCGAAAAAGCACTTCACTTAACCAGGGAAGAAATTCCTCATTCCTTAGCCGTAGTGATCGATAAAATTGAGCGGCAAGAGGGCAGGAATATTATTCATGTCATGGCCACAATCATTGTCGAACGCGATTCGCAAAAAGGAATTATTATTGGAAAAAAAGGCAGCATGTTAAAGGAGATTGGCAAGCGTGCCCGCGTTGATATTGAAAATCTGCTTGGTTCACAAGTGTTTTTAGAATTGTGGGTAAAAGTTCAAAAGGATTGGCGGAATAAAATGTCACAACTGCGCGAGTACGGCTTTAATGAAGATGAGTACTAATCCGTTCGCCCTATCTAGAATATTACTCAAGTTTTAAGAATATGCATGGACCGCATTTACAAAATTTACGTCTTATGATTTTAGTGTGGGCAGGCCAAGATAATTGTAAGCTTTAGGACCCAAAAATACGCTAGTCTAAAAATTGAAAGGTGGGGTTTTCGTGTTGGATTTAACGTGGAAAGTATTTACCCAGACCGGTAATATCGACACATATCTTCTCTTTAAAGAACTTGAGAAGGAAAACCAAGAAATACCCGGTAATTCGAATGAAGAGCTAGCACAAATGGATAATCCTATTTTCTAGCAGCCGCACACTTCTAATTGAAAAGGGGCGGAGCGCCGCATAAAGAAATTCATTCTAACCAGTTGTAGATATAAATAAACATTTTCTAATTTGAATGTAGTTTAGTTTAGCTCTGCTCACACCGCCTTATTGGCAAGGTGTGGGTTTCTGGATTAGTGTTTCTATAGTAAAAGGTGCCGTGCCCGGCTATTTAGTTTGGGATGGTGACATTATGCTTCAGAAGTGTGAAGGCATCGTCATTAGAGCAACTGATTATGGTGAAACCAATAAAATTGTCACTTTGTATACCAGGGAATGGGGGAAAATCGGCGTGATGGCCAGAGGGGCAAAAAAGCCGAACAGCCGTCTCTCCTCCATTACCCAGCTTTTTACTTACGGTTATTTTCTCATTCAAAAAGGAACCGGTTTAAGCGGTTTACAGCAAGGTGAAATCATCACATCTTTTCGTTCGATTGGTGAAGACATTTTTTTAACCGCCTATGCAAGCCTGATCGTTGAATTAACCGATAAATGTACCGACGAGAAGAAACCGAATCCATTTCATTTTGAGTTATTATATCAGACTCTAAATCTAATGAATGAGGGGTATGATCCGGATATTTTGATCGATATTTATGAAATGAAAATGCTAAATGTATTAGGATTATATCCGGTCTTAAACCAATGTTCTGTTTGCGGCCAGTCTTCCGGACATTTTTCTTTTTCCATTCGTGAAGGCGGGTTTATCTGCCATCGTTGTCTGGAGCATGACCCCTATCATTTTAAAATTTCACCAGCTGCTGTTAAATTGTTGCGGCTCTTTTATTATTTTGATTTGTCACGTTTAGGGAGCATCTCTGTAAAAGACACGACCAAAGCCGAACTCAAAAAGGTGATCGATGCCTATTATGACGAATATTCAGGACTGCATCTGAAATCGAAAAAATTTCTCGACTCAATGGCCCATTTTCGAAATCTTTTATAGAATTTGTTGACATTATTGTTTGTTTTGGTTATTATACTCAATAAAATTAATAATTGCGCTGAAGGAAAGTAGTACTTAGGCACAATCTATAAAAGCGAACCTAGGATGGTGTGAGCTAGGGTATAGAAGCTTAAGGAAGGCGTTCCGGAGCAATTTGATTACATGAAAAGAGGCCGGCAGCTGCCGGCAAATAGGGTGGAACCGCGGGTTAACTCTCGTCCCTATGCGTAAAAGCATAGAGGCGGGAGTTTTTTCATTGACTAATTCAATAAAAGGAGTTATCGAAAAAATGAATGTAACCATGGAACAAATCGTTTCTCACGCAAAGCACAGAGGGTTTATTTTCCCAGGCTCAGAAATTTACGGCGGTCTTGCAAACACTTGGGATTACGGCCCATTAGGAGTTGAATTTAAAAACAATATAAAGCAGGCCTGGTGGAAAAAATTCGTCCAACAGACGCCGTTAAACGTCGGCTTAGATGCAAGTATCTTAATGAATCCGAGAACATGGGAAGCTTCTGGACATATCGGCAACTTTAATGACCCAATGATTGATTGCAAGAATTGTAAAGCGCGGCATCGTGCCGATAAATTAATTGAAAATGCCCTTGAAGAAAAAGGGATCGAAATGGTTGTTGATGGTCTTCCATTTACGAAAATGGAAGAATTAATCAAGGAACATCATATTGCCTGCCCCGACTGCGGAAGTCATGATTTTACCGGCATCAGGCAATTTAATCTAATGTTCAAAACCTTCCAGGGAGTGACGGAAACTAGCACAAACGAGATTTTTCTGCGCCCTGAAACGGCACAAGGAATTTTTGTTAACTTTAAAAATGTTCAAAGAACCATGAGGAAGAAACTGCCGTTTGGTATCGCGCAAATTGGAAAAAGCTTTAGAAATGAAATTACACCGGGGAATTTTACCTTCCGTACAAGAGAATTTGAACAAATGGAGTTGGAGTTTTTCTGCAAGCCGGGAGAAGAATTAAAATGGTTTGACTATTGGAAGCAATTTGCCGAAAACTGGCTGCTTTCATTAGGCCTCAAAAAAGATAACTTAAGACTCCGCGATCACTCTGAGGAAGAACTTTCCCATTACAGTAATGCAACCACAGACTTTGAATATAAGTTTCCGTTCGGCTGGGGTGAGCTTTGGGGAATTGCTTCGAGAACCGATTACGATTTAAAACAGCATATGGAATATTCCGGTGAGGACTTCCACTACCTGGATCCCGACACAAATGAAAAGTATATTCCTTACTGTATCGAACCTTCACTTGGTGCAGACCGGGTTACCTTAGCCTTTTTAATTGATGCTTATGATGAGGAACAACTTGAAGACGGCACTTCCAGAACTGTTATGCATTTCCATCCGGCGCTTGCTCCATTTAAGGCTGCTGTTCTGCCATTATCGAAAAAGCTGTCTGAAGGAGCCAAGGAAGTTTTTGCAGCCCTTTCTGAGCATTTTAATGTAGATTATGATGAGTCTGGTTCCATCGGTAAACGTTACCGCCGCCACGATGAAATCGGTACACCATTCTGTATCACCTATGATTTTGATTCCATCGAGGACAAAATGGTAACCGTCAGAGACCGGGATACAATGGAACAAACTCGCCTGCCAATTACAGAGCTAATTAGCTTTTTGCATGAAAAGATCAGGTATTAAAATGAAACATTCAATGGTCTAATGGGTGGTGAGGACAATAGAACTAACAAAACGTCAGGAGCAGATATTGCAAATCGTCAAAGAAAGCGGCCCGATAACGGGAGAACACATTGCCGAGCAATTAAACCTAACTCGGGCAACATTGCGTCCAGATCTAGCCATTTTAACGATGGCTGGGTTCCTGGATGCTAGGCCGCGGGTTGGCTACTTTTACACGGGAAAATCAGGAACGCAATTATTAACTGAAAATCTGCAAAAAATTTATGTGAAAGAATACCAATCCATTCCGGTTGTCGTAAATGAAAACGTTTCGGTTTATGATGCCATTTGCACAATGTTTTTAGAGGATGTAGGGACATTATTCGTCGTAGACAAAGGTTCGCATTTAGTTGGGGTTTTATCCAGAAAAGATTTACTACGGGCCAGCATTGGAAAACAGGAACTGACAACCATTCCTGTACATATCATCATGACGCGTATGCCAAACATCACGATGTGTGAACGGGAGGACCTTTTAATTGATGTTGCCAAAAAGTTAATTGAAAAACAAATTGATGCCCTCCCGGTTGTTAAAAAGACAGATCACGGGTTTGAGGTAATCGGAAGAATAACGAAAACGAATATAACCAGGGCATTTGTTGCTCTGGGCGAAGAATAAAATGTTGCTTTTCAGAGGGGATGATGAAAGGGAATGAATACGTCAATTATTTATGTCGTATCCGATTCAGTTGGGGAAACAGCAGAATTAATGACGAAAGCAGCTATTAGTCAGTTTAACGGCTCCGGAATGACTTTGAAACGATTTCCCTATGTTGAAGATAAGGAACATATTGATGAAGTATTGTCCCTCGTCTCATTAGACAAGGGGATGGTCGCATTTACTCTGGTAAAACCAGAAATGCGCACATATATGCTAAAGCGGGCGGAAAAAGAGGGAATTGTGGCTGTTGACCTCATCGGTCCAATCATCGATAATATTCAAGCTTTTACCGGTAAGACGCCTTTATTTGAGCCAGGCCTTGTGAGAAAACTGGACGAGGATTATTTCAAAAAGATCGAAGCAATCGAGTTTGCCGTCAAATATGATGATGGCAGAGACCCCCGGGGAATTTTAAAAGCGGATATTGTGTTAATTGGCGTATCGAGGACCTCGAAAACGCCATTATCGCAATACCTCGCACATAAGCGCCTAAAGGTCGCCAATGTGCCGCTTGTGCCGGAGGTTGACCCGCCTGAGGAACTTTATCGGGTACCGAAAGAAAAGTGCTTTGGGTTAAAAATCAGCCCTGAAAAATTAAATCATATCCGCAGAGAGAGGTTAATTTCTTTAGGGTTAAATGATCAAGCAAGTTATGCCAATATCAATCGAATTCGAGAAGAAATAGACTTTTTTGAGCAGGTCGTGACCAAAATTAACTGTCCAGTTATCGATGTAACCAATAAGGCAGTAGAGGAAACAGCCAATGTTATTCTTAGCTATTTTTATAAAGGAAAAGCTTAACACATAATCTTTTGATTATGTGTTTTCTAATGAAAAAAGTAAGCAAAAGTTGTGGCAAATTGATCATAAATATACTATAATAAAAAATTGTGATAAAAATGAATCTTTTAGGTTTAGACTTGCATGGGAACGAATAAACTATTTACTGTCAGATGTCAAGTCAGATACCATATTTGTCTCTTAAAAAATTCGACATAAATCCTATCTCTCTTTTTCATGAAAACAAAAATGCTTATTAGATAAAATCCCCCTAAAATATGTCTAAACCACTCACTTGTTGTAATGTTTTCATGATAAAAATAGACATTAAAGAAGGAATATGCAGAGTAATGTAGAATTAATAAAAAGAAAAAAGCTGTTCCGACAATTTATATGGTTACTCCAAACCCTGTCCGGATAAGGCGGAAATTGTCGAACCTGTTTCAGGATATGAAGTTGGACTCTTAATGCGGCTTCCTATGATCATCAAGATGGGAGTACATAGGCCAACTGGAATATGTTAATACCTTAAAGAGACCAAATTCTTTTCAATCTGAAGATCGTTTGCGATTGACAATGAAATTTTGTCGAAAATTGAAGGGATTTAGCGGATGTATGTCGAATAAATGTTGTTAGCAAAATGGAGTTGTTTTCATGGCAGAACGTATTTCCGAAGAAAAGATAACCCAAATTCGTCAGGCTGTAGATATAGTTGAAATTATCAGTGACTATGTTCAATTAAAAAAACAGGGACGAAATTACTTCGGATTATGCCCCTTCCATGGAGAAAGTACTCCTTCTTTTTCGGTCTCACCCGATAAGCAGATTTTCCATTGCTTTGGCTGTGGTGCTGGTGGAAATGTTTTTACTTTCTTAATGGAGCTAGAGGGCATTTCATTTCAAGAGTCCGTAATCAAACTAGCCTCCCGGGCGAATATTGACCTTGAGATCAAGCTAAACATCGCACAAACGGAGAATAAACAGTCTAAAGAGCTGCAAGCAATGAAAGATGCTCATGAGCTGTTACGTAAATTTTACCATCATTTGCTGGTCAATACAAAAGAAGGTCAGCATGCGTTGGAGTATCTTTATCAAAGAGGTTTTAGCCGGGAATCAATCGATCAATTTCAACTAGGCTATTCGCTAAACTCTTGGGACTTTGTCGCCCATTTTCTTTTAAAAAGAAATTTCTCCGCTGAATTAATGGAAAAAGCAGGACTTATCATAAAGCGTGAGAGAGATGGAACATTTTTTGATCGCTTCAGAGATCGAATTATGTTTCCAATATTTGACCGAAATGGAAATACGATTGCTTTTTCCGGGAGATCGCTTGGGGGCGAAGACCCTAAATATTTAAATAGTCCCGAAACGGCAATCTTTAATAAAAGCAAAATTTTATACAATTATCATCAGGCAAAATCCAGTATCAAAAAATTGCGTCATGCCGTTTTATTTGAAGGCTTTGCCGATTGTATAGCAGCAAGTCGTGCTGGGGTCGAAAACGGCATTGCCACAATGGGTACATCGTTGACGGATGAGCATATTTCGCTGTTACGTCAAGGCGTCCAATCCGTGATTATTTGTTATGATTCCGATAATGCCGGGATTGAAGCGGCATATCGCGCAGGATTGCATTTACAGGATGCTGGTTTTGAGATAAAAGTTGCGCTGATGCCTGAAGGTATGGATCCGGATGAGTACATTAAAAAAAATGGCCCCGATAAATTTCGTCACGAAGTGATTGAGGCCAGTTTAACCTGGATGGGCTTTAAATTTCTTTATTTCCGCAGGGGAAAAAACCTGCAAAATGAAGGAGATAGGCTAAACTATATCGAAGAAATAATAAAAGAAATCAGCAAATTGCCAATGGCAGTGGAAAGAGATCATTATTTACGGCAGTTGGCGGATGAATTTTCTCTTTCATTAGATGCTTTAAAGCAGCAGCAAAAGCAATATTACTTTGCTGAAAAAAGGAAAGCCAAAGGAAAAACCGGGCAGCCATTTAAACCTGCTGTTATCCCTAGACAAGCAAAAGAATTAAAACCTGCCCATTATTCTGCAGAGCAATATATAATTGCTCATATGCTAAAAGATCGTGACATGGTATATAAAGTCCAGGATTTGCTTGCAGGAAATACATTTAATATTGATGAGCATCAGGCAATTGTCACTTATCTGCTGGAATTTTATGAAGAGCACTCACAACCAGATCCTGCTGCCTTTTTAACCTATATACAAGATGATAATCTTAGAAGAATGGTTGCAAATATTGAAATGTTGTCGATTAATGAAGAGTTAACCGACCAGGAATTATCTGATTATATCAAACAGGTGTTGAATTACAAAAAAATGTTAATGATAAAGGAAAAAGAGGAAAAACAGAAAGAGGCAGAACGGCAAAAGGATTATTTAAAAGCAGCTATTATTGCAAATGAAATTATTCAATTGCGTAAATCATTATAGATTTAGTTTACTGTCTTTGATTTTGGAAGGAGGGTTTCCTATGGCTGCTGAAAAATCAGCCCGGTCACAGGAGGTCGAGAATGAATTGACCTTAGAACAGGTGAAACAACAATTAACAGAAGTAGGAAAAAAAGTCGGCGTCCTTGCCTATGATGATATTGCTGAAAAAATGTCGCATTTTGATTTAGACTCACATCAAATGGATGAATTCTATGAGTTTCTTGGTGATCAGGGAATTGAATTAGTCGGTGATGGCGATGATGAGGATCCAAGCATCAAAGATTTAGCGAAAGAAGAAGACGATGATGAATTTGATTTGAATGATCTAAGCGTCCCGCCAGGTGTAAAAATTAATGATCCAGTTCGTATGTACTTAAAGGAAATTGGCCGCGTTAACCTGCTCTCGGCCGAAGAGGAAATCGAGTTGGCGCATCGTATTGAACAGGGAGATGAAGAAGCAAAGCGGCGTCTTGCGGAAGCAAATCTTCGCCTGGTTGTAAGTATTGCAAAGCGCTATGTCGGCCGGGGAATGCTGTTTCTCGATTTAATTCAAGAAGGAAACATGGGCCTCATTAAAGCCGTTGAAAAATTTGATTATCGAAAAGGATTTAAGTTTAGTACTTATGCTACATGGTGGATTCGTCAGGCCATTACCAGAGCGATTGCGGATCAAGCAAGAACCATCCGTATCCCGGTTCATATGGTCGAAACGATTAATAAACTTATTCGGGTACAGCGGCAATTACTGCAAGATCTTGGCCGTGAACCAACTCCGGAGGAAATTGCCGAAGATATGGATTTAACACCGGATAAGGTTAGAGAAATCTTAAAAATTGCTCAAGAACCTGTTTCATTGGAGACACCAATCGGTGAAGAGGATGACTCCCATCTAGGAGATTTCATTGAAGATCAGGATGCCACCTCCCCTTCTGAACATGCTGCCTATGAGCTATTAAAAGAGCAGTTGGAAGATGTCCTTGACACCTTAACAGACCGTGAAGAAAACGTCCTTCGTCTCCGGTTTGGTCTCGATGATGGCCGGACTCGGACACTGGAAGAAGTCGGAAAGGTATTTGGTGTCACCCGCGAGCGTATTCGGCAAATTGAAGCAAAGGCCTTGCGAAAACTGCGTCACCCTAGCCGCAGCAAACGCCTAAAAGACTTTTTAGAATAGACATGTATGGATCCAAAGTTTACTTCGGCAACGGAGTAAACTTTTTTATTTGTTTACTATTAAGATTATTTTACTGAATTGTCTCTCACTTTGCAAATGGTCCCTTGAACTTTTTCCTAGATATTGTTTTTTTGGAAAATAGGGGCTGTTTTAGATATTTTTAAAAGATTATTTCAATTAAATAAGTTTAGGTCTTTTCCTTTGACAGCTTTTCAAGTAAAATAGATAGTGTTTGTGGGAGGATTTATATTTAAAGAACATGTTTACGTACATAAGGGAGGTTTTATCATGAAACGAAATCCAGTTGTTCCTTTCATTCTCATCATGGTCTTTGGGATTGCACTGATGTTCCTGTTGTCATTCAAAGGTCTTGGTGATATGAAAGAAGTGGCCAAAGGTGAGGGGAAAGGCACTGAGAAAACAGAGACAGTTGCATCAAATCCAGAGGATATTTACAAATCCACTTGTGCAAGTTGTCATGGTGATCAATATCAAGGCGTAGTAGGCCCATCATTAAAGGGGACTGGGCTATCAAAGGATGAGGTAAAAAATATCCTTGTTAATGGTAAAGGTACCGGTATGCCCCCCGGACTTTTAAAAGGAGATCAAGTTGATACAATGGCTGAATGGGTTTCTAAATTAAAATAATCTCAATATAACTGTTTATAAAGAAAAAAGGTCCTTTGCATCTGTAAAGGACCTTTCTTATACTAGTATTTAAAAAGTGTGGTGGATTTGTTGAATACAGATAAATTATCAGCTAGGTTAGCAACGGTGGCTAAATATGTCCCCAACGGAGCCAAAGTGGCAGACATCGGTTCCGACCATGCGTATTTACCCTGCTATTTAGCGAAAAATAACGGCATTGCCTATGCAGTTGCCGGTGAAGTGGCAGTTGGTCCGTTTCAATCAGCGGAGAGGAATGTTAAGGCAGAAGGATTGTCTGGAGTGATTTCCGTCCGGCTGGGAGATGGACTTGATGTGATCCAGCCAGGTGAAGTTGATACTATCACAATTGCAGGAATGGGAGGAGCATTAATTACAAGTATTTTGGACAGGGGCAAGAAAAAGCTTACTTCTGTTAAAAGGTTAATCTTACAACCCAATATCGGAGCCATTTCGATTCGCAAATGGTGTTTGGACAATAGCTGGGTCCTCTGTGCTGAAGAAATTCTTGAAGAGGATGGGAAAATCTACGAAGTACTAGTCGCGGAACAAGGTGGAGAGCCTTTAGCTCCTTATGATAAAAACCTGGATGCGGGTTTGTTATTTGGTCCACATCTGGCGAAAGAAAAAAATTCTGTTTTTAGGAAAAAGTGGCTGGCTGAAAAGCAAAATTGGGAGCGCATTTATCACCAGCTTGAAAAAGCAGCGGAGACGCCTGAAACAATGAAAAAAAAGCAAGAATTAATACATAATATCAAATTGGCTGAGGAGGTTTTACAAGATGAAAATTCCTAATGGTCATGAAATTATTCAATTATTTGAAAAATTTTCCCCTAAAGAATTGGCAATGGAAGGAGATAAAATTGGTTTACAAATCGGACGACTCAACAGAAAGGTAGAGCGTGTCATGATTGCCCTCGATGTGCTGGAAAATGTGATCGATGAAGCCATCGAAAAAGATGTTCAATTAATCATTGCCCATCATCCACCCATTTTTCGCCCATTAAAAAATATTCTTACTGACACGGTTCAGGGCAGGATGATGGCGAAACTCATCAAATCTGATATCGCTGTCTATGCTGCCCATACCAATCTTGATATTGCCACCGGCGGAGTGAATGATTGGCTAGCGGAAGCGTTAGGTCTTGAAGAAACGGAAGTATTAGTGCCAACATTTGCTGAAAAGTATAAAAAACTGGTTGTTTTTGTTCCCCGAAGTCATGCAGAGCAAATTCGCCAGGTTCTTGGCGAAGCAGGTGCCGGCTTTATTGGAAATTACAGTCATTGTTCATTCTCTGCTGAGGGAACCGGCAGATTTATGCCGGGGGCTGAGACCCATCCTTTTATTGGCCAGTCGGGGAAGCTGGAAGTTGTTGATGAAGTTCGCGTCGAAACGATTGTTCCTGAGACCCTGCTGAAGAAGACCCTTTCCATGATGATTAAAGCTCACCCGTATGAGGAGGTGGCTTATGATGTTTACCCGCTCGATAATAAGGGAGAGACATTAGGGTTGGGGCGAATTGGTAACATCCCAGAAATGACTTTAAAGGAATTTGCCGAAAAAGTTAAGACGGACTTAGAGGTTGAAGCAGTTCGTGTTGTCGGAGATTTAACGGCAAAGGTTAACAAAGTGGCTGTTTTAGGCGGTGATGGCAACAAATATTTCAGCCATGCCAAGTTTAAAGGGGCAGATGTCTACGTAACTGGTGATTTTTATTACCATACTGCGCATGATGCGATGATGCAAGGCTTAAATATTGTCGATCCTGGTCATAACGTGGAAAAAGTGATGAAGCAAGGGTTAACGAAGACACTTCAAAAAATGTGCCACGGTGCTGGCTATGAAGTCGAAATTTTTCCTTCTGAAGTAAATACCGACCCATTCCAATTTGTTTAAAAAAACCGGTCTGCGGACCGGTTTTTTGACTGTTAGTTAGCTGTTTTTACTTTTGGCAGAATCTTAGCAAGTGGCACCTTTTTCTGTCGTTCCCAGGTCGTTTCATCGTTTGGATCAAATTGTTCCAGGAACGATATCACTTCCTTTGTAATCGGCGTTGGGGTAGAAGCACCGGCGGTAACAGCCACCGTTTTTGCATCCTTGATCCAATCAATCTCCAATTCGGTAATATCGGCAATCCGGTAAGCTCTTGTATGGGCAATTTCTTCCGACACCTGGGCGAGACGGTTGGAGTTATTACTTTTTGGGTCGCCAACCACAATTGTCACATCTGCTTCCCCAGCCTGCTGGGCAACGGCCTCCTGACGTATTTGAGTGGCATGGCAAATTTCATTGTAAACCTCTACATGAGGATATTTTTCTTTTACCTTTTCCATTGTGTCATGAACATCCCATTGACTCATGGTTGTTTGATTCGTCACAATCAGCTTGTCATGGTCAATATTTAACGCTTCGACATCTTCAGGAGTTTGTACAAGATAGACCATGCCAGGTGCTACCCCAAGGGCTCCTTCAGGCTCTGGGTGTCCTTTTTTGCCAATATAAATGGTATAATAACCCTGTTTTGATTTCTCGAAAATAAGGTCGTGTGTCTTGGTGACATCAGGGCATGTTGCATCAAGCGTCACAAGCCCCTTTTTCTTTGCCAATTCCCGTACCTCCGGTGAAATTCCATGGGCCGTAAAAATAACCGTCCCTTTATCGACTTTTTCTAAAATCTCCTTGCGGTTATTTCCATCAAGGGTGATAATCCCTTCTTCGGCAAAAGCATCGGTCACATGTTTATTATGAACAATCATACCTAGAATGTAGATTGGACGTGGCAGGGTTTTATCCAATGCAGCATTACGGGCGATGACCATGGCGTCTACAACACCATAACAATAGCCCCGCGGTGAAATTTTAATCACATTCATCTATGGAATCCTCCTAAAAGGCAATTTTAGTAGTTTATATGTTTATTATATATAACTGGTATGAATATTACAAAGATACATTTTTCCTTTAAGCAAAAGCTTGCTGTTCATTACTCATCATCCGTCCTTATTTCGAGTTTTCTTAACAAAAAGAATACCGGTTCGTGGGATCCGGCATTCATTACACTAAATATATAATTTGGGTTTGGAAGAACCTCTCCGGTATAATGTCTCCGTTGCCGAACCCGTTTGATTACGGGTGTTCGATGTTTTAGGCTGGTTGGTGACTTTTCGCGTTGTTTTTGCGGTTGTGTTTTCCTTTTGCTTGGTGTCATGAGTCTTTGCATGGGCCGTCGTTTTTTGGGCTGTGGCAGAAGACTCTTCTTCAGTCGTATTAGGGGAATCTTTCATTCCGCGGTAAAGTTTCCAGAGCGCCGGAAGATTTCTAACTAACGGTCCATACTGTTGTACCATTGGACCGATTGCTTGTGCGGTTTTGATAACCTGCTGGGTATTATTCAAAAAGCCGACAAGGCCTCCACCACCTCCGGAACCGGAAAGAGATTGAAGCAATCCGCCGCCACCGGCTCTTCCAGCTCCCCCCATTAATCCTCCAGCTCCTTGCATTGGACCCATCATTCCACCCGGCCCACCGGTTGGGGCAGCTCTTCCCAATAGTCTTGAAAGTAATCCGCCGCCTCTTCCCATTTGCGGAGCACCTCCACCCATCAATCCGCCAAATGGATTACCTTGCGGCCCCATCATCGGGGGGCGTCCGCCTCCAAATAAATTCAATCCGGGTCCCATAGGAGGTCTTCCGCCAAATAATCCCGGTCCCATTCCACCTTGCATCGGCATTCTTGGTCCTGGCAGCATCCCATTTTTCCTCCTTTCTAATCCTTTCCAATATGAATCGGGAAAGGTCGCTTATTCTTCTGTAAACCAAGGATCATCTTAAGAATATGAATGGCATATGAAAGCCGAAAATTTCATTTATACTTCTTGTTTTAAAGTATGCATCTACTTGTATTTTGCCTTAGGTAATCGACACAGAAGAAAGTATTAAAATGCCGTTGAAAAGTAAATGATGGTAACAAAAGATTACAGACTGGAGATATATGAGAAAGTTTATTATAATTGGATGATGGAACAAAAATGAAAACACTTGTGCATTAGCATATTAGACTGGTCGTAATAAGGAGCCAATATATGAAAGAAAATCGATTTAACCGTTTTAAGTTTCAACCTTTTATTATTGAAGCCATTCAAAGGCTTGGATTTTACGAGCCTACGGAAATTCAGGAACGGATGATCCCAACTGTGTTAAAAAGGAAGAGTGCGATTGGCCAATCGCAAACAGGAACAGGGAAAACCTTAGCTTATGTCCTTCCGATTCTGGAAAAAATAAACCCCGGGAACAAACACGTTCAGGCAGTGATCACTGCCCCAACGAGAGAGCTTGCTTCCCAGATCTATCAACAAATTATTAAAATAACCGAAGCTTATCCGCAGCAGCTCATTGTAACGAAGCTATTTGTTGGGGGAACGGATAAGCAGCGAACGATTGAAAAACTTAAGGTCCAGCCGCATATTGTGGTCGGGACTCCGGGCAGAATTAATGATTTGGTCCAGGAGCAGGCATTATTTGTTCATACGGGCGAAATTCTCGTTGTTGATGAAGCGGATATGATGCTTGATATGGGCTTTATTGAAGATGTCGATAAAATTGCAGCTAAAATGCCGGAAAACCTGCAAATGCTTGTTTTTTCAGCAACGATTCCTGAAAAATTAAAACCGTTCTTGAAAAAATACATGGAAAATCCGGAAATGATTCAGATTGAACCGAGAAGGAAAACAGCGGAAAATCTGCAGCATTTTCTCTTGCCCTCAAGACATCGTAATAAAAAAGAATTGGTTCATGACGTCCTCGTCAGCCTTAATCCCTATTTAGCGATTGTTTTTACGAATACAAAAAAGATGGCCGAAGAACTGGCAGATTTTTTAAATGAAAAAGGATTAAAGGTAGGCAGAGTTCACGGCGATTTGACACCAAGAGAACGAAAAAAAATGATGAAGCAAATTCAAGACCTCGAGTTTCAGTATATTGTTGCCACGGATTTGGCTTCTAGAGGTATTGATATCGAAGGAGTCAGCCATGTCATCAATTATGAACTTCCTGCTGATTTAGACTTCTATATTCATCGTGTAGGCCGAACTGCCAGAGCAGGAAGTGCAGGGATTGCGATGACCATTTATGAGTTATCGGACGAGGATGCCTTAATTCGTCTTGAAAAAATGGGAATACAGTTTCAAAATGTTGATTTTAAAAAAGGCGAATTGCTTAAAATTGATGATCGAAATCGTCGAAAATCGCGAGTAAAGCAGGCTGACGAAGTAGATAAGATGGCAAAGTCGATGATCAAAAAACCAAAAAAGGTAAAACCCGGCTATAAAAAGAAAATGCAATCAGAAATGGAAAAGATCAAAAAACGGCAACGAAAAATAAATCAGAAAAAAGGATAACTGGATGGGGGAGAAAGACGATGTTGAAAATCGGCTCACATGTTTCCATGAGTGGAAAAGACATGCTCTTAGCCGCAAGTAATGAGGCGGTTTCTTATGGTGCCAATACATTCATGATTTATACCGGGGCACCACAAAATACGCGAAGAAAAAAAATTGAAGACTTAAATATAGAAGCTGGAAGAAAACATATGGAGGAGCATGGAATTACCGAAATTGTTGTCCATGCCCCTTATATCATCAATATTGGTAACACTGCAAATCCAAATACATTTGATTTGGGAGTACGGTTCCTGACTCAGGAAATTGAACGAACAGAGGCAATCGGAGCCAAACAAATTGTTTTGCATCCCGGTGCCCATGTCGGCGCTGGCCCTGAAGCCGGTATCAAGAAAATAGTAGAAGGGCTGAATGAAGTATTAACAGGGAAGGAACAAGTTCAAATTGCCCTGGAAACAATGGCCGGTAAAGGGTCGGAATGTGGAAAATCGTTTGAGGAACTGGCGATGATTATGGATGGAGTTCATTACAATGAGAAGTTATCGATTTGCTTTGATACTTGTCATACACATGATGCTGGCTATAATATTGTCGAAGATTTCGATGGAGTTCTCAACGAGTTTGACAAGATTATTGGGTTGGACAGGCTGAAAGTACTCCATATAAATGACAGCAAAAATCCAATCGGAATGCGCAAGGACCGTCATGAAAATATTGGCTTCGGTCATATTGGGTTTAAGACGCTAAATTATATTGTTCATCATCCACAATTAGAGGAGATTCCGAAAATCCTGGAAACACCATTTGTTGGTGAAGATAAGAATAATAAAAAAGCACCATACCGATTTGAAATTGCCATGCTTCGCGATCAGAAATTCGATGAAGACTTATTGGAAAAAATCATGCAAAGTTAAAGAGCAAAAAGCTGTGCCTCGCTGCACAGCTTTTTTGGCCAATTTTGCTAGCTTTTCGCTAATTCCGTAAATAATTTGTTCACCTCTCGTGCAGTCTGCGGTCCGGCTGCTTTGGCGATTTCTCTAATTAATTTCGACCGCTCCCGGTCATCGAAAATATTAACATTTCTGCCTTTTAAGTATTCAGCAATTTTTCTTGCCTGCCCGCGAGTAACTGAAATATTAAATTGATTCGCATACTTCATTAATTCTTCAGCAGTGATCGTGTTTATTTTATGATTGATAATGTTTTCGAAAATTTTCATCTTCATCACTCCCCCATGATAATGTATGAAGATACGGCGGGAGTGTGACACCGTATAATCAGGCGCCTCAGCCTGACTTTACAATCAGCGACAGCTGTTGTATACTAACAAAAAAGTTAAATCGGAATGATTCTTAAAAATAAAGGTGAGAGTATAGTGTATGTCATCGATTATAGAAATAAATCATTTATTTTATCGTTATGAAAAGGATGTTGTCCTCGACGACATTAATTTAACCGTGCCGGAAGGGGCTTTTTTGGCGATTGTTGGCCCCAACGGTTCGGGAAAATCAACTTTATTAAAGCTTATTTTAGGGTTGTTAAAACTGCAAAAAGGCAAAATTCTTCTATTTGGTCAAGAAATCAGTAAATTTAAAGACTGGCAGCAAATTGGCTATGTATCCCAAAAGGCCAATTCTTTTAATACCGGTTTTCCTGCAACTGTTTTTGAGGTGGTGGCAAGCGGCTTAACCAAACGAATTGGCATGTTTAAGTTTTTTAAAAAGGAACATGAGGTTAAAGTCAAAACGGCATTAGCAGCTGTTGGCATGGAGTTATTTTCTAATCAAAATATCGGTGAACTATCAGGCGGTCAGCAGCAGAGGGTATTTATTGCACGGGCCCTTGTAAGTGATCCGAAGCTGTTAATTCTCGATGAGCCAACAGTCGGAGTGGACGCCGAAAATGTCAATGCTTTTTACCAAATGCTAAGTGATTTAAATGCGAAACAGGGGATTACATTACTGCTTGTCACCCACGATATTGGAACCATCTCAGATAAGGTGACGCATGTTGCCTGCCTTAATAAGCATTTGTATTTTCATGGTAAAGCGAAGGAATTCGAACAAATGAGAATGGAAGAGATATCAAAAACATATGGTCATGATATTCAACTGATCACCCACCACCATGAACATGGGGGTGTCCGAAAATGATTCAAGCCATTTTTCATTATGAATTCTTGCAAAATGCCTTTCTAACCGGGATCATGATTGGCTTTCTAGCACCATTATTAGGTGTTTTTATAGTAGTACGACGGCTGTCATTAATAGCCGATGCTCTCAGTCATGTAACCTTAGCAGGCATTGCTGCCAGTTTATTGATCGAAAAACAATTTACGGCATTGGCAGGATTAAACCCGCTTTATTTAGGAATGGTATTTTCTGTCGGTGGTTCATTATTTATCGAAAAACTGCGAAACGTCTATAAGCATTATCAAGAACTGGCGATTCCCATTATTCTTTCCAGCGGCATTGGTTTAGGGGTGATCTTTATATCCCTGGCCAACGGTTTTAATACCGATTTATTCAGCTACCTATTTGGCAGTGTAACGGCTGTAAGCAGAACTGATTTAGCGGTTATTTTCATCATCGGTATTTTTGTTGTCGCGGCAATTACTTTAGTTTATAAAGAACTGTTTATTTTATCCTTTGATGAGGAACATGCCAAAGCTTCGGGGATTCCCGCGAAATCGATCCATTTTATTTTTATCGTTATGGTTGCCTTGGTGATTGCTGCTTCGATGAGAATTGTAGGCATCCTATTGGTTTCCTCGTTGATGACTCTGCCTGTTGCTGCAAGCATCCGTATTGCTAAGGGGTTTAAACAGACGATTCTTTTCTCCATCCTGTTTGGGGAGATTTCCGTGCTAGGCGGGTTATTTTCTGCGTATTATTTAGACTTGGCTCCTGGCGGTACCATTGTCATGATTGCCGTATTGATTTTAATTTTGATGATTTTTTATAAAAAATTGATGATAAAAAGGCATGTGCAGAAGGAGATTCAGTGCAATGAACGTTGATGAAGCGATTCAATATTTAAAAGAAAATGGATTCAAGCAAACCGGAAAAAGGGAAGATATGCTGCAGTTGTTTGCGGACAATGATAAATATTTGACGGCCAAGGATGTATTTGAACAGCTAAAGGACGATTATCCAGGTTTAAGTTTTGATACGATCTATCGCAATCTGGCATTGTTTGTCAACATGGGAATTTTAGAGATGACTGAATTATCGGGAGAAAAGCATTTTCGTTTTACCTGTACGGTACAGGAGCATCATCACCATTTTATTTGCCTATCCTGCGGTAAAACAAAGGAAATTGAAACATGTCCCATGGATGAACTAATCGAAAACTTAAAAGGATATGAAATTTCCGGGCATAAATTCGAGATTTATGGCAGATGTCCTGATTGCATTAACAAAAAACAGCTTGCATAGCACAAGCTGTTTTTTTGTGGATATTTTAGGCATATCGATAGTGGTTCTCCGGCTGGCTTAACCAATTTTTAACCCAGAGGGAGGCTTCTGTCCAATTGTTTACGCGAATGACTCCTTTTGGGATTGGATCCTGGTTGTAAGGAGTATCAAATAAAATGACAGGTATATGGCACTCTTCGTGAATGGCTACGGCATTATCATGTTTGTCCTCAAAAAAAATATCGATGCCGTATTTTTTGGTTATTTCAACCTTTTCATGTGAGCCAATTAATTCGATATGATCAAAACTGATGCCATGGTCAATGAACCATTTTTCCGTAACATTATAGAGACGGGGCCCGCGGGCACTAATAAAAAATAATTCATGTACTTTTTTCCACTTGTTTAATACCTTTCTTGCTCCGGGAGCTGTGGGTGACCCTTGATAAATAACTGGTTCATTTTCCGTAAACCAATGGGCAAAAACTTCTTTAGAGACATTAACAAAGGGTGTTAAATCATATTGATTAATTTCCCCATACGTAAGATTCAGGTTAAAGGCCTTATTAATAAAAGGAATTAGCGATGTTGGAGAAGTAACAGTCCCATCGATGTCAATACCAAATCTTTTTTTCATCTTTTGTTCACCTTCATATGCTCATTACATCAACTTTAATTTTACCAAAGAAAAATGAATGATAAAGGAAAGTTTAAGAAAAATTTTTGGAGAAAAGAAATAACTAACTATTTTAGACAAACATTAACATTGTAAAAGCAGGTGATTAGGAAACAATAATGAATGCTCCTATTACTGAAAGCGAGGGATGCTAATTGGCAGATGAGCGCAATAATGTCCAGGATGGATTTAAGGGTTCTTCTATTGGCGAAGGGATCCCCAGTTATCCTTCACAGCTGAAGGAGGATATTTCATCCGAAAACAACACACCTGTCCCAACACAGTCTCCAAGCTACAAGGAAGAAACGGCATCAGAATTGGGTGCCTCGGTTCCACCAAGAGTCTCCCTTAAAAAGGATGACCAGGTTTTGCCAACAGGAGCCTCGGTGCCGCTTCGTACAAGGGATAATCGGGAAGAAACGGCAGCAGAGATTGCCGCCCCGGTTCCAGTTGTCCGGGAAAAGGAACAAAATAATATCAGGGAACGTGCTGCTACTGGAACAGGCTTGGGTACCGTTGCATTAGCTTTATCAATCTTATCGCTGTTTGTATTGCCGATTCTGTTTGGTGCCGCCGGGATTGTTCTTGGCTTCGTTGCAAGACGGCGAGGCGCTGAAAGTCTTGGTGCATGGGCAATTGGTATTGGAGCAGTATCGATTATTGTCGGTATCTTTATTCTACCGTTTTTCTAAATAGGCCATAATGACGATGGCCAAAAGAAAACCCGGTACTCTTTTACCGGGTTTTCTGCTTATTTTGTGGCTTTTTCTTCTTCGGCCTTTTTACGGAAATATTCTTCCGCAACCTGGTCAATTTCTTTCTTCAATTCTTCCACCATTTGTGCTTCCGGAACCTTACGGACAATCTGACCTTTTCTAAATAACAGACCTTCACCCCGGGCACCGGCGATGCCGATGTCAGCTTCACGTGCTTCCCCAGGTCCATTAACGGCACAGCCAAGGACAGATACCTTAATGGGGGCTTTAATATTTTGGATATATTCTTCCACTTCATTGGCAATGCTGATAAGATCAATTTCAATCCGGCCGCATGTTGGGCAGGAAATCAATGTTGCGGCATTTGCAGATAAATGGAATACCTTTAACAGTTCACGAGCCACTTTTACCTCTTCTACGGGATCTGCACTTAAGGAGACACGAATGGTATTTCCAATTCCTTTACTAATAATTGCTCCTAAACCGGCTGCGCTTTTTACGGTTCCTGAGAATAAAGTACCTGATTCAGTAATTCCTAAATGTAATGGATAATCAAAGGTACGTGCAGCTTTTTCATATGCCTCAATGGCAAGATTGACATCAGATGCCTTCATGGAGACGATAATATCGTGAAAATCTAAGTCCTCAAGGATTTTGATATGATGCAGAGCACTTTCCACCATACCGTCAGCAGTCGGGTAGCCGTACTTATCAAGAATTCTCTTTTCAAGTGAACCGGCATTGACACCAATCCGAATTGGAATTCCCTTTTCTTTTGCCGCTTTGACGACCGCTTCTACTTTTTCCCGTCTCCCAATGTTGCCCGGGTTGATTCGGATTTTGTCAGCACCACCCTCAATTGCTTTGAGAGCAAGCTTATAATCGAAATGGATATCCACGACTAGGGGAATATTAATTCGTTTTTTTATTTCTGAGATGGCATTGGCAGCGCGCTCATCCGGACAGGCGACGCGGACGATTTGACAGCCTGCTTCCTCCAGCCGTTTGATTTGAGCAACTGTTGCCTCGACATCATGGGTCTTGGTCGTTGTCATACTTTGAATAATGATCTCGTTGTTACCGCCGATGGTCAAATTGCCAACCTTAACCGGACGGGTTTTTGAACGATGTATAATTTCACTCACGTGTAATTCGCCCCTTTAGCTGAATTAAAAAAACAGGGATAAAAAACAAACCATCTTTATTGTATCAGCGTTTCATTAATTTTGACAAGAATAAGGATTTTGTCACCTTATTTTGAGTAATCTGGAAAATGATAGGTTGAACCAATTTGGATTTTTTCCGGAGACAGTCCTTCGTTTAATGCTTTGAAATCATTAATAAGATCAGTGATAGATACAGGAAGCGATTTACCAAGCTGGTGTTCAACTATTGAAATGACGGTTTGCCCCGGTTCAACTTTGGAATCAAAATAGGCTCTGTCGGTTTGAGGTTTTTGCATAGTTTTATCTTCAGCTGCGTGACTAACGGCAGAGGAGGGAAGGGTGCCGACAGTTAAATCGAAATAGATAACATAAATAACCAATACCGCCAATAATACTCCCACTAATTTCTTCATCGGACAAGCCCCCTAAAGGAATTTGTACATACCTATGCTTGTCCACTTTTGAATAGAACTGAGAATTAAAAAACAAGCATCGCTTAGGATGCTTGTTTCGGTCTTGGAATCTCCTTGATTGCCAGTAGTAAGATAATTATGGCGACGAACCAATTAATAAAGAATGTGTTTGGAACAGTTGTTTTTAACGCTGCCATAATGGTAAAAAACAAGGTCGGCAGTGTTTCGCTATAGGCGGCCATTCTCCACAAGTGCCGGTAAGTGAGCTTTCGGCCAGCAATATTTTTTAGCGCTAATCCGATTAAGGCAAGAATTGAAACTTCAATAAAACTTGCTGCGCTTGAGAATAAAAGAAGAAAAAGGGTAACTACAGGGATAATAATACCTTTTAAACCACTTACACTATCAATTAAATTAACCGCTTCTTTTTTATTGATATTTAATCCTTCCACCATGGAGTATGGATATGTTTGAGTTTGACTTCCGGCTGCCACGACAAACTCATCTTTCAAGAGGGCGAAGGCATTCCCGGTATCCGCAACATCTTCAGCAGAAACGGTTCCTGTTGGGTCGAGAAAGAAAGTAAAGCCGTCATGATCAATCGTAACTGGAACCTTTGTTTCAGCTGACAACCTCCCATTTTTAATCGAGAATTCAGGTGCTTCATCTTGAATAAATGATTTTGCCGTACTTAATCCGCTTGTTAATGCTGAACTTAAAAAAACAATGGAAGGCAAAATCGAAATAAAAGTTAACAGGAAAACGTAAAGAATTGTTTTTCCAATTCCTTGTAAGCGAAATAAAGCAATATCTTTAGGCGAATAAATACTTTTAACAAGCTGCTTAAATATGTTCATAGCGACCACCTTAAAATAGTTTCATCCTTCTATTTTAGCCTTTGTCCAGACTATATACAAGAAATGACCGTTATTTTTCGGTTGGAGGGGAATGTTTACAGCATAAAAAATACGCCACTCACAAGAAAGAGGGCGTACCTGTTAATTAATTCCACAGATCTCATAAGAACAGTTTTGACAGTCGACGGCTTCTCTTAAATAGCTTAATTTTTTTATCGTGAACCTTTGGTTTTCATAGGAGACCACATCTTTTTCGCGTAGTTCTTTCAAAGCACGCTGAATGACCTCCCTTGTCCCGAAAGTTAAATTAGCGAGTTCTTGGTGAGTTAATGGTACATCAATGAGGATCCCATCCTTTGTCACCACTCCGTATGAATTACATAAACGGATCAGGATGGAATATAATCCGCCTTTTTTTCCATTCATAATTAAGTCTTGACATTTCATTTGTGCCTTTAAGTATCGGGTACTTAACCAGGCGACAAATGCATTCATTGCTTCAGGATCTGTAGAAACATAATCTTCAAATTGTTCCCGTTTAATTGCTAAAAACTCACAGTCGGATAGTGTTTTGGCAAAAAATTTATATTGGGGGTGTGCCTTAAATAGCTGATATTCCACAATTAATTCTTGATCGTTGAGAATTTTTAAAATAAACTCTTTGCCGCGTACGTGCACCCTACCTAGAGCAATTCCACCTTTTAATAGTAAGTAAATATACCGAACTGGATCTTTCTCTTGAAACAAGACAGTTCCCGCTTTTACTTTTTGGACGGATTCAATTTTTTGAAAAAAATTTAATAATTTATCATAAATAGTAAAGCCTGCTTCACCCATATAACGCCACTCCTTCATACCCTTCTAGCTTGATTAAATGAAATTATTTAGCGAATGTCAATGCTGGTTTTACATAAAAAGGAAGCTAATGAAGCCTGGTATGACAAAAATCGTTGACAGAATGCTATTTTCGTGAATCATGACAAATTTTCGACAGGTTTCATTTAGGGAATATATTTTGGCAAAATGGATATTTTATATTAGGGTGAAACAGCCAGAGCATTTAATTTGAATCACGTCATTAACTTTGGTATCTTAGAATCAAAGCTTTAGAAATATTCTTAAATCATAATTGTTATAAGAATGGCTAAAGCGAATAAATAAAAGAGTACATAGGAGGAATGAATCATGGCTTTTGAATTACCAAAATTACCTTATGCAGAAGATGCACTTGAACCTTACATTGATAAAGAAACAATGAATATTCACCATACTAGACATCACAACACATATGTGACAAATTTAAACAATGCCCTTGCTGGAAATGACGAATTGCTTTCTAAACCAGTTGAGGAAGTGATTTCTAATCTGGATGCAGTTCCGGATGCTGCCCGCACTGCTGTCCGCAACAATGGCGGCGGTCATGCGAATCACTCCTTGTTCTGGACGATTCTATCTCCAAATGGCGGCGGCGCCCCAACAGGTGAACTAGCTGATGCCATCAACAAAAAATTTGGCAGCTTCGATGCCTTTAAAGATGAATTCACAAAAGCTGCAACTACCCGTTTTGGTTCCGGCTGGGCCTGGCTCTCAGTTAATCATGGTGAGTTAGAAGTATCCAGCACGCCAAATCAAGACTCTCCGTTGATGGAAGGTAAAACGCCAATCCTTGGGCTTGACGTTTGGGAACACGCCTATTACTTAAAATATCAAAACAAACGCCCTGACTACATTGCAGCATTCTGGAACGTAGTCAACTGGGATGAAGTAGCAAGACGCTATAACGAAGCAAAATAATCTAACAGAAGAAAAAGGCAGCTGCGGCTGTCTTTTTTATTCCCATAAAGTGAATAAGAACACCTGCCTTGTTAAAGACTACCTGTTAAGACAAAGGGGAGTTTTTTTATGGCAAAAAAATTTAAATTTTTGGGTGATGTTGCATTAACGAAGGACCTATCATTATTACTAATTATCGGTGGTTTATATTCCTTAAGTGCGGCTTTATCAAACACATTTGTGAACATTTATTTATGGAAACAAACCGGGAAATATTCCGATCTAGCCCTTTATAACCTTGCCATCGTCATCCTGCAGCCACTAACGTTTATTTTGGCAGGCAGGTGGGCCAAAAAAATAGATCGGGTTATTGTTCTGAGAATCGGTGTTATTTGTTTAGCACTTTTTTATTTGTCGGTATTAGTCGCTGGAACAAAGGCCTCTACCTATTTACTGCTATTAGGAGGATTGCTTGGTGTCGGCTATGGGTTTTATTGGCTTGCATACAATGTGTTAACCTTTGAGATAACCGAGCCCGAGACAAGAGATTTTTTTAACGGCTTTTTGGGAATTTTGTCGTCCATGGGAGGGATGATTGGTCCAATTGCCGCCGGGATTATTATTACCAGATTTGCAAAGTTCACCGGTTATACGATTGTTTTCGGTATTTCTCTAGCCCTATTTGCGCTTGCGGTATTCTTAAGTTTCTCGTTAAAGCCGCGGCCGGCAAAGGGGAAGTACGATTTTAAACGGATTATGGAAGAGCGAAGGCAAAATGAAAATTGGCGCCTTGTCACTAATGCCCATTTTTTTCAGGGATTAAGAGAAGGGACATTTATTTTCGTCATTTCGGTATTTGTCTATATTTCAACAGGAAGTGAAATGGCTCTGGGGACATATGGTTTGTTGAATTCTGGAATTTCATTTGTTGCCTATTTTCTCGCTTCCAGGCTGATTAAAAAGAATTTCCGCAAAAAGGCGATTCTCATTGGCGGGCTGCTGCTGTATGCAGCTGTGATCTTGATTGTCTGGGAAGTGACCTATGCTAAATTATTGATTTACGCAGGTATCATTGCCATCGCCTACCCGCTTCTCCTTGTTCCCTATATTTCCACTACATATGATGTTATTGGCCAAGGGTGGAAGGCTGCAGAAATGAGAATTGAATACATTGTTGTCCGCGAGGTTTTCTTAAATATCGGCAGGGTCGTCTCGATTCTGACCTTTCTGGCCGCAGTTACTTTATTTAATGAAGAAAAAAGCATTCCCATTTTGTTATTACTTTTGGGAGCAGGGCATATATTCATTTATGTTTTTATGAAACGGGTTCAATTACCTCAAATATCTCGATAAGATTGATGAAATTCCCCTTTTTGTATCGGGTCTTTTACACGGGCAGAAGTTCTGCCATTTTTACTAAACTTAATGAGGAAAGAAACTGAAGAAATTATCACCTTTCTCCAGCTTCTCTCCTCAATCAGGGACAACATAACGCGTTCCTGTTTTCTTGTTAAGTTAGGTTAGACATTTTGCGTGTAAAAAGGATTATGGAAAAAATTAATGACATAACCACAAAAGAAATTCCTATTCCGATTAAAGACCACAAAATGGATACGCTTAATATCTTCAGAACAACTGTGCTAAATAAAATTCCAATGATGCTGGAAAAAACAAACCATGTGGCAGATTCTTTGAAAAGGTGCCTTAAAATTCTCCCTTTTGTCCATCCGATTACATGGTACATATTAAGTTCTTGTCTTCTTTCCACAAATAATGTATTAAGCCCTTCACTAAAAGCGATAATACACAAATACAGGACAAGGATCGTAACTGTCAATTCAAACCAATAGGTCTGATTCCCGATAAAAAGCCCCATTGTCGTAACTGATGATTTATTGAAAGAATCACCTAGTGCTGCAATCTGAATAGAGATTAATAACATTGAAAAACATAGAAGCAGCATCATCGGGATAATTAACCGTTTATAATAGAGAACAGAGGCAAATTTTTTATATTCTTCGATTCGATTGTTTTGTTTTTCAGTTTTATTTAATAGTAAATTGGTGATTACAATCGATATTATCCACAAAAACAACGTTATTCCATACATTATGGCTTCTACGTGGAGGAAGTTCAATAAAATAATAGACATCATAAATGCAATAGTTATGATGATATCTTGTTCTATACAATTCCGTAAAAAGATATTCCTTTTTTTCCAGCCTAAAACCGATAGTAGAGAGTTTTCTTGGATAAGAATATTCTTTTCAAACGTTAGCCGAATAACCAGCCAAAAAACCCCAAATGCAGTTAATAAAACTGTTGTGATCAAATTCATCAAGTTCCATGTTGCTGTCAATTCTTGAGCGACCCCTAAAGTAGTCCAAGGCTCTTTGACTTTTCCAATCCCTTCTACATCTAATGTCATTTCTTTAAAGGAAGAGCCAGCCACAATATCTACTTCATATCCCATTTGCAATAATTTAGTTGCCACTTTTTCTATTTTTTTCTGTGCTACTTCGTCATAGTTTGTGATCCCAGCAATTTTTACTCTAATGGCATCAATTGGCTTATCTCCTTTAATCAACTTTGCATTTTCAATGGTTGTCACCCCGCTGGCAGCAGAAGGGATAAAACTTCCGGGGATAGTAGTTGGGGTTAAAACTTTCCCATCTTCTGTTTTTGCTTTTACCTCTCCATATATACCTAATGGACTGGCAGCCAAATTATTGGCTATATTTGTTGGAGGTGTAAATGTACCAACCTGGCTGATGATGAACGGTATTTCCTGTGATTTCTCCATTGAAACACCCTTTGACACCACCGTTTTATAGGAAGGGGGATTTCCTGGTTTCTTTATCGTTACAGCCGGTATCGTTTCAATGTTTTTATAGTCAATTTTTGAAGCAACAAAATATGTTGAGGTATCAAGACCAACCAGTGTTCTTTCTCCGATGGATGGTTCAAATTTATTATTTAAAGCTAATTCTGTTCCATCAAAAGGTTTTTGAAAATTGGATAAATTTATATTAAATATTTTCGACTCTTTTGGTTTCTCTTTTTCTAAATCTTTAAAAGCCAACTGAATTTTTTCTGCTGAACTCTCCATTAACCATTGTTGGTTCTTCAGACCGAGAATATCTAAATATTTATTCAATTTAACATCTAATTGGTCTACTTTTAATTTCAAATATATAGGAATATTAAAATCATTTCGTTGTAAAACTTTCATTACGGGCGGGTTATTATAATTTTCTAAAAAACTATCTAGAAATGGGTCTTCAATCTTCTTATTAAAGTCTGAGAAGTCAATACCAGTTAATTTAGTTTCGCTTTCTGGGTCAATAGCCACCAGAAGATTATAATTTGTTGGCATGAGAATCATCATGGCCGAGCTAGCAGTGGCTTCCCCCACATTATTTCTTAAAAATTGAATCGTGCCAGGATTAGATTGTTCGAAATACATAATAGATTCTTTTGAACCTAATGGGTACATTGATTTCCCATCCGATGTGTAAAATTGATAGGAAAACCTGGTAGGTTGACTCAATACAGGTAATTCAACGGAGGTTTGTTTTCCTCGAAAGTACCCAAGGGATGCAACTGGTGCTGCTACTTCTATATTTGGATCACCTTTTATTCTTTTCCATTCATTTATAGAGATACCGCCTTTACTATCTCCTATATAATTTTCCTCCACCATTCCAAGTTTCTTTTCAATCGATGTTCGGGATGACGGTGGACGAACTAAGAGATCGTAGCTTCCACGGCCATACTTTTTAATCGAATCATTAACGGTAGCAACAGTCGTTTTCGATTGCTCTAAACCTAATGGAACAAGCGTATAAATACTAATAAATGCCATCAGTATGATAAGGGTTGTTTTTTTTCGGTGTTTTAGACGCTCCCAAGCAAGGCGAATCATACTCTCACCTCGGATTGAGTAAGTGTGCCGTTTATTAACCGGTAAACCTCATCTCCACGGTCAGCAATCTCCATATCGTGAGTAACTAATACAATAGTTTTTCCTTGATTCTTTAGCTTTAATAATATGTCAACGATATTATCTCGATTTTCTCTGTCTAAATTACCGGTTGGCTCATCACAGATTAGCATTTGTGGGTTAGCAATTAGAGATCGTGCAATGGCCACCCGTTGTTTTTCTCCACCTGACAGGCCTTCTGGCAATCTTGAAAATAAAGCTTCAGAGATGCCAACCATATTTAAAAGTTCCTCTGCTCTTGCATAAAGCTGTTTTTTGTCTCTATCATAGTACAATGGCAAGATAACATTATCTAATATTGAATAATAGGGCAACAACTTAAAATCTTGAAAAACAAAACCAATTTCTTTTCTTCTTAATTCGCTACGTTCTGGGTCTGTTAGCTGGTATATATTTGTCCCATTAATTGATACATTTCCCGAATCTGGAGGTAACAATCCCGAAATAATATTTAATAAGGTTGATTTTCCTGAGCCGGAGGGCCCAACAATTGTCGTCCAAGAACCGGTTGGAACAGAAAAACTAACATCTGTTAGAATTTCGGTTGAATAGTATTTGTTTTTGAATACCTTATGTACATTTTTCAATTCAATCATGGCGGCTTCACTCCAAATCCATTACCCTAGTTTAGCGAGTAAACTAGGGTAATGTTCTATAGCATTTATTTATAAATCTTTTAAAGTAACACTCCCAGATGCGGTAGCAGAGCTACCATTGGAGACGCGTAACATTGTATTCCATGTTTTTATACTTGATGTTATTGGCTTAGAATAACTACGGGTATAGTTAGTAGAATAATAAGTAGCGCTTTTATCTAAAAATCCTACTGATATTCCATCATGATATTCTACTGAATAATAGCTTGATCCTCCTCCAGCCCAAAATAATTTTTTCGTAAAACTTCCTAAATCTCCCTTTTTTGTTTCATTTACAGGACTCATACCTGCATCAACCGGTACCGCTGCAAAGGCATTTGAAATGCCCCCACTTAATACAATTGCCCCTGCTAATATTCCTGCTGAGATTTTTTTGGTAAGTTTCATAATAAAATCTTTCCCCTCATATAATGGTATTTTTGTTTACGTCAACCAATATATCACAAAAATCACAAAAAATGTATAATATAGATCAAGCTAATTTATTCATTACGCTTCTCTATAAGATTTTTTGGTTTTCTAGTCTATTTTTTCCCAATTAGAAAACCTAATAAAATCAGTACTTTTCTTTCCAAATTGGATATTTCGAACATACCAAAATTCTTATGTTAGCCAATCTACTTAATAATTTTCCCAATTCTTTTTAACGGATTTCCGAAAGAAGTCTCCCATCCTCAAGGAATGTGTAGGGCGCAGCCCAATGAGTAGGTGGAAGATGAACTTCGGTTAGTGGTAGCCAAAATAATTGCAAATTACAAACGTACGTTCTATACTATGGAGTATAGGGGGTGAATGGATATGACTAAGCAAAATAAAGCCTTCAAATTCCGTTTGATACCAAATAAAAGCCAAGAAGTATTATTAGCTAAAACGTTCGGTTGTGTTCGATTTGTCTATAATAAAATGCTGACGACAAGAGACTTATGAAAAATACAAAGACAACAAAGAAATGCTTAAAAAGCAAAAGTTTCCGACCCCTGCAAAATATAAAGACGAATTTCCATTCCTAAAAGAAGTGGACTCATTAGCTTTAGCAAATGCACAAATCAACTTGCAAAAGGCTTATAAAAACTTCTTTGAGGGTCGTGCGGAATTTCCCAAGTTCAAAAGCCGAAAACATAAACAAGTCTTGTACCACGAACATGGTAAACGGGAATATCGGGCTGAAAGATGGTCATATCAAATTGCCTAAACTAAAACTTGTAAAAATCAAACAGCATGGAGAACCCCCTGCTGAATACAGAATAAAATCTTGTACTATTTCCAAAACAGAGTCTGGTAAATACTATATTTCTATTTTGACAGAGTACGAGAAAGAGATAAAGCATGTTATTGTCCAAAATGTTATTGGATTAGACTTTGCTATGGATGGTCTATATGTCGAAAGTGAACAAGGTGAGAAAGCCAATTACCCTCGTTTTTACCGACAATCATTAGACAGATTAGCTAAGGAACAGCGTATCTTGTCTCACAGAAAAAAAGGCTCTGCACGCTGGGAAAAACAATGTTTGAAAATAGCTAAACTGTAAGAAAAGACCGCTAATCAACGTAAGGATTTCCTCTATCATAAGTCAAAAGAATTGCCGTCAAGCTATGATGTGGTTATTATTGAGGACCTAGACATGAAAGGAATGTCGCAAGCCCTCCACTTTGGAAACATTATGATAATGGTTGGGGAATGTTCACCGGGTTCCTCGAATATAGGTTGGAACAAAAAGGAAAAAACTTATCAAAATAGACAAATGGTTTCCTTCGACGGAACAATGTTCTCGCTGTGGTAACGAAGAAATCTCGTTTCGGCAGACCTGTCGAACTGAATTATGCAGCTGATGATTTACTCATTAGTTGCACTTTTAACGTAACGGAATCCATTTATTAAAGATTTGGTAAAACGATTAAAAAATGATATGATATTCCGACTAGACTGCGGCTTTTTAGTATCTGATACTATCTCATCTGAGGCAGCTTATTCAAGAATGGTAACAATTTTTAGCGAATCTAATGTTCTTGAAGAGATTCTATATCAAGCCATGACAGAAGGGTTTATCACCGATGATACGGTGGCTATAGATGCCACACACTTTGAAGCCAAGGATCAAGCACTCCCAAAGGAAGAAAAACCAAAAACCGAACCCAAGAAACGTGGGCGAAAATCAAAAGAGGAAAGAGAACAATGGTTGATTGAAAAAGCTGAACGCGAAGCCAATCTACCTATTTTTGAAAAGAAAATAGAAAACTAATTAGACGTTCCGTTAGATCAACTTCGTGCGAAATTCTTCAAAATCCGGAGTGGGGTGTGAAGAAAAACAGCAAAGGAAAGAACGTTTTTTGGTATGGCTATAAGTCGCATTTAGCGGTGGGAACAAAAAGCCAATATATTCTTCAATTTCTCTTTTCTTCTGGCAATTTGAATGATGGAAAGGCAGCGATTCCTTTATTAAAAGGGATCCATGAGCGTGTTCAACTTCCAACTCTACGTTATCAAACGATGGATGCTGGTTATGACTATGAACCGATTTATGAACAGATACATCGTATGGGTCAACAGTCGGTTATTGCCTATAATAAGCGTAATGAACCTGAACCCGAAGGGTTTGATAAACATTTCGCTCCGACTTGTTTCCGTGAACATTCATACCGATATGATAGTTTTGATCAAAAATATAAAACGCTTAAATATACACGCCCAAAGGAATGTAAAGATTGTCCTTTGGCCAATGAAGGTATTTGCCAAAAGATTTATAAAGTGAAAATCACGACAGATCTTCGGAAATATACTGCACCAGCCCGAGGTTCAAAAGCTTGGAAAACCATCTTTAAACGTCGTACCGCAGTGGAACGGGTGAATGCTTATCTCAAGTTATACTTTTAATTAGACAATGTCCGCTATCGTACCGGAAAACGTGCCAAGGTTCATTTTGACCTCGTAACCTTAGTTTATAATGCTTCAAAATTAGCTGTGGATCGTATCAATGCATCGTTAAATCAACAACAAGTTGCTTAAAATACAGACCGTATAGAATAGTCGTTCATCATTTCCAAAGCGGTTGATTGGAGTGGAAGGCGGCGACTCCTGCGGGAAAAGCGTGGCCAGGTGAGACCCCGCAGGAGCGAAGTGACGAGGAGGCTCACGGCCCGCCCGCGGAAAGCGTCCGCCTGGAACGGAAATCAACGCAATATTTATGAAGTAAAAACTTAAAAAATTTTTAACAACAAATATTCTGTAGGTCTGCGTTTCTTTAAAATAGGGATTTATGAAATTGATTCACCTTTTAGAAATTCTAAAGTTAGTCCGAAAAAATTGGTAAGGGTTCATCATAGAAAAATACTGCTTAATCATTTAAAATAGAACATGTTATGAAATGCTTTGAAAAGGAAGTGTTGATAGACCTTGAGTAAAAAGAAGAAAAAGAAAAAATCACTTGTTCCTTTTCGCTTGAACATGTTATTTTTTGCTGTATTTTTACTATTTTCAATTTTAATCCTTCGCCTTGGGGAGATTCAAATCGTCTTCGGGGATGATTTCAAACGGGAACTGCAGCGGACGGAGGACGTTACCGTCAGCAACCCGGTTCCGCGCGGGAAAATGTTTGACCGCAATGGGAATGTCATTGTTGATAATAAGCCGTTGAACGCGATTACGTATACAAAACAACAGAATACAACGCAAAAAGAAATGGTGGAAACGGCTGAAAAGTTAGCGAAAATTATAAAGGTTGATACTTCCAAAGTTCGTGACCGTGATAAAAAAGATTTTTGGATCGTCCAACATCCTAAAGCAGCCAAACAGTTAATAACGAAAAAAGAGTGGACCCTATACGATAACAAAAAATGGGACTATAAGAAAATCTATCAATTGCAGCTTGATAGAATTAAAGATTCTAAGATTAATCATTATTCTAAACAAGACATAAGAGCCATCGCCATTTTCAAAAAAATGAACAACGGTTATGCACTAGCACCACAAATTGTAAAAAATAAAGGGGTAACCCCTCAAGAATTTGCCGCTGTCAGTGAAAATCTGGAAAACCTCCCTGGCGTCGATACAACAACGGACTGGGACCGCAAATATGTGCTTGGTGATACATTAAAAACAATTATCGGAAATGTTTCATCTGCAGAGGAAGGTCTGCCCAAAGAAAGTTTGGACAAATACATGGCCTTGGATTACAGCCGCAATGACCGTGTCGGCAAAAGTTATCTTGAATATCAATATGAAGATGTTTTACATGGAAAAAAAGCGAAAGTAATTAATAAGACGGATAAGGCAGGAAATGTCATATCCCAACAAGTTGTATCTGAAGGGGAGCGCGGCAAAGACCTGGTGTTAACGATCGATGCGGAACTTCAGAAGAAAGTTGAAAAAATTATTGAGAATGAAATGTGGAAGGCAAAAAGACAGTATTCCACTACAGGTCTGATGGACCGGGCTTTCGTCATTTTAATGGATCCCCACACTGGTGAAATCCTCTCTCTTGCCGGTAAACAGATTGTCCGCGATGAAGATACTGGAAGATTAAAAATGCAGGACTATGCTCAAGGGACGTTTACTACTTCATACAACGTGGGATCTGCCGTGAAAGGGGCAACGGTTTTAACCGGTTATCAAACAGGAGCGATTCAGCCTGGAACCTCGCATGTTGACGAACCATTACACATTCTTCACACTAAAGTAAAAAAATCGTGGAAAACGTTTGGAAGAATCAATGATCTTACAGCGCTTCAAGTATCTTCAAACGTGTATATGTGGAAAACGGTTATTGCCATGGCCCACTCCCATTATGTTCCGAATGGGCCGTTGCCAATCGACAAAACAGCCTTTGACACGCTCAGAAGATCCTTTAGCCAATTTGGCCTTGGAGTCAGAACTGGCATTGATTTGCCGAATGAAATGAGCGGTTTTCCGGGTCCGGATCGAACATCTGGTTTACTTCTCGACCTTGCAATCGGACAGTATGATACGTATACACCGATTCAACTGGCACAGTATGTTTCGACAATTGCTAACGGAGGATACCGGATGCAGCCGCATCTGGTCAAAGAAATTCGCGAACCAGTGATGGATAAAGCTGGAGAAGGACCGGTTATCGAGGAAATTCAACCGAATGTATTAAATCGCCTGGATATGAAGCCAGAATGGATCCAACGAGTCCAACAAGGATTCCGGATGGTTATGCAGACGCCTAACGGCACAGCCTACAGCTTCTTTAGAGGAGCTACCTACAATCCAGCAGGTAAAACAGGAACTGCTCAGGCGTTCTACTATGGCTCTGACCGAAGCAGGTGGGGGACACCTGTGATGAACTTGAGCCTTGTCGGTTTTGCCCCTTACGATGATCCGGAAGTGGCAATGGCAGTGGTCGTTCCATGGGCCTATCAGAATACCGGTCCGGCAATTAATGATTTAATTGGCAAAAAAGTCATGGATGCCTATTTTGATTTAAAGAAAGAACGGCAGACGGATAAAACCAAGAAGACAACAAAACGGAGCACCGACAATAATAATGATACTACCCAATCGAACCAATAATATGTTTCCCTAAAACCTGTCTCAAATTTGAGACGGGTTTTTTTAAAAAAGCATCCCCAAAGTACCTCATGATTCTCCTGAGTGAACTCAACTGCAGTTTCTTCCATTTACAAAATCTTAATATAGATTTACAGATGCTTTACAACCGATTAAAACGCTGTTTACAGTCGTCCTTTATTCTAAAGATGTAAGACAGATAATCATGATTAAACAATAAACCTTAGGGGGAATAAAGGAAATGAAAAGTTTAAAGAAGTTCAGCCTGCTGACATTATTAACTGCGTTAATTATTTTTTCAGCTGCCTGTGGAGGAAAAGGAACGAATGGCAGCAAGGAAGGTACAGATAAAAAAGATAATCCAGCGCAAAAAACGGAAGAGCTTTCAGGCTCACTAGTAATTTCCGGTTCATCCGCAATGCAGCCGTTGGTTGCAGCAGCTGCAGAGGAGTTTATGGCTGAAAATCCTAAAGTCGATATTCAAGTCAATGCCGGCGGTTCAGGAACAGGCCTTTCCCAGGTTGCTGAGGGATCCGTTCAAATCGGTAACTCAGATGTATTCGCGGAAGAAAAAGAAGGTGTTCCAGCTGACCAGCTTGTTGACCATAAAGTAGCGGTTGTCGGCATGACGGCTGCTGTGAACCCTAAAGTTGGCATTAAAGATATTAAAAAAGAAGATTTAATCAAAGTATTTACTGGCAAAATCACCAACTGGAAAGAACTTGGCGGAGAGAATCAAAAAATCGTTTTAGTCAACCGTCCTGATTCCTCTGGTACTCGTGCAGTCTTTAATCAATTTGCCCTTGACGGTGCAACACCTGCTGAAGGAATTACGGAAGATTCTTCAAATACCGTTAAAAAGATTATCAGTGAAACGGAAGGTGCAATTGGTTATCTGGCATTCTCTTACTTCACTGACGATTCAGTAACACCGCTTGCCATTGATGGTGTAAAACCAACTGAAGAGAATGTTCAATCCGGTAAATTCCCAATTTGGGCCTATCAGCATTCTTATACAAAAGGGGAAGCGGAAGGATTAGCAAAAGCGTTCTTGGATTATCTGATGTCCGACAATATTCAAAATACTTTATTAAAAGAACAAGGCTATCTGCCTGTTACAAAAATGAAAGTAGAACGCGATGCTAAAGGCAACCAAAAAGATATTTAATGTAAAGGAAAAAATAACAGGGTAAATGCTCCTGTGCGTTTACCCTGTTACAACGTATATAAGAGGAGTTTGGTTGGATATGGAAAAACTTCTTCCAGCACAAAATAGATTACTTAAATCAAAGAGTAGCAGACTTGGTGGGGAATTTCGCGGGAAATTGTTTGTTATATTATGTGCTGTCATCATGATAACAGCCACAATTGCCATTACGATTTTTCTAAGCACGAAGGGACTGCAGTCATTTACCAAAAACGGGATCAGCATTATCGAGTTTCTCACAAGCAGTAAATGGGACCCCACCAATAAAGCAAATCCGGCATATGGTGTGCTGCCGTTTATCTTCGGATCCTTTGCTGTTACCATTCTCGCAGCTCTTGTTGCTGCACCTTTAGGGATCGGTGGTGCGATCTTTATGACGGAAATAGCCCCATCCTGGGGGAGAAAAATTCTCCAGCCAGTTGTAGAACTGCTCGTTGGAATTCCCTCAGTCGTCTACGGATTTATCGGACTGACTGTTTTGGTTCCTTTTATCAGGGAGCATGTCGGCGGATTAGGATTTAGCCTGCTTTCCGGAATGATTGTCCTTGCAATTATGATTTTACCTACCATTACGACAATCGCGACGGATGCCATGAGTTCACTTCCGAATCATTTGCGCGAAGGCTCCTATGCTTTAGGGGCGACAAGATGGCAGACGATTCGCAAAGTATTAGTACCAGCGGCGCTGCCCTCATTGTTAACCGCGATTATTCTTGGGATGGCCAGGGCTTTCGGTGAAGCCTTAGCCGTTCAAATGGTTATCGGCAACGTACGAGATATGCCGAATAGTATTCTGGATGCATCTGCAACATTAACGACTATTATTACCTTAAATATGGGACATACCACATATGGCAGCGTCGAGAATAACACGCTTTGGTCGATGGGGCTTATTCTATTAATTATGTCCTTCGCGTTTATCCTTCTGATTCGCTATTTATCATCAAGGAGGAAGTTACGATGAATAGTAAAACAGCCGATCGTCTAGCGACAGGAGTTTTTATCACCATCGCCATTATGATAACGGCCATTCTCGCCGGACTATTTTTCTATATTTTCGTAAACGGGTTTAAGTATATTTCGTTTGATTTTTTAACAACTCCTTCAAGTAACGTAAGGGCTGGTGGCGGAATCCGTGACCAATTGTTTAATTCGTTTTATATTTTGTTGATTACGATGTTGATTACCGTTCCGATCGGGGTCGGCGGCGGGATTTATATGGCTGAATATGCAAAACCAGGGAAGATAACAGATCTCATTCGGACTTGTATTGAGGTATTATCCTCCTTGCCATCGATTGTCATTGGGATGTTTGGCTTATTGGTATTTGTCAACACCACCGGCTGGGGTTATACGATACTAGGCGGGGCATTGGCACTGACGGTATTCAATCTGCCGACGATGGTACGTACGACGGAAGATGCGATCAGGGCGGTGCCGCAAGATTTGAAAGAAGCAAGCCTTGCTTTGGGAATTACTCATTGGCATACGATTAAAACGGTTATTTTGCCAACGGCCTTTCCAGCGATTTTAACCGGGGCTATTCTTGCAGCAGGACGAGTGTTTGGTGAAGCAGCAGCTCTATTATTTACAGCCGGGCTTTCGACACCAAGACTGGATTACACAAACTGGAATCCATTTTCAGAACAATCACCATTGAATATTTTCCGCCCGGCGGAGACATTGGCGGTTCATATCTGGTCGGTGAATACCCAAGGGTTAATCCCCGATGTAGAGGCCGTTTCAAGCGGTTCTGCTGCTGTACTCGTTATTTCGGTACTAATTTTTAATTTAGCGGCCCGCTGGATAGGCAGGATCATTCATAAGCGGATCACAGCAACTAAATAAGAAGGTGGGAGTCGAATGGTAACAGCCTTAAAGGAGAGAACAACGATGGAAGCAACTGTACCGGTTCAGCAAATAAACCGGCAGGAAAATATTTTATCAATTAACAATTTAGAGATTTTCTATGGTGAAAACCGGGCGGTAAATGGAATTTCCATGGAGATTGAAAAAAATGCCGTAACGGCATTAATTGGTCCTTCAGGCTGCGGCAAGTCCACTTTTTTACGCAGCATTAATCGGATGAATGACCTCATCCCCGGTGCTTTTGCAAAAGGAGAAATCATTTATGAAGGGCTTAATATTTTGGCTGAGAATATCAACGTGGTGGCGCTTCGCAAGGAAATTGGCATGGTGTTTCAAAGACCAAATCCTTTTCCTAAATCCATTTATGAAAATATTACTCATGCCTTAAAATTTGCCGGCATTAAGAAGAAAAGCCAACTGGATGAGATTGTTGAGGAAAGTTTACGAAAGGCCGCTTTGTGGGATGAAGTCAAGGACAGGCTTGAAAAATCGGCATTCTCCCTTTCAGGCGGACAGCAGCAGCGGCTTTGCATTGCCAGAACGATTGCAATGAAACCAACTGTCATCCTGCTGGATGAGCCGTCATCTGCGTTAGACCCGATTTCCAACGCAAAGGTCGAAGACTTAATTGTTGATTTAAAGAAGGATTATTCGATTATTATTGTCACCCATAATATGCAGCAGGCATCCCGTATTTCCGATAAAACCGCATTCTTTTTAAACGGCGATTTAATTGAATATGACCACACGGAAAAAATCTTTACCAACCCATCTGTTCAAAAGACAGAAGAATACATTTCCGGACGGTTCGGATAAGGGGGAGAACTCATGGCAATCCAGACGTTAACAAGAAATATCTTTGATGTGAAGGATCTAAACCTGTGGTATGGTGACCATCACGCTTTAAAGGGGGTCTATTTTCCGATTCAAAAGAAGGAAGTTACCGCGATGATTGGACCGTCAGGCTGCGGCAAGTCCACCTTTTTAAAAACCTTAAACCTGATGAATAAAATGATTCCGAATGTCAAAATAACCGGTGAAGTGAATTTTGCCGGGCAAAATATTTTGCATTCCAAAACAGATTTAGTTGAATTACGTAAACATGTCGGCATGGTTTTCCAAAAGGGGAATCCGTTCCCACAGTCGATTTATGATAATGTCGCCTATGGACCAAGAATTCATGGAATCAAGAAGAAAAAGCATCTTGACGAATTGGTCATAAAAGCGTTAATGGATGTGGCGTTATGGAATGAAGTGAAGGATCGTTTAAACGCTCCGGCATTAGGATTGTCAGGGGGACAGCAGCAAAGGTTATGTATTGCGAGAGCATTAGCGACAAAACCGGATGTGTTATTAATGGATGAGCCAACATCCGCGCTTGACCCAATTTCAACTTTGAAAATTGAGGAACTCATTTTTGAATTGAAGGAAAAATATACGATTGTCATTGTGACCCATAATATGCAGCAGGCAGCAAGGGTTTCCGATCGAACCGCCTTCTTCTTAATGGGAGAATTAATTGAGTTTGCGGAAACCTCTAAAATTTTCTCGACGCCAAAAGATTCGCGGACGGAAGACTATATTACAGGAAGATTTGGGTGATATAAATGAATACGAGAGCCAATTTTGATCAAAGTTTACAAGAATTAAAAACGCTGCAATTAAAAATGGCCGGGGAAGCAGAAACAGCTGTTAAAAATGCGATGCTGTCATTGTTAAACCGTGATGTTGAACTAGCAAATAAGGTTATTAATGGTGATCATCTTATCGATGACCTTGAATATGAAATTCATGAAAAAGCATTGATGCTGATTGCCCGCCAATCCCCGGTTGCAAAAGATTTGCGGAGGCTGCATGTGGCGTTAAAAGTCTCATCCGAGGTAGAACGGTTAGGTGATATTGCCGTAAACATTGCCAAATCAACCGTTCAAATCGGGAATGAGCAGCATGTGAAAGAACTAATCGATATCCCTCAGATGATGGAAGTAGCGTTAGAAATGCTGACCGATGCGATCACCGCCTTTTATTCCGAAGATCCTGCACTTGCCAAAAAATGCGCGCAAAAGGATGATCAGGTTGATAAAATGTTTGGGGAGCTAGTACAAGAACTATTAACCTATATCCCGAAAAACCCCGATTTTACCAATCAGATCATTCAATTAGCCTATGTCTGCCGTTATATTGAAAGAATTGCTGACCACGCTACGAATATAGCTGAAAATATTGTTTATCTTGAAACAGGAAAACGATACAATCTCAATGATTAATTAAATCCTATCATTCGAAAGATGAGATAAGCGCACTCTCATCTTTTTTACTTTAGGAAGATCCCACTTGGTCAAAGCAAGTGTTTTGACCTCATGATATCTGACCGTTCCCCCATACTTCTTTCTCATATCCTGTTAAAAAAAGCAGAATCCGACAATTTACGTTTATTGTCCAACTCTCATAATGATGGTACGATTATGTTGAAACAGCAATTCATATTTTTTCCAATTAAGCATATACTAGTGATTTGGTAGTCGGAGGAAAACATGTCTGAGCAAAATATTAATCTGAAACAGCCTTTACAAGGGGAGCTTCATATCCAGTGGGTAACAGCCGATAAACTAGTTCTCTTATGGGATATTACATTGATTACCAAAAAAGTAATCGAATCGTACTTTTCCGTTTGTTTTAGAGACCTTGTTGCACTGATAAGGATCTATGATGTAACCGACATCATCTTTGACGGAAAAAATGCCCATCATTTTTATGAAGTCAGCATTCCTTTAAACAATGGACAGTGGTTTATCAAAGGTTTAGCGGCAAATCGAAGCTATATAGCGGAATTAGCAGTACTCATTCCAACCGCTGGCTACTTTCCCCTTTTTAGATCCAATTGTCTCCAAACTCCTAATCTTAACATGAAAAGCAGCCAGGTAATCAAACAGCAGTCGGAAATGAATGTGAATCAGGTTCCTTCTCCAAAGTGGAGAAAATTGGTTAGTACCTACAGTTATTATGAAGACTAAAGATCTTTGGAGGGACAAAGATGGTCAATGCTATACCACAAAAGGCTAAGATCGATCAAGGTTGGCTGCATAAGCGATGCTTAAAAATATTGCTGCTTAGCTGGGAGTATCCCCCAAATGTCGTAGGGGGGCTTTCAAGGCATGTTTATGGATTGGCCACTCGATTGGCGAGACAAGGCCATGAAATTCATGTGTTAACAGCGGGTGATCGGGAATGGCCGAACTATGAATGGAAAGAAGCGGTGCATGTGCATCGGGTTAGGCCGGTAAATGAACATGATGATCAATTCCTTGCATGGATCGGTGGACTTAATGTCGCAATGGCATTAAAAGGCGAATTATTAGCTAGTGAGATTCCCTTTGACATCATCCATGCACATGATTGGCTTGTTGGGTCAGCCGCGATGGCTCTCAAGGAAGTGCTAAGCATTCCCCTTTTGACCACGATTCATGCCACCGAACATGGAAGAAATCAAGGAATTCATACAGAAATGCAAAATTTTATCCATGAGAGGGAGGTTCAATTAATATCGGCTTCAGATCACCTAATCGTTTGCAGCGAATATATGAAGGAATCGCTGATGACGCTCTTTCAGGTTGAAGAAAAAAAATTAACAGTTATTCCGAATGGAATTCATCTTTCAATGATCAAAACAAGTGCCGCTAAGGTTTTCCCCGAATTGACGAGAAGAGAATATATTTTTTCGATTGGAAGAATCGTGAGGGAAAAGGGGTTTGAAACCATTATAAAGGCTGCGGAGATCGCCAAAGCAATGAACCATGATTACTTTTTTGTGATCGCCGGGGAAGGCCCGATGCTTGAAATATATAGAAAACAGATCATGGAAAGGAATTTAGCTCAGTATGTTGCCTTTATCGGCTATGTGACCGAAGAGGAAAAATTCAGCTTGATTCAGAACTGTGAAATGATGGTGATCCCCAGCTTGTACGAACCCTTCGGAATCGTTGCTCTTGAAGCATTGGCTCAGGAAAAACCCGTCATTGTTTCCAATATTGGTGGAATGAAAGGGATTATTACCCATTTACAAACCGGAATGATAATGAATCCTGATGATCCCTTTAGCTTGCTTGAGCAAATTGAGTTCCTTCGCAAACATAGGCAGCTGGCAAAAAATATCGCGTTAAAAGGTCATGAAGTCGTTAGAAGTTTATATGATTGGGGACAGATTGCTTCTGACACGAGCAGGGTCATGAAACTGATGACTATTGGAGATACCGGTGAGTTAAACCGCTGCAATATAAATTAATTATTTAAAAGGTGAATAGTGCTATGGTGAATATGACCGAATTACAAAAATGTAAGCAGTTATTGAAACAAGAGCCAAGCGTTGGTAAGGTTCAATTTATTCCAGGTCTTTGGGTGAATGGTAAGTATTTCTGGCTGCCAAATCAGACAGAGAAAGTACTTTATGAGGAAGAGTTGGTCATTAAAGTAACGGATAAGCAAATACACTCAAAAGTTGATTTTCATCATATATATATAAGCAATCACAGCCGCCAAACGAAGGACATAAAATTTTTGGCTTTGCATCACTTTCAGAATGTCCATCATGACTGCCTGACATTTGTATCGCCAACAGATCAGCGGATTTTCCATCTTGCTAATCAGACTGTGTGCTTAATGAACTTGCTGACAACTGGGGCAGGGAAGAAGGAATATACAACCGTTCCATTGTGGGATGTATTTAGCGATCAAATTTGGCATTCGGTTAAAACAGGAGAGTTAAAGTTTCAGCCTATGGCAAAAGGTTCGGCTGCCAGCATTCTCGCAATAAAAATGGCGATTGATCCAAAAAAGACCGAGAAAATAGCCACTTGGAGCATTTCGGGAAATAAGAAACACGATGTAGCGGCATTTGAACAAGCCCTTCTGAAAAATCCACTAGCATTTCCGATTGAAAAATGATATTATAGAAAAGTCGTATGAACGAACAAGCTTAATCGTTTGGAGGGAAATGAACATGCGTGTGAATATTACGTTAGCTTGCACTGAATGTGGAGACCGTAACTATATTTCAACAAAAAATAAACGTAACAATCCAGATCGTCTTGAGCTTAAGAAATATTGCCCAAGAGAAAAACGTACAACGTTACACCGTGAAACAAAGTAAACAGCAGGGAAATTCCTTGCTGTTTTTTTGTACATTAGTACAGGAGGGTTTGAAATGAACGATAAAAATTCAATTCGGCAAAAAGTTAGAGAGGTTCTTAACAAGATTCCAAAACCACTCTACGAGGATTATTCATATAAAATTGCTTCTAGACTATATGAATTAGATGTATGGAAACAAGCTGATGTTATTGGAATCACCATTTCCAGACCCCCTGAAGTGGATACATACCAATTGATCCGTAAGGCATGGGAGCTGGGAAAAACCGTCGCCGTGCCAAAATGTCATCCAAACGATAAGCGCATGACGTTTAGAACAGTGACTGAATTTTCTCAACTTGAGTCTGTTTACTACGGATTATTAGAGCCAATTGTTGAAGTAACAACGGAAGTGGCCAAAGAGGAAATGGATTTGATTATTGTTCCCGGGGTAGCCTATACAAGAAACGGTTTTCGAATTGGATTCGGCGGCGGCTATTATGATCGATATCTATCGGGATATTCCGGAAACACCATATCGCTTGCTTTTACCGAACAGCTGATTTCCGATTTTCCGGTTGGCGAATACGATCTTCCTGTTAGCAAAATTATTACTCCGAAAGAAGTTATAGAAATCGTATGATCATAGCAATGTTGTTTTTTTTCTTTATTGCAAGCATGGCCATTGCCGGATATTATTCCAAATCTTTAAGCCGTTCTGGTACCGTTGCTGCGATCATTGTTGGCTGTGCTGTCTATTCTGGGTTTGAAATGAAAGGCTTATTGCTGCTGGGGATTTTTTTTGCTTCGTCAAGTTATTGGTCAAAATATAAAAGCGCCTTGAAAATGAAAATGGAAGAAAAGCTGGCAAAAGGAGCAACAAGAGATTGGCGGCAAGTGCTTGCAAATGGAGGCGCGGCAGCACTATACAGCGTCCTCTATTTTTATCAGCCATCCCCATTGTTTATCGTTGGATTTACGGCGGCCCTTGCCAGTGCTAATTCAGATACATGGGCATCAGAGATCGGCAGTTTAAGCAAACAAAATCCGCTCTATATTCGAACGTGGAAACGAGTGGAAAAGGGCACATCAGGTGCGGTAAGCGGACTGGGAACAGTCGCGGCAATATTAGGTTCGTTATTGATCGCCTTGATGAGTATATTAGTTTTTAACCTGCCATTGCTGCTTGGATGGGTTATTTTTCTCTCTGGTTATCTTGGTAACGTGATTGATACTTTGATTGGGGCCTATTATCAACAGCTTTATGTTTGCCAGAATTGTGGAATAAAAACGGAGAAAACGGTCCATTGCGGTCTGCCAGCGGTACGCATCAAGGGGATTTCATGTGTTGATAATGATATGGTAAACTTTTTATCAGGTGCTTTCGCTTCCCTTTTGGCTATATTTTTTTATTTTCAAATACAGTAATTGATAAAATAAGTTTTTCATTATAAAATATATTGCCTAAAAATGTACAATCTAATTTTGAAAGGTAAATATTGAGGCACAAATGAAGGGGGATTATGATGTTGAGTCGAGTGAATCGGGTGGCTGTAATTGGAACAGGGTTTGTTGGTTCAAGTTATGCCTTTGCACTGTTAAATCAAGGAATAACGGAAGAATTGGTGTTAATTGATATAAATAAGGATAAAGCCGAAGGAGATGCGATGGATTTAAATCACGGACTTCCGTTTGCTCCTACAAGTACAAAAATTTGGCATGGCAGTTATGCCGATTGCGATGAGGCTGATATAGTCGTCATAACCGCTGGAGCTAATCAAAAGCCCGGTGAAACAAGATTAGACTTGGTTGAGAAAAATACCCGTATTTTTAAAGGGATTGTTGGCGAAATTATGGCCAGTGGATTCGATGGAATTATTGTTGTAGCAACGAATCCTGTCGATATCCTCACATATGCTGTCTGGAAATTTTCCGGTCTGCCTAAGGAAAGGGTCATTGGTTCCGGGACGATATTGGATACCGCCCGTTTCCGCTTCTTACTTGGTGATTATTTCGATGTGGATTCACGCAATGTTCATGCCTATATTATTGGCGAACATGGAGATACAGAACTGCCGGTTTGGAGCCATGCCGATATTGCCGGCACTTCGATTTCAGAATGGACGAAATATAAACATAAATATGATCAGGCGGATTTAGACGCTATCTTTTTAAATGTTCGCGATGCCGCCTATCAAATTATTGAGAAAAAAGGAGCAACCTTTTACGGGATTGCCATGAGTCTTCTGAGATTAACGAAGGCTATTCTCCATAATGAAAACGCCGTACTGACAGTTTCTGCCTATCTTGATGGCGAATATGGACAGAAAGATATTTTTATTGGTGTACCTGCGGTAGTAAATCGGGATGGTGTGAGAGAAGTAATTGAGATGGATTTAAATGATGAGGAGAAGCAAAAGTTTGAGCATTCAGTTAAAGTATTAAAGGAAACGATGGCCCCTGTGGTGGCAAATGATTGACGATAAGATTGGGGATTGGTTTCATTAATTGAAATCAATCCCTCTTTTACTAACTATGGATAAAAATAAAGTTCTTTTCACAGAATAAGGTCAGGAGGGATTGGCGATGTCACGTATGATTTCATCGATATTAATGATTGGGTCGATTGGCTATTTTATCTACCGCTATCGATTCAGAATCATGAACTTACTGCTTGCATCTACCTGGCTGCGCCGGCTTGCAGTTGCATCCATGATGGGGTTACCGGGAGTAAAAAACAAATTAATGCAGTCTGTATTTGGAAAACCATCTGAATGGTAAACGCCTCAGATGGTTTTATTTTTAATTCACTGATTTTTAATTGCATTGATAAAGGATGTTTGTTTCATCTCACTTCTTGTTTTCGATTATAATGAAAGAAGGAAATATTGTAGAAAGCAGGGGAGAGATGAAGAGTAGAGAGGAATATATTTTTTGGAAATTGGCGCATAGTTTTATTGCGGACTATGGTTATCGGATTATTCAATTGTTTGAAAATCATCAGGAACTCTGGCTTGAAAAACTTGAAAATAAAGCAGTTCCGATTATTCGGCTTAGACTTCAGGATTTAGATTGGAGCAATGTTTTACAACGGGATATTGAGTTTACCGCTGCCAATGGTGAACGAGTTCGGCAGCAGCTGAACCGGCGGGAACTGCCCATTTTAAACCTTTATATTAGTGAATATCCACCCGTTGATGAATATGAATTTCGGATTGAACACCCATATGTGCATCCTCAAGGAAATAAAACAACGGTACGGACCATTTTGTTGGCACAAGGTTTGATCGATCAAGGGTTTCAATTTCTATCAGAGGCAATGCAGCACCCGACTCAATTTCCTATCGCTGCGGAGTATACCGAGTATGACGTTCAGACACTAAAGGCAGAAACTTTATCTTTAGCCATGAATAAAGAAAAAGCCGATAGAGCTATTCTTTTTAACAGCAAGCCCTTTTTTACATATGTGTTGATCGCCATTCAAGTAGCCGTATTTGTGTTGATGGAAATAAGCGGCGGGAGTACGAATACTTCCACACTTATTAAATTTGGAGCAAAAGTAAACCAACTCATTTATGATGGAGAGTGGTGGCGCTTTTTTACGCCAATTTTTCTGCATATTGGCTTCTTGCATTTACTGTTTAATACAATGGCCTTATATTATTTAGGAATCACCGTTGAACGCATCTTTGGCAAACTGCGTTTCTTGTTTATTTATCTCTTTGCCGGGGTAATAGGGTTTATCGCCAGCTTTATATTTAGCACAAATTTATCTGCCGGCGCCAGCGGAGCGATTTATGGCTGTTTTGGGGCCTTGCTTTATTTCGGTATGATTTATCCCAAATTATTTTCCCGAACAATGGGCATGAATCTGCTGGTTGTGCTGGGAATTAACCTGATTTTTAGCTTCACGGCGCCTAGTATTGACAATGCTGGTCATTTGGGCGGGTTAGCAGGCGGCTTTCTGGCTGCAGGTATTGTACATTTTCCAAAGAGAAAGAAATGGCTGTTGCAAATGCTTTTCCTTATTATTTCCGTCGCGATAACGTGGGGAGCCCTGTCATACGGATATAGTCCGGCAGTCAAATCACAGGATGAAACTTCAGCCCTGATGATGGCCCAAGAATATCTTAAGCAAAAAAATTATGATGCTGCCTATCGTACGTTAAAAGATTTTGAAAAGAGTGCTGACCAGCCAACGGATAAGACATATTTTCTGTTATCCTATGCAGAAATAAAAAAGGGACTGCTCCCCGATGCAAAATTACATTTACAAAAAGCGATTAACCTTAATCCAAAATTTCATGAAGCCTATTATAATCTGGCTCTAATCAATCTTGAACAAAATGATATAGAAGCAGCGAAGATGAACGCCGAAAAGGCGGCAAAACTGAAACCAGATCGCAATGATTACAAAAACTTGGTGCGGGAAATTAATCAACACCTTCAATCATCTGACGCAGGAGAATAGGTTCACCTTTGGCTGTTTCGGTTAACACCAGTAAATGGGTTTTATCTTTTGCTATTAAAATGAGCGGGAGGGTACTGCCTTTGGGATCTATTATTGTACCATCCTGTTTCTTGATTCCAAGTAAATAATTTTTATAAAGCCCTTCCCACAGACGGCCAATGAACATGGCTGTTTCTTCTTTGTTAAAACCGGGGAAGTGGTTGCTGGCCATTTTGGAAAAAACATCCAACGGATATACATCATATTCGTCTAGGTGAATGCGGTAGTGCCTGACACCTTTATTTAGACTGTATTGCATCATTCGCCGCGTTTGTTCATCCAGGTTGGTTTTCCAACGGTTTTGGGCGGCCGTCTTGGGGGTATGGAAGCCAATATAGCTGTCTGTAGTTTGCTTGATTACGTATAGCTGATCCTGTGTCATCCGTTGTGCACTGAAAATGTCTTCGCCTTTTTCATGCAATTCAGCATGGTGGAAAGTGATTGCTTGCCACAAAGCGTTTTCTAAAGCGGGGATTGCTTTCGTTTGCGATAGGCTGTCCGTATGCTGCTTCCAGTCAGCTAACGTACCAATGAGCCGGCCGTTCGAATACAACAAGCCGGCATCTTGGCGTAAATAAGCTTGGCGGTCAAGTGTTGAGTGAATCCTCCATAAAATTTTTTGCCCGGTTAGGTTAAGTGAAGTACTGGCGGTTTTAAACGTAACATTTGTCGCAATTGGAAAGAAGGTAATACTTTCAAGTGCTTTCGGTTGTTTTAGATGCTCTTTAATTGTATAAAATGCCGAGAAAAGAATCATCATCCCGACTAAAATGTAAACCCTTTTCATTTTTGCTTTCATCCTTCCCGGGACAGAGATGTGTTTGTCCTACTATTGTTATATGGGAAAATGAAGCAGCCAATGACAAGAAAAGGACAATTTCATGACTATTAATGTTTCTTTCCGATGTCGCATACATTCAACTAGGACTCATGAACGTCCTTAAGGACTTGCCAGTCGGCAAGTTTTCAATTAAACATGAAAGAGTATATTGCCCTTGAGGATTCGTTTTGTCATAGGTTATACTTTGAATGGAAAGAGGGCTCAGTATTACGTTATTATCTTCAAGCTGTTTACGGGCGACCGCCAAAAAGGTCATTTGCTTCTCCGCTTTAAGGGTAACAAAGAAGAAATGAAAGGCAGGTGGCACATTTCAATGAAAACAATCTATGATATACAGCAGTATCTTAAACAATTTGGGACAATCATTTATATTGGTGATCGGATTGCGGACCTTGAATTAATGGAAGTGGAATTAAAGGAATTGTATCAATCACAATTAATCGAACCTCGTGAATACCAGAGCGCCCTTTTGCTGTTAAGACATGAAATCCAAATGGAAAAAGATAAAAGACAGGTGAAATAAGTTGACAAAACAATGGATAGCCGGCGTTGATTTAGGTGGCACGACCACTAAGATTGCTTTCATAACATTGGACGGAGAAATTATTGAGAAATGGGAAATCCCCACAGACAATACTGATAAAGGAAAAAATATAACGAGAAATATTGCTAATTCAATCACTGAAAAGCTGGGAAACCTGGGTCAGAAGAAGGATCAGCTGCTTGGTGTTGGTATGGGAGCACCGGGACCTGTGGATTATAAAACAGGTGTCATCTTAAATGCAGTAAACTTGGGCTGGCATGATAATTTTCCGCTAAAGGATTATCTTGAAGCAGCGACAGCGCTTCCGGCCATCATTGAAAATGATGCCAACTGTGCTGCTTTAGGCGAGATGTGGAAGGGTGCCGGGAATGGGGCAAAGGAACTTGTTTGTGTCACCTTAGGAACTGGGGTTGGCGGTGGTGTCATCACCAACGGAAAGATAGTCCAAGGAATGAATGGTGCTGCGGGTGAAATCGGTCATATTACCGTTATTCCTTCTGGGGGGGCTCAGTGTAACTGTGGAAAGACAGGCTGTCTGGAAACAGTGGCTTCTGCAACCGGAATTGTTAGGTTAGCGAAGGAAGTACTTGCAAAGCCGACAATGGCAGGGGAACTTGCCGAAAAATATACGGCCAATGGCTATATTTCGGCAAAAGATGTCTTCGATTGTGCCCGAAATCAGGATGTATTAGCTAATCATGTTTTGGATGAGGTCGCTTTCTATTTAGGATTGGCATTGGCCAACATCGCTAATACCTTAAATCCAGAAAAAATCGTTCTGGGCGGCGGTGTTTCAAAAGCAGGCAATATCTTGCTGAAAGCTGTAAGAGAACAATTTGAACGTTTTGCCTTTTCCGCGGTACGCGCCTCAACAAAGCTGACACTTGCTACATTAGGGAATGATGCCGGAGTAATCGGTGCCGCCTGGTTGATAAAAGAAAAGATTGAAAGCTAAAAAGCCTGCCTGCAGGCTTTTTATTTGGATAATCTTAAATGTAGGACTTATTTCCTGTCTCTGAAATAATTCAGAAAAATTTGAAACATATTTGCCATTTTATTCGTATTAATAGATAGAGAAAATTGGGGGAGGGGGAAAATGCTTCGATTACATAAAAACTTGTCTGATTTGGCGATTCTTTTTGTTGTAATACCCCTGCTATTAAGTGCCTGCATGCAACAGGAACCGGAAAAACCAAAAGTGAGTGTTCCGGTGGCAACTGAAAAAACCAAAGACATTCCTGCTTCACATGTTAGGGAATGGAAATTACCGATTGCCATTCCAGAAGGTGAATTTGATAAAATTGCTGGCTGGCTTACAGATACCCAAATTCTTTACATAACCAATCTTCAGCAATCATCAAATGTCTATCGCTATGATCTTTTATCGGGAAAAAGCGAATTGATTTTTCATAGTGATCATCCTATCGTTTCCTTGCAGATCAGCCCTGCCAAAAAGTATCTGTTAATTCACTCTTCTCCTTCAACATACGAGGGAGTGGTCACAATTATTGATATGAATGGAACAGTGCTGCTTAAGAAAGTACTTGTTTCTCATGAATTAGCATATGAATGGAATCCTTATGATGAGTCGAAAGTACTGATTACTGAATTTGCCGAGGATTGGACCTTTAAAGTACTATTAATGGATCTAAAAAATAATGAGACTACTAAGCTTTCCCTGTCACAGCCTTTTATAAAGTGGTTGTCTCAAACCCAACTGGCCTATGTAAATTGGGATAAGGAACAACCTGTATTAGTTGCCCCGCTGATCAGGAAGGACTTAAAGACAGGAAAAGAGACACCTTTGTTTAAGGATCTGATCCAATTCTCAGCATTTCCTCATCTGCTGATGACAATAACAGTCAACGATCAACAACGATCCAATGCGATTTATTCCTTCTATGATCGAGAGTTTAAGCAATTATTTTCATTTTCAATTCCTCAATTGACAAAGTTTTCAGATTGGCTGGTTCCTTATTTTGATTATAACGAATCCAGTGGGAGCTTCATTACCCTCCAGCCAAGAAATAGTGGGGAGGCGGACACCTATACTGGCGGTTTTGACCTTGTGAAATATAATCTTAACAAAGAGGAGAAACAACTCATCATGGGGGGCTTGGAAAATGAGCCAGTAATTTTTGCTCCTTCCGGAGAAGCGCTTCTATACGGCAATCGTTTTGAAAAAATAATTGATCTTCATGAAAGAAAACTTTATCAGGCCTTAAAGGAATAAGGAGTTAAAAAAAGACTGTCGCTGGACAGTCTTTTTGCAGGAACAAGACCTATACCTGTTCCGAAGGCGCTTGCACTTTTCTTTCCTATGTCGCATAAATTCAACAACGCCTCATGAATCGTCCTTCAGGACTTGCCAGTCGGCGAGTGTTCATTTAATGAGTTCCTGTTGGAAATCCTGAATGAATAACAGTCATAACGGTAAACCAGCCAAAAACAGCAAATGAAGCAATTCCCCAAAATGCCCCTAAAAGATTTTTATTCTTTAGGGCAGTGAATGCACCAATTGCTGCAAGCAGCGTAACTAACCCAAAAATAATAACTAATCCCATGAATAATCCCCCTTTATGGCTATTGCCCATTGTTAGAAAAAATTATGTAACAATATTATATACATTCCTTTCCTATTTTATATTTTTTTCTGACATTTGTCGAGGATAAAAAAGTAATATTCATAAGCGGCTTTGATTTAGCCATGATGATTTCTTTTTTTCTTTTGCTGAATAGTGTTAAAATAAGTATTATCGTCATTCCAATTTGGAGGTACCGTTCATGAAATGGCAACAACTTCCCTTAGGGAGCTTACAAACAAATTGCTATATCGTCGAGAATCCTGATCGCTCGTGTTTAATCTTCGATCCGGGCGGTGAAGCGAAGAAACTGATCAGTTTACTTCAATCCAGAAGCTTAAAACCGTTAGCAATATTATTAACCCATGCTCATTTTGATCATATCGGTGCTGTAGAAGAAATTCGCGAAACGTACCATATTCCAGTTTATGTTCATAAACAGGAGGAAAAATGGCTTTTGGACCCAGCTTTAAATGGATCGCAGTTTTTTTCTGTGATCGAACCTATTAAAGTGAATCCTGCTGATCAGCTGATTCAAAATGAAGGGAAAATGAAAATTGCTGACTTTACGATGACGGTTTTTCATACACCAGGCCATTCACCAGGAAGTGTCTCATATTATTTTGAGAATGAAGGAGTCGTCATCGCGGGGGATGCCTTGTTTCAAGGCAGTATCGGCCGTACCGATTTGCCGGGCGGAAATCAATCGATGTTGTTGAAGAGTATTCATGATAAACTTTTAACACTTCCGGAGGAAACGTATGTATTACCTGGTCATGGGGGAGTGACTACGATTGCCGCGGAAATGGATAGCAATCCGTTCTTGAATGGTTTTTTATAAAGAGGATCGCTAAGACTCCTGCAATCTGATAGGCCCAAACTGCCAATAGAAAAGCCCTTCTTATGTGAAGGGCTTTTCTGGGGGATGTTCTATTCATGTAATGGGAGGGGATATTGTTAAGCTACTACATTTACAATATAATAAAGTTTTCACTATGTCAATAGTGTTAATGTAAAAAGGAGTATGTATGATTCCCTATTTAGAAAAGTTAATTTTAGATTCACCCGGTCATTTAATAACCTATGCTGACTTCATGTCCGCAGCCCTCTATCATCCGGAATACGGCTATTATATGAAAGCAAAACAAAAAATAGGCCGCCAAGGAGATTTTATTACTACCAGTAATATTTCTGATGTCTATGGAAGATTGATGGCTAAGTGGTTTGCTGCCCTGTGTAAAAAGACGAAGATTCCCTATTATTTTTGCGAGATTGGTGCCGGTAATGGCCGCTTTGCACATGCATTTTTGCAAGAGTGGACAGCCACGATCAAGACACCCATACAATACATAATCATTGAGACCAGTCCCTATCATCGAATGCTGCAAAAAGAATTGTTAGAACCATTTCCATTCGTTTCTCAATATGAACGTTTAGCTGATTTGAATTCAATGGAGGGGATGATTTTTTCTAATGAGCTTTTTGATGCATTACCGGTCCATGTCATTGAAAAAGAAAATGCCCAGCTGTTTGAAATCATGATTGGGATGAAAGCTGATCAGCTAATTGAACATAAAGTGCCTTTAACAAATCAAGAGATTATTTCTTTTTTGCAGGAAAATCAAATTGATTTACTAGAACGGCAACGGCTGGAGATTCCCCTAGCAATGAACGATATGCTGCAACAAATTGCCTCAGCTTTGATAAGAGGAATAGTGGTGACGGCGGATTATGGTTATACAAGAGAGGAATGGATGGATCCGCGGAGAGCGAGAGGGAGCTTAAGAGGGTTTTATCAGCATCAGCTGATTGATAACGTGCTTCTGCATCCCGGTGAAATGGATATTACCAGCCATATCCATATTGATCATTTGATTCAAAAAGGTAACGACCTCAATCTGCAATTTGTAACAAAGCTGAGACAGGATGAATTTTTGTTAAAAGCCGGAATTTTAAAGGAATTAGAGGATCATTATGACCCGAACCCGTTTTCAGAAGTGAGCAGGCGAAACAGGGCGATTCGCAGCCTAATTATGCCCGGTGGAATCAGTTCCTATTTTCAGATTGTTATCCAGCAAAAAGGATTAAATCATATGAGTGATGCTATTTTGTCATGAAAAAACGCCGGAAATTTATCCGGCGTTTCTTTTAAAACTTACTGTCCACCCAATGGCATCATGAACGTAGTCCAGTATGTGAAGCCCGCAAAGAAAATGGTCAGATAGGCCCCAAACACATACATATACATACGCTCAGAAAGTTTTAGATAGCTTAGCAGGACAAAGAAACCAGTTTGAGCTAAGAAAAGCATGGCTGTTTTATCCATACCACCTAGAAAAAACATGACCGTAAAAATGCCTGTCCAGAAACCACAAACTCTAAACATGCGATCCATATGTATCCCCTCCTTTTACCCTACGATACCATCAATACAATATTATAAAGTAAAAGTCGGCAGAATGTAAATAATGGTTTCGTATTAGTTTGTTACAAGTGCTTGATAGGAGCAAGTTTCGCATCCAGAAATGATATTTTCTTTTTCAACCAATTGGACAGAATCGAATAAGACTTCAAACATGCCCTTGAGGAATTCTTGGTGCATGCTGCAAACTGTTTCGTGCTCTTCTGCCACTTCTTTAAATGGGCAATTAAAAATTTGAAAATAAATTTTTGTTTTATCACCGTTGGCTTCAAATTCAGGGTAGAAGCCAGCTAGGGTAGCAGCATTTTGTAATAAACTTAACTTTTCATCAAAGTTTAATTCATCACTCAGTGATCTTTTTGCCTTTTCTTGTTCAATTAATTCAGCGCCAAATCGTTTCCCTGTTAAAAAAAGCGCCTGCTTTCCAGCCTCTCCAAGTGTTAGCATTGTTTGGATAGCTACCTTTGATAACAACATGTAATCACGGAATGGGAAATGAAGTTGGATCACATCGTCGGATAAACGATATAATCTGCTGGGTCTTCCGCCTTTTCCGGTTTTCTTCGTTTCTGATACAAGCATATTGACATCTTCAAGTTTTGATAGATGCAACCGCGCCACATTCGGGTGGATATTAAAATTATCCGCTACTTCTTGAACTGTCACTTCTTTATGACGTTTCGTAATATACTGATAAATGTAGTATCGTGTTGGATCTGACAAAACGTTAGTAATCTTTAATGTTTGTTCCATCTGTCTCACCTCAGGCCACCTTTAATAATACACATTATAATACAGGAGAAGTAAAGAAGGAATGCGGTTTACAATATTAACACTATATGTTTAGAAAATGTTCACATTTACTGTCGCTAGATTGTAACAATTGGGTGTTAAAATTAGAAAAATGAATCAAAATAACCCCAAGGGTCACAGTTCCCTTGGGATTCTATACACTTTATTTAAAGTTTCTTTTTCGCCTTACTGCGGAATAAAGTACATATGGAAGAATCCCGAACCAGCGGTACCAAAATGACCCTTTCATTTGCTTTCGTTCCAGCCGCTGTCTTTTTCGTTCTTCTCGCGGTTGATCGGCATATTTAACAAGTGTTTGGGTCATATATTTTATATAATCATTCGTTTTCATCAGAAACACCTGCCTTTATGAATACATTAAAAGTATATCCAGGCTTTCTAATCTCAAAACAACCTATTGCAATTCTGTCCATTTTATTAATTTCATCGTTTGCAGATCAAAAACCCCGCTGCCATAAGCCGTTATACCGGAATGAAGTCGAAGAGTGAAATTCACCTTTTGACTGTCACCTGCGGGTAATTCCGTTTTGTAATCCATAACGCCTTCTTGATAGGGTATTTTCCCGTTTTTCGGTATGGACCCTGTTGCTTCAATGGTTTTTTCTATTTTCTTCACCGTGGATAGATAATAATATTCCTGTTGTAAAATGGTTTCGGTTTCATGAGCTACTTTTCGTTCAAATAGTAATCGCCCAACATTCATTGAAAAAAATAGTAAAAAAACAATCAATAGACATAAGGTTAAGGGATAAGTAAATCCTTTCTCATTTTTTTTCATGGGTCCGTCTTCCAATCGACTAATGAAAAGGCAATAACAGAATATTCCTTCCCTAAATTATTTTTAACGGTTACTTTTACAGCATTATTTAATAATTCGAAGGCGTGCTGTGATACATTTTGCAGCACTACTTCATGACCGGTAAAATTTACACGCCTGCGTAAATTCGTTTCGTATTTTTCATAAATAATCGAATCCTTGCCTTTTGTGAGGATCAATTGGCCAGACTCGACTTTTGCCTCGGTTGATAAGCGAATTTCTTTTTTAAACTGGCTGCAAAAAACTTCCCATTCCATCTCCTGCAGTCTGATTTGGTTATCCCGATGATCAAGGATGATTTGAAAAATCGGTGCCAGCAAAAACACAATAATCGAAAAAATAGATAAAGCAAACAGCGCCTCGACTAATGTAAAGGCATTTTCATTCGAGTTTGCCGCAAACTTCAATTTTGCTGTGACGTGTTTTTCCATCAGCGCTTACGCAAACCTCCTTTAGGCCGTTTTCGTTACGATCGTTCCAATGAATTTGGTAATTGACGCCGTTTTGACTAAGCGATCCACTTGTGTAGGCTTGTGAGTCATTGAGTTTTGCCTGAAGTTCTTCATACATGATTTGCCGCGCCTTTTTCTCCATCTCCAGATTTATCGATTGCTCCCTTAGATCGATAAAAAGCGGAATCAAATAGATGCCAATCATGAACACGGCTGCCAAGGATAATAACAGTTCAAGCAAAAAAAATCCTTTATTGTTCTTTAACATAAAAACGCCCCCTGCCAATCAAAAAGGTTAACTTATATTTGTTATTTTTAGTATGAATCAGGATGGAACCAAAATCACTTACATTGCCATTGGGCAGGAATTTGATTGTTAATGGAAGGGAGCCTTCAGTAAGATAGATATTTTTTGAATAGCTTCTTACTAAAAAAGGCGGCAGTTCTGTACGTTCAGAAATTGTGTATTTATATTGGCTAGGGAGAAAAATAATCAAGACCTGATGCTGATGGGCGATTGCATAATTTTGGGCAAAATAGAGGTCTGATTGTAATTGTGTTAAAAATGCCGCTTCTTCCACCACAGAATGCTGTGGTTTTAAGGAAAAGACGGTTACCAAAGAAATAATCATAAAGATGGAGAGGACGAATAATGCCTCGACTAGCGTAAATCCTTTCTGTTTTTCCATTTTAAGAACCAGATGCTTGATTTTTTACCGTGACGTTGCCTTCTCCATCAATGACTATTTCATGACCGTCCGGGCATCCTTGGGTATCTTTTAAGTAACCATCTGATTTTAGATCTTGAAGTGATGGAATTTTATGTTTGTCCATTTGATATGCCTGGACTTCTGCCTCGACCATTTTAACGTAGGCCTCGCAGCCTTTTTTATTGATGTTGGAGTTATGTTTGGCGACGTTTGGAATTGTGATGATTAACAGGATGGAAATGATCAGCATGACGATCATCATTTCGATTAAAGTGAAACCTTTTTCATTCCTGAATAATTTTTTCTTCATTTTCATTACCTCCAGTCATTAAATCCCATCTAATAAATGAAACATGGGTAAAAGAATCGCTAAATACATCGATACAATCAGGAAGCCGATAAGTAAATATAGGATCGGCTGGATGGCTCTTATCCATTTTTCGATCAGCTCCTCCATGACGCTGATACAGTGCCTGCTGAAAAATAATAATTCCTGCTCTAATTTTCCATTCTCTTGACCGTGTTTCACGATCATTGGAAATTCAGATTCTAAGAAGTGGAATGATCCCAAAATTGATTCTAATTTTTCACCGGTGATCAGTTTTCTTTTTATTTCCTTGCCCAGTGCACTGTAAAAAGGCTGTTTTTTATTTTGTTCAAACAAGATCAGCGCTTCGGAAACGGATATTCCAGCGGATAACAGAAAACTTAATTGAATGGAAAAGTAGTGGGTAAACAGCAATTTGAGGATCCTGCCGATAATAGGGAGGCGGGAAAGCAGTGCGCGCTGCTTTAAAATAGGTAATTTTCGGAAGCTGCCATAATAGTAGATTGCTGTTAACAACAGGAGGGCAAGTAGCAATTCCATACCGATCGGAAAATATCGGTCAAAAGCATAGATGACTTTTGTGAAGAAATTCACTTCCAGGCCTAAAGATGAAAATAGACCGGTAAACTTGGGAAGTAAGGTGTTTTGCACAAAGATAAAAAGAAAGCAGGTAATAATGATGAGTAAAATCGGATATTGCAGCATTTTTAATAATCTTTTTAAATCCCGATCTTTTAATAGCGCGAGGCTGCTGCCTTCTTGAAGTGCCTCGGCAAAGCTGCCATGCCGTTCGGCAAAGTAGATATATCCGATTAAGTCTTGATGAAAACCAAGTGCTTGCAGGACCTCATGAAACGGAAGTCCCTTTCGTAATTTTCTTAAACAATCCTGTAATTCCAGCTTTCGATAAGCCGGTAAATGCAAAGAAATCGATTCAATTGCGTCAGCGATTGGATAACCTCTTGCAAGCAGCTCGCCGATTCTTTTTAAGAAACTCGCCTGCTCATGTACCGACCATTTACGTTTCTTCATCATCATACACCAGCCGCTCATATTCAGATTCTTGAATGTAACCTAGCGCAATTCCTTTCTTGATCACTTCTTTTAACGTCTTATATTTTACTTTGACTTGTTCCCCCTTCGCTGCTCTCATCGTTGCGGTTAAATTTCTCCCTGATAAAAGTTCAAATACACTTGCGCGTTTCCATCTGCCGCTTGAATAACAATGTGGTGAACACTCGCCTTCACAATATGGACAAGTCAACTCCACTAATCTTTGAGCCGTAATCGCAATTAATGTTTGCTCTACCTCCAGCCAGTTGATCCCAAATTCATGGAGACGGAATACCGCGCCTCTTGCATCTCGCGTATGCATCGTACTGAGTACCAAATGACCAGTCAACGCAGCTCTTACGGCAATTTTTGCTGTTTCCGCATCCCTGATTTCCCCCACCATAATAATGTCCGGGTCATGACGGAGAATTGCTTTTAAGCCGGCTGCATAGGTAACACCAGCTTTTTCATTCACTTGGACTTGCAGAACGGAATCATAGTTTTTTTCAACCGGGTCTTCGAGCGTAATGACATTACGATGAAAGAGGTGTGCAGTTTCGTTTAATAACGAGTACAAGGTTGTTGTTTTACCGGATCCAGTCGGCCCGGTAAAGATAATCAGGCCATGGGCATGCTTGAGCAGCGCTAATAATTTGCGCGTCATTGCCGGAAAGAGTGAGAGCTGGTGAAAAGGGATTTGTTCCTGCTGCGGTAACAGGCGGATCACGAGGCTTTCGCTGTTGTTCGAAGGAAGTGTGGATAATCTCAGACCGATTAGTTGTCCGTTTACATTGCAAACAATTGCACCGCTTTGCGGGCGTCTGCGTTCACCGATATCCATATTGGCTGTAAATTTAAAGTGGGAAATGAGTTTGTCGCATTCATCTTTTGGAAGTGATAATCGGGGAATGAGTTTGTTGTTTAAACGGATTTGCACGAGTGTATCGGTCTTGCGAGGAATAATGTGAATATCTGTCGCCTGGTTTCTTGCTGCATCTGAAATGATTCGGTCAGCTAACATTTCAATTTCACTTACAATCGGAAACACCACCTTTATTATTTTGTCCTTGTTCTTTATTCGACACTATTCTCCTTTTTCCTTCTTTATTTTTAAAAAAAATAAATTATTTTTGCCGAAATTTTTGTGGTTGATAAAAAAACTAAGGTGTCAGACACCTCTGCAAAGTCTGATTGGTGCCTGACACCGCCTTTAGATCATTTTTTCTGTTAAGTAAAAGAGGCCGCCATTGATGAAAGAGATTTTTATTTTGGGTTCATACTGTTCTTGGAGTGCTTGTTTTTCTGTTTCGTAGTTTTCATTTTCTCCTTCGATATCTTCATAGAAATGATCGAGAAGGCGCAAATCTTGTTCCCAGCGCTGTTTCGCCTCCTCTGCCCATGTATGGTCATCCTCCATAATCAGTGATTTTAGGTATTTTTCAATTCGGACAATGCCGCTTTTGGGCTTGATTAATGGCGATATGGTAAAGGAATAGTCAGGTATCTTAGGTGTTAACGGTATTTGTAACAGACGATCATGAAAATTTTCCACTAGGGCACCATGAATAAGCTGGAGACCAATTGATCGGAACTGATCGCGTTTCCGATCACATTGATAGGAAATTTTCACATTCATGCATAACCAGGGCAATAGCGGTGTCTGCTGTGTTCCTTGCTGATGATTTTCATATAAACGAATATATTTGGCCAAATTTTTAGTAGAGGCAAATATCTGGTGCAGCCGTGGTGAACCAAAATGAATAGATTCCCCTTTAAGATGATTCGGCGCTGCATTATGATCGGTTATCAAAGTCAGCTTCATAGGGTTGGGGATACCACCGGTCTTTTCTAAATAATGCCAATAGAACGGACGATTCATCAGCTCTTTATCCAGTTTGACGGTTAACTGGACCGTTATGTAGCCGGGCTTGTTTTCCAGAATGGGACAATCGTTAGCCTGAAAATATTGTAAAAGAAAGTTATGTATTTCCTGCTGCTGCATGTTGTGATCCTCCCTCCTTCATACTATCGGCAAATTCAATCATCGAAGATAGATTTTCCATCTTGATTCTCATTTCACCTTCTGAACTAGACTCACCAAATATATCAATCAAGTGTTCCTCAATATTCCCAATGCCAAGCTTTGTTAAGATCTCATCCAGTTCGCCAATCACCCGCTCAAATAACTCGATTTTTTCATAAAGCAGTTTTAATATATGTTCTTCAACCGTGTCTTTTATCGCAAAATTATAGATTTTCACATCTTTTTCCTGGCCAAGGCGGTGGATTCGGCCAATCCGCTGTTCCAGCCTCATTGGATTCCAAGGTAAGTCAAAGTTGATAATATGATGGCAAAATTGCAAATTGATTCCCTCACCGCCTGCTTCTGTGGCAATCAACACCTGGGCCTGCTTTTGAAAGAGCTCGCGCATCCAATCCTTCTTACCGCGCTTAAATCCGCCGCGAAAAGGAACAGAGGTGATACCATGTTGTTTTAAGTACCATTGAAGGTACAATTGGGTGGCGCGGTATTCTGTGAAAATGATCACCTTATCATGAATATTTTGGATCAATTCCAACGCTTTATTTGCTTTTGAGTTTGTTTGCACCGCTTCAACTTTTTTGATTAAAAGCTCCATTTGCTGTTGAAAGGCCATTGAAGGGTTTTCCCTTTTCTGGAGCATATTTTTTAATGTATAAAAAACGGCTTCTCTGCTGCTGCAAGCTTCCCGCTGCAGGGTCATCACCGAAAAAGCACTCGTTTGCAGCCAATCGCCTTCATTTTTTAAACTGCAAATGGCTTCATATAATTCCCGTTCGCTTGAACTGAATTCAATCGCAATCGTTTCAACATGCCGCTTCGTCCATTCAATTCCCGTATCCGCACGGCGGTTGCGAATCATGACTTTATTGACTAATTCTTTTAAATGCTGATTATCATTTAAAGAACGGGAATCCCGCTTATATTTTTCATAAAAGGCCGTTTCACTGCCTAAGTGCCCCGGCTTTAGCAGCGAAACAAGGTTAAAAATTTCTTCTACCCTATTTTGAATCGGGGTAGCAGTCAACAGTAAGCAAAACTTCTTTTTAAGATTTTGCACAAATTCGTAGTTTTTTGTCTTATTATTTTTCAGTTTGTGAGCTTCATCGATAATAATTAAGTCATAATCCTGTTGATAAATTATATCCCGATGAGGATTTCGTTTAGCTGTATCAATCGAGGAAACCACCACATCGCATTGCTCCCAAACATAGCTTTTTTTCTGGGTAACAGCTGGGATAAAAAACTTGCTGTTGAGTTCTTGGCCCCATTGGGTGACAAGCGAAGCGGGGACAAGAATTAACACTTTTTTGACTAATCCGCGGATCATGTATTCTTTTAAAATCAGCCCTGCTTCGATTGTTTTTCCTAGTCCGACTTCATCAGCAAGGATTGCTTTGCCATTCATGTTTTCAATGACTTGTTTGGCGGTTTCGACTTGATGGGGAAGAGGGGTTAAATTAGGCAGGTGCTTTGGTGCCTGTAAGCCTTCAAATTCCGGGATGATTAAGTGTTTTTCCGCTTCAATAGCAAGTTTAAAAAGGTTCCAAACTCCCCATGGACCGTCATCGTCTATTTTTTCCAAAAAATCATCCTGCCAGGAGGAATCAAATTCAATTTCTACCTTCATTGTTTTCAGCCTCTTTTCCGAAAAAATGTTTGCTCAATATGCTGCTTAATGGTAGGATGATGTTAGCATTAGAATGTTTAAAATATTTAAAAATAACCTGGAATTTTTATTAGTACATATAGTATGACCCAATTGGAAAATTTTATATATGCGAATGACAACAAGGGGAGAGACTACTTTTGTAGCGCCGAAGGAGCAAGCAATTCTTGTGAATCTCTCAGGCAAAAGAACTCTTGTTTGACGCAACTCTGGAGAGTGCTGCTTTAAGCAGCTACCCAAGGGGAAAGCCATTTAGGTTAAACTTTCAGGTAAAAGGACAGAGACTCCCTTATTTAAATAAAGGGGGAACTCTGTCTTTTTTTGGCTAAAGATCTATTGAATAGGGTAATTATCTCTTTTATAAGAGGTTATTTCATTATACGATCATCGAAAAAAGGGGGATTTCATGATGGCAGAATTAAAACGTACTCCGCTGTTTCCTGTTTATAAGGAATACGGAGGAAAAACGATCGACTTTGGCGGCTGGGAGCTTCCTGTCCAATTTTCCAGCATTAAAGAAGAACATGAAGCTGTCCGCGCCAGAGCTGGTTTATTTGATGTTTCTCATATGGGGGAAATTGAGGTCAAGGGTTCTGACAGCTTAGCTTATTTACAGAAGATGATGACAAACGATATTTCTAAGGTGAATAATGGTGCTGCACAATATACAGCAATGTGTTATGAAACCGGCGGAACAGTTGACGACCTGCTTGTCTACAAATTGGAAGATGAACACTACCTTCTGGTTGTTAATGCTGCAAATCTGGAAAAAGATTACGAGTGGCTTAATAAGCATTTGGAAGGTAATGTGACGCTCAAGAACCTATCTGAAACCACTGCTCAGGTAGCCCTTCAAGGACCTCTGGCAGAGAAAGTTCTTCAAAAGCTGACGACATCGGAATTAAACACCATCGGCTTTTTCAAGTTTCGCCAAAACGTTGACATCGCTGGGAAAAATGCACTTGTTTCCAGAACTGGTTACACCGGAGAAGACGGCTTTGAGGTTTATTGCGACGCCAATGACGTGGTTGAAATTTGGCACGCCATTCTGGCAGCGGGTAAGGAGGAAGGGGTTGTCCCGTGCGGCTTAGGTGCCCGGGATACGTTGCGATTTGAAGCCAACTTACCACTTTATGGTCAAGAACTATCAGCGGAAATTTCCCCGCTTGAGGCCGGCATTGGGTTTGCCGTGAAGTTAAATAAAGCAACCGATTTTATTGGCAAAGCCGCCTTGGTGAAACAAAAAGAAAACGGTCTGTCAAGAAAAATTGTCGGGATTGAAATGATTGACCGCGGTATCCCGCGTCACGGTTACGCTGTCTATAAAGACGAGGAGCGGATTGGCGAGGTTACTACCGGAACTCAGTCACCAACTTTAAAGAAAAATATTGGGCTTGTTCTGATCTCTTCGGAGTATGCGCAGCTTGATACTGAAATAGAAGTGGAAATTCGTGGGAAAAGATTAAGAGCCAAAATCATTTCAACACCTTTTTATAAAAGGGAAAAGAAATAACAGAAGGGGGCAGAAGCATGAAACATCGTTATTTACCAATGACTGAACAAGATCAAAAGGATATGCTTGAAACCATTGGTGTTTCCAGTATCGATGACCTATTCAGCGATATTCCGGAAAAAGTTAAATTCAAGGGGCAATACAATATTAAGCCGGCTAAATCTGAGACGGGTTTAATGAAAGAACTGTTTAAGCTGGCCAAGCGGAATGCCGATCTAAAAGAAAATGTCTCATTCCTCGGAGCCGGGGTTTACGACCATTATATTCCAGTGATTGTCGACCATGTTCTCTCAAGGTCTGAATTTTATACGGCATATACACCATATCAGCCGGAAATCTCGCAAGGGGAGCTTCAAGCTATTTTTGAATTCCAAACGATGATCTGTGAATTAACCGGAATGGAAGTGGCGAATTCCTCGATGTATGATGGCGGCACTGCCCTTGCCGAAGCGGCGATGTTAAGCGCAGGCCATACAAAGCGCAAAACGATCGTTGTTTCCAGCGCTGTTCATCCGGAATATCGTGATGTTTTAAAAACATATGCAAAGGGTCAATATCTTGATGTGGTTGAAGTTCCCGTTAACAATGGGATAACAGATGTAGAGGCGTTAAAGAAATTGGTCAAAAGGGATGTTGCTGCAGTAATCCTTCAATATCCCAACTTTTTCGGAAGAATTGAGCCGTTAAAAGAACTGGAGGAAGTGATCCACGAACATAAAGCGCTGTTTGTTGTTTCTTCCAATCCATTATCATTAGGAGTGTTAACACCTCCTGGCAAGTTTGGTGCGGATATCGTTGTTGGCGATGCTCAGCCTCTCGGAATTCCAACCGCTTTCGGCGGTCCGCATTGCGGATATTTTGCCGTCACCAGCAAGTTAATGCGCAAGGTTCCAGGACGCCTTGTCGGCCAGACAACGGATGAAGCAGGGCGTCGCGGCTTTGTATTGACGCTTCAGGCACGGGAGCAGCATATCCGTCGTGATAAGGCAACATCTAATATCTGTTCCAACCAAGCGTTAAATGCCCTGGCTGCTGCTGTTGCCATGACTGCACTTGGCAAAAAAGGGATTCGCGAAATCGCCGCTGCCAACCTGCAAAAGGCCCACTACGCCAAAAATGCTTTTAAACAAGCCGGCTTTGAAGTAGTATATGATGGCCATAGCTTTAATGAATTTGTGATTAAGTTAAATCGTCCGGTTAAAGAAATCAATCAAAAACTGTTGCACAAAGGGATCATTGGCGGTTATGATTTAGGCCGTGATTATCCCGATTTGGTTCATCACATGTTAATTGCTGTGACAGAGCAAAGAACGAAGGAAGAGATTGATACTTTAGTAAGAGAATTGGGGGATATGCATGCATAATCAAGATCAGAAGCTGATTTTTGAACTTAGCACACCGGGCCGAATTGGATACAGTCTTCCGGAAATGGATGTTCCGGAAACAGAGCTAAATGGTCTTCTTCCTGAAGGTTATCTGCGTGAAGAAGAGCCTAATCTTCCAGAGGTATCTGAACTTGATATCATGCGTCACTATACCGCTCTATCAAAAAGAAATCACGGCTTGGATTCAGGCTTTTATCCATTAGGCTCCTGTACCATGAAATACAATCCAAAAATCAATGAAAATGTTGCCCGCTTGAACGGGTTTGCCCATATTCATCCGCTTCAGGATGAGAGCTCTGTCCAAGGGGCGCTTGAACTGATGTATGATCTGCAGCAGCACTTGAAAGAAATTACCGGCATGGACGAGGTAACATTGCAACCGGCTGCCGGTGCCCATGGAGAATGGACTGGTTTAATGTTAATTCGGGCTTACCATGAAGCAAATGGGGATATGGAGCGTACAAAAGTGATTATCCCTGACTCGGCACACGGAACCAACCCTGCTTCCGCCACGGTAGCCGGATTTGAAACGATTACCGTTAAATCTAACGACAAGGGCCTTGTGGACTTGGAGGATTTGCGCAGGGTCGTGGGTGAAGATACCGCCGCATTAATGCTGACCAATCCCAATACGCTTGGATTATTTGAAGAGCATATTGTTGAAATTGCCGAGATTGTCCACGCCGCTGGAGGAAAGGTGTATTATGACGGGGCGAACTTGAACGCTGTTCTTTCAAAAGCAAGACCCGGGGACATGGGCTTTGATGTCGTTCACTTAAACCTTCATAAAACCTTTACCGGTCCACATGGCGGTGGAGGTCCTGGTTCAGGCCCTGTAGGCGTTAAGGCTGACTTGATTCCATTTCTCCCTAAACCGCTTGTAACAAAACAGGGGGAACAGTACGTGCTTGATTATGACCGTCCGCAATCCATCGGCCGGGTAAAGCCTTTTTATGGGAACTTCGGCATTAACGTTCGTGCCTATACGTATATTCGTTCAATGGGACCTGACGGATTGAAGGCTGTCACTGAATATGCGGTGTTAAATGCCAACTATATGATGAGAAGGCTGGCTGACTATTACGATCTGCCATTTGACAGACATTGTAAGCATGAGTTTGTGCTAAGCGGCAGGCGTCAGAAAAAATTGGGGGTCCGGACGCTGGATATTGCCAAACGTTTGTTAGACTTTGGTTATCATCCGCCAACCATTTACTTCCCATTAAATGTGGAAGAATGTATCATGATTGAACCGACTGAAACGGAATCGAAAGAAACACTTGATTCCTTTATTGAGGCGATGATTCAAATTGCCAAAGAAGCAGAGGAAAATCCAGAAATTGTTCAAGAGGCACCACATACAACGGTTGTCGGCCGACTAGATGAAACAACTGCAGCCCGGAAGCCAATTTTGCGCTACCAAGCATAAGGCATAATAAAGGACTCCATACACAGAGGGCATTGAAAAAGTCCTCCTGATTAATGAAAAATAGCTATAATATTGGAATCAACAAAGTTCTTTTATCTGTGTCAAATTAAAAAAGAGGTATAATTTCTCATTTTTGTGAGGATTATACCTTTTTTGTTGTATAATTAAGGTATCAATTTGAAACGGGAGGCTATGATACAAAATCAAAAAGTAATGATTTTCAGTCCATATATGGATCTTTATAATTTAGGTGTTTCAAAAGAATAATTTCAATTCTGCTTGGATTTCGGACCACGATATTAAATGCTAGTACTTTATTTGGTCTTGTGATCACGTCTGTTTTTCTCTCTAAGTTTTCAGCAGCATGGAGCACTTTATCGACAGCCTCCTTGCTCATCGTTTTTTCTTTGATCCTATCGTATCTATATAAGCAAAAAAAGAGGGTGAAAATATGTTGTACGATGGATACAACCAACAAACAGTCGGAATAGTTAATGCTTTTTCCTCAGGACATCTATTAGGTCCTGCATTCAGAGCGCGTGGTGTCCAAGTAGTTCATGTGACCAACCGAAATGCAGCATTATACTCTCAGATTGCTACTTTTCATTCACATGACTTTCGTGCGTCTTTAGACTTCGCAGGTGATGTTTCTGAAACTGCAAGAAATCTTTCAGTGTGGCGAGTACGTCATGTAGTCGCTGGGACAAAAAGTGGGCAAACGGGATGAACTATTGCTTAGGCATTCCTCGTTATTCTCAACGTTTTGAACCCGGTGAATGGCCGGCGGGCGTTCTTTGTGCAGGAAAGGGCTCAGATTATTGGGGTGATAGAGCTTGTGGTCTTGCGTGTCTTCGCATGATTTTAGCCTATTTTGGAAAGCCTGTTCCCTCTCAGTATGAATTACTAGTGGAAGGGCTACAACGAAATGCATATTCCCCTAAAGGATGGATACATAAGGGACTTGCTGAGCTCGGCGAGAGTTACAGTTTGAGATCAGCTCCCATTGTAATTAAAAATGGGAATCAGCTGGAACAAATACTGAAAACCACAGGACCAGTTATCACCTCGGTAACCCATACTTTTCCTGAAGACGGAAGACGGGGGGGACATCTTGTTGTCGTATGCGGACGGCATACGGAGTTGGAGCCCACTATTACTTTCCGTGACCCTTCGCGATGGGGGGCAAGCCATAGTACTGTAACTGAGAAAAGATTTTTTAGTAGTTTTACTGGGCGAGGTCTCCACTTCTCCCTGGGTTCATAACGAATTTTATTGTGAACGTGATTACGTTTGGAAAGTGGGTATTTAATGGGAAGAAATAGTAAGACCGAACTATAAAAAGGGGCTGTCCTAAAAATGTTAAAGGATACCCCTCATTTTCAAGAACTAGAAGATGTCAAGAGAGCCGCTTAATCTTAATGATCAATTATTTTTTTGCTTTAATCTTGCCTGTCCACTTTTTAAATCCGCCTTGCAGTTGGGTTAGATCTTTATAGCCTTTTTTGTATAAAAATTGCGCCGCTCGGGCACTGCGCATCCCACTTTGGCAATATAAATAAACCGGGAGGTCTGGACGAATTTCCTTCATTCGCATTTTGAGCTGTGACATTGGAATGTTGCGTGCTCCTAAAATATGACCGGCATCAAACTCGTTTGGTTCACGAACATCGATGAGCTGTGCCTTTCTATACCCTTTTCGGAACTCCTCTTCGGTAACCGTCTTAACGATTTTCTTTTGATAGAAATAATTGAAAACGGTGTAAATAATGAGGGCGGCCAAAATAATTAATAAAACATAGAATGAACTCAATTTTTTTTCTCCTTTCAAGCATTACTACACTAGTTTTTATTATATAAGTCATTCTCCTAAAGATAAAGAACAATGATGAAAAATAATGTGGGTAAAATTATACCAAATACAAGATATTTTGCTTTAGCTTCTATTTTTGATAGACTAAAAAACGAAAAAAATTTGGGTAAACGGGGTTTTTGGATGGGAAAAGAAATTTGGTATTTTATTGATTCAGGAAGCTGTTCACCAGCTTTTAATATGGCCTTGGATGAAGCTTTACTTAACTGGCACAGTGAAGGAAAAATACCGCCGGTGATCCGCTTTTACGGGTGGAATCCGGCAACCCTATCAATTGGTTATTTTCAAAAGGTTGACAAGGAAATAGACATGGATGCTGTTAAACGATATCGACTTGGTTTTGTCAGAAGGCCAACCGGCGGTAGGGGTGTCCTCCATGAGCATGAGCTTACATATAGTGTCGTTGTATCGGAGGAGCATCCCAATATGCCTAAGACAGTAACAGAGGCCTACCGGGTCATTTCCGAAGGGATCTTAAAAGGTTTTCATTATTTGGGTTTAGAAGCCTATTTTGCCGTTCCAAAAACAATGGAAGAACGGGATGCACTGGAAAATCCACGATCAGCGGTTTGCTTTGATGCGCCGAGCTGGTATGAGCTTGTCGTTGAAGGCAGGAAGGTTGCCGGTAGTGCACAAACAAGGCAAAAGGGCGTTATTCTTCAGCATGGTTCCATCCTACTGGACTTAGATGAGGATAAGCTATTCAGTTTATTCAAATATCCAAGTAAGCGGATAAAGGAGCGAATGAAACGATCGTTTAAGGATAAGGCAGTTCCGATCAACGAAATCAGTCCAAGAAAAATTTCATTGGAGGAAGCAAAGCAAGCCTTCTCCAAAGGTTTTACCGAAGGGCTAAATATTGATCTTGAACCATTTCAACTATCTGAAAAAGAATTAGATTATGTTCATAGCCTGGCGCATAATCGCTATGAATCGGATGACTGGAATTTTAGAAGATAGGTATGGTATGATGAACGGCGTTTGCCGTTTTTTTATGTTTTTATGTAAAAAAAGAATCAACCTGCGAAATTTGTTAAATTTCGTCGTTTTTGGTAAATAACTTTGATAAAGCTTTTATTTTCTCTGAAATCTATTTAATTTTGAGTTTGACAAAATGAATGTTTTTTGCTCGACATACAATATATAGTGGCTATTTAAATTTATTTAACACAATATATTGATTTTTTCCGAGCTAATATGGTACGTTATGTATATCAAAGCAACTAGATATGCAAAATCAGACGAGAATCTAACAGGAAACAATAGATTTTATTTTTAGAAGGAGTTGTTCTCATGTCTGTTGTGTTTAGACAAAAATTGAATATTGATTTTGAAAGGTTGAATGAGGATATCCGTTTATTTCCTCAGGTACATCCGATTACCCCGGATATGAAAATAACCCACAAGGGTGTATCAAGATTAGTCATGTTGGATCGTTACACCTTTAAAGATACTGAAAAAATAACCCTTTCGAATGGCGATTTTGTTGTTTTAACGGTAAAAGAGGACCCAAAATTTCCGGCACGAGGTTTAGGAACGATCTTGGAAATCGATTGGGAAAAGAAAAAAGCCAAAGTTTTGATTGAAGAGGAATTCAGAGGAGTGTTGGATGATCCGGAAGAAGCCAAAACAGGAGTTATTTTGCGGTCGTTTGACGTGATTGAAAAACCGCTCGAGCTCTTCTATGAACAGATTGCCCGGCGTGTGGCTACAGGCCTTGCTGCGGTTGAGGAAACCGAAGAGAAGCGGAAAGAATGGACCGAGAAGTTCTATCAAGAGCTTGTCAGTTTGAACTTTATTCCGGCAGGACGCGTTCTTTATGGTGCTGGGGCTGACACCGAAGTAACCTATTTTAACTGTTATGTCATGCCTTTTGTTGCCGATTCACGTGAAGGAATTTCCGACCACCGGAAACAGGTCATGGAAATTATGAGCCGCGGCGGCGGTGTCGGCACAAACGGCTCAACACTGCGGCCAAGAAACACACTAGCCCGCGGCGTAAACGGCAAGTCATCCGGCTCGGTATCCTGGCTCGATGACATCGCAAAACTAACGCACTTGGTTGAGCAGGGTGGAAGTCGCAGGGGTGCGCAAATGATTATGCTGGCGGACTGGCATCCGGATATTATTGAATTTATTATTTCGAAGATGCAAAATCCGAGAATTTTACGGTTTTTAATTGAACACACGAATGATGATACCATTAAAAAGCTGGCAAAGGATAAGTTGAAATTTACACCGTTGACAGAGAAGGAAAGAGAGATGTATGAAGGAATTGTCCGTTACAAGGACTTTCCTGGAAATGGTGGCTTTTCTGAAGAAATTATCGAAGAAGCTGAAGAAAAACTGAAGGACGGAGGAAATTATTCTGTCCACAACCCGGAATTCCTGACAGGCGCAAACATCTCGGTTTGCCTGACGAAAGAATTTATGGAAGCCGTTGAAAATGATGGTGAATATGAACTTCGTTTCCCATATGTCGAACAATACGATGACGCGGAAATGAAGATTTATAATGAAGAATGGCACCAAATCGGCGATGTCCGAGAATGGGAAAAACTCGGACACAAAGTCCGTGTTTACAAGAAGATTAAGGCAACGGAACTGTGGAACTTAATTAACATTTGTGCTACCTACTCAGCAGAACCAGGGATCTTCTTTATTGATAATGCCAACGACATGACGAATGCCAAAGCATACGGACAACAAGTCGTCGCAACAAATCCGTGTGGTGAACAACCACTCGCACCATTTTCAGTCTGCAACCTTGCTGCTGTGAATCTGGCAGAAATGGCAGACAAGGAAAAGAAAACGGTAAATTACGAGAAATTAAAGAAGACTGTAGCCGTTGGAGTCCGTATGCAGGATAACGTCATCAACGCTACACCTTACTTCTTAGAGGAAAACAAAAAGCAAGCGCTAGGTGAGCGCCGTGTTGGTCTTGGTGTCATGGGCTTACATGACCTGTTAATCTATTGCGAAACGGAGTACGGCTCACCTGAGGGTAATAAACTGGTTGATCAAGTATTTGAAACCATTGCGACGACAGCATACCGTACTTCGATTGAATTGGCAAAAGAGAAAGGAAGCTTCCCATTCTTAACAGGTGAAACTCCAGATGAAACAAACCGCTTACGCCAAGCATTTATCGAAACAGGATATATGAAAAAGATGCCGGAAGATATTCGTCAAGCGATTTTGGAAAATGGGATTAGAAATTCCCATTTGCTAACCGTTGCTCCAACTGGAAGTACTGGTACAATGGTTGGCGTTTCCACAGGACTGGAACCATATTTTTCCTTTTCTTACTTCCGCAGCGGTCGTCTCGGAAAGTTTATCGAAGTAAAGGCCGATATCGTACAAGAATACTTAGACCGCCATCCGGAAGCGGATCCCGAAAACCTGCCAAAATGGTTTGTAACGGCAATGGAGCTGTCTCCGGAAGCACATGCTGATGTTCAATGTGTCATCCAGCGCTGGATTGACAGTTCAATTAGTAAGACGGTTAACGCACCAAAAGGATACAGTGTGGAACAGGTTGAAAAAGTTTACCAACGCTTATATCGCGGCGGTGCCAAGGGCGGTACAGTTTATGTTGATGGATCGCGTGATACTCAGGTATTAACTCTGAAGGCAGAAGAAAACACCAATGAGCAATTATCAATCTTTGACGAGAAGGAGATGCAGCATGTCGTACTAGTCGATACGATTACCGACCTTCGTTCGACAGATGTAACAATTGGCTCTGAGGTGGGCAATACATGCCCTGTCTGCCGCAAAGGAGAAGTCGAGGAAATTGGCGGCTGTAATACCTGCACGAACTGTGGTGCACAACTAAAATGCGGTTTATAAGATAGTGAAATGTGTGGAGAATGTAGCTTTGAAATAAAGTTGCGGTGTTAATAAAAAAGTTGCGAAGAAACACCTCTTTGGATATGCTAAAGGGGTGTTTTTTTATATCGAAAAGAATGAGAACATCTAAAAGAACACAGCATTAAAATGATTAAACTCTATTACAAAACTACTAAAGGGATATATGATATGATAAGAATTACTATTTTGGATGAAGATCATTCACTTGACGATATAAAAAGGGGTGAGATGCACTGGTCGAATATATGTGAGTTTGATGCATTGATTGAATTTGATTATGATAATCAAAATATTTGTGAATTTTATACCATGCATCATTTTATGTTATTACAAGATATGAGTGAAGCAATTTTGAATTTGCTTACAAAAGGGAAACAAGTGAGTTTTAGAGATTATGGGTATACTTATAATAAGCAACTTACTTTCAAAATGATTGATGAAGATGTGCATATTATGGTTTACCCTCAAAAAGAAAAAAACTCTGTTATTGTCTCACCTAAAGTTTTAGCATTAGATTTTTTAAGAGCATTAAAAGAAATACAAAATTTGTATTGCTCTTACAGAACTGATAATCTAAATGATAATGAGTTGAATGTTTTAAGAGAATATATAAAAAAAATAACTAAAACAGTAAGTCAAGTTAGTTAAAAAATGGAGGTAGGAATGAGAATATATCTTATCATTCCATTAAACCAACTAATATTAGATCCATCACTAAACAATCGGGTGCTTTCCTAATTTTTGAAAGTAATTCTAATATGAAAAAATAAAGTCGAATTTTGTAATAAAAATGTAATCTGACCGTCACGGTGATGTTACGCGTTTCTTGTATAGTAACAGTAACACAACTCACCAGGGGGATTAAACAAGATGTTGAAAAAAATCATAGCCATTTTCGCCATGACCCTAATTCTTAGCCCAATGCTTACTGCTATGGGAGGTAAAGCTGAAGCCGCTTATTATCATACTAAAGCCATTTCGGTAGCGAAAGCAAATTTGGGTGTTCCATACCGCTGGGGCGGAATATCACCAAGAGGGTTTGATTGCTCAGGTCTTGTTAAATATTCGTACGGAAAAGCAGGAAAAGTTTTACCACGGACTGCAGCAGACATGTTCTATACAAAAGGGTATCGTGTTAGTTCGTTAAAGGCTGGAGATTTGATGTTCTTTGCACCAAATAAAGCCAGCAGGCCTACACATGTTGCCATTTATATCGGTAACGGAAAAATGATTCAAGCAGCGTCTTCAAAAGGAGTTTCCATTTCGTACACAAGCAATAGCTATTGGAAGCCACGTTACATTGGCGCAAAGCGTATATAATAATGATAGGAAAGAGCATCGGGAAAGCCGATGCTCTATTAATTTTCCCTCCACCACAGCTTAAACAATATGCCATCTTTTCCAATAACAGCCACCCATAATAAAAATTTTCTACTCGTCCGCTGTACTATTTTCTTATTAAGCCGCTTAAAGTGTAACAATGATATATCTTTAGGGGTGTGCTGCCATGAAGATAGATGGAGTTTTTTCCGGAGGAGGTATTAAAGCGTTTGCGTTAATTGGTGCCTATGAAGAAATTGAGAAACAGGGTCTTGAATTTGTTCGAGTAGCTGGAACGAGTGCTGGATCAATTGTAGGAGCATTGATTGCTGCTGGCTATACGAGCAAAGAAATATATCAACTGATTGGTGAATTGGATCCGCAAAAGCTGTTAGATGCACGAAAAACACTGATTCCCTTTAAATTTGCTAAATGGCTCTTGCTTTACTGGAGATTGGGTCTTTATAAGGGGGATGAACTTGAAAACTGGATTAAAGAAAAACTGGAGCTAAAGGGCTTAAGAACCTTTGCCGATTTGCCGCCAAAGGTACTCCGTGTGGTTGCCTCTGACCTTACAAATGGGCAAATGGTTGTGCTGCCGGAGGATTTGGAGAAATACGGAATTTCCCCGAATTCCTTCTCCATCGCTAGTGCCATTCGGATGAGCTGCAGCATTCCTTATTTTTTTGAGCCGGTGCGTATGCGCACAGCAGGGGGAATGAATATTCTTGTTGATGGCGGTGTATTAAGCAATTTTCCTATGTGGCTTTTTGATAAAGACAAAAAAAGCAGGCCTGTTCTAGGGATTAAATTGAGTGCCAATGAGTATGAACATCGAAAGCATAAAATTAATAATGGAATTGAACTGTTTGGCGCCTTATTTGAAACGATGAAGGATGCGCACGATTCGCGATATATTTCCAAAAGGCATGCAGAAAATATTATTTTCATCCCCACAGAAGGAATCTTAACAACCGAGTTTCATTTAACAGAAGAAAAGAAAAAAGCACTGGTTCATTTAGGCCGGGAACACGCCAGGCAATTCTTGAACAGGTGGAGTTATTGACACAAAAAAAAAACGAGCGTTTATAATGACGCTCGATTTTTCTTTTTGCCCTTCTTACCATCAATAACGGTGAGATGTGCCGGAGGTTTCCTTTTGGTCTTCGGTTTCTTTAAGGTGGAAATTGGGCCAAATGAAGAATTTTTCTGACCTGTGTCTCCGCTTCTTTGCTGCAACCGTTTTTTCGACTGCTTTGCCGCCTTCAAAAAGGCGCGCTGCTCTTTTTTTTGAGGGCTCGAATTTGAAAACTTCCGAACAAGGAAAAAGATGACCAAGACGATTATCGCCATGATGGCTATTTTTTGAATAAAACCAGCGGGATTAGCAGTGAACGAGCTCACAAGACCTAAAAAGGCCAGAACGATAAGTCCTCCTACAATAAGGACGGATGTCCGATTTTTCAAGAAAGCCACCTCCCTCTATGAGCATCATAAGCATTTTTTTTATGTTTTAAACAAGTTTAAATAAAAATTTAGACAATTTCTTCACCTTTCATTCCAAATTCGCTTTCGGTCTCTTTTTTGAGCAATTCCTGAAATGACAGAATCGCTACTTCCACCTGTTCATCTGTTGGTTCCTTGGTTGTTAATAGCTGGAGCCAGAGTCCAGGCAGCCCGAGGTATTTTAGAATTGGAATATTTCTCAGCTTATTTGTAAATTGGAGAACTTCAAAGGAAATTCCTAAAACAATGGGTATGAGCAAGATCCGGTCAACAATTCGTAGCCACAGCGGTGATGTTGGGACAAGCAAGTAAACAAACAGGCCGACGATGACGGTGAAAAGGATGAAACTGCTCCCACACCGGTAGTGAAGCCGAGAATGAGCCTGAACATTTTCGATTGTTAGCGCTGCGCCAGACTCAAAAGTATTTATGACTTTATGTTCAGCACCATGATATTGAAACACCCTTTTAATCAGTGGTGTTAAAGAAACGAAATAAATATAGGAAAGCAGCAGTAATAGCTTAATCGTACTTTCAATGATAACTTGCATAAAATCTGATGGGAAAACGGACCTTGTTAATTCGGCTAATAAGGCAGGCACTAAAGTAAAAGCGAATTTACCGATGATAAAAGATAGTACCCCAATAACGGCAACCCCTAAATACATCGTTAATTTGGATACTTCTTTTTCCGTTAACGTTTCATCATCTTTAGGGTCAACATCATATCGTTCCGAGGAGAAATTTAAATGCTTTGAACCATTGGCACTTGACTCGATGATCGCGATAATTCCTCGAAGAAAGGGGATCTTTTTTAATTTGGCCAAAGCAGAGTTTGCTTTTCGCGGTAAATGAAAGTACTCAATCGAATTGTCTTTTCTTCTAATGGCTGTCACATAGTGATATTTACCGCCAAACATGACGCCTTCCACTACGGCTTGACCGCCATAAACGGGTTTTTGCGAATTAGACATATATTTGACACCAACCTATATACAAAGTTGCACATGATCAGAGGTTTGAGAAATCTGTATGTACTTAATTGTATTCTACTAGAAAAATAAAAAATCCTCTAGATTGACACACTATTGCTGTTAAAAAAATTCAGAAAAAAACATTTTGATGCAAGTGACGGGGATTGGAAGGACATAATAAAGTGAACAAATACTGGAGGTTGTTACAATGGCTAGTGATCATCAAGCAGCAAATTACCCAAAAGCGATGTCCTTTCCAGTCATGGTCTTTTGGACTGGGTTATTTGCCGGACTATTATGGTCAACGATTGGCTTTTTGGCCTATTATCTAAGCTTTACTGAAATCCGTCCGAATTCCATTTTAATTCCTTGGATATTAGGAGATTGGAAATATGGATGGATCGGCACCATCATTTCCATTATCGTCATTGGAATCTTATCGATAGGGGTTGCTTTTATCTACTCAGCACTGTTCAAACGTTTCAATGGTTTATGGGTTGGACTTGGATATGGAGCCATCTTATTTTTCCTCGTTTTTTTAATACTTAATCCGCTATTTCCCGCCAATAAACCACTTTTGAGTTTGTCCAGAAATACAATTATTACAACCGTTTGTTTATATATCCTCTATGGGATTTTTATTGGCTATTCCATTAGTTACGAGTATCAAAATAAAAAAGTTCAGGATAAAGAAGCAGCTACATAAGTTTGTTATTAGTCGGAATAGCCCAGGTATGATAAAATAATTTTGTCCGTTTTTGGAATTGATAAGGAGAGTGGAAATGATGGAAAAATTAGCAAAACTAAGGAAAGCTTTTGGGGAACAAGGAATTGACGGGTTATTAATTACAAGTCCATATAATCGCCGCTACATTTCCAATTTTACAGGAACTGCCGGTGTAGTATTAATTAGTTTGGACCAAGCACAATTTATTACCGACTTCCGCTACATTGGTCAGGCTTCCAAGCAGTGCGAGGGTTTTGAAATCATTAGGTTTTCTGATACGATCCCAAAAGAAATCGCCCATCAGGTGAAAAAACTGGGAATAAAAAGACTTGGCTTTGAAGAAGATTATTTAACTTATTCTTTATTTAAAGTATATGAAAAAGAAGTGAAAGCTGAACTTGTACCGATTTCAGGATTAGTGGAAAAATTACGCTTGATTAAGACTGATGCAGAGATTAAGATATTAAAGGAAGCTGCCGATATCGCTGATGCTGCTTTTAAACATATTGTTGATTTCATCCGTCCAGGAAAAACAGAGATGGAAGTGTCGAATGAGTTAGAATTCTTTATGAGAAAAGCTGGAGCAACTTCTTCTTCATTTGATACCATTGTGGCTTCAGGAGTCCGTTCTGCGCTTCCACATGGAGTAGCAACTGACAAGGTGATTGAAAAAGGAGATATGGTTACCCTCGACTATGGTGCCTATTATAAAGGGTACGTATCTGATATTACCAGAACAGTCGCTGTTGGTGAGCCTGACAGTAGACTAAAGGAGATTTATCAAATCGTTCTCGATGCACAGCTGCGTGGACTGGATGGCTTTAAACCTGGCTTGACTGGCAAGGAAGCAGATGCCTTGACTAGAGACTATATTACGGAAAAAGGGTTTGGCGATAACTACGGACACTCAACCGGTCATGGGATCGGACTTGAGGTTCACGAGGGTCCGGCCGTTTCAGCCAAATCGGATATCGTTCTTGAACCAGGTATGGTGGTTACATGTGAACCAGGTATTTATGTTCCAGGACTTGGTGGAGTTCGTATTGAAGACGATACTCTTATCACAAAAGACCACAATGAAGTCCTTACACATTCAACAAAAAATTTACTTATACTGTAAAGTCTTAGGAGGAATTTTAGTATGATTTCTGTCAACGATTTTCGTACAGGATTAACCATTGAGGTAGACGGAGGCATTTGGCGTGTCCTGGACTTCCAACATGTTAAACCTGGTAAAGGAGCGGCGTTTGTTCGTTCTAAGCTGCGCAACCTTCGCAATGGCGCGATTCAGGAAAAAACCTTCCGCGCTGGTGAAAAAGTGGAAAAGGCTCAAATCGATAACCGTAAAATGCAATACTTATATGCAAGTGGTGACCAGCATGTATTCATGGATATGGAATCCTATGAGCAAGTTGAACTTCCAGCAGCAAGCATTGAGTATGAACTGAAGTTTTTAAAAGAAAACATGGAAGTTCATATTATGATGTATCAAGGTGAAACGCTTGGGGTTGAATTACCTAACACCGTGGAATTGGTGGTAACTGAAACAGAGCCTGGTATTAAAGGGGATACTGCTTCAGGCGGTACCAAGCCGGCCACTCTTGAAACAGGACTGATTGTGCAAGTTCCTTTCTTTGTAAACGAAGGGGACAAATTAATTATTAATACCACTGAAGGAACCTACGTTTCAAGAGCATAGTTTAAAACAAGCCTAATTGTAATAAAAACCTGAATTCTATAATATTTAGAATTCAGGTTTTTTATTTTCCCCTATAATTCATTGATAAAGAAACTCCCTTTGCAAGTCATATTGTAACCAAGCAGGCATACATTTTAATTAATGAGACAGGCATGAGGAGGAAAAACAATGGAAACGATCTTGAGCTTCTTACCCAAAAAAATTGCCGACCAAATTAAACAACTCCCGCCTAACATAAAAGAAGAATTGGAAGAGATTCGCATCCGGATCAGTCGACCGATTGAACTGACGGTAAAAGGGACGCCCCGGTTTCTACGATATATTATACAGCCGGAAGATGCCTTTCACTTAATGAATAAAATCAGTCATTTCTCTATTTATGCGTTGGAAGAAGAACTAAAGCGCGGTTATATAACCGTTTCGGGAGGACACCGAATTGGACTAGCCGGGAAGGTTATCCTAGAAGCCGGGAATGTCAAAGCAATTCGGGATATTGCTTCCTTTAACATTCGTATCGCTCGCGAAAAAATCGGTATCGCTGAATCGATTATTCCCTTTATTTTTCAAGGAAAATGGCTGAATACAATGGTCATCGGACCACCGCAAACAGGAAAAACAACCTTACTGCGTGATCTTGCCAGAATCATTTCAACCGGGAGTGAAGCAAACGGTATACCGGCTAACAAGGTCGGAATTGTCGATGAGCGAAGCGAGATAGCCGGTTGTATCAATGGTGTTCCCCAATTAACCTTTGGATACCGTCTGGATGTATTGGATGCCTGCCCAAAGGCAGAGGGCATGATGATGATGATTCGATCGATGAGTCCAGAAGTCCTAATCGTTGATGAAATAGGCCGTAAAGAGGATGCAGAAGCGATTCAAGAAGCAGTCCATGCCGGTATTAACTTGATGATGACAACCCACGGGTCAAATTTTGCAGAAATCAGCAAACGACCAACATTACAGGCCATTGTGAAACAAAAAATCTTTCAACGGTATGTCGTTTTGAGCAGAAACTCAGGACCAGGTACGATTACCGATATTTTAGATGAGAATGGCAGAGAAATACAAGTAAAAGTGAGTGTGACCTAAATGGTTAAGTTAATCGGTGCCCTATTTATTATGGCAGCAACCACCGTTATCGGATTTGAAGCCTCAAGGCACTTAAGCGACAGACCGCAGCAACTAAGGGCACTAAGGTCTGCCCTGCAGTCGCTGGAAGCAGAAATAATGTATGGGCACACCCCATTGCATGAAGCCTCCAGGAGATTGGCGGCCCAGTTGTCAAAACCGCTTTCAACCTTTTTTGACAGCTTCGCCAAGAAATTAACGGATACAGAAACAACCGTGAAAGAAGCTTGGGTAGCAAGTTTACATGAAGTTTGGAAAGCAACGGCTTTTAAAAAAAGTGAATTTGAAATCATGAGACAGTTTGGTGAAACATTAGGACGCCATGATCGCTTTTCCCAACAAAAGCATATCATGCTGACTCTTTCTCATCTCGAAAGGGAAGAAGCAAATGCCGTACAAGCACAAATGAAATACGAAAAAATGGTAAAGAGTCTTGGATTCTTGTCTGGCCTGCTACTGATTATTTTATTATTTTAGGGGGAAAAGCAATGGGTTTAGAAGTCGATATTATTTTTAAAATTGCCGGAGTTGGAATTGTTGTTGCCTTTTTGCACACGGTTCTCGATCAGGTTGGTAAGAAAGAATATGCCCAGTGGGTAACGTTATTCGGGTTTATTTATATATTGTTTCAGGTTGCTTCCATTGTCGATGACCTTTTCCAAAAAATCAAATCCGTATTTTTATTTCAATAGAAAGGAGGGCTTTGCGATTGAAATTATTAAGATTGTCGGGGTTGCCCTCATCGCCACCTTCTTGGCGCTGATAATAAAGGAGCAAAAGCCTAATTTTGCTTTCCTCTTAACCGTCTTTGCCGGCTGTGTGATTTTTCTTTTTTTAGTGGACAAGATCTTTGAAATTATTCATATGCTGGAGAGGCTGGCCATCAATGCAAAAGTAAATTTGATTTATGTTGAAACCATTCTAAAAATTATTGGAATTGCCTATATTGCTGAGTTTGCTGTCCAAATTACCAAGGATGCGGGCCAAGGAGCGATCGCTTCAAAGATAGAATTAGCTGGAAAAGTTATTATTCTCGCAATGGCCATCCCTATCCTTACCGTATTGATTGAGACCATTATCAAACTTATTCCGAGCTAATAATCGTTGTAAATGAGGTGTGAAATATGAAGCGGCGTTTGCAGACAATTCCAATGATTGTTGTTATCATCTTTTTTTGCTTTATTCCTAGTGTACAAGCCAACCAAGGGACTGAAGAGTCTAATCGAACTTTATCAACATCGCCGCAGGAACTGGTAGATAAACAGTTAGAGACATTAGATTTAACCGAGTTAAAACAATTCTGGGAGGATATATCCAATAAATACGGCGGCTTTCTTCCGGAGAGTCAGAAAGGAAGTCTATATGATTTTATTAAAGGTGATAAACACTTTTCTTTTAAAGAATGGGGCAAGGGATTTTTAAAGTTTGCCTTCCATGAATTCGTGGCAAATGGGAAATTGCTGGGTTCATTAATTATGTTAGCCATTTTTAGTATGTTTTTGCAGTCGATGCAAAATGCTTTTGAACAAAGCAATATTAGTAAAATTGCCTATGCGATTATTTACATGGTTCTGGTGATCATCGCTTTAAACAGCTTCCATGTTGCCGTTAGTTATACAAATGAAGCAATTGGCACAATGATTGCGTTTGTGTTAGCACTGGTACCGCTCTTGCTTGCCTTGATTGCTGCTTCAGGAGGAATCGTCTCCGCCGCCTTTTTTCATCCGGTGGTTTTATTTTTAATGAATATGAGCGGCATGTTTATGCAGTATATCATTTTGCCGCTGTTGTTTTTAGCCACCTTGTTAAGTATTGTCAGTACGATGTCAGATCAGTATAAAGTGACACAATTGGCTGCTCTTTTACGAAACTGGAGCATTGGCTTAATGGGGCTTTTCCTGACAGTTTTCCTCGGCGTTATATCCGTTCAGGGGGCATCAGCCGCGGTTACAGATGGAGTCGCTATTAGGACGGCAAAATTTATCACCGGCAACTTTATCCCGGTCATTGGCAGGATGTTTACCGATGCTACCGATACCGTGATTGGCGCCTCGGTCCTGTTAAAGAATACAGTTGGCATTGCTGGGGTGGCGATTCTGATGATCATCGTGGCATTTCCGGCAATAAAAATATTGCTGATTTCCTTTATCTATAAATTTGCGGCAGCGATCCTTCAGCCGCTTGGGGGCGGGCCGATTATTACCTGTCTTGATATTATCAGCAAAAGTGTCATTTATGTATTCGCTGCCCTTGGGATTGTCTCATTTATGTTCTTTTTAAGTATTACGGTCATTGTAGCGGCTGGCAACCTGACAATGATGATGAGATAGGGGGCAAAAAATGGAATTTATCACTGAGTGGGTCACAAATATTATTCTTTTTATTCTTTTAGCCACGGTCATTGATATGCTGCTGCCAAACTCAAGTATGCAGAAATATACAAAAATGGTCATGGGGCTGTTATTAATTGCGATCATTCTAACCCCAATCCTGAAAATCATCTCCAAAGATTTTGAAGCTGCATTAACATCGATACATTTTCAACAGCCATCGGAAGATAAAAATATGAAAAATTTAATAGATTTAAAGAAAAAAGAAATACAAGCCTCCCAGCATGCATATATTTTAGAAGAATTGGCTGGCAGGCTGAAAAAGGACGTGAAGGAGGAGTTGATGAAACAATACGGATTGGAGATAGCCGATATTGATGTAGAAGTGAATACGAAAAGTGACCAAGCAACGCTTAAAAACCTCCAAAAGGTAATGGTTCTTCTATCGCGGCCAGACACAGGCGTGAAGACAGTCGAAGCGGTTAAACCGATCGTCATTGACACAGAAACACCTCTTCCATCTAAAAAAGCAACAGAAGAAGCAAAACAAATTGCTGCATTTCTATCAGAGAAATGGAATGTAACGGAAGACACGGTTGAAGTTCAGATTGAAGGGGGGGGCAATAATAAAAATGGATAATAATAAAGGTCCATTGTCATGGTTGAAAAAACTGCTCAACTTGGACAAAACTTCTGAAAAAAAAACGGGAAAGTACCAATATATGCTGCTTGTTCTGTTAATCGGTGCAGCCTTTATGATTGTCGGAAATAGTGTTTTTAAGACAGATTCAAATTCAACTGCCATTCCGGCAGCAGCCAATGAAAAGACAAATTCAAAGGATGTCGCCGTATTTGGTCAAAAAAAGTCCTCCGGAAACAAGACCATTGCTGAATATGAAGAAAAGTATGAGACACAGCTTAAAAAAGCGCTGGAGGAAATGCTCGGTGTGGATGATGTTACCGTTATTGTCAACCTCGATTCAACCGATCGTAAAGTTTTGGAAAAAAATAAGAATACTAAATCCCAAACAACGGAAGAAGGAGATCGTGAAGGCGGGCAGCGAAAGGTTCAGGAGGTTTCCACGGATGAACAGCTTGTGATTATTCGTAAGGGTGATAAAGAAGTGCCGATTGTGATTGAAACCAAGAAACCCAATGTTCGCGGCGTGCTCGTAGTAGCAAAGGGCGCTGATAATATTGAAGTAAAAAAATGGATAAAAGAAGCTGTGATAAGAGTCTTGGGAGTCCCAAGTCATCGAGTTTCAGTTATGCCTAAAAAATAAAAGGGGTGTGTTATCATGTTATTGAAAAAACAAACAGTATGGTTATTAACAATGCTGAGTCTTGTGGTGGTATTGTCGGTGTATTACCTTACATCCCCAGAACAACAGAAAAGCGATCTAGCGGCAGTTGAGGAAAAAGCAAAGGACAAAGTGGAGAAGAACCAGGCAACACAAAAATCCAAAGCAACTGAAGAGAAGAAGGTCAATTCCACGATTGCCAGTGATGCCGAATTTGATGAATTACGAATGGACCTTCAAGATGAACGCAGTCAAAAGGAAGAAGAATTAACAATGGAAATGGCTGCAACGAATCTGCCGGCAGATGAAAGAAGTAAAATTAAGGATCAAATGGATGAGTTAAGAGAAACAGCCCATAAAGAAGAAATCCTCGAAACGATGATTAAAACAATGGGTTATGAGGATGCTCTCGTTCGTGCTGACGGTGAAAATGTAAAAGTAACGGTAAAAGCCAAGAAAAAACCATCAGCTCAAGAAGCTAATAAAATTATTCTTGAAGTAAAAAAAGAAATCGATCATGCCAATTTTGTTGCCGTAACGTACCAGCCATCTAAATAATGTTTTCAAAGGAAAGCCAGAGGCTTTCTTTTTTTCGTCTATCATTATTGAACTTTTACAGGATATTATCGTATAGTATTAATAGTTAGTCATAATAAAAAGTCGGACAAGGGGTGTACCTAGTGTTAAAAGTTCAAGAAATTCGTGAGTTGATTAAGTTAATCGATCAGTCCAGTATTGATGAATTTGTCTATGAAAACGAAGGTTCAAAAATCAAAATGAAAAAAACAGGCAGCGTGACGATCGCTGCCGCCCAGCCAGCAGGACAAACTGTCTCCGTCGAGCCACAAACAGTTCCTGTTGAATCGGTTGTGGTACCTGCTGCAGCAGTTCAAGAAGTGAAACAAGAAGCTCCCAAGGCAGAACCAGTTGTGGAAGAAAACACAGAAAATCTACATAAGATTACTTCGCCAATGGTCGGGACATTTTATGCTTCACCAAGCCCGGATGCGGATCCATATGTCACGGCAGGCTCAAAGGTTTCGAAGGATTCCATTGTTTGTATCGTGGAAGCAATGAAACTATTTAATGAGATTGAAGCAGAAGTAAATGGTGAAATTGTGGAAGTGCTTGTGAAAAATGGACAATTAGTGGAATATGGGCAGCCTTTATTTTTAGTAAAGCCTGAATAAGGAGCGGTAAACGGAATGATAAAAAAACTGTTAATTGCAAACAGGGGAGAAATAGCCGTTAGGATTATTCGTGCCTGCCGCGAAATGGGGATTGAGTCCGTAGCTGTGTATTCTGAGGCAGATCGCGACGCTCTGCATGTCCAGCTTGCGGATGAAGCCTACTGTATCGGGCCGACATCGTCAAAGGATAGTTATTTAAACGTGACAAATATTATTAGTGTAGCAATCGCGACAGCTTGTGACGCGATTCACCCGGGATATGGTTTCTTGGCCGAAAATGCTGATTTCGCCGAGCTTTGCCGCGAATGTAATATCACTTTCGTGGGCCCGAGTCCAGAAGCGATAACGAAGATGGGTACAAAAGATATTGCCAGAGAAACGATGCGTGAAGCTGGCGTTCCAATTGTACCCGGTTCTCAAGGAATTATTCAAACAATTGATGAAGCACTTGAACTTGCTGAGAAAATTGATTATCCAGTGATTATAAAGGCTACCGCTGGCGGTGGCGGTAAAGGGATCCGTGTTGCCAGAAATGAGCAAGAATTAATTAAAGGGATCAACATAACCCAGCAGGAAGCGTTAACAGCGTTTGGCAATCCTGGCGTGTATATTGAAAAATATATTGAGGATTTTCGCCATGTTGAAATTCAAGTACTTGCCGATAATTATGGTCATGCCATCCATTTAGGGGAAAGGGATTGTTCAATTCAGCGAAGACTGCAGAAGCTGCTCGAGGAAACTCCTTCGCCTGCTCTTGATGGAGAAATTCGTGAGGAGATGGGAAATGCAGCAGTCAAGGCGGCAAAAGCGGTTGATTATTCTGGGGCAGGAACGGTAGAATTTATTTATGACTACCGTAATCGGAAATTTTATTTTATGGAAATGAATACAAGGATTCAGGTAGAGCATCCAGTAACAGAAATGGTGACAGGAATTGATCTTATCAAGGAACAGATTCGCGTAGCCAACGGTGAAAAACTATCGTTAACACAAGCTGATGTCACCTTTAATGGCTGGGCTATTGAATGTCGGATTAATGCCGAAAACCCGGAAAAGAATTTTCTCCCTTCTGCCGGTAAAATCAAAATGTATCTACCTCCAGGAGGGCTCGGTGTCCGTGTAGATTCTGCTGCTTATCCGGGATATACAATTCCACCTTATTACGATTCAATGATTGCCAAGGTGATTGCTTATGGCGCCAGCCGTGATGAGGCGATTGCGAGAATGAAGCGGGCACTGGGTGAATTTGTCATTGAGGGAATCCATACAACCATTCCGTTCCATTTAAGACTGCTTGATCATGAAGCTTTTGTCGAAGGGAATTTCAATACCAAATTCCTTGAATTACACGATATAATGAAATCAGAATAAAAAAACTCGAGGTGTTTTAAATGAGTGAATTCAGCATTTTAGAAATGGATCAAGGAAATAACAGCCATGGGAAAATAGAAATTGCCCCTGAAGTCATTGAAGTCATTGCCGGCATTGCCGCTTCCGAGGTGGAAGGTGTGACCGGAATGCGTGGCAATTTTGCCACTGGGGTTGTGGAACGGCTAGGAAAAAAAAACCACGGCAAAGGTGTCAAGGTTGAACTGACGGAATCTGGAATCATCATTGATGTGTATTGCCTAATGAAATTCGGTATATCCATTCCTGCTGTTGCCGGAAAGATCCAGGAAAATATCCGTCAGGCACTGCTTAATATGACTGCTCTTGATCCAGAAGAAGTTAACATTCATATTGTTGGAGTTCAATTTGAAACACAAAAACAAGAACCAGTTGTTGAGGAAGAAGTCTAACATGCTAGCCAAAGGAGCCTATCCTTTGGTTTTTATTTTAAAGAAAAGCCCTTTTTGTCGTGCAGTGGAAAAATAGTTATGCTATTATCGTTTTGATAAATACTATATGAAAGAAAAATAAAAAATCAGGTCTATCTTTAAAGGAGAAAACAGAATAATGAATAGAAGAACAGCGAGAGAAAAGGCATTACAGGCTCTTTTTCAAATTGACATAAGTCATAATGACCCATCTTCCGCCATTGAACATGTTCTCGATGGGAAGGCAGGTAACGATTTTTTATCAAAGCTTGTTTTCGGTGTAGTAGAGCATCAGTCGGAAATTGACCGTGTTATCAGCGAAAACCTTGAAAAGTGGTCGCTCGAGCGGTTGGCAATTGTTGACCGCAACTTGTTAAGATTAGCGGTTTATGAATTAAATTTTTTACAGAATGAGATACCAAAAAATGTAATTTTAAATGAAGCCATTGAAATTGCAAAAATATATGGGGATGACCAGTCGAGCAAGTTTGTTAATGCTGTTCTTTCAAAGATAAAGGAAAAGCTTTAGCGATTGGTCTTAAGGGGAGGATGAATGTAAAATGACCGCAGAAATTATAAGTGGTAAAGAAATTGCTGCAAAAAAAAGACTGGAGCTTGCCAAGGAGGTTGAAAAGCTCAAAGCTCAGGGGATAACCCCGGGTTTAGCCGTTATTCTTGTCGGTGATAACCATGCTTCCAAGACTTACGTCAGGAATAAGCAAAAAGCTTGTCACGAGCTAGGAATGTATTCATTACTCGTTGAATTGCCTGAGGAGGTTTCCGAAGAGGAACTGCTGAAGAAAATAGACGAATTAAATAATGATCCTGTCATCCATGGTATTTTAGTCCAACTACCGCTGCCAAAACATATCGATGAGAAAAAGGTAATTGATACTATTTCTCCAACAAAAGATGTTGATGGTTTTCATCCGGTAAATATTGGAAAAATGATGACTGGAGAGAATGGTTTTCTTCCATGCACACCGTTTGGCATCATCGTGATGCTCGAGGATACAGGAATATCTGTTGCCGGAAAACATGCCGTAGTAGTTGGGAGAAGCAATATCGTTGGTAAACCCGTTGGTCAGTTATTATTGAATCGACATGCGACGGTCACTTATTGCCATTCCAAAACGGAAAACTTAAAGCACTATACTCAGACTGCTGATATCTTGGTGGTTGCAGTGGGAATTGCCAATTTTATTAAAGCAGACCACATAAAAGAGGGTGCCGTGGTGATCGACGTTGGTATGAATCGTAATGAGGCCGGCAAACTTTGTGGTGATGTTGACTTTGAGGAAGTGAGCAAGAAAGCAGGATACATAACGCCGGTACCCAATGGGGTCGGTCCGATGACGATTACGATGCTGATGTACAATACAGTAAAAGCGGCGGCTGAAAGCATCAACCGTTAACATCCTAACATGTCCTTATCATTCATGTTTTTAGTTCAATTGGTAAGGACAGATTTTTTTAATCGGTCACTAGGAAGGGGTTTTTATGAAGGAGCAGCGATTTTTAACTGTCAGTGCCTTAACTAAATACATAAAACGAAAATTTGATGCCGACCCACATTTAAGTGACATCCATGTGCGCGGCGAGATATCAAACTTTAAGCAGCATTCCAGCGGTCATATGTATTTTACCTTAAAGGACGAAAAAGCCCGTATTCTTGCCGTCATGTTTGCCAGCCATTCCCGCTCAATGAAGTTTTCCCCAGAAAATGGGATGAAAGTGATCGTTAGAGGCGAAATCACAGTTTACGAACCAAGCGGTCAGTATCAGATCTATGTTAAACAAATGCAGACTGACGGGATAGGTGAATTGTTTTTAGCATTCGAACAATTAAAACAGAGATTAGAAATGGAAGGCTTGTTTGCCCCGGATAAAAAAAAGCCGCTCCCGCCTTTTCCAAAAACAATCGGCGTGATTACGTCGCCAACTGGTGCAGCTATAAGGGATATTATTACCACTATTAAACGGCGCTATCCGATCGGCAATATCCTTGTATTTCCGGTCCTAGTTCAAGGAGACCAAGCTGCACCTTCCATTGCCAAGGCAATTGAAAAAGCCAATAATCGTACGGATATCGATATTTTAATCGTAGGGCGCGGCGGCGGTTCGATAGAGGAATTGTGGGCCTTTAACGAAGAGATTGTTGCCCGCGCCATATATGCGTCAACGATCCCTGTTATTTCAGCAGTAGGGCATGAAACGGATGTTACGATTGCGGATTTTGTTGCCGATTTAAGAGCTCCTACGCCGACAGGTGCTGCCGAACTGGCAGTTCCGCATATTGAGGAGTTAATGGATCGGATTTTGCAGCGCCAAACCAGACTGATCCGAATCATGCAGGAGAAATTTCGTTTTGAAAAAGAACGCTTGCAGCGGGTACAAAAATCCTATGCCTTCCGATATCCGCACAGGCTATATGAGCAAAAGCTCGAACTGGTTGATAAAGTAACTGAAAGGTTAGTCCGCGGAACTTCACGGTTAGCTTTATTGAGGCAGAATCAGCATGAAGCTCTGTTCAAACGCTTGCAGCGCAGCCATCCGAACGAAATGCTACAGGAAGCGGTTCTTCGTTCAGACCGCATGCAAAAAGAGTTGAAACGATCGATGACACAAATTTTCACCAAAAAACAAACAGAATTTGAACGAATGATTGCAACTTTACAAGCTCTAAGTCCATTAAAAATTATGGAGCGGGGCTATAGCTTGACTTACAATAAAGATAAACGGCTTGTAAAAAGTGTAACGCAAATAAAGCTAGAAGATACCGTACAAATTCAATTTACTGACGGCAATGTTTTTTGTAAAGTGGAAGAAATAAAGGAGAGCAGAGTACATGACGACTGAGAATAATTTAACATTTGAAGAGGCGATGACGAAGTTGGAGGAAATCGTCGAAAAGCTTGAAGAGGGCGATGTTCCTTTGGAAGAAGCAATCATTTATTATAAACAGGGCATGGAACTATCCAAGCTTTGCCATGATAAATTGAAAAGTGTGGAAGAACAGTTAACCCAAATTATTACAGAGGATGGACAGACGGAAAGTTTTTCAATTAACGAGGAGGAGTAGCATTGGAAACTCAAGCTTTAGACTCATTTGCGAAAAAATATAAACAATTGCTTGATGTTGAGCTGCGGAATTTAATTGAAGAACTGAATGCTCCGGCTATCATAAAAGAATCAATGATTTATTCGCTTGAAGGCGGCGGAAAAAGAATTCGCCCTTTGTTATTATTTGCGACTCTTAACGCATTTGGAATTGATCCTCGAAACGGACTGCAGGTAGCTGCGGCGATTGAGATGATCCATACGTATTCACTCATTCATGATGATCTGCCGAGCATGGATAATGATGATTTCCGCAGAGGAAAGCCGACAAATCATAAAGTGTTCGGTGACGCTATTGCTACTTTAGCGGGTGATGCATTGTTAACCTACAGCTTTGAAGTGATTGGCAGAATTCCAACAGAAACAGCCTCATCAGATACAAAATTATCATTAATTGTGGAAATGGCCCAAGCTGCAGGTGCGGAAGGCATGGTTGGCGGCCAGGTTGCCGATATGGAAGGCGAGAACAAGACATTGACCCTTGAGGAGCTTGAATACATTCATATTCATAAAACAGGTAAACTGTTAAGGTTTAGTGTTATTGCAGGGGCGATTTTGGCCGGCGCACATAAAACCCAATTGGAAAACCTATCTTTATTTGCCCACCACCTTGGCCTGGCTTTTCAAATTCAGGACGACATCCTGGATTTAACAGGGAATCAACAAATATTAGGGAAGCCGGTCGGCAGCGATACGGCCAATCATAAAAGCACTTATCCACAGCTGCTTTCATTGGAAGGGGCGAAAGCGGCCTTACAACAGCAAATTCATCAAGCAAAAGATAAGCTGATCAAGACGGGCTTGGAGATCCATCTTCTTCTTGAATTAACCGACTTAGTGGCAACAAGAAACCATTAAACAAGTATGAGTAAAATTAATGTGGGCAAAATTTAACCCCTTCATTTGGTGAGGGATTGTCAGATCGCTCACCAAATAAAGGGGCCACCAAGCGAAAGCGCGGTAGTGTTCTAAGCTAAATACATGA
>NZ_JAESWB010000250.1 GCF_016765675.1 Neobacillus paridis
CGTCACCCATGCGCATGGCGACCATTACGGCGGCGTCGACTACCTGATGGAGCGCTATCGTCCGCGCGTGGTGATGAGCCAGGCCGACTGGACCATGTCGGAAAACAAGCTGGAGTTCGAATCCACTCACTGGGGACCGCCACCCAGGCGCGACATCGCCGTCAAGGACGGCGACGTGATCACGCTCGGCGACACCCAGGTGACGCTATATGTCACGCCGGGCCATACGGCAGGCACCATCTCCCCGGTCTTCGATGTGAAGTCGGGCGGCGTGCCGCATCGGGCCATGCTCTGGGGCGGCACCGCCTTCAACTTCGGCAAGGACATTCCACGCCTTGACAGCTATATCGACGCCACTGGCCGTATGATGCGGCTGGCCGACGAGCAGAAGATCGACGTGATGCTGTCCAACCATTCCGGCTATGACGGCACGTCGGAGAAGCTGGCAGCAAGGGCATCGCAAGCCGCAGGACAGCGCAATCCCTTCGTGCTGGGCACGCCCACCGTCAAGCGCTCATTGACCGTGATGAATGAATGCGCGCGCGCCACCCGCGACCGTTTCACCAGCTAGTTTCCACCCGCTGGAGTC
>NZ_JAESWB010000251.1 GCF_016765675.1 Neobacillus paridis
CATGAAAATCCTTGCTAATTCCGGTATTCGCCACAAGATAAGAAGACATACGGAAGATAAATTGACGTATTCGATTAGACTGCATTAATTCGGATGCGATTTTTGCGTCAGCCTGAAAACTCTGCTTCCCGATATATCTGAGTGAAAGACCAAGCAAAGGATTGCAACAAGCAAATATTTCAGCCGGAGCATCAAGAAAAGAGCGGACCATTTCTAAGAACTCTTCCCAAGCACCCAATTCAAATTCGGGCGAAACCTGATCATTCACATTTGCAACCAGCTCTCTCATTCTACGCCGAAGATAGTAAGCTTCTCTACCGCCCCATACGTAATAACGTAACAATCTTTCAAAAGTTTCCTTTGATTGGCTTTGATCGAAGATATCGAAAAATGCTCGGACAATAGGCGCAAGCGAGAAAGATAACGCAAAAACGCAGTAACCATATACCGCCATATGTTTCGGACGAGCAGGATCGAGTTCTCCTTTGACCGCACGCACATGGGCTAGCGTGAGGCGGAGATTTTTTGCAAAATCAGACTCTAAAGGCAGAGAGATTCGAAAAAAGTCACCCAGC
>NZ_JAESWB010000252.1 GCF_016765675.1 Neobacillus paridis
CATTGACGCCCAGCCGCTGAAACTTGGGCTCGTGGCTCGAGATGGCGGGTGCGATATACAGCCCCGTCGCTAGCCAGGCAGTCGCTATCCATAGCACGGCCAGCTGGGTGTGCCAGGTACGCGTGATTGAATACGGCAGGATGTCGGACAAATTCACGCCGTACTGATACTGGCCTTCAATTTGGTAGTGCGCCGTGATGCTGCCTAAAAGAATCTGCAGCAGGAACATCGCCAGTAGGAGCCAGAAGTATTTGGCGGTCGCTTTCATTGAAGGCGTGACGCGCACCATACTCATGGGATCCGTGGCCGGAAAAGAATGCGATTCTTCCCTTCTTCCTGCGGAAACCGCATGGTGCCAGCCAAGCAGTGCGATGCCTGCAATCACGAAGATCACGCTGAAGGCAGACCAAACGAACGTGCTGGCTGGCGGCCGGTTACCGACGAGCGGCTCGCTTGGCCAGTTGCTGGTGTAGCTAATATTGCTGTCGGGCCGTTCTGTCACGGTAGACCAAGCAGTCCACCAAAAAAACGCGGACAACACTTTTCTATGGCCGGCATCCGGAACTGTGTCGTTTTTCATTGCATAGGCTTCGCGCAGGCCTGCTGTCGCCGGACTATTGCCGAATAGGCTCTGGTAATGCATCGAGACATCGGCAATGACGGCGGCACGATCGGCGTCAAGCGTAATGGTACCGTTCTGCGGATCGTGGGTATTCTTGCGAATCCTCTCTTCCAGCCGTCCCTGTAACGCCGCCTTTTGCTCGACCAGCAGTGCTTCGTAATTCGCGACTTTGATTCGCGTTGCGCCCAGAGGTCGAGCAGGCCGACTGCTTCTCTGTGAAGCCAGTCTGCGCTCCAGTCAGGCGCCACATAGCCGCCATGCCCCCAGATCGATCCGAGCTGCATGCCGCCAAAGGATTGCCAGACCTGCCGGCCTTTTTCAATATCGGCCCGGG
>NZ_JAESWB010000253.1 GCF_016765675.1 Neobacillus paridis
GCCGATAATTTTATTTCTGGCCAGATCCAGCTTTGGCTGATACTCAAGAAAAAATTCACCTCGTTCGAGGGCCCTTTCTAGTCCATTTTCTATCTGCCGACTGCCGTCAGCTTTATCCCTCATCGCAATATCATAGTAGCGATAGATTCCTGTCCCACTATCCTTCGCCGAATACATTGCAGCATCCGCATTTTTGAGGAGTGCTTCAGGATTTTCCGCATCGTCCGGAAAAATTGTAATTCCAACGCTAGTAGATACCCGTACAATATGATTCTGAATGTGAAATGGCCGGCTGATATTTTTGATAATTTTATCGGCAATCAACGACACGTTCTGCAAAGACTCAAAATTATTGATCACTGCAGTGAACTCATCGCCTCCCATTCGGCAAATTACATCATCTTCTCGAATGCATTTTCTTAGGCGCTTGGCAACTGCGATGAGTAAATCGTCACCAACGCCATGCCCCAGACTATCGTTGACGCTTTTGAATCGATCAAGATCTAAAAACAAC
>NZ_JAESWB010000254.1 GCF_016765675.1 Neobacillus paridis
CCAATTGCCGTGTCATGCACTCACCCATTGCGTAGCCGACGATTTCACCGGAATACAGGTCCTTCAATCCGGCCAGATACAGCCAGCCTTCATCGGTCGCGATGTACGTCAGGTCACCGGTCCATACCTGGTCCGGTGCCTCGGCCGTGAAGCGCTGTTCGAGCAGGTTCGGCGCAACCGGCAGAGTGTGCTTCGAATCGGTCGTTGCCTTGAACTTGCGCTTTTGCTTGCAGCGCAATCCCAGTTTCTTGCGCAGCCTACGAATGCGATGCAGGCCGACCTGGACGCCATGCGCGGCCAGTTCCTTCTGCAGTCGCTCCGGCCCGCACGTCTCGCGGGTTCGTCGGTGGGCAGCCTGGATTTCCGCTTCCAGGCGTGGCTCTTGCCGCGCACGCAGCGACGGTTTGCGGCGGCGCCAGGCATAGTACCCGCTGGCCGATACACCCAGCAGCCGGCACATCGCTGGTACTGGATACTGGCGTCGCAATTCTTCCATGGACTCGTACTTCACCGCGACTCCTTCGCAAAGTACGCCGCGAACTTTTTTAACAGG
>NZ_JAESWB010000255.1 GCF_016765675.1 Neobacillus paridis
GATGTCCTTGACCATGTACCAGTAGAAGAACCGGCCCCTGACCGTGGTGGGCAGCCAGGTGATGTCCCAGCACCAGACCTGGTTGGGCCCATCGGCCCGGTGCGTGGTCAGCACACGCTTGCGCGGCGTCTGGCTGCGCCCGCGGCGCCTCACCTGGCCAGCAGCCCTGAGCACCCGGTAAAAGGTCGACTCCGAGGCCAGGTAGATCCCTTTGTCGGCCAGCTTCGGCACGATCTGGTGTGGCGTCAGGCTTGCACAGTCAGCACTATTGGCGGCGTCCAGCACGGCGCGCCGCTCCTCGTCGCTGAGCTTGTTAGGCGGCGCCGGCCGCTGCGCCTGCGTCCTGCCATCGGCCGCCTGGTGCTGCCAGCGCTGCAGCGTCCTGACACTCAAGCCAAGCTCGCGACATGCNTGTTAGGCGGCGCCGGCCGCTGCGCCTGCGTCCTGCCATCGGCCGCCTGGTGCTGCCAGCGCTGCAGCGTCCTGACACTCAAGCCAAGCTCGCGACATGCCAGGGCCGGGCGCACGCCTGCCTGCACCGCCTGGCCAATCAGCATCATGGCTTCCTGGCGATCCGGGGCGCTGATGACTCTTCCGCGTCCTTGCCCCAGATCGCCTCGGCTTTTTTTCGCAGCACCAGCAACCCCCTGGCCTCGGCCAGCTCACGTTCGACTTGCTTGAGCCGCCGGGCCTGCGCCTTGACAGCCGCAGGAGACAGTCCGGCTGAATCGGCCATGCTGCCATTGGCCAGCTCACATGCCTGCCGCCATTGCGCGATCTGCTCGGGATACACACCCTGGCGCCGGCAATACGCCGACAATTCTTCCGCGCTCAGGGGAGCTGCTTCGAGCACCATCCTGAACTTGTCACTACTGGACCAGCGCTGTGCCGGCTTGCTGCTTCTTGCCATGATCTTTCCTTGTGCTCTTGCTGCGTCCTGCCAGGCGCGCAGGGTGGCTGCCGTGACGCCGGTCTGTCGGGCCAGCTCGACGATGGTCTGGTTCGAAGGCGGCATCATCTGCGCCACCACTGATTCCCGAAACGCCGCAGTGTAGCGGTTCTGTCTGCCCTTGCCACCACCAGCCGGCGCCTGTGCCGCGGGCGCCTGCCTGGCCTGCGTTGGCACTGCGCAGCCTTGTTTCGTCCTGTCATTGCCATGCACTTGCGCCAGGAAGGCCCTTCTCCACAGGCGCAGCGTTTCGGTCGTCACGCCCAGCTCGCAGGCTACCGCGGCCATGCTGCGTCCAACAGGCAACATGATTTGCTGTATGGCCCATTCCCGGACTGGCTCTGGATGTCGTTTCTTCATTGCTCACTCGCTATCGCCCTCCAGGTTGCTGGATATTTGTGGATGCGACAACTAGCCTGACATGGAGGGCTTCGCCAAAAAAAGTAACCAAAAAAAGGCGACCCGGTGAT
>NZ_JAESWB010000256.1 GCF_016765675.1 Neobacillus paridis
ACATACTTTTTTCAACCTCGTTGTTGGACCCATTCATGAGATGAACCTTACCGTACGCCTCCCAGAGTACAAGGGAATGTCTTTGCCGCTGCTACGCACAAAGAATGATCAAGCCCTCAAAGAAATCGCAGATTGGGGTTGGCTGCGAGCGTGGCATCAATGGACTTTTGCTTACGCTCTTCGAAGTATGCTTTCCTGGCATCCCGGTTTTCGACAACTGTCAAGACAGGGTTTGGTTCGCCCAATTCCTGCAGCATCGCCATTGCCAGGTCGCGGTAGGCATCCCGTTCAGCACTCAGTTCCAAAATGCGCTGGTTCGCAATCTTCAAGGAAATTTCGTGCTGTTCACGAGCACATTTTTCCCAATAGGCTTCGTCTTCAGCTGCCTCGGCATCGCGCCTTGCCATACTCGCACTCGCTGACTCTCCGAAGTACATGGCACTGTAATCAAATCCATCACTCATAACTCTTTCCTTCTACGTTCCCAATGCTCTCAATCCTACGTATTAGACCACCAGACGTGATCNTCCTACGTATTAGACCACCAGACGTGATCTGCACCGGGCATTTACCTTTTGCAATAATATAACACAGTCGTATAATACAGTTGATTTTCATTTATCTAACCATGTGGTGATGTTTCCACATACTTTCTCTTATATTGGAATCGTTGTGAATTTGCCAGCAGAGTTGCCTTCCCTTCTCCAGATCACGAGCCTACGCGCAGATATCGAGCGCCACCAACGGCTCTACCACGAGAATGATGCACCTGAAATCTCCGACTCTCAATATGATGCCCTCATTCGCAAGCTGATTGCAATTGAAGCGCAACACCCGCAGCTTGCTACACCGGATTCGCCTTCGATGCGAATAGGCGGCAAGCCGCTCAAGGCCTTCCGCGAAATTACTCATGCGTTTCCCATGCTGTCGTTAAAAGACGTCA
>NZ_JAESWB010000257.1 GCF_016765675.1 Neobacillus paridis
AGAAGAGCGCTACGAAGCGCGCCTGAAATTGCAGGCGCTGCCACGTAACTCGGCTCCGACCCGCCAACGTAATCGTTGCGCACTCACCGGTCGTCCACGTGGCACCTTCCGTAAGTTCGGGCTCGCCCGCACCAAGCTCCGTGAAATCGCCATGCGTGGCGAAATCCCGGGCATGACCAAAGCCAGCTGGTAATAGGAGAACAAGCAATGAGTATGAGCGATCCTATCGCCGATATGCTGACCCGTATTCGCAATGCGCAAGTCGTCAAGAAGACCACGGTCGTAATGCCGTCGTCCAAAGTCAAGGTTGCTATTGCCAACGTCCTGAAGGACGAGGGTTACATTGAGGATTTTGCTGTTGCAGAAGCAGACGGCAAAGCAGAACTGAAAATCGGTTTGAAGTATTACGCCGGCGCCCCGGTTATCGAGCGCCTGCAGCGGGTATCCCGCCCTGGTCTGCGTATCTACAAGGGCAAGGACGATATCCCCAGCGTTATGAACGGCCTCGGTGTGGCCATCGTGTCGACCCCCAAGGGCGTCATGACGGACCGCAAAGCGCGCGCA
>NZ_JAESWB010000258.1 GCF_016765675.1 Neobacillus paridis
GCATTAAAAGAGTTGGCCGGTTTTTAAAAAAGACAAATTTTCTATCAAGAGAGCACTCTAAATAAGTGAATCCGCTTTCACTTCTGTGGAGATAAAAAAACTGCCCACAAATACTTGACTCAAACAACACTATTACCAAAGTTCAAGCAATTAGAAAGTATGGTAAAATAAATTGAAATGTATGTAAGGGAGGTAATCAAATGCCTAATACAATGAAGCCGACGCATTCCATTGAAATTAAAGAATTACTCAGGTTCAGTGATCGAACAATAAAAGCGAAAAAAGGGGAATACTTATTTCAAGAAGGAATGGACGCGTACGAGCTGTATTTGATTATTTCGGGAAAAGTACAAATAAGTAAAATAACAACAGATGGACGTGAACTTTCACTTCGAATTTGTGGAGAAAATGATATATGTGGTGAATTAACTTTATTTACGAATTCTCCAAAGTATCTTTTAAGTGCGCTCATCATTGAAGACGGGGAAATCGCTGCAATTAAAAAAGATGTAATTGAAAAAGAAATATTTCAAAATAGCGCATTAGCCTTTGAATTTATGAAATGGATGAGCGATCATTTCCGTAAAACACAAACGAAATTCCGTGATTTAGTTTTAAATGGTAAAAAAGGCGCGTTATTTTCCACCCTTATTCGTATGACAAATAGTTATGGTGTAAAAAAAACAGATGGAATATTAATCGATCTGCCTTTAACGAACCAGGAGCTTGCAAATTTTTGTGGAACATCAAGAGAAAGCACGAACCGAATTTTGAATGAATTAAAACGTGACAAAGTTATTTCATTAAAAAAAGGAAAAATAACTGTTCACGATCTTCAATTTCTTAAAGATGAAATTGGCTGTGAGAACTGTCCAGCTATTTACTGCAGTATTGATTAGTGTGCTGACTTAAGTTAAGTCAGCCTCTTTAATTTTTGTTGAAAGGTGCCCGACCTAAACCATCTATGGATCCTGTGAGACCTTACTGCGTTAGAGCGTTTCCGTTTTTTCTTTCGCAAACATTTGAACTGACAGGCTCTTGTCAGTTCCCATATCACTATAAAAGGATCTTTATTAAAATCCCCCCATTACCATAAGTGGTAAGCACCTCCTTGATTATTCCGATCATTTCACACCCGCATTATAGTTAAATTATCACCATGTATAAGTGAAAAACCTCACATTTTCCATTTTTAAAATCATAACTTCTTATTTTTTGACTGTTTTGTGACAAAAAAATCTAGTGTGAAGTTATTCACAGTTTCCCCCATTCCCACATTGTTACATTAAAGCTAACAAAAGCGACTTAAATAGTAAGTAAAGGCTTTTTGAAAAAGTCGTGAAAAAGGAGAGATGATGAATGAAAAAGAAGCGTTCACCTTTAACCAACCGCTTAAAATATTTAACTCCAATTGAAAAACAAGCAAATAACCATAGCCAAACAACTTATGAAAATCGTGACTGGGAAAAAGCTTACAGACAAAGATGGCAGCATGATAAAATCGTCCGATCGACTCATGGTGTTAACTGTACTGGTTCTTGCAGCTGGAATATTTTTGTGAAAGATGGAATTGTTACTTGGGAAGGACAGCAGCTTGATTACCCTTCAACTGGTCCAGATATGCCAGACTTTGAACCGCGCGGCTGTCCTCGTGGAGCCAGTTTTTCTTGGTATATATACAGCCCATTACGTGTGAAGTATCCATATGTTCGCGGTATTTTATTAAATATGTGGAATGAAGCTTTAAAAACCAATAAAAATCCATTAGATGCTTGGAAAAGTATTGTTGAGAACCCCGAGAAAGCGCGTGCCTATAAACAAGCACGCGGTAAAGGAGGTCTTGTTCGGGCAGAGTGGGATGAAGTTATAAAATTAGTCTCTGCATCCATTTTGTATACAGTTTTAAAATATGGACCAGACCGCAATGTTGGATTCTCACCAATTCCAGCAATGTCAATGGTTTCACATGCAGCAGGCTCTCGCTTTATGTCACTAATTGGTGGGCCAATGCTAAGCTTCTATGATTGGTACGCTGACCTCCCTCCTGCTTCACCACAAATTTGGGGAGATCAAACAGACGTACCTGAAAGTAGTGACTGGTACAATTCCGGCTACATTTTAACTTGGGGCTCAAACGTACCGCAAACTCGAACACCAGATGCTCACTTCCTTGCAGAGGTTCGCTATCGTGGAACAAAAGTAGTTTCAGTAAGCCCAGATTATGCGGAATCTACAAAGTTTTCAGATGACTGGATGAAGGTAAAACAAGGAACAGACGGTGCTTTAGCAATGGCAATGGGCCATGTTATTTTGAAAGAATTTTATGTTGACAATCAGCATGACTACTTTATCAATTACTCTAAGCAATATACGGATTTCCCATTTGTTGTCACATTGAAAAAGGATGGAGATCATTACATTCCGGATCGATTCCTTAACGCAAATGATCTTGGCAAAGAAGTCGGAAATGGCGAATTTAAACCAGTTCTATTTGACGAAAACACTGAGAAGCTTGTTATTCCAAACGGAACGATGGGAGCTAGATGGGAAGATAAAGCTAAGTGGAATTTAAAAATGGTGGACGAAGAGTCCGGTGAAGCCATTAACCCAAGATTATCTTTCAAAGGAATCGAAGAAGAAGTTGCGACTGTAAAGATTCCATACTTCTCACATGAAGGCAATCAAGTTCTTTATCGAAACGTTCCTTTGAGAAAAGTAGAAAACAATGGTGAAGTATTCTATACAACTACTGTATTTGACTTAACACTAGCAAACTATGGTGTGGACCGCGGACTTGGTGGACAAACTGCAAAATCTCTAGAGGACAATGTACCGTTCACGCCAGCATGGCAAGAAAGCATTACAGGAGTCAAACAAGAGCTTGTCACAAAAATTGCACGTGAATTTGCACAAAATGCTCTTGATACAAATGGCCGCTCGATGATCATTGTTGGTGCCGGGATTAACCATTGGTTCAACTCAGATACGATTTACCGCGCTGTCTTGAATCTAGTACTATTTGTTGGAGCACAAGGTGTAAATGGCGGCGGATGGGCGCACTATGTCGGTCAAGAAAAGCTTCGTCCTGCAGAAGGCTGGCAAAATATCGCAACTGCTCGTGACTGGCAAGCACCGCCGAAATTACAAAACGGAACATCCTTCTTCTATTTTACAACCGATCAATGGAGATACGAGGATCAACCAGTTAGCAATCATATTTCACCCATTCATGAAAAAGCGCGCTATGACCATTATGCTGATTATAATGTTCTCGCGGCACGACTTGGTTGGCTTCCTTCTTATCCAACATTTAATCAAAATAGCATTGATCTTTATGAAGAAGCAGCAAAATCAGGTGCAAAAACACCAGAAGAAATCGGCAAATATGTTGCAACAAAATTAAAAGAGGGCAAATTACAATTTGCAATTGAAGATCCTGATAACCCGGTCAACTTCCCTAGAAATCTATTTGTTTGGCGGGCAAACTTAATTTCTAGTTCAGGAAAAGGACATGAATATTTCTTAAAGCATTTATTAGGAACTTCAAATGGATTATTAAATGATGACGAAGATTCTTTAAGACCAGAAGAAGTGAAATGGCAGACAAAAGCCCCTGAAGGAAAATTAGATTTATTAATTAACTTGGATTTCCGCATGGCTGGAACTGCTCTTTATTCAGATGTCATCCTACCTGCTGCAACCTGGTATGAAAAGCATGACTTGAACAGCACGGATATGCATCCTTTTATCCATCCGTTTAACCCCGCAATCTCTGTACCATGGGAAGCTAAATCGGATTGGGACATTTTTAAAGCATTAGCTGGCGGTGTATCCAAGCTAGCAACTGAACTTAATTTAGATCCTGTAAAAGAAGTTGTTGCAACACCGCTTCAGCATGACACTCCTCAAGAGTTGGCTCAACCACTAGGAACAATTAAAGACTGGAGCAAGGGTGATTGTGAACCTATTCCAGGTAAAACAATGCCACAAATTCACGTGGTTGAACGGGATTACAAGCTTATTTTAGATAAAATGACTTCTTTAGGACCGAATATCGCCAATCTCCCTTATGGAATTAAAGGGATCAACTGGTCAGCTAAAGAGGAGTATGAAAAGTTAAAAAAGATACTTGGCACAGTTAAAGGTGGAATTGCTGATGGCTATCCAAATATTGAATCAGGAAGAAGTGTTGCTGAAGCGATTTTAACCCTGTCTTCTACTTCTAATGGAAGAATGGCAGTGAAAGCTTGGGAAGCACTTGAAAAGAAAACGGATCTTGAATTAGTGGACCTTGCCGCAGAACGTGAAGAAGAATGCTTCACTTTTGAACAAATTACGGCTCAACCAAAAACAGTAATCACTTCTCCTGCCTTCAGTGGCTCAGAAAAAGGCGGACGTCGTTATTCTCCATTTACAACAAATGTGGAACGACTCATCCCTTGGAGAACGATTACTGGTAGACAATCTTTCTATGTTGACCATGAAATGATGCATGAGTTTGGTGAGACTATGGCAACCTTTAAGCCGATTCTACAGCATAAACCATTCAAGGCAAATCGTCCTGAAGTGGAAGGAAAAGAAATTGTACTGAACTATTTAACACCACATAATAAATGGTCGATTCACAGCATGTATTTCGATTCTCAACCAATGCTCACACTTTTCCGAGGTGGTCCAACAGTTTGGATGAACAAAGACGATGCTAGTGAAGTCGGAATTCAAGATAATGATTGGATCGAATGCTTCAACCGTAACGGGGTTGTTGTCGCAAGAGCAGTTGTTTCGCACAGAATCCCAAGAGGCATGGCATTCATGCACCATGCTCAAGACAGACATATTAATGTACCTGGAACAAAATTAACAAACAATCGCGGCGGAACTCATAACAGTCCGACACGGATCCATATGAAGCCAACTCATATGATTGGCGGCTATGCGCAATTAAGCTACGGCTTTAACTACTACGGACCAACAGGAAACCAACGTGACTTAAATGTGGTCATCCGCAAACTGAAGGAGGTTGATTGGCTTGAAGATTAAAGCACAAATCGGAATGGTCATGAACTTAGATAAATGTATCGGCTGTCATACTTGCAGCGTAACCTGCAAAAACACCTGGACCAATCGTCCAGGTGCAGAATATATGTACTTTAACAACGTTGAAACAAAGCCTGGTATCGGATATCCAAAGCGTTGGGAAGATCAAGATTTATATCGTGGCGGCTGGGAAATGAAAAACGGCAAGCTGCAATTAAAATCTGGTTCAAAAGCAAATCGTTTATTGAATCTCTTTTACAATCCGAATCTACCGACCATTGATGATTACTATGAACCTTGGAACTATGATTATGATACATTAACAAGCAGCCCAGCAAGAAAAAATCAACCAGTTGCCCGCCCAAAATCAGCTTTAACCGGCGAATTTATGGAAATTCTTTGGGGACCAAACTGGGAGGATGACCTTGCAGGTGGACACGTAACTGGTCTTCAAGATCCAAACGTGGAAAAAATGGAAGACAAAATCAAAACAGAATTTGAAGATGTGTTCATGATGTATTTACCAAGAATTTGTGAACACTGCATCAATCCTGCTTGTGTCAGCGCTTGTCCATCTGGTGCAATGTATAAACGCGATGAAGATGGGATTGTTCTTGTTGACCAAAATGCATGCCGTGCTTGGAGACATTGTGTATCATCCTGCCCCTATAAAAAGGTTTATTTTAACTGGCAAACAAATAAAGCGGAAAAATGCACGCTTTGCTTCCCAAGAATTGAGGCAGGAATGCCAACAATCTGTTCTGAAACTTGCGTCGGTCGGATCCGCTACCTTGGTGTCATGCTTTATGATGCTGACAAAGTTCAAGAAGCTGCAATGGCTGATGAAAAAGACCTTTATCATGCACAATTAGAGGTATTTTTAAATCCAAATGATCCTGAAGTAATCGCAAAAGCAAAAGAAGAAGGAATTCCAATGGAATGGATTGAAGCAGCGCAAAAATCTCCAATTTATAAAATGATTATTGATTGGAAAATTGCTCTTCCACTCCATCCCGAATATCGCACATTGCCAATGGTTTGGTACATTCCACCACTTAGCCCAATTATGAATATGTTTGAGGGTATTGGAAGCAGCTCAAACGCAGAAGATATTTTTCCTGCTATTGATCAAATGCGTATTCCTATTCAATATTTAGCCAATCTATTAACTGCTGGTGACGAAACTCATATTCGTACGACATTGAAAAAAATGGCGGTCATGAGAACGTATATGAGAAGTGTGCAAACAAATAAACAACCAGATGTTGAGCTAGTAAAATGCTTAGGCTTAAGGGAACAAGATATGCAAGACATGTATCGTTTACTTGCGATTGCGAAATATAATGATCGCTTCGTTATTCCTGCTTCTCACCGTGAAGAGATAGCAGATCTTTACAGTGAACAAGGCAGCTGTGGCTTAGCATTTGCTGGCGGTCCTGGAGCTTGCGGAACTTTATAAGGTTATTGAGTTTACTCACGAAACCATCATTTCAAAGAAAGTTGGTGATTCCTATGTCCTACTCACAAATTCAACAAACCTTTCAACTTTGCTCATACTTATTAAGCTATCCCGATCAAGAATTAATGGATTCTCTTGAAGATGTTAAAAGCGAACTTGAATCTCTCGCTTTCTCAGCAATAAAAGAAGAGCTCGTACAATTTTTGGAAAAAGCAAAGTTGAAATCATTAAGTGAGCTTATTTCAACCTATGTATACACCTTCGACTTTGGCAAAAAAACCAATCTATACGTCACATATATGACAAATGGCGAACAGCGTGAAAGAGGCATGGATCTTTTATTTTTAAAAAATTATTACAGATTGAATGGCTTTGACGTTACTGATAAAGAATTACCAGATTATTTACCAATCATGCTAGAATTTGCGAGCCTTGTCGATAAAGAAACGTTAAAGCCGGTTTTTGAACGGTATTTAGACAATATTAAAGAAATCAATAATCATTTAGATTCTGAAGTTAATCTTTATGGTCATATAACGAAAACGATTGTGTTAGCACTAGAGGAAGCAGGTATTTCAAAGCCGGTACGAAGGAGTGGAGAAATATATGTTTGAACAGTTTCTATGGGTAATTCTCCCTTACATTGTTCTTGTGATATTCATTGGCGGACATATATACCGTTATCAGCATGATCAATTTGGTTGGACCTCTAAGTCAAGTGAATTGTTGGAAAAGAAAATGCTGAGAATTGGCAGCAACATGTTCCATTGGGGAATTATTTTCGTATTTGGTGGTCATGTCATGGGACTGTTAATTCCAATTGAAGTTTATGAATCCATGGGAATAACAGAGCATCAATATCATATAATTGCACTTGCTGGAGGAATTCCAGCTGGGATTTTGGCAACCGTTGGGATTTTAATTTTATTCTATCGTCGCATGACCGTACGCCGTCTTGTGGCAACAAGTACAAAAGGAGATTGGACAGCTCTTTTCTTCTTAACAATTGTTATTTTATCTGGTATGTCAGCGACCCTTTTAAATATTGATTCAAACGGCTTTGACTACCGCACAACGATAGGTCCTTGGTTAAGAGGGATTTTAACCTTCCGTCCGGATGCTAATCACCTTGCAGAAGTGCCAGTTTGGTTTAAAATTCATATCATTGCAGTATTAGGAATCTTTGCTGCATGGCCATTTACAAGACTTGTACACGTATTTAGCATGCCTGTTCGTTATTTAACTAGAAGCTATGTTGTTTACCGTAAACGTACACCAAAGCAAGAAGGTTTACGGTAATAAAAAATAAGCGTACCTTTACGGTGCGCATCATAAATAACCGTTTATCTTGATTTTTTTAATCAGATAGACGGTTATTTTATATTAATTGCCACATTCTTCTTGGATCATTTTTGACCAAGGCATATAAAAATTTAAAATTTCTGGTTGTTGATAGATATTAAGGTTCGGCAAATCCGACAGTAACTTCAAAAGATAACGATAGAAATCCACACCGTTCGCTTTTACAGTTTCTGCGATACTTAAACAGATAGCGTTGGCCTTTGCACCATCTTCACTAACAGAGTGGAGCCAATTTTTTCGACCAACTACACTTAGACGTATTGCATTTTCGGCTGGATTATTATCAATTTCAATACGACCATCCATCAAAAATGCTTTTAGTCCGTTTGCTCTATTTAAATCGAAAAAAGTAACATTCCCAACTTGTGTCATATTATAAAACCGTCCTTTTTGACTTCTTTTTGTTCTTACATTTTCATTTGTGGTCAAGAATCATGCGTTTGTGACGCTTGCAATCGAAATTTTTCTGCTTGGAAGCAAATCGACAAAGAATGTCCCAACAATCTCCGACTTCGAATCCTTCCGCATGATTCCGACCGTTCGAATCTTTGTAGGGTCTTCGTATCCGACGATGGGCGGAAGGTTATGTGAAAACAAGACCTACGACCCGGCTCCAACGTTCCCAAACGCCGCCCCTTACGATTGTAGAACGGCGAAGGCGACGATAGTTCCGTATAATATAGACCGTCACTAATATTGCCGAAATGACTCGCCGCGAACGCCTTCTTCCCGTCCCAACCGTTCGACCGGCAATTCCAAAACAATCCAATCAATGAACGGCAAAGAATCGAATCAATGCCGCCCGCTTGAAGAATCACTTCTTCGCCTAATTGCATGAACTCCGAAACCAACGCAAGGCGGGGCGACCGTTCCAAGCAGTCAAAGGCTTCGATTCGCTTGAATTGATAGTTCACTATATTTGCACGAGGATAATTCGTCCTTGTCACCGTTTGGACGCCTTGCGATTCCTCCGACACAAAGAACAATGACCCCCGTTGAAGTGTTCCCGCCTTATTGTCCGCATTGTGACGGAATTCCGGTGACATTCGAAGTGCAAATTCCTTCAGCGATACATAGACCCGAAGAATGTGATTCCGTATCGTGTATGATTCCGAATCAATACCCGAAACAATCGCCGAAGTCGGGTCGGGTCTTATTGTTTGATAAACGACAAGGGCAACGACCAAGACGCCCCAAGCGGCAAAGAATTGCCGTTCTTGCCTTCGAATCATATTGAACATATATCGACCGTCCTTTTCTTTTATTTAAAATGGTAATTGTGCCCGTCGTAAAGTGTGTAATGATATAAGAAATTCATTAAAGAACAAATCGTGTGCAATCTATACTTTATTTATCCTACCAAATATATATTGGAAGAACTTAAAATACACAATAATTTGATGATTTAGAAATACACAAGGAAGCTATTTTTTTCATACCAGTTCATCTTCAAAAATTCCAACAAAAGGTATTTTACTGTAATTCTCATATTTTACAATTATAAACCAATAAATATATTAAAAGGAAATGTTTACATATATATCTAATCGTGATACCATATAATTAAGATTCATAGGGGTGGTAATATTTTGAAAAAGATAATTCCCTTATTTACTATTTTCCTAATGTTTGTCTCGGGACCAATAACATCTTTTGCAGCAACAGATGCTAGTGAGAATCAAATTATGGTAGATTCAAACCATACTGATTCTGCTACATTTGAAATTGATGGGATTACATATTCTCTAACATTGAAAGTAGATGGTGATTTTCAGAAAGCAATAATTGATGACGGTACAAAAAAGGAAACAGTTTCTTATGATAGCAGTGCTGATGAACTACGTTTTAATGGTAAATTAGTAAGTGATGAAGAACTCGAATCTATGAAAAGTATTGTTGATGAAGGGATAGTAAGAGACGACATTATAAAAATAGATGATGGAAAACGGACCCAAGTTATGGTAACAAAGATTCCATATAAATTAGTAAAAACTCATAAAGGTTCTATTAATGTAACAGTGGCAACTGTATTGGTTGTAACTGGGCTTATTCTTTTGATTCCGACTGGTACGGGTGCAATCGCAGGTGTAGTTTTATCGGCAAGAGCAATAGCAATTTTAGCTTCAGCTATTGTTTCTTCAATGCAGTGTTCCTGCTTTAAGGTTGTTTATTTTAAATTCCAAACTTACTATAAAAATGCAGGAGGCTATTGGTGGAATAAATTCGTCCTGTCAGTATATAAAGATAGTAAACGTACAAAATTAATCAAAAGTGTATCCACTGAAACTAAATATGGAAAAAAATATTCCTTTGATAATTTAGGGAAAGGGAATTCTTTTATCAAGCGTTCATTACGCTTACCATCAATTGCATAGTTTTACCCTTCACGGGTCTACACTTTGTCCGGTAACAATAAAAGCGACTGGTTCTTACAATGGTCGCTTTTTATTTGTCAATAAAGTATAAATAAAGCAATGCTTAAAACGAATCATTTTAATATAAAATGTTATCCTGAATAAAATATAAGGATTATGGAATTTTATAGGAATTCAAAGATTAGGATATTAATATAAGAATTATTTATAAGGGAGGAATGGATAGTTTGAGATGGCTTGTTGCTATTCTATTTATATTACTTGGGGCTTTTTTATTTTCATTTACCATTGATGATATGGGAAAAATAGGTCGAGTAATTATGAAAACTATAGGAATTGGATGTTTTGTTATTGCTATTTTATTGTCAAAAATAAAAAAAAAACAAAATAATCATGCTAAACAAACTGAAATATAAGTGGAGATTGCATTATCAGAAAGCCCATAAAATCGGCTCATCAAAAATCTTTTTTTCATGTAGGAATACATGGGTAAGTAAAAAGGTTTAGGGTTTTCCTTATTGCTGTTAGGTTTGACCTCTGGTATGCGTTTTGGTGAACTTGCAGGTCTTACCAGAAACGACTTTGATTTTATTAATAATACGATCAGCATAAATAAAACATGGGGATATAAGAAAGATTCCCTTAAAGGATTGGGACCAACAAAAAACGAACAATCGAATCGTACCATCAAGATGGATCAGCTAACGATGAATCATTTAAAAATCTTTTTATAATAATGCCGACAAATCTTCAACAATTAGCATTTTATAGTCATGCATCAAAATATAAAGTTATCAGCAATACCACTGCAAATAAGTTGCTAAAAAAACTTTTAGACAGGCTAAATATTAATCCAATAACTTTTCACGGGCTGAGACACTCACATGCTTCCCTATTGCTCTGTGAAGGAGCAACCATTTATTACGTAAGTGAACGATTGGGACATAGTGATATCGATACTACAATTAAAAGATACACTCATGTTCTTAACGAATTACGTGCAAAAGATGAGTTAACAACAGTAAAAATCTTTGAGGCTATGGCTGTGTAAAAAACGTGTAAAATAATTTAATATCGTATCGTTTTCATTCAAATACTAGAAAAAAGAAAAAGCCGACAAATCCTTTTATATCAAAGGTTTATCGGCTTTTTCTTTTTCTTATCGTAATCAAAATTAACCTAGAGATACCGGTGGTCGGGGTCGAACCGACACTCCAGAAGGAACACGATTTTGAGTCGTGCGCGTCTGCCAATTCCGCCACACCGGCGTATTAAGATGTTGGTAATGCAATGCCGAGGACCGGAATCGAACCGGTACGGTAGTCACCTACCGCAGGATTTTAAGTCCTGTGCGTCTGCCAGTTCCGCCACCCCGGCGAAATCATTTACCCGTTCTAATCCATACTCAACATTTTTGTTTATGGAGGCGGCAACCGGATTCGAACCGGTGGTAAAGGTTTTGCAGACCTCTGCCTTACCACTTGGCTATGCCGCCATTTATGATGGAGCGGAAGACGGGATTCGAACCCGCGACCCCCACCTTGGCAAGGTGGTGTTCTACCACTGAACTACTTCCGCATGATTGGCTGGGCTAGCAGGATTCGAACCTACGAATGACGGAGTCAAAGTCCGTTGCCTTACCGCTTGGCTATAGCCCAATCATAATAAAAATGGATCAAAGAATCAATAATAAATTTATGGGGCGGCTGACGGGAATCGAACCCACGAATGCCAGAGCCACAATCTGGTGCGTTAACCACTTCGCCACAGCCGCCATAATTCTGGCAGGGGTAGTAGGAATCGAACCCACACCAAAGGTTTTGGAGACCTTCGTTCTACCTTTAAACTATACCCCTGTATATGGTGGAGGGGGACGGATTCGAACCGCCGAACCCTGAGGGAGCGGATTTACAGTCCGCCGCGTTTAGCCACTTCGCTACCCCTCCATATATCTATTCAATTAGTCAGCTTAAGGTGCCGACGAGAGGAATCGAACCCCCAACCTACTGATTACGATTCAGTTGCTCTACCTATTGAGCTACATCGGCATCTGCAATCATTTAAAAAAGTGGTGGCTCAGGACGGAATCGAACCGCCGACACAAGGATTTTCAGTCCTTTGCTCTACCGACTGAGCTACTGAGCCATTCTAGCAATGGCGGTCTGGACGGGACTCGAACCCGCGACCTCCTGCGTGACAGGCAGGCATTCTAACCAGCTGAACTACCAGACCGAATTGCGGGGGCAGGATTTGAACCTGCGACCTTCGGGTTATGAGCCCGACGAGCTACCGGACTGCTCCACCCCGCGATAATAAAAAGATATAAAGTTTTCCTATGCTCCATGCATAAGGACTGTCCCTTTCTCTACCAGCTTATTCAAGGAAGCTAATGCGTCGGGACAACTTGCAGGTTATTCATGGAAGCAACGCCCGTTGCTCCACCCCGCGATAATAAGATTTATTATGGTGGAGGATGACGGGATCGAACCGCCGACCCTCTGCTTGTAAGGCAGATGCTCTCCCAGCTGAGCTAATCCTCCAATATGTGGTGACCCCTACGGGATTCGAACCCGTGTTACCGCCGTGAAAGGGCGGTGTCTTAACCACTTGACCAAGGGGCCATATGTATTTAATATGGCGGAGAGCAAGGGATTTGAACCCTTGAGACAGGGTTACCCGTCTACACGATTTCCAATCGTGCTCCTTCGGCCACTCGGACAGCTCTCCACAAAATGGCTCCGCAGGTAGGATTCGAACCTACGACCGATCGGTTAACAGCCGATAGCTCTACCACTGAGCTACTGCGGAATAACTATATAATTCCATACTCAAAGCTTAATTTGTGTCCCCGCCTCAGAAAGAGAAACCAAGTAGCATCTCGGCGTGTACAACTCGCTGTCGATTCATGATGCTTCGCTCGTCTCTACCACTGAGCTACTGCGAAATAATTTATAAATGCCTGGCAGCGTCCTACTCTCACAGGGGCGCGTGCCCCAACTACCATCGGCGCTGAGAAGCTTAACTTCCGTGTTCGGTATGGGAACGGGTGTGACCTTCTCGCCATCACCGCCAGGCCATTAATTTAATC
>NZ_JAESWB010000259.1 GCF_016765675.1 Neobacillus paridis
ATGCTGCCATATCCATCAACAAATGCACTACTGCAGCGGCTATCCGGGGAGTGTTCTTTCCGGGCGTGGACATCTCTCTGGACCTTTCCTGGAGACGCGCAATGAAAATATTCAGGAACCGCTTCTTGCGCGCCAGTATCGCGATGGAATCTTCCAGCGTTTTTAAAATGCTCTTGTCACCCTCAATGAAGCCAGCCAGCATGGCCGATTGCGGCATGTTTATGCCGGCAGCCTTTTCCAATTCCTCACCCAGCGAACCCAGCAACAAGGCAGTGGCAACGATTTCATCGCCAAACACATCGAGCAGCTGACTGAAAATTTCCTTCTTGTCATGGTCCTGATAGCTGTCCAGGGCGTCGAGAAACCCGGTAGCATATGCAAGCTCCAGGCAAACATCCCCTGAAGCCGCTACGTCTTGCATGACCTTTTTAATGGTGTCGATTGAACGCTGCTTGACGGGCGCATTAACATCATGAATCCTTAATTTCGCATCCTTGATTTTTTGCTCAAATTGCATCAGGGCTTTGGCATCGCCGGGTGGATAAGCCTGCTCCATATCCGCATCGTCTCCATCCAGAGGATTGTGAGCGCTGTC
>NZ_JAESWB010000026.1 GCF_016765675.1 Neobacillus paridis
CCTATGACGTGGTGCTGTACTCGGAATTCGCCGACCGCGCCTCGCTCGACGCCTACCAGGAACATCCGCAGCACGTGGCGCTCAAGCCCTTCATCGGTGCGGTGCGCGAGGCGCGCCAGTGCATGGACTATGAAATCTAAGAGGCTTGCGATCGCATAGGGCGCCCTGGCCGAAGGGCATGGCACCCAAGTCGATCAAGAAAGTATTGCAAGGCAATGCGGCTGGATTGCGGTCCATGGTGAGGTGCCCCTTCGGTGCATCCCACACTACGCAGTCCGAACGCGGCATCGGGAGCGGAGACGCCTCAACGCCATTCAAACAAGGACGACTCGACGAGTCACAAGGAGACACCATGAGAACCACGCAACAGTTATTCGACCTCAAGGGCAAGACCGCCCTGATCACTGGCGGCTCGCGCGGCCTGGGCCTGCAGATCGCCGAAGCCCTCGGCGAACAGGGTGCGACCCTGGTGCTGTCCTCGCGCAAGCAAAGCGACCTCGACGAGGCGGTAGCCCACCTGAAGTCGCGCGGCATCGAAGCCAGCG
>NZ_JAESWB010000260.1 GCF_016765675.1 Neobacillus paridis
CGGCAGCGTCGAGCAGGCCGGCATCGGCACAGTGGGCGCTGACGTCGACCACGATGACGCGGGGCTGGATGATGACAGGCTGGACGGAATGCATGATGGATGGCCTCGGTTGGCAGGGCTGACGCAACCGATTATATCCATGAGGAAACTTGTGTACAGCAAACTTTTTGCTGCGTAGGCAGAACGTCGGCGAAACAATACAGTTGTTTATCGAACGACATCCTGGCCAGCGCTTGGTGCCGGCAGCAGCGCAAAGGCCAGGACCCCGGCAGCCAGCATGCCCGCGATCAGCGCCAGCGCCGCGGAGTGCGGATCGGCGTGCCAGGCCGGCGCGGCGGAGGCGACAGCGCCGCTGAGCCATTGCACCAGGGCCACACCGAGGAACATGGCCATGTTCAGCAAGGCCATCGCACGGCCGATCTGTGCCACCGGATAGGAGGCGCGCACATCGGCATACTGCAATACGACAAAGCCGGACAGGAAGCCCACCAGCACCGAGCAGCCGACCA
>NZ_JAESWB010000261.1 GCF_016765675.1 Neobacillus paridis
ACGGAACGTGCGATTCAAATGCCAATTCAACTTTGCGGCCATACTCCTGTTACTTCTACAGATAGTTGCTCCACCTGTTGCAGCTAGGGATTTTTCTGAGGAAATGGAAGCTGAGAACGTACGGTGGCTCACTGTATATAACAGCCGCAATGCGCAGGCATTTGCACCACTGTACACCCCAGATGCAGTTATCGTGCCTCAAGGTGGTCCGCCAATCAAAGGGCATACAGCGATCGTCCAATTTTGGTTCGGAATGTTCAAGAATGAATTCCGGGATCCAAAACTGGAAATTATTGATTTGCACAAAGAAGGGAAGATTGCTTATCAAACTTGCCGATGGACAGTTTCAAAATTTAACGAAAACGGTTCGGTCAAGCATATTAGTGGAAACACACTACGTGTTTTCGAGCGGCAACGTGATGGACGCTGGCTTATTAAAGTTCAGATGTCCAATACCGACTAGGAAAAACTTTACTCTTTGTTATTTTTGCTCGAAAAATCCAGTCATCATGGTAATTGGAGCCACGAGAAGACAGGCAGGATCAATCAACGTTGGCTAAGCCCAACGCTGTACCGTTCATCAAAGCTGTTGCGAGAATGTCAAGCTCATGGCGCCATAACGGCATCGATCGATTGCCATTCAGCAAAGTATCGCTATGGAGGTCGC
>NZ_JAESWB010000262.1 GCF_016765675.1 Neobacillus paridis
ACACGTCCATAACCTGATGGGCTGCGCCGGCCACCCATTCATCCGTACGCCCAATCTTGATGCGCTCGCGAAAAGGGCCACCCGATTCAGCAATGCCTATACCCCGTCGCCGATCTGCGTGCCGGCGCGCGCCAGCCTTGCCACGGGACGTTATGTCCACGAAATCGGCTGCTGGGACAATGCCATCGCTTACGATGGCAAGCCAGCCGGATGGGCGCAGCATCTGTCGGATGCCGGCTGCGTGGTGGAATCGATCGGCAAGCTGCATTACAGGAACGCCTCTTCCCCGGTCGGATTCCAACGTCAGCAGCATGCGGTCCACATCCATGACGGCATCGGCCAGGTCTGGGGCTCGGTGCGCGATCCGATGCCGGAGACCATCGGCCCTTCGCCGCTGTACAACAGGATCGGCGCGGGGGAATCGGACTACAACCGCTTTGATGCCCGCGTGGCCGATACCGCCGTTGAATGGCTGGCCGAACATGCAAGGGATGAAAAGCCATGGACCCT
>NZ_JAESWB010000263.1:0-388 GCF_016765675.1 Neobacillus paridis
AACCCCGGCCCCGGCGCGGCGGACCAGAACGCCGGCGAGGCAACCGTGCCCCCGGTCAACATGATCACGCCGCAACTGCTGCGGGTGGAAAAGGAAAAGCGCGACAAGGATGCCGGCGCCGACATCAGCCAGCTGCTCACGCCACCGACGCCCTACACCATCGAGAGCGGCGACCAGATTTCCATCGTCGTCTGGGACCATCCCGAACTCGGCGGCGGCGCCCTGACCGCCAACGCCGCAAGCATGGCCACCGGCGGCTTCAATTCCACCATGCCGGTGACGCCCGCAAGCTTCGTGGTGAACCAGGATGGCGCCATCCAGTACCCCCACGTCGGCATGCTCAAGATCGCCGGTCTGACCGAGCCGCAGGCGCGCGAACTCCTGACAA
>NZ_JAESWB010000263.1:410-749 GCF_016765675.1 Neobacillus paridis
CGCAGGCGCGCGAACTCCTGACAACGCGGCTGGCCCATTACATCAACAAGCCCAACGTCACGCTCACGGTGCAGTCCTATCGCAGCAAGCGCATCTACGTGGATGGCGAGGTCAAGACGCCGGGCGTGCAGACCATCAATGACATACCGATGAGCCTGGTGGAAGCCATCAACCGGGCCGGCGGCTTCCAGCCCAGCGCCGACCAGAGCCAGATTTCCCTGAACCGCAAGGGGATGAGCTACCGGATCAACCTGCCGCAACTGGTGCAGCGTGGCGTCAATCCGGGCGACATCATGCTGGTCAATGGCGACGTGCTGCGGGTGCGCTCGCGCGATGAAA
>NZ_JAESWB010000264.1 GCF_016765675.1 Neobacillus paridis
ACTGACGCGCTGCTTTCGATCAATCTTTCAGTGCGGCAGCTCAGTTCACCACAATTGGTGCCCATGGTCCGCTCTGTGTTGCGCGAGACGAAAATGAATGCGGCCCTGCTCCAACTAGAAATTACTGAAACGGCCTTGATGAAGGATGTGGAGCATGCTCGCCTGGTACTGTGCGAGCTGGCGCAGTTAGGAATCCAGCTAGCGATCGACGATTTCGGCATTGGCTACTCTAGCCTCAGCTACCTGAAGACTTTGCCGATACACAAGCTGAAAATAGATCAGTCTTTTGTACGCGACGTAGTGATCGACAAAGATGACGCGACCATCGTCATCGCCACCATCGGCCTGGCTCACAATCTAGGACTAAAGGTGACTTCAGAAGGTGTGGAAACAGAAGCGCAGATGGCTTTTCTCAAAGAACATGGTTGTGACGAAGGACAAGGGTATTACTTCAGCAGGGCACTAGATAGTAGCAGCGTCGAAGCCTTTTTCAGCTGGTTCTGTCAACCATCCCAACATTAAGTCAACAG
>NZ_JAESWB010000265.1:0-454 GCF_016765675.1 Neobacillus paridis
ACTTCTTGGCGATGCGCTGGGCAACGGTGTCGAGCGGGTTGGCCACGCCCTTCAGGTCGTCGAGCTCGCGGTGTACGCCGCGCATGAATTCATGGAAGTGCAGCCGGGACTTGCGCACCACCGGTACCACCAGATAGAAGCTGTCCATCAGGAAGGACTTGCCACGTCCGACGCCGCCCCACATGTAGACGCCGCGCGGCACCGCGGGACGGCTGATCAGGCGCTTGAACACACTGGCGCGTTGCGCCTTGTAGTGCACCCATTCCTCATAGCAGCGCTGCAGCCGCTCCACTGCCGCATGCTGGGCCTGGTCTGCCGAAAAGCCCCGCTCGGCCAGCGCATGCTGATAATACTCACGCACATCCATTGAATTCCGCCTTCCCTGCCGCGTCTGTGCGCAGCCATGAACAAAGTTCCTCACGGATGAACGTGGGCCGGCTGCGGCGAGACGTCG
>NZ_JAESWB010000265.1:499-890 GCF_016765675.1 Neobacillus paridis
GGCCGGCTGCGGCGAGACGTCGGGTGCATACCCGCAGGACATCGCAGCATCGCCGCTAACCGGGATAGCCATATCGGACGCTTGCCTTGGTCGACCAATGGTGCAATGCCCTGCGGGCGCACGGTCATCCGTGAAAAACCTGAAAAAATCGGGCGAGTCCATGCTCGCCCTTCCATTACCGCGTCATCTATCCGCGACCCTGCGACGCAAGCGCCGTAAGGCCAGGCATCTCAAAGCGGGTTCATTTCGACCAGCACGCTGGCCGGCAACGACGATGGGCTGGCACCGCCGCCTATGGGCACGCCAAGCCCGATGCCATAGCCTATGCTGCCGCCCCCGCCGCCCAGGCCAAAACCCAGGCTGGTACGGCTGCCGTAACCGCCATAACCGG
>NZ_JAESWB010000266.1 GCF_016765675.1 Neobacillus paridis
GCCAGCACTAGGCTGGCCCGCACCCTGTCTTCTCCGGCCGGCCCGGCCAGCCTGACACGCAGCGTGACCGATGCGCCGCCGATCTTTTGCACACGCAATTGCGCACGCAGCAGGTCGCCCAGTTCGCTCGGTGCGACGAACGACGTCTCGACATGCACGGTGGGCAAGCCCAGGCCGCGTTGCAAGTGCAGTTCCCTGAAGCTCATGCCGAGACCTTGCGCGCACCAGTCTTCCACCAGGTTGTTGAACATCTCGAAGTAGCGTGGATAGAACACGATTCCCGCTGGGTCGCAGTCGCCGAAACGCACCGTCACTTCGGTTGTGAAACCAAAGGTCTCGCTTTCCTGCGCGGCATGGATGACGTCGTTCATGTCAGGCCGATGCCATCGATGCGGCACGCAGCAGTTCGCGGCCTATGATCATCTGCTGCACTTCGGTCGCGCCTTCATAGATGCGCAGCGAACGGATCTCGCGGTACAGCCGTTCCACCGGCTGCCCGCTTACC
>NZ_JAESWB010000267.1 GCF_016765675.1 Neobacillus paridis
CAGGATGCGAAACGGGGCGGTCAGGTGAACCTGCAGGATCGCTTCCCACTGCTCGTCGCTCATCTTCTGGATCACGTTGTCCCAGGTGTAGCCGGCATTATTGACGATGATGTCCAGCCCGCCGAAGCCATCGACCGCGGCGGCGACGAAGCGCTGGCCGAAGTCGGCATCGGTCACGCTGCCCACGCAGGCCAGCGCCTGGCCGCCGGCGGCGCGGATTTCCTCCACGGTTTCATTCGCTGGCGCGGCGTCGAGGTCGTTGACCACCACGCGTGCGCCCTCGCTGGCGAGCTTCTTCGCAATCTCGCGCCCGATGCCGCGGCCCGAGCCGGAAATGATTGCCACCTTGCCTTCGAGTTTCTTCATGCCTGTCTCCTGTGTTCCGTGTTTGTTTGCCTGTTTGCTATATGGGGTATGGCGGCGCGCCGGTCAGCCCAAGGCGATGACGGCATCGCCGCGCAGCTTGATGTCGCCATCCTGGCTGGCGGTGGTCAGCTCGACCCGTATCCGCCGCTCGCCATCCTGCTCGAACTTCTCCACCACCCTGCCGCTGCAGCGC
>NZ_JAESWB010000268.1 GCF_016765675.1 Neobacillus paridis
CGCTGTTCGGCGAAACCTATGCTGCACCGATTGGCATCGCGCCGATGGGGCTGAGCGCACTGACCTCCTACCGCGGCGATATCGTGCTTGCGCAGGCGGCCGACGAGGCCAGGGTGCCTATGATCATGAGCGGCTCGTCGCTGATCCCGCTGGAGGAGGTGGCCAAGGTGTCCGGCAATGCCTGGTTCCAGGCCTATCTGCCCGGGCAACTGCCGCAGATCAAGGCGTTGATTGCCCGCGTTGCGCTGGCTGGCTTCAAGACCCTGGTGATCACGGTCGATACGCCAACGCAGGCGAACCGGGAAAACAATGTGCGCACCGGATTCTCGACGCCATTGCGGCCGACCTTGCGTCTTGCATGGGATGGCCTGTCGCGGCCTTCCTGGCTGCTCGGCACCTTTGCACGCACTTTGGTCCGGCATGGCATGCCGCATTTCGAGAACAACTACGCCACGCGCGGCGCGCCCATCCTGTCGTCCAATGTGGTCAGGGATTTCTCCGACCGCGGGCATTTCACCTGGGAACACCTGAAACTCATCCGCAGCCTGTGGCAGGGGCCGCTGGTGATCAAGGGCGTGCTCAGCAAGGCGGATGCGGCGATGGCATGCCGCGTCGGCGTCGACGGCATCATCGTGTCGAACCATGGCGGTCGCCAGCTCGATGGC
>NZ_JAESWB010000269.1 GCF_016765675.1 Neobacillus paridis
CGCAAAAGCAACTGCCCTGATAACGTTCCGAATTGCCCATGATGTTCGTGCTTGTTGGCTTGCTGAGGGTGCTTCCACGATATTAGCGGCACGTAATGCACCACGTATCCGTCATGGCAGGACAAAGAGAATGGCAATCGGACATCACCTTTCGATCGGCCTTGCAATCGGCCAGGATATTGATGGACGTTTTCCGGTATTGCAGCGGCTTGCTGTCCTTGGCAACTGATCGCTTGGCCAGACAATCTTCCCGTGATTATGCTCAAGCATCCTGCATGAAAACCCTACCTCTCCTTGGTAGCGTGCAAACCCATTGCTACCATGAATTTGTCTTTTTTATCACTTCAAGGAGGCAAGCATGGCTGACAACCTCAATGAACGCGGACCGCAGGACCGCTCGCGTGTCAACGTCAATGAACCATGGGAATTGCAGTACTGGAGCAGGAAATTTGGCGTCAGCGAGGAGCAGTTGAAAGACGCGGTCAAGGCCGCCGGCACATCGGCTGACGCGGTGGGTAAGCATCTAGGGAAGNCTGACGCGGTGGGTAAGCATCTAGGGAAGTAAAGATTTCAGGGTGTCTGACAGACACCCTGCAAGGATTTGATGACACGCATGCTGCGCTGCATCAGCCGGAACCGCCTATTTGACTTCTTGTCCATTCCATACCGCGTTACTTGACGCACTCACTGGAGAAAGAAGATGAAAAAAATTGCTGCGGTCCTACTTGTGATGGTGATGGCTGGTTGCTCCAGCATGGGCATGAACACGTCCGGCCGCTCTGGCTCGGGCATGGGCGCCAGTGGCATGGATAACCGTAATTCGGTGATCGATCCCAATGGCAACCTCAACATCTATCACGGCGGCTAATCCCTGAACGGAACAGGCGAATTATTAACTCGGCTGTGTGCTTTAGCGTACTGAAGC
>NZ_JAESWB010000027.1 GCF_016765675.1 Neobacillus paridis
CCTGGCTGCGTTGGGATCGTCGTCAATTGCTGGGCTAATGACTCCTCCGCCGTCTTGCCGGACGAAAAAATCCATCGGTTTCATCCGGTACGTAATGGATTGGGATTGGTATGAAGCTGTGGCGTATCACCACCAGGAAGTGGGCGCTGGACAAGCGCTGCGACGGCGCGCGCCTGTATGGCGGCCGCTGGAATCCACCCGGCTACCCGGTGATGTATGCCGGGGCCACGATTGAAATCTGCGCGCTGGAAAAATTCGTCCACCTGACCGGCGCTGCGCATCCGCCGCTGGTGCTGGTGTCGATCGACGTGCCGGATGACGAGGGCTTATGGCTGCGGCCCGGCATCGGCGAGCTTCCGCCGGACTGGGCGCAATTGCCGGCACCGGGAAGCGCACAGGCGTTTGGCCGCCAATGGCTGGAGAGCGCCGGGCAGCTGCTGCTGTTCCTGCCCTCGGCCATCATTCCCGAATCGACCAATGCCATGATCAACCCGCGGCATCCGGCTTACGACGATGTGAAGCTGGCCATCGTGCGCGACTTCAGCTTCGACGCCCGCATGATGAAGTTTTCCGCCACGGGCTGAACGGCTGTGGCA
>NZ_JAESWB010000270.1 GCF_016765675.1 Neobacillus paridis
TACGCTGCCCCCGACGATATTGCCCAGCAATACCGGAAGCAGGTTGTGAAGGAAGCCCATCCAGGTGATGGCAGGGGCAGCGTCCACATCGCCGTACTGCTGCAACAGCATCGCCATGGGAATGAAGTACATGTTGGCCACGCTGTGCTCGAAGCCGGCCGCGACGAAGGCGGAGATCGGCACCACGATCGCGACGACCTTGTCCACCACGCTACGCCCGGCAAGCGCCATCCATACCGCCAGGCACACCAGCGCGTTGCACAGCACCCCCCTGAAGAACGCTGTCCAGAACGGCATGGCGATCTTTGCTGCCGCAATCTGCAGGTATTCCCGGCCTATTGCGCCATTGTTGAGTTCGGGATGATGCGACAGGAACACCAGCAAGGCCAGCCCCAGCGCGCCAATGAAGTTTCCAATGCAGACGATGACCCAGCTTCGCAGCAGTTCAAGCGTGGAGATCTTTCTATCTGCCCATGCCATCACGAGCAGATTGTTGCCCGTGAAAAGCTCGGCGCCGGCGACGATGACCA
>NZ_JAESWB010000271.1 GCF_016765675.1 Neobacillus paridis
GGCCGCATCGAGCGCACGCTGTTCATCCTCGACTGGCTGCAAAGTGTCGAACTGCGCCGCCGCGTCCATGCTGGTCTGAACAAGGGCGAAGCACGCAACGCGCTGGCCAGGGCGGTGTTCTTCAACCGGCTGGGCGAAATCCGTGACCGCAGCTTTGAGCAGCAGCGCTACCGGGCCAGCGACCTTAACCTGGTGACAGCGGCCGTCGTGTTGTGGAATACAGTCTACCTACAGCGCGCCGCGCATGCTTTGCGTGGCAACGGCCATGCCGTTGATGACGCGCTGTTGCAGTATCTGTCGCCGCTCGGTTGGGAGCACATCAACCTGAACGGCGATTACCTCTGGCGCAGCAGCGCCAAGATCGGCGCGAGTAAGTTCAGGCCGCTGCGACCTCTGCAACCGGCTTAGCGTGCTTTATTTTCCGTTTTCTGAGACGACCCCTACATCATCAAAGGCAACCCGGCCACTGTACGCGAGCACCTGCGCGAGATCCCGATGTCCAGCGTCTGTATTTCGGCCGTTACTCAGGCTGAATTACTGCTTGGCGTCGAACGAAAGCCAGACGCCGTACGACTTCGGGAAGCGGTCCATGAATTTCTGCTGCGGGTCGATGTCTTGCCTTGGGACTGTGACGCGGCGGAGGTCTACGCCCAAGTGCGGGCCGACTGCGAGCGCAACGGAACGCCATTGGGGACGATGGGCATGCTGATTGCCGCCCACTCGGTTGCCGCGGGCGCAGTGCTCGTCACCACTGACCGCGCCTTCTACCTTCTATAACGTCAAGCAGCATCTGACCTTGGTCAATTGGATCAAGCCTCAGCCACANTTTGCGCTATCCGGGATTCGCCTTGCCACCGGATGCGGAGCCATCGGCAGCGCTGCTGGCGCTCGTAGGCCGGCAGTTGCGCATCGAACCAGACACCTGGCCGCAGTATGCCCAGCGTGCCGAGACCCGGCGCGAGCACATGGCGGAACTGCAGGCATGTCTTGGTATGGCTCCGTTCACTATCGCCGACTTCCGGCGCTACGTCCACCAGCTCTGCGAACTTGCCCAACAAACCGATCGCGGCATCGTGCTGGCCGAAGCAATGGTGGAGATGCTGCGGCAGCAGCGCACCATCATGCCGGCGGTCGACGTCATCGAGCGCGTGTGCGGCGAAGCCCTCACGCGCGGCACGCGCCAGGTCTATCAGGCGTTGAATACGCCTCTATCCGATCACCACCGGCTTGCCATCGACGGCCTGCTAACGCTGCGAGCTGGCACCAAACATAGCGGACTGATCTGGCTACGGCAGCCGCCAGGCGCACCCAAACCCAAACATGTGCTGGTGCACCTGGACCGGCTGAAAGCCGTGCGCGATCTGTGGTTGCCGGAGGGGCTGGAACATGCCATCCACCAGAACCGCCTGCTGAAACTCGCCCGCGAAGGCGGACAGATGACCGCCCAGCACCTGCGCGATCTGGAACCGGCACGCCGCTACGCCACTCTTGTGGCTATCGTGCTCGATACCCGCGCCACGCTGACTGACGAAATCATCGACCTGCACGACCGAATCATCGGTGCGTTATTCAGCAAGGCCAAGCGCAGACATGCCGACCACTTCCAAGACTCCGGCAAGGCGATCAACGACAAGGTGCGCTTGTATTCCCGCATCGGCCGCGCTTTACTGGACGCCAAAGAGTCGGGCGGAGATCCTTTCGCCGCCATCGAGGCCATTGTTCCGTGGGATGTGTTCTGCGACAGCATTACCGAAGCCGAAAAACTGGCCCAGCCCGAAGCCTTCGACTACCTGTCCCTGATCGGCGACGGATTCAACCAGCTACGGCGCTACACGCCCGTCCTGCTGGAATCGCTGACCATGAAGGCGGCGCCGTCGGCACGCGACTTGCTGGCCGGCGTCGAAGTGCTCAAGGGCATGAACGCGCGCCAGGCGCGCAAGGTGCCGGAAGACGCGCCCGCTTCGTTCGTGCGTAAGCGCTGGGAAAGCCTGGTGCGGACACCGGAAGGACTGGACCGCCGTTTCTATGAGCTGTGTGTATTGTCCGAGTTGAAGAACTCGCTGCGCTCGGGCGACATCTGGGTGCAGGGTTCGCGTCAGTTCAAGGATTTCGAGGAATACCTGCTGCCGGTACCGCGCTTCGCCGCGCAGCGCGAACAGCGGGAACTCGGTCTGTCTGTTGAAACCGACTGTGATCGTTTCCTGGAAGCCAGGATGGCCTTGCTTGAGCGCGAACTGGCGACCGTGGAACGGCTCGCCGCGCATAACGAGCTACCTGACGCTTCGATCACCAGCAGCGGCGGCCTTAAGATCACCCCGCTCGACAATGCCGTACCGGACGAGGCAGAGGCGCTGATGCAGCAGGCATATGGCCTGCTGCCCCATCTGAAAATTACCGAATTGCTGCTGGAGGTGG
>NZ_JAESWB010000272.1:0-442 GCF_016765675.1 Neobacillus paridis
CAAAAAAAGTTTATTACTGGAAATGATCCTGGATTGCCCAGAGGTCAAAAGTTAATGTATATTAACTTTTAATTTCATCCTTCCCGCCAGCAATTCCCTACCATGCATGCAGCGTTACAAAGACTGGGTCGCCTGGCGCGCCGACATCGCGTAGCCGGGTGCAGACCGTCGACCAGCATGGTGGCATCCCTCTTCGTGGTAACGGCCTGTCTGCTGGTACTGGGCATCAACGGCTGGCGCAGCATGAGCGCCCGCCACCACCAGTTGGCGGAGACCAAGACCTCGGCATCCAACTTAGCCCACGCGGTTTCCCAACATGCCAACGACACCCTGCGGGTGGCAGATACCGCACTGATCAGCATTGTCGAGCAGGTGGAGGCGGAGCGCCTTGGCGCCAGCCACAGGCAATCGATGCATCAGCTCCTGATGCGGCTTACCCGCG
>NZ_JAESWB010000272.1:498-1048 GCF_016765675.1 Neobacillus paridis
CTTACCCGCGAGATCACGCTACTGGACAAGCTCACGGTGATCGACAGCCAGGGACGCTGGCTGGTTAACTCACAGCAATTCATGCGTCAGGATCTGACTAGCGAATTTCGCGAATATTTCATTTACCATCGGGACAATCGCGGCACGGCCGCCTTTGTCGGACCACCGCTGAGGGACCGCACCACTGGCGCCTGGGTCATGACCCTGTCGCGCCGCATAGACAGCCCATCAGGACAGTTTGCCGGCGTTGCCGTTGCCTCGATCAGCCTGGCCTATCTTCAGCGCTTCCACGATCGCTTCGAGCTTGGCAAGGACGGCGCCATCATTCTGATGCTGGCCGAAGGCAAGGTGCTGACACGCCGGCCCGCCGTCGAAAACCTGATAGGCAAGAACATCGCCGACCGGCCCCTGTACCGCGACCACCTTGCCAGAAACCTCGAAGGCAATGCCCTGCTCACGGCGCAGCAGGATGGCATCGAGCGTATCTATGGCTATGTGCAGCTCGCCGATTTCCCCCTGATCGCCGTGGCCGCGCTGGGCAAGGAGGAAG
>NZ_JAESWB010000273.1 GCF_016765675.1 Neobacillus paridis
ACGGCCGTATTGATTGCCTTTGTCAGTTTTTCATTTGCTGCATCCGCTACCTATATCTTCAACGACCTGTGGGACCTGGAAAGCGACCGGAAGCACCCAAGAAAGCGCTACCGGCCCTTCGCCAGCGCCAGCCTGTCCATCCTTCATGGCGTTGCGGTGGCGGGCATGCTGCTTTTGGCCTCCCTGATTCTGGCCTGCCTTGTGTCCTACTCTTTTGCCGCAATGGTGTTGGGTTATATCGTTCTCACCACACTGTACAGTTGGACGCTAAAGCACTATGTGTTGATTGACGTGCTAATGCTGGCTCTCCTGTATACCTTTCGCGTTCTCGCAGGCTCGGTAGCAACGCAAGTCCCGATTACACAGTGGCTGCTTGCCTTCAGCATTTTCATGTTCTTTGGCCTCGCCCTCATCAAGCGATGCGCCGAACTCAAATCGCTCCAGATGGCGCAGAAGAAAAGCACCGAAGGCAGGGATTACCGGGTCGAGGATCTGGCTGTG
>NZ_JAESWB010000274.1 GCF_016765675.1 Neobacillus paridis
GATGGCGAGAAGGTCACACCCGTTCCCATACCGAACACGGAAGTTAAGCTTCTCAGCGCCGATGGTAGTTGGGGCACGCGCCCCTGTGAGAGTAGGACGCTGCCGGGCAAACAAAAAAGACAATCTGAGAAGGTTGTCTTTTTTGTTTGCCCGGGAAATAATTCAAGGATCAATCTATAAACTGCTAGAAGCTGAAAGAGAGGTTTTAAATTGAGCTTTTAGCTTGTGATTGAGTTAAATACTGATAAATTAAAAACGGCCCTTTTTTTTGTGTAATCTGCAGAAAAGACTCAATAAATGGGTAATCACGGTTCGGCATCATTTTAGTTAATTCACTCCACCACTCTGTTTCATAACGGGCGATCATACTTAAATTGTATAGTAATAAATAGTGAATCAGCAGTTCCGGAAAATGAAAAAGTTGATTCTTTTGTAACGGAAAGGCCCAACATCCTCCATCTAGATTAAATTTTAGTAGTATTGCATTTGAAACCCCATGTTGTAGTTTAAAGCGAATCCCCTCTTCAAAAAATTCGATATTACGCCCCATTTTTACGGTTAAAAATTCTTTAAAGCGATTCCGTGTCATATGATAGAAATCCAAGACGGACTCCGAAATGATAAATTGGTCCCCATCCTTATGTATTCTCTCAAAGGTTCTTTTGTTTTCGTGGAAAAGAAATAAGTCATTCAGTTCTGGGATTAGCTGTAATAAATCTTCCATGACGATTTTCTCGCCTTCTAAATGTTTCATATGGAACATTTTTTCGGACATATAGGGAAAAAGTCCATTCTTTTGTATCTTTACTTCGTCCTGAAAAAAGAGGTAGTTTTGTTTTTTTCGTTTTCGTGTTGATACCCCGTGGGCCAAGACGGCAGTTGACTCTGGATAAGCAGGATCAATGGTTAAAATGCATGCTTTAACCAAATGAACCAAGCCATAAAAAAGGAGGATTGGTTTTATAATAAGAGGAGATTTTTCCGCTTGCTGATAATATATTTGTCCATGTTCCAAATAATAAAGGAATGAATAACAATTTTCATAGCTTTTTGCGTCTGGGTTGGCAATATTATTTTTTAAATAACACGTCTTTAAGAAGTTTTGGCAGTATTCTGCAGAAAAAAAACAAGAGAAGGCTTTCCAGCCATTATGAAAGTTGTTCAAATTTACCACCTTTTTCAGAATAATCTAACTTAGCGCATCTCCCTTGACAGTATTTTGTCCAATTGATAACCTACAAATAATATTTTTGTCCTGGAGGCATGGAAAATGTGGGAAAATAAGTTTGCAAAAGAAGGATTAACGTTTGATGATGTGTTGTTGGTTCCGGGGGCTTCTGAGGTTCTTCCAAGAGATGTAAATTTACAAATTGAGTTATCGCCAAATGTAAAGCTAAATATCCCAATTATTAGTGCTGGGATGGATACGGTAACAGAGTCGGAAATGGCGATTGCCATGGCGCGGCAAGGTGGTTTGGGTGTCATTCATAAAAACATGTCAATTGAGCAGCAAGCCGAAATGGTCGAAAAGGTAAAGCGCTCTGAAAGTGGTGTGATCACTGATCCATTTTTCCTGACCCCTGACCGCCAAGTGTATGATGCCGAACATTTAATGGGAAAATACCGCATTTCCGGCGTTCCGATTGTCAATAATGAGGAGGAACAAAAGCTCGTCGGGATTATTACCAATCGCGATCTTCGCTTTATTCAAGATTACTCCTTTAAAATTTCCGATGTGATGACGAAGGAAAATTTGATTACGGCTCCTGTTGGGACTACTTTGGCTGAAGCGGAAAAAATCCTCCAGAAGCATAAGATTGAAAAACTGCCGCTTGTCGATGATGACGGAGTATTAAAAGGGTTAATCACAATTAAAGATATTGAAAAAGTAATCGAGTTTCCAAACTCGGCCAAGGATCGCCAAGGCCGCTTGCTTGCGGCCGCTGCCGTTGGTGTTACGAAGGATACAATGAGGCGAGTCGAAGCACTTGTTAAGGCAAATGCTGACGCGATTGTTGTCGATACAGCACATGGCCATTCAAAAGGTGTGCTTGATACCGTTCGGCAAATTCGAAATTCTTATCCAGAATTAACTATTATTGCCGGAAATGTAGCGACCGGAGAAGGAACGAAGGCTTTAATTGAGGCAGGAGCGGACGTAGTGAAGGTCGGAATTGGACCGGGTTCGATTTGTACGACAAGGGTTATTGCCGGCGTAGGTGTACCGCAAATTACAGCCGTCTATGATTGTGCTACTGTTGCGATGAATTATGGTAAAACCATTATTGCTGATGGCGGTATTAAATATTCTGGAGACATTGTCAAGGCGCTTGCGGCCGGAGGACATGCGGTTATGCTTGGCAGTCTATTGGCAGGTGTTTCAGAGAGCCCGGGCGAGACAGAAATTTTCCAAGGCCGCCGCTTTAAAGTTTACCGTGGCATGGGTTCTGTTGCAGCAATGGAAAAGGGTTCAAAAGACCGCTATTTCCAAGAGGATGCGAAAAAATTTGTTCCAGAAGGAATTGAGGGCCGCCTGCCATATAAAGGTCCTTTAGCCGATACAATTTACCAATTAATTGGCGGGCTGCGGGCTGGCATGGGCTATTGCGGGACGAAAGACCTGGAAGAATTGAGAACAAAATCACAATTTATCCGAATGACGGGGGCCGGTTTAAGAGAAAGCCATCCGCATGATGTCCAAATTACAAAAGAGGCACCAAATTATTCGATGTAAAAAGGGAAGCTTTGGCTTCTCTTTTTTAGTCGTTTAGGAAATTATAAAAGGAGGACACTGTGGATAACTTTCTACCGGGTTAGACTTGTCCAGCTCCAGCGCCCTAGCGGCTAGTATCCTTCGCTCTCCGCCCTACGATAAGTCAACATCGAATCGCCTCCTGCTTCTGCGCCAAAGCTTATTCAACGAAGCTGATGTTCAGCTCGTCGCAAAGCCTAGGAAGCATTTTCAGGTAGTTACTTGGCTCTTCGTGTTTCCTTTATCTCAGTTGGAGCGCTCCACAAGGAAGGCTTCGACAGCATTTGCATCGCACGAAGGAAAAGCGATAGCTTTTTCGAGGAGGCCATACGCCGCTGACCAGGGCGCTTGCGCTTCTGTTCCTACTAAGAAAGCATAAGTGTATAAGGGAAAGTTTCCTAAGCATCGTCATCGCAGCCCAAAAGTAGTACTTTCGGGTGAACTAGGCTCTGTCTTCGCCCTTTCAGACTTGCCAGTCGGCGAGTTGTCATTTATGACAATCGTCCTAAAATGAAATTGGAAATAACTTCGTCCTATACTCTGCCTATGATTTACTTTGGAGTTGTGATAAAATAACCAAAGTGTACTAAATCGTTGGAGGGCGTAATTGTGAAAAAACAAGTTTTTCAAAAGTTGGCTGCCGGCACGTTGGCAGTTGCATTGTCATTCAGCCTTTTTGCTGCTCCAAAGCAGGCCAATGCACAAGCGGCTTTAAATGTAAATGCCGATGGAGCTATTTTGGTAGATGCTGAGACAGGTAAGATTTTATACGAAAAAAATGCAGATAGTCCACTGGGAATTGCCAGCATGACGAAAATGATGACGGAGTATCTCTTGCTTGATGCCGTAAAACAAGGGAAAGTAAAGTGGGATCAAGAGTATTCTGTCAGTGATCTCGTTTATAAAATGTCACAGCCAAGAGATTTATCGAATGTCCCATTACGCAAGGATGGAAAATATAAAGTACGAGAATTATATGAAGCGATGGCGATTTATTCGGCTAATGGTGCCACCATTGCGTTGGCTGAAATTATCGGCGGGTCAGAAGCGAATTTTATTAAAATGATGAATGAAAAGGCGAAAAAGTTAGGATTAACCCATACAAAATTTGTTAACTCCACTGGTTTGAATAATCAAGATTATCATGGTCAGCAGCCGGCTGGATCATCCGATGACGAAAACGTGATGTCATCGCATGATGTGGCGACCTTGGCCTTTCATCTGATAAATGACTACCCGGATGTGTTAAAAACAGCCAGCACTCCAATGAAAGTCTTCCGTGAAGGTACAGATGACCGTATTGTGATGAAAAACTGGAACTGGATGCTGCCATCTTTAGTATACGGCTATCAAGGCGTGGACGGTCTCAAAACAGGCACAACTGATTTTGCCGGCTATTGCTTCACTGGAACAGCAAGCCGTGATGGAAAAAGATTTATTACGGTTGTGCAAAATGCTGTAGGCGCCAACGGTAAAGGCGGTTATAAAGCCCGCTTTGATGAAACAAGGAAAATGTTTGATTATGCTTTCACCAATACAACCAAAGAAGAAATTGTGCCAAAACACTATCAGGTCAAAGGTCATAAAACCATTCCGGTTATTAAGGGGAAAGACGACCAGGTTAAAATTTATACGAAATCAGCCATTGATATGGTGATTGAAAATGGCGAGAACAAAAATTATCAACCAGTGTTAGTACTGGATAAAAAGAAAATTAATAAAGATGGTGAATTAACGGCGCCAATTAAAAAAGGTGAAACTGTCGGCTATTTAACGGTTAAACCAAAGAATGGCGACAAAATGAAATTTTTAACTACTGATGATCAGAATAAGTTGAAGGTAGCTGTAGTTGCGGCCCAAGATGTTGAAAAAGCCAACTGGTTTGTGTTAATGATGAGAGGAATTGGCGGTTTCTTTGGCGATGTATGGAGCAGCATTTCTTCGACAGTAAAAGGCTGGTNAGTTCTTAAGGATAGTTCATGAGGTGTAGTTGAATTATACGATAAGGGAAAGTGTAAAATTTGGAAAAATTTATACTTCCCTATTAGCTAAAGAAAGGATTCCTTCTTGACAGGAATCCTTTTTTGTTGCTTTAATGTGGTTATGGAAAAAAATTATTCTAGTTATCTACATAGGAAAAATATAAAACTATGAAAAAATTTTTCTTAATATTGCAAACAAGAGGAGGATTTTTAACAAATGTTAACAGGTACGGATCGCGTAAAACGTGGCATGGCTGAAATGCAAAAGGGCGGTGTCATTATGGATGTCGTCAATGCCGAGCAGGCGAAAATTGCCGAGGAGGCCGGTGCAGTAGCGGTAATGGCTCTTGAACGGGTCCCTTCCGACATTCGGGCGGCTGGTGGTGTGGCCAGAATGGCTGATCCTAGAATTGTAGAAGAGGTCATGAATGCTGTTTCGATTCCTGTCATGGCAAAGGCAAGAATTGGCCACATTGTTGAAGCTCGCGTTTTGGAGGCTATGGGCGTTGACTATATTGATGAAAGTGAAGTATTAACTCCTGCTGATGAGGAGTTCCATTTAAATAAAAAGGAATATACCGTTCCGTTTGTTTGTGGCTGCCGTGATCTGGGTGAAGCGGCCCGCAGAATCGGTGAAGGAGCATCAATGCTTCGTACGAAGGGTGAGCCTGGAACTGGAAATATTGTTGAGGCTGTTCGCCATATCCGCAAGGTAAATGCACAAGTCCGTAAGGTTGTATCCATGAGCGAGGATGAACTGATGACGGAAGCAAAGAATCTAGGAGCACCATATGAAATCCTGCTTGAAATCAAACGTCTTGGCCGCCTTCCAGTGGTGAATTTTGCTGCCGGTGGTGTGGCAACCCCAGCTGACGCCGCATTAATGATGCAGTTGGGGGCTGATGGGGTATTTGTCGGCTCTGGTATTTTTAAATCAGAAAATCCTGCACTTTTTGCAAAGGCCATTGTCGAGGCAACGACCCATTATCAAGATTATAAATTGATTGCCGAGCTTTCCAAAAATTTAGGAACACCGATGAAAGGTATTGAAATTTCATCATTAGCACCGGCAGAACGGATGCAAGACCGCGGCTGGTAATATGAAAAGCGGAAGCGCCTTGATTACCCCCGACAAGCATAAGACGAGCTGGCATGAAGGTTGTTCTTTAACCTTCTTGACAGATTGGCTTGTGACCTCGAGGGGGTAGGCGCTGGAGCTAGACACTAGAAAAATATTAATACGTTAAATTTGCAAAACAGGACTTTTGATAAAAAAGTTCTGTTTTTTAAAAAAGGGGTATTTATATGGTAAAAATTGGCGTTCTTGCATTGCAAGGGGCTGTTCGCGAACACATTCAATCATTAGAAGCATGTGGTGTGGAAGCCATTGCAATTAAACATAAAGAAGAGTTGAACGAGATTGACGGTCTGATTCTTCCTGGTGGAGAGAGCACGACGATGCGTCGTTTAATTGATAAGTATGACTTTATGGATTCATTAAAAAAATTTGCTGCAGATGGTAAGCCAATGTTTGGAACTTGTGCCGGTCTGATTCTTTTGGCAAAAAATCTCGTTGGCTACAATGAACCGCATATTGGCGTGATGGACGTTACGGTTGAACGCAATTCCTTTGGCCGGCAGGTGGATAGCTTCGAGGCCGACCTCGCAATCCGAAATGTCGCGACCAGTTTTCCGGCTGTGTTTATCCGCGCACCGCACATTGTTGAGGCTGGCGAAAATGTTGAAATACTCGCCAAACATGAAGGCCGCATTGTCGCCGCACGCGATGGGCAGTTTCTTGGCTGCTCGTTTCATCCGGAATTAACGGAAGATCATCGCTTTACTGCTTATTTTGTCGAAATGGTCAAGGAAGCAAAGCAAAAAACGCTCGTATAAAGAAAGCGGTATGTATGAGTAAAATTAATGTGGGCAAAATTTAACCCCTTCATTTGGTGAGGGATTGTCAGATCCCTCACCAAATGAAGGGGCCACCAAGCGAAAGCGCGGTAGTGTTCTAAGCTAAATACATGAAAAAGAGGGCTACTCCTTGGTAGAATCATAGTCGACCAACCCAATCCAAAGGAGGAAGCCCTCATGCAAAAGAATAGCACAATATATCCCAATTTAAAACAGATTGAACAATTAGTTTGGAGGCAATTACAGGAAACCTTCTCAGGGGTTATGAAGACTCTTTT
>NZ_JAESWB010000275.1 GCF_016765675.1 Neobacillus paridis
GTCGACCGGCTGGCGCATCACGATGTCGATCAGCTTGTCGCCTTCGCGGAACTGGCCGATGGTGGTGCCGGACAGGATGGTATTGGCCGTGCGCATCACCGTTTGGGTAGTGACGCCCAGCGCGCGCAGCTTGTCCTGGTCAAGGTCCAGGCGCAGCACCTTGACCGACTCGTTCCAGTTGTCGTTCACGCCGAGCGTGTTGGGATTGGCGCGCATGATTTCCTTGACCTTGTCGGCCACCTCGCGCACCTTGCCCACTTCCAGTCCGCTAACCCGGAACTGCACTGGGTAAGGCACTGGCGGCCCGTTGGGCAGCAGCCGGACCCGGCCGCGCACTTCCGGGAAATCGGTCTTGAACAGTTCCGTGATCTTCTGGCGCATCGCTTCACGGCTCCTGAGGTCCTTGGGCACCACGACGACTTGCGCGACGTTGGTCTGCGGGAAAATCTGGTCCAGCGGCAGGTAGAAGCGCGGGCTGCCAGTGCCGACGTAGCTGGTATAGCTGCGTATGCTGTTCTGCTTCGCAAGGAAGGCTTCGAACTTTTTCACCTGGTTTTCGGTGGCGCCGAAGGATGCGCCCTCAGGCAGCCACATTTCCACCATCAGTTCCGGCCGCGACGAGTCGGGGAAGAACTGCTGCTCGATGAAGCGAAAGCCCAGCACGCC
>NZ_JAESWB010000276.1 GCF_016765675.1 Neobacillus paridis
ATTTCGTGCTCAAGTTCGGCACCGGCAGCCTTGGCGGCGATAACACCTATTTCTTCCAGAACGTTGGCGAACTCGACAAGCTGGTCTTTTCCAACGAGCAGGTCAACTTCCTGACCGGCGCCTGTGGCGCCAACAACTGCAACATCGGCCGCCTGAGCCACTACACCCTGTTTGAAGGCGCCACAGGTGGTGGCGGCGGCGCGGGCGGCGAGGTGCCTGAGCCGGCAACCGTGGCCCTGCTCGGCCTGGGCCTGCTGGGCTTCGCGGCATCGCGCCGCAAGGCACGCAAGGCATAAGCTGGACCTTGCTCTTGAAAACCCGCTCGCAGAGCGGGTTTTTTTGTGTCCTTCGGGCATTGAGGATTGCTACGCAGATGCCCCAATTTTCCGGTCGCCGGCATGGTCTCGACCGTGGTCGATCAGGGCTCAATTACAATCCTGCGCCGACCTCGCGCAGTTCAACGGCCTGTCCACAGAACTGCACATCATGACCATGCCTGAGCGGGGACAGGACTGCT
>NZ_JAESWB010000277.1 GCF_016765675.1 Neobacillus paridis
TTGGCGTGCTGCTGCGCGGCACCAAGCGTGAAGACGTCGAGCGCGGCCAGGTGCTGGCCAAGCCGGGTTCGATCAAGCCGCACAAGCATTTCACCGGCGAGATCTACGTTCTGTCGAAAGACGAGGGCGGCCGTCACACCCCGTTCTTCAACAACTATCGTCCGCAGTTCTACTTCCGTACCACGGACGTGACCGGTTCGATCGAGCTGCCGAAGGACAAGGAAATGGTCATGCCTGGCGACAACGTGTCGATCACCGTGATGCTGATCAACCCGATCGCAATGGAAGAAGGTCTGCGTTTTGCAATCCGCGAAGGCGGCCGTACTGTCGGCGCCGGCGTCGTTGCAAAGATCATGGACTAAGGAAAAGTCTGCTGCCTGCGCTGGTTCGCTGGCGCGGCAGTGTGGACGGTTCCGGGTTTTACCGTTTTAACGTAGGGGCGTAGCTCAATTGGCAGAGCGTCGGTCTCCAAAACCGAAGGTCGGGGGTTCGAGGCCCTCCGCCCCTGCCACCGTTTCAGGTGCAGGGCACCGAAAGTAAAATTGTATGGCTAATC
>NZ_JAESWB010000278.1 GCF_016765675.1 Neobacillus paridis
CATTAAAAGAGTTGGCCGGTTTTTAAAAAAGACAAATTTTCTATCAAGAGAGCACTCTAAATAAGTGAATCCGCTTTCACTTCTGTGGGGATAAAAAAACTGCCCACAAATACTTGACTCAAACATTAAACAACGGATGTTTGAGACAATGAGCTCACTGTGATATAATAACTTTTACGCAGAAAACGTTGTCAGGGCCGTTGCACAATGTGTAAGCGGCTATTTTTTAAGATGAAGGTCGGCGGCTATGTCTTTATTAGCTTAGGACAATGAAGCTTATTTATCCGCTGTTCCGTCTTTTTTTCCTAGAAAATGTATGAAAGTGAGTGATCCTTTATGGATCTATTATCAATAAAAGACCCGTCTTTTTTAAAAGGAATGTCAATCAAAGAGCTGGAGGTATTAAGTCAGGAGATCCGTCAATTTCTGATTGAAAAACTTTCTGTGACCGGTGGACATATTGGGCCTAATTTAGGAGTAGTCGAATTAACGATTGCTTTGCATAAATGTTTTAACAGTCCGAAAGATAAAATAATCTGGGATGTCGGGCATCAATCTTATGTCCATAAGATTCTTACAGGAAGGGCAAGTCAATTTGATACTTTGAGACAGTTTAAAGGATTGTGCGGTTTTCCGAAAAGAGCTGAAAGTGAGCATGATGTTTGGGAAACCGGTCACAGTTCAACTTCCTTGTCTGCGGCAATGGGAATGGCCATTGCCCGTGATTTAAAAAGGGAAAAGCATTATGTTGTACCAGTTATTGGCGATGGGGCATTAACAGGTGGAATGGCGCTGGAAGCATTAAATCATATCGGGCATGAGAAAAAAGATATGATTGTGATTTTAAATGACAATGAAATGTCCATTGCACCAAATGTCGGAGCGCTGCACAATATTCTCGGTCAATTGCGCACGGCAGGCAAATATCAATGGGTGAAGGATGAGCTTGAAGTATTGTTGAAAAAGATTCCTGCTGTTGGCGGGAAGTTAGCAGCTACTGCCGAAAGAATAAAGGATAGTCTTAAATATTTATTTATTTCCGGAATGTTCTTTGAAGAACTCGGCTTCACTTATCTTGGACCGGTGGATGGACATCATTTTGAAGCCTTATTGGAAAATCTCAGCTATGCGAAGAAGACAGACGGCCCTGTCCTGCTTCACGTTATTACCAAAAAAGGGAAAGGGTTCCGTCCAGCTGAAACTGATAAAAAAGGGACTTGGCACGGTACAGGGCCCTATAAGATGGATACCGGTGATTTCGTAAAACCGGCTAAAAAGCAGCCGCCGGCATGGAGCAGCCTTGTGAGTGAAACAGTTCGCAAACTGGCGCGAAGCGATAATCGAATTGTTGCGATTACACCAGCGATGCCGGTAGGGTCAAAGCTTGAGGGGTTTGCCAGTGAATTTCCCGACCGCATGTATGATGTAGGAATTGCCGAGCAGCATGCAGCAACCGTTGCTGCAGGATTGGCAACCGAAAACATGAAGCCATTTTTAGCGATTTATTCGACCTTTTTACAACGGGCATATGATCAAGTCGTTCATGATATTTGCCGGCAAAATTTAAATGTTTTTATTGGCATTGATCGTGCCGGGCTGGTTGGGGCCGATGGTGAAACCCATCAAGGTGTGTTTGATATTGCTTTTTTACGGCATGTGCCGAATATTGTCTTGATGATGCCAAAGGATGAAAATGAAGGGCAGCATATGGTTTACACGGCTTTAACTTATGATGATGGCCCCATTGCCATGAGATTTCCCCGCGGCAACGGCCTCGGAGTACCGCTTGATCAAGACCTTAAAGCGATACCAGTGGGGACATGGGAAGTGTTGAAGGAAGGCTACGATGCAGCCATTTTAACCTTTGGGACGACCATTCCAATGGCCCTGGATGCAGCGCAAATCCTTGGAAAACAAGGCATTTCCGTGAAAGTCATTAATGCCAGATTTATTAAACCGTTAGATGGCAAAATGTTAACGGCTTTATTTAACGAAAATATTCCGATTCTAACCATTGAAGAAGCAATCTTACAAGGTGGATTTGGAAGTGCTGTGCTGGAGTTTGCTCAATCCCAAGGATTTTATCATCAATATATCGACCGAATGGGAATCCCCGACCATTTTATTGAACATGGGGATGTAGCCTGCCTTTTAGAAGAAATCGGTTTAACTACTGAAGAGGTTGTTAAACGAATTTCCATCATGGCAAGGAAAAAACAACAAAGGGCGTAAAACATGAAAAACAAAGAACGTTTAGATGTTTTACTGGTAGAGAAAGGCTTGTTTGACACAAGGGAAAAAGCAAAACGAGCGATCATGGCAGGACTTGTCTATACTAATGAAGAACGCTTGGATAAACCGGGAGAAAAAGTAAAAGTTGACATTCCGCTTGTTATAAAAGGTAATGTCTTACCATATGTCAGCCGTGGCGGTTTAAAATTGGAAAAGGCCCTGAAAGTTTTTGATGTCAATGTAACAGATAAAGTTCTGTTGGATATTGGGGCCTCAACCGGGGGGTTTACGGACTGTGCCTTACAAAATGGGGCAAAACGGTCGTATGCCCTTGATGTCGGTTATAATCAGCTTGCTTGGAAGCTGCGGCAGGATGAGCGTGTCGTGGTGATGGAGAGAACTAATTTTCGTTACGTTACACCTGCTGATCTTACGGGAGAGATGCCAAATTTTGCAACCATCGATGTTTCTTTTATCTCGCTAACGTTAATTTTACCGGTATTAAAAACACTTCTCGTTCCCGGAAGCGATATTATTGCCTTAGTAAAGCCACAGTTTGAGGCTGGCCGGGAACAAGTTGGTAAAAAGGGGATCGTCCGGGATCCTAAGGTGCATCTCCAAGTCATTGAAAAGATCATTCATTTTTCGATTGCTCAAGGATATATTGTCCGTGATTTATCATATTCTCCGATAACTGGCGGGGATGGAAATATTGAATTCCTGCTGCATCTTAGATGGGATGGGGAGAAGGAAACCGGAGTTAATCAGCTGCCAGTAACTCCTCATGAAATTGTTTCTCAAGCACATGCAGAATTTCATACGAAACAGGATAAATAGGGTAAGTGAAAAGCTTATCCTATTATGTGTTTTTTATATTTACCGAAACCAAATAATAAATATACAATTTCGGGAAAATGGGCTAACATAAAGATGAAGCGGCCTTTATCGCCGAAGCGCTATAAAAATACGTTGGGGTGACAAAATGAATGAATAAAGGACAACGACACATCAAAATTAGGGAGATTATTGCCATCCAGGATATCGAAACGCAGGATGAGTTAGTCGATGCATTAAAGGCAGAGGGCTATAATATTACCCAGGCTACCGTCTCCCGTGATATTAAAGAATTACATCTTGTGAAGGTTCCTTTAAGTGATGGACGTTATAAATATAGTTTGCCGGCAGATCAACGATTTAATCCATTACAAAAATTAAAAAGAGCACTCATTGATGCTTTCGTTAGACTTGATTCGGCTGGACATTTATTAGTCATGAAATGTCTTCCTGGCAATGCAATGGCGATTGGTGCTTTAATAGATCATTTAGATTGGGAAGAAATCCTTGGAACGATATGTGGTGACGATACGATTCTGATTATTTGCCGGACGTCTGAGGATATTGAAATCGTTTCGAAACGGTTCCTAGAGATGCTTTAATGGGGGGAGTGTTCCTTGCTAGCAGAACTTTCAATTAAAAATTTTGCAATCATTGAAAAGGTATCGATTTCCTTTGAAAAGGGGCTAACTGTGTTAACCGGCGAAACCGGTGCTGGAAAGTCAATTATTATCGATGCCATTCATTTGTTGACAGGCGGGAGAGGGTCAGCAGAATTTGTCCGGCATGGGGAGGATAAGGCTGAAATAGAAGGCTTATTTCAAATTGAAAATCCCAATCATCCTGTTTACGGCAAGGCGCTCGAATTTGGCATCGACATCGAAGAAGGAATGGTTATCTTAAGGCGTGATATTTTTCGTTCGGGAAAAAGTGTCTGCCGGATCAATGGCAAGTTAGTAACGATCTCCATTCTTCGTGAAGTGGGGGCAACACTGGTTGATATTCACGGGCAGCATGAACACCAAGAACTAATGGATGAGACAAGACATTTACCGTTACTTGATCAATTTGGTGCCAGGGAGATTGCAGCTTCCTTGCAGGAGTACCAGCAAATATTCCATCGCTTTGAACAGACGCAAAGCCGGTTAAAGGCGCTGAGTGAAAATGATCGGCAAATGGCACATAGGCTGGATTTAATCCAATTTCAATATGATGAAATCCAAAAGGCAAATTTAAAGCTCAATGAGGATGAAGAGCTGCTTGAAGAAAAAAGGAAACTGGCGAATTTTGAAAAAATTTATGAAGCGATTCAATTAAGCTTTTCCGGCCTGCAGGGTGAACAAAGAGGGCTGGATTGGATCGGTCTGGTTATGGGACATATGGAAAATGCTGCCTCGCTGGATGCTTCTTATAAGGAATTATATGAGGCTGTTGCGAGCAGTTATTACCAATTAGAAGATACTGCTCGATCATTAAGAAATCAATTGGATATTTTAGAATATGATCCGCAAAGGTTAAATGAAATTGAAGATCGCTTAAATGAAATCAACCAGTTAAAGCGAAAATACGGGAAAACAATTCCGGAAATATTAGAATATGCAGCCAAAATTGAAGAGGAAATCGAAACCATTCAAAATAAAGAAACACATATAACTGAATTGGAAAAGGAACTGAACTCCATTAAAAAAGATTTGAGAATTGAAGCCAAACAGCTGACAGAACTTCGCCATAAATGGGGAGAAAAGCTGACAGGATTGATACATAAAGAATTAAAAGATTTGTATATGGATAAAACCGTTTTTGAAATACACTTTGAAACGGAACAGGATCATTTTTCTAGAAATGGCGCAGACCATGTTGAATTTTATATTTCGACCAATCCTGGTGAACCATTAAAGCCTTTAACAAAAATTGCCTCGGGTGGCGAATTGTCTCGGATTATGCTGGCATTAAAAAGTATTTTTTCCAAGCACCAGGGTGTTACCTCGATAATATTTGATGAGGTGGATACCGGAGTAAGCGGCAGGGTTGCTCAGGCCATTGCTGAAAAGATTTATAAAGTGGCGCTCGATTCTCAGGTCTTATGCATTTCCCATTTGCCTCAGGTTGCTGCCATGGCCGACACCCATTTGTTTATATCTAAGATGATTAAAGATGGTAGAACATCAACGGCTGTAACCGCATTAACTGAACAAGAGAAAATTAAGGAAATCAGCCGGATGATTTCCGGAGTAGAAATTACCGATTTGACAAAGCAGCATGCAGAGGAGCTACTTCATCTGGCAGCGGAAACAAAAAGAACTTGAAAAGCTATCCAACTTGGGTAGCTTTTTTATATCAAACGAAGTTATAAATGGCTGTTAAGGAGGCAAAATTAATGATGTAGCCATTTTTTTAGCAGCAAATAGAAGCGAGGAGAGTGAAAAGTTTGAAGCTAGAGATGATTAGAAAAATTATTGGTGGAATTCTCCTTGTTTCATTAATCAGTATTATTTTTTTTCACCCATTGCGACAATATGTAAGTATCCCAAAGACATTGTTTCTGTTTGAGGGACAGAAATATAACCTAAACAAGGCTGCTCCGGTTACAGCCAGACTAGCATCTAATTCAAATATTTCACTTAATCAGGAAAAACATTCGGTCTCTTTACTGGCAATGGAAACAGGCAAAAATGAAATGCTGTTGGAATATGCCGGGATTCCGATTAAAAAGGTCGATGTAAATGTTTTAAAGGATTTTCGGGTATTTCCAGGCGGCCAGTCGATCGGTGTTAAATTAAATACAGTTGGCGTCTTGGTGGTTGGTCACCACTTAGTGAATACACCAGAAGGAAAAAAATCTCCAGGTGAACTGGCTGGAATCAAAGTTGGAGATATTATTACCAAAATAAACGGAAACAAAATTGAAAAAATGACAGATGTTGCCCCATATGTGCAGGCTGCAGGTCAAAACAAAAAAGCCTTGAACTTGGTCATCAGCAGAGAAAATGGAAAATTCTCAACAAAGCTAACCCCATTAAAAGACAAAACCGAAAATTCCTATAAACTGGGATTATATATTAGGGATTCAGCAGCAGGAATTGGTACCATGACTTTTATTCACCCACAAACAAAAAAATATGGAGCCCTTGGCCATGTGATTTCAGATATGGATACAAAGCGGCCCATTGTAGTGGAAGATGGACAAATTGTTCGATCAACTGTCACCTCCATTGAAAAAGGGAGTAATGGCGACCCGGGAGAAAAACTCGCCCGATTCTCCAATGATCGTGAAATTGTCGGAAGCATTAATAAGAATAGCCCCTTTGGGATATTTGGAAAATTAAATCGGGATTTGTCCAATGGCATCATGGATAAGCCGCTGCCTATTGCTTTGTCTCATCAAGTTAAAGAAGGTCCGGCGAAGATTTTGACGGTCGTAAATAATGACAAGGTGGAAGAATTTAATGTGGAAATTGTCAGTACAATACCGCAAAAGTTTCCTGCTACGAAAGGCATGGTCATAAAAATAACCGACCCTAAGCTTTTAGAAAAAACAGGTGGAATTGTTCAAGGGATGAGCGGCAGTCCGATTATTCAAAATGGAAAGCTGGTAGGTGCTGTCACTCATGTATTTGTCAATGATCCAACTTCGGGGTATGGGGTCCATATTGAATGGATGCTGAATGAAGCAGGAATTAATATATATGAAATGTCAAAACATAAAGCGAGTTAAATCAAAAACAGTGCAAAAAGCAAAATAGGTCTTATTTCCTATTTTGCTTTTTGATTTACCAGTGAATTTTCGACATCGAGTTTACGGATTTATAGGAAATCTGCGATTTACGTCGAAATAAAGAGAAATACGAAGAAAAGATAAGATTTTATCCCTATTTTAAGAAAAATAAAAAAAATGAAAGGAATTTTAATGGCATTGTCGAATTTCTAATTTAGAATAGTAGGTAAGAAAGAAAAAAGTCATGAATAATTAGAAATTGGATATACTTGAGGAGGAACTGAAGTTGAAGAAGATCAAAGTCTGTGTCGTGGATGACAATAGAGAATTAGTAGGATTGTTAGAGGAATACATATCCTCACAAGATGATATGGAAGTGGCAGGAACCGCTCATAATGGTCAAGAATGTTTAGAAATGCTTAAAACCACTGACCCTGATGTGTTAGTTTTAGATATTATTATGCCACATTTGGATGGCTTAGCCGTTCTTGAGCGGCTTCGTGAAATGAAAAAAGGAATACTGCCAAATGTCATCATGTTAACAGCGTTTGGTCAGGAAGATGTTACGAAAAAGGCAGTCGAACTAGGTGCCTCCTACTTTATTCTAAAACCATTTGATATGGAGAATTTAGGCAATCACATTCGCCAAGTCAGTGGTAACAGCCAATCGATGACGGCTCGTAAAGGTTCATCATCAGCCTATCGTTCCCAAACGGAATCGAAGCCGAAAAACCTGGATGCCAGTATTACCAGCATTATTCATGAAATCGGTGTTCCGGCACACATTAAGGGCTATTTATATTTACGTGAAGCCATTGCCATGGTTTTTAACGATATCGAGCTGTTAGGGTCAATTACAAAAGTTTTATATCCGGATATCGCTAAAAAATATAACACCACTGCCAGCAGGGTTGAACGGGCAATCCGTCACGCAATCGAAGTGGCCTGGAGCCGTGGAAATATTGATTCGATCTCCTCTTTATTTGGATATACTGTCAGCATGTCTAAAGCGAAGCCAACAAACTCAGAGTTTATTGCCATGGTAGCAGATAAATTGCGCTTGGAACATAAAGCTTCTTAAAAGTCAAAAAGCCTCATGGTTGAGGCTTTTTGACTTTTAGCAAGATTTAATTTTTAATGAGAATAAACAAGCGCATATGCATAATCTGTTCTATAGGAAATTTTCAATAGAAGTTAGTTCCCTATTTAAAGTTAGGAAGTGAAGAGATGACACAAATATTAGCTCATCGAGGATACTCCGCTTCTTTCGCTGAAAATACCATGAGTGCCTTTATGGGAGCAGAAAAAGCCGGTGCAGATGGTTTAGAGCTTGATGTTCAATTAACCAGAGATGGTGAAATTGTCGTGATACATGATGAAAAAGTTGATCGCACCACGAATGGACATGGATTTGTGAAAGATTATTCATATAAAGAAATTAGAAAACTAAATGCCAATAAAAAAGGAGTAAAAAGGGAGCCAATTCCTTCGTTGGTGGAAGTTTTTGAATGGCTGAAAACGAACAAATTATTATGCAATATTGAAATGAAAAATGGCTTGTTTCCATATGAAGGTATGGAAGAAAAAGTGATTGAGCTTGTATACAAGTATGGTTTGACCGATCGGATTATTATTTCCTCGTTTAATCATTACAGCATCGTTTATAGTTACCGGCTGGCTCCGGAAATTGAAACAGCTCCCCTCTTTTTGGAAGCCATTTATATGCCGTGGGTTTATTCACAATCGATTCGGGCGAAAGGAATTCATCCAAAGCATTCAACTATTCCTGATCATATTATCACGACAACCATGGAAAATGGAATTGCCGTACGCCCCTATACCGTTAACAGGGAAGCTGATTTAAAGCGGATTTTTAAGCTGAATTGCACAGCTGTCATTACCGATAATCCTGTCAAGGCTTTAAAAGTTAAAAAACAATATGAAAAGAGGCCGTAATAACAGCCTCTTTTATCTTTTTTGTTTAAATCTAGCCTGGACTTTATTTCTTTTGCGGTCGCGGTGAAGAATAAATCCGCCAATGAAGCCTAAACCGATGACAAATAATAATAAACCACCAATAAATTGGATCCATAAATTAGGGAATGGCGGTTGCAGCACTCCAAAGATCATGTCGCGCATTAATTTGATTCCCAATGCAGCTAAACAGCCTGGGATTAAGAGAATGAAGAGGGCAATGATTCGTGTCATATGTATTTCCTTCCATTGTTATTTACATCCACTATTATCCACTCAAAAAAATAATATTACATAGAAGGAATTTGTCAAGAATTCAGTTTAACGCTACAATTTATTATGAAAAATATTGCAAAATTCCAATGAAAAAAATTTCCAACTAAAAGGAGTGGAATGATGCAAAACGTTATGATTGTAGGTGCAGGTAAAGGTGGCACGGCAATTTTTAAAATATTAAAGGAATCTGAAGTACTAAATGTTTTTGCGGTCATCGATCGAAATAGAAAGGCAACAGGAATTTTATTGGCACAACAGCAAGGGATTAAAACCGGAAGCGATTGGAGGCCGTTATTAAACGAAAATATTGACATCATCATCGAGGTAACTGGTGATGACAATGTATTTCAACAACTGCGAAACGAAAAAAAGAAAAAAACAATTTTAATTCCAGGGAGTGTCGCCTTTCTTTTATCAAGGCTGATGGAAGAGAAAGAAGAATTAATCAGGAAGCATCAATATGAATCATATTTGCAGGAGCTGATCTTTAACTCTACGAATGACGGAATGGTTGTCATTGATCATAACGGGTTTGTTATTTTGTTTAATAAACGGGCTGAAGAAATGATGGGGGTTAGGAAATCACAGGTAATCGGAAAACATGTAACGGAGATCATCCCCGAAAGCCGGCTTCCCATTATTCTTAAAACCCGAAGGATTGAGACAAACCAAGAAATGGTGCTGGGCAATGGTCGAAAAATTATTACATCGCGTATTCCTATTGTGGAAGCGAACGGATCATTAATTGGGGCCGTTGCCGTCTTTAAAGATATTACTGAAGCGGTAAAACTTGCTGAGGAGATTACTAATTTAAAGGAAATTCAAACGATGCTGCAAGCAATTATCCATTCTAGCGATGATGCGATTTCTGTCGTCGATGAAAATGGCCGGGGGATTTTGATAAATCCCGCCTATACCCGAATAACTGGTCTTTCCGAGGAACAGGTGATCGGTCAGCCGGCAACAGCTGATATTTCGGAAGGCGAAAGTATGCATATGAAGGTGTTGCAAACAAGACGTGCAGTGCGTGGAGTACCAATGAGGGTGGGCCCGAATAAAAGGGAAGTCATCGTCAATGTGGCCCCTATCATCGTGAATGGTAAATTAAAAGGCAGCGTCGGTGTTATTCATGACATGTCGGAGATGAAATCGCTGAGTCGAGAATTAAATCGGGCCCGGCAGTTAATTCGAAAGCTTGAGGCAAAATACACGTTTGAGGATATTATTGGTAAATCGGATGAAATGGTACTGGCCATTGAACAGGCTAAACTTGGCGCGAAAACGCCAGCTACCGTTCTATTGCGCGGGGAGTCAGGGACGGGAAAAGAGCTATTTGCCCATGCAATCCATAATGCCAGCGACCGAAAATACAATAAATTTATTCGCGTAAACTGCGCCGCCATTTCAGAATCCTTGTTGGAAAGTGAATTATTTGGCTACGAGGAGGGGGCTTTTTCCGGTGCCTTAAGAGGCGGCAAAAGAGGGTTATTTGAAGAAGCAAATCACGGAAGTATTTTCCTCGATGAAATCGGAGAACTTTCAGCCAATACACAGGCAAAGCTCTTGCGTGTCCTTCAGGAAGGAGAAATCATTCGTGTCGGTGGTACAAAGCCGATCACCATTGATGTAAGGGTAATTGCTGCGACAAATGTCAACTTGGAAAAAGGGATTGCGGGCGGGACGTTTAGGGAAGACTTATATTACCGTCTTAATCGGATGCCCATTCATATTCCGCCGCTCAGAAACCGCAAAGAAGAGATTCCGGCATTATGTGAGCGACTGATTCAAAAAATAAACCGCGATTATGGGAGAAATGTGGAGGGGATTACCGAGGCAGCTTTAACTCAGTTAATCGAGTATGACTGGCCGGGAAATGTCAGGGAATTAGAAAATATTCTTGGCAGAGCGATGATTTTTATGAACAATTATGAGCTGTTCATCGATGTCCATCATTTACCGGAATTGAAAAGCAGCACCCATCACAAAGAAGAAGGTATACAAGACAGCCACCAACCGCTTGGCATAGGGCGTAGCTTGGCGGATTTGCTGGATGAATATGAAGCTAGAATTATTCAGCAAACTCTCTCAAGATGTAATGGAAATAAAACATTAACGGCTAAAACACTTGGCTTATCCGTAAGAAATTTATATTACAAGCTCGAAAAATATAAATTTGAAAACAATAGCATGCAATAAATTTCATGGTGTGAAATTTATTGCATCATATATACGGAAAAGTTAAAGCGTTTTCAAAAATATTTTTGGCGCAATACTTGCATTTAAAAATATTAGAGTTCGAGTTAAGGAGGAAAGGGTTGATGACAACTTGTTGCTGGAATCGCTTATCGAAAGAGCAGCCCAAATAAACACCAAAACAGTCGCAGTTGCTCTAGCAGAGGACTCTGAAGTGATCAAGGCGGTGATTGAGGCATCTGAGCGGAATTTAGCACGTTTTATTCTTTACGGAAATCAGGAAAAAATCAAGGCATTATTAGATACAACGAAGTATGATATCAAAATTGTTCATACAGATTCAAGTGCTTCTGCAGCAGAATGTGCTGTAAAGGCAGTTTCTAGCAAGGAAGCCGACGTTTTAATGAAGGGCAATCTCGCGACAAATATTATTTTAAAAGCGGTGTTAAATAAGAACTTCGGTTTACGAACTGGTAACATTCTATCGCATACAGCCGTTTTTGAGATTCCGGAAATTGATCGCTTGCTGATTGTTACCGATGCGGCGATGAATGTTTCACCGGATTTGGAACAAAAACGGCAAATTATCGAGAACGCGGTATGGATTGCCCAATCAATTGGCATCGACCATCCAAAAGTTGCTCCAATTGCTGCAGTGGAAACTGTGAACCCTCTAATGCAAGCTACATTGGATGCAGCCGCTTTAACGATGATGAATAAGCGTGGACAAATTGACGGATGTTCCATCGATGGACCGCTGGCATTAGATAACGCTGTGTCCAACCTGGCAGCGAAACATAAAGGAATTCACAGCGAGGTTGCCGGTAATGCTGATATATTATTAGTTCCAACCATTGAAGTTGGAAATGTTTTATATAAATCACTCGTTTATTTTGCCAAAGCAAAGGTTGCAGCGGTCATTTCCGGTGCCAAAGCGCCGATTGTTTTAACTTCAAGAGCTGACAGTTCCGAAAGTAAGCTGCATTCTCTCGCCTTGGCATTATGTTGTGCTACTGAATAGCATTGTTTTGCTGATCTTCATTCGAATGATTCTTGACTGATAAGGTGCGGCCTGCTGCAAAATTTAGGAGGAATGAACAATATGGAAATCTTTAACTACCTAGAAAAATATGATTATGAACAGCTTGTATTTTGTCAAGATAAACAATCTGGTTTAAAGGCGATTATTGCCATCCATGATACCACTCTTGGTCCAGCACTCGGAGGAACAAGAATGTGGACTTATGCTTCTGAGGAAGCAGCCATTGAAGATGCCCTTCGTTTAGCAAAAGGGATGACGTATAAAAATGCCGCAGCCGGATTAAATCTTGGCGGTGGTAAGACAGTCATTATCGGTGATCCGAGAAAGGATAAAAACGAAGAAATGTTCCGCGCTTTTGGTCGCTATATTCAAGGACTAAACGGCCGCTATATTACCGCGGAGGATGTCGGAACAACCGTAGCCGATATGGATCTAATTCACGAAGAAACCGACTATGTTACCGGTATTTCACCGGCGTTTGGTTCGTCAGGCAATCCTTCTCCAGTGACAGCATACGGAGTCTATCGCGGAATGAAAGCAGCGGCAAAAGAAGCCTTTGGGTCTGATTCATTAGAAGGTAAGACAGTTGCCATTCAAGGTGTTGGCAATGTCGCTTATACGCTTTGCCGTTACCTGCATGAAGAAGGCGCACGATTAATCGTAACAGATATTAATAAAGAAGCAGTGAAGCGGGCAGTAGAAGAATTTTCTGCCAAGGCTGTCGATCCGGACGAAATTTACAGTGTAGAATGTGATATTTATGCCCCCTGTGCACTTGGGGCCACCATCAATGATGAAACGATTCCCCAGTTAAAAGCAAAAGTAATTGCCGGTTCAGCCAATAATCAATTAAAGGATGCACGCCACGGAGATATCATTCATGAATTAGGCATTGTTTATGCCCCTGATTATGTGATTAATGCCGGTGGAGTCATTAATGTTGCTGACGAATTATATGGCTATAATCGCGAACGGGCCATGAAAAAGGTAGAAACGATTTATAACAGCATTGAAAAAATTATTGAGATTTCAAAGCGTGACGGTATCCCAACCTATGTAGCAGCGGATCGGATGGCTGAAGAAAGAATAGAAAGAATGCGAAATTCAAGAAGCCAATTTTTACAAAATGGACATCACATTTTAAGCCGAAGAAGATCAAGATAAGGACTTGAAGAAACTAAAGGCAAAGTGCTGAATCGGGGGAATTCAGTGTCTTTGCCTTTGTTAAAGTAACTGTTTTGGAGGTTATCGTATTGCCGGAAACTGTGTATCGAATACTTACGATCAATCCTGGTTCAACATCTACAAAGATTGGAATCTTCGATAACGAACTGCTGCTACTCGAAAAAATAATTCGCCATGACGCCGACATGCTTCATTCCTTCCCTAATATTATCGATCAATATGAATTCAGAAAGAAGATAATTCTTGAAATACTTGATTATGAGGGAATCAATATCTCAAAATTTAGTGCTGTTTGTGGGCGCGGCGGTCTTCTCCGGCCGATTGAAGGGGGGACTTACGCTGTCAACGAATTAATGCTGCAAGATTTACGAACCGGTTATTCAGGCCAGCATGCCTCTAATCTTGGTGGAATCATTGCCCATGCGATTGCTTCTGGTTTAAATATTCCTTCCTTTATTGTTGATCCAGTCGTAGTCGATGAGCTTGAGCCCATTGCCAGATTTTCGGGATTCCCCTTGATTGAAAGGAAAAGTATCTTTCATGCTCTGAACCAAAAAGCAGTTGCAAGAAGAGTTGCAAAGGAATTAGGAAGAGATTATAGCGAATTAAATCTTATCGTTGTCCACATGGGCGGGGGAATTACAGTTGGTGTCCATAAACAGGGTCGGGTGGTCGATGTGAATAATGGACTTCATGGTGAAGGTCCGTTCAGCCCGGAACGTGCTGGTACAGTTCCTGCGGGAGACTTAGTGTCGATTTGTTTTTCTGGAGAATATTACAGGGAAGAAATTATGAAAATGCTTGTTGGCCGAGGCGGACTGGCTGGTTATCTTGGAACAAATGATGCCCTAAAAGTGGAAGCGCGCATTGCCGCTGGCGATGAAAAGGCAAAACAGGTCTATGAAGCTATGGCCTATCAAGTTGCCAAGGAAATTGGTTCTGCAAGTGCCGCACTTTCCGGTAAAGTAGATGCAATTATTTTAACAGGTGGTTTGGCCTACGGGAAGGATTTTGTCACGGCCATTTCGAATAGAATTAATTGGATTGCAGATGTGCTGGTCCACCCGGGAGAAAATGAACTTCAAGCATTAGCGGAAGGAGCCTTAAGGGTTTTACGTGGAGAGGAGGAAGCAAAAGTATATCCTGGGAAATATATAGAATCTAAAATATCAAATTCAGGAGGAACGAAAAGTGGCACATGAGTATGATGTAGTAATTTTAGGCGGGGGCACTGGCGGCTATGTTGCAGCGATACGGGCATCACAACTAGGTTTAAAAACAGCAATTGTCGAAAAAGGAAAGCTTGGGGGGACATGTTTACATAAAGGCTGTATTCCTAGCAAGGCTTTGTTAAGAAGCGCCGAAGTATTTGCCACGGCAAAGCGAAGTGAAGATTTCGGCGTCATGACTGGTGATATATCGGTAAATTTTGGCAAAGTCCAGGAAAGAAAAGACAAAATTATCACCCAGCTTCACAAAGGGGTTCAGCATCTTATGAAGAAGGGGAAAATTGATGTTTACGAAGGGATTGGCCGGATTCTCGGTCCATCGATATTCTCACCAATGCCGGGAACGATTTCGGTTGAAATGAATAATGGGACTGAAAATGAAATCCTTATCCCGAAAAATGTGATTATTGCTACCGGCTCAAGACCAAGGAGCCTGCCGGGTCTGGAAATTGACGGAGAATATGTCATGTCATCCGACGAGGCCTTGGAAATGAAAACCTTGCCTGAGTCTATCCTTATAGTCGGTGGTGGAGTTATTGGGATTGAATGGGCTTCCATGCTTTCTGATTTCGGAGTGAAAGTAACCATTATTGAGTATGCGGACCGAATTATCCCCACGGAGGATCATGAGATTTCTAAGGAAATGCAGCGGATCATGAAGAAAAAGGGAATAAAAATGATCACGGGTGCTAAGGTCTTGCCCGAAACATTGGTTAAGGATCAAGGTGTTACCGTATCTGCAGAGGTTAAAGGAACAGTAAAAGAATTTAACGCTGACAAGCTGCTTATTTCTGTAGGACGACAGGCAAATACAGAAGGGATTGGTCTTGACAATACGGAAATTCAAGTTGAAAAAGGTTTTATTGTCACCAATGAATTTTTTCAAACAAAGGAATCTCACATTTATGCCATTGGCGATGTGATCGGCGGCCTTCAATTGGCACATGTTGCATCACATGAAGGAATTATTGCGGTGGAACATATAGCCGGGAAAAATCCATCGCCGCTTGATTACCATCTGGTTTCCAGATGCATATACAGTAATCCGGAGGTTTCCAGTGTCGGAATGACTGAACAAGAGGCAATTGAAACAGGAAAGAAAGTGAAGGTTGGCAAGTTTTCCTTCAGGGCAATTGGCAAGGCCCTTGTTTTTGGGGAATCGGATGGTTTTGTAAAAATGATTGCCGATCAAGAGACGGATGATCTATTAGGCGTGCATATGATTGGCCCGCATGTGACAGACATGATATCAGAAGCTGGGCTGGCCATGGTATTAAATGCTGTACCTTGGGAAATTGCCCATACAATTCATCCTCATCCAACGTTGTCAGAGGCTATTGGGGAAGCGGCGCTGGCTGTGGATGGAATCGCAATTCACGGTTAAGTGTAAAGGGACACTTTTTTGGCTAATAAGAAAGTATAAACTTTCTACCGAAAGCTTTATACTTTCTTAACGCATAAGTGCAACTACGCCTTTGCCTTCGCCCTTTAAGGCTTGCCAGTCGGCGAGTTTTCTTTAACTAAAAAGAAGATGGAACGAGAATCCGGCAGTTTGCCGAATTCTTTTTCATAGCTATTACCATCTGGACTATGAGTAACTGCTTTTACATGTTGGATATAAAATGACGAGAGGATGAACTAAATGGTAGAGAAGCGTCATGAAGCGTTAGGTTTAAACGACGATAAAGTGTTGGAGATGTATGAAACGATGCTTTTAGCCCGTCGCATCGATGAGCGAATGTGGCTGTTAAATCGTGCCGGGAAAATTCCATTTGTCATTTCCTGTCAAGGGCAGGAAGCCGCCCAAGTTGGCGCCGCTTTTGCTTTGGATCGTAACAAAGATTACGTGCTCCCATACTATCGGGACATTGGAGTTGTTTTGACATTCGGAATGACCCCGAGAGAACTTATGCTGTCCGGATTTGCCAAGAAAGAGGATCCTAACTCTGGGGGAAGGCAGATGCCTGGCCATTTCGGACAAAAGAAGAATCGAATCGTAACGGGGTCATCCCCTGTAACAACACAGGTTCCACATGCAGTCGGGATTGCCCTGGCCGGAAAAATGGAAAGAAAGGATTTCGTCTCTTTCGTCACATTTGGAGAAGGATCTTCCAACCAAGGGGACTTCCATGAAGGTGCTAATTTTGCCGGTGTTCACAAACTTCCTGTTATTTTCATGTGTGAGAATAATAAATACGCTATCTCCGTACCAATTGAAAAACAATTAGCTTGTGAAAAGGTATCCGACCGGGCGATTGGCTATGGTATGCCAGGTTTCACGGTAGACGGTAACGATCCTTTAGAGGTTTATAAGGTTGTCCGTGAAGCGGCAGATCGGGGGCGTCGCGGCGAGGGACCGACTTTAATTGAAACGGTTTCCTATCGCTTGACTCCACACTCCTCTGATGATGATGACCGCTCCTATCGGGCCCCGGATGAAGTGGCAAAAGCGAAAACGCAAGACCCAATTATCACCTTTGGGGCCTATTTGAAAGAAACGGGTGTGATGACAGAGGAAACAGAAAAGGAAATTAATGACCGCGTCATGAAAGAGGTAAATGAAGCTACTGAATATGCCGAAAATGCTCCGTATGCAGCGCCGGAGGATGCATTGAAACATGTTTATGGGAATTGATGGGAGGATGAAACATGGCAGTCATTTCTTATATTGATGCTGTAACAATGGCCATTCGCGAAGAAATGGAAAGGAACCCCAAGGTTTTTGTACTGGGGGAGGACGTCGGGAAAAAGGGCGGCGTCTTTAAAGCAACGCAAGGTTTGTATGATCAATTTGGTGAAGAAAGAGTCATCGATACACCGCTTGCGGAGTCGGCTATTGCCGGTGTAGGCATTGGTGCAGCCATGTACGGCATGCGTCCAATAGCGGAAATGCAATTTGCTGATTTTATCATGCCGGCCGTTAACCAAATCATATCGGAGGCTGCAAGAATTCGTTACCGATCCAATAATGATTGGAATTGTCCGATTGTCATTCGGGCACCGTATGGCGGCGGTGTTCATGGCGCACTCTATCATTCCCAATCTGTTGAAGCAGTATTTGCGAATCAGCCGGGCCTCAAAATTGTCATGCCGTCAACACCTTATGACGTGAAAGGACTGTTAAAAGCAGCAATTCGCGATAACGATCCCGTTCTTTTCTTCGAACATAAGCGGGCCTACCGCTTAATTAAAGGGGAAGTTCCTGCTGAAGACTATACACTGCCAATTGGCAAAGCGGATGTAAAACGCGAAGGAGAAGATATCACGGTTATCACTTATGGACTTTGTGTTCACTTTGCCCTTCAGGCGGCAGAAAAATTAGCTAAAGACGGAATTTCAGCACATATTCTTGATTTGCGTACCGTTTATCCCCTGGATAAAGCGGCGATTATTGAAGCGGCCTCCAAAACAGGAAAAGTTTTACTAGTGACGGAGGACAATAAAGAAGGCAGTGTCATGAGCGAAGTAGCGGCAATCATCGCAGAACATTGCTTGTTTGAATTGGATGCTCCGATCAAACGACTGGCAGGCCCAGACGTTCCGGCAATGCCATACGCTCCGACAATGGAAAAATTCTTTATCATCAATCCGGATAAGGTTGAAAAAGCAATGCGGGAATTGGCTGAATTCTAACTGGTCCTGAAGAAATAATCGCATAGGAGGTATAGACCATTGGCAGTAGAACAAATAAAAATGCCGCAATTGGGTGAAAGCGTAACGGAGGGTACAATTAGTAAATGGCTGGTGAAACCTGGAGATAAAGTAAATAAATATGACCCACTGGCCGAGGTCATGACAGATAAAGTAAATGCAGAAATACCCTCGTCCTTTACAGGCGTCATTAAAGAGTTGGTAGCGTCCGAGGACGATACCCTGGCTGTAGGAGAAATTATTTGTACGATTGAAATTGAAGACAGCCGCGACCCTGGGGCCAAAGTAATCGCTTCTAATGATAAGCAAAAGGTGTCAACGGCAGCAGAAAATATTGCTGCAGCCAACCATGTAAATAAATCCCGCTATTCTCCTGCAGTATTGAAGCTTTCTCAGGAACACGGCATTGATTTAAACCAGGTGTCAGGCACCGGTGTCGGTGGACGGATCACCAGAAAAGATTTATTGAAATTAATAGAGTCAGGTAATATTCCAATTGCCGGTCAAACAGCAGTATCCGCAGCTACGCAGGCTGTTGACGAAACGGCCGTTCCGTCTGAGGTGCCAGGTCAAGTGGCCGGAGCACCAGTTCAACCCGCACCTGCTGTCAATATCCCGGTCTCTTCCGGGGATATCGAAATTCCGGTGACAGGTATCCGTAAAACAATTGCGGCCAATATGCTGCGCAGCAAGCATGAGGCCCCACATGCATGGACAATGGTGGAAGTGGACGCTACGAATCTGGTGGAATATCGTAACTCAATTAAGACCGAGTTTAAGAAAAAAGAAGGATTTAATATTACTTACTTTGCCTTCTTTGTAAAAGCTGTGGCACAAGCACTGAAAGAATTCCCGCAAATCAATTCAATGTGGGCAGGAGATAAAATAATCCAGAAAAAAGATATCAATATCTCCATTGCCGTGGCTACGGATGATGCTTTATTTGTTCCAGTAATTAAACAGGCAGATGAAAAAACGATTAAAAGAATTGCCCGTGAAATTTCTGAACTGGCTGAGAAGGTTAGAGTCGGCAAGCTGCGACCCGAAGATATGCAGGGCGGAACCTTTACTGTTAACAATACGGGCACATTTGGCTCTGTTCAATCCATGGGTATTATCAACTATCCGCAGGCAGCGATTCTGCAGGTTGAATCAATTGTCAAACGGCCGGTTGTGATGAGCAATGGCATGATTGCGGTCCGTGACATGGTGAACCTTTGTCTGTCACTTGACCACCGTGTCTTAGACGGTCTGGTTTGCGGGCGCTTCCTGGCAAGATTAAAGGATATTATCGAAAATATCTCTAAAACAACAACTTCAATTTATTAATAGTTGTTGGAAAGCCGCCAATTGTATTTTTCATTGGCGGCTTATTTTTTCCTAAAAGGCTAGGATAATACAGCTCCACCTCTGTCTTCGTGCTTATGGACTTGCCAATCGGAAGTTTTCATTTAGCTAAATATTCTGTTTTCATTGCCTGATTGTTCATTGTATCCTAAAATAAAGTTATAAGCAGACGGAAGGGGGAGAAGAAGCTTGGATCAAATAAGGAGTCAGAATTTTCCAATTAAATCTTTAGACGATTGGATTGAGAAAGCTGAATTATCATTAAAAGGGAGGAAGGTAGAATCCCTGCAAAGTAATACATATGAAACTATTACTTTAAAACCGCTTTATACTCGGGAAGATGAAAAGCCGGTATCGAATTATCCGGGCGGGACCGATTTCCGGAGGGGGATTGATCCATTAGGTTATCTTATTAATGAATGGAAGGTTGCGCAGCGAATTTCCTATGAAACAGTAGGAGAGCTTACACAGAAGCTGGAAGACGCTTTCAAGCGAGGACAAACCGCTATTTCCTTTGAGGTTTCGGAAGAGGTTGTTCCCCATTTATCGGAATTACCAACTGAAATAATTCAAAACTATCCCTTTGCGATTAATTCTAAATGGTACCAGGCCGCGCTATTAAATAATCTTGCCGCTTTGTCAATCGATGGCACACAGCTAACCGGGTATATTGCCAATGATCCGATTGCCTTGTTTGCTGAGGAGGGAGTCTTGACAGAGACAGTCTTTAAAGAATGGTCATTGGACGTAATGCAAGCTGAAGATCATTTTCCTAATTTACGCACGATCCTCATCGATACAACTCCTTATCATAACGGCGGGGCCAATGCGGTTCAGGAGTTAGCAATTGCTGCAGCTACAGGTGTATTTTATTTGGAGAAACGGACAGAAGACGGGATCGAACCGGAGCGGACACTGTCAAAAATGATATTTCAGTTCGCGATCGGTTCAAACTTCTTTATGGAACTGGCAAAGCTTCGCGCGGCAAGAATCTTGTGGAACCGCATCAGTGAACTTTATCGTGCTGAAGAAAAAGCACGGGGTATGCAGATTGCGGCTGTTACATCCAGCTTTACAAAAACAGTTTTTGATCCGCATGTCAATCTGCTTCGTGGCGCAAATGAAGCCTTTGCGGCTGTGTTAGGCGGTGTTCAGTATTTGCATGTCGAACCCTTTGATCAGCTTACCGGTTCCAGTCCGTTTTCAGAGCGAATTGCCCGAAATACGCAGCTGATCTTAAAAGAGGAAGCCCTTTTACAGAAGGTAGTTGATCCTGCTGGTGGTTCTTGGTATATAGAAGCCTTAACAACAGAGTTGGCAGACAAGGCGTGGGCGCTCTTTCAAGCAATTGATGCCAAGGGCGGAATCCTTGAGGTTTTAAAAACAAATTGGCTGCAGCAGGAAATAGCGGCCGTTTTTGCAAAAAAGAGGATCGATATCGAGACCAGAAAACAAAGCATCATTGGAACGAATGTTTATGCCAGACCGGATGAAACAGCTCTTTATAAAACGTCTCTTCACGATAAGCAAAACAAAAATATTGAGGCAATACCGCAGCGCAGACTAGCGGAGCCTTACGAAAAACTCCGTAGCAAGGCAAAAAAACTAGCGGAACAAAAAGGATCGGCTTTGACTGTAGGGCTTCTATGCCTTGGCGAATTAAAGCAGCACAAAGCAAGAGCTGATTTTATGAAAGGGTTTCTTTCAGCAGGTGGGATTAAAACCGTTGACAGTCCTCCAATTGGAACCGTTGCTGAGGCCAGACAGTATTTAACAGAGTTACCATCGCCGTTCGTTGTCTTTTGCGGAACAAATGAGCAATATGAACAGCTTGGTCATAAGCTGTTAACGACTTTAAAACCAGAATTTCCAAAGCTGAAATTTTTCCTGGCAGGACTTCCTGATAAAGAAAATCAGAGCCAGTGGCTTGCGGATGGAATAACACAGTTTATCCATGTGAAAAGCAATTGCTATGAAACTCTTGCGGGAATGCTTGAAGAATGGGAGGTGACCTTCGATGAATCACAACAAGCCTGATTTTCAACATATAACATTGTCTGATCATCAGCCGCTAATGACGAAAGAGGAGTGGCAGAAAAAGGCGGAGCAGGAATTGGAAGGCTCTATTGAAGAACTGCTGTTTGAAACAAATGAGCATATTAAATTAAAACCACTTTATACAGGAGAAGATCGCGAAGGCATTGAGCATCTTGATCATCTCCCGGGACTGCCGCCATATACAAGGGGCCCCTATCCCACCATGTATGTAAATCGTCCTTGGACAGTCAGACAGTATGCCGGATTTTCAACTGCGGAGGAAAGCAATGCTTTTTACCGCCGCAACCTGGCGATGGGACAAAAAGGCTTATCGGTCGCCTTTGACTTGGCGACACATAGGGGCTATGATTCTGATCATCCGCGTGTCGTCGGCGACGTCGGGAAAGCAGGGGTAGCGATTGATTCTGTTCTTGATATGAAAACGTTATTTGCCGGAATTCCGCTTGATCAAATGTCTGTCTCGATGACGATGAACGGGGCAGTACTTCCGGTTCTTGCCTTCTTTATTGTCACGGCCGAGGAGCAGGGGGTCAGTCAAGAAAAGCTATCTGGAACAATTCAAAATGATATTTTAAAAGAATATATGGTCCGAAATACGTATATTTATCCACCAGAGATGTCGATGAAAATCATTGCTGATATTTTTGAATATACCTCGAAGTATATGCCGAAATTTAATAGCATCAGTATTTCCGGCTATCATATGCAGGAGGCTGGAGCACCAGCAGATTTAGAATTAGCCTACACCTTGGCGGATGGCTTGGAATATGTAAGAACCGGACTTAAAGCCGGCATTGATATCGACTCATTTGCCCCAAGGCTGTCGTTTTTCTGGGGAATTGGCATGAATTATTTCATGGAAGTTGCCAAAATGCGGGCCGCCAGATTGATTTGGGCTAAAATGATGAAATCCTTTAACCCGAAAAATGAAAAATCAATGGCGCTCCGGACTCATTCGCAGACATCAGGCTGGAGTTTGACGGAGCAGGATCCATTTAATAACGTTACGAGGACGCTGTTTGAAGCTCATGCCGCGGCAATGGGGCACACGCAATCCTTACATACCAACGCGCTTGATGAGGCAATCGCACTGCCGACAGATTTCTCCGCCCGGATAGCCCGCAATACCCAGTTATTCCTTCAAGAAGAGGCAGGAATTACCAAGGTAATCGATCCATGGGCTGGTTCTTATTATGTTGAAAAATTAACCGATGAATTGATTAAGCGTGCCTGGAGCCATATCGAGGAGATTGAAAATCTTGGCGGTATGGCCAAAGCGATTGAAACCGGGCTGCCAAAGATGCGAATTGAAGAGGCTGCTGCGAGAAGACAGGCACAAATCGATTCCGGCAAGGAAACCATCATCGGGGTCAACCGCTATCGCTTGGAAAAGGAAGAACCGATTGATATTTTAGATATTGATAATACCGCTGTCCGGTTAAAACAGATCGAGAAATTAAACGCCCTAAAAATGAGCCGTGATGATCAAAAGGTGGAAGAGGCATTGACAGCCCTGGCTCAAGCTGCGGCAACTGGTGAAGGGAATCTGTTAGAGTTTGCCGTTAGGGCAGCACGTGCACGGGCGACCCTTGGAGAAATTTCCGATGCGATTGAAAAGGCTGCCGGCAGACATAAAGCAGCCATTCAATCCATCAGCGGTGTCTACAGTTCGGCCTTTAGCAATGAAGAGGAAATTAGAATTGTCAAAGAAATGTCCGATGAATTCCTTGACAATGAAGGAAGAAGACCGCGAATATTAATAGCTAAGATGGGGCAGGATGGTCATGACCGCGGTGCCAAGGTCATCGCTACGGCGTTTGCCGACCTGGGCTTTGATGTGGATATCGGTCCACTATTTCAAACACCGGAAGAGACGGCACGACAAGCGGTTGAGAACGATGTCCATGTGATCGGGATGAGTTCGCTTGCTGCTGGACACAAGACATTGTTGCCCCAGCTGGTTGATGAACTGAAAAAGCTGGGCCGTGAGGATATCTTGGTGGTTGTCGGCGGCGTCATTCCGGCACAGGATTACCAATTTTTATATGAACATGGGGCTGCTGCCATCTTCGGACCAGGGACGGTAATTCCGGTAGCGGCACAAAAGGTCATCAAGGCGATCTATCAGCAGCTCGGTTATGAGGAAGTGTCAAATTAAATGACAGCTGATTATAAACCTGAATGGAACGACCCGAAGAATCCGGAGCTCTGTTCAAGTGTGGTAAGAAAGGGGGAGGAGCTTGAAGTTCAAGCATCCCTTAAAAAAAACAGTCGCTTTGCCAAACGCAGTGCACTTGAGCCTTCGGTTAATCAATTATTTGATGGTGTTTTAAACGGTAACAGAGGTCTGCTTGCACGGGCGATTACGTTGATTGAAAGTAACGCGGAGCAGCATTTTCAAAAGGCGCAGGAATTGTTGCGAAGGCTTTTGCCATTCAGCGGTCATTCGATTCGTATTGGCATAACCGGTGTCCCGGGAGCCGGGAAGAGTACCTTTATTGAAGCGTTTGGGATGCATCTTTGCAGCCTGGGATTGAAGGTGGCGGTATTAGCTATTGATCCGAGTTCAAGCATCAGCGGCGGCAGTATCCTTGGTGATAAAACCAGAATGGAGCAGCTGTCGAGGGATCCGCGGGCATTTATCCGCCCCTCTCCTTCCGCCGGCAAGCTGGGCGGAGTCCATCGAAAGACTAGAGAAACGATGCTTGTTTGTGAAGCGGCCGGTTTTGATGTGATTTTGATTGAAACTGTTGGGGTCGGGCAAAGTGAAGTGATTATCAGGGACATGGTTGATTTCTTCATGCTCCTGGTCTTAACCGGTGCCGGTGATGAATTGCAAGGGATGAAGAAAGGGATCATGGAGCTTGCCGATGCGATTATTGTCCATAAGGCAGATGGCGATAATTTACCGAAGGCGGAAAAAACGAGGCATGAGTACAATCGAATCCTTCATTTTTTGCAGCCAGCTACCAAAGGCTGGGTCACAAAGGCACACACCTGCTCATCTTATACCAAGGAAGGCATCAGCGAAGTCTGGAATGTAATTAAAACCTTTGAAGCCAAAGGGAAAGCTTCAGGAATCTTTGACGAAAGAAGAAAAGTGCAATCACGGGAATGGCTGCATGCATTAATTGCCGACCAGCTGCACTATCACTTTTATCATCACCCAGATATTAAAAATCTCCTGCCAAAATTGGAGAATGAAGTGATTGCCGGGGAAAAAACAGTGGCCTCAGCGGTGGAAATCCTATTTGAAAAATTTTTATCATAATTTATCTTAGAAGAAAAGATATAGAAAATTACCACGCTGCAGTGTACGGTGTAATGACTAGACAGGGATCAATAGGCTCTCTGTCTTTTAATTTCATTCCAAGAAAATAAGAATTATAATTTGTAATAAGATTATTTTTACTGTTAATATGTAAATATAGGATTTATAAAGGAGTGAGAAGATATGAGTATGGATTTTAATTTTTTCATGAATGATGTTGTCCGCCAAGCACGGCAGGAGATTGCCGAAGCAGGGTATGAAGAATTAACCACTCCTGAGGAAGTGGAAACAGCATTTGAACGTAAAGGAACAACTTTAGTGATGATAAATTCGGTTTGTGGCTGTGCCGGTGGTGTTGCCCGCCCGGCAGCGGCGCATGCGATTCATTATGATAAGCGTCCAGATCATCTTGTGACCGTGTTTGCTGGTCAGGATAAAGAAGCAACGGAGAAGGCAAGAAGCTATTTTACTGGCTACCCGCCATCCTCACCATCATTTGCCCTATTAAAAGACGGTAAAATCTGTACCATGGTGGAACGTCATCAAATCGAAGGGCATGATCCGGCAGCTGTTGTGGCAAAACTGCAGCAGGAATTTGATAAATATTGTGAAGAAATTTAACTGTCTACTCAAAAAGGCCAATCTCATTTCAGAGATTGGCCCCTTTTTAGACAATTTTTTAATAAAGAAATTTGGCGATCCCCAAAAGGAGTGTAGAGGCCAGCATCGCAAACAACATTAAATAAACGATAATCTTTTGTGTTTTTTTCTTAGACAACTGAGCAAACCTCCCTTACAACCTAAAGTTTTAACTCCATTTTACAGGGAAAAACCAAAATGGACAACCGGAAACTACTGTTCATTTTAGGAAGGATTTATGACATTTATCACGAATACAATAAATGTCGAAAATTATAATAATTTGAACAAGAGGGGTATAAATGATTAAAAAAGTCGACCACATTGGAATTGCTGTTAAATCTCTGGAAGCAGTGTTGCCTTTTTACACGGAAGTACTAGGAATCCCTTTGTTAAGGGTCGAGGAGGTAGAAAGTCAAAAAGTGAAAGTTGCTTTCATGCAAGCAGGGGAAACAAAATTAGAGCTGCTTGAGCCGATGTCTCCGGAAAGTACGATTGCCAAATTTATCGAAAAACGTGGCGAAGGCATCCATCACGTCGCACTGGGCGTTGAATCAATTGAAAAGAGAATTGCTGAACTAAAAGAAAAAGGGATTCGCATGATTGATGACAGTCCAAGACCTGGAGCAGGAGGCGCCGATATTGCCTTTATGCATCCAAAATCAGCTTCAGGTGTGTTGTTCGAGCTTTGTGAAAAGAAAGTAAAGAAGGGGTAATTGGGATGGATATCTATGAAAGAATCAATGAGTTATATGACAGGCGCAGAGAGGTAGAACTGGGCGGTGGCGATGAACGAATCGATAAACAGCATGAAAAGGGAAAATTAACCGCTCGCGAGCGAATTGACTTGTTAGTTGACAAAGGAACGTTTGTGGAACTGAATCCTTTTATTGAGCATCGCACCAATGATTTTGGCATGGATGGGCAAAAAGGACCTGGTGACGGGGTTGTAACCGGGTACGGAAAAGTCAATGGCCGGCCGATTTATTTGTTTTCACAGGATTTTACTGTGTTTGGCGGTGCTCTGGGAGAAATGCATGCGAAGAAGATTGCTACGGTTATGGATTTAGCGGCAAAAAACGGGACACCGTTTGTCGGACTGAATGACTCAGGGGGCGCGCGGATTCAGGAAGGTGTTGTTTCCCTCGATGGATATGGACACATCTTTTACCGCAACTCGGTTTATTCCGGTGTCATCCCGCAAATCTCCGTGATTATGGGACCATGTGCTGGCGGGGCAGTTTACTCACCGGCCATTACTGACTTTGTCTTCATGGTGGAGAAAACTAGCCAGATGTTTATTACCGGACCAAAGGTAATTGAAACCGTTACCGGAGAAAAAATTTCCGCCGAAGACCTTGGCGGTGCAAATGTTCACAATACCATTAGTGGGAACGCCCATTTTCGTGCGAAGACGGAAGAAGAAGTTCTCCATCAGGTTCGCAAACTATTAAGCTATTTACCTCAAAATAATCAAGAGAGACCGCCAGTTGCTGCCGTGGAGGAATCAGATGATTATCGTCCAGACTTGACTGATGTGATTCCCTTTGATGCGGTGCGGCCATATGATGTCAGGGTGGTAATTGAACAGGTTGTTGATCATGACTCCTTTTTGGAGATTCAAAAAGATTTTGCGAGAAATATAGTTGTTGGATTTGCAAGAATAAAAGGGGAGACGGTCGGCCTTGTTTGCAACCAGCCAAAGGTAATGGCCGGCGGCCTGGATATCGATTCCTCCGATAAAGCGGCCCGGTTTATTAGAACCTGTGATTCCTTTAATATCCCAATTATCACCTTTGAAGATGTCACCGGCTTCTTTCCGGGAGTAAAACAGGAACATGGCGGGATCATTCGTCACGGGGCGAAAATATTATATGCCTATTCGGAAGCAACCGTACCGAAGCTAACGGTTATTTTACGCAAAGCATACGGCGGGGCCTATGTGGCATTAAACAGTAAATCAATTGGCGCTGATCTTGTTTTCGCCTGGCCAAATGCGGAAATCGCCGTCATGGGCCCACAGGGGGCAGCCAATATTATTTTTGCGAAAGAAATTCAGAACAGTGAAAATCCGGAGCAAACAAGACAGCAGAAAATTGAAGAATATCGTGATAAATTTGCCAATCCGTATGTAGCAGCTGCAAGAGGGATGGTTGATGACGTCATCGACCCTCGCGAGACAAGAATCAAAATCATCCAAGCTTTAGAAATGCTTCGTCATAAGAAGGAAACCCGGCCATATAAAAAACATGGAAACATTCCACTATAATTTTATCTATCTCCCTGATTTGAAGCGGGGAATCGGTAAAGGTATACTGATATAGTGAGTACATATTATGGAGGGACAACAATGGTGAATCAAGAACGTTTGTTAAAGGAATTTTTAGAGCTTGTACAAATTGATTCAGAAACAAAATACGAAGCAGAAATTGCCAAAGTTTTAAAACAAAAATTTACCGATTTAGGTCTTGAAGTTTTTGAAGATGATACAACCGCAGTAACAGGACATGGAGCCGGGAATTTAATTTGCACGCTTCCGGCTTCGAAAGAGGGCGTCGACCCGATTTATTTTTCCTGTCATATGGATACCGTTACACCTGCGAAAGGTGTGAAGCCATCGATTAAAGACGGCTTTGTTGTGACAGACGGAACGACCATTTTAGGTGCTGATGATAAAACCGGGATTGCCGTTATGCTGGAAACGATCCGCTTGCTGAAGGAACAAAATCTGCCGCATGGATTAATTCAATTTGTGGTCTCTGTTGGTGAAGAGTCCGGCCTGCAAGGGGCGAAGGCAATCGACCCGTCGCTGTTAAAAGCTAAATACGGCTATGCACTTGATAGTGACGGCTTAGTTGGGAACGTCGTAGTCGCAGCGCCAACACAAGCAAAAGTGACAGCGACCATTTACGGAAAAACGGCGCATGCCGGGGTTGCTCCTGAAAAAGGGGTTTCTGCAATCACGATCGCTGCCAAAGCGATAGCAAAAATGCCGCTGGGAAGAATTGATCAGGAAACAACGGCGAATATCGGTCGTTTTGCAGGCGGACAGGCAACCAATATCGTTTGTGACCGCGTCGATATTTTAGCGGAGGCTCGTTCGCTTGTTCCGGAAAAAATGGAAGCCCAGGTAAGGAAAATGAAAGAAGCATTTGAATCGGCTGCTGCGGAAATGGGTGGAAAAGCAGAAGTGAATGTGGAAATCATGTATCCTGGCTTCAAATTTGGCGATGGTGACCAAGTCGTTGAAATCGCCAAGAAAGCAGCGGCAAAAATTGGGCGCAGTTGTGAATTGCAGCAGAGCGGCGGCGGCAGCGATGCCAATGTTTTTAATGGCTTCAATATTCCAACTGTTAACCTGGCTGTTGGTTATCAAGAAATTCATACGACCAATGAGCGGATGCCGCTTGAGGAATTATACAAGCTGGCAGAAATGACGTTGGCAATCATCGATGTCGTGACAAATCAATAATTTGCTGGAGAGCCCGTACACTTAGGGCTCTCTTTTTTGGATTAATAGGGAAGAAAAATTTTTGCTAATTTTATCCTTCCTATGTCGCATCCATTCAACTACGTCTCATGAACCGCCCTAACGGACTCGTCAATCGGCGAGTTTTCATTTAATATTAATATAATGGAAAGAGATTATTTTGTAAGGAAGTGTCGGCATGAAAGAGATGTATCCGAAAAACGGACGAGTCATTTTACATGTTGATATGAATAGTTTCTATGCCTCGGTGGAGATGGCCTATGACCCAACCCTAAAGGGGAAACCGCTGGCGATTGCCGGCAATCCTGAAGAACGGAGAGGTATCATTGTAACCTGCAGCTATGAGGCTAGGAAATTTGGAGTGAAAACAACAATGCCGCTGTGGGAAGCGAAAAAGCTCTGTCCGCAGTTGATTGTTAGAAAACCAAATTTTGAGCGTTACCGGAAGGCTTCAATGGCGATGTTTGGAATTTTACGGAATTATACCCCGCTTGTTGAACCTGTTTCCATTGACGAAGGATATATGGATATTACCGAAAGCTTTGAGCTTGGAACGCCGCTTGAAATTGCCGAAAGCATTCAAAAGCGGATTCTTGAACAGCTTGATTTACCTTGCAGCATTGGAATTGCTCCAAATAAATTTTTGGCCAAGACGGCCTCGGATATGAAAAAACCGCTCGGAATTACCATTCTTCGTAAACGTGACATTCCTACTGTACTCTGGCCGCTTGCGACGAACCAAATGCATGGGGTTGGTAAAAAAACGGCGGAGAAGCTTGCCACGATTGGAATTCATACAATTAGAGATTTAGCCAGTGCGAATGATCTCCAGCTTAAATCTCTTCTTGGCATCAATGGACTTCGTTTAAAAGAGCGGGCAAATGGAAAGGACCAACGGCCTGTTGACCCGGAAGCTATTGAGGAATTTAAAAGTATTGGCAACTCTACGACTCTTCCCAAGGATGTTAGCAATCAACAAGAACTTTTCCATGTACTGGAATCACTGTCTGAAACGGTTTCGGTCAGACTCAAGCGAAAAAATGTCTTCGCAACTACTTTGGCCATAACCATTCGCTATAAGGACCGAAAAACAATAACCAGAAGTAAAAAACTTGCCAATCCAATTCAACTTCCAGAAGATGTGGCATCCATCGCCAAAGAGCTTCTAATCAAGAATTGGAATGGAGACCCGGTTCGGTTGTTAGGGATCACTGGGTCCGATTTGATTGAGCAAGATCATGCTTATAAACAGTTGGATTTATTTTCCTACGAGAAAGATGCCAAGCAAGAGCCGTTACTGCATGCCCTTTCAAGTTTAAGGGAGAAATATGGAAAAAATATTATTGAATCGGCTGGTTCCCATAAAGTCGATCCAAATCATACAATTGGTACCGCAACCAGCTTTAATAAAGATTTCCTGCGCCGTCGTGAACCCGAAAAAGAATAAAAGCTCTACTTGCTGGCAAATCAGCATGTAGAGCTTTTTTTATCTACAATTATCAACATCTAAATTATTTATAGGCCACCAGAAAAAGCCGTCCTTTTCCAGCAGTTCATCGGCCGCTTTTGGTCCCATTGTGCCTGCATCATAGTTTGGAAAGTCTCCCTTCGTTTGGTCCCAAACCTTCGAGATTTCATCCACAAAGGCCCAGGAATAGGCCACTTCATCCCAGTGGGTAAAATTCGTGGCATCGCCGCGCATGCAGTCGAATAGCAGTTTTTCATAACCCTCCGGGGTGTTCATCGCATATGTGCCTGTATTTGAAAAGCTTAATTTCACTTCCTGGGCATCAAGGTGACTGCCAGCCTTCTTGGCATTCAAATGCAACGTAATACCTTCCTCCGGTTGAATATGAATCACCAGCAAGTTTGGGCTTAGCTCTTTTTCCGGCCGATAATATAAATTCATCGGAATATCTTTAAATTGAATGACAATTTTTGTCGATTTCGTTTCCATTCTTTTTCCTGTTCGGATGTAAAATGGTACGCCAGCCCAGCGAAAATTGTCAATCATCACTTTTCCGGCAACAAATGTTTCGGTATTGGATTCATTGTTAACCATTGGTTCATCACGATATTTAGGAACCTTTTTTTGATCAATTTCTCCTTCCCCGTACTGTCCGCGGACGAAATAATCATTGACTGCTTCACCTTTGATGGTGCGAAGTGAGCGAAAGACCCTTACTTTTTCCAAACGGATCTCTTTTGTCGTCAGGCTGATTGGCGGCTCCATTGCCAACAGTGCGACGATTTGCATCATATGGTTTTGCAGCATATCACGCAATGCCCCACTCGATTCGTAATAGCGCCCCCGTTCTTCAACCCCAAGGGTCTCACTCGAAGTAATCTGAATGTTGGAGATATAGCGGTTATTCCAAAGCGGCTCAAAAATCGCATTGGCAAAACGGATTACCTCAATATTGCGAACCATTTCTTTTCCTAAATAATGGTCAATCCGATAAATCTCCTCTTCGGAGAAGGCTGTTCTAATTTGTTCGTTTAATTCCTTAGCCGATTCCAAGTCATGCCCGAATGGTTTTTCAATGACCAGGCGTTTGTACCCCTTAACGTTTGTTAACCCGTCTGCTTTTAAATGCAGGGCAATCGACCCGAAAAACTCCGGTGCCATTGCGAGGTAAAAGATGCGATTGCCTTCAAGATGATTGTGGGTATCGATCTCATCGGCAAGCTTTTTTAAAGCAATATAGGAGTTGGAATCTGTTACATCATGTGACTGATAGTAAAAATGGGAAGCGAATTGATCTAGGTTCTGCTTTGCTCCTAATGCCGATGTGACTGAGTCCTTTACTGATTGTTGAAACTGATCATTCGAAAGAGGCCTTCTGGCAACACCAATTACGGCAAATCGGTTCGCTATTCGGCCTCGTTCAAATAGACGGTATAGAGATGGAAAAAGCTTGCGCTTAGCTAGATCACCCGTTGCTCCAAAAATCATTATCAAGGTCGTCATGTTTTGTTCCAAAATGTTGTTACCTCTTTTCATGCAGCAAAACTTGCCTATGTATTTTATGAAACAAAATAATACTATCGGTTTATTTTAGATTTCTCAAATATATTGCTTTGCATGTATCCATTTAAAAGATTTAGGCAATTGATTTCGTTTATGCTATATTATCCATATTGAGTGATTGGAACGGAGGCTTTCATGATGGATATTTTTTTCTTGGGAACCGGTGCCGGGATGCCTGCAAAACTGCGTAATGTTACTTCAATAGCATTAAAGCTGCTGGAGGAACGGGGGGCGGTATGGCTGTTTGATGCTGGTGAGGCTACTCAGCATCAAATATTACATACAACAATAAAACCGCGGCGAATTGAAAAAATTTTTATTACGCATCTCCATGGTGACCATATATATGGTCTGCCAGGGCTTTTAGCAAGCCGCTCTTTTCAAGGCGGAGAATCAGAGGTTACTGTTTATGGTCCCAAAGGCATTAAAGAATTCTTGCAGGTAAGTTTGTCTATCAGCCAGACCTATTTGAAATATCCGTTAAAGATAATTGAAATAGAGGAAGGACTTGTGTTTGAAGATGAGCAATTTTCAGTGGAAGTCCGCCTGCTTGACCATGGAGTCCCGTCCTTTGGTTACCGGATTGCCGAAAAGGACCGGCCGGGTACATTGCTGGTTGATAAGTTGATAGCAGCCGGTGTACGGCCGGGGCCCGTTTTTAAAAAAATTAAGAATGGCGAAGCCGTAACGTTAGAGGATGGCCGGGTACTTAATGCAGGGGAATTTGTCGGTCCTCCGCAGAAAGGGAGAGTGGTGACAATTCTCGGAGATACCAGGTATTGTGAGAACGCGATTCTGCTGGCGAAAGAGGCCGACCTGTTAATCCATGAAGCAACCTTCTCGAAGGGGGAGGAGAAGCTTGCTTTTGATTATTTTCATTCCACTACCTTCCAGGCGGCTGAAGTGGCCAAACAAGCGGGATGCAAACAGTTATGCCTAACCCACATCAGCTCTCGTTACGATAAAGCTGCTTGGTTGAAATTAGTGGCGGAAGCTCGTGAAATCTTTTCTAATACCGAAATTGCCGAGGATTTTAAGGAGATTACGATTCCTTACAAATAGCCTGATTTTTTAGACAAAATTGCTTAAAGTTCGCTGCAAATGTCGTAAAGAAGTAGGATGTGGGACAAACCGAGGTGAAAATCTGGCTGAAATGTCTTTCATCAAGGGGATGAAGGACAAACCAAGGTGAAAATCTGGCCGAAATGTCTTTCATCAAGGGGATGAAGGACAAACCGAGGTGAAAAACCGATCGAAATGTCTTTCATCAAGGGGATGAAGGACAAACCGAGACGAAAAACTGGTCGAAATGTCCTTCATCATAGGTGAACGTGATGAAAAATTGTGAGAAATGCAGCCGTATCAAAACGAAAAAATAGTCCCGGATTTCTCCGGGATCATTTTGCTATATTACAACCACCCGCGCTCGTACTGCTTAGGTGCTTCAATTTCGACTCCAAGTTCTTTTGCGGCTGTCCGCGGCCAGTACGGGTCGCGCAGCAATTCCCGTCCTAAAAAGACCAGGTCAGCACGATCATTTTGTAATATTTCTTCCGCCTGAATTGGGGAGGTAATTAATCCTACTGCACCGGTTGCAATTCCGGCCTCGTTCCTGATGATTTCTGAATAAGGCACTTGATAGCTGGGAAAGGCATGGATGTGTGCCGGAACAACAGCACCGGAGCTGACATCAATTAAATCAACACCTTGTTCCTTCATCCACTTAGAAAATATTATGTAGTCTGCCGGCGTTAATCCATTCTCATGATAATCATTCGCGGAAACACGAACAAATAGCGGACCATCCCACACGGTTTTCACTGCATCAATCACTTCACGAAGGATCCGGTAGCGGTTTTCCGCTGTCCCGCCATATTCATCGTTCCTCTTGTTCGAAAGCGGGGATAGGAACTGGTTGATTAAATACCCGTGGGCGCCGTGAATTTCAATCACATCAAAGCCCGCTTTCTTAGCGCGCTCGGCCCCTTTTTTAAAGGCTTCAACGGTTTCTGCAATCTCTATTTTTGTCATCTCTTTAGGTTTTTTTGATTGTTCGTTAAAAGCAATCGCTGATGGCGCGACGATCTCCCCTTCCAGCACGGCTTTTCTGCCGGCATGGGCGAGCTGAATTCCAATCCTGGCACCATGCTCTTTCACAAGGCCGACAAGCTCCTGGAACCCTTCAATATGCTCATCGCCCCAGATGCCTAAATCCTGTGGTGAAATTCGTCCTTGCGGTGTCACGGCTGTTGCTTCCACAATGATTAAGCCCACTTGTCCGACCGCTCTGGATGTATAGTGGGTACGATGCCAATTTTGTATATGTCCATCCTCATTATGGCTGGAATACATGCACATCGGCGACATTACGATACGATTTTTTAAGGTAACATCCTTAATCGTATAAGGAGAAAATAATTTTGTTGTCATTTCGATACCTCCTTGATAGATTGAACCACTTTTAGTATAGCAAATGACCTCAAAATAATGTGCAATTTAGCTTTTGTCTTTTTCCCTCAGTTCACTTAAACGGTAGGTTGTTTCGCGCCAAACTATTCCACCGCGTTTAAAGGTGAGAAAGCTCGCCCGGACAATTGAATAGATAAACAATAAAGCAGTAATTGGCAAGACGAGAAACAGGAGAGGGGAGAAGCTCGTCATTCTTTTTATGATGAAAAAGTAATGAATCCCGCTTAAGATAATATTTCCTAAGCTCAAAAGGGCGATAGCTTTATTGCTGGAAAAAACCATGATAAATGGAAGCACATTGGTGGCAAAAACGCCGAATATTGCAAAAAACACCATGCCAATGCGATAATTTAACCCCGCAAACGTATTTTTCTCAAGTCCGACAAATGCTTCTTTAAGACTGCCGTACCACTCCACTTCAATTAATCGCTGTGCGGTAACAATTCGCTGCCGGAAACCCGCCTTTTTCAACTTCATTCCCAGCTGCAGGTCATCATCGGGGCGCATTTTGATTTTTTCATGAGTGCCCAATGCCTTGTAGGCCGATTTCCTCACAAGATTAAAGGCCCCGATTCCAGTGCCATTTTTTGATTTAGGGTTATTAGCCATCCATGGCCGTTTATAAAAAGAAAATCCAAACAGGAAGTAGGCAACAAATGTCTTCAGCCAAAACTTTTTGGCATTTAGGTTTGGTGCGGCCGTTAAATGGTCGAGTTGGTGCCTTTCAAAGTAATGCAGTGCTTTGGCAAAAGCCTTCGGCTGGTAATTGACATCGGCATCGGTAAATAGCAGCCACTTTCCGGAAGCATTTAAAGCTCCTGTATATAAGGCATGGTTTTTGCCGAGCCAGCCTTCCGGTAAGCTTTTAATATGAATCACCGTAATGCGTGAATCTATTAATGCCAATTCATCCATGATTGCCCCAGTACGGTCGGTAGAGCGGTCATTGATGAGGAGCCATTCTACATTTTTATAGGTTTGCTTTAGCTGGGTTAAAATACTTGGTTTAATATGTTTTTCTTCATGTCGCGCTGCAACAATGACAGATAATAGCTCTCCGGTTTCCAGTTCTTGCTGCGTCTCTAACTCATCCAAATTTTTAAGTCCTATTAAGGCGTCTGCCAAAAAGGCAAGCCATACAATCATGCCGATAGTGAATAAAACGATAAGTATGATTTCCATCTTTCCAATTCCTTTTTCGCAGTATTACTTTCAGTATATGAAAGATAGAGGTGAAGTAGCAGGCATGCATCAACTAATAAACTTTCAGTTCTGAGGATAAAGCATCCCCCATTTTTTTAGACTGTGTGGCGGCTGCTTTAATACAGGAAATAAACGCTTGCCGAACCCCATTTTCTTCAAGAATCCGCACTCCAGCCTCTGTTGTGCCGCCTGGACTGGTTACTTCCCGCCGCAACTCCTCAGGCGGTTTGGCCGAACTTCTAACCATTTCTGCTGCCCCAATAAGTGTTTGAACAATCAGTTGTTTTGCTATTTGTTTTTCGAGTCCAATTTCCACAGCACTGTTTTCCATCGCCTCAATCAAATAGTATATATAGGCTGGGCCGCTTCCGGACAATCCGGTTACAGCATCTAGCTGCTCTTCCTCAACAAATGTTGCCAAGCCAACTGTTTCGAACAGCTTCCGTGTGGTTTCTAACTGACTCTTTGACACACGTTCATTCACGGCAATCGCCGTTGCAGATTTTCCCACAGCTGCAGATGTATTAGGCATCGCTCTAACAACCGCCAGTTGCTTACCCGCGATCCTTTCAATGGTTTGCAGCGAAACTCCCGCAAGTACTGAGACAATTAGCATTTGTTCCGATAAATGGCCACGTATTTTGGCAATTGCCTGGGCCGCGTCCTTGGGCTTCATGGCCAGAATGACAATGTCAGTCCCGTCAAAAAGCGTTTGTAAATCATATGTCCCATTGATGCCGTAGCGTTTCTCCAAATATTGTAATCTCTCCTGATTGGACTGGTTTGTTACCCAAACATTCTTTTGCTTCACAAAGCCATTTTCAAGTATTCCCGAAATAATCGCTTCAGCCATTGAACCGCCGCCGACGATGGTCATTTTTTTCATCGAATATATCCCCTTTCCGTTTTAAAAATATAAAAAGACCTTTCATCCGTAAAGGACGAAAGGTCTTAGCTTCCGCGGTACCACCTTCATTTACCTTAAGCAACAGCTGCTGCCATGAGGTTCTCTCAACTTCCGTTAACGCCGGAATACGTTAGGTTTGCCTAACTGCTCATAAGGTAGGTTCAATGATCAAGAGGGCGGTGAAGCCTTTCAGCCTGGTTGAGCCTCACTCTCTTTCGCCGTTTCTCATTTACTGGCCTTACTCATCGCAAGAAAACGAATCAAAGTTTTAATAGTGATTATGCTGGATAGACAGTCCATCTGTCAAGAGGTAAATTTCACAATTTTCGATTTTTTAGAAAATAATCGTATAAAAATAATGACAACTTTAGAAAAAATCGTTACACTTTAAACATATATTTACAGTATCGAACTATTTAACAATAATATTGAGGGGTTTTTACTTTGACAAAATGGAATGATGGGATTGCAAAAATTACGCTGCCGACTCCTTTTCCAGTCGGAGATGTAAATGTTTATCTGATTAAGGGAGAACGGTTAACACTTGTCGACGCCGGACCAAAAACTAAAGAGTCTTGGAATCTGCTGCAAAACCAATTAGCTGAATTCAATATTCAAATGAAAGACATCGAACAGATCATTCTTACCCATGATCATCCTGACCACGCCGGGATGCTTGAGTTTTTCCCTGATTCGGTGGAGGTTTGGGGCCATCCGTTAAATGAGCGCTGGATCAATCCAAAAGAAGCCTTTATCCGCGAACTTGAAGATTTTACAAAAAGCCTGTTTGAAAAATCTGGTTTGCCTGCGGCTTATTTGCCGTATGCTGCTGACGTAAAGAAGATGTTTAAGGCTTCCTGTTATCGCTCTTTGACCGGCCATCTTTATGAAGGTATGACACCGCCGGGACTTTCAGACTGGAAGGTGATTGAAACACCGGGGCATGCCCAGAGCCAGATCGCGCTTTTCCGGGAAAAGGATGGAGTACTGATTGGCGGTGATGTTGTTTTAGCTCATGTTTCCCCGAACCCGTTGCTGGAGCCGCCATTACCCGGTGAGAAGGAAAGACCAAAGTCGCTGCTGCAGCATAATCAATCGATGATCAAGCTATTATCCTACCCTGTTCAAATGGTTTATACCGGACATGGGGCAGAGATTTTTGAATTAAAGCAATTGGTTGAAAAACGGCTGGACCGCCAGCATGAGCGGGCGATGACCGTTAATAGCTGGCTTAAAGAAGAGCAGCTGACGGTTTTTGAAATTTGTCAGCGGTTATTTCCGTCTGTGTATCAGCGCGAATTGTTCTTGACGATCTCGGAAACGATTGCCCAGCTTGACTATTTGACTTCCATCGGAGAAATTATTAGTGAGGGAAATCAGCCAATATTATTTCATGCTAAGTAACTCAACCGAGGTGGTCATATGATCAGGGAACGATTAACAGGGAAGAATATTGTCATCACTGGAGCATCGGGCGGGATAGGTGCGGAGATTGCCAAGCTGTGCGCAGCAAGCGGAGCCAATCTTGTCTTGCTTGCCCGCAGCGTCGACAAGCTTGAACAGCTTAAAATGGACCTTGAAACAAGGCATCATGTACAAGTAGCTGCCTTTCGGCTTGATGTTGCCGATACAGATCAAGTGCAGGAGGTTTTTCGGCAGATTTTTGAGACAATCGGCGATATAGATGTCCTGGTTAATAATGCTGGGTTTGGTATTTTTCGCGCGGCCCATGAGGCATCCATCGCTGAAATAAAACGCATGTTTGAGGTAAATGTTGTCGGGTTAATGGCCTGTACCAGCATGGTACTGCCAAAAATGCGTGAACGACGGTACGGCCAGATTATTAATATTGCGTCCCAGGCTGGAAAAATCGCGACCCCGAAATCGAGTGTCTATTCGGCCACGAAGCATGCGGTGCTTGGTTACTCCAATGCGCTGAGGATGGAACTATCAGACGATAACATCCAGGTAACAACGGTGAATCCGGGTCCGATTGCGACTAACTTTTTTACGATTGCGGATGAACAGGGGAAATATGTGAAAAATGTTCAGCGGTTTATGCTGAAGCCGGAGTATGTTGCCCAGAAAATTGTTGCCAGCATGCTCACAAAAACCCGCGAGATTAACCTGCCGCGCTGGATGAATATGGGCAGCGTAGTTTATGTTCTATTTCCGCGGCTGTTTGAACGGATCGGCAAACGGGTGCTGAATAAAAAGTAACGGCACTGCTCCCGCGTTTAACAAGGGGAGGTTCTTCCTGTCAATTTCAATAGCGCAAAAAAGGAGTACTGACGGATCAGTACTCCTTGACGTGCTCCGAAGATTATTCATCAAATTTACGCAGGTACGCCGACAATTCCGCTAATCCTTTTTTTAGCGTCTCCGTATGGGCACAGTACCCCAGACGGGCATGCTTTGGAATATCAAAGCGGTTTCCAGGCACTAATAAGACACCTTTTGTTTTTAATAAGTCGATACAAAATTCTTCAACATCAATTGGAATATCCAATTTAATAAACGATGTCGAAACGGCTTTAGGAAATACCAATGAGACACGTGGTTCATTTTCCACCCATTCTTTGACAATTGCCAGGTTTTCAAAAACAATTTCGCGATTTCGTTTTAATACTGCTTCTTTGTTTTTTAATGTATGAACCGCAATATAGTCATCAATGACACCCGCGCAAATCATCGTATAGTCGCGGTATTTTCTGAATAGATCAGCCACTTCCCGATTGCTGGCGGTCCAGCCAACGCGTACACCAGGTACGGAAAAAGTTTTTGATAAGCTATTCGTCGCAATTCCTTTATCATATAAATCGACAATCGATGAAACGTGCACGGTCGGATCCAATGGCTTGTACACTTCATCCACTAGAATATAAGCACCTACTTCTGAAGCAATCGCAACAATCTCTTTTAACATCGTGTCATCAAGAACCGTTCCTGTCGGATTGTTGGCGTTATTGAGGCAAATCATTTTCGTATTAGGGCGAATGATTGATTTTAGTTCCGCGATATCCGGCATCCAATCATTTTCTTCATATATTTCCCATAACGTTACCTCAGCCCCTAATGAACGAGGAATATCAAACAATTGTTGGTAACTCGGGTGCATCGCAATCACATGATCACCTGGCTCAACTAAGGAATAGATTGCCAATAGATTGGCACCTGTTGCCCCGTTGGTTTGTAAAATATTTTCCGGAGGCATGTTTTTGTATAATTTGCTTACCTCTTGTTTAAATTCAGGTGACCCCTCAATCCAGCCATAATTCATCTTAAAGTTTAACATTTTTTCATAGAATTCCTTAGGGTCTGTTCCATCAATTCCGATGATTTCCTCCAGTGTAAAGGAGGCAATGGAACTTCCTGCAATATCGTAAATAGCGTCATTTTCCCACACATTTAACCATTCTTCGACTCCGAAATTAGCAATTTTCATGTTCAAGGCCTCTTCTCTATTCTATTCTCTACTAAATTTGTACCTGACCAGTAGCAATTAAGAATACGGCTGCGATCGCTCCGACGGTAATAACCGCTGCTGCCACCCATTCATTTTTTGATAAGGCTTTAGTTGCTCCGTGTTCTTTACGAGCTTTGATAAAGAAAAAGATTCCTGGGATATATGCCATGAAGCATAGCAAAGTATAAGAAAGGCCGGAAGATAGTATCGCCCAAACCTGAAATACTAGAGCACAAATCCCAATAATTAATTGACCGATTTCGCCTTTTTGGCTGCGATTTTGATACGATAATTTCACTTGATATAAGGCTACAAAAAGATAGCAGATTAAAATGGCTGCTGTACAAAGTGAATAGGCAAAATTATAAGCTTTCTCGGTAAATAGGAAAGTAAATACAAATACTTGAATCAGTGCAGCTGTAACGACTAATGAAAACGTTGGTGCGTTGGCTTTATTTGTTTTTCCAAAGACTTTTGGCAATAGCTCTCTTTTAGACATTAATAACGTTGTTTCTCCAGGGAGCATGGTCCATGATAACCAGCAGCCAAGCAATGAAATAATTAAACCGAGATTAATCAGGGCAGCCCCCCAAGGGCCGACGACTTTTTCAAAAATAAAGCCGATTGATGGCTGGTCAAGAGCTGCAATATCACTTTGGCTCATCAACCCGTATGGAATAATCGACGCCAGAACATAAATAACTAATAATCCAATTAGACCTAAGACGGTCGCTTTTCCGGCATCAGATTTCTTTTTCGCCCTCGCTGACAGGATGGATGCCCCTTCAATCCCGACGAATACCCACATCATTACCATCATGCAATTTTTTACTTGATTGAAAATACTGCCATTGTCAATATTTGCTGTAACATGCCCCCAAAAGTTGGCGGTAAAAATATCAAACTTAAAGGCAAAGATTCCAATAATAATAAATACAAACAGGGGAATTAATTTGCAAATTGTGATAATGGTATTTAAAATTGTTGCGCTTTCGACACCGCGATTAACAATGTAAGTTAAGCCCCACATAATCATACTTGCGGCAATAATCGAAGGAACATTTTGGCCACCTTTAAAAATTGGAAAAAAGTAGCCGAAGGCACTCATGATCATGGTTGCAAAGGCAACGTTGCCGAGCCATGCTGAAAGCCAGTAGCCCCAGCCGCTGATAAATCCGCCAAATTTGCCGAAGCCCTCTTCCGCATAACTGAAAATACCTTCTAAATCCGGCCGCTTTTTCATTAAATTATTAAAACAGAGAGATAACATTAAGATTCCAAAACCTACGATCGTCCAGGCGATTAATGCAGGACCAGGTGCGGCACCAGATGCTAAGTCGGACGGTATTCCGAAAATACCACCCCCAATTGAAGAACTGATTACTAGTGCTGTTAATGGAAGGAGACCAATCTTTTTAGTTTGTCCTGTAGCTTGTCCCGCTTCTGCACTTTGGTTTACGGGAGTCTCCGTTGTATTACTCATTTTTTTTCCTCCTTATATATGAAATCCTTGCCATAACTTAATTTTAAGTAAAGGAGGAGGGGTATTTTGTTAAATACATCATTGTTGGACTGTGAAAATAATTACACTTTTTTGTTGATTATATAAATAAATATGTATATTTATTGGCTAGTTTTGCTGAAAATGGCTGATTTGAAAGGGGGATAATGAATAATTATTGTATGTCATATTATGTTCACAGATAATGTTTGAAAATTAAAAAAGCTACTTAAGGAGGAAACTTCTTTTTGGCGGGGTCAAAGAATCGCTAAGAGTATACGGGGAACTGATAGAAACGTGCCAGCCTGCCTTAATCTGTCATAAACTCATAAACGATATCATTCACTACCTCATACAAATTTATTGCAGGCTCTTCTTGTTTTATAGATAGAATTCGATTTGCCAACTGTTCCAGTTCTTGATTTTCGATGGGAATGGAATCTTCCTCATAATATTGTTTAAAACAATTTTGAATCATTTTAACAACGAATTTTTTATCCATAGGAGTTCACCTCATCCAATATTATACTGGTTTCTTGCCGAATCGAAAAAATCCGCTATTGGGATTAACTGGAACAGAGGCTTCATGTTGTTGATCGGTTTAAAGCAGTACACCGGATTCTGATTGAAGCGATTGCCGATATTCGGCTGACGGATAAGTGAAAGAGCGGTCCTAAACTAAAAAACCGCTCTTTGAAAAGTTTTAGTCTGCTTTTGGTACGCGGACTTGGGATTGAAAATGTCCTTTGTGGGAGCCGTCACAAAATGGTTTGTTATTTGACTTTCCGCAGCGGCAGAGCGAGAACGATGGTTTTGTCGTGTAAACATTCCCCTCACCGTCTAACAGTTCCACATCACCGGTGATTCGCAGCGAACCATTATCGTTTACCTTAATTTGCACCTTTGACATCATAGCACCCCTTTTTTAAAAAATCTATATTACTTTTGAGATTAACTGGAATATTAAGAAAATGCAAATAATAGGCTGCGAGCAAATGGGAAACAGTTCAAAAGGTCAGTCTGTATTAACTTGGTGAAGCCTGTTCACATATGTTTCTAAAAACTCATCGACAACCCGCTCATAATCGGCCCGGTTTTCATTGAAAGACTGGGCATGCTTGCCTTTTTCAGCGATATACAGCATCTTCGGGCCCTTTTTATGTTCAAACAATTCCTTTGTCATCGACGGTAAAATAAAATCATCTTTCCGGCTATGGATAAAAAGGACAGGATGCTTTATATTTTCAATTGCTGAAATTGGCGATACATGCTGAATCGAATATTTGTCACGCAGGCGCAAGAACAGATCCCCAAGCGGCAGCAAAAGTCCGGGCTTGATTTTGAAATCCTTTTTGATCACATGGGCCAGCTGCTGTTTAAAGTCGGAAAAGGGGCAGTCGGCAATATAAAAATCAGCGCCATCCTCAAGCAGGCCGGCATAAAGCAGCAACGTTGCCGCTCCCATTGATTCCCCGTGAATCCCTAATAAGATATCGTCGCCTTTCTCGTTTTTCAGCCAATCAACCACTGCTTTTAAATCGAATTTTTCATAGTGGCCAAAGCTTGTGGTTTTCCCGCCGGATTCCCCATGGCGGCGGTGGTCATAAATTAACGTATTAAAGCCGCGCTCAAGAAAAAGATTGGCATATTTAATGGAATTGACTTTCGTTTCGGTTACACCGTGAGCGATAATCACATAGCGGTTCGTTTGATATGGCTCGGCAAGAACGGCTTTAATCGAATAGCCAAAGGGCGATTGAATATCGATATGCCGCCTTGGCAGTGTTTTTAAGGCTTTAGGATCCACCCTGCCAGCCTCTGTTTCCCGCTTTAAAATGAAATCCTCGTCCTTCTTTTTCATATACATCAGGCGGTTGGTGAAATAGATCCCCAATGCCAGCCAGAAAAATAAAATGATAAACAAGGTGCGAAATGCCTTTTTCAAACTGGGCACCTCCAAAGAAACGTTTAAATAGATTGATTAGTTAATTTTACCATAAGAAAAGCCGCTTATCCTAATGAGCGGCTCCTCGAATATAGTCCCACATTATTGTTCTGAATTTTGACGCTTCGTTGGATGGATGGCTTTTTCCACTTCTTCGGCAGATATCATCCGCTTGCCAGTGCCCGCTGTTTCCGCGTAGTTTTTTCCCGCTGAACTGTATCCTTTTTCCCGTTTTTGACTCATAAAATCCCCCTTTAAGAAAGTTTCATCTATTAAGATGCATGGAGGAACAAGCAATTATTCATGGCTTTGGACTGTTTGCCGATGCAGACGGTAATAACCGCTGTCAATCGGTCTCGATAGATGCGGGCGGATCGTTTCAATCGCAGCTAAAAGCTTTGAAAGATGAATCCCGGTTTCGATTCCCATTCGTTCCAGCATATAGACGACATCCTCTGTTGCTGTATTGCCGCTCGCGCCGGGGGCAAATGGACAGCCGCCAAGCCCGCCTGCGGAGGTATCAAAGCGGTCAATCCCGGCTTGGAGACAGGCAAAAATATTGGTCAGCCCGAGCTTTCGGGTGTCATGAAAATGCGCCGTAAGAAGGGTATTCGGAAACGCGGCTTTTAATTTTGTAAATAAGGAATAGGCTTCGTGTGGAGCAGCCATGCCAATTGTATCCGCAACGCTCAATTCATCGACGCCGCAAGCAACAAATTGCTGGCAAAGTTCGATTGTATCCTGCTCCATTATTTTTCCTTCAAAAGGGCAGTAAAAGGCTGTAGAGATACAGGCTCTGACGAAGTATTGCTTTTCTTTTAATTCCCGGATGATGGGCTTTAGTTCAGCGATGCTGTCTGCAGTCGACTTATTAATATTTTTTTTATTAAAGCTGTTACTGACTCCTACAAATACGGCAATCGCCTTGCAACTGGTGGAATACACTCTGTCAATCCCTTTACGGTTTGGCGCAAGGACAATGTTTCTTGTGTTTTCATCATCACAGTCATAAATAATTTCGGCGGCATCCGCCATTTGCGGTACCCACTTTGGCGAAACAAACGATGTTAGCTCCATTTCCTTAATTCCGGCATCCCGCAGTTCCCTGATAAATTGTTTTTTAATCTCAGTTGGGACAAATAGCGTTTCATTTTGCAGGCCATCGCGCGGTCCGACTTCAATAATGGTTACTTTTTTAGGCAGTATCATCCGCATTCCCCTTTACGGTATTATAATTTTATCCCGCCTTAACGGGCAGTAAGACCCCCACTGATGGAAGTTTTACTTTATTGTAGTAGGATTAATTTCAAAAAATCAAGAATAAACGGAATTTTATTAAAATTATCAGACCTTTGTATTGGCGGCGGTCAGGAGGCGGCGACCATTGTAGAACTGGATAAATAAATGGCAAAGGGCAGGCTGCATCTCTTGAATAGCCTGCTTTTTACATGATTTTCGCGGGCAGTGGTTGTATAATAAGAACAAGATCTTCTTTAAGGAGAGTAACCAAATGAAGAAAAAACAGCACAAACCCACACCGAAAAAAGATGATTCAGCTTTAACACTTAAGGATATGATTAATCCGGATTTACTCAAACAATTAAAAAACCAGCAGGAGCAGCTGAAGGCTGAGGAAGAGAAAAGACAAGAGCTGGAAGAACACAGAAAACGTGAAGAAAGAAGATTGAAGGAAAAAAATAAATCGTTTGAAGAGCTGTTAAACGAAAGCAGTATGAACTGGAAGGAATTTAAATAAGAGAGCCGTAAGGGCTCTCTTTGAAATAACCAAGGCGTTTGCGCTTTTCTAATTAACGATGTTCCTGATAAACATTTGCTTTCGTAATTTCTTTAATTAGAGCAATTTCTTCAGCCGTTAACGGCTGGCTCCTCACCGCTGCAGCATTTTGCCGGATTTGCGCAACACTGCTGGCACCAGCGACAACAGAGGTGACGGCCGGGTCAGCCAAATTATATTGTAAGGCAACCTCTGTCAACGATCTGGATGTCGCGACCCTTTTCTTTAATAATGGTAAGACTTCGCTTAATTCTTCATAGCTGTAATCCAAAAATCCTTTGTCTACCGCCTTTTCCAACAGCCTGTCAGTCAATAGTCCCTTCGCAAGCGGACCGCGGGTCACCACGCTGATGCCATGTTCAGCCAAAAGCGGTAATGTTTCCTCTTCAGGACGGCGGTCCAGGATGCTATACTGCATCATGACCGAGACAATATTTGATTTCTCTACATATTCCCTAATAACATTCGGCCGAATCGAAGAAATGCCGTAATAGCGGATAAACCCTTCTGCCTTTAATTCCTCAAACGCTTCAATTGTTTCGTCTATGGGATCGTGAATGGTGCCGCCGTGCAGCTGATACAAATCAATATAATCAGTTCCCAGCCGCTTCAAGCTGTTTTTTACCGCTTCTTTTATATATACTTTGGAAGGATCCCATGTCCAGCCGCTTTTGTCCGCTTTCCAGCGGTTGCCGGCCTTTGTGGCAATGATGACATTTTCCCGGACATGCTTTAATGCTTTTCCAACGATCTTTTCATTTTCGCCAAAATCATATAAGTCCGCCGTGTCAAAATAATTGATGCCTTCGTCAAGGGCTGCTTCAATGATTTCGCGGGCTGCCTTTTCTTCTGTCCCAAGCGACATGCAGCCAAGCCCTAATTCCGTCACATACAAATCAGAGTTTCCCAGCCTTCTTTTTTGCAAAAAACCACCTCCGCCCTTTTCTACAATTTTAGTAAAAATTAGGGCAGACTACAAACAGCAAGTTTTAATCTTGCTGAACCTTTTGCACCCAATCAGCGACGGTGGTGTATTCCCGATTATATTCCTTTAGCTTTTGCAGCACTTCCCAGCCTTTGCCGACCAAGATAATCCCCTTCTCATGAACATACAGCTTCATCCCATCCCCCTCCCAATAAAGTATGGTAAAATGTATGACGGGAAGTACGGAATAGAACAGGAGTTGACAAGTATGAACAATTTAGAGGAAAAAACACTCCACAGCGAGGAAATATATTCAGGGAAAATCATCACTCTCGAACTGCACGAAGTCGAGCTGCCTAACGGCAAACAATCCAAACGGGAAATTGTGAAACATCCGGGAGCAGTCGCTATTATCGCTTTAACTGAGGATAATAAAATGGTAATGGTGGAACAATACCGTAAAGCGTTAGAAAGAACGATTGTTGAAATCCCTGCCGGCAAGCTGGAAAAAGGCGAAGAACCGGCAAGCTGTGCCCGCCGTGAATTAGAGGAGGAGACCGGCTATGTCTGTGAATCTTTAGAGCTCATCAGCTCTTTTTATACATCGCCTGGCTTTTCTGACGAAATCATCCATGTATTTTTAGCAACAGGTCTGACAAAGAAAGAAAACGCCGCTGCCATGGATGAGGATGAGTTTGTCAATTTGGAGGAATTGACTCTCAAAGAAGCGTTACAATATGTCAAAGAACAAAAAATTTATGATGCCAAGACAATCTACGCAGTCCAATACTTACAATTACAAGAGGCGTTGACAACTAAATGAATCGCTATTATGTAGATTTACATATTCACATCGGTAGAACGTGGACGGGCAAGCCGGTGAAAATTACCGGAGCCAAGTCTCTCACGTTTACCAACATCATTGAACATGCACGAAACGTAAAAGGGCTTAATATGGTCGGAATTATCGACAGTCATTCGCCGGAAGTCATTCTTGAAATGGAAAGCTTAATTGAAAGCGGGAAAATTTACGAGCATCCCGATGGCGGTCTTGTTTTTGGAGATTTAACCATCATCTCCGGTTCAGAATTAGAAATTTATGACGAAGGGACTAACGGCCCGATCCATCTACTTTGTTTTATGCCCAATCTATCGGCTATGAAGGAATTCTCAAATTGGCTTTCCGGCCATTTGAAGAATATCCAGCTTAGCTCCCAGCGTGTTTATATAACGGGTCTTGTTTTACAAAAGAAGGTCAAAGAGATGGGCGGCATCTTTATACCAGCCCATGTATTCACTCCATTTAAAAGTTTATATGGGAAAGGTGTAAATCGTTCTCTCGCGGAAGTGCTTGATCCCGAACTGATCGATGGGATTGAACTGGGCTTGAGTTCCGATACGAAGATGGCCGACCAAATCGGTGAAATCCATCCATACACTTTTGTGACGAATTCTGATGCTCATTCGTTGGCGAAGATCGCAAGGGAATATCAAGTAATCGCCATGAAGGAGCCGACATTTACTGAATTGGGAAAAGCATTGAGAGGGGAAGACGGAAGAAAAATTATCGCCAATTATGGTCTTGATCCTTTGCTCGGTAAATACCATAAGACTGTTTGCGCTCACTGCTTTCATCCTGCTTACGAAGAAGATCAAGTATGTCAATATTGTGGCAGTAAAAAAATTATAAAAGGGGTGGCCGATCGGATTCTTGAATTGAAGACAGCTGACACCAGCCCATTATCAAGGCCGCCCTATGTTCATCAAGTACCGCTGGAATTTATCCCCGGTCTGGGGCCGCGGCTGCTGGAAAAATTGGTCGATCATTTTGGCAGCGAAATGGCTATTTTGCATGAAGTTCCACATGATGCTTTGCTGGAAGTAGTGCCTGAAAAAATTGCTGATCTTATTTTGAAAGCAAGAGAAGGAAACGTCACCTTGGCGGCAGGCGGCGGTGGCAAATACGGAAAAATTGCCGAACCATAAGGAATCAAACCCGACAGTGAAAGCTGCCGGGTTTTCATTTATACAGAATCTATCAAAATTAATCATAGACTTGCTAGACTGGCATAGACTGTAGTAATCGATTGAAAATGTAGGAGGAACTAGAGATGAAAAAACGATTATACCAGTCCGTTATCGCCAGTTATTTCCGCGAACATTCCTCAATTTTCTTATTTATTGTTGTGTTATTTTTAATGGGTGTGATTTTTGGTGCCATCGTAGTCAATAGTATGAGCTTTACCCAGAAAGAAAACCTATTTTATTATTTATCGCAATTTTTTGGCGAAGTTTCAGATGGGAAAGTAGCCGAGGAAAACGACTTGTTTATCCAAAGTTTTTTTCACAATAGTAAATTTATCGGGCTGATCTGGATTCTCGGAATTTCGATTATTGGTCTTCCGGTGATTCTCATTCTATTATTTGTAAAAGGAATGGTTGTCGGTTTTACCGTCGGTTTTCTTGTCAGCCAAATGGGGTGGAAGGGATTTATGCTTGCGGTAGTTTCCATCTTGCCGCAAAACTTGATTATCATTCCTATTTTTATTATTATGGCATCATTATCAGTGATCATTTCATTAAAGATGATTAAAAAGCAATTTATGAAGAAATTTGCCCAGCCCGTATTACCCTTATTCAAGGGGTATATTTTTGCTTTAATTGCAGCGGTCATCCTCATTTCGGCAGCTTCCGGAATTGAGGCTTATTTATCCCCTTGGCTCATGAAAACAGTCATAAGCTCAATTTGATTAAAATAATTATTAAATGATAATTAATATATAATGTTATTTATAATAATTTTATTTTGACACCACCCTTCCATCTGTTATAATGAGAATTAACAGTGGGGAGGGACGTCAGAATGGAAACAAGACTTGAACGAATTAAAAAACAACTGCATTCAGCCAGTTATAAACTCACACCTCAGCGCGAAGCGACCGTAAAAGTTTTACTAGAAAATGAAGAGGATCATTTAAGTGCAGAAGATGTGTACCTCCTCGTGAAGGAAAAATCGCCTGAAATTGGTTTGGCAACTGTTTATCGAACTTTGGAATTATTAACGGAATTGAAAATAGTAGATAAAATAAATTTTGGCGATGGCGTATCCCGTTACGATCTGCGGCAGGAAGGCGCAGCCCATTTTCATCATCATCTTGTCTGTATTGAGTGTGGGGCTGTTGATGAAATTCAGGAGGATTTGTTGGAAGATGTCGAAGCGATTGTAGAACGCAAGTGGAATTTTAAAATAAAAGATCACCGTCTTACCTTCCATGGCATTTGTCATCGCTGCCAGGATAAAGTGAACGGAGACCATATCGAGTAATTCAAGGCCTTTTTTAAAAGGTCTTTTTTTAGCTTTTGTTATAATCCTATTTAATTAGGTATAAATCTTGTCCATTTTGGCATACCTTTTTACTAGGAAACAAATGCCGTATGGGGACAGATATCAATGGCAGAGTTTTTCTGATTAAATAGGAGTTTGGGGGAAATAAGATGATTTCCTTTATCAAGGCTATCCTGCAAACCTTTAAGGTTTTTCTCATCTTCACGGGATGCACGATTCTTTTTTATTATGGTATCATGTGGATATCTGAAGAATATCAAAACTATCATCGCTATGATGAGCCGGAAGGGACAGCACTAAAAGTTTCCAATCCGGTAAAAGAGGATAATTCTACCTGGTACGATCGGTTAATGTTGTTTTATTTAAATGGGGAGTAGGGCGATGGAAGCACAAATACAACGTTTTTTACATTTTTTAATTGCCGAAAAAGGCTTGGCGCAAAATACCATTTCATCTTATGAGCGTGACCTGAAAAGCTATCTTCATTATTTAAAAGAGGTGGAATTAACAGCGAGCTTAAATGAAATCCAGCGGGTACATATCGTTCATTTTCTAAAATATTTAAAAGAGCAGGGGAAATCTCCCAAAACACTAGCAAGGCATATAGCTTCAATCAGGGCCTTTCATCAATTTTTACTGAGGGAGAAAATGGCGGAACAGGATCCGACGGTTCAACTTGAAATACCCAGGTCAGAAAAGACGCTGCCCAAGGTATTAAGCGTACAGGAAGTGGAGACGTTATTGGATACCCCCAAACCGCATGACCATTATGGGTTAAGAGATAAAGCGATGCTGGAGCTTCTTTACGCCACCGGAATCAGAGTGAGCGAATTAATCGGCATGAATATTCATGATGTTCATATACCAATGGGCTTTGTCCATTTTATTGGCAAGGGTAATAAGGAAAGGATTCTTCCGATTGGGGGGATAGCGGCCAAGGCCATTCAGCAGTATTTAGATGCTGGCAGGCCGTTATTTAACACAAAACATCATGATGATCAGGCGCTGTTTTTAAATCATCAGGGAAAGCGTTTATCAAGGCAGGGCTTTTGGAAAATATTAAAGAAATTGGCACAGGAAGCAGGGATAGATAAAGAATTGACACCGCACACCCTCAGGCACTCTTTTGCCACACATTTATTAGAAAACGGTGCGGATTTACGGGCAGTACAGGAAATGCTGGGTCATGCTGATATTTCCTCAACGCAAATTTACACCAATGTAACAAAAACAAAAATAATGGATGTTTATCGTAAATTTCATCCCCGAGCTTGATAGAATAGAAGTTTAGGAAAAAATGGGAAAAGAGTTCAAAAAGCTGCCAAAAATGAGGCAGCTTTTTTCTTGTAATTTTACCACCATTTAGTACAATAAAGATGTCAGACTTCTGACAATTAATCAGTTTTATTGGTTAAATCGTCCTATAAAGGGAATCATATGATTTGCATTGTTGCGATTTTCTGCAAACGTTATCAAAGGATTCAGAAACTAGTTCTGGAATCTGGGGTACCTTAACAGCATGGAAAAGGAGGAAAAAGAATGACGTTGGATACATACAAACGTATTTTTATCATTGTAATGGATTCAGTTGGAATAGGTGAAGCACCGGATGCTGAAAAGTTTGGCGATCAAGGGGCGGATACACTTGGCCATATCGCGGAACAAATGAATGGTCTGCATATGCCAAACATGGGTAAGCTTGGTTTAAGTAATATCCGTGAATTAAAGGGAATTGAAAAGGCAGAGAAGCCGTTAGCTTTTTATACAAAAATGAGGGAAGCCTCAAACGGAAAGGACACGATGACCGGGCATTGGGAAATCATGGGGTTAAATATTAAAACTCCGTTTCAAGTCTTTCCGGAAGGATTCCCGGAGGAACTGATTTCTGAGTTGGAGGAACGAACCGGCCGTAAAGTCATCGGCAACAAACCGGCAAGCGGTACGGCAATTATTGATGAGCTTGGTGAAGAGCATATGAAAACCGGGGCAATGATTGTTTATACATCGGCTGACTCCGTACTGCAGATTGCAGCTCATGAAGAAATCATTCCGCTTGATGAGCTGTATCATATTTGTAAAATAGCTAGGGAGTTGACGCTTGATGAGAAATATATGGTAGGACGGGTCATCGCCCGGCCGTTTATCGGAAAGCCCGGCAGTTTTACCCGTACACCAAACCGTCATGATTATGCTTTAAAACCATTTGACCGGACTGTCATGAGTGAGCTTAAGGATGCTGGGTTTGACGTAATTGCAATCGGAAAAATTTCTGATATATATGATGGGGAAGGCGTAACGAAGGCACTGCGAACCGTCTCAAATATGGATGGCATGGATAAGCTTCTTGAGACCTTTAAAATGGATTTTACCGGCATCAGCTTTTTAAACTTAGTTGATTTTGATGCCTTATATGGGCACCGCCGCGATCCGCAAGGCTATGGGAAAGCCCTGGAGGAATACGATTCCCGGCTGACGGAAGTTATTGCTGAAATGAAGCCGGATGACTTGTTAATGATTACGGCTGATCATGGGAATGACCCGACGGCACCCGGTACTGACCATACACGTGAATATGTGCCGCTGCTTGTGTATTCCAAACGAATGACGGAAGGAAAAGAATTGCCTCTCCGGGAAACATTTGCAGATCTGGGGGCAACAGTTGCGGAGAACTTCCAGGTAAAAATGCCGAAGTACGGCAAAAGCTTTTTAAAAGAATTAAAATAATATTATATTTTTTGGATTGGGTTACAAGGGGGGAACATGATGAAGTTTGAAAGTATTGAAAAGACAGCGGGCTTTTTAAAACAAAAATATCCTACTGCACCAAAAATCGGGCTTATCTTAGGTTCAGGGCTTGGGGTGCTTGCTGATGAAATTGAACAGCCTGTAAAAATTCCTTATCATGATATTCCTGATTTTCCGGTTTCCACTGTGGAGGGGCATGCCGGACAGCTTGTTTTTGGCGTTTTGAACGGCGTCGAGGTTGTTGCGATGCAAGGGCGTTTTCACTTCTATGAAGGCTACGATATGGAAAAGGTGACTTTCCCTGTCCGCGTTATGAAACAGCTTGGTGTCGAAATATTAATCGTTACTAATGCAGCCGGGGGAATAAATGAAAGTTTTTCACCGGGAGACTTAATGATTATTAAGGATCATATTAATAATATGGGCACCAATCCTTTAATCGGGCCCAATGATGTAAAGCTTGGCGAACGGTTCCCGGATATGTCTGAGACCTATTCAAAAGAATTGCGGGTAATCGCCAAGGAAGTTGCCGCTCAATTAGAGATGGCCGTGAAAGAAGGCGTCTACTTTGCAAATCCAGGTCCAGTCTACGAAACTCCGGCAGAAATTCGGATGATTCGTACTCTCGGCGGTGATGCTGTAGGGATGTCGACCGTGCCGGAAGTAATCGTCGCGAGGCACAGTCGAATGAAGGTTTTAGGTATTTCTTGTATATCCAATATGGCCGCAGGGATCTTGGATCAACCGCTGGCACATGAGGAAGTTATCGAAACGACCGAAAAGGTAAAAGCAGACTTTCTTCGATATATAAAAGCAATTATTAGCAGGATTGGATAACGTTTTGGTAAAGTGGTGAATGAATATGAGAATGGTCGATTTAATTGAAAAAAAGCGCGATGGTCAAGAATTATCGACAGCAGAAATCAATTTTATTATTAGCGGATATACAGATGGTTCGATTCCTGATTATCAGATGAGCGCACTCACAATGGCTATTGTTTTTCGTGGTATGACCGAAAGGGAGCGCGCCGATTTAACGATGGCAATGGTAAGGTCAGGGGAGCAAATTGATTTGTCACAGATAGAAGGAATAAAAGTTGATAAGCATTCTACCGGCGGAGTTGGTGATACAACAACTCTTGTCTTGGGGCCGCTTGTTGCAGCAGTGGGTGTTCCGATCGCCAAAATGTCCGGACGCGGCCTGGGACACACAGGCGGCACGATTGATAAATTAGAATCGATTAAAGGCTTCCACGTGGAAATAGACAATGCTGAGTTCATCGAGCTTGTGAACAAAAATAAGATTGCCGTCATCGGGCAAAGCGGTAATTTAACACCTGCTGATAAAAAACTCTATGCACTCAGAGATGTGACAGCAACAGTTGAAAGTATTCCGCTGATTGCCAGCTCCATTATGAGCAAAAAGATCGCTGCCGGGGCCGACGCGATTGTTCTTGATGTAAAAACCGGAGCCGGCGCTTTTATGAAGACGCTGAAAGATTCACGGGAATTAGCACACGCAATGGTGAGGATTGGAAATGCTGTCGGCCGCAAAACGATGGCAGTAATTTCTGATATGAGTCAGCCGCTTGGGTATGCGGTCGGCAATGCCCTTGAGGTAAAGGAAGCAATTGATACCTTAAAAGGAGAAGGTCCTGCTGATTTAACCGAGCTATGTTTAACGCTTGGCAGTCATATGGTGTATTTAGCGAAGAAAGCAGCATCATTAGCGGAAGCGCGACAGGCGCTTGAGAAAGCGATCAACGACGGTTCAGCATTGGAAAAATTAAAAGTATTCTTAAGTTCTCAAGGTGGTGATGCCACGGTCGTCGACCATCCCGAGAAACTGCCGCAGGCGAAATACACCTTTGAACTTGAAGCAAAAGCAAATGGCTATGTAGCTGATATCGTCGCTGATGAGGTTGGAACAGCCGCAATGCTGCTTGGGGCCGGAAGAGCAACGAAAGATTCTGTCATTGACTTAGCCGTCGGTCTTGTGCTACGAAAGAAAATTGGCGATCAAGTGAAAATAGGTGAATCACTCTGCACCATCTACAGCAATGCTGAAAATGTAAACGAAGTAAAGCAAAAGCTATATGAAAATATCAAGATTACTCCTGAAAAGGTAAACCCGCCAACCCTCATTTACGAGGAAATTACAGATTAAAAGGTGTCGGGGATCATGTGAACGATCACATGACCCCTAACACCTATTTTTTTATTTAATTACTGGAAATGACTGTATAAAGTAATTAATTTTGGAAAAAATGTTGGCTATAAAGAATGGAGGGTTATCTGGATGAAACGACTGTTTTCTATCACAGCAATATTAGTTTTGCTTATCAGTTTACCAATTTCTTCTGCTTTCGCTGCTGAAGAAAAGAAGAGTACTGAAATGATCGCCAACGTTAGATCCGCAATTTTATTAGAGCGGGATACTGGGAAAGTCCTCTTCGAGAAAAATAGTAAAGAAGAACTGCCGCCTGCCAGTATGACAAAAATCATGACCATGCTGTTAATCATGGAGGCCATTGATAAAGGAAAACTTTCCTGGAACGAAAAAATTCGTGCAAGTGAATATGCTGCTTCAATGGGTGGATCACAAATTTTCCTGGAGCCTGGTGAAGAAATGACGGTAAAAGACATGTTGAAAGGGATTGCGATTGCCTCGGGAAATGATGCTTCCGTAGCGATGGCGGAAAGGATTGCCGGTACTGAGGAAGCATTTGTTGACATGATGAATGCCAAAGCAAAGGAACTGGGATTAAAGCATACTTTCTTTAAAAACACAACTGGACTGCCGGAAAGCGGTCATTACAGCTCAGCCTATGACATGGCGATCATGGCAAAAGAACTGCTAAAATACGAAGACATTACAAAATTTACCGGGATGTATGAAGGGTATTTAAGAGAAAATACCGACAAAAAATTTTGGCTCGTTAATACCAATAAATTAGTTCGTTTTTATCCCGGAGTGGATGGCTTAAAAACTGGTTTTACCGCAGAGGCCAAATATTGTCTGACGGCAACTGCTCAAAAAGACGGAATGCGGGTGATTGCTGTTGTGTTCGGCGCTCCAACATCTAAGGAGCGCAATGCCCAGGTGAGCAAAATGCTCGACTATGCCTATAGTCAATACCAAACACATCCGATGTATAAGCGTAATCAAACAATAGGCCTGGCTAAGGTTAGTAAAGGTCAAGATAAGACAGTTGCGGCGGTAACCAGTGAGTCTTTATCTTTATTGACGAAAAAAGGTGAAAAAACGGCAGATGTTAAGCAGAAGGTCTTGTTACAGAAAAATTTAAAGGCCCCAATTCGAAAAGGTGACAAGGTGGGAACCATTAAGCTCATCAGAAATGGAGAAGTGGTGCTAGAAAGCCCGCTAGTAGCCAAGAATACCGTAAAGAGTGCCAGCTGGTGGACACTTTATAAGCGTTCGTTTGGAATGTTTACGAAAGCTGGTAAATAAAACTTTTTCAGCAGTGTCGAAAGCCGAAGCATCCGGACTTCTTTTAGCGAAAATCGACTAGTTTTGTATTTGAGAAGGAAAATAAAACCTAAAAATCGAATTGACTCACTAGATCAGAAAAAGGAGGACCAGGATAGTGAGTCTTACGATTGAATTCAAAATCAAACAGGATGTTTTATGCATCCGTCTTAACGGCGAATTAGATCATCATACGGCAGATGAACTTCGTGAAAAAGTTACAGCTGTTATTGAGGAAAAAGCAATCCGTCATATTGTCTTGAATCTTGAACAGCTTACTTTTATGGACAGTTCAGGTTTAGGCGTTATTTTAGGCAGATATAAGCAAATTAAACAGCTGCACGGTGAAATGGTTGTTTGTGCCATTACCCCTGCGATTCAACGATTATTCGATATGTCGGGTCTGTTCAAGATCATTAAAATGGAGCCGACAGAAGAATTTGCGTTACAAAAATTGGGGGTGGCCTGAATGAAGAATGAGATGAGCCTGCAGTTCAGTGCCTTAAGTCAAAATGAATCCTTTGCCCGTGTTACAGTAGCTGCTTTTATTGCCCAATTAGACCCAACGATGGATGAGCTTACCGAGATAAAAACCGTTGTGTCCGAAGCTGTAACCAATGCCATTATTCATGGATATGAAAATGACCCGGAAGGTATTGTTTATATTACTGTGACAATTGACGACAATTTCATTGAGATGACCATTAAAGATACTGGCGTCGGAATTACAGATGTCGATGAAGCCCGCCAGCCATTATTTACAACAAAGCCGGAATTGGAACGTTCCGGCATGGGTTTTACGATCATGGAAAATTTTATGGATGAGGTTGAGGTTTTAACTAAGCCAGGCAGCGGAACCGAGGTTAGACTACGAAAGCATTTACAATCTCGCAAAATGCTTTGCAATTAAGGAGACTTGCCAATGGATGTGGAGGTCAAAAACAATAAAAATCAGACATATTTAAAGGATCATGAAGTCAAGGAACTTATAAAAAGAAGCCAGACAGGTGACCAGGAAGCAAGAGATCTTCTTGTGGAAAAAAATATGCGGCTTGTTTGGTCGGTGGTCCAACGGTTTCTAAATAGGGGATACGACCCCGATGACTTGTTTCAAATTGGCTGTATCGGGTTATTAAAATCAGTTGATAAGTTTGACCTATCCTATGATGTAAAGTTTTCTACCTATGCCGTTCCAATGATTATTGGAGAAATCCAGCGATTTATTCGTGATGATGGAACCGTCAAGGTCAGCCGGTCACTGAAGGAAATGGGGAATAAAATCCGTAAAGCGAAGGATGAACTGTCGAAAACGCTGGGCAGAGTTCCCACTGTTAATGAAATCTCTGAGCATCTTGACCTTCCTTTGGAGGATGTCATCCTTGCCCAAGAAGCAAGCAGGTCCCCGTCATCCATTCATGAAACCGTTTATGAAAATGATGGTGATCCGATCACATTATTGGACCAAATCGATGATGGTAATGAAGGAAAGTGGTTTGATCAAATTGCTTTAAAGGAAGCCATCCGTGAGCTAGATGAACGGGAACGGCTGATTGTCTATCTAAGGTATTATAAGGATCAGACACAATCAGAAGTTGCCGGAAGGCTGGGAATTTCTCAGGTTCAAGTATCAAGGCTGGAAAAAAAGATATTGCAGCAAATGAAAGACCGTATGGATGTGTAGACTCCATACGGTCTTTCATTTTACAAAGTACTTAACATTTTTTTATAAAAAACCATTTTTTACACATACTACTGTTATCAGAATTTTGCTGTGTGGGAAGTGAGATTTTGGAACAAACCATCTACATTCGCATGCGACACCGCGTTCAATCTTGTCCCCGCCAGACGATTTATTTAAAGGACGCTGCGCAAATCATTGCTGATGAAAGCAAGCTTATAAAGCTTCAACAAATGATCATTCATCAATTAACAGAAAACGACGGTAACATTGTTGTGATTGATATTATGAAGGTGATCCAGCTGATAACCAGCCAATTTGGGGACATAGAAGTTCAGACAATCGGCCCTGCCCAAACCATTATTGAAGTAGTGTCCAAGCAAAAAGGAGTCTCGATTCCTTTTTTTCTTTTAATATGGTTCCTATTATTTTTTGGTTCGGCGTTAACGCTGATGAATTTTCATGATGATGTCAATATGCGGAGTGTTCAGGAAAAGATTTATACCATTATTACCGGCAGGCAGGAAACAAAACCACTATTGTTTCAAATTCCCTATTCGATTGGGCTTGGCCTTGGGATGATTTTATTTTTTAACCATGTCTTTAAGAAGCGGATTAACGATGAACCGAGCCCGCTTGAAGTCGAAATGTTTAATTATCAGATGGATTTGGATAATTACGTCATCCTGCATGAAAATAAAGAGAGTATGAAACGGATACATGACGATTAAAATAATCCTTACCATTTTTTTAGGGGTTGCAAGTGGATTATCTGTTGGTGCCGGTTTTGTTGCCTTTCTAACTGTACTGGGCATTATTCCTCGATTGACTCAACTAACGAAAACGATGAAAATGATCCAATCCTATGAGTGGGCCGTTGTCATCGGGGCGCTTACAGGAGTGTTCGCAAGCTTAAGAGACCCATCGCTGAACCAGTCTCCTTACCTGTTAATTCCCCTGGGGATTACCGGTGGAGTCTTTATCGGAATGTTAGCAGCCGGTCTTACAGAAGCCTTAAATGTATTTCCGATTCTTGCAAAAAGAATTCGTTTAGACGGAGAGATTGTGATTTTAATCATGGCCATTGTATTAGGTAAAATATTTGGTTCCATCTTTCAATGGCTATACTTTGTTCATCATTAACTACTTTTTAGAGATAAATTAAATTTTTGAAAGGAGTGGTTTTTTTGACACAAAAGCAGGTGGAAAAATGGCCAATTCCGAAATCAGTGAATGAAATTGAACATTATATGAAACAGCGGGTAGGACTGGGGGTAAGTTTTGACATTGGTGTCCGCAAATTGAAAATATTAAGATGCGATGTCCACATTTATTATATCAATGGTTTAACGGACACGATGTATATTATTCAACTAATAAGAGAGTTACTTGGAATTAATAACCGTGAAAAACTATCTTCCGACATATTTACACTTGTTGAAAATAGGCTGGCCAATCAATCGGTAGAAAAAACCCAGGAATTGGATCAATTAGTTACTGAGGTTTTATCCGGCCTTATTGGGGTAGTAGTGGATGGGGCGGATACAGCATTTATTATTGATGTAAGAAATTATCCCGGCCGGATGCCAATGGAACCTGATACCGAAAAAGTTGTCAGGGGCGCCCGCGACGGTTTTGTCGAAAATATCGTGTTAAATACGGCATTAGTCAGAAGAAGAATCCGTGATGAACGACTTCGCTTTGAGATGTATAAAGTCGGCAGACGGTCTATAACCGATGTGGCTCTTGCATACATAGAGGATGTTGCTGACCCTGATTTAATAAATATTTTAAGACAAGAGCTAAAGGCGATTGATATTGATGGAATCCCGATGGCCGATAAAACTCTTGAGGAGTTTATTGTGAAACAGGGAGCCAATCCCTATCCAATTGTGCGATATACGGAAAGAGCAGATGTCGCAGCAGCCCATATATTGGAGGGCCATGTAGTGATTTTTTGCGACACCTCGCCGAGTGTGATTATTACTCCAACTACTTTTTTTCACCATGTTCAACATGCCGAGGAATTTCGCGAAGCGCCAGCCATGGGGACCTTTGTTCGCTGGACGCGTTTTTTAGGTGTATTTACCTCGATATTTCTGTTACCGCTCTGGCTTTTATTTGTCCAGGAGCCATCGTTACTGCCGGAAAAACTTTCCTTTATCGGGCCTAACAAACAAACGAATATTCCCATTGTTGTTCAGCTGTTTATGGCTGATTTTGGGATAGAATTTTTACGCATCGCTGCTATACATACACCGACACCGCTTTCAACCGCGATGGGCTTGATTGCGGCTGTGCTAATCGGACAAATTGCCATCAGTGTTGGACTATTTGTCCCAGAGGTTATTCTTTACGTAGCAGTTGCCGGGATTGGAACCTTTACCACGCCAAGTTATGAATTAAGTGTTGCCAATAAAATTGCCAGGATGCTGTTGATGTTGGCGGTAGCCTTTTTCCATCTGCCGGGGTTTGTCATCGGCTGTACCTTATGGCTTATTTTCCTGGCTAATATGCGGGCGCTGAATACGCCATATTTATGGCCGTTTCTGCCATTTGAACCAAGAGGATTTATGCAGATTATTTTCCGCCAGTCGATCCCTGGGTCTGCATTGAGGCCAAGTATCGTTCACCCAAGAAATCGGTTCAGGCAGCCCCCCAAAAGGTAAATTTTAAAAGAAAAAATTGCAGAATAGCTGCAGTTATGCTAAAGTAATTTTAATTAAATAAAGAACTAAGCATAAAAATAGGCAGTATCTTTTGCAGATTCTGTCTATTTGTTTATTATTTAATAGGTTTGTCTACATAGACTGTAGTGAGTCGTTACGGAGAGAGGGAAGAAGATGTATTTTTACGGAACAACTGGAGTAAATAAACAAGGACATTTGGAAATAGGCGGTGTTGACAGCCTTGAGTTAGCAAAAAATTTTGGCACCCCTCTGTATGTATATGATGTTTCCTTAATTAGGGAAAGAGCTTCCGGATTTAAAAAGGCGTTTGCGGAACAAAATGTAAAAGCTCAAGTAGCCTATGCCAGTAAAGCATTTTCGACGGTGGCAATGGTGCAGCTTGCGGAGGAGGAAGGTTTATCTTTGGATGTAGTATCCGGCGGTGAATTGTATACGGCTTTGGCTGCCGGCTTCCCTGCGGAAAGGATTCATTTTCATGGTAATAATAAAAGCAGAGAAGAATTGGAAATGGCCTTAGATAACCAAATAGGCTGTATTGTCATTGACAACTTTTACGAAATAGAGCTGTTAAAAACCATTTGTCTAGAAAAATCAGCCAAAGTAAATGTTCTGTTACGAGTCACACCCGGTATTGAAGCACATACACATGATTACATTTTAACCGGGCAGGAAGACTCAAAGTTTGGCTTTGACCTACAAAACGGTCAAGCGGAAAAAGCACTTGCTGCTGTAATGGCATTTGAATCTTTCGATGTCCTTGGCCTTCACTGCCATATTGGTTCACAAATATTTGAAACAACCGGCTTTTTGCTGGCGGCCAGAAAAATTGTTGAGAAGCTGGCGGAGTGGAAAGCAAAGGTCGCCTTTGAAGCAAAGGTATTAAATTTAGGCGGGGGCTTTGGAATTCGCTATACGAAAGAGGATGAACCGATTCCGCCATCCCAATATGTCAGTGCGATTATCAAGGAAGTCAAACTTCTAATTGAACAATACTCCCTTGAAATGCCGGAGATCTGGATCGAACCTGGCCGTTCGCTTGTGGGGGATGCAGGAATGACTTTGTATAAAATTGGCTCCTCCAAGGATGTTCCGAACGTAAGGAAATATCTGGCGGTCGACGGCGGGATGAGCGATAATATTCGTCCTGCCTTATACCAGGCAAAATATGAAGCGGTCTTAGCCAATAAACCGTTAGCACAAAATACTGAAACGGTTTCAATTGCCGGGAAATGCTGTGAATCAGGTGATATGCTAATTTGGGATCTGCCTTTACCAAGGGCGGAAGAGGATGATATTTTAGCTGTTTTTTGTACCGGGGCCTATGGCTATTCGATGGCGAACAACTATAACCGGATCCCTCGGCCGGCAGTTGTGTTTGTGGAAAATGGAAACGCCACTCTTGTTGTAAAAAGGGAAACCTATGAAGATTTAATCAAGCACGATCTGCCATTAAAATAAGAGCTGCCGGAGAACCGGCGGCTCTTTATGCGTTTTAAGAGAAGAAGGACTTAATTGTATCAATTAACCAGATAAAGAATTGTTTGATTTTTTCAAGAAATCCTTGTCCCTCGTCTGATTGAAGGTATTTAGATATTCTGTCCTTTGCTTTATTGAGCTGATCGCTAACTTGATTCCAGTTAATATCAAGGTTTTTTAATTTGTTGAATAAGTTAATCAATCGTTGCATTTGCTGATCTGTTAAAGTTACATTTAAGTCTTTGGCGGCTTGTTCGATAATATTTCGCAATTCCTCGTCGTTTTTTGGTTTCTTTTTGGCGATTTCCTCTTTAACTTTGGCGATAAGGGCGGTGGCGTTCTCATTACCAATCGAATCCCCAAGCTTTGCAGTTTCAACCATTTCCTGGTTTGCTGCCTGCTTCACATCTTCCGGGATTGTTTTATCGGCGGAAATTTCATAAGCTTTGATAATCCCGGTAAGGGCAGCAGTTCCAGATACAGAAATGGGAGCCGTTATATAGATGTTTGCATCTTTGACACCTGCGGTTATAAGGGCGTTGACATACATTTCATCGGTAACCCAATTAATATTTTTGGTTTTCACCGTTATGCCAGATCCCTTAGAGGCAATCGTGATGGCTGAAGATGAAATGGCCCTTGTCCCAATTAAAGACTTGGCAATATATTTTCCCAGATATTGATGTTCCTCCTGATTGGACACAGTGACGATTTGAACATCTTTTGGCGCCCTCATTTCCTCTAACAAGCTGTTTTTTTGCGCTTCTGATAAATTTTCGCCTAAAGTGACAATCATATCACCTTCGGCCATATCAGCAAGACTATGTATCGGAAAAAGACACAAAATCAGACTTAGCAGCAGTATTAATCGTTTTTTCATCGAAATTCTCTCCTTGTTTGTTTATGTTTATAATATATCCGATTCTAATATAATTAACGAAAAAAACAAATTTGGAGTTTCATATAAAAATTAATAGTTTTTAATTTTTTCTGGAAAATGGATTATTTTTGATATTTGTTGTAGAATGTAGCCAGTAACAACTTCGGATACGGTATACTTGTTTTGGAGGATAGTTTTCCATGAAAAAAAGTAATTGGGCCTTATTTGGCATTCTTATTGCCATTTCTTTGATATGGGGGGCAATCTATTGGATGTTTATTGTACCGAAATAATAGATATTTTTTCGCACTTTTAGACTTCGGTTTACGGTGTATGCTTGAAACATTATCATCTTACGTACATATGATAAATAAATGGTTTATTATTTGATTCTTTTGGGAAAAATATACTATTGTTAAACCAAATAACTAGATTGGTTTATTTCATTTAATGAGGGATCTAAATGTTAATTCGTTATAAAAAAACATTCGAAAAAATTGCCATGGGTTTAATGTCATTTATGCCGAATGAGAAGGACTTAAAGAAACTCCAGCAAACAATGAAGGAATATGAGACAGAAGACACAAGGCAGCTGTTTTTATGGAAAGAGGAAGATATTATCGGGCTCCTTGGTGTTGTTTTTCATTCTGAGCGGAATGCAATTGAAATCCAACATATTTCCGTTAACCCCTCTCATCGATTCCAAGGGGTGGGAAAAAGAATGGTGAAGGCGCTTAAGGAAATGTATCCTGAAAAGGAAATAATCCCAAATGAAGAGACAGCTGCATTTATCGAAAAATGTGATATCTGCTGAATAAACAAAAAGGCAACTTTTATAAGTTGCCCTTTTTTGCTAACAGCATTCGGTTTCTTTCTTCAATCACACTCGTTCTGTCCCGTAACTTATGGCGGTGAATTAGCTCATCATTCGTTACATCACTCGCTTTCCCCCATTCTAATCCACGCTGTTGACAAATTTTGAGGCATTCGTCCATTAACGCCGAATCAATGATCGGCAGTGAAAAGCTGGTATAGAAATGGTTTGCTTCAATGGCCAGAAGACGCTCGTTTAAAACATTTATCAAATCCCCACTGTCAATGCCAAGTTTCACTAAAGAATCTGCCTGTGTTTCAAATATTTTAATCGCTTTTTCCAGTGTTCGTTTGGCACCGGCGAAATTTTCTCTACGGTGGTGATATGCGGATACAGCCATTAAAATGAGACCAACCCAAATGGAATCCTTGTTTCCCGGATCGGACTGTTTCCAATAATCCTCCAAAATTTCGTGACATTCAAAATAATCTCGATCACCGTGAAAATGAATTAAATAGTCAATGTATGCTGTTGGATACAATGGAGTCCCCCCATTCCTTATAACTCCATTTTACCATATCAAGATGCTGGAAACTGCATAAAAACATGAATAAAAGACCCGAAGATCCGGGTCCTTTTTTATCGGCGATATGAAGGCTATTTATTCTCTGTTTATGGGCATACCTCAGTTTCCATTTACCATACCCAAGCCGCACCAACGATAATTAACAAAATAAACAATACTACGATTAACGCAAATCCGGCTCCGAAACCGCCAACGCCTACGCCATCAGCCATATCTAAAACCTCCTAAAATTTTTTTCCTTCTCTAGGTTAGAATGGCTGTTGTAAATTCTAAAAATAGCCATCAAAACCAAGCCAATACCTAGAGAGGACGCCAAGCGGCGTGTTTTCTCTAATATCATATGAAGGGTATTTGTCCATTGTTATGGGCGAATGTCATCACTCCCTTAACTGCATTAATGATGAAATGATTTACTATTGAGATAAACTGACAAAATCCCTATACTAAGAATAGTTATTTTTTGAAAAAGCGGAGTGAAAGAGATTCTTCCTTTTTTCCAAAAGTCGGATCCTATCCATTTTGTGTCATGAATGATGCTGATTGATTACCATTCAAGCGCGGTAATAAAATTATTTCAGGAATTTTGGTGAAAAGTAATGCCTTACCAGGTAAAGATCGACGTATTTGAAGGTCCATTGGATTTACTGCTCCATTTAATTAACCGACTGGAAATTGATATTTACGATATTCCGGTCGCGCAGATTACAGAGCAATATTTATTATATATACATACAATGAAGGAGTTAAAACTGGATGTAGCCAGTGAGTTTCTTGTCATGGCCGCTACCCTTTTGGCGATTAAAAGTAAAATGCTGTTGCCAAAGCATGATGAGGATCTTTATGACGAAGATCAGGAAATTGCCTTTGAAGAAGACCCAAGGGATGAGCTGGTCGAGCGCCTAATTGAATACCGCAAATTTAAAGAAGCAGCCCAGGGCTTGAAATCAATGGAAGAGGAACGTGGTCTAATGTACTCAAAGCCGCCGAGTGATATGTCTGATTTTGTGAAAGACATTGAGCCCCCCAAGGCAGAATTACAAGTTTCGCTTTATGACATGTTAGCTGCTTTTCAAAAATTGTTACGCCGAAAGAAACTTCAGCGTCCATTGGCGACGAAAATAGCCCGTCAGGAAGTCTCAATTGAAACAAGAATGACAGAAATATTGGCTGATTTAAAGGAAATTAATGGGCGGATGAACTTTAATGATTTATTTCCACAACCAACAAAAGACCATATTGTTGTCACCTTTTTGGCTATTTTAGAACTGATGAAAAGGAACGAAATTGATGCCTGGCAGGACGAGAATTTTGGTGAGATTTTTGTCGAAGCTGCTAAGAAAGGAGCTGATTCGGTTGACCATTATTAACTGGACAAGCATACTTGAGAGCTTGTTATTTGCTGCCGGGGATGAGGGGTTAACGTTAAAACAAATAGCTGAGGTTTTAGAAATAGACGAACTGGAGGCAAATGATGTTATTGAGGACCTCAGGCAAGAGTATGCTGCAAACGAAAATCGGGGGATTATCATCGTTCAGCTGGCTGGAACGTATCAGTTGGCCACTAAGAAAGAAAATGCCGATTATTTAAAAAAACTCGTGGATTCCCCCAATACCTCGACACTGTCGCAGGCAGCGCTGGAAACCTTGGCGATTATTGCCTATAAGCAGCCGATTACTCGAGCGGAAATCGAAGAAATTCGTGGAGTAAAGTCGGAAAGGCCGTTACATACGCTTATGGCAAAAGCATTAATCAAAGAGGTCGGCCGTGCAGAAGGGACTGGAAGGGCCATTCTTTATGGGACGACGAAGGAATTCCTTGATTATTTTGGATTAAAAAGCCTGGAGGAGCTTCCGGCACTTCCAGATAAGGTGGAAGATGAATATATTCAAGAGGAAGCCGATTTATTTTTTGAGAAATTTCAAGAAACCATCAATTCATAAGCCGCAAATTGATGCTTGATTTATGTTAAAATAGTGGTATGTTTCGATATTGCGCAATTGAGTAAGGAGCGGATTACGTTGCTAATTAAAGAATGCAAAGGGTATGAATTGGAGAAGGCAAAATCAAATACCTCCGAGGACTTTTTTAACAGAAGCGAACTGACCTATATCGACGATGGGGTTGAAAAAACGCTACATGTTCTATACGTACGTTATTTTGATGAATTATTCCCTGAATTTACTCCGTTTGAAGCAGATCCAGTTTTTGTCCATGACGGCAATGAAGTAAAGTTTAAAGACATTGTTGCCCTGGTTTGTTTCCTGAAAAATCCCGGGTTAAGAGAACGGAAACGTCTCTATATCAATTCAAAACAGGAATTTGCTGCTTATTTTCAGGATATTAATTTTGAAAAAATAAAAGAAATTTTTACATCGCTTCAACAAAAGCAAGGGTATGAGCTGCGTTCTCCAATAGAATTTATGATGCAGCCACAAGTAAAATAAATTAACGTTCATTTCCAGGACTGTCCTTTTAAGAGGGCAGTCTGTTTGTTTTTTTGGGGTCTTAATAAATTCGTTCATACATACCATTTAGAAAAGATTGTTGGGAGAGTGGCAACGAATGGACCATTTTAGCCAATATGTCAGTGAACTATTTAAATGGAATGGTCAAATGAGGCAGTTTCTCGAGTCTAATCATGTAAGGCAGGATTCTGAATTATGGGAAAAGCTTGATCAATTTGCTGATTTGATAGAGCATACCAACCGTGATTTATCCGACGAAGAATTGCTGCAGTTACAGGCTAAGGCAGAACATATTCACGAGGAAATGGAGTCTTACTTTAACCGGAAACAGGAAAATATGGTGGGAACCATAATGGTGACGGAAAAAAGCCTGCCGCCGGGTGGACATACACTGCCCGATCTTCCATATCCTTATGATGCTCTGGAACCCTATATTTCAAAAGAGATTATGAGGCTTCACCATGACCAGCATCATCGTACGTATGTGGAGGGGTTAAATAACGCCGAGCTTGAAATGAAAAAGGCCAGAGAGTCTAATGATTATACCATGATCAAACACTGGTCACGTGAGCTTAGCTTTCACGGATCGGGCCATTATCTTCATACCATTTTTTGGAGAAATATGAGTCCAAATGGCGGCGGCGACCCCCAGGGGCTGCTAAAAATGGAGATAGAAAATTATTTTGGCAGTGTCAAGGCCTTTAAAAAACATTTTTCAGAAACGGCAAAACAGGTGGAAGGTGTCGGCTGGGCATTGCTCGTTTGGTCGCCAAGAGCTAAACATTTGGAGCTATTACAAACGGAAGGTCACATGCTCATGACGCCATGGGATACGACACCGCTGCTTGTTCTTGATGTATCGGAGCACGCCTACTATCTCCAATATAAGAATAAACGATCCGATTACGTGGATAATTGGTGGAATATCGTCAATTGGCATGATGTTGAAATGAGATTTGAAAAAGCAGCCGATATCAACTGGCCTTTTAGATAGAAAAGGTATCAGACGATTCGTTTACCGGTGCTTTTTTTACAAGGAGATAAAAAATTTAACTGCTTATATCGATGCCCCCTTACTGAAAAAGCCAAGCAGCAGAGTTTTTGTCATATCACACCTTGTCCCGCATAAAATTTAATAAATAATGAGAAGGACGAGGTATACCAATGAAAATAATAAGAAGGCTCATGTTTCTTTCACTTATGATTACTATATTCATTGTCAATATTCCTCATAAGGTTGATGCTTCACTGGGGGTAAGTGCAGCAAGCGCTGTTTTAATGGAACAGAAATCGGGACGTGTCCTTTTAGAGAAAGAAGCCTATACGAAAAGAAGAATCGCCAGTATAACGAAAATAATGACCGCGATTCTTGCGATAGAATCCGGCAAGCTGGATAAAACTGTGACGGTTAGTGAAAAAGCAGTCCGGACAGAAGGTTCATCCGTTTATTTAAAACCCGGACAAAAAATAAAGCTTGAGGATTTAGTCTATGGATTAATCCTCCGGTCGGGGAACGATACAGCTGTGGCCATTGCCGAATATATCGGTGGCAGTGTTGACGGATTTGTTTATTTAATGAACCAAAAAGCCAAAGAGATCGGTATGGTCAGCACTCATTTTGCTAATCCACATGGACTTGATGATCATGAAAACCATTATTCCACTGCTTATGATATGGCCCTCTTAACCCGTTATGCTATGCAAAACAAAACTTTTCAGAAGATCTTTGGGACAAAGGTGCACCGTGCACCAAATCCAAATGAGGCTTGGGATTACAAATGGACGAACAAAAATCGCCTGCTGACAAAATACAAATATTGCACTGGCGGGAAAACCGGTTTTACTAAACGGGCCAAGAGAACGCTCGTTACAACAGCAACAAAAGGAGATATGGATCTCATTGCCGTCACCTTAAATGCTCCAGATGATTGGAATGACCATATATCCATGTATGAGACGGGTTTTATAAATTATGATATGGCTGAGGTTATATCAAAAGGGAAAATCACGATTGGAAAAAATAAATATTATAAAAACGATCAATTATATATTAAAAAATCAATTCTCTACCCGGCAACGAAAGAGGAAATGGACTTATTTAGCGTCAAATACAAATTGAACAAGCCCGAAAAAAAGTGGCTTTCGAAACATCAAGAGCATGTTGCCGGAAAAGCAGTTGTTTATTTAGATGGAAGAGCAGTTGAGGAAACACCCATTTTTTATCAAAATGAAACCGCAAAAAAGAAAGGTTTCTTTGATTTTATGAAGGAAATATTTCTTTCGATTATGGGTGTGAAGCTACATGGTTAATTATATTTGGGTTGGAATGACGATTATTGGCATTATTTTCGCGCTGGTGAATGGAACAATGGATGAGGTCAACAAGGCGGTGTTCGACGGTGCCAAAGAAGCAGTGACCATTTGTATTGGGTTGATTAGTGTGCTTGTCTTTTGGCTGGGAATGATGCGAATTGCCCAAGAATCAGGTTTGCTTGAGAAATTATCGAGACTGTTCCGTCCGCTCGTTAAAAAAATCTTTCCTGAGGTTCCGGAGAATCATCCTGCAATGGGGTATATGCTGTCAAATATGATTTCGAATATGTTTGGCCTGGGAAATGCTGCAACACCGCTCGGTATCAAAGCAATGGAAGAATTAAAAAAGTTAAATGGCGGCAAAAATTCAGCCTCCAGGTCGATGGTTACTTTTTTGGCGATGAATACTGCCAGTATAACACTTATCCCGACAACGGTCATTGCCATTAGAATCAACTATCATTCTGCATCGCCCACTGAAATTGTCGTACCGACGATCATTACGACTGTTTTATCGGCAATTGGGGCCATTCTCATTGATCGCTATTTCTATTATCGAAGAAGCCGAAAAGGAAGATGATACATGTCGCTTTCGACGATCTCAATCACATTTATACCACTATTAATTGGTTTTATCCTGCTCTATGGCACATTTAAACAAGTACCAACATATGAAAGTTTTGTAGAAGGCGGAAAAGAGGGGATCAAAATTGCCGTACAAATCATTCCATTTTTAGTAGGAATGCTTGTTGCAATATCCATTTTTCGGGCATCCGGGGCCCTAGAGGCATTAACAAATCTCCTCCGCCCGTTGATGAAAGCAATCGGAGTCCCAGTGGAAATTGTGCCGCTATTATTTATTAGACCGATCTCGGGAACAGCCGCTCTCGGTATGACAAGTGATTTGATTGCTAACCATGGACCAGACTCTTTTATCGGCCGACTTGCTTCGATCTTACAGGGGAGTACGGATACGACCTTTTACGTATTAACCGTTTATTTCGGGGCCGTCGGGATAAAAAAAATGGGTGATGCCTTAAAGGTAGGACTATTGGCCGATGTCGTTGGAATTGTCATTTCCATAATAGTAGTAAGTGTCATTTTTGGAGCTAAATAGGATGATATTACCCCGAAATAGAGCAGGTCTTCGTTAAAAGGCCTGTTTTTAAATTTGTCGATAATTTTATATATCCAATCTCTGTAAAAATGTGTATAATATTGCTAGTTTAATAGAAAAGAGGGATCCTATGAAATCTATCTGGAAAAAGATTAGTACCATCGGTATTGGTGCGGTGTTGATGACATCGACAATTTTTACCTCTACCGCCCAAGTTACTGCAGCGGGTAAGCAAGGAATGAACAAATCGGCGATTCAAAAAAAACTCGCCCCAATTAAGCAGAAGATTAAAGAAAGCAAAGCCTCCTTACTAAGTGATGATACCCTCATTATTAAGTATAAGCAGCCGATCAATCAAGGGGAAGTAAAAGGAGTAAATAAAGACTTTATTATCACGCAAAATGTCAAGCAATTAGGATATATAGTCGTTAAGCTGCTTAAGAAAAATAATCTGCAAAAAGTCACCCAGGCATTCCAAAAAAACAGCAAGGTCCTTTCGGTTGAAAGAAGTGTAATGTATAAAACATTTTCGGTCCCGGCAGACCCGAAGGTGAACGATGAATACCATTTATCCATGTTAAATATCGCAAAAGCACAGCAATTAGCTGGAAAAAAGAAAGTGAAAGTTGCCGTCATCGATACGGGAATTGATCAAAACCATCCGGAATTAAAGGGTAAGGTGCTTCCAGCTTACAATATCATTAACCCGATGAATCATGGCGCACCTGATACCCACGGCACCCATGTAAGCGGGATTATTGCCGCTGCGAAAGGGAATGGAATCGGCGGTTATGGTATAAACCCGAATGTGGAAATTTTGCCGATTGACGTCCTTGACCGTGATGGTTTGACATTAGGCATGACATTTGACTATACAGTTGCCCAAGCAGTTCTCTATGCAGCAAGCCACGGTGCAAAAGTGATTAATATGAGTCTTGGATCGCCATTCCCATCGACGATTCTTAAAGATGCGGTTGATACAGCGATCCAAAAAGGCGTCACTGTTGTGGCTGCCGCCGGCAATGATGCCGAAGCGTATCCAAATTATCCGGCAAGCTATGAAGGCGTCATTGGGGTCGGGGCAGTGAACAACAAGAAACAGCTCAGCTGGTTTTCTTCCTATGGCCCGTCCGTAGACCTTGTGGCCCCGGGAGAAGATATTTATGCTCCTATTTATGATTATGAGAAAAAATCTTCCTTTGAGACGCTGAGCGGAACGTCGATGTCCTCTCCGATGGTGGCAGGGGTCGCTTCACTGCTTTTATCCAAGCATCCAAACCTGAAGCCCGCCCAAGTAGAATACATACTTGAACATACTGCAAAAGACTTGGGAGCAAAAGGATACGATATAAAATACGGGAATGGACTCGTCGACCCAGTCGGGGCATTAAACTATAATATTAAGAATCTACCCTCTTTCGTTACGGCGAAGTGGACGAAAAAGGATATTTTACAAAAAGCAACCACATTATCGTTCGCAGATTCAAAAGAGCTTACGGAAAACTTTACAAAACCGTCGGAACAAAAATGGTATCAATTCCCTGTGAAAAAAGGCGAATTTATCCAAACCGCTTTAAACGGTCCAAGTCAATATGACTATAAAATGACACTTAATATTTACTCTGACGATCAGACATTTTCTGTAGATGTCAATAAGCAAGAAGCCGGAAAAACGGAAGGAAAGCTAATCCAGGCGCCTTTTTCCGGAACAATGGCAATCGGGATCAGTGATGTTAATGGAAATTATGATGAATCACCGGCTAAACGGTCAACCTTCCGCCTAGCAATCCAACGTTCTGCCGAAATGCCGGAGGATGAATCAACGATGGAAGCGCCGATTGAGGTAAAATCATTACCATATACATCGGAATCTCTCACCTTTATGGGAGAAAATGGCGATGATGATTATTTCCGTTTTAAAACGGGTGAAGAAACAGCTGCAAGAGTAACCTTATCGGGAGTTGCCGGGATTGATTCCAATATTCAAGTCTATGATTTGTCAATGTCAAACGAAGCTGGGCAGCAAGGAGAATCCGGAGCGACTGCAACCAGTTCTAATCAGCCTAATCCAGACACCCTTCCGGTAGATCAACTACCGTCTGTTGCGCAAATGGATCGAAATGGGATTGGCGCCGGGGAAAAACTATCATTTGAAGTTACCCCAAATAGGGAATATCTCGTAAAGGTATCAAGCAAACCAATGCTGCAAAACGAATCCGACATGGGGATGACGATTTTCGATCAATCAAGCGAGGAAACTCATTCCTCTTTATTGCCATATACAGTGAAAATTGAAACAAAGGTTCTCCCGCAAGACGAAGATAATATCGGGAATGGCGAGTCTGGCGGCGAAGAAGGTGATTCAGCTTATTATCAAACAATCTTGGATAGTGCCATTCCTACTAAAATTGGACAACCAATTAAAGGATATATTCAAAACTCAGGTGATGAGGATTGGTACAAAATCGAACCAAGCCAAACAGGAATCTATCAATTTAGTTTAGCGAATGATGACTCAGACAAGCCATATGTTGAATTATATCAAGTCATCAATAGTAAAGATGAGTATGGAAAGCCGATCCTTGATTTTTCGTATATTGGAAGTAATGAAAGTGACAATTTGTTTACAGGCGAATTGAATGGGACGATGCATACAGGATTGAAGAAAAACGAAACGTATCTGATTCATTTTACGGGTAATCCAATGATGGATATGGGCGTCTCCATTGACCCGTATAATCTATCTTCAAAACTGTTAATCTCAAACCCGGGGGATCAATATGAAGATAATGATGCAACAGAAAACATAAAAGATCTTCCAGCGTCCGTTATCCGTGGCAATTTTGCCATGCCAAATGATATCGACAATTTTTACTTAAAAGGGAACAAGACGCAAATTTACAGTCTGTTATTTGAAAGCGGAAAAGCAAGTGAAAAAATGCTGCAAAAATATCCAAAGGAATTGTTTGGGGACATCTATGGAGTTGCGATTGTCTACCGTGATATAAACAAAAACCGGAAAATTGATGAGGCAGATAGTGAAATGGCCACTATCATGATCAAAGGCCTATTTGAAGGTGCTTCCAACAACTACGGTTCGTTTAAGGTCGAAAAAGGTCAAAACTATATTATTTCGATTATCGGACTGACGGTTAGTTCAACACAATTATCACTAGTCCCGTATCAATTAACCGTTGCTCCGGTTCCGACCAAAGATGAAGACAGTAAGTCCAAGGTGAAAAATAATATACCATCCAAGCCGATTAGCCTGAAAAAGAAAAATTCTCATACGCTTTACGCCACCGGCCATTTAAATAGTGGTATAGGATATGGCGACGAAGACTGGTATGTGGTCAATGTGAAAGACAAGCTAAACGGATATATTTCCTTTGAATCGGGAAATGAGGTGGACGGAGTTATTTCCCTCTATAAAAATGGAAAGCTTATTTCAAAAGCCGATTACTATGGAGCAGGACAAGCAGAAATGATGCGGGTTCAGTTGAAAAAAGGAAAGTATCACATTAAAGTGAAAGATGTATTTGGCAACTCCACGATTAAACCTTACACAATTAAAATTACGAATTAGCTGAAAGCTAAAAATCAGGCGCCATGCGAAACATTCGCGTGGCGCCTGTTAATGATTGCAATTCACCGGGCAGTGGCTGCTCGGTTTTCTTATTTTATTTAATGGAGCCGTTGCTTTGAAAAGTCAGCAATTTATGTCATAATTCAGTAGGAAGAATGAATATATGAGTATTTTTGAATTGAATCGACAATTGATTTTTGAAATAATATTGAGGTGGAATAGATGGAACGATTACAAAAAGTGATTGCCCGTGCTGGCATCGCATCCAGGAGAAAAGCTGAAGAGTTAATTATCGCCGGCAAAGTGAAGGTTAATGGAAAAATTGTTACAGAGCTTGGAGTTAAAGTTTCTCCTTCCGACCGGGTAGAAGTCAATGAAATTCCGATCGAGCGGGAAGAACCAGTTTATTTTCTTTTATATAAACCTAGAGGTGTGATCTCAAGTGTCAGTGACGATAAAGGAAGGAAGGTTGTTACTGATTTCTTTGCTGATTTGAAGGAAAGAATTTTTCCAATTGGCCGGCTCGATTATGATACATCTGGATTATTACTGCTGACAAACGATGGGGAATTTGCCAATTTACTGATGCACCCCAAAAATGAAATTGAAAAGGTTTACGTTGCCAAGGTTAAAGGAATCCCCTCAAAAGAGAATTTGAAGAAATTAGAAAAAGGGATTCAGCTTGAAGACGGCAAGACAGCACCTGCCAAAACCAAAGTCCTTTCCATTGATAAGAAAAAACAAACAGCTATTGTTGAATTAACAATCCATGAAGGAAGAAATCGTCAGGTGAGAAGAATGTTTTCTGCAATCGGTCATGACGTGTTGAAACTGAAGCGAGAGCGTTATGCTTTCTTAACATTAAACGGATTAAGGGCCGGTGAAGTTAGAGAATTAACTCCGCATGAAGTGAAGCAATTAAGAGCAGCTGCGCTGGAGAACGGGAACAAAAAATCGAAAAAAGGATAAACTTGGGAAGGGTATCCATCGCTATTATAAAAAATTCATAGAAACGTCACAATTTTGTTCTTCGATAAACACTATGTTAATAATGAAAAATGGTATAATTTAGCTTAACTGTTTCATGTTTTAATGGAGGGGTTTTGATGAAAAAACGGCGATTAATAATCAGAACGGTGATTCTGACAATCCTGGTAGCGGCCGTTGCTTATACACTATATGCGAATTTTATGCAAGACCATAAACAAAAGGTGGCCGTAGGAGACCAGGCCCCAGATTTTGTTTTGACTGATATGCAGGGAACCAAACATCGCCTTTCTGACTATAAAGGACAAGGGGTTTTTTTGAATTTTTGGGGAACGTGGTGCCCGCCCTGCAAAAAGGAAATGCCTTATATTAATAACCAGTATCATCAATTTAAAGACCAGGGTGTACAGGTGTTAGCTGTTGATATTCAGGAATCGGAACTTGCAGTCAATCAATTTGCTGCTCACTACAAGCTGGATTTTCCAATCATGATTGATACAAACAAGGAAGTTATGACTACATATGGCGTAGATCAACTGCCGGCCACATTTTTAATCGATAAAAGTGGAAAGGTTGTCAAGTATCATACCGGTGAAATGACGGAAAATGATGTAAGGGAATTTATGGAGAAAATAAAACCTTAGCGGTTATGGGGAGTTTTTACAATGAAAGATGTCAAATGTGAATGCGGTCACGTCAATCCACATGGAACTGTACTGTGTGAGGCTTGTGGAAAAATACTTGACGAGCAGGAAACGAATAAGCAATTGCTTGATATGCGTTATGAGGGCAGTGCCCGCCGCTCCCAAACGTATAATAAAACAATGATTGATAAAGTATGGAACTTCTTCTCCTCTGTTAAAGTTGGTGTCTGGCTGATTGTCATTACGTTAATAGCATCCATTATCGGAACGATACTGCCGCAGAAAATGTACATAGACCTGCCGCCTGAAGTTTACTATGAACAAGAATACGGCACATTCGGAAAGTTATATTATCAATTGGGCTTTGATAATCTATATGGATCATGGTGGTATTTATTATTAATTGCCTTGATTGGTGTATCGCTTGTGATTTGCAGCCTTGATCGAGTGATCCCCTTATATAAAGCGCTAAAGGCACAGCGTGTTACCAGACATGAAGGCTTTTTAAAACGGCAGCGCGTTTTCGGGGTTACCCAAAATGCTGATAAAAGTGACTTGGCCATTTTAAAGCAGCATCTCGTACAAAAACACTATCATGTTCGTGAGGAAAATGGTAATTTACTAGCAGAAAAAGGCCGGTTTTCACGCTGGGGTCCATATGTGAATCATGTTGGGTTGATTATCGTTCTATTTGGCGGCATGCTTCGTTTTGTCCCAGGAATGTATGTGAATGAAAATCTTTGGATCCGTGAAGGCGAAACGGCTTTGGTTCCGGAAACAGGTGAACAATTTTATTTGCATAATAACCAGTTTATATTGCAGCACTATGATAAAAATAAAAATAAAAAATTTGAAAAGGCGCTTGCAAAAGCCGGAAACGTCGTGAAGAACTATCAATCAAACGTTGTTTTATATAAACGTACAGGAGAGAAAATTCCCGGGGAAAAGCCAAAACTTGAGAAAGTGAAAGAATATAAGGTTCGGGTTAATCATCCGCTAACATTTGAAGGCTACTCCGTTTATCAGTCATCGTTCAGAAGTGAAATGAATGCGATGAGATTTGCCCTCACTAATAAAAAAACAAACCAATCTTATGGAGAGTTAAAAATAAATCTGCGCGAGCCAAAGGAAAAATATGATTTGGGTAATGGATATTCGGTTGAAATCCTTAATTATTTTCCCGATTTTGAGTTTGGAAAAGATGGAGAACCTACGACAAAATCACGGGTACCCAATAATCCTGCATTTGTTTTTCGCATGTATTCTCCGGAAAAACCAAAAGGGGAGACAAGTTTTGTGGCGATTAGACAAACGATTGAGCCATTTGGAAATAATACCTATAAAATGGCGTTTAGAGGTATCGAAACAAAAAATGTTTCCGGTTTTGTTGTTCGGAAAGATTCATCCTTATGGTTAGTTATTTTGGGTGGCATTTTATTCATGATCGGTGTAGTTCAAGGGGCCTATTGGAATCATCGCCGGATTTGGGTACAAAACAAAAATGGGGAAATCTGGATAGCGGCGCATACGAATAAAAACTGGTATGGGTTAAAAAGGGAACTGGAAAAAGTCCTTGAAGAGACAAACATAAACATGCCCGAAGATCAACTTCAGCGGGAAGAGACGGATAAGGAGGGAGTATAGTTGGTTACAATAAGTAGTAATTTATTGTTTGCTGCTTTTATTCTTTATTTAGTTGCAACCGTGTTTTATGGCGGCTCAATTAAAGCAAAGAAAGATCCAAATGAAACAAAGAAAACAAATAAATGGGGTAGTATTGCTGTATTTTTAACCATTATTGGCTTTATTTCACAGCTAGGCTACTTTATTACAAGATGGATTGCGGCCGGACATGCTCCAGTTAGCAATATGTTCGAATTCACCACTTTTTTTGGCATGGCTCTTGTTGGTGCCTTTATTGTGATTTATTTTATTTATCGAAGTACGTTGCTTGGATTATTTACGATGCCAATTGCTATTTTGGTGATTGCTTATGCAAGTATGTTTACAAGGGATGTTACGCCATTAATTCCGGCACTGCAAAGCTATTGGCTAAGTATTCATGTTACCACTGCAGCTATCGGGGAAGCTATTTTAGCCATCAGTTTTGCCGCAGGTCTTATCTATTTGGTTAAGGCGATTGATCAAACAAAATCGAATAAACGAACTTTTTGGCTTGAGATCGTCATGTTTGCATTAGTTGTTGTACTTGGTTTTGTTGTTGTTTCAACTGCTTTTTCCGCCATCGGCTATCAGGAGAAATTTACTTGGGTAGATAAACATGGTAACGAAGCGAATCTTGAATATACAATGCCTGCCTTGACTGGACCTCATGAAGGTAAATTATTGACAAGTGACGGATTCAAACCATTAGTTGAAATGCCGGCATTGATTAATGCTAAAAAGTTAAATACTGTTATTTGGTCGTTTTTAGCTGGATTTGTTCTTTATGGTGCTATCAGACTTATCCTTAGAAAACGGATTGCAGCTGCACTTAAGCCAATGGTAAAAAATATTAAACTTGATTTCGTCGATGAAATCAGCTACCGTTCCGTATTAATTGGGTTTCCGGTTTTTACATTAGGCGCTTTGATTTTTGCGATGATCTGGGCACAGGAGGCATGGTCCCGCTTTTGGGGCTGGGATCCTAAAGAAGTATGGGCCCTGATCACGTGGCTGTTTTATGCTGCCTTCCTGCACCTGCGATTGTCCAAAGGCTGGCATGGTGAAAAGTCGGCATGGCTTGCTGTCATTGGCTTCGTTATTATTATGTTCAACCTTGTTGCGGTCAACCTTGTAATTGCCGGTCTTCACTCTTATGCCGGTTCTTAAAAGACAAACGTATAGCCTTCACTGTAAGTGAAGGCTTTTATAAAATTATTAAACATTTTTCACATTGTCATATTATTGACACTTTTTAAGCCATTTATTGACATTGAACATATGGCAAAAAGGTAAACCATTTTGTAAAATAATCATCATGGGGGGATTACAATGGAAAAAGAAGTGAAAATTTTAGTTGTTGATGATGAAGAACGGATTCGCCGTTTATTAAGAATGTATTTGGAACGAGAAGATTTTATTATAGATGAAGCTGAAGATGGGAATGAAGCACTATCAAAAGCAATTTCCAACGACTATGATGTTATTCTCCTTGACCTGATGATGCCGGGCAAGGATGGTATTGAAGTTTGCCGTGAACTTAGAGAAAAGAAGGCAACACCGGTTATTATGTTAACGGCAAAAGGTGAAGAAGTGAATCGTGTTCAAGGCTTTGAAGTTGGAACCGATGACTATATTGTAAAACCTTTTAGCCCGCGCGAAGTTGTCTTACGGGTAAAGGCAATCTTGAGAAGAGCGTCGCGAACCACTTACCTGCAAACAGAAACAACAACAAAGGATGTTATTGTATTCCCGCATCTCACAATTGATAATGACGCCCATCGAGTAATGGCTGATGGGAAAGAAGTAAGCTTAACACCCAAAGAATATGAACTGCTCTATTTCCTTGCCAAAGCACCGGATAAAGTGTTTGATCGTGAACAATTATTAAAAGAAGTTTGGCATTATGAATTTTTTGGCGATTTGCGTACAGTTGATACCCATGTGAAACGTCTTCGTGAAAAATTAAACAAAGTTTCCGAACAGGCTGCCAGGATGATTGTAACAGTTTGGGGTGTAGGCTACAAGTTTGAGGTAACAAATGAATGACCTTTTTACGAAGTGTTGTAGGTAAACTTTGGTTTACCATCCTTTTATTAGTTTCATTAGTTCTGTTTATTTTAACAGTAATGCTTCTCGAATTTTTTCAAAACTATGCGATTGAGAAAACCCAGGATGATTTAACCAATACAGCCGAAAAAATCGCTCGGATATTAGAAGAACACCCCAATAAGGAATTGCCAATTGGTTTGGAAATATCATGGGAAGTGATCGACAAAGTAACGAAAGTGGTCATCATTAAAAATGACCATGAAGTCTATTACTCACCCAACACGGGGAACGATCAAAAACTAACACTTAACGATATTAAGAATGATCCGGAATTATCACAAGTACTCGATAAAAATAAAACGGTTGAAAAAGTGTCCAATTTATCCACCAAGAATAATGTCAATAATAAGGATGCTGATTATTCCATTATCGGCGTACCACTGCATCTTTCAGGAGAAAATGGTGGAGTTTTTATCTATCAATCTCTGGAAGTCATGAAGGATACTTCTCAGTCAACAACTAAATTTATCTTACTTGTTGCTGGTGTAGCGATTATTTTAACGACTATTTTCGCCTTCTTTTTGTCTACCAGAATTACGGCTCCGTTAAGAAAAATGCGGGAAGCTGCTTTTGAAGTGGCAAGAGGGAAATTTGATACAAAAGTGCCAATCCTCACCCATGATGAAATTGGAGAACTGGCAACAGCTTTTAATCAAATGGGGCGGCAGCTAAAATTCAATATGAATGCCCTTAATCAAGAAAAAGAGCAGCTGTCCAGTATTTTAAGCAGTATGGCAGATGGGGTGATCACCTTTAACCGTGATGGGGCCATCCTGATTTCAAATCCCCCGGGTGAACGCTTCCTTCAATACTGGTATTATGAAAAAGGAGAAGGTGCAGAATCGGAGGCGATTCCCTCCCAAGTAATGGAACTGTTTCACAAAGCAGTTGAAACGGAAAAAGAACAAATGGGAGAAATATCGCTTCAGGGACGACATTGGGTCATTATTGTCACACCGCTTTACAGTAATCGATTTGTCCGCGGGGCAGTAGCCGTATTAAGAGATATGACCGAAGAAAGGCAATTGGATAAAATGAGGAAGGACTTTATTGCCAATGTGTCCCATGAGCTTAGAACGCCTATTTCCATGTTGCAGGGCTACAGTGAAGCGATTGTTGATGATATTGCGGAATCTCAAGAAGAGAAAAAGGAAATGGCTAAGGTTATTTATGATGAATCCCTTCGTATGGGCCGCCTTGTCAATGAACTGCTTGATCTTGCACGCATGGAAGCCGGACATCTTCAATTGACGAAGGAAAAAGTAAATGTTTCTACCTTTATCAATCGAATTATTCATAAATTTCAAGGGCTGGCAAAGGAAAATGAAATTTATTTGAATACAGAAATTGAAGCTGGAATCGATTTCTTCTACTTCGACCCTGATCGCATCGAACAGGTTCTGACGAATCTAATTGATAACGCCATCAGGCATACACCAAAGGGAGGCTCTGTTGTACTAACGGTTGCTCCGGATGACAAAGGAATGAGAATGGAAGTAAGAGATTCAGGATCAGGGATTCCAGAGGATGACCTGCCATTCATTTTTGAACGTTTTTATAAGGCAGATAAAGCAAGAACACGTGGAAAGTCCGGTACAGGACTTGGACTCGCTATTGCCAAAAATATCATTGATGCCCATAAAGGAACGATTTCGGTTCACAGCAAGCTTGGTCAAGGAACGACATTTTCCTTTCTTTTGCCGCGAAATAAGGCAGATTAAACGACTTCTTGCCGATTGTTCTTGATTCACGGGAAACATTCATTCGTGGATAAACATTTTCTTAGGCTCTTCCAGATTATTTGGATGGGCCTTTTTTATTTTATTTTTTGCTAAAAATTCCCTTTCATTTTATTGGAAAACAGTCTATATTTATTAGGGTGAAACTTTTCCTACTGAAATAGCGACTAATTCAATGAACGGGGAGGGGAAATGATGGACTCCGTTTTCGATGAACTATATAAAAAATATCACCATGATGTCTTTCAATTTTTGTTTTATATGGTCAGAAACAGGGAACAGGCAGAAGATCTAGTGCAAGAGGTCTATATTAGGGTGTTCAAGTCCTATACTCGCTTTGAGGGCAAAAGCAGCGAGAAAACATGGCTTTTTTCGATTGCCAGAAATGTAGCCATTGATTATTTTCGCAAGCAAAAGGGCTGGAAGGACAAACTGATGGAGAAGTTTGATTGGTCTACGAATCAAGTAAAAGATGACTATCCAATTCCCGAAGAAATTACCATTCAAAAAGAAGAAATTCAATGGATATATAAATGCTTGGAATATTGTACAGTGGATCAACGTGCAGTCGTCATTTTAAGGTTTATACATGATTTATCGATTGCGGAAACAGCAAAGGCTTTAGGATGGACTGAAAGTAAGGTAAAAACAACGCAGCATCGTTCGTTAAAGGTTATAAAAAAGCATATGGAAGCCTTTTATGAAAAGGAGGGAATGCATAGTGAAAAAGTCAGAGTGGAGCGATAGAGAGATTGAAGAATTATTGCGTAAAATGCCCAAAATACAAGATTATCGCGATCCTCGTGACATTTACCAAAATCTTTCCTTTAAAAGACGAAAATCGCCTTCTTGGGTGTTGCCAAGCATTGCAGCAGCTGCGGCTCTTTTTCTAGTGCTTGTTCTTGGACCCAAACTTTTCGATGGAGGGGGGAGGGCGCAGTTATCTCTTGATAAAGCTGGAGGAGAAAAAACAGTTGAAGACAAAAGTCTGATGAGAAAAAATGAGACTGGAGCCAATAAAATTACCATGTCAAGTATGGACAAGAATTCTGAGAAACGGGCTCCTGAGCTGATGAAGTCTGCTGTTTATGATGAGGAGGTTGGAAACGGGAAGGTAATTACCTATTGGATCCCGGATGATCAGGTCCAAAACCTCATTCCAGTGTCCATGATTATTAAGGATCCGCAAAACAAGTCATGGCTGGATTTGTTTAACGAGCAGATGGAACGCTTAAATGAAGATGGCTGGGGATTAACGGACTACTACCCAATAAAAGCAAAATTTAGCCTGGATAAAAAGAATCAAACTCTTGACGTTAATGTTCCGAGTGACCATCCATACGGTCAGGGTGCTGCAAATGAGAAATTTATCGATATTCTTAAAAAAGATATAGCATCCAATAGTAATTTGAAAAAGGTTAGATTGTTTACGAACGGGAAGCCTGGGATCGAATTTGGAAATTATGGAAATATCCCAGAACTTACGATCGAACCTGAAAAAAATCACGCCTTTTTGTTTTATTATCCGAATAAAAATGAATCTCCTTTTCTCGTTCCAACAATTGAATCATTTAAAACGATTAAGGATGCGCTCATTGCCATGAAAAAAGATCTGCCAGATTATGGGCTTAAAAAATCAATGATGTTTGAACTGCAGGAAAAGGATTTGGCGATTCGAAATAAAACATTACATGTATCAGTGAAGAAAGATTCGAAAATAAAGAATGATCAGCAAACCTTGTTTTCATATGAGGCCCTATTATTAACCGCTAAAGAATTTGGTTTGGAAAAAGTGGTAATCAATGATGCACCTTTAAAACAAATTGGCCCATTTCATCTTTCTGAGGAAAACAAGGTACCAATTGCCCCTAATCTGCGTAATATAGATTATTGATCGTAATCAACCTTTTTGGTTGATTTCTTTTTTTGCTCTGGCTCCTATTTTTTGTATAAATTGACCGTCATCTCCAAAATATAACAAATATGTTTGTTCCACCTCCACAATATGTTCTAAAAATGAAGGGGATTACATATCGTGAGGAGGAGAGTTTTGATAAGGAGGAAAAGGGAAAAAATGCGTGACTACATAAGGAGGTTTTTAATTGCCATTATTATGGCACTTTGTGTAAGTTTATTATTTTTAGGAGGGAAACATTCGGAAGCTGCAGGTGTCACAAATAAAGGGGAGAATGGGCATTGGCTTTGGCCTACGGACGGTATCATCACTGATACCTATGGAACAAGGCTGGGGAAACATAAGGGAATTGACATTGCCGGGGGAAGGGAAACTCCAATTATTGCTGTCCAAGATGGTGTAGTGGAGAAGTCCTATTTCTCCGATACATATGGAAATGTGGTTTTTATCAAGCATGTAAATAATATTGTTGCCGTCTATGCTCATTTAAACAAACGAATGGTTCATAAGGGCCAGAATATCAAACGAGGACAACTTATCGGAAAAATGGGTAAGACTGGACAAGCCACCGGTACACATCTTCATTTTGAAGTACATAATCGGGAATGGCGTTACGATAAGAAATTTGCCTTTAATCCGGAAAAATTATTGGGCAGTACTGAAGTAGGTGAAGTTGTGCAGGCTGGAGTGGCTCGAAATCGAGCATTGACCGCCAGTTCCCATGTTCGATCACTCAAGAGAGGGAATGTACGGAATACTGGGCCGGCCAATCAATATGTTGTCCGTCGTGGTGACACATTATCTTCCATTGCCTTAAAGAAAAAGGTACCTGTCGCCAAAATCAAGAAAATGAACGGCCTGAATTCAGACTTCATAGTTCCTAATCAAGTTTTAATCCTAAAGTAAAAAAATCGACCCACTGTCATAAAAGACGGTGGTTTTTTTGCATTTATTTACTATATTATGAACAAAAAGTTAATCTTTTTTTCTTTCGCTTAACAAAGTGAATTTTTTTCAGTATAATGTAGACATAAAAAATATCGATCTATCTTCGGGGCTGGGTGAGATTCCCGACCGGCGGTAATAGAGCAATGCTCTTAAGCCCGCGAGCCGTTTCGGCAGGATTTGGTGCGATTCCAAAGCCGACAGTATAGTCTGGATGGGAGAAGATGGAGGTTCTGCAGACGTTTGCAAAAAATTTACATAGCAAGCGTTTATTGAACATGCCTAAAAACTCCCTCAAGTCAATTTATTGAGGGAGTTTTTTTGTGGGATGTCCGAATGCTGAACCTCTCTTCCTAAATGATGGATCAAAAGGAGAGAGGAAGATGAAGAAGATGAGAAAAAAACACTCAAAGGTGAAAGTAATGGTATCCATTGGGATGCTGAGCAGTATTGCGTATCTATTAATGGTACTGCAGTTCCCATTACCGTATTTTCCTAATTTCTTATTTGTCGATTTCAGCGACATACCTGCCATGCTTGCCACTTTAATTTTCGGTCCAGTTGCTGGAATACTGGTCGAGCTGTTAAAAAATGTTTTAGACTATGTTGCAACCGGAAGTCAAACCGGAATTCCGGTTGGCCATATTGCCAATTTCTTTGCCGGTATTATATTTATCCTGCCAACCTACCTTGTTTATACCCGAATCAAATCAAGGAAGGGAATGACGCTGGGATTGATTGTCGGAACGGTTATTATGGCTGTGGTCATGAGCATATTAAATTATTACGTCATTCTGCCGGCTTACACGGCGTTATTAAATATGCCTGATATGCGAAGCTATGTCATTCCCTTTATTTTACCATTCAATATCATTAAGGGTATCATGATGTCGATTATTTTCATGCTGCTATTTATTCGCATGCAGGCATGGATCAATAAATTTTCTGTTGTGAATAATGCTTAATCAAATGAAAAGCAGCCTGATAATAATGGCTGCTTTTTTCATTTATCATATAAAAAATAACCCCCGCTTTGAAAGAAGCGGGGGTAGTAGCTTAATCTTTAAATTGAAAAATTACTCAAATTTGTTTGGATCTCCATCAAAAGGCTCATCTGCAACTTTAATAGAATCAGTTGGGCAGCCTTCGAAGGCATCCATCATATCATCGATTAATACATCAGGAATTTCAACAATTCCTTCATTATCGTCAAGGGTTACAAATGCAATCCCGTCATCATCATAATCATAAATGTCTGGAGCAGCTGCACCGCATGCACCGCATGCAATACAAGTTTCCTTATCTACAATAGTATACTTAGCCATGAAAAAACCTCCCAGTATTATTCAAAAAAAATTCTTAATTGTTTACCGGTTTTAAAATATTTGGTAAACGTGTTTTCCACCTCTATTTTAAAACTGTATCGGTAACTTTTCAATAGGAAAATAATTATTATCATTAAGGTTTGTTTATTTTCAAAACTTGTTGCTTTTTAGGACAACATGATCCTGATTTTCATGTTAAAATATATAGAGTTTAAGACGAAAAATGTAGAATGAACTCAAAATGTGGTGGTTAAAAAATGGTTCAGCTGACATCCATCATTCTTTATTGTTTAAAGCAGTTAAGCAAGGAAAGAACGGTGTATTCCATTTATCACCTCCTAAATGGGAAAAAATCTTCACAAACCATTCAGGATGCTCATTTATTTTCCCTAAAGAAATTCTTTGGTGTGCTTTCACCTTTATCAAGAGATTCGTATGATAGCATGATTCGAACCCTGCAGGAACAAGGGTACATAATTAATCATGGGGAACAACGTTTTCTGCTCACCTCTTCGGGTGAAAGTTTTTTAAACAAGCATCCGATTTTAAATGAGCTGAACGGCTGGGAGTATCACCAAATTACCTGGCCGTTTTGGGAACGACTTTCATTACTTATTCAGGTGGCCTCCAATATTGTACACCAAGAAAAATGTTATATTCCGATTCAAAAAAACAAAGATGTTCATCAATGGGTTAAAACCGTTCTGAAGGAAATGAAGGTTCCAAAATATGATCTTGGCAGGATGATCTACCAAGAGCTCATCGCTTGTTTTGAACATAATAAGACATTGGACCCTTCCGTATTAGTTTTTCGTTTAACTGGTTTTCAGCAAATTGGTTTAACGCCGATGCAAACAGCCCAAAAATTATCAATGAATCATTTTGATTATCAGCTTCAGTTTATCAATATTATTCATTATATGATCCGAAAGATAGCTGAAAAACCTGAGCAATTTCCGATACTGTCCTTGCTTCAGCAGGAACTGAGACAACAGCATGAACTGACCCAGTCTTCAAGAAAAACGTGGCAATTACTCATTCAAGGCTATTCTCTTGAAGCAATTGCCCGTTTGCGTAAATTAAGGGAAAGTACAATCGAGGATCATCTTGTTGAAATTGCTTTATATGTAAATCATTTTTCAATTGATCCATATGTGGAGCAAAAGTTACAGGAAGAAATTTTAGCGGTTTCAAGACGGATTGCCTCGAGACAATTAAAGCTAATAAAAGACCAGGTAAATAAGGCAAGTTACTTTCAGATAAGGTTAGTGTTGGCAAAGTATGGTGGTTCATAATGGAATTAGAAGATTTACTAAAAAAACAGTTTGGCTTTACGTCGTTTAAAACGGGACAAAAGGAAGTAATTTCTGCACTTTTAAACAAACAGCATACGTTAGCCATGCTTCCCACCGGAACGGGAAAATCATTATGTTATCAACTGCCTGGCTATATATTTGAAGGGCAAATTGTCATCGTCTCCCCACTGCTTTCTCTCATGCAGGATCAAGTGGAGCAAATGAAACAGTACGGTGAAAAGCGGGTCGTGGCGCTTAATTCATTTCTAAGCCAGGAAGAACGAGGGAATGTCCTGGCATTCTTGGATCGCTACAAATTCATTTTTATCTCACCGGAAATGCTAATGTCTCCATATATTATTCAAAAGCTTAAGAACATATCCATTTCGTTATTTGTGGTTGATGAGGCCCACTGTATTTCCCAGTGGGGTTATGACTTTCGTCCGGATTACTCGAAGCTTGGAGAGGTTCGAAAAACCCTTGGTAACCCTCTTACACTTGCACTCACAGCAACCGCAACAAGTAAGGTTCGTGAGGATATCATTCGCTCGCTGGGGCTTAACGGGGTAAAGAAGATTGAGTCGACCATTGATCGCCCCAATATCGGTTTTTTTGTGGAACAAATAGCGGATTATCGCCAGAAGGAAGATCGTGTCTTGGAGCTTGTAGCTCAGCTGCAAAAACCGGGGATTATCTATTTTTCCAGTAAAAAGGCTGCTGAACAGATGGCTGACCTTCTATCCGAACAACAAATTTGCCGCGCAAGTGTTTATCACGGGGGATTAGATCAAGATACAAGAATATTAATTCAGCAGCAATTTATTTATGGTCAGCTCGATGTGATTTGTGCCACAAGCGCTTTTGGGATGGGGGTAAATAAAGAAAATATTCGTTTTGTCATCCATTTTCATATGCCGATGCAGTTGGAATCCTATTTGCAGGAAATTGGCAGGGCCGGTCGTGACGGAGAGCCCAGCATTGCCATTTTGCTTTATTCCCCTGGCGACGAGTTGCTTCCCCTGCAACTTGCTGAAGGAGAGTTGCCCTCTGAGTCCCAAATTGATTGGTTATTTAACCTCCTGGAGAATGAGGGAGAGTCAGTAAACGGGGGAAGGAAATTATCAGAAACATGGAGGGAACTTGGCGGTTTTTCAGAGGTGCAATGGCGAATCGTGGAGGAATTCGTAACTCGTCTTGGTCAGCAAAATAAAAACTTATGCAGCATCAGAAATGAAATAAAGGAATTTGCCAAAAGGAGAGGGCAGGCTAAAAAAGAAAGTATTTTTAAAATGAAGAGTTGGATTGACATCAATACATGCCGGCGTAAATTTATTTTACATTATTTTGATGATCCTTTCACTTCGGAGATAAACCAGTGTTGTGATCGATGTGGGCTCCAATTAGAACCATATCATTCATTTAAGAAGAGTCCACAAAAAGAAACAATCGATATTTCATGGAAAGAATATTTGCAAAAATTATTAATAAATGGCGTGTTGAATAAATGAAAAATAAATATAATGAGATTATTTCCAGTTTAACGGATAAGGAATTGCTTTTTCACCTATATTTAACGCAAATCATCATTCTGTTCATTTCAGCTATTTTAGGATGGATCTTATTTGGGGATCTTTCTTATTGGGATCATTTTCAACTAAGCGATCCCAATCTTTATAAAGTAGGGTTAAGCGCAGGAATAGTAGTGGTCATCACCGATATTGTCCTTATGAAAGTATTGCCGTCCTCGTTTTATGATGATGGCGGTTTAAATGAACGGATATTTAAGGGGCGTCATCCGTTTCACATTATAGTAATAGCTGCCTTTGTTGCTTTTAGTGAGGAGCTATTATTTCGCGGTATTATTCAAACAAAGCTCGGGCTTATCTTGGCAAGTATCATTTTTGCGATCATTCATTATCGTTATTTATTTAATTGGTATCTGTTTTTGAATATTGTCTTACTTAGTTTTGTCATCGGGGTCATTTATCAGTGGACAGGAAACTTTGCGGTTACATTTATTATGCATTTTGTCATAGACTTTTTATTGGGGATCTATATTAGGTTTAGACATTCTCTAAAACGTTGCTAACTAACAGTAAGGAGTGAAGGGCCCTGTTATGAATAGTGAAGAACCATATAGAGAACAGGCAGAACGAACAAAACGGTCGATTCAGAAATTAACTGATACCGGAGAATATGACCAATTGCCGCCGCGAGCGAGGCTTCACCGCCGAAAAAAAAACAAAAGAAAAAGGAAGCTTAAATATCCACTGATCCGATTTTTGGTTCTGGTCTTCATATTGCTGCCTATTATCATTTTTACACTTATTTCTCATTACAATGGAAAAAAGGTTCAGCCGACAGACAAAACAAACCCCAGTAATGTTGGTTATGAAACGATCCATCTTGAACAATCAAATGATGATGGCGGAATAAGAGTCGATAAACAGAAAGTAAAAAATCAGGAAAAAAGCAATTCGCAGGTGCCCTGATACTAGATCATCACTAGCCAATCTTCATGATTGGTTTTTTGGCATATTGGGGCGGACAAGTTCATAAGATGGTATGGAATGGAGGGGATAAGATGGATACTCCAATCCAATTGCTAGAAAACACGGATCTGGCAACAAAACAAATGTTAGAAAACCTTAGAAAAAGAAAGGAAAAGTTTGATCTTGCCGAAAAACGGCATTATCTATCCATTTATGCTACCATTCTAATCGCTTTACTGTTTTTTTGTTATTTTTATTTTACCATCGCTCAACATTATTCCTATTCTTTTTTTGCGATGTTTACTGCCGCCTTGAATGATGAAGTGAATGTTTATTTGCTCTCAGCATCGCTGATTAGCTATGGGGCAATGAATGTATTACGACAGCAAAAGGAGAAGAAGGAAAAGGAATATCAAGAATTACGGTGTGAAATTGTCGATCGAAGTAAGGATCTATGGAAAAAAGAAGAAGAATGGAAAAATCGCCACCTCGTTTTTGAAGTAATGAAAAAACATTACGATATTAATCTGTACCATGAAAAAAAATAGAAGCAGCCGCTACTGCTTCTTAGAATATTGTCTTTTTTCCTTGCTCTTCTTTCAAAATTTCTACTGCTTCACGGAATCGCTGTGAATGAATGATTTCCCGCTCGCGTAAAAAGCGCAATCCATCATTTAAGTCCGGATCATCACTCAAATTGATAATCCATTGATAGGTCGCTCTAGCTTTTTCTTCAGCAGCGATATCTTCATAAAGATCTGTAATCGGATCACCCTTTGCCTGTATATAAGTAGCGGTAAAGGGAACACCTGCTGCATTATGGTAAAACAGTGCTTTATCATGATCAGCATAATGCCCATCCAAGCCGGCCGCCTTCATCTGTTCCGGAGTGGCATCCTTTGTTAATTTATAGACCATTGTGGCGATCATTTCCAAATGAGCAAACTCTTCGGTACCGATATCAGTTAAAAGTCCAATTACTTTATCAGGGATCGTATAACGCTGATTTAAATATCTTAAGGCTGCAGCCAACTCACCGTCAGCACCGCCATATTGCTCAATTAAAAATTTGGCCAGCATCGGATTGCAGCTACTGACGCGAACAGGATATTGCAGTTTTTTTTCATATATCCACATTGCTTTCCTATCCCTCCCATAACGAGCTTAGATAACGGGCTCATCCACTTTTATACTTATCTGGCCGCATCCGTTTGCGAACGTATGCTCCGTACTTTAAACCTGCCATGGCCAGGGCGTATCGTCCCAATTCCAAGGATGTCCGGAGTAACTATTGCCAAACTGTTGCAGGGGCCCAAATTGGCTTTCGAATTGCTTCTTAATTCGTTTTCTTTCTTGTACATAGTGATTAAATTGGTGAATGGCCTCAAGGTCATCGTTATGTGTATCCAAGTACAGCGTAAGTTCGACTAAAACAAAATCAACAGCCTGCAGCTGCTCCATTAAATGATAATATTCAGCAGGCACCTGCTTCATGAGGGCACCCCCTTATTCCCTTTTTCATATGGACTATACCAAGGATCATAAAATGCTTTCCAGAGTGTACCGGTTCTTAATGCCTCCATAGGTGAAAATTGCGGTAAATTTGGCGGTTGGAAACCGATATATAAATGCGGTGGAGTTGAATACGTTTTTTCAACCATTGGTTTACATGGATCAAATGGGCTTACATACGGATGATATGTTTTGAGATGAGTATGCATCATTACCCTCCCTTTGCTAATCAACATCATTCAATCATATGACCGGTAATTGAATAACATGACATAAATCTTTACCATATGCAAGGATTTTTTAGGAGAAAGTCGAAGTATAATAAGGTGAAAGTACTTAATTTTTGAGGTGATGGGACATGTTTGTAAAACATATGATGATTCCACGGCATGAATGTGTGATTGCTCAAGAAAATGAAACCTTGAAGGAAGTTTTACAAAAATTGGAGGAACATCATATTGATGGGCTGCCAGTTTTACAAGGAGATCGTTACCTTGGGGTTGTGACCAGATATCGGATTTATGAAAACTTCTTCCGTTCGGAAAAACTAAAGGAGGATTATCTCACCTCTACTCTGGCAAAGGATATCGCTTCTCATCAAGAAAAGTTTCTGGTCGGTGGCGAATTATTTGAAAGGACGATGCTAGATTTAAAGGATTTTCCATTACTTGCTGTTGTGGATGAGAATCATACCTTTCTGGGGATCGTCACGCGTGCAGATGTATTAAGTTTCTTTGAGAGTGCCTTTGGCGTGAATCGCCCGGGAATAAGGATTGCGTTTACATCGGTGGAAACGGAAGGAAGAATCGCCCGGCTATCTGAAATAGCCCATCACTTTCACGAACACATCATTTCACTTGTCACCTTTGATGAAACGGATAAACTTGTTCGAAGAATTGTTATGAAAATCGAAAAGAATGATAATATTGATAAGTTTGTCAAAAAGCTAGAAGAACATGGCTTTAGAATATTAAGTATTCAAGAAGTTTAAGGTATTTAAATAAAGCTCCCTCTCATACGTTTTTGTGAGAGGGATTTTTTACATATTGCTAATAGTTCCCGTAAGTGTTTTTTAGTCAATGCTTTATTATGGTATGATTTCTTAAAAAAGAAATGGGGCATAACACAATGCAAATATTATTGTTGCTGCTGATTATTTTTGCCGCCTGCCTGTTCCTATATATGCTGCGACAAGCGTTTCTTAATCATGTTGTCCGCCATGAATTTAATTTTTCAGATTTTCCTCAGTCTTTTGGTCAAGTTGTTATTTTTTTTATTTCGGACATTCATAGAAGGACGATTTCTGATGCAATTATTAATGAAGTAAAGGGAAAATCCAATCTGGTTATTATCGGCGGCGATTTAACAGAAAAGGGCGTTTCTTATAAAAAGATAAAAACAAACCTCGTTAAATTGAAGCAGCTTGGTCCGATTTATTTTGTTTGGGGAAATAATGATTATGAAAAGGATGTTCAAAAGTTAGAAGCTATCATGAGCGAGACAGGTGTTACGATATTAGCCAATACGGCCGTTCATTTCACTTCAGAAAAGGGAGAAAAATGGAGCTTGCTTGGGGTCGATGAAATGGGACAGGAACGGGACCGTCTTGACTTAGCCCTTTTAGCTTCCGATAAAAAAAGCTTCAAAATTCTTGTAAGTCATTACCCTGCGATTACGGAAAAGATTCTTCCAGAACATGAAATTCGTTTAGTATTAAGCGGGCATACACATGGAGGACAAATTCATATACTGGGGTTTAGTCCACAAAAAAGAGGGGGGGTAACCAAGTTAGAGAATACCACTCTGCTTATAAGTAATGGATATGGGACGACTGCGCTGCCATTAAGACTTGGAGCACCGGCTGAGTGCCACCTGATAACCGTTTCCAACCGTTAATTCCCTTTGAGACAATTCACCAACCTTCCTCTCAGGCATAGACTAAAACAAGAGTAGTCATATGCAGGGGGCAAAATTATGCGCTTAGAACGCTTAACAACAAACAAGATTAAAATTTTTTTAACCTCTGACGATTTAATCGATCGAGGACTTTCCAAAGAAGACATCGGGAAGGATGCCAGTAAGTGGAATCAGCTTTTTCATGAAATGCTTGAGGAAGCGAGTTTGGAATTTAACGTTGACATACAGGGATCCGTAGCAGTTGAAGTTTTCTCGCTTCAGGCTCAAGGGATGATTATGATTATTACTGTTGACGATGATAAAGAAGAAGCATTAGGCGATGGCTTTATTGAAATGCAGGTAAGGGCTTGCGGTATGGAAAAACTCCTTTTTGAATTTGCGGAATTGGAAGATCTGATAAATGCAGCAGAAAGACTTGCGGCAACAGAACTTTTCGGCGGAACCATCTTTACATTGAATAATGTCTATTACTTGTTAATGGATCAAGCTAGCAATGAACAAAATGAAAAGGCTGCCTGCCTATTATCTGAATATGGAAATGCCTCAATCCTCAGCCCTCATATTCTTGTTGAATACGGTAAGATCATTATTAAAAATAAGGCAGTAGAAACCCTCCTTCATTATTTTAAATGACTTTTTTAAAATAACTTTCGAAGGAGGAGTTCCTCGCTACGAACGCCATTCCGCGTTTATCAGGTTTCTTATACTCCACAAGTATTCCTTGTTAACTAAGGAATGGCAGCGTTTACATAGGTGGAAAATTGAAGGGGGAAAGGAAGCATATATTCCTTGCATTAATCCTTTAAAGGTGTATACTTGTGACTGAAAGCGGACAGCATTCTTACAAGTGATTTCTTAGGAGGTTTACAAATGGTAGCCGAAAATGGTACTGGTAAGACTACTCAAGAGGAGCAGCTTGATGTGTTGAAATCAACACAGACAGTCATTCACAAGGCTCTTGAAAAGTTAGGATATCCCGAAGAGGTATATGAACTTTTGAAAGAGCCATTACGTATGATGACAGTTAAGATTCCAGTTAGAATGGATGATGGATCCGTTAAAATATTTACCGGTTACAGAGCACAGCATAATGACGCTGTAGGACCAACAAAAGGAGGCATTCGCTTCCATCCGGATGTAACAGAGACAGAAGTGAAAGCATTATCAATATGGATGAGTTTAAAATGTGGTATTGTTGACCTGCCATATGGCGGCGGGAAGGGCGGGATTGTTTGTGACCCCCGTGATATGTCCTTTAGAGAACTAGAGAGGTTAAGCCGTGGCTATGTACGGGCAATCAGCCAGATTGTTGGACCAACAAAGGATATTCCTGCTCCAGATGTCTTTACCAATTCGCAAATTATGGCGTGGATGATGGACGAGTACAGCCGAATTGACGAATTTAATTCACCTGGATTTATCACCGGTAAACCGCTTGTTCTTGGCGGTTCCCATGGTCGTGAATCGGCAACGGCAAAAGGCGTAACCATTTGTATCCGTGAGGCAGCTAAAAAACGGGACATTGATATAAAAGGTGCAAGAGTGGTCATTCAGGGTTTCGGTAATGCTGGCAGTTATTTGGCAAAATTCATGCATGATGCCGGTGCAAAAGTGGTTGGCATATCTGATGCATATGGTGCTTTATATGACCCGAACGGCCTTGATATTAATTACCTTCTGGATAGAAGAGACAGTTTTGGTACGGTGACCAAATTATTTGATAACACGATTACAAATAAAGAGCTGCTTGAGCTGGATTGCGACATTCTTGTTCCGGCAGCAATTGAAAATCAAATTACAGAAGAAAATGCTCACAATATTCGGGCAAGCATCGTTGTTGAAGCAGCAAACGGTCCAACAACATTGGAAGCAACCCAAATATTAACAGAGCGTGGCATCCTCCTTGTTCCGGATGTACTGGCTTCGGCCGGCGGTGTCACTGTCTCTTACTTTGAGTGGGTTCAAAACAACCAAGGTTATTATTGGACAGAGGAAGAAGTAGAGGAGAAGCTGGAAAAGATCTTGGTCAAAGCATTTAATAATATTTATTATACTGCCCAAACACGCCGTGTTGATATGCGCCTTGCGGCCTATATGGTCGGAGTCAGAAAAATGGCAGAAGCAAGCCGCTTTAGAGGCTGGATTTAAGATTGAATTATTAAAGAAAAACTCCTATCATTATCAGGTAGGAGTTTTTAATGTTTTGAATAAGGAGTGTAATCACGGTGCAAAATGAAGAAATTATCATAGTTGGCGCCGGTCCTTGTGGGCTAGCGGCAGCAATTGCGTTGCAGGATATTGGAAAAAGCCCGCTTATTATTGAAAAGGGCAATGTAGTAAATTCGATTTATCATTACCCGACACACCAAACATTTTTTAGTACAAGTGAAAAATTAGAAATCGGCGGTTTTCCATTTGTCACGGATACGTATAAACCAAAAAGAAATCAGGCGCTTGTCTATTACCGCGAAGTGGCAAAACGGAAAAATTTAAGAATCAATGCTTATGAACAAGTAATGAAAGTTGAGAAGTCCATCGAGGGCTTTACGGTTAATACTTCAAAAGGCACCTATCATGCACGTTACATTATAATTGCAACCGGCTACTATGATCATCCAAATTATATGAATGTCCCGGGTGAAAATTTACCCAAGGTATTTCATTATTTCAAAGAAGCCCATCCTTATTTTGATAAGGATGTCTGTGTAATCGGCGGAAAAAATTCCAGTGTCGATGCCGCTCTTGAACTCGTAAAGGCGGGAGCGAGAGTCACGGTGTTATATCGCGGAGGGGAATATTCGCCAAGTATCAAGCCATGGATTTTGCCTGAATTTGAATCGTTGGTGAGAAATGGCGTGATCAGCATGCACTTTAATGCCCATGTAAAGGAAATAACTGAGACAACTGTCGTTTATCTTCAAGATGGAAAGGAAATATCTATAGCTAATGATTTCGTTTTTGCAATGACTGGCTATCATCCTGATCACCAATTTTTAAAAGCTATCGGTGTCCAAATTGACGATGAAACAGGGAGACCGATCATTAATCCCGGGACGATGGAGACCAATATTACGGGTGTATACATTGCCGGAGTGATTGCTGCAGGGAATAATGCTAATGAAATCTTTATTGAAAATGGCCGGTTCCACGGGGAATTAATTGCTAAATCCATCTTAGAAAAAACGCAAGGGTGATTGAATGATGAAAAAAGTAGTTTTATTAACAACCGGCGGTACAATCGCCAGCAAACCGAATAAAGCATCCGGTAAATTATCCTCAGGTGCATTAACGGGTGAGGAACTGGCGGCTATGTGTCAATTACCAGAGGATATTGAAGTAATTGTTGAATCTGTGTTTCAAAAAGCTAGTATCCATATTACTTTTGACGATTTACTCGTGCTCAAAAGTAAAGTTGAAAATTATTTTGAAGATGAATCTATTTCTGGCATCGTGATTACTCACGGGACGGATACGATGGAGGAAACTGCCTATTTTCTTGACCTGACGATTAGCGATCCGCGGCCAGTTGTAGTAACAGGTTCGCAACGTTCCCCGGAGGATTTGGGAAGTGATGTTTACATTAATCTACGTCATGCCATTTACACTGCCTGCTCAACCGATTTGCATAATGCGGGAACGGTCGTTGTCTTTAATGAACGAATTTTTGCGGCTCGATACGTAAAAAAAGAGCATGCCTCAAATATTCAAGGATTCAATGTTTTTGGCTTTGGCTATCTTGGTATTATCGATAATGATCAAGTTTATGTCTATCAAAAGCCAATAAAAAGAGAGTATTTTAAAGTCCGCTCAAGTCTGCCGCAAGTCGAGATCATTAAATGTTATATTGGTGCTGATGGGAAATTCATCAAGGCAGCCAGAGAAGCCGGGGTCAAAGGAATTGTTCTAGAAGGTGTCGGGCGGGGGCAAGTTGCTCCAAAGATGATGCAGGAAATCGAGGCAGCTATTCGGGCAGGAATCAAGTTGGTCATTACCACCAGTGCCGAGGAAGGCTCAGTTTACACGACCTATGATTACGAGGGAAGCGCCTATGACCTTTATCAAAAGGGCGTTATTCTTGGCAGTGATAATGATTCAAAGAAAGCAAGAATAAAATTAGCCGTGGCCCTGGCAAGTGGAATTGAGAAAATAGAATTCTAACAATAATGATTTGTAAAAAAATCAGTTAAGTGAGGGAATCTTTCATTTTATTCATCCCCTATTTCGTGGTACGATGAAGAAAATGGATTCTGAAAAGAGGTTCGACATGCTGGGAATATTATCAGCCGGATTTGCCCCTGGTTTGGCTTTACTGAGTTATTTTTATTTAAGAGATGAATATGAACCGGAACCAATCTCCTTTGTCTTACGGACATTCTTATATGGTACCCTTCTCGTATTTCCAATTATGTTTATTCAGCATGTACTTGAAACGGAGCATGTGATTAACTCGAATCTTACAGGGGCATTTTTCAGCACAAGTCTGTTGGAAGAGTTTTTTAAGTGGTTTATCCTTTATTATGCAGTATATCAGCATGTGGAATTTGATGAACCATTCGATGGGATTGTTTACGGGGTTGCTGTATCACTGGGCTTTGCTACAATTGAAAATATTTTTTATTTGATTGCTAATGGGGTTGAACATGCGGTGACCCGCGCCCTATTTCCTGTTTCCAGTCATGCGCTCTTTGGGGTAATAATGGGCTTTTATATTGGGAAAGCCAAGTTTACTGAAGGAAGAAAAGCAAAATGGATTCTTTTTTCATTATTATTACCATTTATACTTCACGGTTTTTACGATTACATTCTGCTTTCTTTGGAGCATTGGCTCTATATTATTTTTCCATTTATGATTTTCCTTTGGTGGTTTGGATTGACAAAAGTAAAAAAAGCAAAAATTTTAAGTGTCAAACATATGAAAAAACGTTTCACTGTCCAAAAAACTCTTCATTCTTGATGAAGGGTTTTTTCTTTGTGGAATAAAAATGTGCGATTAACAAAAAATAGGTGTACTGTAAATGATTTATAATGGGGGTAATTATTCCATGAAAACAAAAGCCGGTTTGCTGAAACGGTTGATCATTGCCGCATTAGTAATGACATCCCTTCCATTTATAAGTACCCAAAAGGTTCAGGCCTTTTCTAATCAAATCATCCAGCAGGGTGCAGTCGGAGAAGATGTCATAGAACTACAATCAAGGCTGAAATATATTGGTTTCTATCATGGGAAGATAGATGGAGTTTTTGGCTGGGGGACTTACTGGGCATTGCGAAACTTTCAATATGAATTTGGATTGCCCATCGATGGCTTGGCCGGACAAGCTACAAAGGCAAAACTTGTAAAATCAACCAAATATATTAGAAATGCTGGTTCAGCGAACAATCCTAAAGCAGCTAAAAACACGGGAAGCAAAGCGTCAGCTGTCAACATTCCCAGAGGTTTCTCGCAAAATGATATTCAATTAATGGCGAATGCTGTACATGGTGAATCAAGGGGAGAACCTTATATTGGCCAAGTTGCCGTTGCCGCCGTGATCCTCAATCGAGTGGAAAACCCAAAGTTTCCTAATTCGATTGCTGGAGTCATCTTTCAGCCGGGGGCCTTTACAGCCGTAGCGGATGGGCAAATCTGGCTAACTCCGAATGAAACATCAAAAAAGGCAGTCATTGATGCAATTAATGGGTGGGACCCTACGGGGAATGCTATTTACTATTTTAATCCTGCAACTGCAACAAGTGCGTGGATCTGGTCAAGGCCACAAATCAAAAGAATTGGGAAACATATTTTTTGCAAGTAGGGGTGAAGTAAAATTGATAAGAGGTTTAATAATAGGTGTTTTGGCACTTGGGGTAATTGGGACTGGTTATTGGGGTTATCAAGAGCATCAAGAAAAAAATGCCATTCTCCTAAATGCTGAAAATAGTTATCAGCGAGCATTCCACGGTCTAACATACCAAATGGATTTATTGCATGATAAAATTGGTGCAACACTGGCAATGAATTCACGGCATTCATTGTCGCCGTCTTTAGCTGAGGTCTGGAGAATTACTTCAGAAGCCCATAACAATGTTGGTCAGCTTCCTTTGACATTATTGCCATTTAATAAAACAGAAGAGTTTTTAACAAATATAGGAAATTTCAGTTATCATACGGCCGTTCGGGATTTAGATAAAGAGCCCCTGACTGAGAAAGAATATAAAACTTTACAGGTGCTTTATAAACAATCCGGCAATATTCAAAGTGAGCTTCGCAAAGTACAGCACATGGTTTTAAAAAATAACCTGCGTTGGATGGATGTTGAGCTAGCCCTGGCTTCCGGTAAGGAAACGACAGACAATACGATTATAGATGGCTTTAAAACTGTCGAAAAAACAGTCTCTGGCTTTGATGAAACAGATTTTGGCCCGACGTATGCCAACATGCAGCAACGAGATGAGAATTTTAAAAATGTTCAGGGAAGTCCGATATCACGAACTACTGCGCTCAAAATTGCCAAAAAATATATGAACTTCGATGGTAATGCGAAGGTTAAAGTGACCGAAAATGGGAAAGGTTCTGATTATGGTTTTTATAGTATTTCGCTAAAAAATTCCAAAACCGGTCAGGAAGCCAGCATGGATATCACAAAGAAAGGCGGCCATCCCATTTGGTTTATCAATCAAAGGAAGGTCAGGAAACCAACAATAAGCCTGCATGATGCTGTGACAAAAGCCCAAGCATTTTTAAAGGATACCGGCTTTACCGGTTTAGAATTATCCGAAAGCACCCAATACGACAATATCGGTGTCTTAAATTTTGTGACCAATACGAACGGGATTCGCATTTATCCGGAATCGATCAAGGTTAAAGTTGCTCTTGATAATGGTGATATTGTTGGTGTATCTGCAGACGAATACTTAACGTCATACCAGAAGCGGACATTTGAAAAACCAGCTATAACCTTAGAGCAGGCACGGAAAAAAATGAATCCCAATTTAAAAGTAATGGAAGACAGACGGGCAGTCATCATCAATGATGCCAATAAGGAAGTATTGTGCTATGAGTTTCTTGGTACCATTAAAGATGACACCTATCGCATCTTTATCAACGCCGAAAATGGAAGGGAAGAGGAAGTAGAAAAACTAAAAAATTCTGAAACGGTGTATGACGATGTTTTATAGGGGAAAAGCATGCTGCTTTTCCTTTTCCTTAGTTAAGTCAAACATAATAAAATACTGCGATCATAAGAAGATGGAAGATATGAAGGAGGATTTTTTTGGAAAGGGCTGAGAAATTTTTATTTAAACTTGTTATTGTTCAATTTTTATTTTTAATATTGACCCAAATCTTTTTTCACCAACTTAATTTTTTGCCAGAAGTCAAGCAATTAACGAAGTATGAAGGGGTTACTAAAAATACAATAACCGATATTCTTGAAACCTTAAAAGGAAAATAAAAGCAGGGGAGCCTGCTTTATTTTTATGAATTGAGCGCAAAAAAAAAAGAAGCATTTCTTTATCTTATGGTAAAATAAAGAGAAGCCAGCATAGTGATGATTTTGATAAATGTAGGAGGACTTATGAAAAAGAAATTATCTATCGCCATTGATGGGCCAGCAGCAGCGGGTAAAAGTACGGTTGCGAAAATTGTCGCAGAAAAATTATCCTATCTATACATAGATACCGGGGCAATGTACAGGGCGTTAACATATAAAGCGATAATCGGCAATCTGGACATTGAGGATGAAGAAGCTTTATTAAAATCCCTCATGTCTACAGAAATTGAATTAGTTCCTGCAGAAAGTGGACAATTAGTATATCTCGACGATCAGAATGTAACCCATGAGATTCGTACTGCTGCAGTTACCAATTCTGTTTCAATTGTTTCCAAACACCCAAAGGTGCGTAAGGAAATGGTCAAAAGACAGCAAAAATTTGCCCAAAACGGCGGTGTGGTCATGGACGGGAGAGATATCGGGACACATGTCCTGCCAAACGCTGAGGTTAAAGTATTTTTACGGGCGAGCGTGGAGGAAAGGGCTTTGCGTCGTCATTTGGAAAATCAACAAAAAGGTTTCCCGTCAGATTTGGAAAAATTAAAACAAGAAATAGCACTAAGGGATAAAATCGATTCGGAAAGAGAAACAGCCCCATTGAAAAAAGCCGAGGATGCAATTGAAATCGACACGACCTCTTTGACGATACCAGAAGTAGTCGATCAAATAATGGCTCTGGTGGACGAAAGGATTGGTCAGATGTGACCTTCTATGATTTTGCAAGATCTGTTGTAACGGTGATTTTTAAACCACTTTATCGGGTTCAAGTAATCGGGATTGAGAATTTCCCCAAAGACTCACGCGGAGTTCTTCTATGTTCCAATCATATCCATAATTTTGATCCGATTCTTGTTGGGATTTGTGCACCGAGACCGGTCCACTTTATGGCAAAAGCAGAAGTCTTTCGTGTTCCGGTGTTAGGGGGAATTGTCAGAAATCTCAATGCTTTTCCGGTAAAGCGTGGCATGAGTGATCGTGAGGCACTTAGAAAAGGTCTAAGTATTTTAAAAGAAGGTCATGTTTTAGGACTTTTTCCCGAAGGAACCAGAAGTAAAACAGGAGAACTGGGGAAAGGACTGGCTGGGGCAGGTTTTTTTGCCTTGAGAACAGATGCTGACGTTGTCCCTTGCGCTGTGATCGGTCCTTATAAAAGCTTTCATAGAGTAAAGGTAGTTTTTGGAAAGCCAATTGAGATGGAAAAATTGCGAAAAGAAAAAGCTTCTGCTGACCAGGTAACTGAATTAATTATGGCAGAAATTCATAAACTTATAAGAGAGTATCAGTAGCTTCTGCTTGACAAAATAGACTATTTATAAGAAGTTATTAATTAAGATTCTTTTTCGAATATTCTCTAGTTTTACTCGATTATTTTCATTATTTAGCGCAGAATGCTCTTACTGAAAATAAAGCATTTATATATTTTGTAGTAAATGGATTAAGGAGGATTACATATGTCTGAAGAGTTAAATCAAGTTGAGGTCAAGAGTTTTGAAGTCGGTGACAAAGTAACCGGACAAGTTACAAAGGTTGAAGAAAAACAGGTTATTGTAGATATTAAAGAAAGTAAACTGGATGGTATCATTCCGATCAGTGAACTTTCAAGCTTGCATATTGAAAAAGCTTCAGATGCTGTTCAAGAAGGAGAAGAATTGGAATTAGAAGTCTTAAAAGTTGAAGAAGAGGCATTAATCCTTTCAAAGAGAAAAGTGGATGCCGAAAAAGCCTGGGATACTTTGGAGCAGCAGTTTCAAGCTGGCGAAGTGATTGAAACTGAGGTCAAAGACGTTGTCAAAGGCGGACTTGTTGTTGATCTGGGAGTGCGCGGCTTTGTCCCGGCATCACTGGTTGAAACGCATTTTGTCGAAGATTTCAGTGATTATAAAGGACGTACATTAACGTTTAAGATTGTCGAACTTGATAAAGAAAAGAATCGCTTAATTCTTTCCCATCGTGCAGTAGTCCAAGAGGAAAAAGGAAAACAAAAACAAAACCGGCTTGAAGAACTGCAGCCAGGTCAAGTGATTGAAGGCACAGTCCAAAGAATCACTGATTTTGGTGCTTTTGTCGATATTGGCGGAATCGATGGTCTTGTTCATATTTCTCAGTTATCCCATGAACATGTTGACAAACCTTCTGACGTTGTCCACGAAGGTCAAAAAGTTCAGGTAAAAGTATTAAGTGTTGATCGTGACAACGAAAGAATTTCCTTATCCATTAAAGAAACATTACCAGGTCCTTGGTCCAATATTGCTGAAAAAGCTCCTAAAGGAAGCATTTTAACCGGAACCGTGAAGCGGCTCGTTTCCTACGGTGCTTTTGTCGAGGTATTCCCGGGAGTAGAAGGACTTGTGCATATTTCGCAAATTGCCCATAAACATATTGCTACACCACACGAGGTGCTAAAAGAAGGGCAGGAAGTTCAAGTTAAGGTACTGGATGCAAACGAAGCTGAACAACGTTTATCATTAAGCATTAAAGAGCTTCTCGAAAAAGAGCCAGAGGAAAAGTTTGATTATGAACTTCCGGAAGAAACAAAAGGCTTCCAGCTTGGAGAAGTTATCGGGGATAAACTAAAGAATTTAAAAAAATAATGGTGATAAACTGTGTCGAGATCTGAACGAAAGTGGGATCATATTCGCTATGCCCTTGCAAATCAGCAGAAATCGGTTTTTGCATTTGATGATATAAAATTTATTCATCAAAGTCTGCCTAATATTAGTACGTTCGATGTTCGATTAGACCACTCGATTGGCGAACTTTATTTAAGTTCGCCAATTTTTATCAATGCCATGACAGGCGGCGGTGGCGATCGAACCTATCGCATTAATAAGGAACTGGCACAAGTAGCCAGGGATACGGGATTGGCAATGGCTGTCGGCTCTCAAATGGCTGCCATCAAGGATAAGACAGAAAAATATACCTTCGAAGTGGTCAGGAAGGAGAATCCTTCAGGAATTGTGATTGCCAATCTGGGAAGTGAGGCTGCCGCTGATCAGGCTAAAGAAGCGGTTGATATGATTGAAGCGAATGCTTTGCAAATCCATTTAAATGTGATTCAAGAGCTAACGATGCCGGAAGGAGATAGAGATTTTACCAGGGCACTGAAACGAATTGAGGCCATCGTCAGGGCCGTTGAAGTGCCGGTAATCGTCAAAGAAGTTGGTTTCGGGATGTCACGGGAAACAGTCGAGTCACTGGCCTCGATTGGCGTGTCACTGGTTGATGTTGGCGGTTTTGGTGGGACCAATTTTGCCGAAATAGAAAATAAACGCCGGGAAAGGGAACTTTCCTTTTTTGCTGATTGGGGGATTCCTACGCCTATTTCAATCATTGAGGCATCTTCCATTGCTGATCATTCTATTTCTATTATTGGTTCAGGAGGGTTCCGGGGAGCAATCGATGTTGTTAAGGGGATCGCAATTGGTGCTGAAGCCATCGGGATGGCCGGCTTCTTTTTAAAAACGCTGGTTCAAAAAGGAATTGATACTTTAAGGGAAGAAATTGATCGACTTCATCAAGAAATAACTCTCATTATGACGGCATTAGGGGCAACCAGTATCGCTGATATTAAAAGAACTCCGTTAATCATTTCCGGAGATACCTATCATTGGTTAAACCAAAGAGGTATTGATACGAAAAAATTTAGCCAGCGGAGCATAAAATAAAGCTCTCACTTCGTGAGAGCTTTATTTTTCTATCTTTTTCCATCATTTAAGCCCCTGGCTTCCTCGGGACTTGATAATTTAGTGGCACCAGGATAATGCAGCGCTTGATCGCGGTCGGATTCCACTCTCCGCGATGCCTTTAACTTTCTTTCGTGTCGGTCATTTCCCATCATTGCACACCTCCTCCTAATAAGATGATTCACTTTGAAAATATTATTCCTAGTAGTATGAAACTGCCTATGGGATACCCATAATAGGAGTAATCGGAGGTGAATCGATTGGAAGGGGCAATGTTTTATTGGATCTTTTGGATCTTTTGGGTGTATGTAACGTTTATGATGGAGAAATCAAACCAATATCGCCTCAAACTGGCAGCCATTATTTTAATTGTTATCATTTTGTCTAATAGTCATTTGTTTCTGGGAAGATTTGAGATAACCTGGAGTGGAATATTGTTACTATTATTTTCTTACTTTTTTATTGCTAATGAAAAATTTACGGCTATCATTTATTATTCTATTTGTGCCTTAATTATTTCGATCGCCTATGTTTCGTTTCATTTATTTGAAATTTTTGACCCAATCTGGGTTATTTTAAAAAAAGAATGGCTGATCAGTATAGGCATGTGCTTTTTAACCATCATTTTACAAAAAAAATTGCATGGGAGAATTGTAATCGCTGTAAGTGGTACAATGCAGGGAGAGTTTCTAACGGCGTTTGTTTTAAATAAACTGCATATTCCCTATTCGGTTGGTGGCTTTGCTTACTTGGATGTTTGTTCCTTAACTTCAGTATTACTAGTATGCTGGAGTTTATTAGAAAATTTAGGTGCTTTCCTGCAGAACCAGCTGCAACTTTATGAGAAAGCGAAGCAAAAGTCTTCATGATTCAATTGTCACAACCTTTCCATTGCGGGTAAGGATTAACATTTGCTACACTATAAAGGTTGGCCCTTCTATGTACCAGAAGGGTTTCTTTTCATTAATACTTACAGGGTAAAATGGTTGATGTTTATTATTGGTATAGAAAGGACGGCGATTGGTATGGTTAAACCTGTTATTGCCATTGTCGGCAGACCGAATGTCGGGAAATCCACCATATTTAATAGAATTGTGGGCGAAAGGATTTCCATTGTTGAGGATGTTCCAGGGGTAACGCGAGATCGTATCTATAGCTCTGGAGAGTGGCTTTCTCATGATTTTAATATTATTGACACAGGAGGCATTGATATTGGCGATGAGCCGTTTTTAGAGCAAATCCGTCAGCAGGCCGAAATAGCCATGGATGAAGCAGATGTCATTATATTTTTAACGAATGGCAGAGAAGGGGTTACACCTGCTGATGAAGAAGTCGCAAAGATTCTGTATAAAACGAAGAAGCCTGTCATTCTTGGGGTAAACAAAATTGATAATCCGGAAATGCGTGATCAAATTTATGATTTTTATACGCTGGGTTTTGGTGAACCCATCCCGATTTCGGGGTCCCATGGATTAGGAATAGGAGATTTATTAGATGCAGCAGCAAAATACTTCCCAAAAACAGAAGAAACGGAGTATGCTGATGATGTTATTAAGTTTTCGCTCATTGGCCGGCCAAATGTCGGAAAATCTTCATTGGTAAACGCCATTTTGGGCGAGGAACGTGTCATTGTCAGTCATATTGCTGGAACAACAAGGGATGCAATTGATACTCCCTATACGTATAATGGTCAAAAATATTCGATCATCGATACTGCAGGAATCAGAAAAAAAGGCAAGGTATACGAGACAACTGAAAAGTACAGCGTTCTTCGAGCGTTAAGGGCAATCGAACGCTCCGATGTTGTCTTGGTGGTTCTGAATGCTGAAGAGGGTATTATTGAACAGGATAAAAAAATTGCCGGATATGCACATGAAGCCGGCAGGGCTGTCGTCATCGTCGTCAATAAATGGGATGCTGTTGAAAAAGATGAGAAGACGATGAAGGAGTTCGAACAAAAAATCAGGGATCATTTTTTATTCTTGGATTATGCACCCATTGTCTTTTTATCAGCTAAAACAAAGAAACGGATCCATACGCTTTTGCCAATGATTAATCTTGCCAGCCAAAATCACTCGATGCGGGTTGAGACAAGTGTTTTGAACGATATTATTATGGATGCTGTGGCAATGAATCCAACGCCGACAGATAAAGGTAAACGGTTAAAAATCTTTTATGCTACCCAAGTTTCTGTTAAACCGCCAACATTTGTTATATTTGTGAATGAACCAGAATTATTGCACTTTTCCTACGAGCGTTTTTTGGAAAATCGCATTAGGGATGCTTTTGGATTTGAAGGTACACCGATCAAAATATTTGCCAGGGAAAGAAAATAAACGAAGGAGAGTGAATGTTATGCAGAACAAGAAGGAGGTTATTACTGTTATTGGAGCCGGCAGCTGGGGAACGGCATTGGCCATGGTTCTAGCAGATAATGATCATGCAGTGCGCTTATGGAGCCATAATGAAGAACAAGTTAAAGAAATTAATGAGGCCCATACCAATAAAAAATATTTGCCGGGAATTTCTCTTTCGGAGTTAATTACCGGCTATGCTTCTCTTAGTGATGCTTTAGCCGGTATTGAAACAGTCGTTCTAGCCGTACCTACTAAGGCAATTCGCGAAGTAATTGGGAAAATGCGTGAAGTGTTAACGGCCCCCATCACGATCGCTCATGTAAGTAAAGGAATTGAGCCCGATACATTACTAAGAATTTCCGAAATGATCAAGGAAGAAATGCCGGCAGAACTCCTTAAGGATGTTGTTGTTCTTTCCGGTCCCAGTCATGCCGAAGAGGTAAGCTTAAGACATCCGACTACGGTTGCGGTAACCTCGGAAAATATGGCGGCTGCAGAAAAAATTCAGGATTTATTCATTAACAATAACTTTCGTGTCTACACTAATTCCGATGTCATTGGAGTGGAAATAGGCGGTGCATTAAAAAATATTATTGCCTTGGCAGCTGGGATTACCGACGGTCTCGGCTATGGTGATAATGCAAAGGCGGCATTGATGACCAGAGGGTTAGCAGAAATTGCCCGTCTTGGCACGAAGATGGGCGCAAACCCGTTAACATTTTCCGGTTTAGCAGGCATTGGTGATTTAATTGTCACCTGTACGAGTGTACATTCGAGAAACTGGAGAGCGGGTAATATGCTTGGAAAAGGAAAGTCACTTGATGAGGTGCTTGATAGTATGGGAATGGTCGTCGAAGGGGTAAGGACAACGAAGGCTGCCTATCAGCTCTCCAAAAAATATGATGTCAAAATGCCGATTACTGCGGCTTTGTATGAAGTTCTTTTTAATGGCAAAGATGCAAAGGATGCAGCAGAAATACTTATGTCCCGGGGAAAAACGCACGAGATGGAAGATTTAGTTAATATACTAGAAGAAAGAATCGATGAAACGGAATTTAATTGAAAAAGAGAGCCCTTTTTATTAGCTATTTGGGCGTTCGTCGAGACGTTTTTTCTTATGGATGCATACAATGCAAGCGAAGCAAATTGGTAGTATGACGCCTGGAGAATGGGTAATTTAGTCTAAACGTTGCTAAAGTAAAGTTTACGCCCCCTTTACTTTAGCTTTTTTTTTATGCATCTCGCCTTTCTATGCTATAATAACAATCGATTAAAGGGGGGGATAAAGTTGTCACCGGGTATGCTGAAAATGTGGATTTCGATTGCCGGTATGGGTTTAATGTTTTTGGCTATTATTACGATTTATTTAAGCAGATATAAACTGCATGGTTTCCTTCGGCTTGTTACGGCAGTTCTCGCTTATATCTTTATGATCTGTGCCGGTTTGACGTTGCTGATTGTGTTCTTAGCGTAAAGTGGAATAAATACATAACAATAAAGGTGATTAAATGAAAAGGAAATTGCTTGGTTGTCTAATAGCTTTTACTACTTTTCTACTGGCTGGATGTATGTATCCGAAAGAAAACCTTGCACAGAATCAAGTCCCTTATAAGGAGCAAATAAAAACGGTGCAAACTGCTGTAGATTCATTTAGAAAGGATAACGGCGGGATTCTTCCCATCAAAACAAAGGATGCGACAACACCAATTTATCAAAAATATCCGATTGATTTTAAGAAAATTGCTCCAAAATACATCGCTGAGCCCCCAGGAAATGCATTTGAGAGCGGCGGGGTGTTTCAGTATGTACTGGTAAACGTGGAAACGGATCCAACTGTTAAATTGCTTGATCTAAGGACAGCTGAGGCCATTCGTGATATCAATTTAAGGATTAAAACAAATGGTTATCCACCTTTTAAAAAGGAAATTGCTAAAAATATTTATTCACTTGATTTTAAAAAACTGGGGTATGAACAACCCCCATTTGTAACCAGTCCTTTTACAAATAAAAACCTGTCATTTGTTGTAAATACCAAAGCGGAGGTATATGTGGATTATCGCCCCGACCTTTACGAGGCTATCAAAAAAAATCATAAACCCTTAAAGCCTGGTGAGGATATCCGCTCTATTTTAGTTGATGATTCGATGTTTGTTCCAGCGTATTCATTGCCCTATACGGTCGATGCGAAAACGAAAGAACCGATTTTTCTCGAAAAATAAAACTGATTTCTTTAATATCTTAGTTCACTACATCCAATTTAGCTAGATATGTCATCGATTTTTAATTTTTGTCATAACCCTTTTTCTGCAAAATATATTGTAGGAGAAGGGTTTTTTGCTGAAAATAGCTGACTATTATAATTAAGTTCACAATCCCGAATTTTAAATAGAAACCCTCCAATTCAATTGAATTTAAAACAAGATAGATACTAAATAACTTATGAATAGGTGAGAAGGAGGGAGAAAATTTTACAAAACTGTCATAACAGGATAGGACAACGTCATAAACATATACTGTCCTAAAATACCTAATGGATGAAATTATCCCACTTTAGTCTATGATCGGGAGGGGATCACTTGGAAAAGGTCGATATTTTTAAAGATATAGCCGAAAGAACAGGCGGCGATATCTATTTAGGAGTAGTCGGTGCAGTACGGACCGGAAAATCCACATTTATTAAGAAGTTTATGGAGCTGGTCGTTTTACCGAATATAAACAGTGAAGCGGAGAGGTCTCGGGCACAAGACGAACTGCCGCAAAGTGCTGCAGGGAAAACCATTATGACAACAGAGCCAAAATTTGTTCCCAATCAGGCAGCCACTGTTCACGTTGATGAAGGCTTGGATGTAAACATAAGACTGGTCGATTGTGTCGGCTATACTGTACCAGGTGCCAAAGGTTATGAGGATGAAAATGGACCGAGAATGATTAACACTCCATGGTATGAGGAACCGATTCCATTTCATGAGGCTGCTGAAATTGGTACGAGAAAGGTAATCCAAGAACATTCAACCATCGGAGTTGTCGTAACAACGGATGGAACGATTGGAGAAATTCCAAGAAGCAATTATATCGAAGCAGAGGAAAGAGTTATTGAAGAACTGAAGGAAGTCGGGAAACCATTTATCATGGTGGTAAACAGCGCCCAGCCATACCATCCAAGTACGGAAACGTTAAGAGCGAATTTAGCGGAAAAATACGACATTCCGGTCTTGGCGATGAGTGTGGAAAGCATGCGTGAAAGCGATTGTCTTAATGTCCTTCGGGAAGCGCTTTATGAGTTCCCTGTCCTCGAGGTAAACGTCAATCTTCCAAGCTGGGTGATGGTATTGAAAGAAAACCATTGGCTCAGGGAGAGCTATCAGGAGGCCGTAAAAGAAACGGTCAAAGATATTAAGAGATTAAGAGATGTTGACCAGGTTGTGCAACATTTCAGTGAATATGATTTTATCGACAGAGCCGGACTAGCCGGTGTTGAAATGGGCACAGGAGTCGCCGAAATTGATTTATTCGCACCCGATGAACTATATGATGATATTTTAAAAGAAATCGTCGGTGTTGAAATTAGAGGTAAAGATCATTTATTAGAGTTAATGCAGGATTTTGCCCATGCAAAGGCGGAATATGATCATATCGCTGATGCCTTAAAAATGGTGAAACAAACCGGATACGGAATAGCTTCACCGACGCTTTCCGATATGAGCTTGGAGGAGCCGGAAATCATTCGTCAAGGTGCCCGTTTCGGTGTGAGACTAAAAGCAGTTGCTCCTTCGATCCATATGATTAAAGTCGATGTTGAATCAGAATTTGCACCGATTATTGGGACTGAAAAACAAAGTGAAGAGCTTGTTCGCTATTTAATGCAAGATTTTGAGGATGATCCGCTGTCCATATGGAATTCAGATATTTTTGGACGTAGTTTAAGTTCGATTGTTCGCGAAGGAATTCAAGCAAAGCTTTCATTGATGCCGGAAAATGCCAGATACAAATTAAAAGAAACATTAGAAAGGATCATTAATGAAGGATCAGGCGGATTGATTGCCATCATTCTTTAAACCGGGGCTCCGAAGCGGGTCCCTTTTTTAGTTGTGAAGAAAAGTTTGCTTTTATTTCATGAATTCTTCTTGATATGCTTAATTGATTGTGATAATCTTTTAACAGATTACGTTATAGTGCTTAAAACCCTTATATGATAGGATTTTGCCTTAAAACTTGATTGCTGCTTAAAAAAGTTAATTATTTTTTGGGCTTTCATGTTAAAATAGCGCTTTGACGTATAGAAATTAGAAAAATTGTTTAGAAATGTAGATAAGTAATCTCATTTATCTGATTAATCTTTGGGAGGAGGTGAATGGCATGAACAAGACAGAACTTATTAATAAGGTAGCTGAGGCTGGCGAACTTTCAAAGAAAGACGCTACAAAAGCAGTTGATGCTGTTTTTGATACAATTCTAGATGCTTTAAAAAATGGTGATAAGGTACAACTTATTGGATTTGGTAACTTTGAAGTACGCGAGCGTGCTGCACGCAAGGGTCGTAATCCTCAAACTGGCGAGGAAATCGAAATTAGTGCTAGCAAAGTTCCTGCTTTCAAACCAGGTAAAGCACTTAAAGATGCTGTAAAATAATTACATATATGTTGCTTTAAGTGAACGCTTAGGCAAAAGGTCATGGCATGCATTGTCCATGGCCTTTTTTCTTTTGTTTGCTTAATCGGTTAGATGATCGGTGCTTTTGGATAGAATCTTAGGGGGATATCATTTTATTTTTTTGCCTGCATTGAAAGGATTATGCTAATATGTATATTGAATTTGTCAACTTTTTTACGACAGGCGTGGGAGGAATTGAAATGTCAGAGGTCAATCGTACCCAAATAGAAGAGGCGGTACGTTTAATATTGGAGGCAATTGGTGAAGATCCCAACCGTGAGGGGTTGCTCGATACACCAAAACGGGTGGCAAAAATGTATGAAGAAGTCTTCAACGGCTTAAAGGAAGATCCAAAACAATATTTTGAAACCATTTTTAGTGAAGATCATGAAGAGCTTGTTTTGGTAAAAGATATCCCGTTTTATTCGATGTGTGAACATCACCTTGTCCCGTTTTTTGGCAAAGCACATGTTGCTTATATTCCGCAAAATGGCCGCGTTACCGGTTTAAGCAAATTAGCGCGAGCGGTGGAAGCCATTTCCCGTAGACCACAGCTGCAGGAACGAATTACGTCAACGATCGCTGATAGCATAATGGAAAAATTGGAGCCCCATGGAGTTATGGTTGTTGTCGAAGCAGAACATATGTGTATGACCATGAGAGGGGTTAAAAAACCGGGTTCAAAAACAGTGACGACTTCCGTTCGCGGGACACTTGCAGAGGACCGTGCAGCTCGATCAGAAATACTCTCCTTAATTAAAAATTAATCAAACAGATTTGAGGTGACCAGAATGGAAAAGCGGCAGTTACAAACAAACGATTATGTGGTTATTAAAGCAAATGATGATGGTGTCAACGTGATTGGGTTAACGAGGGGAACCGACACCAAATTTCATCATTCGGAAAAGCTAGACAAAGGGGAAGTGCTTGTCGCCCAATTTACGGAACATACATCTGCCATCAAAATTAGAGGGAATGCACAAATTTTAACCCAATTCGGCGAAATAAATAGTGAGCAAAAGAAATAGATTTATCCCAAAAATGGTTGATTGAAAGTGGAAATTATTTATTTTGTAAATTCAGCCCATAAAAAATTCTTTTATGTTATAATGGTTTCTGCCTTGTTTAATGGAGAAGTCAGATATGAAAAGTTCAATGGGCTCGAATTTTTCTTTCTTAATAGGTTAAACAATACATATAGAATTTTATTTTTGGGGAAGCAAGGGTGTGATTTGGGTGCAAGAAATTCGACAAAAATTTACCTGCATGAAAGGGAAGGTTGAAAAGTATGTTTTTAACAATTATTTGCTAAAACATATTGAAACTCCGATCATTGATGAGGATAAACTGCTCATTTTAGTTTCAATAACTGACCTTCTTGAATTACCGATTGCGAAACTAGAGAATTACACACTTTCCACCATGCTGATCCAAACCGCTCTCGATACCCACGAACATATCTCCGAGAAAACAGATAATGAAAAAAGCCGGCAATTGACGGTTTTAGCTGGGGATTATTACAGCGGTCTTTACTATAAGCTTTTGGCAGATTCGGAAGAAATTATGATGATTAAAACACTTTCTAATGGTGTTAAAGAAGTGAACGAACACAAAATTGCCGTTTACCATAAAGAATCAGATAACCTCGAAAACTTAATGAATAATATAAAGTCGCTTGAAAGCGCATTGCTTAAAAACTTTGCGAACTACTTTCAACTGGACTTATGGAATGAGCAAACAGCCAATATATTACTGTTTAAACGGTTACTTGCAGAAAAAAAACAGTATGTTCAACGGAAATGGTCAATTGTTTTCGAAGCAATAATGCATATCATTAATTCTCATGATGATGTCCATTTATCTGAACTAACGGATAAACAACAATCTCATTTAATCAACGTATACGATCAACTTCTTGATCGAACGAAACAAACAATTGAAGATGGAATGAACAAGATTCCTTTCTTAAATGAGTTCCTTGAAAGCAGAATTGGGTTTCTGGTAAAACAACACCAGCCATATGTAAAAACTTTTTTGGAGGAAGGGTAAAAAATGCAGCAATCGAAAGAAGAACGGGTTCATCATGTGTTTGAAAGTATTTCCGAAGACTATGATAAAATGAACTCAGTCATCAGTTTCCAACAGCATCTCAGGTGGCGGAAGGATACGATGAAACGAATGGATGTACAGCCTGGTTCTAAAGCGCTTGACGTTTGCTGCGGTACAGCTGATTGGACGATTGCTTTGGCAGAGGCTGTTGGTCCAGCTGGGGAAGTCACCGGTTTGGACTTTAGTGAAAATATGTTAAAGGTCGGAAGAGAAAAAGTGGAGCATTTGGGTCTAAAACAGGTGAAATTAATCCATGGTAATGCGATGGAGCTCCCGTTTCCCGATAATAGCTTTGATTATGTCACCATCGGTTTTGGCTTGCGAAATGTTCCTGACTATCTTCAGGTATTAAAAGAAATGCGTCGGGTTGTCAAAACTGGTGGAAAAGTGGTCTGCCTTGAAACTTCCCAGCCTACCTTAATTGGCTACAGGCAGCTTTTTTTCTTTTACTTTCGCTTTATTATGCCATTATTCGGGAAAATTCTCGCCAAAAGCTACAAAGAATATTCATGGCTTCAAGAATCAGCACGTGATTTTCCAGGGATGAAAGAATTAGCCCAATTGTTTCAACAAGCAGGATTAAAAGATGTAAAATATAAGCCGTACAGTGGCGGTGCTGCTGCTGTCCATATTGGTTATAAAAGATAGAGAATGTTACGAAACAGGATGAAAGCTCAGGTGAATACAAATGAAATTAAAAATGATGTATTCATTTTTGAATTCGGATATCAATATTATTGAGAAAGAGCTGGGAGAGACGATTCAAGCAAGGTCTCTTCTTTTAAAACAAGCTTCAATGCACACATTGCAGGCTGGAGGAAAAAGAATTCGTCCTGTTTTTGTTTTGCTTGCTGGTAAATATGGCGATTATGACATTAATGTGATGAAAAATGTCGCTGTCGCTCTTGAATTAATCCATATGGCTTCACTGGTACATGATGATGTGATTGATGATGCCGATCTTCGCAGGGGACAGCCTACTGTGAAAGCAAAGTGGGACAGCCAAACGGCAATGTATACAGGTGATTTTGTTTTTGCTCTTGCGCTCAAATTGATGACAAATATCAAAAATCCGGAAGCCCATAAAATACTAGCCAATACTATGGTGGAAGTGACGGTCGGAGAAATACAGCAGATTAAAGATAAATATCGTTTTAATCAAAATCTGCGGGATTATCTTCGCAGAATTAAACGAAAGACCGCTTTGCTTATTGCTGCGAGCTGTCAGTTAGGTGCAATAGCGGCTAACGTAGAAGAATCAGTCCATAAAAAACTATACCTGTTTGGTTATTTTGTTGGTATGTCCTATCAAATTATTGATGATATCTTAGATTTTACAGGGACAGAAAAGGAATTGGGAAAACCGGCTGGAGGTGACCTCCTGCAAGGAAATATTACGGCACCCGCCCTGTTTGCGATGGAAAATAAGGAAATCAAGAAGGCCATTGAGACAGTTCATGAAAATATGACTGCTGCGGAAATTGCCAAGATTATCACTTTAATCAAACAATCAGGGGCGATTGCCAAATCAGTCGCACTAAGTGACCAGTACCTAGATAAAGCTTTAAGGATTCTTGACGAATTGCCGGATAATAAAGCAAAAAAAGCCCTGCGTGACATTGCCAAGTTTATTGGAAGACGGAAATTTTAAGCTTACTTAAGGTTATTGAAAAAGTGTCTAATTAATGTTACTATTTTCCTGATTATTCTTATGAATATCATATACATATTGATTTAGGAGTGGAATTGATGGAGAAAACGTTTCTAATGGTAAAGCCTGACGGGGTACAGCGTAATTTGATAGGGGAAATTGTTGCCCGTTTTGAGAAAAAGGGATTTCAACTTGTAGGAGCCAAGTTAATGAGCATTCCTGTTGAATTGGCCGAGAAGCACTATGGCGAACACAAAGAACGTCCATTTTTTGGTGAATTAGTTGATTTTATTACATCTGGTCCAGTATTTGCAATGGTGTGGCAAGGTGAAAATGTCATAGCCACAGCCCGCCAAATGATGGGTTCAACAAACCCGAAAGATGCTGCACCTGGTACGATCCGTGGGGATTTTGGGTTAACAGTTGGCAAAAACGTAATCCATGGTTCTGATTCACCTGCAAGCGCTGAACGGGAGATCGGCCTGTTTTTTAAAGAATCGGAATTAGTTGATTATTCCAAGCTAATAAATGATTGGATTTATTAATCCAACTCCTGCACCTGTATGATTATCATACGGGTGTTTTTTCTTTCTCTATAGAAAATTTCCTGATATTTTCTGAATTATTCTACTAGAGTAATTTCCTTTGATATGATATATTGATACATAATTCTTTAATGAGTTGAAGGGGGAAAGAGAATGGGGCTCAGGTACTTAACAGCGGGGGAATCCCATGGACCACAATTAACGACGATTATCGAAGGGTTACCTTCGGGCATGCCGCTAGTTGTCCAAGATATTAATGAAGAACTAGCGAGAAGGCAGAGAGGCTATGGCCGGGGGAGAAGAATGCAAATTGAAAAGGATACTGTCGAAATGATGTCAGGTGTCAGGCATGGAAAGACCATCGGCTCACCTGTTGCATTAGTCGTGAAAAACAATGACTGGAAACATTGGACTAAAATAATGGGTTCAGAACCTCTTCAAGAGGGGCAGGAGGAGGAAATAAAACGGAAGGTTACTCGTGCTCGTCCAGGACACGCCGATTTAAACGGCGCCATTAAATATGGACACCGGGATATGAGAAATGTTTTGGAGCGTTCCTCAGCCCGGGAAACAACGGTAAGAGTGGCAGCTGGGGCAGTCGCTAAAAAACTCCTTTCGCTGGTTGGGGTAGAAATTGTCGGCCATGTTGTAGAAATTGCCGGAATCAAAGCACAAGCTGCCAGCACTCTTTCGCTAGAAGAGATAAAAGAGCGGACAGAACATTCACCGGTACGAGTGGCTGATCCGAATGTCGAGCAGGAAATGATGGATGCGATCGATGAAGCGAAAAAAAATGGCGACTCTATTGGAGGTGTCGTTGAGGTAATCGCTGTTGGTATGCCAACAGGGGTAGGCAGTTATGTTCATTACGACCGTAAATTAGACGCAAAGTTAGCGGCAGCGATCGTCAGTATCAATGCTTTTAAAGGTGTTGAATTCGGCATTGGCTTTGAGGCAGCCCGGAAGCCAGGAAGTGAAGTCCATGATGAGATTGCTTGGGACCCGAAACAGGGGTATTATCGCAAAACAAACCGGCTGGGAGGCTTTGAAGGTGGAATGACCACCGGGATGCCAATTGTTGTGCGCGGTGTCATGAAGCCAATACCAACTCTTTATAAACCGTTGATGAGTGTGGATATTGAAACAAAAGAGCCGTTTGCAGCTAGTGTTGAACGTTCTGACAGTTGTGCTGTACCGGCGGCGGCTGTGGTGGCAGAACATGCAGTGGCTTGGGAGCTGGCTAATGCCCTTGTGGAACAATTTTATAGTGACCGCTTTGATACCTTTGCTGAAGAAATTAAAAGACAGCATGAATTTGCGAGGAATTTTTAATGGAGACAATACAAATCGGAACAAAATCTAAACAATACAATGTTTTTCTTGGAGAAGGGGTTTGTAAAGATATTCCGGCCTTTTTAACTGCCCATTTTCCGAACCTTACTAGAGTGTTAATTATGACCGATGAAACGGTTGCTAAACTTCATCTCGACAAAATCCTTCCGCTCACGAAAAAGTGGAACCCAGTTGTGTATACAGCTCCAAGCGGTGAAAAGGCAAAAACCTTTGATATTTATTATCAGGCCTTATCGACTGCTCTTGAAAATCATCTGGATCGAAAGTCGCTTATCTTATCATTAGGCGGCGGTGCTGTCGGTGATTTGTCAGGGTTTGTCGCCGCATCATTTATGAGAGGCATCCCGTTTATTCAAATTCCGACCACAATTTTAGCGCATGACAGTGCAGTTGGCGGCAAGGTAGCAATTAATCACCCGCTCGGAAAGAATATGATTGGTGCTTTTTATCAGCCAGAAGCCGTCTTTTATGATTTAGAACTGCTGACAACCCTGCCTGCAACGGAAATCCGCTCTGGATTCGCCGAGGTGATTAAGCATGCTTTGATTCACGATTTATCGTTTTATCAATGGCTGAAGGAAAATATTGATGATTTACAATCACTCTCAATCAAGCAGCTATCTTATTCATTAATTAAGGGGATAAAGATAAAAAATGATTTTGTCAGCAAGGATGAAAGGGAAACAGGGATCAGGGCATATTTGAATTTTGGACATACGCTCGGGCATGCCATAGAGGCAGAGATGGGCTATGGAAATTTCACCCACGGTGAATCAGTGATGATTGGGATGATTTTTGCATTGAAACTGAGCCAGGAAATACAGGGGCTTTCATTTAATTTCGCCGAATTCAAAGCATGGGTAGAGAAGTTGGGGTACGAAACCCGGATCCCCAAAGGGCTATCAGCTGCCCAATTGCTTACTAAAATGAAGCAGGATAAAAAGTCTATTGGGGAAACGGCTCGTTTTGTTTTACTTGAGCAAATTGGAAAGCCAGTTTTAAGAGAAATTGACGATTCGCTATTATTAGATCAAATGAAAAATTTTTAAATCAGGGTGGGTTGTTATGATTAGAGGGATCAGAGGAGCGACGACGGTTAACAACAATAAAGCTGAAGAAATTCTTAACGCGACCGAAGAGTTAATCGCAAAAATAATTGAACTGAATAAAATCCAGCCTGAATCCGTTGCCTCCGTCTTTATTTCAACAACAGAAGATCTTAATGCCGTTTTTCCTTCAAAGGTTTTGCGGAATTTTCCAGGCTGGACTTATGTTCCGGTCATGTGCATGCGTGAAATTCCGGTTCGTGATTCATTAACCAAGTGCATCAGAATTATGCTCCATGTAAATACGGATGCAGCCCAGAATGAAATCAACCATGTATATTTAAATGGGGCAAAAATATTGCGTCCAGACTTGACCAGTAGTCTTAGGTAAGCCATCGGTTAGATTCATGTGAGAAATGGAGTGGGATAGATGAGATTTAAACAGCAATTATTAACATTGACCCCTTATCAGCCTGGAAAATCGATAGAGTCTGTAAAAAGGGAATATCATCTGGAACATATTGTTAAGCTGGCGTCAAATGAAAATCCATTTGGCTGCTCGCTGCAGGCGTTAGCTGCACTTCAACAAAGTGCCGCAAGCTTGGCGATTTATCCAGATGGGTATGCGACCTTGTTAAGAGAGAAGCTTGCAGCTTTCTTAAATGTTTCCGAGGATGAGCTGATTTTTGGAAACGGGTCCGATAACCTTATTCAAATCATTTCCAGAGCGTTATTACATCCAGATGCAAGCACGATTATGTCTGAGCATACTTTCTCTCAATACAAACACAATGCGGTCATTGAGGGAGCGATTATTAAGGAAGTTCCTGCGATTCATGGTGAACATGATCTTGAGGCAATGCTTGCTGCAATTGATGAGAAGACCAATGTAATCTGGGTTTGCAGTCCAAACAACCCGACAGGTACATATATTTCAGAACAAAAATTAGTCAATTTCTTGGATCGGATTCCGCCGCATATTCTTGTTGTTCTGGATGAAGCTTATCATGAATATGTTGTTGCTGAAGATTACTATGATTCCATCAGCTTAACGCGCAAATATGATAATTTAATTGTTTTAAGAACATTTTCAAAAATTTACGGCCTAGCCGCTTTAAGGGTTGGATATGGGGTAGCCAATCCAGGCATTATAAAAGCACTTGAACCAGCTCGCGAACCTTTCAATGTTAATGCTTTAGCTCAAATGGCGGCGGCGGCGTCAATTGCCGACCAGGATTTTGTCAAAACATGCAGAGAAAAGAACCGACAAGGTCTTGCTCAATTTTATGAATTCTGTCACGAGCATAACCTGAAGTATTATCCATCGCAAACCAATTTTATTTTAATTGATTTCCAGATAGACGCTGACAAAATATTCCAATTTTTATTGGAAAGAGGATATATTGTCCGTTCTGGAAAAGCTCTTGGATTTCCGACTTCTGTCAGAATTACAGTTGGTTCAGCTGAACAGAACGACGGGCTGTTAAGGGTCCTGGAAGACTTTTTGGCTATTAGGAAAGCATAAAATTTTTTCGAATTTTTTACTTTCCTATGTCGCATTCATTTCAACTGCGTCTCCTGAACGGTCCTTAAGGACTCGCCAGTCGGCGAGTTTTCATTAGAAAGTAGACAAGTAGGAAGCTGTAGCGGCGATCCTGCGTTGAAGCGGAATAGATCCGCTTTTCTTTTAGGGGGAATTAAACTTGAATGGCCGGGTATTTATCATTGGCTTAGGATTAATTGGCGGTTCATTAGCACTTTGCATTAAAAAAGCACATCAAGATGTGACCATTATAGGCTTTGATATTAATAGAGAACAGGCGAGGCTTGCCAAAATGTTGGGGGTGATCGATGAGGCAGCGGAAAACATCCCAGATGGGGCTCTTGACGCTGATCTCATTATCGTATCCGCCCCTGTTAACGATACAAAATCGATTATTCAGGCTTTGGCAAATTTAGCGTTAAAGCCTAATGTGATCGTAACGGATACAGGAAGTACGAAAAGAACAATTGTTGAAACAGCAATAAATTTAAAGGAAAAAGGGATTACTTTTATTGGCGGACATCCAATGGCGGGCTCCCATAAAAGCGGTGTATCGGCTGCAAAAGAAATCCTATTTGAAAATGCCTTTTACCTCTTGACACCTGATGAAAATACTCCTGCGTCAAAGGTTGAGGAACTAAAAAAATGGCTCAGGGGCACCAATGCCAAGTTTTTAACGGTGACACCCCATAACCATGATTATGTAACCGGGATTGTCAGTCATTTTCCGCATATTATTGCAGCTTCCATTGTTCGCCAAACCGAAAAATTATCGGAAAAAGAGCAGTTGATCCCACGTCTTGCTGCTGGCGGATTTAGAGATATTACCCGGATTGCTTCCAGCAGCCCAAAAATGTGGAAGGATATTTTGCTGCAAAATCGTGAGGTTTTAATTGAGCTGCTTAATCGGTGGCAGGACGAAATGAACACAGTAAAAGAACTGCTTGAATCAGGAAAAGGCAAAGAGATATATGAATATTTTTCCCTAGCGAAGCAATTTCGTGATGGTCTGCCGCAAAAGGAAAAAGGGGCTATTCCGTCTTTTTACGATTTATTTGTTGATGTCCCCGATTATCCCGGGGTTGTAGCAGAGGTTATTGGTTATTTGGCACGGGAAAAGATTAGCATTACCAATATCCGTATCCTTGAAACACGTGAAGATATTATTGGTGTCCTTGTTATCAGTTTTCAAACAGAAGAGGACCGTGAACGGGCGGAAAAGTGCATCCTTTCCTATACCAGCTTTAGTACATCTTATGGGCTCTAAAATGATTGTAAAAAGGTGATAAAATGGCTTCAGTTAAATTAAAGACGAATATAAATAGGTTGAATGGAAAGATTGAGATACCTGGAGATAAATCGATTTCCCATCGTTCGGTTATGTTTGGGGCCATCGCCCATGGCGAAACGACGGTGACCAATTTTCTCCCTGGGGAAGATTGTTTAAGTACGATTTCCTGCTTTAGAAAGCTCGGGGTGAGGATTGTGGAGGAAAATGGCCGGCTTCGCATCTTTGGGAAAGGCTTTGAAGGATTATCGGAACCAAGTGAAGTATTGGATGTTGGCAATTCCGGAACCACCATTCGATTACTGATGGGGATTTTGGCAGGAAGACCCTTTTTCTCAACCCTTGCTGGCGACCAATCCATCGCCAGAAGACCAATGACGAGAGTAACCGGACCATTAAAGCAAATGGGGGCGGTAATTGATGGAAGGAAGGACGGGGACTATACGCCAATAGCAATCCGCGGCGGTAATTTGAAGTCGATCCATTATCAGCTTCCTGTCGCCAGTGCCCAAGTCAAATCGGCTTTAATTTTGGCGGGGCTACAGGCTGAAGGGACTACGACCATTCAAGAACCTGCTGAAACAAGGGATCATACGGAAAGAATGATTCGTCAGTTCGGTGGTGAAATTCAAACAGACCAACGACTGATTACCGTCAAAGGAGGCCAACGCCTCAGAGCGGCAGAGGTTCATGTACCCGGAGATATCTCTTCGGCTGCTTTTTTCCTTGTGGCCGGGGCTGTGATTCCGGAGAGTGAAATTGTCTTAAAAAATGTCGGATTAAACCCAACAAGAACTGGTATCTTCGAGGTGCTGGAAAAAATGGGGGCAAATGTTCAAATTATATCAAATGATCCTGACTCCTTTGAACCCTCTGGTGATATAGTGGTTAAATCATCAAATTTGACCGGAACGATAATTGAAGGTGACTTAATTCCGAAACTTATTGACGAAATTCCCATCATCGCTCTTATGGCTACACAGGCTAAAGGAAAGACCATTATTAAAGATGCTGAAGAATTAAAGGTGAAAGAAACGAACCGAATTGACACTGTTGTCGAGGAACTGAGAAAATTGGGGGCCTCGATTGAAGCAACCGCAGATGGCATGATTATTTATGGACAAACTAAATTAACCGGTGGAACGGTTTCCAGCCACGGTGATCACCGCATTGGGATGATGCTGGCCATTGCTGCTCTCGTATGTGACGGGGAGGTAATTTTGGAAAATCCGGAGTCTATCTCGGTATCGTATCCGAATTTCTTTCTTCATTTACATCATTTAATCCAATAAGAGCCGCAATGCGGCTTTTTCTTTTTAAAAAAATCAGCTTCGTTGACATAGTTTTAGCCACTTCAGCATAGCTTGTCTTAAAAAGCAGAAAGGGTGGCAGGATGGCGTATATCATTGAAAAGGCCAATATCCTTAAGAGTAAACAACTGAAAACACAATCATTGTTGGTGGATGATGATAAAATATCAGCCATTATCACTCGTCCAAAGCAATATCGAATGATTAGGATGAATCTGGAGCCATTTATTATGACCCCATCTTTTGTTCTATTAAATTCAAACATTTCACCTCATGAATCCTTTCAAGTGCTAAAACAAACCATCATCGAGCAGTTCATCCAGAAGGGCTGCACAACATTATTTACTTATGTTACCGTTTCATTTGAAAATGAACTGCTTGACAAAGTGAATGAAATGAAATTAGCATTAATGAACAGTCCGATCGACTATATCATCGCGGTAAAAATCCCATTAAGCCTCGTTACCCCTTCGTTTATTAGAAAATGTAAGCAAGAAAAAATCCCGGCATTTTTTATTGAAGTGGACGATTATTCGAAGTTGACCAAAGTTCCCTGGGGGTGGATCAGGGAGGCATTGTTTCCGTACAATTGCCCTTTTATTCCGATTATTTCTTCGGCTAAAAAGAAGGAAGCAAGGGCCTTGTTGTCGAATTGGAACAATATAATGATAAAAGAGAAAATCCCGGCACTTTATCAGGAAATACCGGAAAACAGGCCGATTTCAACAGTTGTCTTAAATAAGATTGGCTTTTACCCACAAAGATCCAGCTTAATGAATGGAACCGAGTTAAGCTATAATTTATATATGAAAACAAGGGAAATCAAGAATGTTGATGAAGAGGAATTATTTTTTTATCATGGTGATAGACTTGTCATAACTGTACACAAGGGAAAAATTGTCCGTTGTTTAAAGGATGTTCGATATAAACCAGGGTATGGCGAACATATTATGATGCGAACTCCAGCTTTTTTTTCTTTGTAAATTTAGATAAAGAGGTAAACTAACTATGGATCGAGTCAATAAAATTTTAAATTTATTAGAAACCGGCCAACATAAAGAAGCCCTTGCTGAATATAATGATGTATTAAACAGCGGCAGTCATGAAGAGAAATTTCTGCTTGCAGAAGAATTGTTTCAGTACGGTTTCCTTGATGAAGCTAAGGGATTAATTGAGAAGTTGTTAACGGTATTCCCAGAGGAGGGGGAGCTCCTTATCTTATTAGCTGAGATTTTAGTCGAAGCAGGAGAAGAAGAGGAGGCCATTCTTGTTCTGGAAAAAATTTCAACGCAAGACGCTAATTTCGGACAATCATTATTAATTTTAGCCGATCTTTACCAAATGGAGGGTCTTTACGAGGTTTCCGAAAATAAGCTATTACAGGCAAAAGAATTATTACCTGATGAAATCATTATTGATTTTGCCCTGGCTGAGCTATACGGGGAACAAGGTGAAATCCTTAAGGCATTAAACGCTTATGAGACCGTATTAAAAGAAACAAACGAGCTTGCGGGGATCAATCTTAACAGTCGGATTGCAGAGCTGTTGAGTGCTTCAGGAAAGTTTGAAGAGGCATTAACTTATTATGATCAGGCATTAAATGATAAGTTGGAACTGAATACCTTGTTCGGCTATGCTTTTACGGCATTGCAGGCCGGCTATAATCGGACGGCAATCGAGAAGTTCGAAGAGCTTAAGGAGCTTGATCCTGAGTATCATTCACTGTATTTACCCCTGGCATCAGCCTATGAGCGGGAAGAGGAACTTGAAAATAGTTTAAAAACCATTCAAGAGGGAACCAAGCAGGACGAATTTAATAAAGAATTATTTTTTCAAGGCGGGAAGATTGCATTAAAATTAGGTAAGGAAGTGGAAGCGGAAATGTATTTCCGTGAATCGCTTGGCCTAGACCCGGGATTTATCGAAGCAGCTTTAACATTAAATAAGCTTTTTCTTAAACAGGAGAGATATGAGGAGATTGTCCAATTAATTTCGGAACTTGGCTTAATGGAAGAAGACGAACCGCAGCTTTTATGGGACTCCGCCTTGGCATACGAAGGATTAGAGGATTATTCACAAGCATTAGACAAATATGAAAGTGCATATACTTATTTTAAGAATAATGAAGCGTTTTTACTTGATTACGGATATTTTTTAATTGAGGAAGGAAAAAACGACCTTGCTGCCGAAATTTTTAGACAGCTAGTAAAGAAGGACCCGACTAATACGGAATATGTTGATGTACTCGAACGACTTACGGATAGAGAAGAATGATGTTGAATATGCAGAGGAGGGAAATGCCGATGACAACCCCTGTTTCTGTCAACGAGAAGAAAGATTTTATTCGCTGGTTTCTAAATCATTACCAATTAAAGAGAAGAGAATGTGTCTGGATTCTCAATTATTTAATGAGTCATGATCAGCTGATGGAAAAGGTTCATTTTGTGGAGCAGGCACAATATTGTCCCCGCGGCCTGATAATGTCAACACATTGTGTCGATAAGGTGCCATTTCGTTTTTACAAAGAAAATGTAATGACCACAGATGCGGAGAAATCTTTTCATGATATCCGGTTAAATCGGGATGAAGATATTTACATTCAGTTAAATTTTCATGCCTCTAACCAGGCCCATCAGTATGTAGCAGTGCTTGAGGAAAATCCATATGTTCCAAAACATTTGCAAGTAAATGAGAAGGACGGCAAGGCTGCTGAACAAATGTTAGAAAAGAGCATTGAACGGTTCCAGCGGGAAAAGCTGCTGCAATTAATTGATGAGGCTCTTGACCGTCAAGACCGCGAAGCCTTTCAAACTTTAACAGATAGATTAAAAAGATTACCACGGTCAGAATAGAAGGAAGTTTGCATTAAGCAGACTTTCTTTTTTCATTTTATGTTACAATTTGTTTAAATGTTTGAGGATTAATGGTACGATTGGGGTATTGAAGAAAAAGGTTGGTGTAAAAAATGAAATGGATATCTCAAGATGTTGAAACATACTTAACTGCCAAAGAGTATGTGGATACCGCTGTAGTGCCTTTATACCCGGTTTCGCTTGGGGAAGGGATGAAGCAATCAGCTGCTGCAGTAGAGTTTATCACATTATTAACTGCTTATTTAGAAAAACAATTTACCGGTAGAATTTTGTTGTTTCCGCCTTTTACATACCTTGATAGTGAACAATGGGATAACATTCTGTCAGATATACATAAATGGGAAGATAGTATAGTTGCCAGCGGCTTCAAACATATTTTCTATGTCACTTCCGATCTTGAATGGCGAAGCCGGGAGGATGAGTTAAATGGTACGCTCATTTGGCTTCCGTCGATCCCGCTGGAGCATATGAATGATTCACAGAAATTAACGATGATTGATAGTCAAGTAAAACAAATCATAACGATTTTTACCCAAAAGTGGCATAAAAATGATTAAAACGTTGTATATTAAAATTTTTTAAAATAGTATGATATTGACCTTGTTGAAAGATTGATATATCATTGTTATGTCCTAGTTTTACAAGTGTATAAAATTAGTCCGTGGACTTAACTTCATGAATGGAGGGGGGATAAGCATGAGTAAAGATCGCGTTTCAAGACGTCAGTTCTTGAGTTACACTCTAACGGGTGTAGGCGGATTTATGGCGGCAGGGATTTTAATGCCAATGGTTAGATTTGCTGTTGATCCTGTATTAAAAGCAGAAGCAGCGGGGGAGTTTGTTGCAACCAAACAAAAGGTAGCTGATTTAACTAATGAACCGGTTCGCGTTGACTTTACCTATAAGCAGAAAGATGCATGGTACGAGTCAGACGTAACAGAATCTGCTTGGGTTTACAAGGATGATGCAGGAAAAATTATCGCGTTGTCGCCAGTTTGTAAACATTTGGGATGTACAGTTAACTGGGGGTCTGATAAGGCACATCCGGATCAATTCTTCTGTCCATGTCACTATGGACGTTACACAAAAGATGGTACCAACGTTCCAGGTACACCGCCTTTGGCTCCATTGGACGTGTACCCATTTAAAGAAAAAGACGGTTATCTTTATTTAGGAAAAGCTAAACCACGGAAGGAGGCGTAATCATTGTTAAACAAACTTTACGATTGGGTAGATGAGCGTTTAGATATTACGCCTTTGTGGCGCGATATCGCGGATCATGAAGTACCAGAGCATGTTAACCCGGCGCACCATTTTTCCGCGTTTGTATATTGCTTTGGTGGAATGACATTCTTTGTCACGGTAATTCAGATTCTTTCCGGAATGTTTTTAACGATGTACTATGTACCGGATATTAAAAACGCCTGGGAATCCGTTTATTATCTGCAAAATGAAGTTGCATTTGGAAAAATCGTACGCGGAATGCATCACTGGGGAGCAAGTTTAGTACTTGTAATGATGTTTTTACATACACTGCGCGTATTCTTCCAAGGTGCTTATAAAAAGCCTCGTGAATTAAACTGGATTGTCGGAGTATTAATTTTCTTTGTTATGCTTGGATTAGGTTTTACTGGATATCTGCTGCCTTGGGATATGAAAGCGCTGTTTGCAACGAAAGTAGGCTTACAGATTGCTGAGTCCACTCCGTTCATTGGTTCGTACGTGAAAGTACTGCTAGCCGGTCATGAACATATTGTCGGGGCACAGACGTTAACCCGTTTCTTTGCGATTCACGTATTCTTCTTACCGGCAGTGTTGTTTGGATTGCTCGCAGCACACTTTATCATGATTCGGAAACAAGGTATTTCCGGACCACTATGATTCTTTTTAGACAGTAAATTAGTGATTTTTTCTAATTTTTATAGAAAAAGGAGGGGATTGCTCGATGCATCGCGGTAAAGGTTTAAAGTTTGTCGGTGACTCACGTATATTAGCACCTGAGGCAAGAGAAAAGAAACTTCCAAAAGATTACTCGGAATATCCAGGTAAGACAGAAGCCTTCTGGCCAAACTTCCTTTTGAAAGAATGGATGGTTGGAGCAGTATTCCTTGTCGGAATCTTATGTTTAACAGTTGCCCACCCGGCTCCGCTTGAAAGAATTGCGGACCCTACAGATACAAGCTATATCCCGTTGCCAGACTGGTATTTCTTATTCTTGTACCAATTGCTCAAATACAGCTATGCGTCTGGACCTTATACAGTTATTGGAGCCATAATTATTCCTGGACTTGTTTTTGGCGGCTTATTATTAGCTCCCTTTATCGACCGCGGGCCAGAACGCCGTCCAAGCAAGCGTCCTTTAGCGACTGGATTTATGTTGCTTGCCTTGGCAGCGATCACATTTTTAACCTGGCAATCGGTTGCTACACATGACTGGGCAGCTGCAGAGCGCCAAGGAAAAATTGTCGAAAAAGTTGATATTGATAAGACAAGCGAAGGATATCAAATCGCCAAAGCGAATACCTGTATTACTTGCCACGGCGACAGCTTACAAGGCGGACCAGCTGCACCTGCATTAACCAAAACAGGTTTATCTGCTGATGAAATTGCCAAAATTGCCAAAAATGGCTTTAAAACAATGCCTGCCGGAGTTTTCAAAGGAAGCGACGAAGAGTTGAAAAAACTCTCTGAATTCATTTCCGGACTTGGCAAGTAATCAATTGACTCTTCTAAAAGCTGACGAAGTTCGTCAGCTTTTTTAGCTACTAGGAAAGGATAAAATTTTTCCGAATTTACAAGGGATCGAGGTGTTCCTGTGCGCTGGATTTATCCTCTTTTGGCTAATCGGCCGTTGTTAATCGTATTGCTGATTATTAATATTGCTGGAACCGTCTACGGATATTATTGGTATGGGTGGCAGTTAAAGGAGACGTCAGCAATTTTCCTGCCATTTGTACCTGATAGTCCGACTGCCAGCCTCTTTTTTGTCTTCGTTCTGATTGCTTTTTTATTAAAAAGGAACTGGCCATTATTGGAGGCTTTAGCAATTGTGACTTTATTTAAATACGGCATTTGGGCTGTTGTGATGAATATTTTAGTATATTTTGTTCAGGACGAACTGGACCCGGTTGGGTTTATGCTAATATTCTCTCATTTTGCCATGGCTGTAGAAGGCGTTTTATTTGCCCCGTTTTACCGCTTTAAATGGTGGCACTTAATCATCACAGCCATTTGGACATTACATAATGATGTGATTGATTACGTTTTTTTCATGATGCCAAGGTATCATATGCTTGATCAATATATGCCACAAATCGGTTATTTTACTTTCTGGCTTTCCAATTTCTCGCTTGGGCTTGCTTATTTTGTAGCGCTTCGACCGTCACGCTTTAAACTGGAAATAAAATAGTCATACAGGAAGTAAAAATTGGTCTAACCTTGTCCACCCTTTCATACATTTTATTAGTAATGAAAGGGGGGACTGTTATGAAAGGAAAATGGCTTTATTTAGTTGCAATCATCTTAATGCTCACTCCCATAACAGTAATTGCTGAGGTACAAACACCAATGGAGAAATTGGATGATATTTCTGATGAAGCACTCCAAATGGTGAAGTATCATAGATATGGTGATGCCAAAAAATTACTTGATTACTTTTCCGACCAATTTACCAGCGTATCGGGCAAGGCGCAGCCGTTAACGATGGATGAGGTAAGAATTATTAACACTTCTCATGATGAAGCAATGGAAGCGGCCGTAAGCCCGACGATGAATCATGAAGAACGAATTAACAGGCTTACCAAATTCAGACTTGTTATTGATGCCATTGTTACAAGCCACCAACCGTTGTGGACGGAAATGGAAACCCAAATTATGACCGCGCTTACTGAGGCAAAAGTTGCTGCCGTTAATGGTGATCGTTCCCAATTTCATACAAGCTATAATACCTTCCTATCATTGTATAACATGATTTACCCAAGTATGAAAATCGATGTACCGGCAGAGAATATACAAAGATTAGATGCCCGCATCAAATATATTGATGAGTACCGTTCAGCTATTTTGACAAGCAAGGAAAAACAGACTGAATTGGAAAAGCTTGATACGGACATGAAAAATCTGTTTGCCAATATTGAAAACGATGAAGCCGATCCTTCATTATGGTGGGTGATTATTTCCACTGGCAGCATTATTATCATGACCTTGTCATATGTTGGCTGGAGAAAATACCAAGGGGAGAAAGAAATAAAGAAAAATGCTCGGGAAAAGCATAAAGATTGACGCATCTAATTAGCTTAACTACAATATTGTCTAAGAAGCTGGTTAGGAGTGTAAAATTATGTACCTATTATATTTTGCGATCATCGTATTAATTCCTCTATGGGCACAAATGAGAGTAAAAAGTACCTTTGCAAAATATTCACAGGTCCGATCCGCCTCTTATCGAAGCGGCGCTGAAGTAGCAAGAGAAATATTAAATGCCAATGGCTTGTATGATGTTGGTGTTGAAGAAGGGCGCGGGTTTTTAAGCGACCATTATGATCCGCGGTCGAAAACGGTTAGATTGTCACCAGAAAATTTCCATGGTCATTCAATTGCGGCAGCTGCAGTGGCAGCACATGAATGCGGACATGCAATTCAAGATTCACATGGATACGTTTTTTTACGTTTTCGCTCTGCATTAGTACCTGTAGCCAACTTTGGCTCCAATGTATCATGGATCTTAATTATGATCGGACTTTTAGCCGATGCCACAAATATGCTGTTACTTGGGATTATTTTTATGGCTGCAGCTGTTCTATTTCAAATCGTCACCCTCCCTGTTGAGTTTAACGCATCCAGCCGGGCAATGGATCAGGTAGTTTCCTTGGGGCTCATTTCTAACCGGGAAGAGCGTGAAGCCAGGAAAGTATTGAATGCTGCGGCGCTTACCTATGTCGCTGCTGCGGCGGTGGCGGTTCTTGAATTGTTAAGGCTTGTCCTCATATACACAGGCATGAATCGAAGCGATGATTAACAAGAAAAGCGCAAGCGCTGGACAATTAAAAGGCAATGTCGACGATCGACATTGCCTTTAGTGTTGGATTGGCATTTTGTTTTCATCAAGGGTGAAACCTTCGCCATGGACATCATGGACAACGGAGATCGATATAAAGGCATGCGGGTCAACGGAAGTAATGATATTTTTTAGCCTCATAATTTCATTTTTTGCGACAACACAATATAAAACGTCGGTTTCTTTTTTTGTATATGAACCGTAGCCTCTAAGTGCAGTTACACCACGGCCCATCTCTTCCATAATTTTTTCGGCGATTTGTTCGTTTTGCTTCGAAATAATCATTGCACCGCGGGCAGTATAGGCACCTTCCTGAATGAAATCTATCACTCGTGCGGCAACAAAGACGGCAACCAGCGTATACATTGCTTGTTTATATTTTAAGTAGGTAAACAATGAAAGTGTAATCACACAGGCATCGAATAGGAACATGGTTTTACCCATATTCCAGCCGAAATACTTCTGAACAAGTCTGGCAATAATATCGACGCCTCCAGTCGTACCGCCAAACCGAAAAATAATCCCTAAACCAATGCCGGCAAAGACTCCGGCAAATAAAGCAGCTAAGGTTAAGTCGTGCTGGAGCGGCATATTGATCGAATAGCGCTGGAAGATCCAAAGGAAAATAGAAACTCCTACAGTGCCAATAATGGTATATAAAAAGGTATTACGACCTAGAATCTTCCAGCCGATTAAAAACAGAGGAATATTTAACAGCAGGTTCGTATAGGACGGATCCCAGTGAAACAAGAAATATAGAATCAGCGTAATACCGGTGAAGCCGCCTTCGGCTAGTTTATTTTGCATATTAAAATTTACCAGACCAAAAGCCATAATGGCTGTGCCCAAAAAAATGAACAAAATACTTTTTAGCTTAAGTCCAAAGATCATGAAACATTCACCCCTCCCAAATTTTAAAAATTCTAGAATAAATCAAAGATAACGAATATAGTTTACCAAAATAATCTGCTGTGGAAAATGTCGTAATAGGTAAAATCATTTGTAAAACAGACTTAATTTAGCTAACATAAAAAATAGAAAATAAGCACCGCTGAATGTAGTAGTTAAGAATGGATAAAAGAGGGGTGAGATTAATTGGCAGCCGCAAAAACAATGAAAGACTTACAGAAAGAAGTTGATACATACATTAGTCAATTTAAAGAGGGATATTTTAGCCCACTTGCCATGCTTGCCAGATTGACCGAAGAACTTGGAGAACTCGCCAGAGAAGTCAACCATTATTATGGTGAAAAGCCAAAAAAGTCCAGTGAAACGGAAAAAGCGATGGAGGAAGAGCTTGGAGATTTATTATTTGTACTTATTTGTTTTGCTAATTCATTACATATTGATTTGGAAACCGCCCACGATTATGTCATGAATAAATTTAATACAAGGGATAAAAACCGCTGGACAAGAATTGAGCAAGAATGATTGGAGTGAAGAAGATGAATCCAATAAAAATAATTATTGCCGGACCTCGTGGTCGAATGGGGCGCGAGGCAGTAAACCTGGTAACAAATACAGAGCATTTTGAACTCACAGCTGTTTTAGATCATAAATTTGATGGGATGATGTTAAGTGATTTGGAAGGATTTCAATCCATTGCCAATGTCCCCATCTATACAGATATTGACATCTGCCTGCAAAAGATTGAGGCAGATGTCCTAATTGATTTAACGACACCTGAAGCCGGGCCGCACCATGTTAGAACAGCATTAAACTATAATGTTCGTCCGGTAGTTGGGACAACAGGGTTTTCAAAAGAAGAATTACAAGAGTTTGAAGAGCTTTGTAAACAAAAGGAATTAGGCTGTATCATTGCTCCCAACTTTGCCATTGGCGCTGTCCTTATGATGAAATTTTCCCAACTGGCAGCAAAATATTTCCAGGATGTAGAAATTGTTGAAATGCACCATGACAAAAAGCTTGATGCTCCTTCAGGAACCGCAGTTAAAACGGCTGAAATGATTGCTGCTGTTAGAGAGGCAAAAAAACAGGGGCATCCCAATGAAAAGGAAACCATCCAAGGTGCGCGCGGAGCGGAATACGATGGAATGCATATTCATTCGGTAAGGCTGCCGGGACTAATTGCCCATCAACAAGTCATGTTTGGTTCAGATGGGCAATCACTAACGATTCGCCATGACTCCTTTAACCGTGCATCCTTTATGTCCGGCGTTAAAGTTGCGGTGGAAACCGTCATGAAGCATAATGGCTTTGTTTATGGATTAGAAAATATTTTAGATTAGGAGCTATACTCATGAATATTGCTTTAATCGCCCATGACCGTAAAAAGAATGATTTAGTTCAGTTCGTTACCGCATACCAGCAAATTTTTGCCAAGCATAACCTATTTGCAACGGGAACCACAGGCTTAAGAATTAGTGAGGCTACCGGTTTATCAATTACCCGTTACCAATCCGGCCCGCTTGGCGGCGATCAGGAAATCGGCGCGATGATTGCCAAGAATCAAATGGATGCCGTTTTCTTTTTTCGTGATCCGTTAACGGCCCAACCGCATGAACCGGACGTCTCAGCACTCATTCGTCTTTGCGATGTTTATTCGGTACCGCTGGCTACAAATATGGGCAGTGCTGAGCTGTTAATCAGAGGCATGGATAAGGGCCTGATGGATTGGAGAAAAATCGCCAGAGAGAATGGTGAGGCAGATGGAAGATAGCTCATTACATATTTTAGCGTTTGGGGCCCATCCAGATGATGTGGAAATTGGTATGGGCGGAACGATAGCCAAATTAACAAACGAAGGAAAGCGGGCCGGGATTTGTGATTTAACCGATGCTGATCTTTCCTCAAATGGAAATGTACGCTTAAGGAAAGAAGAGGCTGCAAAAGCCGCCGAGATATTGGGGCTTTGTTTCCGAACATCACTAGGTTTTCCTGATCGCGGCCTATTATTAAAAGAAGCTTATATAAATGAAATCGCCAAAATGATTCGAATACACAAGCCTAAAATTGTGTTTGCACCCTATTACCAAGACCGGCACCCTGACCATGGGAATTGTACTCGCCTGGTTGAGGAGGCCGTATTTTCAGCCGGTATCAAAAAATATCAGACAGAAGGGTGTAATGAGCCTCACAAGGTTGAGAGAGTCTATTTTTATATGATTAATGGCTTTCACCAGCCTGATTTTATCGTAGATATTTCCGCATTTATCGATACAAAGCTTGCAGCGCTTAGGGCTTATCAAAGTCAGTTTGAAATGACAAAAGAGAGTTTTAATACCCCGCTTGTCAATGGATACATTGAAACGGTAGAGGCAAGGGAAAGAATGTTTGGACAATTAGTGAATGTAACTTATGCTGAAGGCTTCAAAACGAAAGTACCCCTTCTTTTGAAGCGTGATTTGTTAGGAGAATAAAGAATGAGGAAATTAAAGATTGGCATTACCTGTTACCCCACCGTTGGGGGTTCAGGTGTTGTCGCAACAGAATTAGGAAAAATGCTTGCTGAAAAAGGCCATGAAATTCACTTTATTTCATCAAGCATCCCCTTCCGTCTCAACAAGATTTATCATAATATTTATTACCATCAGGTTGAAGTAAATCAATACTCTGTTTTTCAGTACCCGCCTTATGATATTGCCTTAGCAAGCAAAATGGCGGAGGTAATTAATCGGGAAAAATTGGATGTGCTTCATGTGCATTATGCCATGCCTCATGCAGTATGTGCAATCCTGGCCAAACAAATGGCGGGCCGAGATGTTAAAATCGTAACCACGTTGCACGGCACCGATATCTCGGTGTTAGGCCATGACCCTTCATTAACCGATGCCATTAAATTCGGAATTGAGAAATCAGATGCTGTAACTGCCGTCTCCAATGCCTTAGTCAATCAGACATATGAGCTCATTAATCCCGATAAACAAATTGAAACAGTCTATAATTTTATTGATGATCGTGTTTATCGGAAAACCGACGCTCAGCATTTAAAGTCGGAATTTGGCATAAAAGAGAATGAGAAAGTGATCATTCATGTTTCCAATTTTCGCGCAGTAAAACGTGTCCAGGATGTTGTCAAAACATTTGCGAAAATCTCCAGCATTATGCCGGCGAAATTACTGCTTGTTGGTGATGGACCGGAGATGACGGTTATTTGCAAGCTGGTCAGACAACTTGCTTTGGAAGACCAAGTAATTTTTCTCGGTAAACAAGAAAACCTTGAGGAGTTGTACTCGATTAGTGATTTAATGTTACTATTATCACAAAAAGAAAGCTTTGGTCTTGTCCTTTTAGAGGCGATGGCCTGTGGCGTTCCATGTATTGGAACGAATATCGGCGGCATCCCGGAGGTAATTCAAGATGGCGAGACGGGATTTATATGCGAACTTGGAAATATTTCGGATATTGCAAATAAAGCGATTTCCTTATTAGAAGATTCACAACTCCATCAACAATTTTCCCATCAATCGATCAAATTGGCAGAGACAAAGTTTAAGTCGGAAGCAATTGTACAACAATACGAGGAATTATATTTTCGATTACTAAATTAGGTGAAAAATATGAAAGAACCCTTTTTATCAGCGATACCTGTATTAAAGCGGCTAGAGGATGCGGGCTACGAGGCTTTTTTTGTCGGCGGCTCCGTCCGAGATTATTTACTTCACAAACAAATTAGTGACGTCGATATTGCCACTTCGGCAACACCCGACGAGGTAAAAACAATTTTCTCAAAGACGGTTGACATTGGGATTGAGCATGGGACCGTTCTGGTTTTATATGGTCAGAAATCCTATGAGGTAACCACCTTTAGATCAGAAGGAGAATATCAGGATTTTCGCAGACCAAAACAGGTTTCCTTTATCCGCAGTTTAACTGAAGATCTTAAGCGCAGGGATTTTACGATAAACGCAATGGCAATGGATCGAACGGGAAAATTAATTGATCCGTACCAAGGACAATTGGCGATAAAAGAAAAACGAATCCAAACAGTTGGCCAAGCCAGAGACCGCTTCAGCGAGGATGCCCTAAGAATGATGAGAGCGGTCCGTTTTGTCAGTCAGCTCTCTTTTCATATCGCTGAAAATACAATGGCGGCATTAAAAGAACTTGCCCCCTTGTTGGAAAAAATTGCTGTCGAGCGAAAAAAAACCGAGTTTGAAAAAATGTTAGTTGGTGAAAATTGGAAAGAGGCAATTGCGATTATGCTGGAAACCAATCTCTTTGCTTTTTTACCGGGGTTACAAAACCGTAAACAGCAGCTTGCCACAATGATGAACTATGATTGCGCCGGCTTTAAGAAAACTGAAATGTGGTCTTTGCTTGTTTACTGTTTACAGTTAAGTGAACATGTAACTGAACCCTTTTTAAGGGATTGGCGGCTTTCTATTAAAGAAATAAACGATATAAAGCGAATTTTAGGTTATTTGAAAAAGAGACTGCAACAGGAATGGTCGGTTTTTGATTTGTATAAGGCCGGAAGTGCTGCCGTGATAGAATCTGTTGAAAAGTTGTATCTCGCCATCAGCGGGCAAAACGAAAAAAATACGATTCCCCCATTGCTTGATTACTATCAGAGCCTTCCGATAAAAGACAGCAAGGATCTCGCAGTAACAGGAAATGACTTAATGGAATGGTTTCAAGCTAGCGGGGGCCCTTGGATAAAAGAACAGCTGGTATCAATTGAAAAGGCGATTCTAGCCGGGAAAGTTGTAAATGAAAAACGAAAGATTAAGGAGTGGCTGATGGCATGCAGTCAGAATTAAGAAAACAACTGCTTGATGCCTTCACGAATGCCGGTGAGTCTTATTTATCGGGACAACGTTTAGCCGAGCTTGTCGGCTGTTCCAGGACGGCAGTATGGAAGCATATTGAGGAATTAAGAAAAGAAGGCTTTGAATTAGAGGCAGTTAGAAAAAAGGGTTATCGGATCGTCAAAACACCGGAAAAGTTAACGGCTGATGAAATAATGCTCGGACTAACGACTTGTTTTATTGGAAAAAATATCCATTATGAAGAAAGCGTAGAATCAACACAAAAGATTGCTCATCAACTGGCAGCAAAAAACGTTCCCGAGGGGACGGTTGTCATTGCTGACGAACAAAGGTCCGGTAGAGGAAGAATGAATCGAAACTGGCATTCGCCAAAATATACCGGGATTTGGATGAGTCTTATTCTTAGGCCGAATATCCCCCTTTCAAAGGCACCGCAATTAACCCTTTTAACAGCAGTTGCCATCGTCCAGGCAATTGAAGAAATAACCGGGATTACGGCGGAAATCAAATGGCCCAACGATGTTTTGATTCAGGGAAGGAAAATCACCGGGATCTTAACCGAATTACAAGCGGAAGCCGATCGGATTCATTCAATCATCATCGGGATTGGCATTAATGTTAATCAGAAGAAAGAGGACTTTCCAAGAGAACTTCAAGAAAAGGCCAGCTCTCTTTTGATTGAAAAAGGGACTCCAGTTTCCCGGGCAGAAATGATCAGAAGTATTTTTAAGCACTTTGAAAAATTATACCTGCTCTATTTAGATAAAGGGTTTTTCCCAATTAAATTATTATGGGAAAGCTATGCAATCAGTATTGGAAAAATTCTTAAAGCGAGAACTTTAACAGAAGTGATCGAAGGAAAGGCTTTGGGAATTACCGAAGAGGGTGTATTAAAAATAGAAGATGCGTCCGGGACGATTCATCATGTTTACTCGGCTGATATTGAACTTTAATCATGCACATTATTCTTGCATGCTACTTGTATTTTTTGTACAATTTTCTTGGGCAGTATCTTTTTGAGAACTGCACCTGCTTTGCTCATACAAAACTAATTTAAAGGTTCTGCCTAGATCCGTTAATCGGACCGGGACAGAGGGATGGAACAAATAAAAGAGTACAGGATCCTTCTGCCTTCAGAAGGATTTTTTTGTCTAGCTCCAGCGCCTATCCCCTCGAGGTCAAATAACCTTCGACCTAAAAAGTCGAAAAGCAGACTTTTAAGGTCGAAGAACATTTGCTTGTCGGGGATGACCGAGGCGCTTGCGCTTTTCTAATTGTCGTCTCTTCTAGTCGTTTTATCACCTCTCCCAATAGAACAGGAGGGAAAAGATGAAGCAAACAACAGATTTTCTGAAAATGAAGGAAATGGATGAAAGGATTGTCATGGTGACGGCCTACGATTTTCCGTCTGCCAAGCAAGCAGAGCAGGCAGGAGTGGACGTCATTCTCGTTGGCGATTCTCTAGGGATGGTGGTTTTAGGCTACAATTCTACCGTGTCCGTAACACTTGAGGACATGATTCATCATGCCAAGGCGGTAAAACGGGGGGCAAAGGACACGTTTATTGTCGTCGATATGCCGTTTCTCAGTTATCATTTATCAATTAGAGATACGTTGATCAACGCTGGAAGAATCATTCAAGAAACAGGAGCACATGCCGTTAAGTTGGAAGGGGCAGATGAGGTCATTGAAAAAATTGCTGCTTTAACAAAGGCAGGAATCCCTGTATGTTCTCATTTAGGGTTAACACCGCAATCTGTTGGTGTTTTGGGCGGCTATAAAGTTCAAGGAAAAGACGTACAGGCAGCAAAAAAATTAATCGAAGATGCAAAAAAATGTGAAGCTGCCGGAGCGTTTGCCCTTGTGTTGGAATGTGTGCCAAAACAACTTGCCGCTGAGGTGGCAAAATCTCTTTCCATTCCCGTGATAGGTATTGGTGCAGGAATGAATGTCGATGGGCAAGTCCTTGTATATCATGATATTTTAGGCTACGGAGTGGAACGGGTGCCGAAGTTTGTAAAACAATATCACTCCGTCCATCCAATTATGGTTGAGTCAATTGAAGCCTATGCTCGTGATGTGAGAAATAAGCAATTTCCTGAAGATAAACATTCTTTTACGATGAAGGAACAGGAATTAAAGGCCCTTTACGGAGGTTTGGAATGAAAGTCATCACAACGATCAAAGAAATGCAGGCAGAAATGGGCTTACAAAGGCAAACCGGCAAAACGGTAGGGTTTGTACCGACAATGGGGTACCTCCACGAAGGACACTTGTCATTAATAAAGCATGCCCGTAAGGAAAATGATCTCGTCGTATTAAGCATTTTTGTCAATCCCATTCAATTTGGTCCAAACGAGGATTATGCCACATATCCACGTGATTTTGAGCGGGATCGTGCCTTGGCTGAAGGTGAAAATGTTGATTATCTGTTTTATCCGTCAGTTGAGGAAATGTACCCTCATAACCTATCGGTTAAAGCAGTTGTATTGGAACGGACCTCGGTTTTATGCGGCAGATCCCGTCCCGGGCATTTTGATGGTGTTGCAACCGTAATAACCAAGTTATTTCATATTGTGATGCCGACAAGGGCCTATTTTGGCAAAAAGGATGCCCAGCAGGTAGCGGTTATTGAGGGGCTAATTGCTGATTTTAATTTTCCCGTTGAACTGGTTGCTGTAGATATTGTCCGTGAAGAGGATGGACTTGCCAAAAGCTCACGAAATGTTCGCCTCCTCCCTGAGGAAAGACAGCAGGCACCACTGCTTTACAAAAGTTTAACGACAGCAAAATCACTGATAGAACAGGGAGAAAAAGATCCGGCAACGATCGTGAATGCTGTCAAGGAAATGATTATCAGCCGAACAAACGGGACCATAGATTACGTTGAAATTTATTCCTATCCTGAGCTTGAACCGTTGGAAACATTGACAGGACGATTCATCCTTGCATTGGCGGTCAAATTTTCCCACGTTCGGTTAATAGATAATCTCATTATGGAAATCGATTGAATATAGGAGGACCAAACCAATGTTTCGCACCATGATGAATGGGAAAATCCATCGCGCTACTGTTACCGAAGCCAATTTAAACTATGTGGGCAGTATTACAATTGATCAAGATATACTGGATGCTGTTGGCATGCTGGCGAATGAAAAAGTACAAATTGTCAACAATAACAATGGTGCCCGGCTTGAAACATACATCATTCCCGGGGAAAGAGGAAGCGGGATTATTTGTTTAAATGGAGCTGCAGCCCGCCTTGTGCAGCCTGGTGACATAATCATTATTATCTCGTATGTAATCTTGCCTGAGGAAAAAGCTGCGGCTCATCAACCAAAAGTGGCAATTATGGATGAACATAACCGCATTAAGGAACTATTAACTGGCGAACCAGCCCTTACGATCATGTAATATCCCGATGTTTCGGGGTATTTTTTTTAAGACGTTGAAACTTTGGTTAAACAGAGTGTGTTTTCTTTTTAGTCTTTTTATGATACCGTTTAAGGAACGAAGTCTTGGGGTGTAAATGAAATGTTTAATAAATTTGTCGTAATTGATTTGGAAACAACTGGGAATATTCCTAAAAAAGGTGATAAAATTATTCAATTTGCTGCCGTAGTAATCGAAAATGGAATGATTACGGAACAATACTCGTCATTGATTAATCCCCAAAAAGCGATCCCGGTTTTCATTGAAGAACTAACTGGAATTAATGACGAAATGGTCATAAATGCTCCCATTTTTTCGGAAATTGCTCCGAAAGTCATCTCCTTATTAGATGGTGCTTATTTTGTTGCTCATAATGTTTTATTTGATCTTTCCTTTCTTCAAGAGGAATTAATTAATGCTAATTATGAAGGCTTTTATGGACCTGTATTGGATACGGTAGAATTGGCTCGAATATTGTATCCAACAGCAGACGGATATAAGCTGTCAGACTTGGCTGAACAAGAGAACCTAAGGCATGATCGCCCGCATCAGGCCGATAGTGATGCGGAAGTAACGGCCGAACTTCTACTGATTTTTCTAAACCGGTTGATGACTCTGCCTCGCCACACACTTAAGCAGCTTGTTCCGCTGGCTGGGGGGTTAAAAAGTGATTTGCAGCAGCTGCTCGATGAAATGTTGGATCCTCTTGAAGGCACGGAGATAACTTTACCGCAACATATAGAGATTTTTAAAGGAATCGCCCTAAAAAAGACATCGCCACAACCAGATTTTCCAGTTGCCTCCAGGAATACATCATATCCCGAAAATGACGAGGATAAGATAAACATCCTTCACAAAGGTTTCAAATCGTTTGAGAAGCGAATTGGTCAATTTCAAATGATGGACGCCGTTTACAATGCCTTTTTAACTGATCGGCATTTATTGATTGAGGCCGGCACTGGAGTAGGAAAATCCCTTGGATATCTTTTACCCGCTGCTTATTTTTCGCAGCAGTGTAAGCGACCAATTGTTATCAGTACTTTCACCATTCCATTGCAAGAGCAGCTGTTAAGAAAGGAAATCCCTTTCCTTAACAAGCTTTTACCTTTTAACATTCAGGCTGCCTTGCTCAAAGGCAGAAGCCATTATCTAAACTTGGAGAAATTCCACCAAACATTATTGGATGAAAATGATAACTATGATACAACCTTGACAAAAATGCAAATTCTCGTCTGGTTGACAGAGACAGAGACAGGGGATAAGGATGAATTAAATTTATCAAGCGGAGGGCAACTATTTTGGGACAAAGTAAGGAATGGACAGGCAGTCTATGAAACAAATTCAGATTGGCTAGAAAAAGATTTCTTCTTAAAGGCTAAAAGAGATGCTGCAACGGCCGATCTCATTATTACAAACCATTCCTTGTTGTTAAGTGATATGACCGGAAAAGGACCCAGTTTGCCGCGATATGACTATGCTATTATTGACGAAGGACATCATCTTGAAAAATCAGCAACACAATTTTTGGGAGCATCGTTAGATTATTTAAGTATTCGATTATTCATTGGGAAATTCGGAACCTACGACCAATCACAGCTTTTTTATCAGATGGAAGAGATTGTGAACCGGCTGGCTGCTGATAAGGAAATAGCTGTTGTTCCCCCCTTTGAACTTAATCAACTGGTGTTGGATTTAATGTATGAAATCGATGAATTCTTTAAGCTGCTTGTTTTATATGCCAATACGAGACTTGCCGCTGGACAGCGTTTGTATCGTGCCAAAGTCCCTTATTTCCGCTTCAACAATGAAAAGGAAGGAAAGGCAGTATCTCATAGTGCTGAAAGAATTGCCTTTTTACTAAAGGATCTCGAGCAGGCGATTAAGGAGCGGCTTGAATGGATTATATCTGAGGGTATGGTCCTAACCAGTACGCAATTAAATAAACTTGAAGAAATCCAGTTATTTTTAACAGAATTGGCGGATCTTAGAGAAACAGTTGTGGCTTGTTTTTTAAGCGAATCCAATCATGTCAAGTGGATTGAAATCGACAGTCGTTCGCCGCAAAATATTACTACTTTTATCGCTCAGCCGGCAACAGTCGCTGATAAGTTAAAGGAGAACTTGTTCAACGCTAAGAAAGCGGTTATTGTTACCTCTGCTTCCTTAACCGTTAATCACTCGTTTCAATACATACTAAAAGGACTTGGCTTGGACCCTGTTTTAACTGAAACAGTTTTGATTCCGTCTCCATTTGATTATAAGAAACAAGTGCAACTATTAATTCCGGAAGATTTGCCGGAAATCAACACAGTCACGTTGGATGAGTTTGTCATCTCTTTAGCGGAACAGATTATTTCGATTGCTGAAGCAGCCAGAGGAAGAATGTTAATTCTTTTTACCTCCTATGACATGCTTAAAAAGACATATGAATTAATCAAAGAGAGCGGCTTTTTAGACGACTATGTTCTAATGGCCCAAGGGATCTCAAGTGGCAGCCCGGCTAGATTGACGAGGAATTTTAAACGTTATGATAAGGCGATACTGCTTGGAACGAACAGCTTTTGGGAGGGAATTGATATACCCGGGGAGGACTTATCCTGCCTATGTATTGTCAGGCTTCCATTTAGTTCACCGGAAGAGCCGTTAACCGAGGCGAAGAGCAAATTAATATTGGAACGGGGCGGCAATCCGTTTATAGAGTATGCTCTTCCAGAAGCAGTGCTCCGTTTTAAACAAGGATTTGGCCGCTTAATTCGCACAGAAAACGATAAAGGGATTATTGTCGTGTTTGATAAAAGAATCATTACGACAAAGTATGGCAACAGTTTTTTTGAATCGATTCCACCTGTATCGGTACGAAAAGGACCTGTGAATGAGTTAGTACAGATTATCCATACGTGGATCTGATAAAAAATGGAAAAATGCACATCCTATTATGGTATAGGAGGTGCCCTGATGAAATTCCTGTTCATCGTTTTAAGCGTCTTTCTTTCATTCTCATCGAATGTAACGGCAGCTTCACCCGTTTCAAATCAAATAGAAAAGATAAACGTAAATGTCAGGGACCATGAAATGGCTGTTTCCTTTTTAGGATTATCTGAGGGGGAAGCAACTCTTATCCAAGGCCCTAACGATAACAATATATTGGTAAATACCGGCGGCAATGGGACAAGGTCTGAATTGGAAGATTGGTTAAACCGCTATAATGTCGATAAGCTGAATACCTTAATTCTGACGAACGATTTTACCAAGGTTTCTTACAAGCTGATCAATGAACTGATTTCCGAATATAAAATTGAAGAAATTATTGCAACAACGAAACTGGCAGACCAATTGGCAAAAAACTTAACGACAAAAATGACCATTACCAATTGGCAGGAAGGAAGCAAAACCAAGGTTCTTCCTGAGGCAACTGCTACTGTTCAATATGCAGGGGTTAAACCGCAAGAAGGTTTAGATTTTATGCTGGAGTTTTTTAACCACCGCATCTTCCTCATGACCTCCTGCAGCGAACGGGCGGAGCAAGTACTGTTGAAGAAAAATGTGAAGGATGTTCATGTTTTTAAGCTGCCCAAGTATACCAAAGAAAGTCCGATTTCTGAGACGTTAATCCATTATCTGAATCCCCAAATATCGGTGCTGTTTGCTGCTGCAGAATACGGTCCCAATCCTGACGTGCTATATGATTTAAATGATACGTGGTCAGAGATTTACTATACAAAGCGGCACGGCACGATTACGATCAAGTTTACGGAAACGAAATTTGAGGTTATTACAATCCCGGTTACCGCTGAGGAATAACTCCAGAATTTTTGAAAAAATTCTCCTAAAACAGGCTTGATTTAGCTTATTATTGTGGTAACCTATTATAATAATGAAGTAGATGACTATATAAAGAAGTGATGGAAAGTGAAAAAGTGGATCATTTCAATACCGATTGTTCTTGTCTTAATATTTGTTGCCGGTTTTTTTAAGGTGTATTATAGTTCAATGGAACCGGTTAAGGCAGCTGAAAGAAAATCCCTTAAGCTTGCAGGGGAAGAAATAAGCAAAGTAGATGACTTTCATATTTATAATGGTCAAGAACAGGTAAATGTGCTTGAAGGGAGAAACAAACAGGGTAAAAAAATAATTGTTTGGATTCCTGAAAAAAGTAAACAGGTCATTGTAAAGCAAGCGAAAGATGGCATTTCAAAAGAGGAAGCCATTCAAAAACTGATGCAAGAAAAGAATCCTAAAAAAATTATCTCAGTCCGCCTAGGAATGGAAAAAAATATTCCTTTATGGGAAATTTATTACCGTTCTCAAAATAACCTGATAAATTATTACTATATTGATTTTGAAACAGGGAAATGGCTGAAAAAAATTGAAAATTTATAGCAGCGATGGAGATTGGAGGAAAAAGAAATGGTGTTGGGATTAGCTAACAGGGTATTGTCACTTACACCGTCATCGACATTGGCAATCACCGCTAAAGCAAAAGAATTAAAAGAACAAGGGGAAGATGTGATTGGTTTAGGGGCTGGAGAACCTGACTTTAACACGCCACAGCACATTCTGGACGCAGCTGTTGAATCGATGAACGAGGGTTTTACCAAATATACCCCATCAGCGGGTCTACCTGCGCTCAAGCAGGCTATTATCAGGAAGTTGGAGACTGATCAAGGGATAGCCTATCAACCGAATGAAATCATTGTTGGTAATGGCGCCAAGCATGTGTTATATACTTTGTTTCAAGTACTGCTAAATGACGGAGATGAAGTCATTATTCCAACCCCATACTGGGTCAGTTACCCTGAACAAGTTAAATTGGCAGGTGGGGTGCCCGTCTTCATTGAGGGCAAAGAAGAAAATCAATTTAAAATTACAGCGGAACAATTGGAACAAGCAATAACAGACAAAACAAAGGCTGTTATTATTAATTCACCAAGCAATCCGACAGGGGTCATATATACAGAAGGAGAGCTTCGAGAATTAGGAAGAGTCTGCTTGAAAAAGGATATCCTTATTGTTTCCGATGAAATCTATGAAAAGCTTATTTATGGTGGTGCCAAGCATGTCTCGATTGCCCAACTTTCTCCGGAACTAAAAGGGCAAACGATTATTATTAACGGGGTTTCCAAGTCGCATTCGATGACAGGATGGAGAATTGGTTATGCTGCTGGCAACGAAACAATTATTAAAGCGATGACGAACCTGGCCAGCCATAGTACATCTAATCCGACAACTACGGCTCAATATGCTGCAATTGCGGCCTATAATGGCCCTCAGGAGCCGGTCGAGGAAATGCGCAAGGCATTTGAGCAACGATTGGAAATTATTTATAATAAATTAACGTCTATCCCAGGTTTTACCTGCGTAAAGCCGCAAGGAGCGTTTTATCTCTTCCCAAATGTCAAGTCAGCTGCAGAAATGGCTGGTTATCAAAATGTCGATGATTTTGCAGCCGCCTTGCTGGTTGAGGCAAAGGTAGCTGTCATTCCGGGTTCAGGTTTTGGGACACCAGACAATATCCGCCTGTCTTATGCAACATCACTTGACCTGTTAGAGAAAGCTATTGCCAGAATAAAGGAATTTGTGGAAGCAAAGAGTCATGCAAAATAATCTACAGCCTGCGGAATGCAGGCTGTTTGTTTTCCTTTTCCAAAGCTGGATGCCCTTCGGGTCTTACTGGGAGTAATCGTTCATGATATACTGATTAAGAGGTGTCCAAACATGAAATCAAATATTCTAGCATGGCTGGAGGAGGGGAATATTACCGTCCCTAGTCTATTATTTTCGGAATATCGAAAGCTTAATTTGAATGAAACGGAACTTGTTCTCCTATTGAATATTTTAACTTTTTTAGAAAGAGGAAATTATTTTCCGACACCGGAAGAGCTGTCAGCAAGAATGACCATTTCCACTGCGGATTGTCATGAAATGCTTAGACGATTAATGCAAAGGGGATTCCTTGAAATTATTGAGCAATACTCGAATGAGGGCATCCGCTTTGAAAAATACTCGATTAAACCTCTGTGGGAAAGACTTGTCGAGCAGTTTTTAGTGAACCACCAGAGTGGCCTGCAGGAAGCAACCAGGAAAACTGAAGAAATGGATCTATATACTTGTTTTGAGAAGGAATTTGGCCGGCCGCTTTCCCCATTTGAATGTGAATCACTAGCTATGTGGATGGATGATGATCATCATGACCCGATTATCATTAAAGCTGCATTGAGAGAGGCTGTGATGTCGGGAAAACTTAATTTCCGCTATATTGACAGAATCCTGTTTGAATGGAAGAAAAACGGGATTAAAACGATAGAGCAAGCGAAAAATCAGGGGCGGAAATTTCGCCAAAAACAGCTGCAAAAAAGTAATCCCAAGGAAGAAGCCCACAATCCTTCCGTTCCATTTTATAATTGGTTAGAGAATTAACGGGGGTGAACAAGTTGCTGAATAATAGCCAAATCCGATTTTGTTTAGACCAAATAGGCGAAATGTTTCCTAATGCACATTGTGAATTACATCATTCCAATCCTTTTGAATTGATTATCGCTGTTTCCTTGTCAGCACAATGTACCGATGCTTTAGTAAACAAGGTAACAAAAGAGCTATTTAAAAAATATAAAACCCCGGAAGACTATTTAAACGTATCCTTAGAAGAATTACAAAACGATATCCGCTCGATTGGACTTTACCGCAATAAGGCGAAAAATATCCAGAGTCTGTGCCGGATGCTTCTGAATGAATATGGCGGCAAGCTTCCAATGGACAGGGATGAGCTGACCAAGCTTCCTGGGGTTGGACGGAAAACAGCCAATGTGGTTGTGTCGGTAGCCTTTAATATTCCGGCAATTGCCGTCGATACACATGTTGAACGGGTGAGCAAGCGGCTGGGAATTTGCCGCTGGAAGGACTCGGTTCTGGAAGTAGAGAAGACATTAATGAAAAAAATCCCTAAAGAGGAGTGGTCTGTTTCCCATCACCGCCTTATCTTTTTCGGCAGATATCATTGTAAAGCACAAAATCCGAAGTGTGAAAGCTGCCCATTATTAGAATTATGCCGCGAGGGGAAAAAGAGAATGAAAGGAAAGACGGTTATCAATGGATCAGTTAAATAGTACTGTTACCGCGATCCTCGAAGAATGGAAGATAACCAAGCCAAAACTGGAGGAACTATTTCGAAAACGTGATCAAAAAAGTGCGAAGCAGTTCATGGAAAAAGGTATTTTTTTGTTCAAACAATTTTTATTTATAACTAATGACCTGCCTGTTTCTATCGAACAGACGATACCTTACCAGCAATTAACCTATAAACCGGTAAATCTTGAAGAAAGATTGGAATTTATTGGTTCTCGTCCTCATTTACATCATGCTTACCGCCAGTTAGCTGAACTAATGGTGGAACTGGAAAAAATGTATGTAAAAAAACAACTCCAAAAAAATCGTCCAGCTAAATAAGCTAGACGATTTTTTTGGCTAATCTAACCATTAGAATCGGAATTTTCAGGGGGTGCAGTTGGATCTTGACCGTCACTGTTCCCATTGTTATGCCCGTTATTGTTTTCGTTCACATTTCCGTTTCCGTTACCAGTCCCATTTCCGTTACCAGTCCCGTTTCCATTATCGTTGCCATTCTCATTTCCCGTTCCATTCCCGCTGCCATTCTCATTCTGATTTCCATTATTGTTTCCAGTTTCATTTCCATTGCCATTATTGTTTTCATTCCCTGGTTGATTATCTTTGGCCGTTTTTGGGACTGTGATGGAAATCGTTACTGGATCACTCTTTTTACTTCCACTGATGGCTACAACCGTTATTTTGTATATTTTTCCTGGCTCAGCGGGAAGAGTTATCTTATTGTCCTGAGCTGTATAGTGTTTCTTACCGTCTGAGACATCAAATGTAACGGATTCATTTGTATTTTTATAGGACCAGGTTACCGCAATGCTATTTGTTGTTTCATCATAACTTGCTGCCAAATTAGTAGGAGAATCTAATTTGTAATATTTTTGCGAGACTGTTCTTGGCGCATGCCCCTTCAGTGCATATTCGATATCAACCTGGCTGCTTGGTGTATATTCACTGGCAAGAACCGGCGGCATTGACCCCTTTTCAATTCTAACCTTTTGCACCGAACTTGGCATTGTAAAGTCAGGTGTATCAATATCCTTGGATACATAGGCCATTAAGTCTTTAAAAATCAACTGGGCAATTCTTTGGTTATCACCAACTGCCAATATTGGAGTACTTCGATCTTTATAACCGGTCCAAATGGAGGCAGTGTAATTTGTCGTATATCCAGTAAACCAGGCGTCAGGTACTGCACTCCTGCTAGGAATATGCCACTTGCTTATCTCCTCATCTGTATAGTTGGTAGTACCTGTCTTACCGGCAATTGGCAGACCGGGAACTTTCGCTCTCACGCCGGTACCTGGATATTCTAAGACACTTTTTAACATGTCAGTAATCATGAAAGCAGTGGAATCCTTCATTGCCACTTTGGGCTCAGGTGCCAAACTGATAACAGTACCATCACGCAGCTCGATTTTTGTAACTGCATGCGGTTTTGTATAAACCCCATTATTACCAAAAGCACTGTAGGCACCGGCCATTTCCAGCGGGGAAACTCCGACTGTTTTTCCGCCAAAACCGCCGATTGCATAGGATTCGTAAATTTCTTTCAAGGGGATGCCGATACCCTTTGCGAAGTTTTTCGCTTTAACCAGCCCAACCTTCTGTAAGGTTTGGACGGCGGGACTGTTACGGGAAAGCTGCAGTGCTGTTCTAATCGTCATCGCACCCTTATAGGATTGGTCCCAGTTTCCAAACTTCTTCCCTGTTGAATAGGTAATTGGTTTATCCTCAATCATTTGATAGGTTCCCCAATTTAAATATTCGATCGCTGGGGCATAATCAAGCACAGGCTTAATCGTCGACCCAGGCTGCCGCCTTGTATCAATGGCATAGTTAAAGCCGCGTTGCACCTTTTGGTTCCTGCCGCCACCAATGGCCCGAATTTCTCCTGTTTTTGTATCAAGGAGGACAATTCCAGCCTGAAACTGATCGTCAGGATAGGGAATATCCTTTGAATTAAGAAGATTGTACACATGCTCTTGGGCATTTTTGTCTAATGTCGTATGAATGGTTAAGCCATCCGTCATAATATCAAAATCAGTATTTTCTTTTACTTCATCAATAACCGCATCGACAAACGAATCAAACGGCTTATCGTTTATCTTCCGGTCCTTTGGCTTCAGGACGGTGTCTTTCACCGAGACTTTTTTGGCCTCATCCATTTGCTTCTTGGTAATGTACCCATGCTGATACATGAGACTTAGAACAATATTCCGCCTTTTTTCAGCTAAATCCGGGTGGGTAAACGGATTATAATTATTAGGGCTTTGCGGCATCCCGGCGATTTGGGCCGCTTCCGCCAAATTTAATTCATTTAATTCCTTCCCATAATATACTTTAGCTGCGGTGGCAATACCATAATTGTTACCACCAACCAATACTTTGTTTACATACATTTCAAAAATCTGGTGTTTTGTGTATTTTTGTTCCAGTTGAAAAGCGAGCCATGCTTCCTGCACTTTACGTGAAAGTGTCTTTTTATTTGTTAAAAAGGCATTTTTCACGACCTGTTGAGTAATCGTACTGCCGCCTTCCGCCCCAAAGCCACGCTGGAAATTAGCTAAAACGGCCCCTGCAAAACGGATTGGGTCGATTCCATGATGCTTATAAAAGCGATAGTCTTCGGTCGCCAAAATGGCATTTTCAACGACTGGGGGGATGTCTTTATAATTGACGTATTCCCGATTAACGGCGCCAACTTCCGTTATTAAATCACCATTTTTATCTAAAACCTTCGAAGGGATCGGATCTTTTAATAATTTCGGATCAAGTGGCGGAGCATCTTTGACAAGATAAGCGAAAGTGCCAACTCCGGCGATAATACAAATAATACCAAATGCCACCAGGGACAGAAAAATCTTTTTCAAGAGACCCCGAGATTTTTTCTTTGGTTTTTGCTTAGCCTTTTGCTGCTGGAGCTTCTTTCGGCGTTCCTCTCTTGATTGATATTGTTCAGCCATTTTTGAAGTAACCTTCCTTTCTAACCTTTGGATTAGTATTAGCAAAGGTTAAGTGCATCTAATATTTTAATATAGTCGATTCGAGGTTGAAAACCAAGGGGGATGAAATAACCATTTTGCTCAATTTCACCTTTTGTGATCGATTTCCTACCTCCATTTTTCATTCTATCCCAAAATCCTAACAAATGCTTTGCCTCAAGGAAATACACTTCCTTCAATTTAGTAAACATTAGGATGACAAAACATATTCCTCCCTGTTCAATTACAGCTTGCATGTGTGAAATCTGATGCTGATGGAAATTTTTTAACGGAAAAGAAGTAAAATTTCTCGTTTCCTTCGCTTCAAAATCAATATATTTGCCCTTATATACTCCATTATAATCGGTAGTCGAGGCAAGTTTAAAATAAGCTTCTTTGATCACAGCAGCGCTTCGTTTCGGGTAATCGACCTGGACGATTTGAATCGGGGTCGGCTTCTTGTGAACGACAGCTATTTTTCTGTCTCGGTAATATTTATTGGTCTCATTTAAATCTTCTTCAAGTGTCATTCCCCGATTTCCATAGGATTCATTTTTGCCGGTATGAGTGATCCGGTTTTTTGGCAGCTCATTCTGGTTAAACTTTTTACCATTTGGATAATGAATCTCCATGTTATGCACCCCTTTATGCCATACTTTATCATACCAAATCTTTGGACAAATCGGATGAATAAATTGTCCAGTTCTACAGATGCTACTAACAATTGTACCTTCATTGTCAAGAAATAGCATGAATCTTATCAGTAAAACAGATACCGCGTTTCACAGATAATATAATATGGTTGGGAAATATATTTATCAACCCATTCCCTGCTCAGATAACTTATAAACTATTAAAAAGGGAAAGCAGAGTATATATGAATCATCTTACAATACAGGAACAGCATATTATCCGTCAAATTAGATGGGAAACTAAAAAGAAAAACGTCGATAATATCTCGCGGACAAATGCGTACTTTACTTACTTTAAACAGAATCCCGACATTCTTTGGGCTTTTCTAGCCAGCATGGTATCAAGGAATGGCGGCTGGAATATGTGTGACCTTAAAGGAAATATTTTTTCCCAACTGATTGCCCCTCAAACCAGAAAACAACTCTTTTTAACTTACGAAAGAGCCAATTGGCTTATATTCCAGGATGCCTTTCCACAGTTGCTTATTTATCAATATTCGACGAAATTCAGCCGACCTTTGTTTCATTTACTGCCTTACTTCAATATTTCCAAATTTATTCAGAGGGAATGGAAGCGTTATTGGGAGGAAAAGGACAGGGAACGTCTAACAACCGCGTTAATTATTAATGAGCAGAACGTAATTCAAACACCGGTAATCGAACATCCCGTTTATCAGAAGAAAGTTTTTCACTCTTTGCTGTTCCATTTTCAGGATTGGCTTCACTTCAGCTGTGTCCTCTTTCCCACTTGCGGCGGTGAGCTATATGGAGCTAGTGTCAATGGGTTCAGCAAATTATCAAACCGGATCGGCTTGGGGAAAAGGCTTGTCAGTATTCTCTTTCATCCCCGTCTGTTTCCCCATTTTTTTGAGTTTGCCGAAAAAACTGCGCATACCGGCTCCAGATATGATTATGAACAATTTTTCAAGCAAAAGACTGTTCGAAAAACGCCGATGCTGCGGACAAGCTTTCCTATAATCGAACACCATCAGCAGACATTTGAGGATTGGAGTCAACAACGGGTGATATCCCCGGCATGGTTGTACGTTCCGGCAAAGCACAAACACCCGATTCATTTAACGGATTGGTATTTTGCTAAGTCTTATCAGCTGGAACTATTGCTAACACTGCAAAAAGCGTTACAGCTAAAAGGCTTAAAATAAGAAAAGTGAAGGCCCCTCGAGGGGATAGGAGCCTGAACTGGACAATAACAAAAAGCAAGGTTGCCCTTGCTTTAGTGAAAGGTTTTAAATTAAGTTGATGGTCTGTCGGGGCCTTCAAGTTTTTTATCGCCATAACCGGCTCGTCTTTCTGTGTCAGCTTGCATCGGCTGCTTTTTATTCTTGTTATCTTTTTTAGACACTATCAACACCTCCGAGTATAGCTTGCGCTGTTTTTGGTTTTTCATGCGAAAGTGGAAATTGTCGAAGTAATAGCGGGAACTTGCCACAATGACACTATCTTTGACGAATCACTTCTAGTTTTGTCAAGGAGGAAGGAAGAAGAAATATAATGGAGAATAAAAGTGATTAAGAAAATACGAGGGGGATATAAAAATGACTGATTCACAAACCGAAAAGGAAAGACTCCTATCCATGCTGGCGGAAATCCAAGACCAATTAGAAGAATTAGAATCGGTTCTGGAGGCTTCTTTCTCCGAGCAGCGAAATAGAATGAAACGGGATGAGCAAAACAAATTAGTTAATACAGCCAATCAGCTTTCCAGCTTGGAAAACAAATATAGCCATTTTCATCACATATCCCATAATGAAGATAGGATTTGCACCGCTCCGGCTAAAACGCAAAACTTAAAATGGGCGTTTAAGTAATTCGATCGTTTAAAATGAACGGAATTCAAAGCATTGAGAATTCACTCCATAACTTCCGATAAAACCACCAAAAAAAGATGCCAAAGCATCTTTTTTAGTTGTTATTTCTGATGAGGGAGTTTTCGAGAGCCATTTCAGGGAATGTTGCTCCATGACTTTCTAGCTCACGAACTAATGTGCGATATTCTTTAATGCTAATTTCATTATAAATATAAGTCTTTTTGGCAAAATCCATGAGCGCATTAACATCTTCAGTAAAGTAATTTCGACTTTTGATAAATTTCTCTTTTAATTCGCGAATATTCATTTTTCTCCTCCTTCATCATTTTTTAGCTATTAGGAAAGTATAAAATTTCCACCCAATTTTATACTTTCCTATGTCGCATAAATTCAACTATGCCTCTGTCTTCGTCCTAACGGTCTCGCCAATCGGCAAGTTTTCATTTATATCGTAACATGAATGAAAGGGCTTTCTTAGTTTTTTAAAAATTTAAACTTTAGACAGACTTCCACTAATTTTGACAAAATCTTTATTCCTTGGCTTTATTCACCTTTCATTTTTGTCCTTCATAAAGTGTAATAGTGATAAATGCGGAGGAGATGTTTGCCCATGTTTGCTAAAAGGAGAGCAACGAATCACTTTTATAATGGATCCCAGGGGCAAATGATGAACCAAGTTCCCATGGGGTACCCACAAAACCAACTGCCATATACTGCTCAGCCCATTCCTTTTCAGCACCGGCCTCAAAAGCAAGAATGGAGTTTGATTCAGCGGCCTGGTCCTTTTTATCCACAAGGATTTCAACCATATACGCAAAGCTTTTATCCCGGTCCGGGACCTCAACAGTTGTCATATCAGAATCAATACGCTTTACAAAAAGATTCGCAGTTTTTATTTCAAAATCCGTTACAGCCGAAGGAAGAAATGATTACAAACCCTTACTTGCCGATCAATGGTTTCCCAATTATGAACCCGTACCCAAAACAAAGCTTCATTCCAAAACCTCCGAACGGAATACAGTCGATTATGAATTCCTTTAAATCGCAGGACGGGTCAGTGGATTTTAATAAAATGATGAATACGGCGGGACAAATGGTGAATGCCGTTACGCAGGTTTCATCACTTGTAAAGGGATTGGGAGGGATTTTTAAAACATAAAGAGACGGCCAATTAAGCCGTCTTTACAATTTTTGCTACTAAAATTAATCAATTTCAATCATTTTCCCTCTTTCTCGGGGAATGCGCACCCGTAATAGGCCGTCACGATATGAAGCTTTAATCATCTTTTCATTAATTGTATGGGGAAGTGAAATCGTTCTTGAGGATTGCTGACGGACAAATTTACGCTGATAAATTTGATTTCTGCTATCTTCGGCTGTTTCCAGTTCTTTATTTTCAACGGAAATTGTTAAGTAATTACCGGTAATGTTTAAGTGAATTTGTTCCTTTTTTACACCGGGTAGTTCAGCAGAAACAATATATTCATCTTCGGTTTCAACAGTATCTACGTGGAAGCCCCCCTCAAAAGGAAAAGGAGTTTTGAAAAACTCATCAATGGATTGCAAAAATCCTCTAATTGGCTTTTCATTAAAAAATTCGTTCATTGCTTTTCGAAAGTCGGCAAATGGATCCAGCGGCATTTTTGAGTTATTCTTATCGCTTGGAAGATTAGATGACAAGGTAAACCCCTCTCTTTCCCAATTTTCACACGATATCATATGCATTGAAAGCCGAGGTTGTGACATCTTTTCTATCCAGCGAAATGGAGGTTAATTATTCCTATGGGGGGTTTTTCAAAGCAAATGTGAAAAAAACCGCAGCAACGATCGGCTGCGGTGGTTAAACAAGGTGGATTTCCTCCATTAATATTTCAATATCCATAATCATATTTCCTTGATCATCGACTTCAATTAATTCATCTTTTTTCATTTTTGTCAGGGTCCGGCTGATGGTTTCTCTCGTTGTACCAATCATATTGGCTAAATCTTTGTTGGTAAAATGCGATTTTAACAAAATAGTTCCATCGTCTTGTTTCTCCCCATGATTTTTGGACAAACGAATTAACAGCTTGACGATTTGTTCATAGGTATTATTTAGGATTTGCTCTTCTAAACGGTTTTGTAAATCAACAATTTTTTCGCCTAACACCCTAAAAACCTTAATACAAAGCTCAGGATTTTCAATCAGGACGTTTTCAAATTTGGCAATTGGAATGGTGATCAGTGTCGCTGGTTCTAGCACTTCGGCATATGCAGGATAATCCCCTTTTCTGAAGAAGCCGACATGCGGAAACATATCGCCATTTTTCATAATGTTAACAATTTGTTCCTTGCCGCTGACATCACTTTTATATATTTTAATTTTTCCTCTATAAATAAAATAGACATTTTCGAGCGGGTCCCCTTGAAGGAAAACATGGCTGCGTTTTTTCCATTCCCTCACAATCGAAATATCCGTGATTTTTGTCAGCTCAAAATCATTTAAATCACGAAACAGGGAGAAGCCGGAAAGGAGTTTTTTTATCTCGTCAATCTTCATTCAATCACCTTCACAATATGTTCACTCACTTTATTGTAACAAATAGTAAGCCTGAATGATTACTTTTTTTGCCGAAAAATCATGGTCCTCTAAAAATACGATTATTTTTCTTTAATAACGAACGTTTATTCGCTAAAATAGAGATAATGGGGTGATATGGATGAGTTTGAAAAAAAGTTTACCGGAAATTCTTGAAGACTTAAAAATAAATGATGAATTCAAAGAAAATATTGTAACATGGCGTACGATTCCCGAGAAGGAAGCAAAAACTGTGGCATTGCCGGAGGATTTACATCCCGCACTCATAAAGGCGCTTCATGCTAAAGGAATTGAACAACTTTATACCCATCAGAAGTCAGCATATGAGAAGATCATGGCGGGCAATAATATGGTAGCAGTAACGCCAACTGCTTCTGGGAAAACATTATGTTACAACCTGCCTGTTTTGCAAACGATTCTAACGAATCCTAGTGTCCGGGCGCTCTATATGTTTCCGACCAAAGCACTCGCTCAAGACCAAAAGAGTGAGATCAATGAAATGATTCAAGCGGCAGGTGTTGAGGTAAATAGTTATACATATGACGGTGATACACCGGCAAATATCCGTGGACGGGTCAGAAAAGCAGGTCATGTGGTGATTACCAACCCGGATATGCTCCACTCGGCGATTCTGCCGCACCATACGAAATGGGTTTCATTATTCGAAAATCTAAAATTCGTTATCATCGATGAGCTTCATACGTACCGCGGCGTCTTTGGCAGTCATGTAGCCAATGTTATTAGAAGGTTAAAACGAATCTGCCGTTATTATGGCAGTCAGCCTGTTTTTATTTGTACGTCCGCTACGATTGCCAATCCGCGGGAACTGGCAGAAGCATTAACCGAGGAAAAAATGACACTCATTGATAATAATGGGGCACCGAGCGGGAGGAAGCATTTCGTTTTCTATAACCCGCCCATCGTTAATAAGCCGTTAAATATCAGAAAAAGTGCTACGCTCGAAGTCCGGAAGCTTGCCGGGGAGCTTTTAAAAAACAAAATCCAAACAATTATTTTTGCCAGGAGCAGAGTGAGGGTCGAAATTATCTTAACTTATCTACAGGAGTTAGTTAAACATCAATTAGGGCCTAAATCAATCGTAGGTTACCGCGGTGGTTACCTGCCGACCGAACGGCGGAAAATCGAGAAAGGCCTGCGCTCCGGTGAAATTTATGGAGTGGTCAGCACAAATGCACTCGAACTTGGTGTTGATATTGGCCAGCTGCAGGTTTGTATTATGACCGGATACCCTGGAACGATCTCCAGTGCCTGGCAGCAGGCCGGAAGAGCGGGGAGGAGACATGGAGAGGCCTTGGTTATTATGGTGGCGAGCTCAAGTCCGCTAGATCAATATATTATCCAGAATCCCGGCTACTTTTTTTCAAAAAGCCCGGAAACAGCAAGGATTAATCCTGATAATCTCATTATTTTAATTGATCATATGAAGTGTGCCGCCTATGAGCTGCCGTTTAAAGCAGGCGAAGAGTTCGGCGCTGTCGGGACTGAGGAACTGTTGGAGTATTTAACCGAGGAGCGGGTTCTTTACCGCAATGGAGATAAGTGGTACTGGATGAACGACTCTTTTCCCGCCCACAATATCAGCCTGCGTTCGGCCTCCCAGGAAAATGTGGTGATTGTTGACCAAACAGATGTCGCAAGTGTAAAAGTGATTGGTGAGATGGACCGGTTTTCAGCGATGACACTGCTTCATGATGAAGCAATTTATTTGCATCAAGGAAGGCAATTTCAAGTGGAAAAACTTGATTGGGAGGAAAAGAAGGCGTTTGTTCGTGAAGTCGATGTTGATTATTTTACGGATGCCAATTTAGCCGTCCAATTAAAAGTTTTAGAGGTCGATAAGCTGCAAACATCCAAAGCCGTGGAAATGGGTTTCGGTGATGTCAGTGTCAGAGCGATGGCAACGATTTTTAAAAAAATCAAGTTTGAAACGCATGAAAATATTGGTTCGGGACCGATTCATCTTCCCGAGGAAGAACTTCATACAAATGCCGCATGGATCTCATTACAGCAATCATTGACGGAAATGGGGCAGGATCGCCTTGAACAAGGTTTAATCGGTGTCGCGCATGCTTTAAATCATATTGCCCCGTTGTTTGTCATGGCTGATCCACAGGATATCCATGTCATTCCGCAGGTCAAGGCAGACCATAATGAAAAGCCAACGATCTTCTTTTATGATCGTTATCCAGGCGGCATCGGTTTAAGTGAAAAAATTTATGGTAGTATGGAACATGTCTTTTCCGAAACAAGGAAAATGATTATCGGCTGTGAATGTGAATCCGGCTGTCCGTCATGTATCGGTACGGAGGCAATCAATCAAACGGCCAAAAGGGACGCGTTAAAGATTATTGAAGCCTGCTTTCCAGCTTTTTATGTTGACAAGGAAGTGCCATCATGTCATTAAAAAATAAATTAAACCGCTTAAAACCATATTTATCGGGAGCAGAGCGGGCAGAAAAAAACAGTTCCTTGGCACCCAGCAACGCCATTGATGTGCCTTTCCAAGAACGCTGGGAAGAGGAAGGGATATTCCCTTATTTTTTCGATCAGAACTACTGTTTAGTCAGGGAAGTGAAATACCCCCTGGCGCAAAAACACGGACATTATCGATTTGAAGATTTTCTTACCGCGGTGGACATTTGGAATCATACGGCTATAAACCATCCGCTATCCGCCCGCGGATTCCAGCCGGAGGACCTGTTTTTTTTCGATACGGAAACCACCGGACTTGGAGGCGGTGTTGGTAATACAATTTTTTTACTTGGTTATGCCAGTGTTTCCGGCGATCAGTTAATTGTGCGTCAGCACATTCTTCCGCATCCGGGGGCAGAAGTCCCTTTATACCAAAGCTTTTTGGAAAAAGTGAATTATAAAACACTCGTTACTTACAATGGGAAATCGTTCGATTGGCCGCAGGTTAAAACAAGACATACGCTAGTAAGGGAGCATGTTCCGAAACTGCCGGCATTTGGTCACTTTGATTTATTTCATGCGGCAAGGAGGTTATGGAAACATAAATTGGATCGGATAAAACTAGCGGTGGTCGAGAAACAGGTTTTGGGGGTGGAAAGAGTGGATGACATCCCGGGCTTTTTGGCGCCGATGATTTATTTTGATTTCATTGAAAGCAAAAAGCCGGAGGGCATACTTGGCATTTTGAAACATAATGAAATCGATATTTTATCACTTGTGACGTTATATGCGCATCTCACGTTCCAATTATGCGGGGTGGACCCCGGTCGAACGAGGATGGAAACCTATGAGGTGGGGAAATGGTTTGCGGCAATTGGCGAAAGAGCCGAAGCAGAGAAAACATTCACAAAACTGACTGATAGCCAGGATTTAACCTCTTTTCACGCCAAACAGGCATTAGCCTTACAGGCAAAGAAAGACCGCGATTGGGAAAAGGCGAAACAATTATTTCTAGATGTTGCCGATTCAGAGGAAGAATTGTTAAGTCTGGAGGCTTGTGTTGAACTTGCGAAAATATATGAACATAGATTAATAGATTTACAACAGGCGGTCTTTTTTTGTGACAAGGCGCTTCGTCTGTCCTTACAGGTTAGGGGCAAGGCTAAATTATCAGGTGAAACCTCAGGGGAACGTCTGAAAAAAAGACATGATCGCTTAACGAAAAAATTGGCTAAACTTTCCTGATATTAGCCAGTTTTAGCAAACATGATACAAAAAAACTGATGGTTGGGCAATTTTATTAGAAGTAACAAAATGTTCACATTTGCAACCGAAAAAACCAGTAATTCCATATTGTTAATCTTCAGTTAACAAGGTACAATTTACAATTGTTGAGAAAAACAACTCTAGAAACTTATGGAGCTGGTATTATGTACAAAGCGATTTTATTCTTATTTTTTGTGGTCGTCTGTTTAACTGCTGTCGTTTTTACCAGTCTGAAAGATAGCTTTTATTCATTTTTTTAACCATCGCTGGGCTTGGTCTTTGAGCACTTGAAGATGGTTATAAACACAATTGGAATTAACCGCGAAAAATAGGTATTTTCATTAGTACAAGAGTACTCCTTTCTTCATAGGCTGTTAATGTAAACACTATATGAATGGAAGGGAGATAAAAACTATGTTTCTTGGAGCTAATGTTACACCACCGGTTATTCATCCGACCACCAATTTTGTGAATCATACTTTTTCTACTACGGTGGTGCCGCATATTCATCCGGTCCATACCACAACGGTAAACCATCATATGTTCCAGCATAAGCATTACTGTCCACACACCTCTTCTTGTTGCGAAGATGTATGTAATCAGCATGTGAACTGCTGTAATCCATGTGCACCAGGCGGAATGCCAGCTGCTAATGCGATGCCGGGATTTGGAATGGGTATGGGTGCTGCAGGATTCGGTCCAGGACCGTTTATGGGACCCAGACCTTAGAGCTTAAAGGAGTAAAATATATTTCAGGGGCTTTTAGCCCTTGTTTTTTATTTCTTTTTCTTATTGATATGGTATGCTGATTTTAAAAAAAATGTTTGTCCTATTTTAAAAAATTTTTGCTGAAGGAGAGCATTCTTGATTAAAGTATTAGCGATTTCCGGTTATAAGCCATTTGAGTTAGGGATATTTAAAAACGACCACCCATCTGTTTCCTTTATCAAAGCGGCGATTAAAAAGGCTTTAATACCTAAACTGGAGGAGGGACTGGAGTGGGTTCTAATCAGCGGACAATTGGGTGTGGAGCTGTGGGCAGCGGAAGTTGTTTTCGATTTGCAAATTGACTTCCCTGATTTAAAGCTTGCGGTGATTACTCCATTTCTCGATCAAGAAACGATGTGGAATGAGCAGAATCAAAAATGGTATGAATCGGTTCTGATGCAAGCCGACTTTGTAGATTCCGTGACCAAAAAAGGCTATGAAAAGCCGTGGCAATTTCGCTTGAAAAATCAGTTTTTTCTCGATAAAAGTGATGGCCTTTTATTGCTGTATGATCATGAGAAAGAAGGCAGTCCAAAATACTTATTTGAATTGGCCATGCAGTATCAGAAGAATCATGATTATCCGATTGAACTTATTACCTTCTCTGATTTACAAATGATCATCGAAGAAGAACAATGGAAACATTGGGAATATTAGCTATTTAAAGGAATAGTAATTGATTGTTGAATATAATCAATTATGATCTTACATCTTAGCTTAAGAAAATTGACAAAACCACAGATTTTTGAAAAAATAATAGGTAATGATGGGCAAAACTTGAGGTGATTTAAATGCTGTCAGATAAAATAAAATTAACCGCCAAAGATATTTTAGAGAAAGAATTTAAAACTGCCGTACGCGGTTATAAACAAGAAGAAGTAGATAAGTTTTTAGACCTAATCATCAAAGATTATGGTACAATGCATCAGGAAATTGAAGATCTTCAGCAGGAAAATCTAAGACTGCGAAAACAGCTTGAAGAGGTCTCGAAAAGACAGCCTGTGGCACAACCTGCCGGGACAACTAATTTTGATATTTTAAAGCGATTATCCAATCTCGAAAAGCATGTATTCGGCAATAAACTTGATGATTAACAGGGGATACCACGATTTCCAAATAATTACCATTGAATTAACAGCATGAGATACATATAATAAGATAGTAATCATTACTAACGTTCGGGTAATCGCGGCAATATTTGCTGAGGAAAGTCCATGCTCGCACGATGCTGAGATGCTCGTAGTGTTCGTGCCTAGCGAATTCATAAGCTAGGGCAGCCGGCGAAGCCGGTTGACGGCCGGGAAAATACCTAAGTCCGTTGGGATATGGTATGAATACCTATAAAAGTGCCACAGTGACGTAGCCTTTTCAGAAATGGAAAGGGTGGAACGGGTAAACCCCACGAGCGAGAAACCCAAATTATGGTAGGGGCATCTTCCCGGAGGAATTGAACAAAGGGAAGGACAGATGTAAAAATCTGTAGATAGATGATTACCGCCTTTGTACGAGATCTATGTCGTTTGTAGTACAGAGGAACAGAACATGGCTTACAGAACGTTTTTAATGAATAATTTTTGCCAATAATCGCCCTCCTAAATTGGGAGGGCCTTTTATTCGTATATAGGACTATTTTGTTATTGGACCATAATAATGGCTAAGAAAACAGCACATAGCAACGATAAGGGTGAAAATATGGGTACATATCAGATTATTGCGACCGCTGCGATGGGGCTGGAAGCGTTGGTTGCCAAAGAGGTACGGGCACTTGGATATGAATGCCAAGTTGAAAATGGTAAAGTCACATATACGGGAGATGAAAGCGCCATTGCCAGAAGTAATCTGTGGCTTCGAACGGCTGACAGGATCAAGCTAAAGGTCGGTGAATTCAAGGCTTTTACCTTTGATGAATTATTCGAACGGACAAAAGCCCTTCCTTGGGAAGAATTCCTGCCGGAGGACGCTGAGTTCCCTGTGATTGGGAAATCAGTAAAATCGAAGCTGTTCAGTGTTTCCGATTGTCAGGCGATTGTCAAAAAAGCGATTGTCGAACGAATGAAACAGCATTATAAACAAAATAGTTGGTTTGCGGAAAATGGCCCTTTATACCGGATTGAAGTGGCCTTATTAAAGGATCTAGCCACCATTACAATCGATGCCAGCGGACAGGGTCTGCATAAACGGGGCTATCGGACTGCCCAAGGGGAAGCACCGCTAAAAGAAACATTGGCTGCAGCCCTTATCATGTTGACTAATTGGCATCCTGATCGGCCATTCTACGACCCTTTCTGCGGCTCCGGCACGATTCCAATTGAAGCGGCTTTAATTGGCCAAAATATCGCTCCGGGTTTTAACCGTGATTTCGTTTCTGAGGAGTGGAAGTGGCTTTCTTCCCGGGTCTGGGAAGAGGCTAGAATCGAGGCGGAGGATTTGGCAAAATATGATCAACCGCTTGATATAACTGGCTCTGACATCGATCATCGCATGGTAAAAATCGCACAGGAAAATGCCTTTGAGGCCGGTTTTGGCGATCTGGTCCATTTTAAGCAAATGCAAGTGAAGGATTTTACAGCAACAAAAGAATACGGTGTGATTGTCGGGAACCCTCCCTATGGTGAAAGGATTGGCGAGAAAACGGCTGTTGAAGCAATGTATCGTGATATGGGGCAAGTCTTTAGCCGTTTTGATACCTGGTCCATTTACATATTGACCTCGAATGAACAATTCGAGCAATTATATGGAAAGCCGGCAACAAAGAAACGTAAGCTTTATAACGGTTCGATTCGTACCGATTTATACCAATATTGGGGCAGGAAACCGCCGCGAAATCATGAAGTTTGACACGATTCAATAAGAAAAGCGAAAGCGCCTTTGGTGGAGCTTCCGCTTTTCTTTGTCCAGCTGCAGCGCCTAACCCCTCGAGGTCAAAGAACATTTGCTTGTCGGGGCTGACCAAGGCGCTTCCGCTATTCTTTTTAGGGTGTTTTTGCCTATCCTCCCGAAAAGGTGGAATAAGGAGTACTTTACTGGGAGGTACTCCTTAAAAATCTCTTACTCAGTTTATGTTATTACGTTTAATTGCGCTAATTCCTGAATGATTGCCTCCATGTCAACAGACTCTTGTTGTATATTAAACTCGTATCTTCCATAGAAGTTAATATGTTGCCATGCAACTGGGGATATTTGTTTCATAACATCCGAATCCAGTCCCTTTGTTTCTCTGTAAGCCAACATATTAGATAAAATACTAGCATTGTAATAAATAATGCAATTGGAGAGTAAGCGACTGCATTCGCCCCAGATATGTTGGTCATTTTTGAAACGTAATTTTCCAAAATTAGCAAAGGATACTGCTTTGCGTAATTTATGATAACTTTCCCCCCGATTTAATGCCTTTTGCACATTCCGTCTTAAGGGTGGAGAATCAATATAATCCAAAAAATATAGACTTCTTATGATGTTATCGTACTCCCATAAAGCACGTTTGGTTTTGTTCTTCCGTGCATAAGCACTTAATTTACCAATAATAATGCTTTGTGTGGTTGTATTAACTGCAAGGGATAGCATAATTCGTTAAATATTTTCCCATTCTTCTATAATAAGATTCGTATTTATCTTTCGAACTAGCTTGGATGTTTGAATCTGTAAAGAGATTTGTTGACCTTATCGTGAATATCCTTGTAGCGTGGCGCAAACTGATAGCCAAAAAAGTGAAGAATAGCAAAATTCACTTCGTTGGTTCCATGTGTATCCGTGGAATGCACATCAGGCTGAATATCAGTTGTGTTATTAAATAAAATGTCAAATACATAATGACTTTCATGCTCGTTGGCCCCAATGATTCGGGCGTTAACAGGGATATGGTTGGCTACCATTGTGTAGGAAGCAATCCTTTTACCAAGACCAAAGTATTTAGGTGAATGACGGGAATTAATGGTATTGATTCGAGTCTCAGCTTTCTGTCCATCACTACTAGAATGAATCGTCTCCCCAATGTCATAATGTTTAAAGATTGGGAGTTTGGCTATTGCATTACTGATACAATCATTAGCTTCTTTTAAAGTCTCCAGACGGATAAAGTTATCAGATGTGGCAGCCAGTAACGGATAGCTATCAGAAATTTCCCCCATTCTCCCTAACCCCATGTTGGTTCCCCAAGCAATCAGACATGCGACAAGAATTCGATTGTCTTTATTCTGTTTGGCATAACGACCCAAGATGTGCTCAAATGAGTCAAGGAATTGACAGTGCTGCTGAACAAAATGCAAGACACTCCTAATGTCTATTTGCTTTAATGTATCATAGAATAATGATTAATAGATTCTGTGTCCCGAGTATAAGGTAATGTCCATCGGGTATGTGAACCCCGTTTTTTGATTTGAAGATGCTTATTTTCCCCAGATGAAATACTCTGGTTAACTTTAGTAATTCGATCTTCTAATCGCTTCTCAAGCTCCACTAAATGACTATGAATGAGTTGGTTAAAAATCGTCAGACCAGTATCAGCGATCAACATTTCTTTCTGTTCCCATTGACGATCATTGATCAGGTCATCCTCAAAACTGCGAAATCGGATACTATCACGACAAAAAATATCTCCTGCTTCCAAACGGTTGCGTAGGAGGCGATAGACTAAAAATTCATAGCGATCTGCTAAAATTGTTTTTTGTTCATAGATATAACGCTTCACACCATCGGATATGAAACCATTTGGCAAATGATCTGAGTGATATTGTCCTAACGCTTTATTATTATTAAAAGCAGTTTTCATAAAATTCACTGCTTTAATTAATAGATCATTTGGAGAAGGAGCTACGAAATCAACCTGCAAAAATATAGGTCTTAAATAACGTTTAAATCGTCGTGCCTGCTGATCAATATGTTCCCATTGGAAGGCAGTTTCATCATATTTTATATTTATAGTAATCTGTTTCGCTACGGATTCCAGTTTCTGACGTTCCAGAATAGTAAATGCACGGTCTTGAATATCCTTAAAGGGAGTATTGGCAGGAATATGATCATCAGTGAATATTTTAAACAGTTCCCCTGCTTTTTTCATGTCTTGATTACTCTCTGTATAGCACTTCGTAAACTCGTTCTTTTGCTGCTAATTTAGCTTCATCTGAATAACCCCTTACGCTATATATGAGGGTGTTGATCAGGTTGTCATGCATTCGTTGATAGCGATGGGATACAAAACATAACAAATAGACATAAACAATCCATACATTCAGCCGTTTGAGATTGTAGACAGAGTAGTAACTTACTAATGAAGCATAGTACTTGATGCTTTCGTTGGAAATACTTAATTTTGGTAACCTTGAGATTTGGCGAGCGCTATACCTTCGGCTTGGCGCTGTTTGATTTTCTTTCGTTCTTGTTCGGCCACATAAGAGAGAGGGCTTAGAAACTGATCTTCCATTAACTTTCCGATATCTCCCATCTCTCTTATATTTACGACTATCAAACAACGTTTCGTTTTCCAACACGACAATATTTGCTTGAATGTTCCTTGTGATGTATTTCCATTCGTGGATAATCCCTTCGTAATCCCTCCCCAATCGATCTAGGGCATCCAGATAAAGGAGATCCCCTTTTCGCAGGTTACGCTTCATCGTCTGGTAGCTGGGGCGATTAAAGTCTTTTCCACTTTGTTTATCAACAAAGATCATTCGCTCTTCGATGCCTAAATCTAACATTTTTTTCATTTGACGTTCTTCATTTTGATCTGTGGATGAAACGCGAACATAACCGATCTTTACAACGAACTTCCTCCAGAAGATTTATTTTCTTCTATCATTCTACTATATTTCGTTTCCAAAGGTATGATGAGTTTAATAAACGTATATAAAATCACTAGTGTTGCATTAATTTAATTTAACTATTAGGAATACTCGAAATGTTCAATTTTATTATTCTCTGCAAAGAAAAAGTCCTTTATAATGGATAGGTCAGGTGGTAATCCGTCCAAATCCAA
>NZ_JAESWB010000279.1 GCF_016765675.1 Neobacillus paridis
ATGGAGCGCCTCTGACCACTGGTCAAGGCGCCCCGATCGGGCTTACGCCGAGAAGGAAGAGCCGCAGCCGCAGGTGGTAGTGGCATTCGGATTCTTGATCACGAATTGCGCGCCTTCCAGGTCATCCTTATAGTCGATTTCCGCTCCCACCAGGTACTGATAGCTCATCGAGTCGATCAGCAACTGCACGCCGTTCTTGGTCATGGTGGTGTCATCTTCGTTGACGATCTCATCGAAGGTGAAACCATACTGGAAACCGGAGCAACCGCCGCCCTGCACGAATACGCGCAGCTTCAGGTCAGAATTTCCTTCCTCTTCAATCAATTGGGCAACCTTGGCGGCTGCACTGTCGGTAAAAACAATCGGTGCTGGCATTTCTGCAATGGCGTTCATTTGGACTCCTGCTAATTAAAGCGAATAACGTTCGATTATAAAACTGATTATAGAACTAATAGCGCACTCACACATTGGAGGCTAATTTTGGCGATGCCAGCTTCAGCACCTGCTCGCTCTCCTGTGGATGGCTGAGCTTGCCCGAAACCAGCGCACCGCCATGCATTTCCAGCGCTTTGTAATGTACATCTCCGGTTATGCGGGCCTTGGGCTGCAATTCAAGCAGCTCGGAACAAAAAACCGGGCCCGTGATCACCCCGTCCACGACAATATGCTCCGCCCTGACCTCGCCTTCCACGCTGGCCTGTTC
>NZ_JAESWB010000028.1 GCF_016765675.1 Neobacillus paridis
CCTTGCTGGGGCGCCTGTTGCTGGCAGCCCTTGCCGGCTGGCTGGCCTACCACGCCATGGTGTTCCAGGTGCCGGTGGCGCAGGGATATCGCGAAGCGGCCAGCCTGGCACAAGCCCACACACCGCCTGGCGCCAACGTGCTGATTTCAGCGCATCGCGATGGCAGCTTCATCTTCAACATGCGCGCCGACGGCAAGCGCCGCGACATTGGCACGCGGCGGGCGGACAAGCTGTTCGTCGAGATCAACATCATGCGCCAGCTTGGCATACGCGACCGTGAGCTGAACCAGGACGCCATCCTGAAGATCCTCAACGACCAGAACATCGCGGTGGTCGTGGCGCAGACAGGTTATCTGGCGGACCAGCCCAGCATGCAGCAATTCGAGCGCCTGCTGGAAAGCGGAGGCGCGTTTTCCATCGTTGGGCGCGTGCCCTTGCGCGGTGACTTGCGCAAGGACGAACGTGAGCTGGTGGTATATGCGAGGAAGTGAAGTGGCATGCCGGCGCGGCCTTCCGTCAGGAGTGGGATCTGATAGCCGCTTGCTGCCTCTTCCTTCTC
>NZ_JAESWB010000280.1 GCF_016765675.1 Neobacillus paridis
CTCCCGGCCCCAGGCGAAACCGCGCCAGAGCTTACTGAAATAGTACGCCCCTTAGCTGAATAAGCACGTGAAAGATCAAACAGTGATCACCCGGACTTTGGCGTACCTGCTGTCTGTCGGCGCCAATACGAACCGGGCGCCATGTTTTGGAAGGAAGTAACCTATCGCTCCACAATGGCTTTAGCTTTGGCTAACGCCCGGGCATAGACCGCCGAAGCAAAATCGTTCCCAACTGCGTACCGGCCGTTCACCTCTTTCTTGCACAGTCGCTGCTCAGCCTGTTTTAGCTTTCCGCACTCAAGGTGGGCCAGGTTGCGGTCACGTTTTACTCTGGCTTTCGCCACGCCATACTCAGTCTTGGCCTTGCGTTTTCCCGCTGCAGCTGCTTTTTCCTGGTCCTTCTTTGACGCTGGGGGCTGCTCGCGGGCACGGGTAAGCGCCAGCTTGGCTTCTTCTTCGGCGGCATCGCGCTTGCCGTCGGCCTGGATAGTGCATGCCTTGGCGGCCGGGCCGGCATGCTTTGCGCATTCCAGCTGGTCCGCCTTGCTGACGGAGGCAATCCTGGCCATGGCGGCTTCGTAATCTTTCC
>NZ_JAESWB010000281.1 GCF_016765675.1 Neobacillus paridis
CCTAAGGTGGGACAGATGATTGGGGTGAAGTCGTAACAAGGTAGCCGTATCGGAAGGTGCGGCTGGATCACCTCCTTTCTAAGGATAATAAGAGTTGACGTTTCTTGTTTGTTTAGTTTTGAGAGAACAATCTTCTCGTTAAGTTTGCTCCTGCGCCGTAGTAGTTCGAGGGAGTAACTTCTCAGCTCGTCGCAAGGCAGCTTGAAGCAAAACTAAGAAGGTCATTCATGAAGTTGATTCGTGGAAGTCGCCTTGTTTAGTTTTGAGAGAATAATCTCTCATAAAGCTATATGATCCATCACTTCGTGATGAAAATCAGTAGCCTTGTTCCTTGAAAACTAGATAATCGTATAGAAGAAGAAACCAAGTAAGAACCGAGTATCGCCATTTTAGGTTTTAAACCTTTTAGGTTAAGTTAGAAAGGGCGCACGGTGAATGCCTTGGCACTAGGAGCCGATGAAGGACGGGACTAACACCGATATGCTTCGGGGAGCTGTAAGTAAGCGTCGATCCGGAGAT
>NZ_JAESWB010000282.1 GCF_016765675.1 Neobacillus paridis
AAACGGTTTCGCTTTGCCGTCTGGCATGCCGTTGCCAGGAACGAACAGACTATTGCATGGAACAGTGAAAAGTAAATCACTCAGGAATGAGTAATTTCCGTGGCCCTTGGAGTTGGATTTCCTTATGCCACTAATATTTCCGATAATGTCTAATTTGGTAGACCTGTTCACGGCTTGAAATACCTTCAGATCGATTGAGCCGAAGATCTTGCCAATTAACGCTGGCGTCGCTGAAGCCAGATAAACCAGAGACTTGATCCTGTCTTTGTTTTCAACAAGACTGTTGAAGTTGCTATTTCCAATCACCTTAGCTTTCAAAGTGGATTGTAGACCGAGTTCTGAAACATCTTTTGCGGTGCGAAAGATTTCCTGCAAGTGGTTTAATGATTCAAGGGCAGTGTTGCGATTATCAGTCAGATAGGCTTCCACTTTTTCCTGCTTTGCGCCTAGTTCCAATACCAGGCGATTGATCCGTGATGGTGGCACTGTCAGCGCGTTCAGTTCGTCTGAAGCCTCCAGCAAGTCAAGCGATGTATAGTGAGGCTTGTAATTTAAGTTGCGGCCAAGCCAAATCTGTT
>NZ_JAESWB010000283.1 GCF_016765675.1 Neobacillus paridis
CCCGCACCGACTGGACACCGCTGGCGCAGCAGTTTCAGCACGATCTGTATCTGCGCATATTTAAGGGAGAGCCGTATCGCGAATACATACGGGACTATGTCGCTCGTACTTTCAAGGGCGAGCTCGACGCATTGCTGGTGTATCGGAAGCGTTTGCGCCGGCCATTGGATGAGTATCAGCAAAATGTCCCGCCGCATGTTCGCGCGGCGCGCATCGCGGATGAGTTCAACCGGAAACAAGGGCGGCCGCAGCAATATCAGAACCGTGGATGGATACGGTATGTGATGACGACAGCTGGTCCGGAGCCTCTGGAGACCCGTCGCTCGCCAATCGACTATGAGCATTACTTGACGCGCCAATTGCAGCCGGTGGCGGATGCCATACTGCCATTTATGGGCGATCACTTTGCCCTGCTTACCAGTCGCCAACAGAATTTATTCTAAGGCAGCCTACCCGCCCGCCTAGAATAGTTTGGATCTCCGAGTTCGTTGACCAACTGCCGTTGACGACCCAAAGCGGCCGATAGGGAAATTTTTCTTGATGTCCGAAATCTGACTGGAAGCAGACAAAGTAAAACTGCGAAACCCAGACAGCGATATCTCCTGAGATTTCCGACAAC
>NZ_JAESWB010000284.1 GCF_016765675.1 Neobacillus paridis
CTATTCTTTTGCATGAGGGCTTCCTCCTTTGGATTGGGTTTGGTCGACTATGATTCTACCAAGGAGTAGCCCTCTTTTTCATGTATTTAGCTTAGAACACTACCGCGCGTTCGCTTGGTGGCCCCTTCATTTGGTGAGCGATCTGACAATCCCTCACCAAATGAAGGGGTTAAATTTTGCCCACATTAATTTTACTCATACGTTCTCTCTATCAAAAGATTGTCCCTTAAAACTCATTGATTCCTTTAATACGATTAACTTCAAAAGAAGTTTCACTTATTATTGTAATTTTAGTACAATATACAAGGCATAGAAAGTCGCTACAACTACCATAATCAGAAAAAATTCCAGCCAATTGTGTTTTTTCTGTTTTCTGCGATATTGTTTCCTCGTCATTGGTTTAGAATCTGGAGACGTCGGGGCTGATTGTTTGATTCCAGCGACACTGTTTCCTCTTCGCCGCCCTGTTTTGCTATTAACATTTTCTCTATTGGGCTGATCGCTGATACATTCCAACAGGTCTGTTCGCATCTGCCCGGCGCTCCGATAGTGGCCCTGCAACGCCTTTATGATGACCGATTCATACATTTTAAGTTCCGGCCGTTGCCGGAGTGCCTCTCGGAGTTGGGAGATTCCGCCAGTTGTTTTATTAAATCTTTTTGGATAGGCTGAGTTTATCATCATCATCGCCACGGCAAATAAATCATAGGTTATCTCAGCTTTTCGCGAGCCCAGTCCCCAATAGCCCCGGTCATAAAACTCCGTAAATTCCTTGATCGACCGGCCCTGGATTGTTGTACCGCCAACATCGATACACCTGATTTTGGGCGGCGGTCCGGAAATAATTAAATTCTCCGGTTTTAAGTCACCGAACACCCAACCCTTTTCGTGAAGTTCAGCTAAATTATTTAATAACTGAAGAAAGAGAACAGGCATCCAGGCCTTCCCTTTTTGTTCTAAAAAAGACAGCAGATTGGGGCCGTGGATATATTCCATTACATAAAAAGAAATCCTTCCCTGGCTGCTTGTCCAATCATCGACATCAAGCAAAGAAGGCCCAAGGGAGTATGGCCCCTGGACCTTTGCAAAGGATTTTAACACATTAACCTCAGAGGTGATTGACATATCATTATCACTCATTTTCAACGCTACCTGCGCTCCCTTAAAACTGGCAAGGTAGACCACTCCGTTTGCGCCAAATCCCAGTTCCTTTATAACCGTATACTGATTGCCATGCCATTTCCCTGTTATAACCGTACCAGAGCGAACCTTACACTGACTCTTCAAAGAATGATTCATCATCATTTGACAGCAGGCTCCTTATTGAACGTTTTTGGTTAAACGAGGAAAGGGCAGTTCTGATCGCTGGTCCCGTAGGTGTAATGCCCCCGGTTGACAGTTGTGAAAAAATGGTTGCCAAACTTTGTAGTTTTGGAGTCCAATCGAGCAATTTTTCGACATAACTATTTTTCCCGGGAAATACATAGACGGAAAATTGGTTATTCCCTGTTCTTGCCGTTAAGCTTAAGGAAAGGTCAAGCAGAGCCTCTTTTACTGTCTCCAGCTTCTGCTTCATACTTGCGCTTGTATCGACAAGAATCAACACTTCTAAATCGACAGTTTCCCCTAATTCATCGACAACCTCCATCACTTCACCACGTTTCTCCGGAGGAAGGTCTTCCATTGATTGGGAACGCCCTAAAATTTGCTGCAGTTCGCGATTGACAACCCCTTGGATTGTTTGATTCATTGCTTTTCGGGTGACCATCTGAACCGTTTGCGAAAGCTGTTTCGCATAGACGATCTGGCTCACCCCGCCGCCTGAGGCGGCAATCCCTTCAATTTCGGTTATTCCTTTTTCATCAATGACGTCGTGCTCCATTACTCCGATCACATTAACGGTCAGACCCTGTTCCTTGGCGAGTGCAGCCATGGCAATCGGGTCCTCGCCTTGATTTGAGCAGCCATCTGTAATTAATAGAATCTGACGGATTTTACCTGTGTACATAACCTACTCCCTCCACAACTTGAGTTGCTATCATTTTCGACGGGGAAAAGGTTATTTATACATATTTATTGACAGAGCTGGATAAAATAAAGCAGTTATGCCTGACGCCTAAGCTTCTGAACCGGAATGGAGGCCCACTTCGGTGTATTGTGCTTAATTTTCGCTACTGCCACCGTCATATCATCATCAATCATATCCGCCCTGGAGCGAATCACTTCCTCTAAAATCAAATCAGCCACCTCTTGCGGATCATCGGTTTCCAATTCGAGCAGCTTCCGTTTCATCCATACATCATAATTTTCCACATGTTTTGGTCCCTCAAAGACCCCGTCACTCATCATGATTAACAAATCGCCAGCCTTTAACTGCTCAGCGACAACATCTACTTCAAACTCCTGAAGAATCCCCATTGGTAAATTGCTGGCTTGGATTTTTATTATTTTATGGCCTCGTTTAATAAAACTCGGGGTGGAGCCAATCTTCAAAAACTTGGCTGCAGCGGTTTGTAAATCAATCATGGCCAAGTCCAATGTCGAGAAGATTTCATCCGTGGTTCTAAGCGAGAGGATCGAGTTGACCGATTTAATGGCTACCTTTTCCTCAATCCCTGATTGCAGAATTTTTTGCAGCAGCTGGAGGGTTTCTTTACTTTCGTAATGAGCACGCTCGCCATTTCCCATGCCATCGCTGATTGCTAGCGCATATTTTCCAAACCCGAGTTCAATTGTCGAATAGCTGTCACCTGAAATTAACCCGCCGTCCTTGGCCGCATGGGCAAAACCTGTTTCAACAACAAATGCCTTGGAGGACCTAAAAGTGGTCTGACAAAAACCACCGGAATGGCTGGCACATTCCTCCTTTTTCACGACGATTGTTTCCCCCAGAATATCCGTCAGCATCGGAGCAATTAACTTTTCACATTCACCGTGGCCATTGCAGAATGGCACAGCCATTTCAATGTCAATATTACCCGGTTCCAAGCTATAGATTTCCACCTGCTCAATATGGATGCCAAACCCCTGAATCGCCTCAATGATTTGCTCTTCCTGCTTATAATAATTTTCCCGTTCCCGTTGAATTTCTTTTGCAAAATTATCCATCACTTCAGAAACGCCCATTAACTGATCGGCAACCAGTTTCCGGCTTTCATGAACTTTTCGCTTTAGCTTTTTACTGGCTTGAAAAAAAGTTAATTCCTGACTGATCGTGTCATAGACCTTTTTCGGACGGGAACAAAGCTTTTCCCATTCCCTTGACACCCTTAAGGAGATACTGCCGTCATTTTGATCCATTTCATGAATAACTTCCTCCATCGCAGTATATGTTGTAGCAAAGTTCTTCGCCCAGCACTGCTCCTTCTTAAAGCAGTTTTGACAGGTCTTTGCGGTGACATTGCCCATGAAATAATCAAGCTCCCGCTGGCCTTCATCTTCCTTTGAGAGAAGCTCCATTTGTGAAAAGCTCTTCGACAAGGCATCAAAGACACTGGAGAATTGCGAAACCCGATGCGCGGTCACATCGCGCATTTTCCGCATGTATTTTTGCTGTTCAGCTGTATATTCCGGAGTCCCGGGAATATATTTTGCCAGTCTTGACGTCAATGCCCTAGGAGTCAGTAGAAATAATCCAATTGCGGCAGCCGATTCTAGCAGCATCAGTTTTACCGACCCGCCACCTTCGCCGTACATTCCGATTAACAACGTAGCAATGAGTAATCCAAATGAAACGCCCACTTTTTTCCCTTCCTTTAACAAGCCACCCAGCACCCCGGTGAATGCTAACAAGCTCATGTGATAGAAACTGGAAATGCTGGCAAGGGTAAAAATCAGCCCGGTCACGACGCCAACTGTTGAGCCGACTGTGGCACCGGCAATGAAAGCAAAGATCATCACCAAGTAGCGGGCCAAAATATGTTCAATCGATAGATCGTAAAGCTTCCAGCCGATGGTGCCGGTCATAATCGATGCCAGCATGATAATTAAGCAAACGATTTCTTCCGTCTTTAACAGCTGGCGTCTTTTATATAAAGTGAATAACGGGATGCTTTGTAAAAAGATTAAAGTTAAAATAAACGCCAGACACGCTTGAACCCCCACCATCATGCCATTATAGATTGTTAATTGATGGAAAAGGATAAAGGACTCTGCCCATTTTCCAACACCGAGAATGGCGGCAACATAGAAAGGCAGTGCCTTCATTTCATTCTTAAGCCATTTTTGGCTGATTCGGAAGACAATCAAAAAGAAAATGGTGATTGTAAAGGTAAAAGCGGCGTTGGCTAATGAAAGAGTTGCCGCGCCAGTGATTAATCCTATAAGGGCAAGTGGTGCCCGATCCTTTTTAATGACATAGACAGATGCGAAAAAAGGTAGACTAAATGGGGTCAATTTCGCCAGAATTAGCGCGCGCCCAAGTAAAAATCCGATCATTAAGAGCAGAATCCCTTTTCTGATAAAAAAGGATTCCAGCTGAAATTGTATTTTCCTCATTATCTTCTGAAAAGCCATTTCTGTTGTCTGAAAATTAACTTCCCCGGGCGACTCTATTAACTCTTGTTCTACCTTTCCCATGGAACCACTCCCCTGCTATTTTCTAGTTGTCCCCTATTATAAAATTGCTAGATTTAAAAGTTTGTCAAAATTATGAACGGAATCCCCAAATTTGTTCGACTGTTTCTACTATATTCACTCATAATCATTCAAAACGAGGCCAAATTTGTGATTTAGGGTTCGCTTGTTTAAGCAAACGCTTTTTCTCCGTACAAATTTCAACTGGCATAGTCTGGCCTGAGCAGCTAGGCAAAAAAAAGACAGGTCGTCAGTGACCCGTCTTGTCATTCTGCTATATTCGCTTAAAAGTTAGCAGCAAGTATATTAACCTCGTCTGGCTCCTCTTCCGCCACGTTTTGACTCTGTATGTCGCTTTAGCGAAGATAGGCGGTCTTCACTGTCTTTTAAAAAGCGCGCCATTTTTGCTTCAAAGGTTTCTGTTCTATTGCCGCCGCGGTCATTGGCCTTACCATGACGAGGACGTTGCGAATGGGAGTTCCTTTCCTTAGGCTCTGGGCGATCCTTGGCCTTCTTAATGGACAGGCCAATTTTCCCATCCTTTTCAACATTCAGGACTTTGACCTCTACTTGGTCACCAACTTTCAAATGATCATTGATATCCTTTACATAATTGTCAGCAACCTCGCTAATGTGTACGAGTCCTGTTGATCCATCCGGCAGCTCCACAAACGCTCCGAAATTTGTAATCCCTGTTACCTTTCCCTGTAACTTGCTGCCTACTTCGATTGACATAAAAAAAATGTTCCTCCTTAAAAATTTAAAAAATCATACTTACTTTATATTATACAGAAAGGAAAAATTAAGTGTCAATAAGCTTAAGCTTTGGTTCATTTTTCCTTATCCTCTTCCGGAATATTAAAGATAATTTCATTCTTTTCCGAGAAAAAGTATTCTTTTCTTGCCAGCTTCCCAATATAATCCTTATCATGGAGTTTCACGATGTCCTCTTTCAGAATACTTTCTTTCTTCTTCAACTGTGATAACTTCTGTTCCAGCTTTTGCTTTTCAGCAGTTTTCGCTTCTATTTTTGCGGATTGGGAAAGAACACTGGAAATCATTAAATAAGAAATAACACTGGCCAAAACAAAAAATAACGAAAGCCGTCTGATTAACAGCTTCTTTTTCCTGGCTGAGGCAATTTCTGCATATTCCTGCTGCTTGAGATACGTTGTCTGAATCTTGGAAACATTCCTTCGTCTTTCCGCTCCCATTTTCCTTACCCTTCCTTACTCTTTTCTCTTCTTCCATTTACTTAACCAGTTAATCATATAATTCGTTATTTTCTTGGAATTTCCTGCTATTCTATTATATAACTTCTCGACTGAATTTTTAAGACCTTTCGGCAAAAGTCCCCATAATATCAAAAATATTTTTTCCAAAATTCCCAGGATGATCTTCATGATAAATTGAAATGCTTGGAAAATGAATTTGACAAGGGTCCACAGCCCCTTGCCAAATGCCAAAACAATCACCGAAATTAGCTGAATCAAACCAACGACCGGTTTATAAATGAGAAGCTGGAGGGACTTTTTAATAAATCGGTAAGTGTAAATGAAGATTTGGATAACCCCTTCGAGCAAGCGCAGATAGATGCCTTGTAACAAGCTCTGGTAGGCAGCAAATCCGCAAATAAGGGCAAGAAAAATATAGAACCGGATTTCTCCTTTATTAACAAGAAATAAAATATAAAAGATCAGTAATGCCTGGATCGCCCAAAATAATAAATCATTGATAAACACAATCCAAGCTTTACGTTTCGGTCGTTTTAAAAAGCGCTGATACGTGTCAAACATAGCACCAAACAACGACCCCATGCCAATCATCGAAACCATTGTTAAAAATTGCGTCGAAAGTGTCATCGGAATAACTTGCTAAAGAATCCCTTAGCTTTCTCCCCATGGTGCTCATCAAGGTACACCAAGTCATAAATTTTACCTTTGATCGACACAATCCCTTTTTCCACATCCAAATTTTTCATTTGCAAATTTTGCCCTTTAATCGCCAAAAACCCCATCACGGTTTCTAGCAGAAACTCTTCATTATCAAAGCTCTCCACTTGTTTGACGCCTGTAATATCAAGAAGCTTTCTTCCTCTCATGATCACATCATGATCCTGAATACTGTCTTTTGCTGTATTTGGCTCATATAATTGGCTCATTTTTCATCCCTCACAATCATTTGTACAACCATTCTGTACATTTTTATGTGAAAAATGAAAAATTAGAACCGGATTAGTCGACCGGGTTATCTGTCGGTCGAACCCTTTCTTCTTGCAAAATCGTATACATTTCGGCTGCTTCTTCTTTCCGGGTTGTCTCTTGAATCCGCTCAATTCTTACCGTCAATTTCCTTTGCCCAAGCCTTAGGGTTAATTCATCACCAACCTTAACCGTCGAACTGGCCTTGGCTTCCTTGCCATTAATCTCAATTCTGCCTTGATCCGATACTTCTTTCGCTAAAGTCCTGCGCTTAATTAACCGCGATACTTTTAAAAACTTATCCAATCGCATAAATATTGCTCCTCCTTATTTATCCCGCCTTAACAGGCAGTAAGACCCCCACTGATGGAAGTTTCACTTTATAGACCCTTTGCCTTCGCTTCCTCCCAATACCGATCCAGTTCCTCAAGCGAATAATCCGCAAAATCCCTGCCGCTTGCCTGCACCTTTTGCTCAATATAGCGGAACCGGCGGATGAACTTTTCATTGGTGGCAAATAAAGCCTCCTCCGGATTAATCTTTAAAAACCTGGCTACATTCACAATGGCAAACAGCACATCCCCGAATTCCTGCTTTGCCCGGTCAAGACCTTCATCCGTTCCATCCAGCTCTGCGGAAAATTCCTCAAGCTCCTCTTTTACTTTCTCCAGGGCGGGGGTAATTTCCTTCCAATCGAAACCAACCTTTGCAGCCTTTTTCTGCAGTTCATAAGCACGCAAGAGATTAGGCAACGAATAGGAAACGCCCTCTAAAATCGAAGCCGGTTTTACTTCACCTTTTTCCTGCTTCTTAATCTGTTGCCAATTTCTCACAACCTCTTCAGCATTTGCCGCCGACCCGGTACCAAATACATGTGGGTGTCTGCGGACCATTTTTGCTGACAGACCTTCAATGACATCATCAATAGTAAAATACCCTTCATCACTGCCAATTTGGGCATGAAGCATCACCTGGAGCAGGACATCACCGAGTTCTTCAATCAAATGATCAATATCACCGCTGTCAATCGCTTCGATCACCTCAAAAGTTTCTTCAATCAAGTATTTTTTTAATGATTCATGGGTTTGCTCCTTATCCCACGGACAACCTTCGGGACCCCTTAAGTCGGCAATAATCTGGCAAAGCCTCGTAAATGTCTTCCACAAAATCTGATCATTTGTTACAGGCGGGACATATACTGAAGTCAAATTATTAAGTGATACATGGCGATCCAATTCATAGAGCGGCACTTTGGTCAGGACTTCATCCTGACTGCCCGCCGCAGTTACAATCACGACTTCGTAATCATCCGGCAATTTTTCCATTAAGGTTAACTTAACATTGGAGGCAGAAAATGGATCGTACACCTGGGTGATGATGATATGTTGGTCGATTTGCAGCTGACCGGAGTGAAGTGAGGTTCCATCAAGCAGTTGAAACCCTTCTACCGGATCAATCTTTAATGCAGCCAATAAAGGATCGATAAAACTTTGCCCGCCGCCAATGGTTACTTCAATCCCCTGTTTCGGGCCAGCCGTCAGCAAAAGCTGAACCGTTTGCTCGGCCACAAGCGGGTGCCCTGGAACCACATAAACAAGATCAGCCGTTTCCGCCTCCTTCAGCAATATCTGGACAATTTCCTGATACACTTCGGCAAATTGGGCATGCTTTTCATAGACTGAATCAAAGGAGGTATAGTTTAACCCCTCCTGTTCCAGTTCGGCAACAACCGGATGTTCCTTTGTCCGTAAAAACAGATGCTCTGCTTTGATTAATTTGCGATACACGCCCAGCGGCAACTGGTCGATCTCTCCAGCCCCGAGACCGATGATTTCAATTTTTTTCATCATGATTTTTTAATCCTTTCGTGACATTAAGTACATGAGCCTGCTGCCAAATGGAAATAAGACAAGCTCATCCTTCAGAAACACATTTCCCCTCATAATCACCCATAAATAAGTAAATCCGCCGCCAATTACAGCTCCTAACGCCTCCAAGGCCGCCCCTGCCCGTCCAATATGGTGTGTACTAAAGATGACCCCGGTAACAAATAAGAAGGCCTTTAAAAAAACAAGCATCGCAAATGTTGCCGCAGCAACGATCAATAACAACCGGAATGGCAGCAGAGATAGGCCGACCATCTGCTTCAGCCTTAAGATAAAAACAAGACTAATCAATCCAAGTGTGATTAACGATGAAACAGCCGCACCCATGGTTCCGTATATAGGTATGAGTAAGATATTCAGAAAATATTTAAGCGGAAATACACAAGCAACAGCAACAGCGGGAAATAGCAGGCTGCCTAATCCTTGCATGATCGCAATCACCGTTAGTATGACCGAAGTAAACAAGATGACAAAACTAAGAATTCCCAGTATGTCCGAGCCAAATTCGTTTTCAAACAACATGATATTGGTTGGTTTGATGATCGCCCATAAGCCAAAGGAGGCTCCTGCCCCAATGACGATACTTAACTTTACAGCAAGCCGTATTTTATCATGCAAGCTGGCTGTATGATCTGCTAGTCTTTCCCTTGTCATCAATGGGACAATCGCTAGTGACATCGATGTTGCGGCGACAGTTCCTAATTGAATTAACGGCTGCCCGCGATCAAAAATCCCTTTCAGGCCTTTCGCCATTGACTGTTCGATACCGCTTGCAGTCAGTAATGAATAAAGATTTAGAGCATCTACCAGCTGTATCATAATCAGCAGCAGGCCGCTAATGCAGACCAAAAACCCCTGCACGGTCAGAGCTTTAACAATTTCCTTTATCTCAAGATAATAGCTGTGCAAGTTTACTTTTTCAGGAACAATTCGTTTCCATTCTTTACGTTTCCAAATAAACATAAACAAGATAATTGCGGAAATGATACTGCCGGTAATGGACCCAACCATCGCACCACTGCCCACCAGATATAAGGAAAAGCCTTTATGAATAAACAGACTGGCTAAACAAAGAATCGTTACAATTCGTACTGTCTGCTCACCTACCTGTGATAAGGCGGTTGGTACCATGTCCCCCCTGGCTTGAAAATAACCGCGTAACACGGAAACAAGCGGAAAGGTTAAAAACACAATCGAGACGACCTTGATTAAACTTGCCAGTTCACCGTCATTCATCCATATGGCAATTTTATCTGCTCCCAAATAAAGACTAAGAAAACAAACGAGGCCAAAAAACTGTAACGAAAAATAGGATACAAGCAAGAGAAAGCGGGATTTTTCCTCATTCCCATTTTCCTGTTGTTCGGTAAAAAGCTTTGATATGACTACTGGAAACCCGGTCGTCGAAAGGACAACGGCAATGCCGTAAAACGGATAAACTTGTTGATATATGTAAAAGCCGATATCACCGACAATATTTTGAAAAGGAACCCGATAGACGGCACTTAAAATCTTCGTAACGACGGCCGCAATGGTTAAAATAAAGGTTCCTTTAACTAAAGTCTGCGATGAAGAAGTCTGCTTCATTGGCTCACCTGCCATTTTTGAACTCCAATGTAGTATTATAGCATAGTTGGGATTTAGGGGCAGAAAAAAAAGGGCAGCTACTGCTGCCTTTTTTGTCCAGCTCCAGCTCCTATCACCTAGCAAACTTCAGGTCTCCTCCCTACGATAAGTCAACATCGATTTACTTCGTTCATCGTGTTTCCTTTATCTCAGTCGAAGCCCCTCCAGTTTGTACGGCGATGGACAGGCGCTTCCGCTTTTCTATTCTACTGTTCCATTTGTCTTGCTAAGAATCCCGCGGCGGTCTCAACCGCCTTTTGTTCAACCTCACCCAGCGTTCCTTCTTTTGTGAAAATCACTACTGCTCCAATCGGATCGCCGTTTGCAATAATCGGCCCAATTGTATATGATGAAATCGGCTCTTCATTCCCTTCAATCAAGGCGATATCACTCTGCTGTGTTACGAGAACGGAATTGCGTTCCTCCATCACTTTTTCCACTAATGCACCTATATTTTTATTTAAATAATCTTTTTTAGAGCTGCCCGCTACTGCGATAAAGGCATCGCGATCACAAATCAATACAGGATTACCGAGGCTGTCAAATAGGGCTTCTGCATACTCTTTGGCAAAATCGCTTAATTCGCTGATTGGTGAATACTTCTTTAAAATGACCTCCCCATCGCGATCAACAAAGATCTCTAACGGGTCCCCTTCACGGATACGCAAAGTTCTACGTATTTCTTTTGGGATCACGACTCGACCTAAATCATCAATTCGACGAACTATTCCAGTTGCTTTCATCCAATGTTGCCTCACTTTCATCTGATGATTTTTCAACTTGGCGAGAAACTATGTAACTGTCTAGCTGCAGCGCCAAGGCGCTGCCGCTTTTCTATTCGCCAACTTTGAACTTAGTATCTTTCAACTGGAAAGTTCTATTCACTATTTTTAAACAGACGGAGGAAATATTCCCTTTTCAGCGTTAAGCAAAAGCAACATTGATGATCATTGTCCAATTTCTGGATTACATTCTTAAACTGGGTTTTCCTGTTCCTTCTTGGCTAACGGTAACCCTTTAATCATTTCAAACACGATATGAAGCCATTGCTCCGTTTTATATTCCTTGGTATTGACAATAATTTTGAGCCTTTTTCCTTCCATGCCTGGAATTACTGACCTGCCAAAGCGGCTGCCAATATGGAATAGCTTGCTTCCATCCAACGTGTTCGTGATTTCTTCGGTTAATAAAATGGTTACTTCTTGTTTCAACTGCTTAATTTGCTCGACTCCATTTTGAATGGCAAAAACTTTCATTTCGGCAATTTGGAACAGATACGAAACTTCGGCCGGATATTCTCCAAAGCGGTCTAACATTTCCGCTTCCAGTTCTTCAACATCCTGAAGCGTTTCGATGCCCCTGAAGCGCTTATACATTTCAATCTTTTGGTGTCCATCTTGGATATAAGCATCTGGAATATAGGCATCGATCTCCAGATCAATTTCTACTGATCGCTTGACTTCCACATGTTCTTCCCCAAGCTCAGCCTTGCGCTCCTCAATCGCTTCTTTCAACATCTGCGAATACAGATCGAAGCCGACAGAATCAATAAAACCATGCTGCTGCGCGCCCAATAGATTTCCCGCACCTCTGATCGATAAATCGCGCATCGCAATTTTAAAGCCGGAGCCGAGTTCAGTAAATTCCTTAATCGTCTGCAGACGCTTCTCGGCAACCTCTGTCAACACTTTATCTTTTCGATAGGTAAAATAGGCATAAGCGACACGATTCGATCTGCCGACGCGGCCGCGCAGCTGATAAAGTGTCGAAAGCCCCATGCGATCAGCATCATAAACAATTAACGTATTGACATTAGGAATATCGACACCTGTTTCAATAATCGTGGTGCTGACGAGCACATCAAAATCGCCGGCAAGAAAACCTAACATCACCGACTCCAATTCATTTTCTGTCATCTGTCCATGGGCAAAGGCCACCCGTGCATCAGGGACCAGCATGGAAATTTCCTCCGTCTTACGTTCAATATCCTCTACTCTGTTATATAAAAAGTAGACTTGTCCGTCGCGGGCAAGCTCGCGTTCAATCGCCTCTTTGACAAGCGAACCATTGTATTCCATCACATATGTCTGCACAGGGAAACGATTCTCCGGCGGTGTTTCAATTACCGAAAGGTCGCGAACCCCTAGCATCGACATATGAAGAGTCCTTGGAATTGGGGTAGCTGTCAGTGTCAGTACATCAACATTTGTTTTTAGCCGTTTAATTTTTTCCTTATGGGAAACTCCGAACCGCTGCTCCTCGTCAATAATCAAAAGCCCCAAATCGTGATAAGTGATATCCTTTGAAAGCAGGCGGTGGGTTCCGATCACGATATCTATCGAGCCGGCCTTCAACCCTTTGATTGTTTCCGTTTGCTGCTTTTTTGAACGAAAACGGCTTAAAATGCCGATATTAATCGGATAGTCCTGGAATCGCTCCCGCAGTGTCTCATAATGCTGCTGCGCCAAAATGGTTGTTGGTACCAGAAAGGCAACCTGCTTGCCATCGGTGATCGCCTTAAAGGCTGCTCTAATGGCCACCTCCGTTTTTCCATAACCGACATCACCGCATAACAGCCGATCCATCGGCCGCGGCCGTTCCATATCCTTCTTAATCTCCTGAATCGAACGCAATTGATCTTCCGTTTCCTGGTAGGCAAACGAGGCCTCAAATTCCCGCTGCAAATCTCCATCAGGTGAAAAGGCAAACCCGACGGCTGCTTCCCGTTCGGCATACAACTTAATTAAATCATCAGCAATATCTTCAACGGATGATTGGACTTTCTTCTTTACCTTTTTCCAGTCACTGCCGCCAAGTTTATAAACCTTGGGTTCTTTTCCTTCCGAGCCGACATATTTCTGGACAAGATCGATTTGATCAATGGGCACATACAGCTTATCGGTTCCCTGGTAACGAATATGAAGATAATCCTTGTGAATTCCATTTATCACAAGCGTTTCAATTCCTAAATATTTTCCGATCCCATGATTGACATGGACAACATAATCACCAGCTTTAAGTTCAGAATAACTTTTTATTCTTTCAGCATTGGAAAGCTTCTGGCGATTTTTAACAGACTTTCTTACCCGCTTACTAAACAGCTCTTGTTCCGTAATCACAGCAAGCTTTTGAATCGGTAATTCAAACCCTGTTTGCAACGATGCTTTGATAATTTGAACCTTGCCCGGCAGCATTTGTTGATTAGCATCAGCAACGACCGCAGGAATTTCATAGTCTTCGAGCACCCGCTCTAATTTTTTCACTCGTTCCTCATCAGGGCCAAGAAAAACAACTGCATAATTTCCTTTGATCCAGCGGTCAATTTCCGACTTTAACAGATGCATTTGTCCATGAAAGTTCTGCATTTGCTTGCAGGAAATATTAACGATATTTTGCGGGTTTGTATTGGCGACATGACGTAAAAATAGTGACAGGTAAAGAATGGGATGCTCATTTTGCTGCATTAAGTTCTGCAGTTTATGAGATATCTGAAGGTCATGAATAATTTCACCTTCGCTTAATAGCGATGTGTACCATTCCGCTTCATCCTTGACAAGGGAATCATCCATTTCCTGTACCCGGCTGATTTCATCAATGACAACAAGGCCATTGCCCGGAAGATAATCTAGTAAACTATGAGGGTTTTCATAGGCGAGCGATAAGTACTTGAACACCTGATCCGGTTCTTGTTTGTTTTTTAATTGCTCGATTTCATAGCTGATATTCTGCGATAGCTGTATTTTAGCTTTTTCATCATTGATTTTTCTAAGGCTTTCCGCTAATCCGGATTCAAGTCCTGAAATAATCCGACTGTAATGTTCCGGCTCCAATAGCAATTCGGTTGCCGGTCCGATTGATACCTTGGACACTTTCTCTTTGGAACGCTGGTCTTCTAACGAAAAATAGCGAATCGACTCAATCTCCGTATCAAATAATTCTACCCGCAGAGGGGTGGCTTCGGTCAGCGGATAAATATCAATAATTCCGCCCCTAACGCTAAATTCTCCGGGTGTCGACACCATTTCTTGACGGTTATAGCCCATCATCACAAACTTATTTAAGATTTGATCAGGATCAATCTCTTCGCCAACCTTTAAAGAGAGCTGATATTTTTGCCATAAAACTTTAGGAGGAAGGATTTTCTTCAACCCGGCAATAGGAACAATGCATATTCCTTGTTTTTGCTTGCTCCAGTAATTTAAAACCTCGATTCTTTGTGCCTTTAATTCCGGACTGGCAATGCTAAGCTCAGCTGCAATTAACTCATTGGCTGGAAAAAGAAATACTTCCTTTTCACTTAATAGATTAACAAGATCATCATAGAGTTTTTGTGCCTGTAATAGATTATGGGTTACGAATAGCACCGGCCTGTTTATTTGTTGATAAAGTGCTGCTGTTAAAACTGTTCTCGAAGACCCCGATAATCCGGCGATTAACTGTTCTTTTAATCCCCCATCGACTCCAGCGATACATGTGCTAACATCGTCTTGATGGAGAAAAAATGACTTTAAACCTTGCAAGAGCTCTCCTCCTCCCTTAACAAATCAAGCAGAAATCGTTCTTATCTGCTGCTTTCCATTTTTCTTATTTAGTTCTGTGAGATTATAAGGAAATATCATTTACAAATGGCAATAGAAAAATGCTTTGGAGATCGATCCAAAGCGGATTAGTGTATAAGGAAATCGTATTGATGGTAATCAGGGTTTCGTTCCAAGCTTTCCTGACAGTCTTCACAAATTGCCCTTATCTGAATGTCACCGGATGGTTCATATATAACCATATCCTGTCTCTCTTGTTCTGTTAATTTATCAAGGCCAAGTACTTCCGAATGAACTGATACTTGCTCAATCGAGCCAAGTTTTACGCCACAATGACGACAATAATAATGAATGGCCACACCTGTCCCTCCCTAATCTGCTATTCCTTTACTAGTATGAACGCTGCCGGAGGAACTTATTCACATCTGATTGTTTTCAAGGAATTTTTTCCAGTTATATTTCTTTATTGTATGAACGGGTGGCCTGTATCATGATCTATTAGCTTAGCCGAAGGTGCCTTGAACAGGCTGGCACGGGAGTATCGATTACTTATTGTACTGATTCATTACCTGTAAAAAAGGCAATGTGAGCCAAGCCTCACAGGCCTCCGCACTCTTTTTTAGCGCCGCTTGGATCGCTGCGCTCTCGTCCGGACGGAATCTGCCTAAAACATAGTCAATAATACTGACCCCTGGTTCCGGTCGATCGATCCCAATCCGAATCCGGTTAAATTCTTGAGTCCCTAAATGGGCCACAATCGATTTGATGCCATTATGTCCGCCCGGACTGCCTTTTTGCCGCAGCCGAATTTTCCCAACCGGCAAATCAAGATCATCATAAATGATCAGCAAATCCTCTATCTCTATTTGATAGTAATCGATCACTGCTCTGACCGCCTCACCAGACAAATTCATAAAGGTCAACGGCTTTAACAACAACACCTTTTGCCCCGATGCCTGTCCGATTCCGTACAAGCCCTTCCACTTTGACTGCGACAGCGGGATGTTCAGGCGTTTCGATAACTCATCAATGGTATCAAAGCCGACATTATGTCTTGTGTGTTCATATTGCCTTCCCGGGTTTCCCAAACCAACAATTAATCTCATCTGTCCTTCTTTCTCTCCCTCTCCCGCTTTAACCTGTCTTTTCAATAATTTCCGAAACATCGCTATCTCCCATTTTAAAATTATGCGATAAAAGACGTAACCTGGTCCAGGCTACGTCTGTTTCTCTAGTTTTACTCTTTACCCAGCGGCTCTGTTTCTCTTCCTTCTTCATGAACAGGATGACCGCCTTCCTGCTGCTCACCGGCATTAATTTCCTCTTCCTGCTTTGGCGGCAGAATCGAGGCAATGACTGTATCGTCTTCGAGGTTAATCGTAAAATCACCTTGGTGAAGAATATCGCCAACTGTTGTGGTTTCACCAACCTGAAGGTTTGTCACATCCACTTCAATTTGTGGAGGAATTTGATCCGGCGTGGTCGTAATCGGCAGTTCATGCAGCACCTGCTGCAAAACACCGCCGTCTTTAACACCGGCAGCTTCTCCCGTTAAAACAAGTCTGACATCAACGGTAATGTTTGATTTTTTATCGACGGCCAAAAAATCAATATGAATAATTTGTCCATTGATACTGTCCGCTTGGTAGTCAGATAATATGACATCTACTTTATGGCCATCGACATCTAAAGAAATAATGCCATTTCTGCCTGACTGGCGTATCGTCTTTGTTAAGTCAGCCGAGCTAACAAACACCGGTTTGTTTTCAACCCTGGCTCCATAAATAACCGCAGGAATATTGCCATTATCGCGGATTTTTTTTAATGCTGACCGCCGCATATCCTTCCGCTCCTGTGCTTGTAAAACAGTACTCATGAGTTTGCCACCTTCCTATTTTTTTCGAAAGACTCTTTATAAATATCCCCAAAATAGGAAGGGTTAAACATTTTTTATCCACGAACGAAAGAAGGTAAATGACGATTCACGCTCCAGACCCTTTTCCGGACGATACTGATTAGTCAAACAAGGTGCTGACCGATTGTTCTTCGTGAATTCGGATGATCGCTTCAGCAATTAATGGTGCAACTGAGAGAGTCTTAATCTTGGCAATCTTCTTTTCTTCCGGAAGGGCAATTGAATTGGTTACAATCAATTCTTTTATTTTTGAATTTTGGATACGCTCAATCGCCGGGCCGGATAATACCGGGTGGGTACAGCTGGCGTATACTTCTTTCGCTCCGTTCTCTACGAGGGCGTTAGCCGCCAGTGTGATGGTTCCAGCGGTATCAATGATATCATCAATCAAAATGGCAATTTTCCCTTCGATATTACCAACAATGTTCATTACTTCTGCGACATTCGGTCTTGGACGGCGTTTATCAATAATGGCAATTGGTGTTTTTAAGCGCTCTGCCATTTTTCTGGCCCGAGTTACCCCGCCATGATCCGGTGAGACAACGACAATATCGCCGGTTAACTCCCGTTGTTTAAAGTAATCAGATAAAATCGGTACGCCCATTAAATGATCAATTGGAATATCAAAGAATCCTTGAATTTGCGGTGCATGTAAATCCAGTGTCAACACACGTGTTGCCCCGGCAGTTTCCAGCAAATTAGCTACCAGCTTAGCAGTAATCGGCTCTCGTGAGCGGGCTTTTCGATCCTGACGGGCATAACCGTAATAAGGCATAACAATATTAATCGTTTTTGCTGAAGCTCGTTTTAAAGCATCAATCATGATTAATAATTCCATCAGATTTTCATTGACTGGCTGGCTGGTTGATTGAATCACATAAACATTGCAGCCGCGGACACTTTCTTCAATATTAATCTGAATTTCTCCGTCACTGAATCTGTGCACGGCACATCTACCTAATTCTACGCCAACTTCCTTGGCAATTTCTTGTGCCAAGGGTATGTTCGAATTTAAACTGAACAACTTTATTTTTGGATCTAAATATTGATTTGACATCATGAGCCTCCGTAATTGGTCTTATTTCTTAAGCTTAAGTTTGTCTACATAGTTTTCCTTGTTTTCTTGCCGTGCACGCGCAATCGATAGTGCATTTCCAGGTACATTCTTCGTGATCGTCGAACCTGCGGCTACATACGCTCCTTTACCAATCGTGACTGGAGCCACCAAGTTCGAGTTACAGCCAATAAACACATCATCTTCAATTTTCGTTAAATATTTATTTTTTCCATCATAATTAACCGTAATCGAGCCACAGCCTATATTCACGCCGCTGCCCACTTCTGCATCGCCAATATAACTGAGATGGGAGGCTTTGCTGCCTTGCCCAAAAACAGACTTTTTAATTTCAACAAAGTTTCCAATTTTGACATCATCGTAAATATTGGAGTCTGGACGAATATGGGCAAATGGACCAATATTAACCCGTGACCCAATCGAGCTGCAAAAAGCAGCTGATTGCCGAACCACTGTGTGATCGCCAATTTGACACGACTCTATTTCTGAATATGGACCAATTTGGCAGTCTTCGCCAATCAATGTCTTTCCTTTTAACATCGTTCCCGGATATATAACCGTATCCTGACCGATCGTCACATCCGCTTCAATATAAGTGTTAGCCGGGTCGATAATGGTTACACCATTACGCATATGCTGTTCATTAATGCGGGAGCGCATAATCCGCTCTGCTTCCGCCAAGGCTACCCGATCATTGACACCTAAAGTTTCGTCTAAATCATTGGTTTGATAGGCCGAAACCACTTCACCCTGATTTTTTAGAATTTCAATAACATCCGGTAAATAATATTCCCCTTGAACATTGTCGTTAGAAACATGCTTTAAAGCATCAAATAAGGTAATATTATCAAAACAATAGGTTCCCGTATTAATTTCGTTAATAGTCCGTTCAGCCTCAGTAGCATCCTTGTGCTCGACTATTTTTTCCACGAGCCCATGATCATTACGTACAATGCGGCCATAGCCTGTCGGGTCTGCTATTCTGGCCGTAAGGATGGTGGCTTTTGCATTTGTGTCCTCATGATGTTTAAAAAGTGCTTCCATCGTTTCCGCCTTCATTAACGGGGTATCCCCACAAACAACAATGGTCACTCCTTCTTTCCCGGCCAAACGGCTTCCAGCCTGCATGACAGCATGTGCTGTTCCAAGCTGCACCTCCTGTAAGGCATAGCTGGAGGTTTCACCTAATTGTGCCTTAACCTGCTCAGCACCGTGGCCAATGATCGTCACCATTTCCTCAATGTTAAGCATTTGGACCTGATCCACTACGTGCTGGACCATTGGCTTACCACATACCGGATGCAGCACTTTATAAAGCTTTGATTTCATCCGCGTTCCTTGTCCTGCGGCTAAAATCACAGCATAACGATTAGACATGGACAATCCTCCAATATCTTTTTATCCTTTTTACCCATTATAAAATATTATCGTAAACAGGGATTCATTTCAAGAAGAACAGTGGGAGGTTTATTTTGTCAAATATACAGAGAACGTAGAGGAAATGATCGAGGATTTGGTTTTTCCAATATAAAAAGAGCCTTCAGCGAAGAAAGGCCCTAGTTGTTTTCAATCTCAGGAAGCTCCGGCTTCTTCAAATTCCACTTCTAACTCACCAAGGCGGTGGTACTCAGCCAAAACAGCTTCTTGGATTTTCCCGCGCGTTCCTGAATTGATTGGATGGGCAATATCACGAAATTCCCCATCAGGAGTGCGCTTGCTTGGCATTGCCACAAATAAACCGTTGTTCCCGTCAATAACTCTGATGTCATGAACAACAAATTCATTATCTAAAGTGATTGAAGCAATTGCCCGCATACGTCCATCAGTATTAACGCGGCGTAGTCTTACGTCAGTTACTTCCATGTGCTCACACCCTTTTCCTTTTGATAACAAGCTAGTTTAATAATTCCACAAAACCCCGCGGATTCCTTCCTTATTTGAAAAATTTTTTGAAAAATAAGGGCTCAATAGTGAACTTATGTAAAAACGGGCATTTTTTAACATTTGCAATAAAAAAATCTCAACAATCGTATTTATCTTACTATTTAACTAATGCGATTACCTCAATTTCAATTAGGACATCTTTGGGCAGGCGGGCTACTTCCACGCAGGAACGTGCCGGTTTATGGACTGAAAAATATTCCCCATACACTTCATTAACTGCGGCAAATTCATCCATATTTTTAATAAATACAGTTGCTTTGACAACCGTCTCCAATGAGCCACCTGCTGCTTCAAGCACTGCCTTCAGATTACGGAATACCTGGTGAGTTTGTTCTTTAATGCCACCTGAGATTAGTGTTCCTTCTGGTGTCAAGGGTATTTGCCCGGAACTGTAGAACATATTGTTAACAATTATTCCTTGTGAATATGGACCAATCGCAGCCGGTGCTTGATTAGTTTGAACGTATTTCAATTTCATTTCCCCCCATTTTTAATAAAATAATTTCCTTCATGGACCTTTATCTTTTTTTCCTTTACGTCAACATTTGATAGTCTCACAAGGGAAAGATAGTCATCGACTAACCGCTCTTCCGTTTCTTCTGCCTCAACTAAAACGGCAATCCCGGCAACATGGGCATTAAATTCCTCCAGCATGCTGATCATTCCCATGACCGTGCCGCCAGCCTTCATAAAATCATCGACAATTAATACGCGTGATCCTTGTTTCATACTCCGCTTCGAAAGGACCATTGTTTGAATTCGCTTTGCCGAACCAGAAACATAATTGATGCTAACGGTTGGCCCTTCGGTTACTTTGCTATCCCGTCTTACCATAATAACCGGTACATTCAATTGACTGGCAACAGCGTAAGCAAGTGGAATTCCTTTTGTAGCAATTGTCATGACCACATCAATATCGGTCTCGGCATAGGCTGAGGCAATAATTCGTCCGGCCTTTTGGACAATCGTAGGATTGCCTAAAATATCGGTCATATATAAATATCCACCTGGTAACAGCCGTTCAGGGTCAGCAATCAACTCGCAAAGCTCCTGCACAAAAGGTTTTGCTTCCTCCATACTGACTTTTACAAAAAATTTGACACCCCCGGCCGCCCCGGAAACGGTTTGCAATGTGCCGATTCCTCTTTGCTCAAATGTTTCTTTAACAATCGCCAAATCCTCACTGATGGATGACTTGGCAGAAGAATAGCGTTCAGCAAAAAAGGTGAGCGGCACCAGCTCACGCGGATGATCCAGTAAATAATTCGTCATATCAATAAGACGTTCACTGCGGCGAAACTTCATAACAACCCCCCCAAAAACCGGTATGGCAAATACAAAAGATCTTTTGTGACGTACTGCCCATTTTCCCGCCAAAACCGTATATTCTAATTAAAGAATACTATTATTGTGCGGTTTTAATCAAGCGAATGTCGTTCACCCAGCATTCTTACCGCAAAAACTTGATCACAAAAACCTCTTAATCCGTTGTAAATCCGGTGCATTCTGGAATCATGCTGCACCAGTCCAAAAACCGTTGGACCGCTGCCGCTCATAAGAACAGCATCCGCGCCGAATCGCTTCATTTGATCCTTGATCTGGGCTACCTCCGGATGAAGATTTAATGTTACATCCTCCAAAACATTGCCGACATTTGCACAAACCTGTTGATAATCATGCTGATGAATCGCGTTAATCATGGCAGCAATATTGGGATGCCCACACCCATTTATGTTTAGCCGGCGATAGACTTCAGCGGTTGAAACACCTATGAATGGCTTTGCTAAGATGACCCAGCAGGTAGGGGGAGCAGGCAACTCTGTAATCGATTCCCCCCTGCCTTTTGCCAACGCTGTGCCGCCATAAACACAAAAAGAGACATCAGATCCAATTTCACTGCCAAGTTTGGCTAATTCATCCAACGTCAAACCAAGTCCCCACAGTTTATTTAACCCTCTTAACGTTGCTGCAGCATCACTGCTTCCACCGGCAAGCCCGGCAGCTACCGGGATGATCTTCTCAATCGTGATGACGACACCTTTTTTTACCTGATATCGATCCTTTAACAGCTGTGCTGCTTGAAAGGCCAAATTTCGCTGATCATCAGGTACATAGCGATTATGGGAAAGAATATGTATTTTATCGTCATTTGTTAATGCCAGCTCTACCCGATCAGCCAGATCAATGGTAGTCATAATCATTTCAACCTCATGATACCCATCAGGCCGTTTATATAAAACATCCAATGCTAAATTTATTTTAGCCGGTGCTTTGACTAAAAGCTTCACGCTTGTCCACCTACTTTATCGTTCGTTCCTTAATCCAGCTCCACAAGGAATGCTTCATCAGAATTATCATCGCACGAAGAAAAAGCGTTAGCTTTTTCAAGGAGCGCCTATCCCCTCGAGGTCAAATAACCTTCGACCTAAAAAGTCAAAAAACGGACTTTTAGAACATTTGCTTGTTGGGGCTGACCGAGGCGCTTGCGCTTTTTACTTCGTTTCCACATTTTGTCCTATTTTACCACAAAACGAACCATGTAAGACGTATTTTATGATTGATATCCTGTGAAAAATAATATTCTAATGGTTGCTGTTGTTGCAAATCAGACAAATTTAAAGGTCAGAAGGAAATTCCTCCTGACCTGACTGTGGTATATTGTTTGTTTATTTTCAAAAGCAGTGATTTCCTTGAAAAGGCCTAAGATTATTGAGAACTCCTGTTGGCTATTTGCTGCTCCGCGAGTTCAATGGCACGTTTCACCATATTTCCCGCATCTCTGGCACGAATACCGCCCCAGCCTTCATTTTGAACAACATCGTAGAAACCAAGATCCTTTGCCAGCTCTTCCTTAAACCTTTCGGACATAATACCTCTTCTTCTGCCCATCTAAACAACCCCTTTCATACCACAGTATCTTTAGTATAGGGGGATGCAGCTGCTTTCATGATGTCCAAAAATTTCCTGTAAATAGCAAAAGCAGTAAACATGCGCAAGTTTACTGCTATCCATTGCCCATAGCCTAGCTTAGAGCTGCACGTCCTGCTGTATCTTCATAGAAGGTAATTTGAACCGTTTCTGTTAGCACATCAGCGTAACTATAAGAAACACGTTCAAAAGCATTTTCCTCCTGATCCAACTCAATTACAAAAACAGAAGGGTAAGTTTCGGCAAGAACACCCGAACGTTCAATCGTTTTCCGGCGTCCTCCGTTTGCCTTCAGCAACAATCTTTTCCCTAAATTTGAATCAAGGGCTTTTTTAATATCCGCCAAGGTTTTTGTCATTCGGTCCACCTCACTAATGTAAAGTATAACAAACTGACACAGTTTTGTCAAACAAAAATATAAATTATATCAGTCCAACAAAAAGTTTGTCAATATATTTTATCCTATTTTTTATTTCTAATTTTCAACATTTCTTATCATTGCCTTAATATCGCTAAATATGTATAATTACAAAAATAAAATCAAAAGATAAAGGGCGGAGTGCCTAAAAGCTGGACTAAACTCGATATATGAATAATTACTATTCAAGCTGAAGCCATCTTAATACTGTAGCACTCGGCCCTTTTTTCCTATAGCTAATTTTCATCCTGAATCGGGTTAAAAGGCATTCCGGTCCTTAGGACACCTCTCGTTTCAATTCCCCCTAATCCCTTCGCACCCGTTAAGGTATTTCGTAACACGTCCCAAACGTTAATCCGCTCCATAAATGGAGTAAAGCTGATTTTTGCCACAATATAAACCGGATCCAGTGCATGAATGTTAATTCTTGAAGGAGAACTGGCAAAGTTTGCACCAGCATGAATCAACGACTCAAAATGAGATTGACATGCTCCGGCGAAAATCACCAATTGATCCAAATGGGGTACCTTTTTCCTCGCCTCTTTAACCGTTTGCACGAAATGTTTTGAATGACGATAGGCATTAATATCGGACATTTTCCCCTTCGCTTTGGAATAAGCGTCATGGCCGGTAATCACCAAAATATCTGGACGGTAATAGTCAATTAATCCGCCAATTTTCAGCGCCATTTCCTTTTCATTACAGTGAAATCCTAAAACAGGAACACCTATTTTCTCATATAAAGCCATACATTTTTTTAAGTAAGCCGGGTCCCCGTCTAAATGAAGCACCTTCCCTGGAATTTGAAAATAGTTACTTGGCTTGACATACCCGCCTGTCACTTCATATTCCTGTCTCTCCCGCAGCAGATCAACATCCTGTGTAAACAGCTTGAGCGATTGTTCTTCAAGTGTCCGATATTCCTTCGTTATCTTTTGTCTCTCCGTTTGATTGATGGCGACCAAATCCTCATATGGTGCATCAGCAACTAGGCGAAAATCTTCCCCAAATAAGAACGCAACCTTCCGGCCATCTATCATTTGTATATCGATAACACGAAAGAGAAGATCACAATTATATGAACGTCTTCCGACAATATCATTTATTTTTATATCCACTGCCGTCACTCCAAATTAGACCAGCAAATCAGGCCTTGAATAAGGTTTCTTTTCATAGGCTATGCATAGAAGGATGTCCGTGTGAAATTTGCAAAAAAAATAGACCCGCACAGGGTCTAGTGAAAATAATGATACAATTCATCACTTAAACGGGCAAATTCTGCTAATGACAGTGTCTCGCCTCGTCGCGACGGTTCAATCCCGCTTGTTTCCAATGCTGAAAGAATCTCTCCCTTCTTTCGTTTGCCGTCAGCAAGCTGGCTTGTTAAGTTATTTAATAAGGTTTTCCTTCTTTGGGCAAAGCACGCCTTCGTCACTTGGAAAAAGAACTGCTCATCCTTTACCTTGACGGCAGGAGATTCCCTTTTAGTCAGCCTGATGACAGCTGAATCTACATTGGGCTGGGGTACAAATACGGTTTTCGGTACAATCATCACCGTCTCTGCTTCCGTATAGTACTGCACCGCAATCGAGAGGGAACCATAATCTTTTGTTCCCGGTACGGCTGAGATCCGGTCAGCGACTTCTTTTTGCAGCATACAGACGATACCGCGGATTGGCAGCCGCTCCTCCAACAGCTTCATAATGATTGGCGTTGTCACGTAATAGGGCAAATTCGCAACTACCACAATATCCTCGAATTCGGTGAATTCTTCAGCTATCACCTGCTGCACATCGGCCTTCAACACATCGCTATGAATAACCTTGACATTATCATAAGGTGCTAATGTATCGGCTAAAATCGGTAATAGCCGCTGATCAATTTCAAAAGCTACCACCTTTTTACTCAGGCGGGCAAGCTGCTCTGTCAATGCTCCGATCCCCGGTCCAATTTCAATCGCTCCGGAATGATCGGTTAGCTCAGCAAAACTAACAATCTTTTTTAAAATATTGGTATCAATTAAAAAGTTTTGTCCTAAGCTTTTCTTAAAGGAAAAGCCGTATTTTTCCAAGATTGCCCGTGTTCTCAAAGGGGTGGCAATATCTTTATCCATTTTTTTGTTCCTCCTGACGAACAATCATTAGCGCCTCGATAAATTCCTGTTTGCTGATCTGAAATATCATTAAGCGTTTATGCAGCTGCTTTCCATTTGTATAGCCTATTTTTAACAGTTTCCCTAATTGATTCCGCCGCTCTTTCGCACCTGGTCCGCCAATCAAACCGGCCGTTATTAAATCTTCCTGGGAGATTTCCTCAGCAATTGTTTCCCTCGTGATTTGCGCATTCTTTAATGCCCCTCGAATTGCTTCAGGGGTGGCATGCTCGACACCAACACCCTTTCCACCCTTGGCGAGGGCTTCCTCTTTAGGTAAAAAAGCATGTTTACATCCAGGAACCTGATCCGCAATCGTTTTTCTTATTTTTTCACCAGGATAATCAGGATCGGTAAATATAATCACTCCTCGTGTTTCCTGAGCCCGCTTTACCTTTTCAATTGTTACTTGGTTGACGGCCGACCCATTGGTTTCAATCGTATCGGCGTCAACCGCCCGTTTGACTGCTGTTGTATCATCCTTGCCTTCGACAACAATAATTTCCTGAATACGCATGAATCCTCCAAAAGTCAAAAAAATTTAAAAAATGAAAAAAAGCTGAAACATTTTTGTAATGTTCATCGTCTATATTAACGATACAAATCATATAATCAAGTATAATTAAGTTGAAGAAAAAAGCAAAATGCAGCGGACTGAGCGTCCCCTGCATCATCTCCTTACTGTAAGATTTTTATTTTGACTTTCTTCCTGCCCCAATGGTAGGCCTCAGACTTAGACGGCATGAATAAATCAATTTTATATCCTTTAATTGCACCGCCTGTGTCGGCAGCAACAGCATAGCCGTAGCCTTCAACATACACCTTTGTGCCAAGCGGGATAACCCTTGGGTCCACGGCAATCACTTTTGCATTCGGATTGGCCCGAAGATTAAAGCCGGTTGCTGTCCTTCCGGAACAGCCGTTGCAATACGCTGTATAGGCTGTTGCCGTTACATAATATTCCGTTCCTGTTGTCACTCCGCGGGATACCTGCTGCGTTGTATCCCTCGTTCCAACAGCCAGCACCTGATCTTTTTTCTCGCGTATGACATGCTGCCTGATTAGATTTCTCGAGACCTCTTTGCCATTTTCCAAAACCACTTCGTATTGTTTGGAGATCAGTCCTGGCTTCCCTGGAGTAATGGTTTTTTCTATCCCTTTTGATAGACGATGATCCTTTTTGGTAATCACAGCAAAATCGAGAGGTTCTTCCACTACATCGGTGACTTTTTCGACGCGAATGACATTAACAACGTCACCTTTTTTAATCGTTTCTGTTAACGATGGTTCAACTCGGTCCATTTCAGCTAGTTCAATGCCCTGTTTTGTTAAAAAGTCAGCGACGGTAGTCGAAGTAGACCACACCTTTTTCTTTTTTCCGCCATCAATCAGTTGAAGACGAAAAGCTTTTTTAATGCCGATCCTCATTTTATGCTTGATTGCTGCTTCTGGAATTGGTGTAATCCAATCACGCTCATTCATTTCGATCTTCTGTTCATTTAGAAGCTCAGCCACAGAACCAGCTGTAGTCCAAATCGTTTTTTTCTCGTTGTCCTTGACAATCGTTACCTGTCTCGCTTGCTTCCATATGACATTAAGGTTATCCGTTACCTTATGGTTTGCCTTTGGCTGCAAGTAGTCTTTTGAGTGGGCGGCTACATCCAGCTCATCCAACAATTCACGAACGGTCGCGGCATGGGTTTTGACGATGATTTCTTCACCATTTAAAGTAACCGCAACCGTTTTCTTTGAACCTTCATAAGTGAAAACCCCAAGAGCTGTCAATAAAACTGTGAAACTAGTAAAAGCAATGGCCGCACTCCTCCCACTCAAAGACTTGAAAAACAGGCTTTTCATGTTTTTGAATACGATGAAAAACGCCTCCTTTTCCTGGAGAGATTATCTTGAATCAGACGGTCGACTGTAAATCTTTGCCTTCCTCGCAAAGGTATTTTTAATTATGCATAAGATTTAGAACTTTGCAAAGATAAACTTATCGACATCGTTATCCTATGTGGAAAAGGAGACATGTAGAACTTTTTGTTATTAGAAAAAATTAGGACAAGCTTCCAAGGCATTCGACAAAATGGTTTATCATTTTATGGCGAATAATTTTTTGGCATTTCGGGTAGTTGCTGCGGCAACCTCTTCCAGTGTCAAGCCCTTTATTTCCGCAATTTGCGCCGCTACAAGTCTGACATATCCCGGTTCATTGCGCTTTCCGCGGTATGGGTGAGGCGCTAAATACGGACAATCTGTTTCAATTAAAAGCCTGTCCAATGGGACTTCCGCCGCCACTTCCTTTGGCTTTTTGGCATTCTTAAACGTCACCGGACCTCCCAAGGAAATATAAAAGTTCATTTTGATACACTCTTTTGCCACCTCGGGACTGCTGCTAAAGCAATGCATAATGCCGCCTACTTCCTCAGCCCCTTCTTGCTTGAGGATTTCGATAATATCAGCTGTAGCCTCGCGGTTATGGATGACGATTGGTAGCTTTACTTTTTTAGCAAGCCGAATTTGTTTGCGAAACACCTGTTTTTGGATTTCCTTTGGCGACTTATCCCAATGGTAATCCAGGCCCATTTCTCCTAAGGCAACGACTTTCGGGTGGGAAGCCAATTGTTCAATCCAGTGAAGATCCTCCTCGGTCATATCAATGGCGTCAACCGGGTGCCAGCCAACACAAGCATAAATAAACGCATAGGCCTCTGCCAGTTCCATCGCCTTTTGGATGGTTGGACGATCAAATCCGACCACGACCATATGGGTGACACCCTCATTTTGGGCCCTTTCAATTACATCCTGTAAATCTTCGTGATATTGTTCATCATTTAAATGCGCATGTGTATCAAATAACATTGTGAAAGACTCCTCTTTATGAATTTTTTCCCACCATGTCAAATAAACCAAAAAAAAAAGGAAAAGCCACGAAATTTGTTACACGTGGAACATCGAAATCGAAAGCTGAGCATTTCCTAAAGGAAAGGCGCCTTCATATTCCATAGGCGCCTTCAAGTTTCGAGGTTATTTTACTTTTGCTCCCTTTGGCAAGGTTTGATCCACTGTAGCTAATGCTAACCGACCGTCTTTAGAACCAGCAAGGATCATCCCTTGTGATAACTCTCCGCGCAGCTTCACTGGCTTTAAGTTGGTGATGCAGATGACCTTCCGACCAACCAGTTCTTCAGGTTTATAGTATTGGGCAATTCCGGAAACTACCTGGCGCTTTTCATAGCCAAGGTCAAGCTGCAGCTTTAATAACTTATCTGCCTTTTTCACCGGTTCACATTCAATAACTTCAGCAACACGCAAATCAATCTTCATGAAATCATCAATCGAGATTTCCGCAAGTGCTTCCGGTTTTTCTTCCTGCTTTTCTTCAACCTTGGATGTCTCTTGAGTACCGCCTTGCATTTTGCTTTTGATAAATTCCACTTCATCAGTAATTTCCAGTCTAGGGAATAATGGGGCGCCTTTTTCCACCTTTGTTCCACTTGGAATCACCCCAAAGTTTTCAAGGCTTTCCCATGATTGCAGCGCTTCATCCTGAATCCCCAGCTGTTGAAAGATTCCGCCTGGAGTACGTGTTAAAAATGGCTGTAACAGAATCGCAATGCGTCGTAATGATTCTGCCAAGTGAACCATGACACTGGCAAGCTCCGCTTTTCGCGCTTCATCCTTGGCCAGCATCCACGGCTGTGTTTCATCAATATATTTATTTGTCCTGCTGACCAATTGCCAAATGGCTGTCAAAGCCACGGAGAACTCCATTTTTTCCATAGCTTCTTCATATTTTGCCACCGTTTCCCGATTAACTTGGAGCAGCGACTCATCAAATTCGCTTACGGAGCCGGCGTAATCAGGGATAGTTCCGGCAAAATACTTTTCAATCATGGCAACGGTCCGGTTTAACAGGTTGCCCAGATCATTAGCTAAATCAAAATTAATTCTTTCGACAAAACCTTCAGGAGTAAAGACTCCGTCCGCGCCAAACGGAACTTCCCGCAATAAATAATAACGAAGCGCATCTAACCCATAGCGGTCAATTAAGGTAACAGGGTCAACGACATTCCCCTTTGACTTCGACATTTTGCCGTCCTTCATCAGCAGCCAGCCATGGGCAAATACCTTCTTCGGCAGCGGCAGATCTAAAGCCATCAGCATAATTGGCCAATAAATTGTGTGGAAGCGGACTATTTCCTTTCCTACCAAATGAACATCCGCCGGCCAATACTTCAAATATTTGGCATCATTGTCTGTTCCATAACCCAATGCGGTGATATAATTGGACAGAGCATCGATCCAAACATAGATCACATGCTTTGGATCGCCTGGCACCTTAATTCCCCAATCAAACGTTGTTCGTGAAACAGCCAAGTCCTCAAGCCCCGGTTTAATAAAGTTATTAATCATTTCATTCTTCCGTGACTCCGGCTGAATAAATTCCGGGTTTTCCTCGTAATATTGTAACAGTCTATCTACATACTTACTCATTTTGAAAAAGTACGACTCTTCTCTGACCTTTTCTACCGGACGTCCGCAGTCGGGACAATTGCCATCGACCAGCTGGCGGTCAGTAAAAAAGGATTCACATTGGGTACAATACCAGCCTTCATATTGGTCAAGATAAATATCACCTTGCTCCAGGAGTCTCGCAAAGATCTTTTCAACCACCTGCTTGTGGCGGTCTTGGGTTGTCCGGATAAAATCATCATAGGAAATATCAAGCTTTTGCCACAGTTCTTTAATTCCGCTGACAATCCCATCAACATATTCTTGCGGTGTAATCCCAGCTTCTGCTGCTTTGCGTTGAATTTTTTGTCCGTGCTCATCGGTTCCCGTTAAATACATGACATCATAACCGCGCATCCGCTTATAACGGGCCATTGCATCCCCGGCAACAGTCGTGTACGCATGTCCGATATGTAAATTTCCGCTTGGATAATAAATCGGTGTCGTTAAATAAAAGGTTTTTAACTTTTCCTCCATCATCAATGCCTCCTCAATTTTAAGCCCCATCTTACAAGTATTACCTATTTTTTCTACTTCTTATCAACAAAATATACCGAAAAACATAGCTTTGTGCAAGAAACCCTCTAAGAAAAGAAAAGTGCGATGTTTATGCTGCCGAAGCGTTCCTTGCGGAGCTGGACAATTCTAAAAGCTAATTTTTTTCCTTTTTACACCCACAAAGAATTTTACCATAATCGAAGTGTATAGTTGAAAAAATAATCCCCTTTCTATAAATTTGTCGTTTTATAGCATAATTAATTTGGTAATATTAAAAGAGCAAAGGCTATATTAACGCCCTGAAAATCTTATAAAACTAGCAGTGATCAACTGATAAAAATTTTTCCCTTATTTTTCAAAATTAAATTATTGACGAATTTGGGAAACGCTGGTATTATGAATCTATAAAAAGTTTGTCGAATAATGGCGAATTAATAAAGATACAAATATCATAGTCTAATAGTGAGAGGAGATTAATAAAATGAAATCTACAGGTATTGTTCGTAAAGTTGACGAGTTGGGCCGTGTGGTAATTCCTATCGAATTAAGACGTACTCTTGGCATCGCTGAAAAAGATGCATTAGAAATCTACGTTGATGATGATCGCATTATTTTAAAGAAATATAAGCCAAACATGACTTGTGCGATCACTGGTGAAGTTTCTGATGATAACCTGTCACTTGCCGGCGGTAAAATTATTTTAAGCCGTGAAGGTGCAGAATTATTAATTAAAGAAATCCAAAGCAATTTTGAATTAACAAAATAAAAACCGATTCAGCTAAAAGCTCCAGACCCATGAAGGGTTTGGAGCTTTTTGTTTTTATCGTTGAAGATGATAGGCTTGATAAACCTCTCGTTTGGGCACTCCCCGGTCTTTTGCCGTTAGCTTAATCGCTTCTTTTGAGGTCTGCTTTTTAACGGTAATATAATAATGGACATGTTCTTCAAGCGTTAACTCCGCCCACCAGCTGTCGGTATCTTCCACCTGCTCATTAGAGCCTTCGACAATAAGACAAAATTCGCCCCGAATTTCATCTTGATTGGCCCATTGAATGATTTCTTTAAGGCTACCTCGAATAAATTCTTCAAATTTTTTCGTCAGCTCACGGCACAAAGTGATCTTCCGATTGCCCAAGACCTGTTCCATAAGTGCCAGGGTCTCCTTCAATCGGTGCGGCGATTCATAGAAAATTAACGTCGCTTGCTGCTGCTTTAAACTTTCCAATTGTTTCAGCTTCTCGCGCTTATTGCGATGAAGAAAGCCAAAAAAGTAAAATGGCTGACAGGATAATCCGGAAGCAATCAGTGATGTCAGGGCAGCATTAGCACCCGGCAGCGGTACAACGGTTATTTTTTCATTTATCGCGCTATTGACAAGTTCATAGCCAGGGTCTGAAATCGCCGGCATCCCGGCATCACTGACCAAGGCAATTTTTAATCCATCCTTTAACTTATGGATCAGCTTTTCGCCACTAGATTCCTTATTATGCTCATGGTAACTGACAATCGGGGTTTCAATCTCAAAGTAGTGCAGCAGCTTCATGGTATTCCTAGTATCCTCAGCAGCAATCAAATCGGCTTCCTTTAATATTCTGATTGCCCGGTAGCTGATATCCTCCAGATTTCCAATTGGCGTTGGAACGAGGTACAGGATCCCTTTTTGCTCCTGATTATCAAAGCTCTTCTGCTGCCACATGATCATCACTCGTCTCCCTTAAAATATAGTCCAGTTTTTGTTTGCGTGATAAATGCTTAAACCAATACTCTGCTTTCAGCGCCTCACTTTTGCTTTCATAGCCTTTTGAAAAGGTTAGGGTTACTGGTCCTCTGCCGCGTGTATATTTCGCCCCTTTTCCTTCATTATGAAGCTTTATTCTCCGCTCCAAATTATTCGTATAGCCGCCATAAAGGCTGCCATCAGCACATGTTAGGACATAAAAATAATGTTCATGACTCTCCATATAAAATCTCTCTTACTTCCTTCGTATATTCATTATCTTTATTATAGACAATCAGCGGCTTTTCAATTTTTAACTCGGGACTGCCATCCTTAATCGCCTCAATTAGCAGTGTATTGGCATCCTTCCCTGCCTTCGGATAGACAAACTGCATCCGTTTTGGCTCAAGTCTGTACTTCCGCATTAATGTGATGATGTCAATTAACCTTCCAGGACGATGGACAAAGGCCACTTTGCCACCCTGTCTGACTAAATCACTTGCCACTTTTACAGCATCCTCCAATGTACAAAGAATTTCATGGCGGGCAATGGCGAGATGTTCATTGGGGTTCATTTCACTCTGCGGCGGCGTCGTAAAATAGGGCGGATTGCAGGTGACAACATCATATTTCCCATACCCCAGCTGCCGCGGCATATCCTTTATATCGCCAAGAATCATTTGCAGGCGATTTTCAAGACCATTGTACTCGATACTTCTCACCGCCATATCATAAAGCCGCGGCTGGATTTCGACACCAGTAATGCTGCCCTTCGTCCGTGCACTTAAAAATAACGGAATCACACCATTTCCGCTGCAAAGATCCAACAAATTCCCTTTTTGGATCGGGACATAAACAAACCTTGCCAGCAGCACCGCATCCAGTGAGAAAGCAAATACAGACGGACTTTGAATAATTCGCAAATTTTCAGCTAATAAATAGTCTAAGCGCTCATCATCCTTTAATTTGACCACTTCTACCATCCTTTTTCTCTATTGTCCAGCTCCCAGCGACTAGTAACCAGGCGCTTCCACTATATAAAAATAGAGGCTGCTTCAGCCCCTTCTGGTTATTTCTTATTAAGAAAGGAGAGACAGAACAGGCAATCTCCTTCCTTCCGCAGGCTTCCAAAGTGGAGGTTGCAAATATGAAATCCCTCGTGATACAAGCGAGCGAGATTATCATAGCCTTCTCCTACATCAAACGCCTTGGCCTTAGACGAAAGTGTTGAGGATGCGCCAGCAGAAGGGCCGTGTCCCTTCTGCTTATGGTCTAAAGACCCGCTTTCCTCTTTCTCCGTGATCACATCTAAACGGCGTCTAAGGTGCTCATTTTCCAGCTTTAAATAATGATTCTCTTCCAGTATTTCAGCTAAATGCTGCTTTATTTCTCCGAGCTGCTGATATAGATGGCCAATTTGTGTTTCCATATTACTGACTGACTCGAATATATCCTTCTTATCCACGTCTTCCACCTCATTAATCTGTGGATTGTATCGAAAAGGCACCTTCTTTAATCATTTCATCCAGCGTATATTCCAGGACCCGCTCGTGTTCCAGCAGCTCCACCTGAAGTACCCGCTCTAATATATTTAATCCGACTACTTTGCCGGTACCATTCGGTGTTTCAATGATTTCCCCCAAATCCGGCAATGCTTCTTTGGCTGATTCATATTCATCATTTTCATACTTCAAGCAGCACATCAGCCTGCCGCATAAACCAGAGATCTTCGTAGGATTTAATGATAAATTTTGATCCTTCGCCATTTTAATCGATACAGGATCAAAGTCACCTAAAAAGGTGGAACAGCATAACATTCTGCCACATGGGCCAATTCCGCCCAACATCTTGGCTTCATCGCGAACACCAATTTGCCGCAGCTCAATTCTCGTCCGAAAAATGGCTGCTAAATCCTTTACAAGTTCGCGGAAATCTACCCTTCCATCGGCAGTAAAATAAAAAATAATTTTATTACGATCAAATGTATATTCAACATCTACCAGCTTCATATCCAGCTGATGCTCTTGAACCTTGGCATTACATAATTCGTATGCTTCCATGGCAGCCTGTTTATTTTCCTCAACAATCAATCGATCCTTTTGATCCGCAATTCTTACGACCTTTTTTAATGGGAGGACAACATCGTGTTCCTCCACCTGCTTCCGAGGAATGACCGCCTTGCCATATTCAACGCCGCGTACAGTTTCCACGATGACAAAGTCATCCTTCTCGATTGGGAGGTCTCCAGGATCAAAATAATAGATTTTTCCCGCTTTTTTAAAGCGCACTCCTACAACATCATACAAAAGTAGATCCCTCCTGAATTTTTAACACAAGCTGTTCCATCATCAGCTGAGGATTCATATTGGCATCAAGCTTCCTTTTGGCTTCAAGGATCGCCGACATTGTGTCCGTTAGACGCCGCCTGGATGTAGTTAGGGCAAATTGCTTTAACCGTTCACTTTCTCCCTTAAAAACAATCTGCTCCTCTTTGTCTAATTGTATATATAGTAAATCCTTAAATATAAGAAGTAAAAGATCGAGACCACGGTGAATCTGCTCTTTTTCTTTGAAGTGTTGAAACCAATCACTTTGAAGCATGACCATTGCTTCAAGGGGACCCTTTTTCAATACTTCATATAATTTTACCACTATTTTTTGAGCTTGTGCAAACCATTCATCGACATTTAATTCCAGTGCTTCTTCTAAATTATTCGTGAGCTGTGCCAGCAGTGGTGCTTTTCCCGGCTGAACGCCATTTTCGATTAATTGTTTTACCATGACATTTGGCGACAGTGGCTGGAATGTTAAGATTTGGCATCTGGAGACAATGGTAGGCAGCATGCGTTGGGGCTGTTCGGTTAATAAAAAGGCGACCGTCTGGGTACTTGGTTCCTCTAAAAACTTTAATAAACTATTGGATGCGCTGATACTCATTTTATCAGCATGAACAATTAAGTAGACCTTTTTCGCCGATTCAACCCCTTTTTTGGAAAACTCCGCCTGCAGATTTCTAATTTGCTCAACCTTAATCGATAACCCATCCGGCTCCACCAAATGAACATCGGGATGATTACCGCTATTGATGCGCCGGCAATTATGACAGGTTTCACACGGTTTGTAGCCATCAATTAACGACTCACAAAAAAGAGCCTTGGTAAGCAGCAAACCTATATCCTTTTTTCCTGTTCCCCTTAGTCCCTCAAAAAGGTAAGCATGGGCTACTCTCTGTTTTATTAGACTGTTACGGATCATTCTTAAAACGACAGGCTGCAGCTCCTCTAATTGCTCCCATGTTTTGACCAAACTAATCACTCAATTCATTTTAGAAATGTAGAAATTGCTCAATTGGCAGGACGAATACGGTCGCTCCGCCTACTTCCACTTCAACGGGATATGGGACATAGGAATCGGCATTGCCTCCCATTGGAGAAACGGGTGAAACCAGCTGTTCTCTTGCTCGACAGTTATCCTTAATTATCTCAAGGGCGCGGTCCACACGGACATCTTCCGTACCAATCATAAACGTTGTGTTCCCAGACTTTAAAAAACCACCAGTACTGGCAAGTTTAGTCGCCCGAAAATTATTTTCAACCAAGGCCTTTGATAAACGATTGCTATCTTGGTCCTGAACAACAGCAATAATTAATTTCATTTGTAACACCCTCTCCTCTTTTTCGACTCAAAATTTCCTTTTCTTATATTATATCAGTTTCCCCTTAGGCTTTCGATGAAAAAAAAGCCTTCCATGAAGGCTACAGTATCGCTAATTTTTCCTTGACAAGTTGAAGTGTTTGTTGAAAAACTTCCTCCACCGTACCGGAAGCATCTATTTTCACCATTCTGTTTGGAAAACGTTCCAGCAGGATTTGATACCCTTCCCTTACTCGATGATGGAACTCAAGATCCTCTAAATCCAAGCGATTGATTTCCCGACCTTTGTTTTTATTAATCCGCTTCAACCCTAATACTGGTTCTATATCAAAGTAAATCGTTAACTGTGGCAGCATTTGTTCAATCGCAAATTGGTTGATCTTCCACACTTCATCCATCCCTAAGCCGCGAGCATAGCCTTGATAGGCCAGCGAGCTGTCCACAAAGCGATCGCAGAGGACAATTTTCCCTTCATCCAGCGCCGGCTTCACCCGTTCGATTAAGTGCTGTCGTCTCGCTGCGGCATATAACAGTGCCTCCGTCCGCGGGTCCATAGCCGTGTTATTTTTATCTAAAATCACCCGGCGAATTTGCTCGGCGATATCAATGCCCCCAGGCTCACGAGTTAACAGGGTGTTTTCGAGCTGATTGGCAATCATGCCAATAATGGTCGATTTTCCTGCCCCATCAGGCCCTTCGAATGTTATAAATGTTCCATTTGTCATTTTATTATCCTCCAAACCAGTTCCACTCTTATGCTGTAAATACTTTGATCTGTCCTTCGTGTAATAAAGCTCCGCCTTGAACCCTTGCTCCTGCCTCTAGTAAATGAAACAGTTGTGTCAGCTTCTCCGCGGTAATCAATTCTCCTTGAAAAAGTAATGGAATACCCGGGGGATAAGGAATAATTTGCTCGGCACAAATTTGCCCAACAGATTTAGCAAGTCGTTCTGCCCTTACCGTTAACCCCGCCATCTCCTTATAATCAACCGCTAAGCGAGAAATGTTCGCACCATTTAACGTATAATCCCAAGCCCTTTCTTGTACGCGGCAATCTGCTAAACTATCTGCGACCTTTGCGGCTGCTTCTTCTAAAGGAAATTCTTGTCCAGCTTTTAATAATGGTAAAATGAGCAGCACATTATTTGGGTCGGCTAATTCCGGATAAAGTGATCTCCCTTCTAACCGTTGCTGCAATTCATAGCCATTTAATTCGCATCTTGACTGAATCGTCACCTTTAACAGGTCGCCCTTTGAGGTCGTTGGATAGTCTAATACTTTAATCGCCGAAATATCAGCTAACTGTGCCTTAAAGTGGTCTATTTTCACATATAAATCGCTTAGATCCTGCTGATTGTATGCCGCTAAATACTGCCTGGCTATATCCAAGGAGGCCATAATCGGATAAGATGGACTGCTCGATTGAAATATTTGCAGGTAATGTTCCAGCTTGTCAGATGACAACAGCTGGCTATTAAAATGTAGAAACGATCCCATCGTCATTGCCGGTAGTGTCTTATGCGCTGACTGCACCACCATATCAGCCCCTATACTCACTGCTGATGCTGGGAAGGGATGGCCGACTATCAAATGGGCACCATGAGCCTCATCCACTAGAACAGGAATTTGTTTCTGATGGGCTATATCAATAATTTCCTTGAGGTTATAAACCAGTCCATAATAGTTAGGATAGGTTAAAATAATGGCTCTCGCCTCAGGATATAAGCAAATGGCCTCTTTTATCATATTGACACTTACACCTGCCGCTATCTTCCAATCGATGCTATATTCCGGTTCGATAAATACGGGCTTGGCCTTTGCTAATTGCAGCGCATTTAGCACGGACTTATGACAGTTCCTTTGTACTAAAACAATATCGTCCTCGGAACAAGCTGTCATAATCATCGCCAAATTTCCGCCGGTTGAACCATTTACAAGGAAATAGCTTCTTTTCACCTGAAATAGTTCTGCTAAAAGCTCTTCCGCCTGTAAGATAGCTCCTTCAGGTGCATGCAAATCATCTAACCCTGATAACTCCGTTGCATCCATCTGAAGCAATGCTTTAAAGGTGTCGTAACTATCAGGAAAAACTAAACCATATTTATGTCCAGGAACATGAAAAGAAATTGGTTTTTTACTTATATGATTCACCAAGGCGTTCACTAATGGTAATGTTAATTGCCGATCGATCATGGATTTCAACTTCCCTTTAAGAGTCTAATTAATTTTAACAAAAAAGTGAGTGAGATGCTCCCACTTTCTAATGCAAAAAAATAAAGCCCTTCTTGAGGACTTTGTCAGGAAAAAATTTCTGGGGTTGTTACTTTTTTAAGCTGTTTAAGGAAATATTTATATTTCGGGTTATTTGTATCCGTTTGAATTAACTCATGTTCACAATCTGAGCAAATAAAAGAAGTGTATAGGTGTATTCCTTTCGTTTTTTGATTTTCACAAATCACGCATTTTTCTTCAAACCGCTGAGAAGCTAAATTTGAACTCAAATCCTCCACCTCCATACACTAAGTGTTGCCGGTAAATTGAATTTGTATACAATTTTTTGAATTATCTCTTCCTACTTATCTCCTTGATTATTTTATGTTACATTTTTCATTTGGGTGTATGTCTCTACCTATTTTTTTGACAAAACAAAAAAAGGCAACCTTTACAGATTGTCTTTTTTGTTTGCCCGGCAGCGTCCTACTCTCACAGGGGCGCGTGCCCCAACTACCATCGGCGCTGAGAAGCTTAACTTCCGTGTTCGGTATGGGAACGGGTGTGACCTTCTCGCCATC
>NZ_JAESWB010000285.1 GCF_016765675.1 Neobacillus paridis
ACTGGCTGCTCAACCGCCAGCTCGACCTGGTCAATGCCTGGCATAAAAAAGTGCTCGGGCCGGCGGCTCAGTGAACCATGCCAGAACTTGCGGATGGCAACAATGTGCATGCCATTCCGATGGTTTGGGTCAACCGCCGGCCCCGTGACGGCTGCCGGCAACAGGCGGCGCCGCATCCCGTCCGCAATTTGATCTGCCACAGCAAGCGCAACAGGCATACGGGGCTAACTGGATGACAACGGCAAGCGATATGCCGATCCATACCAGTGCATGCCGATTCGACCAAGGCACGGTAATTGCAGGCGCAAGCCTGTTTCGGATCACATGGCTGCCATGGCGGAAAAGCGCACCAGCGCGGAGCATGTACAGATCCGCATGCATCAACGCCATGCAGCCCATGCAGCATGTTGAGGAGGAAGACCATGAACAGCATCAGCAGCAGGAATATCGCCGAACAGCTTTGCACGCTGGCCACCCTGTTCGAAGCCGAAGCGCTGCGCTGCAAGGCCTATGGCGCGCCGAATGCCACGGAGGTATCCAGGCAGGCGCGCGCCGTGCGCACGATGGCCGACCAGTTATGGGACGCCAATGTCGCAGTGCCGGTTGGACGCCAGCCCGAGCAGCGCGGCCAGGCCAAGGACGGCAAG
>NZ_JAESWB010000286.1 GCF_016765675.1 Neobacillus paridis
ATGCATTCACGGTGATGGGCCGTGGACATCCTTCCAGGAATTTGCGGCGCGCCACCGCATCGATCAGCTTGCGGTTGCGGCGATAGGCGCTGCGTGGCTCCAGTTGGGCATCCTGAGGAAGAAAATGCTTCTCCAGCGCCTCGGCGGATAGCAATGCAATGAATTCGTCCGCATCGATCTTGATTGAAAACCACAAGCCAGCCTGTATGGTGGTTTCTTGCTGGTTTATTGGCATCGCTTACTCCTGGAAAAGGTTCTACTGGCGTTTTGCATTGAAGAAATGAATGCAACAAGCGAAGTATCCCTTTCTACTGCACGACACGCTATCGGTGAACAATGATTTTCGTGTAGTCGATCCACTACATCTGTTACTAAAAGCTCAGGTAAGAAGCCTAACTCCTAGTTATCTGCAGCTATTTTCACTGATAGTGGCAAACGCAGGGATACCAGCGTTCCCTGCCGACTTCCCTTTCCGATGCTCAGTGTTCCGCCGAGATAAAGCGCACGTTCCTGCATGCCGCGCAGGCCCCACGACTCGTGCGCCAGCAGTCGTTCAGCGGAAATTCCTG
>NZ_JAESWB010000287.1 GCF_016765675.1 Neobacillus paridis
CAACGGTCATGTCGAAAGCTTCAATGGATCGTTCCGGGATGAATGCCTGAACTTGCATTGGTTTGAAAACCTGGAGGAAGCCAAAGAGATCATCGAAGCTTGGCGGCGGGACTACAACGAGAGTCGGCCTCACATGGCTCTCAATGGTCAATCGCCGGCCGAATTTGCCCCTGCTGCCGGCCATGGAGGCCGACAGCAGGGCTCAATGAACGCCGAAAACTAACGCTGGAAATGGTCCAAAAAAACCAAGCGGATCATGAAGCAAGGTTTCCACTTATCCAACTGCCCGAATTTCCGGGGCCACTTCTACTCGACCTGGCAAACCTAAATCGGTCTTGTAATATTTCATTTAAGAAAGTTTGTTGCAAATGAAATATATAGTGCAAAGGTTATAGAGAAAGGTAGATAATGAGTTTGGTCGCCTGGCGAGGGCGACTATCTCTCGGAAGTATCTTAGCCGCTGTTGCTATTTGAGCACAGCGGTTTTCTTTACTAATAAGCCTTTGCATAAGGTAGTCTGTA
>NZ_JAESWB010000288.1:0-479 GCF_016765675.1 Neobacillus paridis
GGAAAGCATTAACCCGCACACCGGGCTGAAAATCAGATCGTATGAAACACAGAGTGACCAGGTTATAGACCAGTGCTTGCAGGGAGCGGCTGATACGTTCTTGAATTGGCGTAAAACTTCTTTTGCTGACCGGGCGCAGTTGTTGCGCGGCGCTGCTGCGCTTTTGCGCGAACGAAAAGACGCACTGGCCATCCTGATGGCGCAGGAAATGGGAAAGGTATTGCGCGATGGCGTGGCCGAAGTGCAGAAATGCGCTGATTGCTGTGATTTTTATGCCGAAAATGCGTATCGCTTTCTGCAAAAGCAGGTCGTGCAAAGCGATGCGGAGGAAAGTTATGTCGCCTATGATCCGCTGGGCACGGTGCTGGCGGTAATGCCATGGAATTTTCCGTTCTGGCAGGTGTTCCGGTTTGCCGCGCCCGCCTTAATGGCCGGCAATGTGGGCGTGCTCAAGCATGCATCCAATGTATCGGGCTGCG
>NZ_JAESWB010000288.1:541-986 GCF_016765675.1 Neobacillus paridis
GGCCGGCAGGTCGGTGGCGGGCATTGCCGGTTCGGAGCTGAAGAAAACCGTGCTGGAGCTTGGTGGCAGCGATGCTTACCTGGTGCTGGAAGATGCGGACCTGGAACTGGCGGTGCAAACCTGCGTAAAGAGCCGCCTGATCAATGCCGGCCAGAGTTGCATCGCCGCGAAGCGCTTCATTATCGTCAAGCCGCTGTTTCGACAATTCGAGCAGCGCTACCTGGAAAAATTCCAGGCAATCCGGTTTGGCGACCCGATGGATGCAGCCACGGATATCGGGCCGATGGCGCGTGCCGATCTGCGCGACCAGGTTCATGAACAGGTCATGCAGAGCGTGCAGCAAGGTGCCCGGCTCCTGACTGGCGGCGTGGTGCCGGAAGGACCGGGCGCCTACTATCCGCCCACCGTGCTGTCCGGCGTGCGACCGGGCATGACAGCCTTCGAT
>NZ_JAESWB010000289.1 GCF_016765675.1 Neobacillus paridis
AGGTACATCACGATGAACAGCACCATGGCGGTATGGATGAAGCATGCCATCACCAGCGTGGCGTAGAGGGCCACGCGGCTGCGCAGGGAGAGCGCGACCAGGACCAGCGACACGGCAAAGGCCATGCGCAGCTGCGAGAAGGCGAAGTCGACGACGAGCGGGTTGACCAGCAGCAGGATGGACAGCACGCCATGCCGCATCGCGAGGTAGCGCGCGAAACAGAACAGGCACAGGAAGGTGACCGCGCCCAGGATCACGCCGATCGGGATGCCGAGCTTGTCCATGGCCGTCCTGACCAGCACGTCCCACAGCACCTCGTTGAAGAAGAAGTCGCGCAAGCCCGAAAGATCCTTGTCCTCGACGATGGACTTGAGATGCAGGAAGTTGTTGATGTAGACCTGCTTGTCCTCGAATTCCTTTCCCAGCAGGTCTTCCCACGGAATCCACAGCATGAACAGCGCAAACAGCAGGCTGGCAAGCACCGCCTGCGGATTGGCGCTGGCGCC
>NZ_JAESWB010000029.1 GCF_016765675.1 Neobacillus paridis
GAATTCCAGCGAGGTGCTGGCGCTGCATGTAGCCCATGCCTATGACCTGATCCTGCTGGACATGCATATGCCCGGCATGAATGGCCTGGAAGTCATGGCCAGGCTGCGGGAAGTGGAAAAGGATTCCTACCTGCCGGTACTGGCGATCACCGGCGACCGCGGCTTCAAGATTGCCGCGCTGGAAGCCGGCGCCCGCGATTTCCTGACCAAGCCGTACGACATGACTGAATTCCAGATGCGGGTGCGCAACATGCTCGAAGTGCGCCTGCTCTACAAGACCGTGGCGGAACAGGGCCGGATGCAAAAGGAAATGGCCTTGCATGATGCGCTGACCGCCTTGCCCAACCGTCGCCTGCTGGTGGACCGTATCGAAAAGGCCATGCAGCACGCCAGCCGCGGCCACAACATGATGGCGGTGATGTACATGGACCTCGACGGCTTCAAGGCCGTCAATGACACCCATGGCCACCAGACCGGCGACGAGTTGCTGAAAATGGTGGCTGACCGCCTGCTGCGCGCCACCCGCAAGGAAGACACGGTGGCGCGGCTGGGCGGCGATGAATTCGTGGTGGTGCTGTCCGATATCGC
>NZ_JAESWB010000290.1 GCF_016765675.1 Neobacillus paridis
CCAGAGTACTGCCAGAACTTCCTAAATGCCGCCGGAATGTGCGATTTTCAACCGGCGTCATGCCTTTTCTTTACAGCCGCGTACCAGTGAAGAACCTGACTGACGGCCTCATCGGCGCTCATGTCGGAAGTGTCCAGCAGGTATGCCCCTTCGGCAGGTTTGAGGGGTGCTATCGAACGGTTGGCGTCGCGCGCGTCGCGTTCAGTCAAATCTTGGAGAAGGTCGGCCATGTTAGCAGCAAAACCTTTTTCAATCAATTGCTTATAACGCCTCTGCGCACGGGCTTCCACACTTGCGGTGAGGAAAACCTTCAGTTGTGCATTCGGAAAGATCACGGTGCCCATGTCGCGTCCGTCGGCGACCAGTCCGGGCGGCTTGCGAAAGCCCAGCTGCAGGCCGGCCAGCGCATGCCGCACGGTGGGCAGCACGGCGATGCGGGAAGCGGTGTTGCCGACTTCCTCCTTGCGGATGGCCTGGCTGACATCTTCCTTGCCCAGGTAGATATGTTCACCCACAAAGGAACATGGCAGGTGCTCGGCCAGCTTGGCCAGCGCATGCTCGTCCTTCAACGACGTGTCCTGGCGCAGCGCGCACAGC
>NZ_JAESWB010000291.1 GCF_016765675.1 Neobacillus paridis
CAGCGCCTGGCCCACCGGCTCGGCGATCCGGTCCGCGCCGGGCGTAGGCTGCATGCCTTGGGCGGTGCGCACGAACAGCTCGTCGCCAAAGGTCTTGCGCAGCCGCGCCAGCGCATTGCTCACCGTCGGCTGCGACAGGCCCAGGCGCCTGGCCACCAGGGACACATGGCGCAACTGGTAGAGCTGGTGGAACACCACCAGCAGGTTCAGGTCGATGTCGGCAACGTCGCGCATGCTTCACCCATTATTGATTTGGTCAATAGTCGTCATTTTTGCATTGGTATTTTAAACGGTGCCGTCTGTGCCTATAGTGTGGCTCTTCGCATGTGGCGATCCGCCGCAGCCATGTTCCCAAGGAGTGCCAGCCATGACCGACGCCAGACCCGCTTCGTCTCCCGAACCTTACATGTCAGGCTTCGCCAACGAGTTCGCCACCGAAGCCCTGCCGGGCGCCCTGCCGGTGGGCCAGAATTCGCCGCAGCGCGCGCCCTATGGCCTGTATGCCGAGCAAATCTCCGG
>NZ_JAESWB010000292.1 GCF_016765675.1 Neobacillus paridis
AGCCGGATCCGGAAACCTATCTGGGCTGCGCCGACCTGCTCGGCATCGCGCCGGACGAACTGATGCTGGCCGCCTGCCATCCGGAAGACTTGCGCGCGGCCAGACAGCATGGGCTGCGTACAGCCTTCATCACGCGGCCGCATGAACATGGAAAGCAGGCGCGTTTGCCCAAGGTCGAGGAAGGCGAGTTCGACGTCGTTGCGAATGACATGGTCGACCTGGCTCGGCAATTGATCTGAAATCCACTTGAGGCTGGCGTCAATCCAGCGGCAGAGACGGCTTTCCCACCCCACAGCATTGCGTTGGACTAGGCCTGACTGCAAGCCTACGCTGGCGCCAGGAAGCGCCTGCATAGGCAAATCATTTGACGACGCGCCATGTACTGGTCATTGAGGAGAATCCTCTTCCATAACGGTCCCGGCCCAGCAGTTGAACATAGTCAAGCCAGATGTTCTCCAGATAACGTCCTTGCGCGTCGCAATGCAGGATGCCAGTGCCCCGCGCACACGGCACCGTCGCCTGACGGATATCGGGATCCAGTTCAATACTGTCGGCGAAATCCATAAGGGGTGGGATGCTGGCTGGCGCCAGCATCCTTCCGAGCACGCGAAAGGAGACTNTCCATAAGGGGTGGGATGCTGGCTGGCGCCAGCATCCTTCCGAGCACGCGAAAGGAGACTGGAACAAGAGGCTTTAGAGGCGGCTTTGCAATTGTCGACCACGCATAGGACATAGCCGGCAAATCCTGTAGCGGCAAGGACAACCCGCTGGCAGCAGTAGCGTTTTTAACCGTGCAAGAAGTGGCGAGAGACTTTCCTGGGTAAGGCTGAATGCATGGAAAGGCATTACTGAAAGGTTCGAACCCAGTTCTTCCATGGACATCGCCCTGACCCTGGTTCTAACAGTTTGCCTGGCGACTGGCGTAGTGCTCTTTTCCGTGAAGCGCTCCATTGTCCATGTGGCGCATGGTGGGTACGGAGCAATCATCTCGTCGGTTTCCGCCTGCTTCGGCAATTGAAGGTCGCGCTCTCCGGTATTGGCTACTTTTTCGACCGCTCTGCCGGCGTTGAAGATGAAATCTTGCAG
>NZ_JAESWB010000293.1 GCF_016765675.1 Neobacillus paridis
CGATGCGGTAGCGCCAGACATCCTCACCGGGACATTCCTCCTGCTCGCATCCAGTACAAAACGACTACCTGTCCCGTCAAACAAGGGTTATCGAGTCCTACAGAGAAAAGGACATTTGTCAGTCTCGCTCCTACACGCCGATCTTTATAGTTCATCCCATCAGGAAGCACTTTCCGCTGCCTGGTAAGCGTTGAAAGCGGTTTAAAAATCGGAGAGTGACATGTGTTCATTAAAGGGCGTGCCGGATGGCTTCATGCGCTTCATGCAGGAAGAGGACGGCGTTTCCTTTATCGAATGCGCACTCGTGGCCTCGCTGGTGGCGGTGGTTGGCGGTATCGGACTGCTGGCGCTGGGCAAGGTGATGTAAGGCTGATTCTGATTCCGGGCTTCGGCAGTGGAATTAAGAAACAAGGAGCGGGAGGCCGCCGGGGTTTTTGCTCTCCAGGGTGGGCAACGGCTAACAATAAAATCCGCGCAGTGGTAGTGGGAGTTAAATTAATTGACCTCTTGTAGACAACTTTGAAAGGGAAACATCATGGAATTCATCAA
>NZ_JAESWB010000294.1 GCF_016765675.1 Neobacillus paridis
CCGGGGGTGTTGCCGGCACCAGATTTTCTGCGTCGATGTTCCGGCGCTTCCCCTTGCAATACCAGATGCGCATCCTGCTTGGTCTGCTGGGCGGCTCGCTGCTGCTCGGCTCCGGCGCCGTCTGGCTCAACTCGTCGACATCGAGCATCAACTCGCTGCAGTCGCAGATCGCCGGCAATGCGCTGATGCACTCGCAGCGTATCGGCAAGGCGGCGCCGAACGCGATCCAGGGCAATACATCGGCGTTTTCGCAGCTGGTTGACAGCCGGCGGGAACTCAATACCGATCTCGACGTTCTGGCCAACGGCGGTGCTTACCAGGGCCGCAGCATCCCCGCCGCGCGTGGCGAAATCAGCGACATCCTCGCCGAGACCCGCAAGGCCTGGGCCAGTTCCGACAAGGCCGCGGGCACGGTGCTGAAGCTGCAGAAGGAATTGTCCGGTTTCGGTGCCACGCTGCAAAAGCTCAACGCGCTGTCGCCGACGCTGCTGGAGCTGACCGAGCAG
>NZ_JAESWB010000295.1 GCF_016765675.1 Neobacillus paridis
CCCAGATATACAAGGCGGCGTTTCCGAACGAGACCGTGATCGTCGATCCGCTGGCCCAGACCCGGCAGAAGGTGGCCGCCGGCCGCCGCAATGCCGGCCAGGGCGCGCCGGATGATTTCGGCGCGCTGGCCGCCGCCTTCGGCGAGGCCTGGCAAAGCGCCGCGGCGCGCGCGCCGGGTGGCGCGCAGCCCACCCTGGCCGGGATGGAATACCGCGAGCGCAGCCTGTTCGTGCGCCTGAAGCCCGAGGCGCAGGTGCCGTTCGACGCGGTCAGCGCGGCGCTGGCGCGGCGCAATCTGTCCCTGACCGCCGCGCCGGAGCAGGCCGGTGTGGTGATGTGGCAAGTCAAGACCGGAAAATGAGGCGGTACCGATGAGTCTGAAAGCAAGCATGACGGAAGCAGGCCAGGCCGCTTCCCGTTTCTGGGCCGAGCGCAACCTGCGCGAGCAGCGCATCCTGCTGGCCGGCATGGCCGCCATCCTGGCCGCACTGGTCTACCTGCTATTGGTCG
>NZ_JAESWB010000296.1 GCF_016765675.1 Neobacillus paridis
AGAATCTGCGCCTTCAGGCTTGCGCCATGGCGGCGCCGACGCACTGTCGTCGAGGTCGGTTCTGTCATGAGGTGTCCACTTAACATGAACTGACCCCGAAAGATTGGACATTACCTCGGGGAAATTTATGGAAAAGTACACCCTTAAGAAGAAACTAGCAGTTGTTCAGAAGTATTGTTCCGGAGAGTTTGGCCTAAAAGCTGTGGCAAAGGAGCACGATGTAAACGTTTCATCTTTGCGTAAGTGGATCGCGGCATATCAGGCGAATGGGATCAAGGGCCTTAAAGAAAAGAGGCGGCAGTTCTACAGTGTAGACTTCAAGCTTGAAGTGCTACGACGAGTTGAAGACGACGGGCTGTCATTTCGGCAGGCAGGCGCCTTGTTTGATATCCGCAAATTCGACATTATTGGCCATTGGAAGCGCCAGCACGAAGAAGGTGGTGTTGAACTGCTTTCCCAAGGCCCATTGAGACGAAACAGAACAATGACAAAGCAATCGAATCAAAAAACGAAACCTGTATCTGATGGAGACGACGAGCGCTCACGGCAAGAACTGCTGGACGAACTGAACGTTCTTCGAATGGAGAACGCTTACCTAAAAAAGCTAGAAGCCTTGGCTCAGGAGATGCAGGCGACATCGCGCAAAAAGCGCAAGTCGTCCTTGAGCTAAGGCAGACCTATCCGCTTGCCAGTCTGTTGAAGGTGGCAGGTTTGGCGCGCAGTACGTTCTATTATCAACAAAAAGTTCTGCAACAAGCCGATAAATACGCTGACCTAAAGCGTAGAATCAGAACGGTCTTTGACAAGAACAAGGGGCGGTACGGCTATCGCCGCGTTACTGCCGTGGTCCGGCAAGAAGGCAATCAAATCAATCACAAAACGGTGCAGCGCCTAATGGGTGAGCTGCACCTCAAATCATGTGTGCGCATAAAGAAATATCGCGCTTACAAGGGCCAACTGGGGCATGTAGCGGACAACGTTTTAGCACGAAACTTCGATGCGGTGCGACCGAATGAAAAGTGGGTAACAGATGTGACTGAATTTAAAGTGAGCGGCCAAAAGCTGTATCTTTCTCCAGTCATGGACCTTTACAACGGGGAGATCGTGGCGTACGAAATGGCCAGACGCCCACTGTTCAACATGGTCGAGTCGATGTTGCGCAAAGCGTTTGGACGGTTGAAGTCAACGGACAAACCGATCCTGCACTCCGATCAAGGTTGGCAATATAAAATGCCAAACTATCGTCGGTATCTAATGGAGCAAGAGATAACGCCAAGCATGTCGCGCAAAGGAAATTGCTACGACAATGCGGCAATGGAGAGTTTCTTTGGAACCCTTAAAGCTGAGTATTACCATATCAACGAATTTCGTGATCTCGATGAACTGCAAGCGGGCATAAAGGAATACATTCGCTATTACAATCACGATCGCATTAAGCTTAAACTCGGCGGACTGAGCCCAGTAGACTTCAGAGTCCAATCCAGTCCGGCATAGTCGTTATCCGTCCAAGGTTTGGGGGTCAGTTCAACATAGGTGGACAC
>NZ_JAESWB010000297.1 GCF_016765675.1 Neobacillus paridis
AGATCGCCCAGGGCCGCCTTGGGCCGGGCCGCATTCACCATTGCATGCGCCTGATCGGCCGCGCCGAGCGCGCGCTGGAGAAGATGTGCCGCCGCTCGCTGAAGCGGGTAGCCTTCGGCCGTCCGGTTGCGGACCAGGGCGTGACCCGCGAGCGCATCGCCAACTCGCGCATCCTGATCGACCAGGCCCGCTTCCTGGTGCTCAACGCCGCCTACATGATGGACACCGTGGGCAACAAGGCCGCCGCCAAGGAAATCGCGATGATCAAGGTGGCCGCGCCCAACATGGCCTGCCAGGTGATCGACTGGGCCATCCAGGCCCACGGCGGCGGCGGCGTCAGCGAGGACTTCGGCCTGGCCCGCGCCTATGCCAGCTCGCGTACCCTGCGCCTGGCCGACGGCCCGGACGAGGTGCATCGCAACGCCATCGCCAAGCTGGAACTGGCGCGCTACAAAGAACGCTGATCGCAGCAAGTTTTAGAGGAAGCCGTATTCATGTCGGACCGTCACCTGGCCTTCTGGCCCAAGAATCAGCCGCGGCACCTGACGCTGCCGCGGACCAACCTGTTCTTCAACGCCGAAGTGTCGGCGGCGCGTTACCCGGACAAGCCCTTCCTGGTGTACTACGACACGCCGGTGACCTTCCTGCAGTTCAAGGAGGAGGCCGAGCGCATCGCCGGCTTCCTG
>NZ_JAESWB010000298.1 GCF_016765675.1 Neobacillus paridis
ACTTGCGGAAGGCGTCGATCTCGAACGGGAATACCGCGCTGCCATTGCTGGTGGCGACGGTCTGCTTTTCCAGGTCGACCACCAGCTTGTAGCCGGGGAATGCCTTGACTTCATTGAACAGCTGGTCGACCTGCGCTTCCGTCAGCGCAATCGGCAACAGGCCGTTCTTGTAGCAGTTGTTGAAGAAAATGTCGGCAAAACTCGGCGCGATCACGGCGCGGAAGCCGTACTGCTCCAGCGCCCAGGGCGCATGCTCGCGCGAGGAACCGCAGCCGAAATTCTTGCGCGCCAGCAGGATGGAGGCGCCCTGGTAACGCGGCTGGTTCAGCACGAAGTCCGGGTTCAGCGGACGCTTGCTGTTGTCCATGCCGGGTTCGCCATGATCCAGGTAACGCCATTCGTCGAACAGGTTGGGGCCGAAGCCGGTGCGCTTGATGGATTTCAGGAATTGCTTGGGAATGATGGCGTCGGTGTCGACGTTGGCGCGGTCCAGCGGCGCCACCAGGCCTTCGAGCAGGGTGAATTTGTTCATGGGGTTATCGCTTCCTATCCAGTTACAGTGCGCGGTTAC
>NZ_JAESWB010000299.1 GCF_016765675.1 Neobacillus paridis
CGAGATCGCCACCGACCTTGCCCATCAACTGCCGGTTGCGTGCATTCGCCTCCCTTTGCGAGAAGGGCTGCGACTGCTCGCGCGAGTCTGCCGCCGGCGCCAGCTGCTGCGCCAGCAGGGCTTGCGGGCTCACACCGCAAGCCAGTTGCGCGCCCACGACCGAGCCGGCCGACGTGCCGATGAAGACGTCGGCCTGCCCGATGTCGACGCGCCGCTGGCCCAGCCCTGCGACGATGCCGGTTGCCCAGGCGATGCCGGCCACCCCGCCGCCGCCAAGCACGACGGCGCGCGTCATATCACGTCCGCCTCGGCCAGCGCCGACAGTTCCTCGGCCGACAGGCCCAGCAGGTCGCAATAGATCTCGTGGTTGTGCTGGCCAAGATCCGGCGCCGGCTCGATCGGTTTCTCCTCGCGGTCGGGGAACTTCGGGATGACGCCCGCCATTTTTACGGGACCGATTCGCGGGTCCGGGACCGAAGCGATGGTGCCGCGCGCCTGGTAGTGCGGATCGTGCATGATGTCCTCGATGCTGTAGATGAAGGAGTAGGCGAGCCTGGCGTCATCGAGACTGGCGCACAGCG
>NZ_JAESWB010000003.1 GCF_016765675.1 Neobacillus paridis
ACGGTCAGCTTCACTGACAAGCACCTGCGCGAACGTATCGGTACGATCACCCGCTTGAATACCAAGACCTGCTCCATCATCTGCGAAGGTGAGCAATGGCGAGTCTCACCCGCCCTGCTGCGCAAGATCATCGACCTCTAGGAGTCCGCGCGGCGGAAGGATTAACGCCATTTTTTAAGCCTTTTCAAGGGTCGTTCAACCTTTGGTGAGGTCGAAAAAATCGATTTTGGCGCTTTCCGAGATGTCAAAAAACCTCGCGCTGTTTCAACTTCCATCTGCCGCGCAGGCTCCTAGTCGCAAAATTCATGAAGTCGACTGGACTGCCCAGCCTATGGCAGGAGCCCCAATGTGAATTGGTCGGATTTTTTGCTTGAGAAATGATTCGGCCAACCTGCTCAATGGTGCGATTTCCTTTTGCTGGAGCGAATGAGGCTGACTTTCATATCAATGAAACCAGGATATCCAACCTTCCAAGACAAAGCTTGTACCGGCGAACAATATTGGACGTATGGCAGTCCAAGCAGCGAATGG
>NZ_JAESWB010000030.1 GCF_016765675.1 Neobacillus paridis
GTAGCGCGGATTCCATGCGGTGAAAATTTCCCTCTATACTTTTCGCCTTCCATCTTGACGAACATGTTATTGAGCGAAGTACGGCTCATTGGCTTGTGTACGTTACTATTTTTCGGAAAAAGATAATTAGAGCCAGCCCCTTGGCCCTTTAATAAATCCAAAGTTTCTATCGCTTGCATTGACAACGGAACCACATGTGCTTCTTTCATCTTCAATCGCTCGGCCGGCATTAGCCATTTTGCATTCTGCAAATCAAACTCTCTCCAAGTGGCTTCCAAAAGCTCTGTTTTTCGAACAAATGTTAGCAACAACAATTTGGTAGCTAGCTTAGTTGTGGTGTAACCGTGATAGGCATCAACTGTGTTGAGAAACTCGTGGATTTCGTGCTCAGATAAATGAGGATGATTTTTTGGCCGTGGAATCTCGGCCCAGCGTTTTAGTGTAGCAGCTGGATTTGCGTCAGTTTTGAATTTAGTTTGTGCATATTCAAAAACTTGTAATGCAGTCTGTCGCACCCGGTCAGCCGTCTTTACTCCTCGTGTTTTTCCACAATTTTCCAAAATTACTAGTAGATGCCTCGCATCTATATTACGAATCGGTAATGCACC
>NZ_JAESWB010000300.1 GCF_016765675.1 Neobacillus paridis
GCAAGCTGGCGTCCAGGCAGTTTGCCTTCAGGGCGCTGGCCAGCATGCTACTTACCGTGCCAGTGTCGATCTGCTGCGCCGAAACATTCACGGATACAGGGACAACATCCAGGCCTTGCGCCTGCCAAAGTGCCAGCTGCTCGCATGCCATGCGGACCACCTCCGCACCCAGCGGCAAGATTAGCCCAGTGCGCTCGGCCATCGGGATGAACTCGTTCGGGTGTATTAGCCCTAACGTCGGGTGAATCCACCGTACAAGGGCCTCCAAACTGGTGATCTCACCTGTGTCGCCCTGCACCCTTGGCTGATAGTGCAGGATGAGTTCGCCATGTTCGACGACGTGCTTCAGTTCCGCCTCGCGGTTGAGCCGCATCACCAACCGCCGCTCCTGGCTGGGTTAGAAAAACCGGTAGGTTCCCTTTGCGGTGCTTTTGGCCACATACATGGCGATGTCGGCACACTTGAGCAGCGTCTCGCCATCAGGTCCGTCCTGGGGAAACAGGCTGATGCCGACGGAAGCATGGATGAAGTGCTGGCGCTCATCGTCCCCAAGTAC
>NZ_JAESWB010000301.1 GCF_016765675.1 Neobacillus paridis
CCTGTACCGCCAGCACGCTCAGTCCTTCCCGCTCATACACTTCCGTCATCTGCGCCATGACCGACTTTTCGCCTTCGGGCACATCCATGAAGTCGTCGGCCAGCAGCACGGCAAACGGCTCGGTACCGACCACCGGCTTGGCGCACAGCACCGCATGCCCCAGGCCCAGCGGCTGGGATTGGCGAATGAAGATGCAGTTTACGTGCTTGGGAATGACATTGCGCACCAGGTCCAGCAGCTGTTTCTTGCCTGCGGCTTCCAGCTCGGTTTCCAGTTCGTATGCCTTGTCGAAATGATCCTCGATGGCGCGCTTGTTGCGGCCAGTGATGAATACCATTTCGGTAATGCCGGCGGCAACCGCCTCTTCCACCGCATACTGGATCAGCGGCTTGTCGACGATGGGCAGCATTTCCTTGGGCTGCGCCTTGGTGGCGGGGAGGAAACGGCTGCCCAGTCCGGCAACGGGAAAGACAGCCTTGGTGATTTTTCTCATGCTTCGCTTTCTTTGGTCTGATGCAGCATCTCCAGCAATGCCGCTTCGTCGATCACAGGAACACCCAGCGTCTCCGCTTTCGCCAGCTTGCTGCCGGCATCATCGCCAGCCAC
>NZ_JAESWB010000302.1 GCF_016765675.1 Neobacillus paridis
AACAAAAGCCCTTCTGTTCCAGCCCGCTCAGCAATGGTTCCAGCACCGCGGGCGCCCAGGGATCCTTGCGTGACCAGATGCCCAGATGCGCCATGAAGATATCGCCGTCGCGCAGTCCATTCAACGCGCGGTCCAGCAAGGCCTGATTCGATACACGCTCGCTTGGCAACTCGTCCCCCGAAAACCCGGCCGGCGCCCAGCCGGCATGGGACAGGCCACAGGCCTGGCCGGCTGCCTGGCTGGCCTTGGTCAGCTTGCCACCCGGTGCGCGCCAGAAAGGGTCCAGCCCGGCGCCGGTCAACTCGCGGAACCGGCTATCGACCCGGCGCAATTCATCGCAATACTGCTGCTGCGTCCATGCCAGCTTCTTGCCGGCCTGCGGCCCGAACTGCGGCCGCACTTCCAGCCTGCCGTCGGCCATGTCCCGTAGCGCATAGACATGATCAAAGGTATGGGTGCCGAAGGCATGGCCTTCCTCGCGCAAGGCTTTCCAGTACGACGCCCAGGATGGGTCGAGCGAATGATCGCCGCGCACGGTTTTTTCATTGGCCAGGAAAAAGGTGGCCTTGGCATGGTGAC
>NZ_JAESWB010000303.1 GCF_016765675.1 Neobacillus paridis
ATCGGCAGCCGGGTCCGGGAAGCCCTGGAAAAGATGCCACTGAGACAGCGCCGTCAAGCGCAGCGCCAGTGTACGCGGATTCAAGGCGTCGGAATAGGCCAGCAGATACCGCAGGACTGCGGCCGAATCGCATGGCAATACGCCGCCCCATGCATGGAAATGCCGGATCCCGGAGCGATAGGTCCGCCGTGTATTTTCAGAGGTTGCCGCTGAGATAAAGCGTCGGTGCCGCTCATGCAGCTCGTGCTCGGAAACCGCCGCACTGCCGGTACGTTTGACAGAATTACCCGAGGTAGGGTCAATTGGGGTATTGGCTACATCGCGATTTTCCACGATCATTTTTGTCGCTCACTTTCACGGTTTTTACGGACATTACGACAGCGCCTGTCCAGAATTTTGCCTTTACCCACGATAACATCATTTATCATGGCTTGATATATTAAGTTGAATTACTATTCCGTTTCATACTATTACGTCTAAGAATGTAATACGTACTACGACACTTTATTTACTCGGAGGCGAGCATGGCGCGGGCAGGCATTACTTACTCGGAAGTCGCAAAAGCCGCTGCACGGCTATCGGCCGAAGGAAAAAATCCCACGGTCGACACGGTGCGCGAAGCGCTCGGCGGCACGGGCAGCAAGAGTACGATCGCGCCCATGCTCAAGCGCTGGAAAACCGAACATCAGGAACAGGTGCTAGCGCACGATACGGGACTCCCCGCCGATCTGTTGCAGTCTGTCAAGGGGCTCTACGAGCATTTGCAGCAGGAAGCCAATCTGAAAGTGCAGGCAGTCCAGGCGACAATGGCAACCACTCAACGCGAGTTTGCGGAGCGGTTGAAGACGGCGACCGAAACCACTGCCGTTTTGGTCAAGGAGCGGGATGCGC
>NZ_JAESWB010000304.1 GCF_016765675.1 Neobacillus paridis
ATGAGAAATAACGAAGAGAATGCAGCGCGTCTGGAAGACCTGATGAAGATGCCGCCGATGACGCCGCAGCAGCATGCGGAAATCATGCGCAAGCGCATCGTCGGGCGCCACGCGCTGGAGGAAGCGCGCGACCGCCGGCATCTGGGCCTGGACGACGAACTGTTTCCGGGTTAGTCCACATGGCAGGGGGGCAGCGCGCCAGCACCTGCCCAGCTTCCCGATTTTCAAGCAGGGGCAATGCCTTCACGGCCTTGCCCCTTTTCATTTTTCACGCCATTTCCGCCAGGCGGGTTTCCTGCTCAGAGCACCTTGCCCAGGAAGGACAGCGACATGCCGTGCGCCACTGCGGACGCCTTCTGGTCGTAGGAGGGCCGTTCCCAGCAGTTGAAGCCATGGTCCACGTCCGGATAGGTCTCGATCACCGCATTCTTCGCATTGCCAAATGCCGCCTTGACCGCATCGACTGCGCTCCGGGTGATGTAGTGGTCCTTCTCCGCGAAGTGAAAGAGGATGGGACAGGTCACCTTGCTGGC
>NZ_JAESWB010000305.1 GCF_016765675.1 Neobacillus paridis
GCATCGTCGCCTTGGTGAGCCGTTACCTCACCAACTAGCTAATGCGCCGCGGGCCCATCTGTAAGTGACAGCTTACGCCGTCTTTTAGCTTATCTACATGTGTAGATAAGAATCATCCGGTATTAGCACCGGTTTCCCGGTGTTATCCCAGTCTTACAGGCAGGTTGCCCACGTGTTACTCACCCGTCCGCCGCTAACCTTGAGGAGCAAGCTCCTCTTGATCCGCTCGACTTGCATGTATTAGGCACGCCGCCAGCGTTCGTCCTGAGCCAGGATCAAACTCTCCAATGAAGTTGAGTTGAAATAGCTCATAAAATTTAACGTTGGCTTCATCTCGTTTAAAAGATGAATATTATTGTTTGTTGACGTTTTTGTTTGTTTAGTTTTCAAAGAACGATCTTTTCTTAATTGCTTTTAGCAGCAACTTTATTAATATATCACATCGTTCATAGAGTGTCAATATTAAAATTTAATATTTTTAACACCGATATGTTGTAAACCTCTAATGACGAGTGCTTTCCTATAATAGCATCGTTAAACAGAATCGTCAACACTGATTTTTCAAGTTTTTCTTTTCAGAAAATACTTCAAAGAAAAAAGCCTGCTCCAAAACATATTCGTGAAGCCGGCAATTCAAAATTACTTATTTATCACTTGCAAATTGATAGCAGTTTGATCAAAAATCTTCTTCCCTAAAAGTCAAACGAGTAAAATCAAATTACTCAAATTTCATTCCTCGCAGTCCTATAATAAAGAACAAAATTGAAAAGGCTGATAACACTAATGTATCCTTCATAATAATTCCGTTATCGAGACTGCCGCTCATAATTTCCTTAAACCCTGACATTGCCCAGCTTTGCGGCACTGCTAAGGCTATTTTTTGCATGAACTCAGGTACGATATCAAGCGGCCAGTAAACACCTCCCAGCATACAAGTACTGACAATCAGTATGGCATTCAGAGCCATTGCCTGCTGTTTTGTTTTTACCAATCCGGCCATCATCAGCCCAAAGCCAACAACCGTAATAATCACAAGCGAAGCAAATGGGATCAAATAAGAAAGTTCTCCCCAGCTGGTGTCAAACATAAACTTCATCGCCGTTAACAGAACCACAAATTGGATCCATCCCATCACAAAGTAAGCCAAAATATATCCAAGTATAATTTCATGTTTGCGGGCTGGAGAAATCAATAACCTTCCCCAAGTTCCCTCTTTTCGCTCATCAAGAATTGTCGAGGCTGCACCGGATAGACCAAACATCATAAACATAATTGAAAACCCAACAACCATTAAATTGATTTGAACACCGCTGTTCGTATTCGTCTTCTTCTGAACCGTTTGTTTTTCGACAACAACACCTTTTTGCTGGGCAACTGCGGCTAATACTGTTAAAAAGTCCGGATTCTGCTGCCTTTCCACAGCATGATAGGAACTGTTTATTAACCGTGCTGTTCCCTCTAAATAGGGGGCTAATGCCAGATAATCTTCAGTTTTCTTTTCGAGCACGACATCAAATAGGGAATCTTGGTTCTCTATCTGTTTTTCGATATTGTCCGGAATCACAATGGCAGCAACGACTTTTTCATTGGAAACATTTTTCTGGGCATTTTGCAACGATACTGTTTCCCATTTAAAATGCTGATCTTTTTTCAGTAATTTTATTATTTGGGTATTTATTTCGGATTTGCCTGCGACAATATTGACAACCGGTTGGTTCTTTTCCGAATTTGCCGACATACCGCCAAAAATCCAGCTAAATACGACTGGCATCACAAACATCAGCACAATTGCCCCCGGTGTTTTAAAGAAATTTTTAAGATTTAATAATAGGATTGGCAACATTCTACGCATACTTCCCTCTCCTTTCAAAAGTGAGGAAAATCAAACCGATGGCAAAAAAGCAGCTACCCAAGGCAATTGATCCGGCAACTGCAGGGAGGATATCCGTAAATGTTGCACCAGACATCAGTTTTAAATATGATTGTAGCGCCAGTCCGTTAGGGATAAATTTCGTTGCTGATACGACCCAGTCGGGAAAAATGTACAATGGTACCATGCTTCCTCCCAGGGCAGCCATAATTTGTGTTCCCAGCATCCCACCGACATTAAAGCCCTTTTCCGTCTTAATTAATGCACCGGCCATCATTCCAAGACCGCAGGCATTAATGACAAAAGCAATTGTCATCGTAATAATCCCCAGTACTGATGGCCCCCAATTTACCCCAAATATTAAAGATGTGCCAATAATGATAATAAATGCCTGGATTAAACAAAGTATAATCAAACCCAACATTTTTCCAATAAGATAATGCGAGTAAGTTAAATTCGTCAGGAATAACCGCTGGTAAACCGTTTCTTCTTTTTCCCGGATCATCATGGTAACTCCTTGAACGACGGTCATCAGCAGAAACATGACGCCCATTGCTGCCGCATAATATTGGAAGGAACCAACCGGTTTTGTCTTTTTGCTAACAGTGGATTCTTTGAAGAGGTTCTCTGTCTTGAGGAAGTCGTTTTGCTGCCTCGCTTTTCCCTGCTGACTAACGGAAATTGCTTGAACCGGAATCATTTGTGCAAATTGCTCAATAACACTTTGGACGATCACCGGTTTAATTCCCGGATCCGGGACGGATAACAGCTTTACCTTTGTTTCTTTTCCGGAAAATAAAGCAGAAGTGAAGTCAGGCTTGATAATGATACCAATATCGAGTTTATGGTCTCTTATGTTATTTTGTAATTCCCGTTCTTGAAAAAATTTAATTTTTATTTGATCTGACATATTTTTCGCCAGCACTTCTTCCGTTAGTACTTTACTTAGCACCCCATTGTCTTGATTCACGACCCCTAGGGTGAATTTCTTAATCGTTACATCTTCATCCTTCATCATATTTCCAAACGCCGCCCCTAAAATGGCAATTAATAATAACGGCATCAGGATAAGAGTAATAAATGCTTTGCGATCACGAATAATCAGTAATAAATCCTTCCACGCCAGCCACCAGAAACCCACAAGCTCACCCCCTATTAATCTCTTAAATTGCGACCAGTCAAATGCAAAAATACACTTTCCAGATTCGGCTCAACAATATCAACGGAGGTAATTCTTGTTCCCGTTTCGGTAACCGCTTGGACTAATTCACTTAAAATCATTTGCGGCTGTTTATGGAATACGGTAAGCTGATTATCCTGGATCTGAAAATCTTTTTCGGAAAATAGCCTCATTAATACTGGGGTGATTCGCTTTATATTCCCTTCAGTATGTTCCAGTGTTAAATTCATTCGCGAACGGTCTTCAATTTTTTGCCTTAGTTCCTTTAACGTTCCTTCAGCAATGACTTCGCCATGGTCAATGATCCCAATCCGTTCACAGAGGTATTCCACTTCCTCCATATAGTGACTTGTATAAATAATCGTCATTCCTTCTTCGTTTAGTCGCTTGACCGTTTCTAAAATATGATTTCTTGATTGCGGATCAATTCCTACTGTGGGTTCGTCCATGATTAACAGCTCGGGATTGTGTAAGATGGCAGCCCCAATATTCACACGCCGCTTCATGCCGCCGGAAAAAGTAGTAATCTTATCCTTGGCTCGGTCCGAAAGCCCAATGATTTCGAGGACTTCATCGACTTTGTTATGTAGGGTCTTACCACCGAGTTCATACAACCTGCCCCAAAACTTCAAATTTTCCCTGGCGGACATGTCCTGATAAAGGGCAATTTCCTGCGGAACAACGCCAATCCACTTTTGCGCCTGCTTCGGTGTTTTGACGACATTAACGTCGCTTAAAAGAATCTCCCCCGATGTTGGCGGAAACAAGCCGGTAATCATATTGATCGTTGTCGATTTCCCGGCACCATTTGGGCCAAGCAATCCAAAGGACTCTCCCTTTTTCACAGTAAACGACACTCCCTTTACCGCCTGAAACTGGCCAAAGCTTTTTCGTAAATCTCGTACCGTCAGTAAATCCATCTTGAACAACACCTCCTGTATCATCGTTCGCCTTTAATCATACAATAAACATATGAAAAAATAACCATTTTTTCGTAAAAAAAAGGGCTGCCAGGACTATAGTCCCAACAGCCTATTTCTTCTTTATTTAAGGGTGAAATACAACAAAAAGATAACGAAAAACAGATACATAATTGGATGAATTTCTTTAACACGGCCTTTTACCAGCATGGTAATTGGATAGAAGATAAAGCCAATCGCAATTCCGGTTGCAATACTATAAGATAACGGCATTGCTACCATCGTTAAAAACGACGGGACCGCAATTTCAAACTTCGTCCAGTCAATTTTTCCTAAATTCGCTACCATCAATGCCCCGACAATGATTAACGCAGGTGCCGTTACTGCAGAAGTAATGACCGATAATAAAGGAAAGAAGAATAGTGCTAAAATAAAGCATGCGGCCGTTACTAATGACGCAAATCCTGTTCTCGCACCTGCAGCAACCCCTGCCGAAGACTCAACAAAGGAGGTTGTGGTTGATGTCCCTAAAATTGCCCCAACAGATGATGCAATGGAGTCGGAAATTAAGGCTCTGCCTGCCCTTGGCAGCTTGCCATCCTTCATTAATCCGGCTTGTCCCGCTACCGCCACAAGTGTTCCGGCATTATCGAAAAAGTCAACAAACAAGAATGTTAAGATAATTCCAAGCATCGCTGTCGTGTAGAATGAGCTGTCACTAAAGGATGAAAAGGCGGCCCCAAAGGTTGGTGCAAGACTTGGAACATGACCGACGATTTGATGTGGCACTTTAATTTCGCCAAAAACCATCCCAACGATAGCTGTAATCACCATCCCGTAAAATACGGCACCGTTAATGCCGCGTGTCATCATAATAACTGTAATCAAAATACCGAAAATAGCCAGCAGCGGTTCTGGTGAAGTTAAGTCACCTAATCCGACAAGTGTGGCATCATTGTTGACAATGATCTTGGCACTTTGTAAACCGACAAACGTAATAAATAAACCAATCCCGGCACCGACCGCATATTTTAAATCAAGTGGAATGGCGTTAATAATTTTTTCACGCAAACCTGTTAATGTCAGAATAAAGAAGAAGACCCCGGAAATGAATACCGCACCAAGAGCATGCTGCCATGGAACCCCGCTGCCAAGAACGACGGAAAAAGCAAAAAACGCATTCAGCCCCATCCCCGGCGCTAGTGCCAACGGATATTTACCGATCAGTCCCATGATGATGGATCCCAGAGCGGATGCTAAGGCAGTTGCGACAAAGACAGCACCTTGATCCATTCTAAGTGCATCTGGAAAATCTTTGACTGAAGCCAGCGATAACGTTAATGGATTGACAACCAGGATATAGGCCATGGCTAAGAATGTGGTGAAGCCGCCAATAATCTCCCGACGATAGTTTGTACCCAGCTTTTCAAATTCAAAATACTTCTGCATTTTCTTTCCCCCTGTTAATCTATCTTTATAAAAACAAAAAACACTCTGGAGATCTCTACCAGAGCATTGACTTAGGGATTTATAATAGAGAGGAAAGAATCACTTACCCCTTCTATTTGCTACCCCGTAGTCAAGCCATTTACGGTGGCTTGGTAGAAACTTTTGGGCCATATTCCCAAATTTATACGACGTAAATCGACAGTATTTTCTTTTCTTCTTTATCTTAACTCGGAATGATTTATTCGTCAATAAAAAATACGAACGATTTTAACTTTAATAATTAAATCGTTCGTATTTTTGATTAATGCTTTACTTATTCCCACTCAATCGTTGCCGGCGGCTTGCTAGTGATGTCGTAGACAACCCGATTGACGTGGGGAACCTCGTTGACAATCCTTGTTGAGATAACCTCAAGTACATCCCATGGGATCCTTGCCCAATCTGAAGTCATGCCGTCTATCGAGGTGACTGCCCGAATGCCGATCGTATAATCATACGTCCTCGTATCACCCATGACGCCAACACTGCGGATATCCGGGAGCACGGTGAAATATTGCCAAATATCGCGGTCAAGACCTGCCTTTTTTATTTCCTCACGCAAAATCCAATCGGATTCGCGGACAATTTCAAGCTTGTCTTCAGTAATCGCACCCAAGACCCGAATCCCCAGCCCCGGCCCCGGGAAAGGCTGACGCCAAACAATCTCATCTGGAATACCAAGCTGCGTTCCAAGCGCACGGACTTCATCTTTAAACAATGTGTTAAGCGGCTCAATCAGCTGAAACTGCATATCTTCCGGCAGTCCGCCGACATTATGATGAGATTTAATCGTCTGCGCGGTTGCCGTACCGCTTTCGATAATATCCGTATACAGCGTACCTTGTGCTAAAAAGTCAATTCCTTCAAGCTTCGCTGCCTCATCATCAAATACATAAATAAATTCGTTACCGATAATTTTCCGTTTCTTCTCAGGGTCAGAAACACCCTCGAGTTTAGATAAAAAGCGGGCCTTCGCATCGACCTTAATAACATTCATATGGAAGCCCTCGGCAAACGTCTTCATGACACTCTCCGCCTCGTTTTTCCGCAGTAACCCATGATCAACAAAAATGCATGTCAGCTGATCGCCAATTGCTTTATGAATCAATACAGCAACAACCGATGAGTCGACCCCGCCGCTTAAAGCACAAAGTACTTTTTTATCGCCAACAGTTTCACGAATTTTCGCCATTTCCATTTCAATGAAGTTTTCCATTGACCAATTGCCGCTTGCACCGCAAACATTGAAGACGAAGTTCTTCAAGAGCTCGTTACCATAAACAGAATGCCGGACCTCTGGGTGAAACTGCACGGCATAAAACTTCCTGTCCTCATTACTCATCGCTGCAATCGGACAGGACGGGCTGATCCCCTCAACTGTAAATCCTTCAGGCGGTTCAACAACGAGATCGCCATGGCTCATCCAAACAACCTGTTCTTTTGGCAGACCGGCAAACAGTTGTGACTCTGTTTGAATCTCGATGGTGGCCTTTCCATATTCGCGCTGCTGGGCCTTTTCAACTTTACCGCCCAAGTGAATGGTCATCAATTGCATGCCGTAACAAATTCCGAGAATCGGCAAACCCATGTTAAAAATAGCCTCATCACAGCGAAATGAATTTTCATCGTACACACTGTTCGGTCCGCCTGAGAAGATTATTCCTTTTGGATTCATTTGACGGATTTCCTCCGCTGTGATGGTATGCGGGTGGAGCTCGCTGTACACACCAAACTCGCGGATTCGGCGTGTAATCAACTGATTATATTGACTACCAAAATCTAATACGACAATCATTTCCTGTTTTCCAGACAAAAGTGCCACCTCTTCATTCATAATGATTTTATTTTTACCCAATTTGAAATACTTAACAACAAAAAAGCTAGAATTCCTCTCCGTGCCAAATTAGGAAGGCAGAATTCTAGCTTTCTCGTAAACAATTGCGCGAACTAAATTCCGCCTTCATAGTCAGACCATTTACGGCGGCCCGGTAGAGACTCTCAAACCTTATTATTGAGGATATATGAAGGTAAACATATCGATTAAATTCTTTCATATTTTATCAATAGGGTGAAATTCCGGTCAAGCAATTGTCCTTTTGATTAAATTTTCCCACAATTCACGTGTTTCCTGCCACCCGCCTTCCGGTAAATCCTTATGGTACAAATACTGTTCATAATAGCTCGTCAGCCGGGTCATTTCCCTTGTTGAGAAAAATTGGTCAACATAGCGGGCATAATTTCGTAACGTTTGGTTCTTTTGGCGTTTTAGACCGTAGCGCTCCAATTGCCTTAATAAAATTAAGTAAGCCTTGCCGATCGTTTCATCATTTTTCTTAAAGCGATAATGGAGTAATAACAAATAGGGAACCCACTTGCCGCGAATTCGATAGAGTATTCCAATCAGTGCAGCCAGCCCTGTAAGAGAAAGAGCAAACCATTTCCAATTTGCTTTGAAAAAGAACTTCCATTTTAACCACACCAGTTTGAAATCAAAGCCTTTCTCGCCGGCGCTTGTCTGTTTTGAATCCTCCTTCGGCGGAACTTTCGGCTTTTGTACCGGCGCGGGTTCTGCCCGTTGGGTATTTGAAGTTGATGTATTGGATCCATAATCAATCCTTATTTCATTGGTAAACCCTTTCGTCGGTTCAAACGGGATCCAGCCTTGATTCGGCAGAAACACTTCAACCCACGAATGGGCGTTATTGTTGGTCACTTTATAGACCCGCTTCGTCCCGTCTTTCAGATTATATTTCATGAATTCGCCACCGGTGAATCCTTTCACCCAGCGCGTTGGAATCCCAATGGTCCGTAGCATTACAGCCATCGAGGTAGAAAAATTATCACAGTAGCCACGCTTTGTTTCAAATAAAAATTGATCGACATAATCAATATCTTTTCCTGGTAAGGCAACTTTTTTTTGATCATACGTGTAGTCATTTCGGCCAAAATAGTCTTCAACCGCCTGCGCCTTATCAAACCAATTCTTCTTCCCCTTGGTAATTTCCTCGGTTAACTGTTTGATTCTTGGCGGCAAATTCTTTGGCAGCAGGGTATACCTTTGGTAAAATTTCAACCCCATTTCCCTAGAATTAAATCCGGTCGCTTTTCTTAAGTCTTCAATTTTATATTTTGGAACGCTAAAATCAACTGTGTATGCTTCCGTTTCAAAGCTCTTAATTCTTTCCACTGTTGTATCAATTTGAATTAGACCTTCATATGGGCTGACCGGTTTAATATCTCGTAATTTCTGGACTCCCGCTGGATAAACGATAAGAGGATGTTTCGTTTCAGCAGGTAAAATTTTCGCTGTTTCCGGAAGCCGCTCGACTGTTCCGGGAATCGAATAGACCGGGACAAAGTCTCCTTCACGGAATTCAATCGGGGTTGAGCCCGAAGGTATCCAGCCTTTACCTGTATATATGTCCTTTGTTTCAACCTTCCAATAATGTTTCCCTGTTGCCTCAACCAAGAACACCGTGCTGTCATCACCAATAAACGGGCCGCCCAGACGATCATCATTCGTTCCGTACCCAATTCGATGCGGACCTAGGCCGCTAGTGGTACCAGCGCCTTCTTTTACAGCTTTCAAATACGGAACCGGATCCGGCCAAATTGGCGCAGCTTTCGGCGATACGATCCCGACAACAACACTAAAAACAATCATTCCCGCCAGCGGCACCATCCATTTTTTTAAAAAAGCTGGGCTACTGTCAACTTGTTCCCGCTGTAGGATTCGATAAAACGCCAGCATGCCCATCACTGTGAAGCCAGCTACCACCGTCCGGACTATCGAAAATTTAGCCTCATAATTCGTAAAGGTATCCAAAACCGTGATGTAAATGAGGGTCATAAAGAAAAAGATAAATATTTGCTGCTGCCGGAGAAGCCAATATTGAATTAAGTACACCATGAGCCAGAGAAGAATAAAAAACAAGAAGCTACGGAACTCATCTGATAGGTCACCCCAGTTTCTTGCAGCTAATAAACCAACATTATTAACGACGTTGGCTATAAAAGAAGACAGCCAGCTAAACTGAAAAAGGCTTCCTTCGTAGTAAAAGTGATGTAAAAAGATAAGAATATAACAACTTTTAATAATAAATTTCCAGATCCATTTCAACTTTAGGTAGGATAAGGCAAGGGAGACAAGCAAAAACAAAATAAAGACTTCAATATTATCAGTATCCGTTAATTGCTCAATCGGTCGAAGCCATTCCCATAAAAGTAAAAAACTAAGGACATATAATAACAATGTTGGAAAATCCCGTTTCCTCATCGTCCGCTCACCTCCGAAAAGGCAGCCGCAAAATTACCTTCATGGACCATGACAATTCGGACTCCGCGGGCATTGGCAACGGAAATAAGTGACCGTTCTTCATCCATTGGTGTCTCCTGCTGATGTTTGATAAGAAAAAGCGTGATTGCACCTTTTCGCCGTCCAAGAAAGCTCGCTTTTTCAATCAGCCCTTTGCTTAATTGTGCCGTAACCAGCATGAACGAGACAGTTTGTTGGACAGAAAAGCTATCTGTTTCCAATACTTTATCGAGTGATAGATTACTTTTTGCCTCAATTTTCGCCAAATGATAGAAGAGCACCTGCAATTGAGATTCCCCGCCTCTTATTGGAAAGGAATTATTGGTTTTGCTGGCGGTTAATAAACCTGCCTGCGCCCCTTTTTTTAACACCGCCCTAATGAGTGACGCAGTAAAGGAGACGACCGTTTCAAAGTGCGGATCGGGTACACAATCCATCACGATGAATACATCATGAGATTGCCGCTGCTCAAATTCCTTGGTCATAAACTCGTTCCGCTTCGCTGTCGCCTTCCAGTTAATCCAAGAAAAACGATCCCCCGGTTGATACTCTCTTACCCCGACGGCAATTGTCGTATCACGCTGAACCCGTTCTCTTGATGCCGTTAATCCTTGGTCAAATTGGTTTTCAAAATGTTGATAAACAAGTTCGCTGTAGGCTGGGTAAACAATAATTTTTTCTTCTAAAGCAAATTGCTTTTCTTTTTCAAACAAACCGAGCGGGTCACCAACTTTTACCGTAAACCAGCGAAAAGAATGTTCCCCGCGAGGTAATTCTTTGATGATATATTCATTGGAAAATTCCCTTTGGAAGCCGGGAAATAACAGGGCCTTTGTACTTTTTGACTGTTGGACCGACACAAGCGTACCCTCTAATTTTTCTTCAATCAGCAGGTAAAATAACGGGAATCGGTCTGGCCGTTTGATGTGGACGGAAACCTTTAAGGTTTCCCCGGCATTGTAATCCGTTTTCGGCAGCACCCTCTTGATCTCAAGTCCTCCTAATGGGTAAAGGGACAAGGCCGTACTGTAAATGGCAAATGGCAAAAAACTATAAAACAAGAACCAGCTGACAAATCCTCCTTGAAACATCGCATAAGAAAAAGTTAGGAGAATCAGCAAAAACAGCAGGATAAACTTCCAAACTTTTTTAAGCAAAGGTAATAACTTCTTCATGTTACTTCACAAGCCTCTGGACTGGGACAGGAACCCGGGCAACGATTTGGTTTATAACTTTCTCTGCCGATGTTCCTTCAAACTTGGCTTCTGATTTTAAAATGATCCGATGCGATAATACAAATGGGGCTAAATACTGAATATCATCAGGGACAATATAATCCCGGTCATACATATAGGCGTATGCTTGCGCCGCTTTCATTAAAGCTATGGAACCCCTCGGGCTTGCTCCAAGGTAGACACTGCCATGACCCCTTGTCCGATTCACGATCTCCACAATATAACGTTTAATAGTATCATCAACGTAAACGTCCTTCATTTCTTGCTGCAGGACCCTTAATTCATCAAGATCGATGACCGGGTGCAGGTCTTCAATCGGCGGGATCTTCTGCGCCCTGTTTAACACCTCGACTTCCTCTTGGAGGTCGGGATAGCCCATCTTCATTTTTAATAAAAAGCGGTCGAGCTGGGCCTCTGGCAATGGATAAGTTCCTTCGTATTCGATTGGGTTTTGCGTCGCCATTACAAAAAACGGTTTGTGCAGTTTATGGGTTACACCATCGATCGTAACACTTGCTTCCTCCATTCCTTCGAGCAGCGCCGACTGAGTTTTGGGCGAAGTACGATTAATTTCATCAGCCAGGATGATATTGCCCATCAATGGACCAGGACGAAACTCAAATTCCATTTTTTTCGGATTATAAATCGAAACACCGGTTACATCGGATGGCAGTAAATCCGGGGTGAATTGAATTCTGCGAAAGTTGGCATTGACTGATTTTGCCAAAGCCCGGACCATCATTGTTTTGCCGACACCAGGTACATCTTCGAGAAGCACATGGCCTTCTGCCAGCAGCGCCACAAGACTAAGCTCTGCAACATCTCTTTTGCCAATCATTACTTTTTCAATATTTGCGAGGATTTTCTCTATCGTGGGATTCATTTTTTCTCGAGTCAAACGCTTTTCCTCCTTGATGGTGGTCAAATTTATGCATACCTTTAAATATTCGATATTTTGCTGTGAATTTCCTGTAAATAGGACGCATATTTTTCAATGATGCAACGAATGGGAGGAGAACTATTTGTCAACAGCGGGGGATTGACAGCAATTGACTTAAAAGAAAGCCGCCAATTGGATTTATTAGCGGTTTTGCCAGACTTATTAGCGGTTCCAGGGTATTTATTAGCGGTTTTGCCCCATTTATTAGCGGTTTGTATTTGAAAAGGCCCGGCCATTTATTGGTCAGGTCTTTTCTTTTCATACAAAAATCCTTTTTGTTTACTTTTAATGTGAGGATCTACTTTTTCAAGGAGGTTGCATTTTCCGCACCTGTATCGATCTCTTTTAATAAATAACGACTTTTATATTGCCCCGGGGTCATTCCGGAATATTTTTTAAACAAGGAAGTATAATAGCTTTGATTGCAGTAACCAAGCATTTGCGCAACTTCACTAAGCTGTAAATTGGTATGGAGGAGGAAGTACTTGGAGTCTTCAATTTTCTTACGGTTAATGAATTCCGAAATGGTCATTCCTACCGCTTCCTTGAAAATCTTGGACAGATACGACGGATGGACGCCAACAAATTCAGCTATATTTTCGAGCAGTAAATCATTGCTGATAATTTTACGGTGAATATAGGTGATTGCCTTGTTAACTAGCGGATTATACTCCAACTTCTCAGTTGCTCTTAAGGTATCAATAAAACAGGTCACCATCTCATACTCAAATTCAATTAAGTCTGGTACCGTATCCAATTTTTCAATTTGACGGATCATCACATCACTTAAATTGAATGCATCTTCCGGTAATACACCGCCATGAATGATCGCACGAGTAAATAAGGTGCAGGAACAAATCAGCGAGTTTTTCAAAGAACGAATTGGTTCTGCAGCAAGTTTGGCCCGTTCCAGACTGTTTATTTGATCCAATACTTCTTTCGCACCCTGTTGGTCACAGCGGGTAATGCAATCCATCAATTGCCGCTCCAATGTATAAGAGGGATGATAATAAAAATTAAAAAGGTTTTCATTTCGACTCTCAAAAAATCTCCTGATATTGTCGTTTTTAATCTGCATTATATTTTCACCTTAAAAAGTTGTTAAAAATACCATATTTTTAATATCATTGTAATTTTGAACCAGGTAAAATTCAAGTATCAACCATAAAAGGTTTGAGTCAAGTATTTGTGGGCAGTTTTTTTATCTCCACAGAAGTGAAAGCGGATTCACTTATTTAGAGTGCTCTCTTGATAGAAAATTTGTCTTTTTTAAAAACCGGCCAACTCTTTTAATGCT
>NZ_JAESWB010000306.1 GCF_016765675.1 Neobacillus paridis
ATCTGATAGATCTCTGCGCGTATTTGCGGATCGGTGACGTCGTCGAGCACGCACTGAACTACCAGAGGGTGGAGCCCGCCGCTGTAGTCCCAAACGGGCACGCCAAACTCGTAGAGGTCCCGAGCAAAGTCGTCGAGTACGGTCTGCATCGCCTTTTCGTCCAAACCGAGGCGTTGGTGCATCTTGTAGCGTACGAGCGAACTGAGTTCACCCCTGGAAACAGCAGCGTCAGCCAAGACGGTGAGCGCAACCATTCGAGCGATCGCTTGGGGCGAGTTGATGGGATAGCGACGCATGTGCGTGTCCTTTCAGTCGAGAATTTCAGAAAGCCAGCTCTTGCGGCGCTGGCGCCGGTCATGAGGGCGGTAGTGACTTGGGCTCTTGTCGTCTTCGGGCGGCTCAAAGCGCGCATGCGAAGGATCGGCTGCCTTGTCGAGCAGCTTCTCAAGCTCGCCGCGATCAAGCCACACCCCCCGGCAGTGCGGGCAAAAGTCCACCCCGACCTTCTGGCGCTGGGTTTGAACGAGTGGCGTTGTGGTGCATGTTGGGCAATACATTTTTCGCTCCTTGTTACTAACCACCACTTTACGGCTTCAAGACTTTTCTGAATAATCGAAAATTTCAACAAACCATTCGAAAAAAGAGGATAGTCAATGAACTACAAGCATCTGCACTACTTTTGGACCGTCGTCCGGGCAGGCGGTGTACTGAGAGCCAGCGAAGATCTCAACTTGTCACCGCAAACCCTCAGCGGGCAGATCAATCTGCTGGAGGAGCGCCTGGGCAGGCCGCTGCTTAAGAAGGTCGGGCGCAACGTGGAACCCACGGAAACCGGGCGCATGGTGATGCAATACGCCGACGAAATCTTTACATTGGGTCAGGAGATGGAAGATGCGTTGCGAGGTGGAAAGGAAACGCCACGCGCACCGATGCTGAAGGTCGGCTTCGTCGACTCGGTGCCCAAGTTGATCGCGTTTCACGTGCTCGAGCCTGCACTTCGCCTGGAGCCCACCCCGCGTTTGCAGTGTCCCGAGGGAAAATTGCCGGCACTTATGGCTGAACTTGCGATGCGTCGGGTGGACCTTGTGATCTCCGATGTTCCGTTACCGGGAAATCTGGGCATCAAGGCCTTTACCCACTTGCTCGGAGGCAGTGGCATTGCATTTTTTGCATCCGACAAGGTCCTTCAAAGGCACGGGACCAACGTGCGCCAGGCCCGGGCGAAATTTCCCCGGTCGCTTCAACAACTTCCAATGCTCTTGCCGGCCACTGACTCGGCACTGCGTCCGCGCTTGGATGGTTGGTTGCGCCAGCATGGGATTGCGCCAACCATCGCCGCGGAGTTCGAGGACACGGCTCTGATGAAGGCGTTCGGGCGCGAGGGCTTGGGTGTGTTTCCAGCTCCCGCCGTACTCGCCAAGGAGATCTCCAGGCAGTTCGAGGTCGAAAGGCTCGGAGCCCCCAACGATTTGGTC
>NZ_JAESWB010000307.1 GCF_016765675.1 Neobacillus paridis
GATGCCCAGGTTGTAAGCCGGGATATCCTCGCCAAGCACCGACACGGCCGCGAATGCCAGGAAGGGTCCGACCGTCAGCTCCGGCAGCATGCCCACGATCACGCAAAGCAGCACCAGCAACTCCACCGGGAAGCGCATCCAGCGTGGCGGTTCATGCGGCGCTTGCGGCAGACTGGCCGACAGCTGCCCGAAAAACACGCTGATGAAGCGCAGGGAATAGGCAACGCTGAAGATTCCCATCGCCACGGCCGCGTAGGACATCCACCAGTGTTCGGTGCCGCCAACATGCACCGTCTCCGCGAAGAACATTTCCTTGGAAAGAAAGCCGTTGAGCAGCGGCACGCCGGCCATCGATGCGCTGGCGACGATAGCCAGCGTGGCAGTAAACGGAATGGCCTTGTACAGGCCACGGAGAATGCGCATGTCGCGCGTTCCCGTTTCATGGTCAATGATGCCGGCGGCCATGAACAGCGAAGCCTTGAAGACGGCGTGGTTCAGGGTATGGAAAATGGCCGCCACCACGGATAACGGGGTGCCGATGCCCAGCAGGACAGTGATCAAACCGAGGTGGCTGATCGTGGAGTACGCC
>NZ_JAESWB010000308.1 GCF_016765675.1 Neobacillus paridis
CCCCTATGGAGTCTTTCCAATTCCGGTTCGTGTTACCGATCATCACCAGAATGAATAAGAGCGCAGGTCATTCACCGAAACGCAACGCGACGTCCGCCAGGACATGTGTCGAGCACGGATTCATGGTGTAGCGCCGAGATGGAAAAACAGCCGCGTGCCGGAGTCAGGGTGCATCGGGCGTTTTGACCGCGTCTAGCCGGTGCCCAAACCTGCAGTATTGAGAGAGCCGTCAAATGCATTCGGTGGTGCGCCGCAGCCGGCTTTACTGCCTTGCATGGGTCAGAGACGCCGGTGTCGATGGGACGATTCCGAATGGATATAGTTTTGGCCGACACTCATTTCGGAATGCGCTTCAGCCAGGATCCAGGAAATGGCTTGGCCTTGTGGTGCATGAAACATACTGATATTACTCAATAGCCTGGCTTGCGACAGAACTATATTGGAACCGTCATCAGCCGTATCGCCCTTCCCGGTTTCCTTGTCTCGACGTAGCACTGGAGCAGCTTCACGCAGCGGGATGGCTATCGG
>NZ_JAESWB010000309.1 GCF_016765675.1 Neobacillus paridis
CATAGCCGATATGCTGTCCGCTACGGTCTTTTAGCGGCATAAGCTCTCCGGAGGCCCAGAAACGCTCCCCATTCTTTCGGATATGCCACCGTTCGTCGATGCTTCGTCCGTATAGCAGCGCTTGCTCCATCTCAGTTGCTGGCCGGTCTATAGCGTTGTCTTCTGGCGTAAAAAATTGCGCTGCCGGCTGCCCGAGCATTTCCTGCGTTGTCCAACCAAAGATGCGGACCGCTCCATCGTTCCAACGTGTTATTAAGCCAACTTGATTTGTTGCAACGATTGCAAAATCGACGATGCTGTCAATAATGTCGCTGTCCAGTAGAGTGGTCGGCGGATTTTTGTCGTTAGTAGGCAGAGCAATCGACATTAGGGGGCAAATATGTATTCTGAGGACACATAATCCGTGTCATTTTGCTAAAAAGAAACCAAGGCTTTATATTTTAAACATCGTTTTGCGTTGCGCAATATGTGTTTACGGGCCTTTGTAGAAAAAGTCAACTTGCATTGTAAAAAACATACGTAAAATACGCTGTTGCAGATTTAACTCATAAGTTACACCAGCGTTTTAACTTCCTAGTTTAAAAAACAACAGTGATCGAG
>NZ_JAESWB010000031.1 GCF_016765675.1 Neobacillus paridis
CCAGCGTTGCCCTCAGGCCTCCAACATGAGGGGCAGATTGGCCTAAGAAGAATGATAGCCTGCCAGGATAAAAGACGCGCCCGGCCGAAGACGGCAGACAATTGCGTGCAATATGTCGTACTTTGCTTCGTCACCCGGCATATGACGCAACACACATATAGGGATTTTGACTTTTGGATGCGAGGCGAGAGTCCGCGCGAAATGACCATGAGTCACGGAAAACGAAAAATCATTTTTGTTTCTAAATACTAGATGATAATATTTCTCGTGTCGGACGTTAGATTATCATCAGTGGCTAAATCTCTAGAACAAGGCTTGCAATGCATTTAGGTAAATTTCACGGAATGATTAATAAACTCGCGATAGAGTACACAAAAGGAAATATTAATAACCAGATTCAAAGTGTAATTGCTCAGTTAGACTCATTAGCTGCCAATCCTGGCAACCAGGATGTCGCAAAAGCGTTTAAGACTCAGCTTGAAGTTTTGCGAAATGTACTATCGCTGTCATCGTTCAACGCACCATATCCGACTTTAGCAGCATTGCTTGACTCTATAAACGGACATCAGTATGTAGGGAATCAGCTTTTTCAAAACATTGAGGATGTCATAGCAAAAAATGGTATGACTCCTCAACTCGCCGCAGCATCCCTGCGCGAGCTTTTGACGAA
>NZ_JAESWB010000310.1 GCF_016765675.1 Neobacillus paridis
TGGAACGCCAGTTGCCGCCCGATTTCGACGAGGAAAACGAACATCACCTGGACCTGTACGCCGACCTGGCCCAGGCCTTGCCGATGGACCCCTACGGCGCCGAGGCGCCGGCGGAGTTCTTTGCGGTTGCCTCCGAGGCATTTTTTGCAAGGCCCGCGCCGCTGCAGCACGCTTACCCGCAAGTGTTTGAATTACTTGAAAAATATTACCGCCAGCACGTTCGTTGAACGGCCTTCTCCCGGCGCCTGATACGGAAAGGCAAAGGTTTGCCCGTATAATCCAAGGTTTTTCGACCGACTCCCGACCCGGCTTCTCCCCATGAAGGTATTTCGCGGACTTCCCAATGCCGAATCGCGCGCGCCCTGCGCGCTTTCCATCGGCAACTTCGACGGCGTGCATCGCGGCCACCAGGCCCTGCTGGCGCGGCTGCGCGAAGCGGCGGACCTGCGCAACCTGGAAACCGCGGTGATGACCTTCGAGCCGCATCCGCGGGAATATTTCGCCCAGCGCGCCGGCGACCTGTCCAGGGCGCCGACCCGCATCGCCAGCCTGCGCGACAAGCTGCAGTCGCTGGCCAATGCCGGCGTCGACCGGGTCATCGTCGAGCACTTCAATGCGCATTTCGCGGCGCTGACGCCCGATGAATTCGTCAGCCGCGTGCTGGTCGAAGGCC
>NZ_JAESWB010000311.1 GCF_016765675.1 Neobacillus paridis
ACCATCAACTTCGCCGATACCGTCGGCTACGGCGTGCCTGAACTGTACGGCAACATGATCCGCACGCTGCGCGAGCGCATTCCCAATTCCGACAAGGCGATCTGGTCGGTGCATTGCCATAACGACCTCGGCATGGCGGTCGCCAATTCGCTGGCCGGCGTGATGATCGGCGGCGCGCGCCAGGTCGAGTGCACCATCAATGGCCTGGGAGAACGCGCCGGCAATACGGCGCTGGAGGAAATCGTGATGGCGGTGCGCACCCGGCGCGACCATTTCAACCTGGAAGTCGGCGTCGATGCGAGCCAGATCGTGCCAACCTCCAAGCTGGTGTCGCAGATCACCGGTTTTGCGGTGCAGCCCAACAAGTCGGTGGTGGGCGCCAATGCCTTCGCCCATGCATCTGGTATCCACCAGGATGGCATCCTGAAGGCGCGCGACACCTACGAGATCATGCGCGCCGAAGACGTGGGCTGGAGCGCCAACAAGATCGTGCTGGGCAAGCTGTCCGGCCGCAAC
>NZ_JAESWB010000312.1 GCF_016765675.1 Neobacillus paridis
CTGAAAAGATCGCATTGCTGCTGCAGAAGACTGCTGACATCATCCGGGCCTCGCGGGCACAGCTGCCAGACTGGGCACGCGATCACCTTCCCACCAATGTGGATGCACTGCGCGACATGATGACCCGCTGGATGCGCGACCATGCGGTCGAAGCCCGCAGCATGGGCGAGCAGGTGGGCAGGGTGGTGGCGCATATCCTGATCGGCATGGTGGTGGGCGCCATGGCGGCGCTGTACGACACCACCGAACCCAAGAATTACAAGCCGCTCGCCGCCGCGCTGCATGCGCGCGTGGTCTCGCTGGCCAAGGCCTTCGAGCAGATCGTGTTTGCCCAGGTGCGCATCGCCGCCATCAACGCCGCCTTTACCGCCCTGTTCCTGTTCGTCGCGCTGCCGCTGGCCGGCGTGAACCTGCCGCTGACCAAGACCATGGTTGCGATCACGTTTGTCGCTGGCCTGCTGCCCGTCATCGGGAACCTGATCTCCAATACCGTGCTGGTCGTGGTGGGCCTGTCGCATTCGC
>NZ_JAESWB010000313.1 GCF_016765675.1 Neobacillus paridis
ACCTGCGGACCCGGCTGGATGTTGTGGATCGTCATTGCGCCCACCATCAGCGCCATCACCGCATTGGGCGGTATGCCCAGCGTCAACAGCGGAATGAACGAGGTCTGCGCCGCGGCATTGTTGGCCGACTCCGGGCCGGCCAGGCCCTCGATGGCGCCCTTGCCAAACTCGGCGCTGTTCTTGCTGATCTTCTTTTCCATCGTGTAGGCGCCAAACGAGGCCAGCGAGGCGCCGCCGCCGGGCAGGATGCCCAGCATCGAGCCCAGCGCGGTGCCGCGCATGATGGGCGCAAACATGCGCTTGAAGTCGTCTTTCGATGGGAACAGGGTGGTGATCTTGCTGGTGAAGACCTCGCGCTTTTCCTTTTGCTCCAGGTTGGTCATGACCTCGGCAAAGCCGAACACGCCCATGGCCACGGCGGCAAAGCTCACGCCGTCGGACAGCTCGGGAATGTCGAAGGAGTAGCGCGCCACGCCGGTGTTGACGTCGGTGCCGATGATGC
>NZ_JAESWB010000314.1 GCF_016765675.1 Neobacillus paridis
CCCTTGCGGGCCGGGTTTCCCCATTCGGACATCTGCGGATCAAAGCTCGTTTGCCAGCTCCCCGCAGCTTATCGCAAGCTACTGCGTCCTTCATCGCCTGTAATCGCCAAGGCATCCACCATGTGCACTTAGTCACTTGTCCCTATAACGTTGACCTCTGGAGTCACCTCCAAAGACGTCACAGGCAAGCGCTGTGTTTCATTTGATGCATGTTTGTTTCGATACAATCACAACCCAGCAATGCTGCTTACAATGAACATCACTGCTCACTGTCTTCGCATTGCGAATTACATTGATCCTTACTACTTCTTCCACTTTGTTAAAGAACGAATACAGCCTCATTGATCGCAATGATCAAACCTAAGTCGCATGCGCTGGCTTGTTGCCTGCACTGACTTACGTTTGTACCTTGCCACAGTGTGAATCAGGATAATGGTGGAGGTTGACGGGATCGAACCGACGACCCCCTGCTTGCAAAGCAGGTNCGACGACCCCCTGCTTGCAAAGCAGGTGCTCTCCCAGCTGAGCTAAACCCCCGGGGACTTGCCAACTTCTCGCTTCTACTTCAGCGCTGTATTAACTGGTGGGTCTGGTTGGGCTCGAACCAACGACCCCCGCGTTATCAACACGGTGCTCTAACCAGCTGAGCTACAGACCCCGCACATACTGCCCTGATGGCTGCATGTACCGATCACTTCATGACCTTGACTGTGTTTTGACTGTTCTTCGTTTTGCCGAACAACCGATAAGTGTGGACACCCAACTGCGTGCATATCTCTAGAAAGGAGGTGATCCAGCCGCACCTTCCGATACGGCTACCTTGTTACGACTTCACCCCAGTCACGAATCCTACCGTGGTAAGCGCCCTCCTTGCGGTTAAGCTACCTACTTCTGGTAAAACCCGCTCCCATGGTGTGACGGGCGGTGTGTACAAGACCCGGGAACGTATTCACCGCGACATGCTGATCCGCGATTACTAGCGATTCCAACTTCATGGAGTCGAGTTGCAGACTCCAATCCGGACTACGATACACTTTCTGGGATTAGCTCCCCCTCGCGGGTTGGCGGCCCTCTGTATGTACCATTGTATGACGTGTGAAGCCCTACCCATAAGGGCCATGAGGACTTGACGTCATCCCCACCTTCCTCCGGTTTGTCACCGGCAGTCTCATTAGAGTGCCCTTTCGTAGCAACTAATGACAAGGGTTGCGCTCGTTGCGGGACTTAACCCAACATCTCACGACACGAGCTGACGACAGCCATGCAGCACCTGTGTGCAGGTTCTCTTTCGAGCACTCCCTGATCTCTCAGGGATTCCTGCCATGTCAAGGGTAGGTAAGGTTTTTCGCGTTGCATCGAATTAATCCACATCATCCACCGCTTGTGCGGGTCCCCGTCAATTCCTTTGAGTTTTAATCTTGCGACCGTACTCCCCAGGCGGTCAACTTCACGCGTTAGCTGCGTTACCAAGTCAATTAAGACCCGACAACTAGTTGACATCGTTTAGGGCGTGGACTACCAGGGTATCTAATCCTGTTTGCTCCCCACGCTTTCGTGCATGAGCGTCAGTGTTATCCCAGGGGGCTGCCTTCGCCATCGGTATTCCTCCACATCTCTACGCATTTCACTGCTACACGTGGAATTCTACCCCCCTCTGACACACTCTAGCCGTGCAGTCACAAATGCAATTCCCAGGTTAAGCCCGGGGATTTCACATCTGTCTTGCACAACCGCCTGCGCACGCTTTACGCCCAGTAATTCCGATTAACGCTTGCACCCTACGTATTACCGCGGCTGCTGGCACGTAGTTAGCCGGTGCTTATTCTTCAGGTACCGTCATTAGCCCAGGATATTAGCCCGGACCGTTTCTTCCCTGACAAAAGAGCTTTACAACCCGAAGGCCTTCTTCACTCACGCGGCATTGCTGGATCAGGGTTGCCCCCATTGTCCAAAATTCCCCACTGCTGCCTCCCGTAGGAGTCTGGGCCGTGTCTCAGTCCCAGTGTGGCTGGTCGTCCTCTCAGACCAGCTACTGATCGATGCCTTGGTAGGCTTTTACCCCACCAACTAGCTAATCAGATATCGGCCGCTCCACGAGCATGAGGTCTTGCGATCCCCCACTTTCATCCGTAGATCGTATGCGGTATTAGCTAGTCTTTCGACTAGTTATCCCCCACTCCAGGGCACGTTCCGATATATTACTCACCCGTTCGCCACTCGCCACCAGACCGAAGTCCGTGCTGCCGTTCGACTTGCATGTGTAAGGCATGCCGCCAGCGTTCAATCTGAGCCAGGATCAAACTCTTCAGTTCAATCTCTGTTTTGTGCCATTGCTGGCAGGTTCCGAAGAACCGTCGCTCACTCAAAATACTGACAGACCGATTCTTGCGAATCGTTCTACTTCTTTGTTGTGAGCACTTGCTTAATAATTTGAGCATCCGGCGTTGCCGCCGGCGCACTTCATCAAGTGCCCACACTTATCGGTTGTTGGTTGTTAAAGAACCTGGCAATTCGGTCTGCTGCCAGCCGTCCCGTGGGACTTGCCGGCTGCTGCGAAGCGTTGTGTTCGTCAGCAGCAGAGAAAGCGATTATGCGGTGTTTGGAGCTTGCCG
>NZ_JAESWB010000315.1 GCF_016765675.1 Neobacillus paridis
AATACCGCCTTTGCCAGATCGATACTGCATGCACTCAGCTTCATTTCGGACGCTCCTTTCTGGTCATGGACTCCTTGTACATCCACTTTGGCATTTCAATGCCGTTTCAGGGAGGATGCGTCCATTCCATTAAAGCCCATTGAAGCCCTTTTGCTCATCTTTGCTGATCATAAGGCGAGACAGTGTTGCAATCGCGCCGTAGCGCTCGATCATCTGCCGCGTCTAGCCGACGGCATGTTTGATCAGTTCCTCATACAGCGCAATCGTGCCTTCTAATTCCTGTGCAAAACTCGTTTCTGACATCTTTGCATCTTCCATTTCACTTTATACAACTCTCGCTACCTGCGATCTGTTCATACAATAACGACTTCGCCTCTACCGTCATACATCATCAATCAACGTGCTTTTTCGCAACACTCGTGGCACTCGGCGGCCCGATTGTGTCGGTAGCATAGCCACCAGTTGTCTTGCCGGTGTTTGCGAGTAGCTCACGTGAATTGGACGCTCCTTGCCGTAAAAATACACCCGGTCGACCCCCGTGTTTTCAAATACCCAATTCGCGACCTCTTCCATGTCTTCATCCTCGACGAGAAAATCGCAGGCTGCACCAAGGCG
>NZ_JAESWB010000316.1 GCF_016765675.1 Neobacillus paridis
TGGGCTCTCGGCGCCCACCATCTCTGAAGAAACCCAGCAGAAGGTGGACGAGGAAATTCGCAGCATACTGGACCGTCAGTACGCTCTGGCGCGCAGCCTGCTGGAAGCCAACCGCGACAAGGTCGAGGTAATGACCAAGGCACTGCTGGAATGGGAAACCCTGGATGCCGACCAGGTGAAGGACATCATGTCCGGCGGCGAGCCGCGTCCGCCGAAATACGGTGTGCCCGAGAAGCGGCAGTCCAGTTCGGGGCCGATCGCACCAAGCGCGCCCGCTACCGTCTGAGCCAGGCAAGCCTCCGCAAGAAAATAAAAACCCCGCCTCCTTACCGGAGGCGGGGTTTTTTCATGGTCGGTATCGTCCCGGGTCAGGCAGGCGTGTCGTTGCCCGGATTCCAGCGCCGCACCGCGCCTGACTCAATGCCAAACAGGTCAAGCACCCTGCCGACGCTGTGGTCGACCATTTCGTCGATGGATGCCGGCCTGGCATAGAAGGCCGGCACCGGCGGGCTGACGATGGCGCCGGCCTCGGTGACTGCCACCATGCTGCGCAAATGGCCGAGATGAAGCGGCGTTTCCCTGAGCATCAACACCAGGCGCCGCCGCTCCTTGAGGGTCACGTCAGCCGCGCGGGAAAGCAGGCTGCCGGTGATGC
>NZ_JAESWB010000317.1 GCF_016765675.1 Neobacillus paridis
CGCCGGTTGGGACGATTGCCTGGGATGCGACCGAACTCAGGCCGGAATGATAGCAGATTCCATGCCACCGAATTGATCAAAGCCAATGGAATGGTTACAGGCTAATCTGGTTGGTTTACAAGGTGAAAGACGGGAAATTAAACGCACGTTGTTCGAACACTTTTTGAGCAGTGCACCACGGTTAAGCATTCATTCGATCTTGAGCACTATTTTGGTGCTATTGCCATGAACACGGACGACGTATCGCATCATTTTGGTGCGAAGCATCAGAGTTATTTTGTCGGCGCTATAATGCGCGGTTTTCAATCCTGGAGCACAAAATGACAACTGCCGACGCCATTCTTACCCTGGCGCGCGCACGCGCGGCATTGGGACAACTGCCCTACGCCGGCGCGGTCACGCCGCAGGAAGCCTACGAACTTCTTCAGTCTTCTTCGGAGGCAAAATTGATCGACGTTCGCACCAATGCTGAGCGAGACTGGGTGGGCAAGGTGACGCTTCCCGCGGAAAAGCAGGCTGCGGTGCAATGGAATCTTTACCCAGGCGCCAACCCGAATCCTGAATTCAGCAAAGAGTTGGCGCAGCAGGCTGGCAAGGACGACATTCTTCTGTTCCTCTGCCGTTCCGGGGTGCGCTCGCGCCACGCGGCCAAGC
>NZ_JAESWB010000318.1 GCF_016765675.1 Neobacillus paridis
TACTATGGGGCAGCTCGAATAACACTTGATTTCGGCGTCATCAGCGAGCCATGCGTTTGAATGCGTCTAGCAACGCGTGAGCATGGTCGTTCCCCGACCTCTTTACCAGGTTGTGGTGCTCGTTTTCTGCGGTCCGCACGGACCTCGGGCGTCAGAATGCCTCGACCCCGGCCTCCTTCAGATAGACCAGACGCTGCAAGTTGTAAGCAGCGACCTTCCAGTTCAGGTGCAGCCTGGCGCGTGCCAGGCCAATGCAGCGCAGTGTCTTGCCACCCATCTGTGCCAGGCCCGCGAACACGTGCTCGATGCGGGCACGCGTCTTGGCAATGCGATGATTGCGCCGCTGCTGGGCCTCAGAGAGCGGCTGGTCCTTGCTGCCTTTGCGCTGGATATGCATGCGCCAGCCCTGTTTGCTCAGCCGCGCTTCGCGCTCCCCATCGACATACCCCTTGTCGGCCAGGATGTCCCGGTTCGTGTTAGCGGGATCGAGCACGTCCTCGAAATGCAGGGTGTCGTGTTCGCTTGCCGTGCTCACCTTGATCTTGCGCACCAGCTTGTAACGCTTGTCAGCATTGGCTGACACCTTGTAGCCGAAGTAGGACTTGCCGTGTTTCTTCGTCCAGCGTGCATCCATATCCTTCTGGCGCCGCTTGGCCGGCTTCCAGTCAGCCGGCATCGCGCCTTCGCTGACGATGGCTTTCTCTTCTTTGCTCAACGACTGCCTGGGCGCCTCCACGATGCTCGCGTCGATCATCTGGCCGCCGCGCGCAATGTAGCCGTGCCTGGCCAACTGGCGATTCACGGCATCGAACACGCTCTCGCTGGC
>NZ_JAESWB010000319.1 GCF_016765675.1 Neobacillus paridis
AAGCATTAAAAGAGTTGGCCGGTTTTTAAAAAAGACAAATTTTCTATCAAGAGAGCACTCTAAATAAGTGAATCCGCTTTCACTTCTGTGGGGATAAAAAAACTGCCCACAAATACTTGACTCAAACGAGAAAACCAGCGGATTTGCTAAACAGATCATTTTTTGAAATAATCTCAAGTTTGACAGTTAAAACCACAAGAATGCTGTAATGACAGGCTTTCTTGTGGTTTTTTGGTGTCAAAAAATGCGTACTTTTTTAGGCTTTGGTTTGTTTTAAAATTTTTTTTATTCTTTTTTGCTCGATGATCTCCGTATCTGTTCGAAACCCAAACACATCATGCAGTTTATCGGTCAATTCCGTTCGTGTGTAGGTGGGAATATAGCCTTCCCCGGTGTATTCCAGTACGTTCATGTTCCGCAAGGTTTGAATGATCTCTGGACAGGTAAAGGATTCATCCAGTTTTTTCTCTAAAATGCGATAGACCAATAGAGAGAGGAAGCACGTTAGAAAGTGCGCTTTGATTCGTTCACCCTTTCGAACAAAGACAGGCCTGGAGCGCATTTCACTTTTTAAAATCCGGAAGGTTTCTTCGATTTCCCAACGTCGCTGGTTGATCTGGATAATCTCCTCCACCGTGCTTTCCAGATTGGTACACACGCCATAAAACCCATCATACATGGATTCTTTCTTAATTTGATCCTCATTTAGCGTATGGCTTGCTTTTTCCGCGATTTCTCCATCCGGGGTGACATGTGTGGTTTGAATCAATCGCGCGGGGTCATTCGCTCTTTTTTTCTCTAAGTGGGTTGGTTTTTCCATTTTCTTGATGGCCCGCTCAATCTGTTTTTCCCGAATGCTTTGGTGGTATCGTTTATATTTCGGGGAAAACGTGACGACCAAGCGTTGTTCCAACCCGTTTTCATGGATCCAACGTTCTTTATAATACGTTTGGTTGTCCTTCTCCAGATCCAGCTGCTGCAAATGGATCTTTTTCTTTGTCCCTTTTCCTTCCTTGGAACGGTCTGCAAGGATCCACCCTTGTGGATCCAGGGCCCATTCTTTCAAATGTTTCTTTAACTGCTTGATGGATTGAGTAGTCACGAACGCCCGGTTTCCCATGGAATTATACAAGCGATTTTCATGAGAAGATAGGCCGGCGTCGGTACAGACCACAAATCTGGAGAGTTCAAAATCTTTCATGATTCTTTTTTCCAATGGTTTCAGGGTTGGCTGTTCGTTTTGGTTTCCCGGGTTTATCGCGAACGCGAGAGGCAGCCCGGCACCGTCCATAAACAGTCCCATCTGCACAATCGGGTTGGGCCGGTGTTCTTTCGATACGCCATACTGCTTGAGGCCATCAGCCTCTTCGATTTCAAAGTAAAAATTCGTGCAATCATAATACAGAATGGATGTGTTTCGATCGGCAATATTCAAACTATTCTTATAGACGGCTTCTTCGATCCTATCCGATTCTTCCGCGAGAACGTCCAGGGCGCGATAAATGTGTTGAGCTTCCACCGAATGAGGTTCCAGTAACTCATTCGCCCGTTCAAAGGTTCCTTTTTTTGAAGCCGGGTGTAAGACTCTCATGTAGATTAAACGGGAAAGAATCGTATTCAAATCAAACGAAAAAGCCCGTTTTCTCGAAATCTGCTGGCAAATGGCATCGAGTTTCAACTGATGGTAGATGGATTGCAAGAAGAGGTAGCCCACATTAAACGAACGCTGTGCCTCTTTTGGGATTACTTTATTTGGATCATAGGCCACCATGATTTTTGCCTTTTTCTGTTTCTCTTCTTCCGTTAATTTCCTGGCATAGCTCTTGGCCCATTCCAGGGGATCCACGCCGGGATGTTTTCGTTGAATATCCTCCCGGTTCCCCAATGCTTCCACCACTTTGGTGGTTCGTTTCTTGTTTTTATAAACATCTTTAATCACAAAATACGATTCTGAATTCTTGGAACGGCTGACTTTTATCCGCATACTCTAGAACCCCCGAAAATGGCTATTATTATAACTATTATAACATATTACGAAATGTTACGAAATAATAAACTGAAAAATTTGACAAAAAAATAAAGCCCTATCAAGGCTTTTGCGTGTTTTTTTGGATTTTAAGTGTCAAACTCCCGAATCCGCTTTCACTTCTGTGGGGATAAAAAAACTGCCCACAAATACTTGACTCAAACAAGAAAACCAGCGGATTTGCTAAACAGATCATTTTTTGAAATAATAAATAAAGAAAAGCGCAAGTGCCTTGGTCATCGCCGTACAAACTCCTCGAAAAAGCTAACGCTTTTCCTTCGTGCGATGTTGATTCTGACGAAGCGTCCCTTGTGGTGGGGCTTCGACTGAGATAAAGGAAACACGATGCTCCTGCGCCAAGGGAGATTCGAGGAAGCAATGTTCAGCTCGTCGCAAAGCTACATGATGTTTTTTCATTGAAGCTGCTTTGTTGACTTATCGTAGGGAGGAGACCTGAAGTTTGCTAGGCGATAGGCGCTGGAGCTGGACAGTATAAAGAAAAAATAACGGTACACTACTGATTCAATCAGTAATCTTGTAAGTGAGGTGGCATGTCTTACCGATTGTAAGGCGACCGATGGTTTGGATGAATGTTTTAGTTATAGCGATTTTGATTGCCTTTACAGCATTTTTTGTTGCTTCGGAATTTGCGATTGTAAGGGTACGAACAACCAGAATTGATCAATTAATCTCCGAAGGAAATAAAAATGCGGAGGCCGCTAAGAGAGTGATTTCCAATATGGACGGCTACCTGTCAGCTACACAGGTGGGGATTACCGTCACATCATTAATTTTGGGATGGCGGGGTGAATCTACTGTCCGCGAGCTTTTAAATCCAATTTTTGATTGGATTCAGATGCCTTTTTCGATTAAGCAGATCATCTCCACTTTCTTAGCATTTGCAATCATTACCTTTTTCAATGTTGTCATTGGGGAATTGGCTCCAAAAACTTTTGCGATTCAAAAGGCGGAAGAAATTATCTTACGAATTGCCAAGCCGCTTACTTGGTTTTATCGCATTATGTATCCTTTTATTTGGATTCTAAATCACTCTGCCCGATTTGTGACGGGACTATTCGGTATTAGACCAGCATCGGAAAATGACATCGTGATGTCTGAGGAAGAACTGCGGATGATCCTCTCACAAAGTTATGAGAGCGGAGAAATTAATCAATCCGAATATAGCTATATGAATAACATTTTTGAATTTGATGACCGAGTTGCCAAAGAAATTATGGTTCCAAGAACTGAGGTGGTTACCCTTTCCATCGATGCCACTTTAGATGAAATTCTTGACACGATAAAAGAAGAAAAATATACCCGATACCCGGTTATTGATGGTGACAAGGATAATATTTTAGGAATTGCCAATATGAAGGAAGTATTAACAGATTGTATTAAACAAAAAAACTTAGAGAAAGAACCGCTAAAAAATTACATTAAGCCTGTCATTCATGTGATTGAAACAATTCCAATCAAAGAATTATTAATCAAGCTGCAAAAGAACCGCTCTCACATGGCGATTCTTTCTGATGAATATGGCGGTACCGCCGGAATCGTGACGGTTGAAGATATTTTGGAAGAAATTGTTGGTGAAATTCGCGATGAATTTGATGTTGATGAACTTCCGCTGATTCAAAAGGTGGGCGAGAATCACTTTATTTTAGATGGCAAAGTCCTAATCAGTGAAGTAAATGATCTCTTGGGGACTACGCTTGAAGAGGAGGATGTCGACACTATTGGAGGCTGGTTTTTAACACAAAAGTTTGATGTTCATCAGGGAGATTCCCTTGAAAGAGAGGGGTTTATTTTTCAAATCACGGAAATCGAAGGGCATCATATCCTATATATAGATGTAACGAAAACAAATGCGTCTCCTCAATAAGGAGACGTATTTGTTTGTATTTATTTTGCAAAGAGTTAGAGCCATGTATATGTCACTGTTAGATTACCATTCGATTCCTTCTCACCCCAGCAATCATGTGATGATCCTGATCTGCACAGATCGTCTTTCTTTTTCGAATTATTTTCATATCTACAACAAATACTCCATAAAATGTAGAAAATGGCACTTACACACTAACTAGTTTGACTGTAGCGTTTATTTCTTTTATAATAAAAGTTAATTTATATTTTTATATTTTTGTTGAGGTGGTCAGATAGACCAATTAGATTGAAATCAATAAATCACTGGGCAGCTGAACTGTTTTGTGACTGGTAAGACATGTTTAGCTACCTCTGAAACGCAAGGGTTTGTCGCTTTTTGCAATTCTAGTTTTCTTACAATCTCTGACAAAGTATTAAATTAATTTTTTAAATTACCGGGAGGTGAACCCTTCCCCGTCTTTAACAACCGGGCTAAGGGAACTTATTTGGACATATTTAACTTGGTTTTAATAGCCATTTTAATCGCATTAACAGCATTTTTTGTGACTTCTGAATTTGCAATTGTCAAAATTAGAAGTTCAAGAATTGACCAGTTAATCGAGGAAGGAAATTCGAAGGCAATTTCCGTAAAAAAGGTCATTTCAAACCTGGATGAATACTTGTCGGCTTGTCAACTTGGTATTACAATTACCGCTTTAGGTTTAGGGTGGATCGGAGAATCAACCATTGAGCATCTTCTTGATCCTGTTTTTCGTCAATTGAACATTCCCGACAATGCTGTAATTTTATTATCTGTCTCCATTGCTTTTGCGACGATTACCTTTTTACATGTTGTTGTTGGCGAACTTGCACCGAAAACACTAGCCATTCAAAAGGCCGAATGGATCACTCTAAATGTATCAAAACCGCTGATTCTGTTTTACAAAATGATGTATCCATTTATTTGGGTATTGAATGGATCGGCCAGGATTGTATCTCGTCTTTTTGGATTAAAGCCAGTATCGGAAAATGAAATTGCCCATACGGAAGAAGAGCTTCGAATTATCCTGTCGGAAAGTTATAAAAGTGGCGAAATAAACCAATCAGAGTTTAAGTATGTAAATAAAATCTTTGATTTTGATGATCGAATCGCCAAAGAAATTATGGTTCCGCGGACAGAAATCGTCTCATTGTCCAAGGACGACACACTCGAATCTTTTCTTAAGGTGATTCGTGAAGAAAAATTTACACGCTACCCGATTATCGATGGAGATAAAGATCATATTATTGGGGTTATCAATATTAAAGAAATCATGACCGACTTAATTGGCAATGAAAAGTTGACAGCGAAAACTCTGGAAACCTATATTCGACCAATTATTAGAGTGATCGAAACGATCCCGATTCATGATTTACTCGTTAAAATGCAAAAAGAAAGAATGCACATGGCCGTGTTAATGGATGAATATGGCGGTACTTCCGGACTTGTTACCGTTGAAGATATTTTAGAGGAAATTGTCGGTGAAATCCGTGATGAGTTTGATATGGATGAAATTCCTGAAGTCCGCAAAATTAAAGATAATCATTATATTATTGACTCCAAAGTATTAGTCAGTGAAGTTAATGAGTTATTAGGCGTCGAAATTAATGATGAAGATGTTGATACGATTGGCGGTTGGATCTTAACAGAAAATTACGAGGCCAAAGAAGGCGACATCATTTATCATGACTCCTATGCATTTAAAATTATTGAAATGGATGAACATCATTTAAAATATATTGAAGTAACAAAAATAGCCAGCGATGATGACTCAGCAGTACAACAAATAACGCTGCAAAAATCAGAGGCACTCTCGTAAATTGAATTCGTATCTGAATATATAATATATCGAGACCCGGTTCAAGATTGACCTGGTCTCTTTTCATTTCTTGCTTTTGGAGTGCTTACAGAAAGATTTACGATAACTAGGAAACTCTTTTGCCAAAATTAATATCGAGTTCACCCACACTAATAATTAAAATTCATTATTCCCTTAAACATGGTTCAGAAAATTAAAATTAATCGACTGTTTATATTACAATAATGGAAATTTATGTGTATAATATAGTTGAGAGGGAAGATTGGTATTCCTAAGGGAGATGGTGTAAAGGAGGCTGGTTTTTATGAAAGCCCTTTCCTTTAGCGTAGCTTTTGCAATCACTTTTGTTATATGTGTTTATGGCGGCTTTAAACTTGGCAGCAGCTTGGATGATAGGTTTGTTTCCTCCCCCATTTTCACTGTTATCGGAGCGCTTCTGGGAATTGGCACAGCTTCCGTCATTAGCTATTTCGTGATTTACAAACATCTGAAAGCCACAAAGGTTAAAGAGATTGACAATAAACAACTTGCAGTTAGTAAGGAAACGACAGCGAAACAACATTACCCCATTATTGATGTCAGCATTGACGAGGTTCGTCAAGCGATTCGAAAATTTTCCGACCAATTGCCTAATGGCGTTTATCGAACCATCCTGGTTAAAGAGGACCATAGTATCGACTTCAATCAATTAGCGCCCATTCTCGGGGGAATCCCAGCAAAAAAATTCTACATGTCAAAAGAAACCTATGATATTTTTGAAGAAAATGAAAAACATATTCCTCCCGCAATGGACATGGTTCAGAAAGCTGTCGATCAATATGTAAAAGAACATAAAGAATATCCGATATTAGATTTTGATCCAGAGCGCAGGGTAAATTATTATCAGCTTACCCAAGAGAAATTTCTCAAAAAGGCACCGGATATTCAATTTTATATTACTGATATGGATGGACTCATCACCCATATCAAACCGAAGCGGAAAAACACTTCTCGTTATTGAGGAGTGTTTTTTTTACATATACAGCCATTTCTATTTGTGAAATTACGTGTTTTTCGATATATTAGTTCTTGAATTATCTTTTTTCTCAAGAAGAATATCAGTATTATTATAGCAAACGAGGAGTTTTAAGATGGATAAACCGAAAAAAAATTTGCGTCATTTGGCAACGATCTCCCTTGCAATCATGGCAGCCGGTTTTCTAATAACCATTTTTTTAGAGCCATCCATATGGAAAACGATCCTACAGGGGGGTTTTGAAGCAGGACTTGTTGGGGGACTTGCCGACTGGTTTGCGGTAACCGCGCTATTTCGACATCCGCTGGGTGTACCTATCCCGCATACAGCGCTTTTACCAAAGAACCGGGAGAAGATTACTGCAAAAATAATTTCAATGATTGAAAATGACTGGCTGACAAAGGAAAGTATTCGTGAAAAAATAAACACGTTCCGGATTACTGACAAACTTTTTGGCTTATTGGAAAGGGAAATTCCCTCCGATCCTGTGAAAAAAAACATAATGAACGTGATTCAACATTTTATTAAAACCATGAATGTTAAAAAATTCGCACCTGTGATTGAAAAAGAACTTAAGTTGCGGCTAACCAAAATCGAGATTAAACACTATTTACCGATATTAATTGAGCAAATTAAGTTACGCAAATATGATGAAAAAGCACTTGATTTTATCCTCGAAGAAATTGATGAATGGGCAAAAAAAGATAGTACAAAGCTCCGCCTTGGTGGAATGGCCGTTGAAATGATTGAAAATATTAAAGCAGACGGTTTCATGCAATTTGCCTTACGGTCATTTAGCAGCCTGGTCAATGAAGAAAAATTGGGCAGTATCATTCAAAATCTCATTGTCAAAGGGGTCGACAGCTTCCGTGACCCCTATAATCAAAACCGGCTGACATTGCTGATGCATATCAATCAAAAGCTGCAGGACTTAAAGAACGATGAAAAAGTGTATGATGAGCTTGAGCGTTTCAGAACACACATCATCAATAGCTGGCAAGCAGAGGAGAAAATTACCAAGTTGTTGACAGAAATACAGGAAAAGGCGTTGGTTTTAACCTCAGCACCTGATTTTTACGAAAAATATATCCTGCCATTTATCACTAATAATCTGGAGCAGCTTAAAGCAGACGAAGACAAGGTCAATCAAATGGAAGCATGGCTGAAGAAACAAATTGCCAGCTTTGTTGATCAAAACCATTCAAAAATTGGAACCCTTGTAAGGGAAAATTTAGATAAGTTAGATACAAAGACACTCACTGAAATGATTGAAACCAATGTTGGTAATGACCTGCAATGGATCCGAGTAAACGGGGCTGTATGCGGCTTTTTAATCGGCCTCGTTCTGGTAGGAATAAAGGCGCTATTCTAATAACTCGACCGGAAGACCTTCAGAAAAGAAGGTCTTCTTACATTTATTATTCCACAATATTCTTCATAAAAAATCCTTTCTCGTCCTTATAAATCAAAGTTCTACTTTATAAAGAGCCCTCATAATTAGTACTGTAGGCATAATTTTGATCTATAAGGAGGCTGGCAAATGGGCGTTAGGTTCATTAAAATTTCCGTTTGTTACTTTGTCATTGGGGTGTGTTTTGGAATGTACATGTCAATGACAGAAAAATTTACCTTTACCCCTGTACACGTCCACGTAAATTTATTAGGATGGACGGCGATGACCCTTGCCGGATTGATCTATGTGGCATTCCCAAGGGCAGCTGAAACAGCCCTGGCAAAAATTCATTTTTGGATTCACAATATTGCCCTGCCTGTTATGATGATTGGTCTTGCTTTATTAGTTTCCGGTGTGTCAGCTGCCGGCCCTGCCGTAGCCATCGGAGGAACGGCCATGGTCTTGGGTGTGATTATTTTCGCAATTAATATTCTTGTTAATGTAAGAAACTAAAACCACTGTCCTATTAATGATTATTTTTTATCATCCGCTTCTTGCTTCTCGCCAAAAATGCTGCCGTCATACTGCCGCAGCATTTTTGGTATTTTTTACGGCTCATAGGTTTGCAGATGATCTCTCCTGATCTTTTCTATTTCTTGCCAAGGCTTCTTCAAGTTAAAATCATAAATGGCTCCCTCCCAATCCCCATACATTGGGTTCGGAAATACAATCAATTTTTTTCCAAATTCCTCTTTCAATTTATTGACTGTTTCTAATCTTCCCCTATCTGTCAGACCATCAAAACCGCTGAAATCCCCTAAATTATCGCCAAATAATAACAAAATATCATGAGTTTTCGCCACCTGTTGGCGCCGGTTTTCCTTCCCATTTTCGCTTTCCTGCTGCAGCAGCACATGGTTTGCATCCGCTTGCGGTACTCCAACTTTTTGCAGATTTTTAATTGTCGATTCCTTCGCGGCCTCCTGACGGTTTGAAATATAAAAAATTTCAACTCCTTTTGAGTCGGCATAGCGTAAGAAATCAAGTGCGCCTGGCAGCAGTTTGGCATCAGCCCGTTTAATCCATTTGCTCCAATCACGCGGGTCCCCCTTTCCATTGACAACATAAGAAGCCTGATGGGGACTGTTATCAAGGATCGTTTCATCAATATCGAGAACGATCGCTGGCTTTAAAGCACGATTATACTGCTTTTTACGAAGTATTTCATCCAGCCTCATTTTTCCGATGTTATAGCCTTGAAAATACAATGCTTTTGCTTCTCCGGAATTTTGGAACCAAAGAATCGACATTGTATTTTGTTCATAAAGACGTGTCGGCGGTTTCGTAATGGTTTCCGCGTAACCACTACTGGCGGAAAAGAGCAGTATTAATCCGGCAGCAGAAACCGAAATTATTAATTTTTTCATCACTTTTACCTCCTGTTCATTTTTATATTGTTAGTATGTGAAAAACGCATAAAAAAATGAGACCCTTAATGGGTCCCATACTTCAGTCTGTATTTAACTGGCCTTTTGTTTAACTGACGTTTGCCGGTGTTCTTTTTTATGAAATCCCTTGCCGTAATAAAAAGCAACCAGAAGACATAACCATAGCGGTCCAACCAAAAGGGCAACTCTTGTATCAGGGCTGTAAGCCATAACCCCAATTACAAACACAAGAAAGGCTAACGAAAAATACGAGGTATATGGAAAAAACGGCATTTTATAGTTTAAACGTTTTACATCTTCAGGGTTTAATCCCTTTCGATAACGGATCTGCGACAGTAAAATGATCCCCCATGTCCAGATAGCACCAAAGGTCGCGATACTTGTCACCCAAGTAAAAACCTTGGCCGGCACAACGTAATTCAACAGCACACCTAACAATAAAGCGGCAGCAGATGCCAATACGGCAAAGCCGGGAACTCCGGATTTGGTTACTTTAGCAAATCTTTTGGGAGCCTCGCCATGTTCCGCAAGGTCAAATAACATTCGGGCTGTACTGAAGATTCCACTGTTACAGGAAGACAATGCAGCAGTCAGCACAACAAAGTTGATGATGCCGGCAGCACGTTTGATTCCGATTTTTTCAAAGGTCAGAACAAAAGGACTTCCTTTTGTTCCAATTTCCGCCCATGGGTAAATGGACAAAATGACAAATAATGCACCTACATAAAAAATCAAAATCCGCCAAAACACCGTATCAATCGCCCGTGATAATGATTTTTCCGGATTTTTAACCTCTCCAGCCGTTACCCCGATCATTTCGATTCCCAGATAAGCAAACATTACCATTTGTAAGGACAATAAAATACCTTTGGCCCCATTAGGAAACAATCCTCGATGATTCCATAAGTTACTGATACCAGTTGCGGTACCGCCGTTCCCAAAGCCGAAGAAAATCATCGCAGCACCAACAATGATCATGGCCACAATGGTTACAATTTTAATCAGTGCAAACCAAAATTCTAATTCACCATAAGCCTTAACGGCAATTATATTCACCGTTGTCATAATGATTAAAGCGGCTAATGCCCAAATCCATCGTGGCGTGGATGGGAACCAATACTCCATATAAATGCCCACTGCGGTAATTTCCGCCATACAAGTTACAACCCATAAAAACCAATAATTCCAGCCGGTAATATAGCCCGCCAACGGTCCTAAATATTCCCTTGCATAGGTGCTGAACGACCCGGCAACTGGTTTTTGAATGGCCATTTCGCCCAGTGCTCTCATGATAAAAAACATAATCATTCCGCAAAAGGCATAACCTAACAGTATCCCCGGCCCCGCCATTTTAATAGCAGTTGCTGACCCGAGAAATAAGCCCACACCGATTGCTGCCCCCAATGACATTAACGTGATATGCCTTTCTTCCAATCCGCGCTGAAGTTCGTCTTCCTGACTCTGTTGATTCATGTTTACACTCTCCAATGGTCCTGTATTTACTGAAAATTGATAATTAAAAGACCTAAAATTATTTTAACATTGTTTTATGTTATTTTTGAATAATATTTTGTAAAAAAACATGAAATACAACTATTTTTTTTGTAAAATTAAACAAAGAAGGTTTTACCTTTATATTTGTCTTCCTTTTCTTTAGATGGGGGTAATTCATATGAATTATAGTTTAAATGATCCTTTTAAAATGGATTTTGAAAGTTTGGAAGAATTGGCTGAGATGATTAGCCAAGTGTTGGAATGCCCAGTCACCATTGAGGACGCCAATCATCGCCTGCTTGCCTATAGCACCCATGATGAGCGAACGGATCCGGCGCGAATTGCCACAATAATAGGACGCAGGGTCCCCGAAAAGGTAATTAATCAGTTATGGAAGGAAGGGACCATTCCTGCCCTGCTGTCAACGAAAGAACCGATTCGTGTCAAAAATATGGACGAAATCGGTCTTGGTCATCGGGTAGCCGTATCAATTTGGAAGCAAGAGGAAGTATTGGGGTTTATTTGGGTAATTGAAATTGATAAAACCCTAACGGAAGAAGAGTATTCGCTGTTAAAGAAGGCGGCTGAATCTGCCAAAAATAAATTGCTGCAGCTTCAGACACGGAAAAATAAGAAAGAGGAGCGGTCTCAAGAATTCTTTTGGAAGCTGTTAACAGGGCATTTAGCTAATCATGAAGAAATCACAGGTAATTTTCACTCCCTGCAAATAACACCTGCCTCTTCCTATTCCTTGCTTGTTTTTCAATTTAAGCATAATATTTCGGGTAAGATAGAGCAAAATATTTCCTATTTGCTCACGACCAATCAGCGTTTTAAAATTATGCTTTATACCATTGACAGCAATCAATTGATATTACTTGTTTCGGCAGACAATATACGCCATACATTTGAAGAACTAAACTATTTTGTCCGCCAATTTGTCTTTAATATGAGTGAACGCTACGGGGTAAATGAGATCACTCCGGTTTATAGCAGTATTTATTATGACTATGGAAAAATAAAGCATGCCTATCATGAATCATTAGAGGTATTATCGATTAAGGAAAAGTTTCCAGAAGAAACCAAAGACATTCATACATATCAAAAGTTGGGAATTTACCAATTCTTTGATATCCTTCTGCAGAAACGAAAAAGTAACGATTTTGAAAATTATTCATTGAAATTACTTTATCAATACGACCAAAAACATAACAGCAATCTGATTGAGACGCTCGACGTATTTTTAACTAAAGATGCGAACATCAACGATGCCGCAAAAGAACTAAATGTACATGCCAATACTTTAAATTATCGGTTAAAAAGAATTGCGGAAATTGGCGAAGTCGATTTTAAAGATCCGAATCAAAAAATATCCCTTTATATTGACTTGAAGTTAAGGAAGTATCAGAATATGCAGCATTTGTGAAAATTTCCAAAAACACCGAAAATATTTCTTCAATCTTAACAAAGAAATTCCTTGACAAACGTTTTATACTTGACCTATGGGAGAAAAAACTTTATATAAGGGGCGAATTAAAAATGTTGATTGGCGTACCAAAAGAAATTAAAAACAATGAAAACCGTGTTGCTTTAACACCTGCCGGCGTACTTTCATTTGTAAATGCCGGACATACTGTATTAGTGGAAAAAGGGGCAGGTGGTGGAAGCGGTTTTGCCGATGAAGACTATGTTAAGGCTGGGGCCGAAATGATTGATACTGCTGATACCGTGTGGAAAAAAGCAGAAATGATTATGAAGGTTAAAGAACCTCTCGACAGCGAGTATCAATACTTCCGTCCAGGATTAATTCTGTTTACCTATTTACATCTGGCTGCTGAGCCTGAACTTGCCAAAGCACTTAAAGATAAAGGTGTTATTGCTATTGCCTACGAAACTGTTTCAGTAAACAGAACCCTTCCTTTATTAACACCGATGAGTGAGGTAGCCGGACGGATGGCGGCGCAAATTGGTGCGCAATTTTTACAAAAGAATAACGGGGGACAAGGAATTCTGCTTGCCGGCGTTCCTGGTGTTAACCGCGGTAAAGTAACCATTATTGGCGGTGGAATCGTTGGTACAAATGCTGCAAAAATGGCTGTTGGCTTAGGTGCTGATGTTACGATCATCGATTTAAGTGCGGACCGTCTGCGCCAGCTTGATGACATTTTCGGACATCAGGTAAAAACGTTAATGTCTAACCCTTATAACATTGCCGAAGCAGTAAAAGAAGCGGATCTTTTAATTGGTGCCGTTCTTATTCCAGGGGCCAAAGCTCCTAAGCTTGTTACGGAAGAAATGGTTAAAACCATGAAACCTGGTTCCGTAATTGTCGATGTTGCGATAGATCAAGGTGGCATTGTTGAAACAAGCGATCACGTTACAACACATGATAATCCAACTTTTGTAAAGCATGGTGTGATTCACTACTCTGTCGCTAATATGCCTGGGGCTGTTCCACGGACATCGACGATCGCTCTTACGAATGTGACTGTCCCATATGCATTGCAAATTGCCAACAAAGGTGTTTACAAAGCGGTCATCGAAAATCCTTCCTTACAGCTAGGGGTTAACGTTGCCGCCGGAGAAATCACCTATGAAGCGGTTGCACGTGATCTTGGCTATACCTATGTACCTGTAGAGGATGCATTAAGAAAAGTAACTTCTGAAGTAAAATAATGTTATTGAATCAAAGGCAGCTATCCATCTAGCTGCCTTTTCTTATTACAAATATTTCCGATGAACTCCCTTGCCATCGTATGAAAATAGCATCGTTCTATCCTCAATCATTGTTTCCAAATGCACGGGCCTGCCCCACAGCTGATAAATATAGGGCATGACCTTTTCAAGATATTTTACGTCCAATTCTACCCCTTCATACCAATGCTTCAAATATAATTCGCCATTTCTCAGATAGTCGCCGTCATTGACCGTAATGTAGGGAAACCCGCCGTTCACCCGCATGTTTACTAATTGATCACGGACATGCTCCCAATCTTTATCAACAATTTTATAATCCCTTCCCTGCTTTTGGAAAAGATACATATCCTCCCTAAAAACAAGCTCCTTTGTTAAATAATTTCTCAAGAAAGAAATGTCGGATTCAATTTCTCGTACTTCGAAGATTTTTTCCCTGCCGGAATTGGGTTCAACTCCCCGTTTTTTCATTTCTTCTGTTGGATTGTTATACCGTTCCTCAATATCTTCAAAAATCTTCAATCCAAGATAATAAGGATTGATTCCGGTTTTCGAAGGCTGCACGACTCCGGCATTTAATTTTGCAAATTCAATCGCCTCACCACTCGTCAAATTCATTTCTCGTAAAATACGTTGATGCCAGTATGATGCCCAGCCTTCATTCATGATTTTCGTTTCCAGCTGCGGCCAAAAATAAAGCATTTCTTCCCGCATCATCGTGAGAATATCGCGTTGCCAATCCTCCAATTCTCTGCTGTATGTTTCAATAAACAGCAATAAATCCTTTTCCGGTTTTGGCGGAAATTTCTTTTTCTTTACTGGTTTTGTTCTGCTCTTATTCTTTTTGTTTTCATCCAAATTCCATAAATCATCATATGGTGTTGGTAAACGCTTTTCTTCCTCTTCCTCCTCATCATCCTCGATTGACCATGCTAGTTTAGGACGCATAAGCGACGGATCAATATGTTCGTCAATCGCCAGCACGGCATCAAGGAAGGACTCAACTTCTCTTTTTCCATATTGAATTTCATATTGATGAATCCGGTCAGCTGTGGCAGCCATGCTTTCAACCATATCCCGTTTTGTATTCTGAAAGCGGACATTATTTTTGAAGAAATCACAATGAGCCAAGACGTGTGCAACGATCAGTTTGTTCTGGATTAACGAGTTGGAATCCAATAAAAAGGCATAGCATGGATTAGAGTTAATGACCAGTTCATAAATTTTACTTAAGCCGAGATCATAATGAAGCTTCATTTTATGGAATTGTTTACCAAAACTCCAATGCGAAAACCGGGTAGGCATACCATAGGCACCAAATGTGTAAATAATTTCGGCAGGACAAATTTCATAACGCATTGGATAGAAATCCAGGCCAAAACCACTGGCAATTTCCGTTATTTCGCTAATGGCAAATTCAAGTGCCCTGCGTTCTTCCTCATTCATCAGCCAATCCCCCCTTTTCCTCTTACCACAATGTATGAAGAAAAAGCAGGAATGATGAAACAAGATAAAGTGAAACTTCCATCAGTGGGGATTTTCTTCCCCCACTGATGGTTTGTTAAGGCGGAAAAAACAATTAGCGATAATGGATCTTTGTAAAAGAGTCAGTCGGAATCTTCCTTGCCTCTTTGGCAAGCTTTAGGCCAACCAATTTATTTCTGTTCCATTCATTTTTAAAAATGCTTAGCGGCGGGCTTGTTTCCCCGACAAGATAACTAATTTCGATGGTCAGTGCCGGACGGCGATAAGTAGTAATAAACCAGTCGGTAAAACCGCCGCCGGTTGCCTCCTTCTCCGGCTTTGCCAATTTGTAGCCAGTCAGTTTTGCGATTTTTCTGGCGATCCAATAGTCGCGAAATAGATAACGCCCATTTTTGTAGTTCCAAAAGAGCTCCCGGCCAGCTGAATGGTAGGAGACAGCAACCGCTGGATTTATTTCTCCGATAAAGTTTGTTAATGCCTGAACTTCCACCGCTTCCAGCGGCTTTTTTCCTTTATAGGATTTATAATATGGTGTTAATGGGTCCTTCGGAAGCTGATCCCAATCTGCGGGATATTGTCGATTTAAATCAATTCCGTTGCCATTGGCTTTCCAGCGTTTAAAATTTTGACATCCATCATTCATTTCTTGCAGATGGATTTGATGCTTGAGGGGAAATGTTGCCAATTGATGTTGCTGAATGATAACACCATCCGGATTTAACATCGGTACAAACCAAATAGCCGTCTCGTTTAGAATCGCGGTTGACTGTGAGCTGACACTTTCTTTTTTTTCATAGGCGTCTGCATATGTTTCCAGCATTTTCATCAGCAGCATACTTGTCAGCCATTCACGGCCATGATGGGCGCCAACCAGCAAGATTGTTTTTTTTCCTTGTCCAAGCTTGATTCCCCATATTTCCCGGCCAAACTCGGACTTGCCAATCGATGTTACCGTTAAAACGTTGCTATATTTATTTTCTAGTTCAAGTACATCATTGGTTAAATTGTTATATGAATACGGCTTAGTTGTTTCGACTATCGCCGCAGCAGCGTGTTTGTTACATAAGAAACAGCATACCAGTAAAAGAGCAAGATACTTTCCCATAAACCCCTCTTTGTTTTTAAAAATAAACAGGTAAATGTTGATAAGCGCTGTATGATCGGGCGTCCAACATTTTCTGCGTGTGTTCTCGTTAAAACGTCATACAATAATCACAACTCCTAATAAGGAGGAGAATATAAATGAACAAAATGGATTATGACCGGGCGTTATTTTATACGCACCGTTCCGAATGGGACAATTTATTGATTTTAATGGTGCGGACCACTGACCATTTTCTTTCGAAAAAAATAGAACATTTCCTGCATGCCTATAATTTTGAACGTGACTACGCTGTTATTGAGCAAAAATTATATAATCTGCTTCGTTACATCGACCATGCAAACGAGACGCTTGATGAGGAAATAAATGAGATGCCGATGTATAGTCTTTCCTGAAATCACAAGTGGATACATTTTAAGTGAAAAGATTTTTTCCAACCGGACAAAAGAATTCCACCAAAAAAGCACGGGATTTCAATTTTTTGAAATGCCGTGCTTGCTCAGTTTAAACTTATTTCATTTTTTCATCAACCAAGGCCATAAANTCACACCAAAATAAAATTTGACTTTCGGTTCAGTGCCGGAAGGTCTTAGACAAACCCATGAACCGTCCTCAAAAATGTATTTCAACACATTTGAATGTGGCAAATTAATTTTCTCTTGGCGATTCAAGGTTGTTCTAACTCCTGATAAATAATCTTCCGTCGCCACCGTTTTCAGCGAACCTAATTGACTTAACGGTTCAGAACGGAAAGAAGCTAAAATACGTTGGATTTTTTCTGCCCCTTCCTTGCCTTTCAGAGTCAAGGAGCGAAGGCCTTCCAAATAATATCCATACTTTTCAAATAGCTGCATTAAGCCGTCATAAAGGGACATCCCTTGATTTTTATAATAGGCACATACTTCTGCAGCTAAAAGAGCGGCTTGAAGGGCATCTTTATCACGGACAAAATCGCCAATTAGATAACCGTATGATTCCTCATAACCAAATAAGAATTGGTGGTCACCGCTGGCATGATATTCTTTAATTTTTTCCCCAATAAACTTAAAGCCGGTCAGAACATCAACCGTTTCTAACTGGTATGCAGAAGCAATGGTTCTTCCCAGTTCAGAGGTGACAATCGTTTTTAAAACGACCCCATTCTGCGGGAGTGTTCCTTTCTCCTTTTTCTGGGAAAGAAGATAATCGAGCAATAACGCCCCTGTCTGATTCCCGGTTAGAACTACGTATTCACCTTCATGATTTGGTACCGCTATCCCCAAGCGGTCAGCATCAGGATCGGTTGCGATTAAAATATCAGCCTCTGTCTTTTGGCCGTCACGAATGGCTAATTCAAAAGCGGCATGTTCCTCGGGATTAGGGCTTTTTACAGTTGAAAAATTCGGATCCGGAAGTTCCTGTTCTTTGACAACTGTGACATTTTTAAACCCGAAAGCGGTCAGCGCAGCACGCAAAGGCTTATTAGAAGTACCATGTAAGGGAGTAAACACAATGTTAATATTTGTTTCTTTTGCCAAACTTGGGTTTACTGAAATGGTTTTTAATTTTTCTATATAGGCTTGATCAATCTCCTGGCCAATCGTCTTAATTAGGCCATGCGAACGGAGCTTTTCTTCATTTTCAACGTTAATTAATAATTCATTTTCAATTTCGTTGACTTTTTGTATTAATTCATCAGCAGCCCTGGGAGTTAGTTGACCGCCATCTGAACCGTATACCTTATATCCGTTATATTCAGGTGGATTATGGCTGGCAGTAACGACAATTCCAGCAAATGCCTGCAAATACCTTAAAGCAAAAGACAATTCTGGGGTTGGCCTGAGTTCATCAAATAGATAAGTTTGAATTCCAGAAGTCGCCAATGTTTTGGCTGCTTCCAAGGCAAACTCCGGTGATTTATGGCGTGAATCATAGGCGATCACAACCCCCCGCTGTTTTGCCTCTGCCCCAAATTTTTCTATATAGGCAGCCAGGCCAGCAGATGCTTTACGAACTGTATAAATGTTCATTCGGTTTGTCCCTGCACCAATTTCACCGCGCATGCCCCCGGTACCAAATTCTAAATTCTTATAAAAGGCCTCCTCAAGATATTTTTCATCATCCTTAAACGCTTCGAGCTGGTGCCGTAATTCTGGCTCTAATCCCGCGAATTCCATCCAGCTTTTTGCAGCTGTTCTCCAGTCCATGATTAAAATTCCCTCCAATGTTTATGTACTGTGTTATTCATTTTAACTTCTATTCTTATTCTATTACCCCTGCTAGAATTTCGTAAAATTAACCGACAATTTTTGCAGAATAAGAATACTTTCAATCCTATATAATTTTATCAAAATCCATGAATAAAAAAAGAAGCCAAAATCGGCTTTTTTAAATAAGCAGTTCATTATCTGCCTTTGAATATATACTTAAAGTCATTTTGTTGATGTTTTTAACAGTTTCAAACTGTTCAAACTCAAAAGGAAAATACAAGCCGAAATCATTGAGAGTGGCCGCATTTTTGTTGAATAAGGCGGAATAACGCTTATCCAAATAAGGCAGCTCAAGAATCGAAATAACAGTTTGAATACTTGTCATCACTTCAAAAGCATCCTTTAATGTACCAATTTCTTCAAACTTTTTCTGGGAAGTATATAATACTTTAAGTTTTTCGAACCGTTTGATCTCATGGTCGCTAAAATATTGCGGAAAAACATTTGAATAAAGATACCTCACTAGTTCACATATCTCTTGCTCCTGACTTGGTGTCGAAGCCCATACAATTTTCATTTAAAACCCCACCCTTGCCCTCGCTTTTTCTGTCATTATATATATAATTAAGAATAACATAACAAAACCCTCTGCTAGGGTGGTAATTAGTGGGATTCTAAAGGAGAATTTATGCAACAGACAATGCGTTATGGTGATTGGTACCAATTGATCGTTTTAAATAATTGGGAAGGCAAAACAATTGAACAGATTTTTCGCGATGACTGGAAGGTTTCTAAAAAGATGATTCATTCTTTTCGTACAGACAAAAAAGTACAAGTGAATGGAAAGGAATATAATTGGAATGTACCGCTTTCAGCTCGCTCTAAGCTGCAGCTCCGGTTATTTGAAGAAGAAGAGATCCAAATTGCTCCCCATTTCCAAGAAATTAAGGTGCTTTATGAAGATGACCACTTGGTTGTATTGAATAAACCACCTTTCATGAAAACACATCCGAATGACCCTACCGATACCGATACACTTGTAAATGCTGCTCAATTTCATATGCTGGCAAATGGTGAAGTTCGAAATATCCGGCAAATACATCGTCTCGACCGCGATACCTCGGGTGCCATTTTATTTGCCAAGCATGCTTTAGCTGGTGCAATTTTAGATAGAATGCTGGTTGAACGGAAAATTAAAAGAACTTATTTGGCTCTCGCGCAAGGGATCTTTCAAAAGAAAAAAGGAACCATTGATGCCCCAATCGGCCGGGATCGCCACCATCCAAGCAAAAGAAGGATTTCGCATTCAGGACAAGCGGCAGTTACCCATTACCATGTGATAAAAGAGGATAAACATAACCATTTATCATACGTAAAGTGCTCGCTCGAAACGGGGAGAACACATCAAATCAGGGTTCACCTTAAATCAATTGGACATCCATTAGCCGGGGATATTCTTTATGATGGAAACCCCATTTTCAATCGCCAAGCTCTCCATGCGGTGAAGCTTGAATTTATTCATCCATTTACTCAGGAGGAAATGAAATGTTTGGCGCCATTTCTGGACAACCCGGTGATTTTTAAGAATATTGACCTCGATACACTATAAAAGCCCCCCGGTTAGGGAGGCTTTGCTTTTTGATTTGACTAATCTGCTTTTCTGAAGGCTCTCATAATAAAGCTTAACAAGAGTACCAAAACGGCTGAGCCGATAATTGCCGGAATGATCGCGAAATCCGCAACATTCGGCCCCCAATTTCCTAAAATTGCTGTTCCAAGCCATGCGCCAACAAAACCTGCAATAATATTACCGATAATGCCTCCAGGTATATTTCTTCCAACGATTAGCCCAGCAAGCCAGCCAATTACTCCACCTACAATTAACGACCAAATAAAACTCATTAAGAACACTCCTTCTCTCGAATTTGGTATGACTTCCTAAATTTTCAACCCCACAACTAAGGTGATGAGCTGCCTATACCTTATAAATTTCCCCCATTTTCATTTTTATACTTATGATTTTCCTTAAAATCTCAAATAATAAATTTAACACTTGAGAAGGTAATAATGGATTGTGACGTAAGATAAGATTTTGAAAATTCTAATGTTAAGTTTTTGTAAATTTCCTTGGATTTGTTTCATTTTTCGACATTTATTAGATAAAATAGTTAAGTTGATATGGTGTTATTTATTCGAAAAATGGAGGTACCTTATTATGGCATTTAAAAAACAAGATAAATTTTCGAATTTACTTAGTAATATTTCGACAAATTTGAAAGAAAGCACCAATTTTTTTACGGACTACAAACTTAAAAACATCAGTGACTTAAAAATTTTTTCCGAAAAAATGAAAGAGTATGAATCAAGTGGGGACACCTTTGTTCATGAAATCATAAAGGAATTAAATGATGCCTTTATTACGCCAATCGAACGTGAAGACATTCTGCAGCTGGCAATGTGTATGGATGATGTTTTAGATGGACTAGAAGCAACCGCCGCGTTATTTGAAATGTATTCGATTACCCAAGCAGACGAGTTTATGAAAAAATTTGTTGACGCTATCCAAAGCAGTGTGGTTGAAATTGATAAAGCAATTGAACTTTTGTCCAATAAAAAACTGCAGCAGATAAGAGAACATGCGATTAAAATTAAGGATTATGAATCGCAATGTGATAACATTTTGAGACAATCAATCAAAAATATATTTAATGTTGAAAAGGACCCGATTCGGATTATCCAATATAAAGAAATTTATGAAAACCTCGAAGATGTTGCCGATAGCTGTCAAACTGTCGCTAATACTTTAGAAACCATTATTATGAAAAATGCATAAGGAGCAAGACTATGAGCGTTGTACTTATCTTAACCATTTTAATCGTCATCGGTGCTCTCGCATTTGATTTCATTAATGGGTTCCATGACACCGCAAATGCGATTGCAACAGCCGTGTCAACGAAAGCATTAAAGCCGAGACAGGCGATTATGTTAGCAGCATCGATGAATTTCCTTGGCGCATTGACATTCACCGGGGTGGCCAAGACCATTTCAAAGGATATTGTTGATCCATTCCATCTTGAACACGGCTCCGTTGTTATTCTGGCCGCGTTACTTTCAGCGATTGCCTGGAATTTAATTACATGGTATTTCGGTATTCCAAGCAGTTCTTCCCATGCCTTGATCGGGTCGATTGCTGGTGCCGCCATTGCTGCCGAAGGCTTAAATGTCCTGAACTACAGCGGTTTTATCAAAATTATCGAAGCACTTATTCTTTCGCCAATTTTGGCTTTTACCGTAGGTTATATCATTTACAGTATTTTCAAAGTCGTTTTTAAAAATTTCAATCTCACCAAAACGAATCGAAATTTCCGTTTTATCCAAATCGCTACCGCAGCATTGCAGTCATATTCACATGGTACAAATGATGCGCAAAAGTCGATGGGGATTATCACAATGGCGTTAATTGCCAACCAATTTCTTCCTCATAACGCCGATGTACCTTTTTGGGTTCAGTTATCCTGCGCAACAGCAATGGGCTTAGGGACTTCTATCGGCGGCTGGAAAATCATTAAAACAGTTGGTGGAAAAATCATGAAAATCCGCCCCATCAATGGGGTTGCCGCAGATTTAACGGGGGCGGCGATTATTTTTGGTGCTACGTACATTCATTTACCTGTTAGTACCACACATGTAATTTCATCGGGGATCCTTGGCGTAGGAGCCTCCCATCGTCTGAAAGGCGTGAAATGGGATACGGCCCAGCGCATGATTATCACATGGGTTATCACCCTTCCCATCACCGCTTTAATTTCGGCAATTATTTACTTTGTTCTACACTTTTTCTTTTAGTTAACAACAAAAACCAGGGACTTACAGTATCCCTGGTTTTTTGTCATTTTTTTAATACTGGCTGTTGGAAACTTCACCATTACAAATAGCAACACCTGAACTAGCGCCAATTCGGGTTGCCCCAGCCTCTATCATGGCAAGTGCATCTTCACGGCTGCGTACACCACCGGAAGCTTTTACGCCGATATTAGGTCCAACCGTTTGTCGCATCAAACGAATATCCTCTACTGTTGCCCCGCCGGTTGAAAATCCGGTTGAGGTTTTTACATAATCAGCACCAGCTTTTACCGCAAGCTGACATGCCTTTATTTTTTCTGCATCCGTTAGTAGACATGTTTCAATAATAACTTTGACTAACGCTTTCCCTTTTGCTGCTTCAACGACACTGCGAATATCTTTTTCAACTAATTCATCCTGGTTACCCTTTAAAGCACCGATATTGATCACCATATCAATCTCATTTGCGCCATTTTCAATTGCGTTTGTTGTTTCAAACGCCTTTGTTTCCGACGTTGTTGCTCCAAGCGGAAAGCCAATCACCGTACATACCTTCACATTTGGAGTATCAGCAAGCATTTCAGCAGCCGTCTTTACCCATGTAGGATTCACACACACAGATGCAAAGGAATATTCTTTTGCTTCATTTACTAATTTAACAATTTGCTCTTTTGTCGCATCTGCCTTTAATAATGTGTGGTCAATCATGCTGGCAATATTTTGTGTCATCTTTACGACCTCCAAAGTTATCATTCGATAATAATTTCACAAAGTAACTATAACAAACAATGACAAGGTTTCCAAACATTATTTTTGCCATGATCCTTAGAAAGGAAACATCTGGAGGTTTGAATTTTTATCTTTTTGCGTTATTTCTACCTAAAAAAAGAAGCTCCGAAGAACTTCTTTTAGGCCATGAATGAAAGGATCACCTTTTGCGGAATGTCCGTTTTCCCGTCGGCTGTATTCTTAATCCGCTCACAAGAAGGCATCTGATATGAGAATTCTTCAACATTTGGAGGGATGATTCCTTGCTGCTGCAAACGGCGGAATACTGTTTCCATTGCATCATCAGTGGAAAGAGTAGCATCCGAATCCTTTAGTTTTAAGCACTCAACACATGTTTCTATAATATTATCGTCAATCTGCTCTTGCGCAAAAATCAATTTCGCCCCGGTCATTGCTTCAACTTCTTGATTTTCCAATTCAATAATTGTTGTGATGTTCATTTCCCTTACCTCCCCATTTAGATACCTTCATTATAAGAAATTTTCACCATATTCATAGAAGAAAACCGGATATTTCAATATTTATTCATAAGTTATTGACAAATTTCTGTCAAATTTTGCTTTCTTCATTTTTAGTGTTCTTTGAAGGAACTGAAAGGAGTGATCCTCACAGAATTATTAAAAAACAAACAGTACCACAAAATAAACCAACATCGTGATCAGCCCTACCGGTACACCAAAACGAGCCCATTCTTTACTGGTAATATTAAGCTTCCCTGCTGCAATAATATTGGGGATATTTCCAGGGATCAGCATCCCTCCACTAATTAACAACCCAAGTAAAATTGCCCTTATGGTTTCCCCGTCCATTGCCGGACTAATTTCTGCGGCTACTAATGTTGCATTGTCTAGAATGGCGGAAATCATGTTAATCCAATATAATAGCATCGGATGAAGTCCCAGGACGTATTCATTGATTAACGGTTCGAAACCATGTCCTAAGAAGGTTAATCCCATAACAAACAAATAAATTTTTGCCGAGCGAATAACAATTTCTTTATAACTTTCAGTCTTTTGCGCTGACTCTAACCCTTGTGAACCTTCCCGCGGCTTAACAAGGAACATCGCTAAAATGCCAAAGATAACAACAGCCGGAATGACCTCTGCACCAACCAATTTTATTAAGTAAAAGAAATTCTCATTTAATTTACTGACCGTAATCGTTGACAACGGTTCACCAAGCGGTGTCAGTGTAGCCCCCAGACCAATTGAGAAGCATGCGAGTATAGTAAAGCGAATTTCAGATTGGCGGTCCAGCGGAAGGACATTCACGACGATTACCAGAATAATAGCCGCAATAATTGCAGTAATGATGCTTGAAGCCAGTCCTAAAATGATGATCGTCAAAGCGAGAAAAACCCGAGGCGTCAATACTCTGCTGATTGTCAAGATCGATTTTTCCAACGGGACTTGGGCCCATTTCGTAAATAATCCAGCCAACAACACAGCAAGCGTTATTTTAATGGGATCTTGCAGCGCTTTTGTCATTAAATGTTGATCCATTACACCGCTTACAAGCGCAGCCGCTACACCCATAATAAACAGAAAAAGTTCAAGGTTATGTTCGACCGGTTTTACTATAAAGGGTAAAAATAACACTAATGCTAAGATGACGATTAACCCTATCACTGTTATAGCTCCTTTTCGTGCGAATTATGTATATTTTTAAACTATTATAAACCCTTTAGATAGATTTTGCATGTGGCTTTTTCACATGGGATCCTGCAAAAAATAGATGATCTTATTCTTATGACAAAATTGTTGGATTATGTTGTAAGTGGTAGAAAAACAAGGTAATATTTTACTATCATCTCTTATTGGAAGGTGTATTGAGTGGAAATTACTAAACATTTTTTTCAGAATTTTTCCATTATTATTATCTTATTATTTTTCTTTTTAGTTTTTCTTGAAAGACACCCGAATTTGAACCTGCGCAGATTCCCGGTTACTCTAGTTTTCATTGTACTATTATGGAGCTGTATTCAATTCTCCTATCATCCGACTCCTTTTGCCAGATATGATCTAAGGATCATCCCTTTAGTTATTGGTGGTCTTTACTTTGGCATAGCGCCTGTTCTTGTAGGGGCCACAATTGCATTAAGAAGTTTTTATGGAATGGATATCGGTTTTTTTCAAACGGTTATTCTATACGTTCCATTTGCTATAATCGTTTGGCGGGTGCATCCCTGGTTTTTGAAACAAATCCCTTCACGCCGCATAATTATGTCTGTTTCTTTTACCGGTATACTTGGAGCTATAACCGTTTTGGAGATGCGAATAAATGAAACAAAGTCCTACTGGCTTGATGTGGTACTGGCTTACCTTTTTATCCCCGCGATAGGGGTTTTCATTATTGCTTATGCCATCGAGTTTTTCAGAAAAAGTGTCAAAATGCAGCAACAGCTAATTAAGTCAGAAAAGTTAAAGGCCGTTGAACAAATGGGCGCTGCCATTTCTCATGAGATTCGTAACCCGCTTACGGCAGCCAGCGGGTTTGTTCAATTATTACAGGATGATTATCTGCCGCGACAAAAGCGTAAGGAATATTTGTCAATTGTTAAAGATGAACTGCTCTCTGCAGAAAAGGTTATTCAAGATTACTTAACTTTTGCCAAGCCCGATATCGGGAAATTGGAGGAGATAAACGTAAAAAGCGAATTGCGGCAAATAATTAGTATTCTTCAACCATTAGCCAATCAAAATTCGGTTGAAATTTTAACCGATTTTTCAATCATTGGTTATATTAGAGGAGACAAACAAAAATTCCGGCAATGCTTTGTCAATATTATAAAAAATGCAATTGAATCGATGCCAAATGGCGGCCACTTAACGATTTTTACCAAGTTCAGTCAATCTGTGGTAACCATCGTGATTGAAGATACTGGTGAAGGGATGACAAATGAACAACTGGCGCAGCTTGGGGAGCCTTTCTACTCAACAAAGGGTAAAAACGGCACCGGATTAGGATTAATGGTTGTATACGGTATTGTCAGAGCAATGAATGGCACGATTCGGGTTAACAGTGAACTTGGGGCCGGAACATCCTTTCATATTACCTTCCCGACGATTTCCTCTATTCGAAAGAAAAGTTAGAACCGACAGAGTGAACTGTCGGTTCTCATTTATTATTTTTGAATAAACATTTGTGACCAGTGTTTTCCTGCTGACTCGAATCCGACACCAATATGCGTATATTTGGCATTGAGGATATTGGCCCGATGCCCCGGACTATTCATCCAGGCGTTTACTACTTCCTGTGGTGTTCGCTGCCCTTGAGCAATATTTTCCCCTGCGGCTTTATAGGTAACGCCAAAGTCCCTCATCATATCAAATGGTGATCCATATGTCGGACTTGTATGGGAAAAATAGTGGTTTTGCTGCATATCATTAGCTTTTCTCTGAGCTACAGATCCCAATAGCGTGTCAGCTTTCAATTCTGACAGTCCTTGTTTCCTGCGTTCCGCATTTGTTAAGCTAATGACTTGTTGGGCATATTGACTGACCGTTCCAGTTGCAGTCGGATTATTTTGTTGAGTTGACGGCTGTTTTGGTGCTTGCTGGTTCTGATTTGGTGCCGGCTGAACCTGCTTTGGTGCCTGTTGGGTTTGATTCGTTGATCTCGGTTGGGTTTGATTTGGCACTGCATGTTGGACCGGTGGTTTAGCCATTGAATATTGTTGTTGTCCTGCATACGGCTGAAATGGCTGCAAAAGCCCTGTATTATTTGACCAGCTCCCTGGGTTCACTGGTACATACTGATACCTTGCATCTTCAATTAAAATTGCTCTTGTATGTGGATACTGAGCACTATCCAATGTTGTCTGATAAGCTGATATGGTATCACGGTTGTTTCTTTTTCTGTTATTATTAAACAGATTTACATCTACATCATTGTCATTGTTATTTCGATAATTTTCCGTTAACGGTCCATTATTGTCGTCCCAATCGTTACGAACATTTCTGACATCATTTAAATCATTGTTCCGATTGGTTACATTCATTCCAACCTGATCGTTTCGCTGATCATTCAGCTCGTTTAATCCGGTTTTATCATTGTTATTACAAGCTGCCAGCCCTATTGTCAGAATTGCTGTTAAACATAAACCTGCTGATTTTTTTATCACTTGTAATACCCCCCTCTGGCAAAAAGATTATTTCTTCTTGCACTTTTATTTTTTATTTTTTAGGGGCAAAGTATTAATGGTAATAAACGCAAAAAAACAGGTGACTGTCACCTGCATTGTTGCTTTTTTTAATTAAGCATACATTTTTTCTTCTTCTTTTTGGAAAAAGTGCTTCATCGCGTGGAAGACGTCTGACTTTTGCTTAAGGATATAATAGCGAAACTGTTCATTTTTAATGTTTTTATACGCAGTCATGAGAGTGGAATGGCGGTTGTACTGGTTGACCTCGCCATAGCCAAACATGTTTGACACCTTCATGAGTTCTTCAACGAGCTTTACACAGCGAGCATTATCTGAGGTGAGGTTATCACCGTCGGAAAAATGGAATGGATAAATGTTAAACTTTTGTGGATTATATTTCAGATCAACCATTTCCAGGGCTTTGCGATAGGCTGATGAACAAATGGTGCCACCGCTTTCTCCTTTGGAGAAAAAGTCTTCCTCCGGAACGACCTTTGCCTCCGTATGGTGGGCAATAAACTCAATTTCCACCGTTTCATACTTTGTGCGCAGAAAACGGGTCATCCAAAAGAAGAAGCTGCGGGCCATATATTTTTCCCAAATTCCCATACTGCCACTGGTGTCCATCATCGCAATAACAACAGCTTTTGAATCAGGCTTAACCACCTCATTCCAGGTTTTAAATTTCAAATCATCCTTGTAAATTGGATGGAATGCCGGCTTTCCGCTCATCGCATTCCGTTTAAAGGCAGCCATCATTGTCCGTTTCTTATCAATATTTCCCATAAGTCCTATTTTTCGAATATCATTAAACTCAATATTTTCAACCAAATTTTCCTGTTCTTCTTTTTTCTTTAAATTAGGAAGTTCCAATTGCTTGAATAATGCTTCCTCAAGTTCCATCAGGGATACCTCTGCTTCAAAATAATCTTCACCGGGTTGGTCTCCGGCCCCCTGCCCTTTACCGGGAGCATTTTGTCCGCTAGTTCCATCGCGGGCGACTACATCACCAACTTGACTGTCACCGTCCCCTTGGCCAACGTGCTTGTTTTTGTCATAATTATATCGAATTTTGTATTCGTCTAATGAGCGAATCGGAATTTTAACCACATCTCGACCATTAGACATAATGATGCTTTCTTCTGTAATTAAATCGGGAAGATTATTGCGAATAGCCTCTTGGACTTTTTCCTGATGGCGCTGCTGGTCATCGTGGCCTTTACGATGGAGGGACCAATCTTCTTTAGAGATCACAAACTGATGGTTACCCGTAGTCATGCAAACCCCTCCTTATCAAAATTTTTCACTAAACGTGCACACATTTTTTCTCAAGTACATACAATATCGCGAATGTAAAAACTTTAAACAATTGGTAGATTACTTTATCCTATGCAGAAATCGAGAATTATTTACAAGTAATTTAGACAATTGGTCTTTGGCCTAATAAAAGGGACAGGCCCAATAGGTGAAAAACGGACTGGCAGAAACACTCCGCCAGCCCTTCCTTCTTCACCACATACTTTATCGATTTAATAAACTGCCAACATAACGCAATAATTCATTAGCAGATGTGGAGTTATAGCCATACTCATCAATTAATCGGGCAACCACTTCATTAATTTTCTTAAGTTGCTGCTCATCAGGTGTTTTCGTGGAGGTTGTAATTTTGACTACATCCTTCAAATCAGCAAACAGCTTTTTCTGAATGGCCTCCCGCAAGCGGTCATGGGAATTATAATCAAATCGCTTGCCTTTGCGGGCAAAGGCAGAAATTCTGATTAATATTTCTTCCCTGAAAGCCTTTTTCGCATTTTCCGAAATACCAATCTGTTCTTCGATCGAACGCATTAACTTTTCATCCGGGTTAATTTCCTCTCCGGTTAACGGATCGCGCAGCTTGGATTTATTGCAATAGGCTTCAACATTATCCAAGTAATTATCCATCAACGTTTTGGCCGACTCTTCATAAGAGTAGACAAATGCCTTTTGAACCTCTTTTTTGGCAATATTATCATACTCCTTACGTGCCAAAGATATAAAGTTCATATAGCGTTCACGCAGTTCAGTCGTAATCGATGGATGCTGATCAAGCCCATCCTTTAACGACCGCAACACATCGAGCGCATTAATCGAAGGCACTTCTTTACGAATGATCGTCGAAGAGATCCGGTTAATCACATAGCGTGGATCTATTCCGCTCATTCCTTCATCCGGAAATTCCTTCTTCAATTCATCGACATCGGCTCGATTAAATCCTTCCACACTTTCACCATCATACAGGCGCATTTTTTTCACAAGGTCAATGTCACCCTTCTTTGGTTCCTTCAAACGGGTTAATATCGTGAACATCGCAGCAACTTTTAATGTATGTGGTGCAATATGAACATCAGCAACATCACTTTCACGAATCATTTTTTCATAAATTTTTTCTTCTTGAGACACCTTTAAATTGTACGGAATCGGCATGACAATAATTCTGGAATGGAGTGCTTCGTTTTTCTTATTAGAAATAAAGGAGCGATATTCTGTTTCGTTTGTGTGTGCGACGATCAGTTCATCAGCACTTATCAGCGCGAACCTGCCCGCTTTGAAATTTCCTTCCTGGGTCAATGACAGCAAATGCCAGAGGAATTTCTCATCGCATTTCAGCATTTCTTGAAATTCCATCATCCCACGGTTCGCTTTATTTAACTCCCCATCAAACCGGTAAGCACGGGGATCTGATTCTGAGCCATATTCAGCAATCGTGGAAAAATCAATACTCCCGGTTAAATCAGCAATATCTTGTGATTTCGGATCGGAGGGGCTGAATGTACCAATCCCTACACGTTTGTCCTCGGAAAAGAAGATCCTTTCCACGAGCACATCCTCGATTCGGCCCCCATACTCCTGTTCAAGCCTCATCATATTGAGCGGAGACAAGTTTCCTTCGATCCTAATCCCGTATTCTTCAAAGAAATCCTGTCTTAAATGATGGGGAATTAAATGGAGCGGGTCCTCATGCATTGGGCAGCCTTTTATCGCATAAACAGCACCTTGATCGGTAAGGGAATATTTCTCCAACCCTCGTTTTAGCATTGTGACAAGAGTAGATTTTCCTCCACTAACGGGTCCCATGAGGAGAAGGATCCGCTTTCTGACGTCCAGTCGTTTAGCAGAAGGGTGAAAGTATTCCTCCACCAGCCGCTCAAGGGCTTCCTCCAAGCCAAATAATTGATGACTAAAGAAATTGTACTTTTTCGTCCCTTTTTCTTCTTCAATTCCAGCATCTTTAATCATATTATATACTCGAGAATGTGCCGACTGTGCAACCCATGGCTTCTCTTTTAGCAATTCCAAATAGTCCGCAAACGTTCCTTCCCAACGAAGTTTTTCCTCTTCTTCGCGAAACTTCTCGATTTTTTTTAAAATATCCATATTGCCCTCCCCCTGTACTTAATCAGAGACGATTAATATACTCTATGCGCTTTATCAATTGAACATGCGTGACCAAGACGTAATCAGCTTTTACTTTTTGTATTCTTTTACAACTTACTCTTTTCATTTTTTTATGATAGGTTATAATAAAGTTATATGTGTAAAATGGAAAATATGATTCTAAGGGGGATGTACATACTATGAAATTATTTCTAATTCTTTGCGTAATGGTCGCATTCTTATCGGCAATTTTTACTTCAGGCTATAATGATAAACCGGGACAAAATTAATCCAAAAGGGCCGCTTACTCGCAGCGGCCCTTTTTTAGCAAAAGTAGAAAATTTTATCTTTTCTATTTCGTATAAATTCAACTTCGCCTCTGCCTTCGCCTTAAAGGCTCGCCAGTCGGCGAGTTTTTTTATCTAAGGTTTAGTTTATTTTTTTGAACAAAGTCCTTCATGTACATTCTGTTTTGTCTTGTCAGCATATTTGCCATTTGCTCTGTCCAGCGATCTTGCCTTGTGCCATTGGTCCTTTCATGATAGTAACTTGAAATGACATCGTCATACTGGCGGAGCTGCTGTAGGTATTCTTGTTGGTTTTGTTCGTATTCTTCTTCATGATAAATATGTTCAAAAGGTAATCTCGGCTTTTTGCCAGTCACTTTTGTCGGATAGCCTACCGCGAGGCCAAACAGCGGAATGACCCTTTCCGGTGTTTTTAATATCGCTTTGACCTCCTCTAAATGATTCCGCAATCCACCTATGTAACAAATGCCTAAGCCTATTGATTCTGCAGCAATTGCTGCGTTTTGTGCCGCTAAAGCCGTATCAATTAGCGCTACCATAAACTTTTCGGTACTTTCAAGTGAAGGGATGACACTTTTTTGTTCCTGCTGGCCAATCAGTGTATGACGATAGAGGTCGGCGCAGAAAACAAAAAAGTGGCCATTAACGGCGACATATTCCTGATTCCCGGCAAGCTCGGCCAATTGTTTCTTTTTCTTCTTATCTTTTACTCCAATAATCGAATAGGCCTGAATAAAGCTTGATGTCGCTGCAGCTTGAGCACAAGAAACAATTGTCTTAATCTGCTCGTCAGTTAATGGCTTATCCGCAAAATGACGGATTGAGCGATGGTTTAGGATGGTTTCAATTACTTTGTTCATAACGAGAGGCTCCTTTCAATTTGTTTATTTATGAGAACTGAGTGGAGGATTTTTCGATGGGCATGGTCCTCATGAACGCTCTATGAGAACTCAGTACCTGCTTTTCTATGGGGGCAGTCCTCATGAACACCCGAAGTCTTTAAGGAAAGCGGTATGAAAAAAAGGCCTAGCGTTCAGGCCCTTTTCTGATTAAGTTTGGGTAGTCTTGCTGCCTTAACGCCTCATAAACAAGAATGGCGGCGGAGTTTGACAGGTTTAAGGCACGGACATTTTGATTCATTGGAATTCGTAATGCCCGATCATAGTTTTGTTCAATTACTTCTTTTGGCAGCCCGGTTGTTTCACGGCCAAAGATAAAATAATAGTCTTTATCTCTGTTGCTGTAATCAAAAGAGCTATGCGGCTTATTTCCGTATTTCGTTACATAATAAAACTCACCGCCGGCATTTTTTTCAAAAAATTCATCTAATGAATCATAATAAACAATATGGACGAACTCCCAGTAATCTAAACCAGCCCGTTTTAACATTTTATCGTCGGTAGAAAAGCCTAGCGGGCGAATCAAATGTAACGTGGTATCGGTTGCGGCACAAGTACGGGCAATATTTCCGGTATTTGCAGGAATTTCCGGCTGATATAATACAACATGCAATGACACAAATCTCACCTCAGAAAAAAACTCTATCTGCAATTATACCACTCCCCCCCGCCTGTTCAAGGATTTTAGCCATCTACAATAGTGTAGAACCGATACTTAATATTTGGTGTGTAAGCGGATGAATCTTCATAAGCCCAGTATCTCATGCGGCTGTTATAAGTATTAGCATTCACCAATGGCATTCCATATGCGTCCTTCCCGGTTACAATCGTATTGTGATTGAATCTGCCATCGCCTTCGAAATCATAACAAATAATATCTCCGAGAAGCAACTGCTCAGGGCTGCTGATCTGCTTTGCTCGTAAACCGCTTTTGGAAGTATTTAAATAGTTTTTCAGCGAATGGGCTACGGCCCAGCTGTAGCTCCAATTCGTATGTTGGTACCACCAGCCCGTACCTCGGTTTGGCTGTCCTCTCATTGGCGCCTCCCCAGCCCGTAAACACTGGGAAATATAATTAGTGCAATTATTTTCAAATTTTTTATAAGCAGGGTTATACGTATTCCACCAGCGTTCTGCATATTGGACTGCCTTAAGGCGATTATAAGAGTAGCTAATACGGTCACCATTATCCTCTTCAGCAGCGCCAGGCAAAGGGGATGATTCTTTAGAGCCTTCAATAGCCGGCAGCACTATTTCTTCATCCATGATCAGCGCGCCTTTATAGAACTTTGCTGCCCTTTCCTCTACTTCTTCTTCCATATAGAGGTGGTCCTTTTGTTTAATTAAATACTGATAATGTGCCAGATAATTAACATGTTCAAACTCTTCTTCGACGTTTGATTCAAAAATATTTCCGGATACTTTTACCTTCACAATCTCGGCAGACCTTTTTGCCATTGTTTCTAGCTTTCGTTCAGCTTTTGGAAAAATATCCTTAGCATTCCGTTCACTGGTAATAAAATGCTTAGCTCTGAACTCGAATAGTTGTTGAAGTGCCTTGTTCATGGTAGGTGAAATCAACTCCTTTCTCTTCATACATATGAAGGAAAGGAACATTTAACAATTGGAAATTAATCCCAATCCTTTATCTATTTCTCGCAGTACTTCGGGATCAGTTTCGCGTGCTTTTGCCGTCTTCAATGCCGAAAGCGCCAGTTCACCGCCGATTTTTCCAAGAGCCCAGGCGGCAGTGCCTCTTGCGACCGGACTGGTCTCCTCTTTCAAAACCCTAATTAAATCGGGGACAGCAGATTGATCTTTAAAATGAGCAAGGGCAATCATCGCATTTCTTTGAATTGGCTTTTTCCCGCGCCATGCACCTGAAACCTGGCCAAACTTTAGTTTAAATTCCCGATTACTCAAGTTTAAAATAGGTTTCAGAAGTGGTTTCGCCACTTCGGGATCGGGCTCCATTTCTTCATGAAAATGAAAATCCTTACCTTTGTTATAAGGGCAGGCTGTTTGACATGAATCACAGCCATATATGCGATTTCCAATTTTGTCACGAAACTCATCAGGAATCAAACTTTTTGTTTGGGTTAAAAACGAAATGCAGCGTTGAGCGTTGATTTGTCCTCCCTGCACCAAAGCACCTGTAGGACAGGCTTCCAAGCATTTGGTACAGGAACCACATCTGTCCTCAATTGGGGTATCCGGCTCAAACGGAAGGCTGGTGATCATTTCCCCGATATACACATAGGAACCAAATTCCGGGGTGATAACTGCGCAGTTTTTACCGCTCCAGCCAATTCCGGCCCTTACTGCGACCGCCCGGTCAGAGAGTTCTCCGGTGTCAACCATTGATTTTAACCGTACGTCTGGAACTTGTAATACAATAAATGTCTCAAGCTTTTGGAGTCTGTCTTTAATAATATGATGATAGTCCAATCCCCAGGAAGCGCGGCAAAAGATCCCTCTTCTTGCTCCTTTTTTACTTTCTACCCGGATTTTCATTTTAGCTGGATAAGCGAGGGCAATGGAGATAATCGACCTAGGCTCCTCCATTAGGAGCGCCGGGTTCGTCCTTTTTTCGATATCAGGTTCCTCAAACCCGGATTGATAGCCCAATTCTTGCTGACAAATTAAGCGATTTTTCAATTCCGTAAAGGGATCAGCAGTGGTGAACCCAATTTTATCAATCCCAATTGATTTACTATAGGAAATAATTTCTTGTTTTAATTTTGTTAAGTCCATATACAGTAACCTCCCTTCGAGTGAAGTTGTTTATGATAAAAATTAAATAATTTTTAGCTGCACATTTAATTATGATAAACTATTATTAACAAATTTTGGAGGTGGAGTTTTTGGAAATTCAACTAGCAACGGAATTAACGGAGCTAATCCCCCATTTCAAAGTAGGTGTCATTGACTATCGAAATATTACGGTGGGCGATTCACCGCAAATGTTAAAAGGCCGAATTCAGCTATTTCAAGAGTCTATTTATTTTGAACTAGAGAATAAAAATGTAACCGAACTTCCGGGCATCCAAGAATGGCGGTCCATTTTTAAAACAACCGGCAAAGACCCCAACCGGTATCGGCATTCTGCTGAAGCATTGTACAGAAGAGTGAAAAAGAAAAACTACCTTTCTTCTATACAAAGTGCGACAGATTTAAATAATTTTTTCTCATTACAGTATCAAGTGCCGATGGGTATTTATGATCAGGATTTGCTTGTTGGGCCAGTAGAAATCCGTCTTGGCGCGGAAAACGAAGAATATCTCGGTTTAAACGGACGGATCAATTCGCTAAACCGTTTAATTATTTCCTCTGACCAAAATGGGCCTTTCGGCAGCCCATTCGTTGATTCAGAAAGAACCGCTGTCACTACTAATACAAAAAATGCCCTGCAAATCATTTATTTGCGGCCATCTACCGACACCGAGGAGGCTAAAAAACTAACTGAATCAATCATGAACATGTTTACCCAAATAAACGGCGGCGAAGCAAGCTATCAAATCTTAGGTGACCACTAATGGTTCACCAAAACTAAAATGAAAAAACGCAATGCATCGTTCTCTTTTGAAACGATACACTGCGTTGTTAACGATAATATGTGACAACTATCATCAGTCGACTTTTACAATATTACATATTATCTTAAAATTCGTCAAGTATTTTTCGACAAATTCTGTCGAAATATTTCCCGGGAAAAATAGCAAAATAATACCTATGATCCTAATTAATAGATATTATTTGAGTTCATTTTTTCTAGGCAAAAATGGACAGGTATCTGTGGATCGGCCACAGTTTTATACTTGAGAAGCTTTAATTTTTTGTTGTGTTAGTTATTGATCAGACTAAAAGTAAATGTCATCGACACTTAAAGTCCACCTGCTGACTTTAAGTGTTTTTTGATCCAGGAAATTATGTCTTTGTGCACTTCTTCGCGATTTATTTCATTTAGTAGTTCATGTCGGGCATTTTCATAAAACTGATAGGAAACATCGTTAATCCCAGTCTGCCTGTAGGTATTATAAGTTTTTACGACGCCTTTTGTATTATTTCCGACCGGATCCTTGGTTCCGGAAATAAACAAGATTGGCAGTTTTGCAGGTGTCATTTTGATATTTTCTACCTTATTTATTGTTTGCAGTCCCTCTAGTAAATCGAAAAAAAAGCCGCACGAGAAAACTCCGCCGCAGTGAGGGTCGGCAATATACTGATCTACTTCTTTTTCATCCCGCGTTAACCAGTCAAACTCCGTCCGGTTAGGGCGAAAAGCCTTATTATAACTTCCAAATGTTAAATTATTCATTAAGGGGCTCGGCGTTCTTCTTCCTTTTCTTTTCATTTCTCTAGCGGCGACCATTTTTCCGATTTTACCCATTAGGCCTGGGTCACCGCCTGTTCCGCACAGAATTACTCCCGCCAGCTTTTCGCCAAACAATTGAATATACCTTCTTGATAAGAACGACCCCATGCTATGCCCAAATAAAAAGATAGGTATATGAGGATATTCTTGTTCAATAATACTTGTCAGCAGCTGCATATCCCCAACGACTTTTTCAAAACCTTGTTCATCAGCAAAATAGCCGATACTGTTATTGAGTTTTCCCGTTGTTCCATGTCCGCGATGATCATTGCCATATACAAATAACTTATTGGCAACAAGCTTTTGGGCAAATGCATCATAACGTTCAATATGTTCTGCCATTCCATGAGCGAGTTGGACAATGGCAAGCGGCTTTTCATCACCTTGGGCAACCCATTTTTTTGCGTAGATTTCCACGCCATCATTTGCTTGAAATGTAAATGGCAATCCTTGGGTCATCGGCGTCCCCTCCAAACTGAGCGAAAAATTTGGTTTAATTGTTAATAATTATAATCTTAACAACTATAAGAGAACAATAAAATTAGAGGTGATAAAATGCCGCATCCATTTGAAGCACTATTGAAGGTAATCATCTAAATCGCGAAAAACGGCTGCATAATTTAATAGAATAAACTACTAGCTTTTTTCAAATGTTCTGACCTGATTACCACTTACAGGTATGAACCGCTGTTGTGATCTCATTGAGACTATGTTAATGACTGAAAGTAACGGTAAATTCGCATAGGTCAGCACGTACGTAAGTTTTGGCATATTCAATTGGAGTTTTCTCGTCAGCATAGGTTATGCTGGTAAACAGATATACCGCCTGTGAGGTATTAATATTAAGCAGTCTGGATTCATTTTGATCCAGCGTAACAATATCCAAAGTTTGGTAGGCATTGGTGACATTGATTTTATAAAAATGATACAGATCATACATGGAAAAATCAGCTACATTGAGCTCGTTCATGTTCGGCAAAATTGCCTTAGGGACAAAAATCTCTTCAATTGACATTGGTGTGCCATCAACAAAACACACCCGTTTGATGTAGTGGACTTCGTCTTCTTCGTCAATGTGAAAAACCTTGCTAAATTTTACCCCTGCCTTCCGTACTCTCTGATTTAGCACATTTACCTTAGGATTGCTATTTTTTCCACGAATGGTGTTGGAAAAGCCTGACAACGTATCAAGGTCTCTGTTCATCCGCTCTCCCATAACGTAAACACCTTTACCTTGGATGGGTTTCACAATCCCTTCCTTAGTCAGTTCTTCAATGGCCGTTCTCACCGTGAGACGGTTAACACCATACTCTTCACTGAGTTCATTTTCTGAAGGAATGGCAGTTCCAGGCAAATACACACCATTTTCAATCTGTTCTCTTAAAATATCACGCAATTGTACATAAATCGGATATTGCTGCTTAAATTGATACATAATAAGCGCTAAAAAAAGCTCCCTCACTTTCAAAAAACTCCACAAATCACTTTGAACTATATCACATCACCATGCACCATTGTAGCCAATCGTTACCGCACTGGTCTCTGCCCCGAACTTCATTCGCTCGACAATTGGCAACCCCTTTAAAGAGGCCATTAAAAATCCGGCAATATAACTATCACCTGCACCAATGGTATCGACGACTTCACAAGGGATGATGCCAAACTCATGAAAATCCTTCCCATCATAAACGATACTTCCTTTATCTCCTCGAGTAACAATAATCAATTGACCGTCATAATGGTGTAATTTCTTCATAAACTCCTTGATCCAATTAATATCCTCCCCATCATAGGAGAAAAAGGCGTAATCTATATATGGAATGACCTCTCCAACAAGTGGATCATCTAATTTTGTCGCAAAATCAAAGGCTGTCTTTATTCCCTGTTCATGAAAATACTTGAAATCCTGATGGACATGCCCCCAAAAACCACTGGTGACAATATCAAAGTTCTTAATGAATTCATAATCTTCTTCCCGGAGTTTAAAATGCTCCATGACTCCTTCGTTATAATCGCCAAAAACCCGATCACCGTTAACTAGTTCTACTTGCGTGACAGCAGTTGTCCCTTCCTCCACATGGACATGGGACACATCGACTCCTTTTGCCTTTAGACCATTCAATAATACCTGACCAAATTCGTCTGTTCCTACCGCACCAATATAAGCACTCTCGCCTCCATTGCGGTGAAAATAGACGGCGACATTCACAGCATTACCACCCGAAAATGCTTGATTTGTTTGTTCATAAAAATCAATACAATTATCCCCAATTGCAACTAATTTCATCAAAATTCTTCCTTTCTTCTCAAAGTTGAGAAAAACTTAACATTGTCGGAGCGAATAATCGATTTAAAGTATTCAAAAGGGTGTTGTTCCCCTTCACTATAGGTGACACCTCTTAAAAAAAAGATCGGCGTTCCTTCGGGAATTTGTAACAGTTTAGATTCATTATCTGTAGCATAACTGATCGACACTTTTTGCGAGCCGGCAGAAGGTTTTATTTGATAGACTCTCTCTAACGTATCATAGAGAGAGTTTGTATTAAAATCACAATCTTCTATCCCTTTCGTAAATGATTGATTTATATAACTATACTCAAGCAAGGAAGGAGTTCCATTAAGATAACGGAGCCGAATTAATTCCATTACCCTTTCGCCAATCTGAATCTCCAACCTTTTCGCAATGCTTTCATCCGCTTCAACTAAATGACTGCTTAAAACAACCGTCGTTAGTTCCTTCCCTTGTTCCTTGACAATTTCAACTAATGGCCGCAAATCCTGCAGATTACGAATCAGTTTCTTCTCTGCCACAAAATAGCCAATTCCCCGAACAGAATAAACGACCCCTTCTTTGATCAATCTAGCCAAAGCATTTCGGAGAGTAGTCCGATTAATCCCCCATTTTTCACATAGGAATCTCTCTGATGGAAGTTTTTCATTTTCTTTTAATTCGTTTTCTTCTATGTAAGCTTCCACCATCTCGGCGATTTCATCCTTTGGTCTGATAGAATTTTTCTTTGGCAAGACGACTCTCTCCTTTAGATACCGCTAATATATATTTGAATGATTATTATGAAACTATTTTATCATTGGCATCTTAAGTTTCAAAGGGAAGACCAACAGGTGTTGATTCTTCCCTTTGTTTTTTTCGATTTACGCAATGTGATATCTATGTTTAAAGAAGTAGTAAGCCGGTACGCCTGTTACAATTGAAATCACGGCAGCCACCAAACCGGCAACTGGTGCCCAAAGGAACGTAGAAACAATTAAGGTGCCGGTAACAAACATCGCCACACCAGCCATAAAGTAGCCACCAGGCATTCTCCAAAGCGGATTATAGCCGGATTTTTTCCTTCTTAAGAAGAAGATCATACTGAATGTCAAGAAGTTCTTCATCAAGGCAACTAATGTGAAGTAGCCCAATAAGTTCGCCAAGTCAGTAGCGAATATTAAGACAATTGCAAAAGCACATTGGATAATGATCGATACATATGGTGTTTCAAATTTTGGATGAACTTTCGCAAATGATTTAAACCATAGACCGTCTTTGGCCATTGCATACTCAATACGAGGCTGGAACATAATACAGCTGGAAAGAGAACCAATGATAACAATGATCGCCATAATCGCTGTAATGGTTCCGGCAGATCCGCCAATTCCCGGCAGCATAGCAGCAGCATCGGCGATTGGTGAATCACTGCCTGCAAGCTTATCCATCGGCAGCAAACCGGTTACGACAAAGCTTAGTAAGACATAAATGGCTGTAACCGCAAAAACAGTAATAAGCAGAGCACGAGGCATAGTTCTCTTCGGTTCTTTAATTTCACCTGTCATATAACATACTGCACCCATTCCATCAAAGGACCATGTGGTTGCTGAGATACCTGCAAGTAAGGCCAGAATGCCGATATTTGATCCTTTTAATGCTGGAGCACTGTACAAGCTTCCGTTCAAGTTGAAAAGCCCATAGCCGATTAACAGCACAAAAGGTAAAATTTTAAAAAAGGTAATAAAGGTTTGAAACTTACCGCCGCCTTCAACACTTCGTAAATGCACACCCATGAATATTAAGACAAGCGCAACGGCAACGAACTTTAATGCCAAATCACTCCATCCGAGGAAGAAGCCTAAATAGTTGGCAATTGCCAGAGCCATAATAGAGATCGAAGGAGGGTCTGTAGCCCAAAAGCTAATCCAGCCACACCAAAATGCAAGTCCTTTAAAGCCAGCTTCGCGGAAATATACATACTGACCACCATCTTCCGGATAGGCTGTTGCCAGCTCGGCATATACTAAGTTTGCCGGAATGTTGATAATACCACCAACCAAAAATGCTAAGATTGTTATAAGAGCAGTTCCACTTGCAGCAGCAACCTCTTGGATGGAGGAAAAGATCCCGGACCCTACGGTTGTTCCGAGGGATATGGCAACAGCTGCCCATAATCCCAGTTTACGGCCGAGTTCTTTATGCTCTACTGACTCTACCTTTAGGTTATCAACTACTTTTGACACCTTTTTTCACCTTCCTGAAAAAGTTTTAGTATTGCCGGTAATACTAATAGTGTTCACTTACGAAAAGGTCTTGTCAAAATCTTCTAAGATGACGCAATAGGTTCTTTTGGAAGGTCCATCGAATTCATAGAAATAAACTTCCTGTGCAGATCCCTTTTCTAAAACACCATTTTGAATCAACAAATGACAATGATTCCCTACCAGCATTGCTTTTAAATGGCCTGTCGGATTTCCCGCAGTCGAGCCATAATCAGGCAGAAGCCTGGCATGATGATAGGGAGCGCTTTCAGGAACAAGTTTTGTTAAAAATTCATCAATATCCTGCTCCAAGCATTCCAGCCCCTCATTTACTGTAATCCCTGCGGTTGTATGCATCGATAATACTGTGACCATTCCATTTTGCACACCGCTGGACTGCACCACCTCCTCAATTTGCTTTGTAATATTAACCATCTGGGTGTACTGGTCTGTCCAAATAGTCTGATAGACAACTTGTTTAGCCATTTTTGATCCCCATGAATTCCATGGCATTCTCTCCCTTAATCAGGTCTAAAGTTTTCTTCGAGAACCCCAGTTCGTCTAAAGCATGGGCCATTCTGATTTGTTCAAACCGAGGGTTATCGCTGCCAAACATAATTTGATGTCTCAGGCTTCTTTCTACCCAAGTCCATTCATATTCTTTCGTAAAAATATAACGGTAAAACTCTAAGGCATTGTCAAAAAACAGTGCTGCCGTATCGACATATACATTCTGATACTTCAGCATTAACATTGCTGTGTCCTTCACCCACGGCCAGCCAAAATGTTCAAGTCCGATACGAAGCTTAGGATAACTACTTGCCACTTCCTCAAACTCCAGCGGATGCGAATATTTGGCAACCGTATCATGTTCATAGCTGCAGCCACAATGGAAAAGAATCGGCTTGTCCTCTTCCAAACAAATTTCATAGAGTCTTTGTAATCGGTCATCTGTCGGATACAGCTTCAGTTTTGAAAGATTCAGACTCAATCCGTTTAAATGCAGCTCCTGAAAGGCAAAATACAGTTCTTCCTCCCAATGATCTGTTAAAGGGTCAACACTGGCGAAACCAAAGAATAGCTCTGGCGCCTGGTTTACCAACCCAGCAACCTCCTGATTAGAGACGAGGGGCTGTCCATATAGGGAGGATTCATCCTGTGCCAGTAAACAAAGTTTATCGAGACCGGCACATTTCATCTGATTTTTCACATGCTGAATGGTAGCGATGGAATTCTTATGGATATTTAACCCCTTTTGTCTCAGGGCAAACATTTCCTTTCCTTTATCAATTCCTTCATAAAAATTAGGGTGGACATGTATATCGATAAACATTGTCTTCCTCCTAATCTACCATTCTTTTTAAATTTTGCAGGGCCCGCTTGGCATAAAACCTCGGTTCATTTAGGTAAGCAGTAACCAACTCGATCGTGATCGTCTTGTCATAGCCGATACTTTTAAGTTCATACATTAATTCGTTTAGCGGTAAGACACCCTCGCCTGGCAGGACATGTGTTTCACTATGACCGTCACTATCGATAATGTGCATATGAACCATTTTGTCTTGGAGCTTATCAAAATAAGCTAAAATACTTTCCCCTTGAATGTAAGGAACGACAATATCAACCATGCCAACCAAATAAGGGGAATCAATGCGATCGAGAACCGCTTTTAGCTGATTGGCATTTGTCGTTACGTTGGATTCAAATGTTGTTAACGGCTCATAGATAATTTTGTGGTTCATCTTCTCAGCGTGTTCCACTAACTCTAGTAAGCTTTTGTCAAGCCGTTCATCAATTTCCTGTTGCGTTGCCAGATATCCCGCATGTCCGGCAGAGATTAACGTATATTCCGCCCCGATTGCTTTAGCGACATCCATCGCTGCCTTCGTATATTCAACCGAATCCACCCTCATTTCTTCCGTTCCGGACATGATATTAAACGGATAGGCATTCATTTCAGGAGTATAGATTTTCACCGGCATCTCGTACTTATCAATCAAGGCTTTGATTTCATCAACACCATTACGCTTTAAGTCGTAAGGATAGGCATGCGGCCGTCCGCCCCATAATTCTACGTAATCATACCCAAAGCGCTGGGCATCTTCAAAAACATGTTCAATCGGATTTCTTTGATAACCGGATGTAAACATTCCAAACTGCATGATCACTACCTCCTTGTTTAAGGGTCCAGCTCCAGTGCCCCCTTTCAGGAGCGCTGGAGCTTTCCTATTAGTATCCCACTTTCCCACCGTAATAGCGTCGATCGTCAGGGTTGTGATCCTTGGCGATTGACAGATAATAATAGAAGTACTCTAAAGGTACAAATAAGACTAATGGAGTAATCATCGGATGTAGATTGACTCCTAAATCATTCACATCGAAGACAAAGACATCGTTCGTAAATTTCTTAACAAACTTTAGCGTCCGTTCGACTGTATGTCTAGATTCATCATTGCCCAATAAGAATACATATGGTACTCCCGCTTCCACTACTTCTAAAGGCCCATGGCGAAACTCAGCGGCATTTAGCTGACAACCATGAGTCCTCGTGAATTCCAGCATCGTAATAATGCCTTCTTTATAAGCCAGTGGTAATAGATTCCCGGCAGAGATCGTATAAAGAAATGGATATTTACTAGCGGCAATCCCTAATTGCTTGGCACTTTCTTCTTGAGTTTGCACTAATGTTCTTAATACTTCTGGCAGCTGTTGAAGCTGGTTCAGAATCAGTGTAAGTTCCTCATTTTCACCTTCGGCTGCCTGAATATATTTACAAGCAATCACGTATGTCAGGAATAAGTGCATTTGCCAAATCGAATGTCCTTGATAGCCAATTGTAAACTCGGCGCTGTCTCCAAGCGGTACACCTGTACCATCTTTCGAGAGTCCCAGAGTCATCGCGCCTTTTTGCCTTGCCAGGTCAACGCTGCGATAAACCTCTTCTGTTGTTCCCGAATCACTTACACCAATAACAAGAGTATGTTCGTCGATAACATATGGAGTTTGATCGAGAAAATCAAATCCACTATATGCCTTTGCAGAAATACGAGAATAGCGATCAAATAGAATTTGGGCCGTTTGACATGCGCATAGCGGTGAACCGCAGGCTACGAAGTAAACTCGATTAATTTTACGAGCCTTCATTTCCTCAACGATTTTTTCTACCTCAGCTACTTTTTCATTTAGTAAAAACTTCACTTCATCAGCCATATGCTCTGTCACAAGAAATTCAACTGTGCTTTTATCAATGTCCAACATAATTGTCATCCTCCATTCAACATGTTTATTCTATGTTTGTTTGATTCTCCCAAGGTTCGAAAATGGAGATAATCTTTGCGGCGACTTCGGCTCCTTTTTGCAGCGAGCTTTGGATGTTTTCACTGGTTAAGTATTCAGCAAGGAACCCGGCAATAAAGCTGTCTCCGGCTCCCACTGTATTGACTACCTCGACCTTGACGATTCCCGCTTGATATACTTCGTTCTTGCAAACAGCGATCGAGCCGTTTTCACCAAAAGTCGCGATGGCGATTTTCATTCCATCTTTGAGGCGGTCCTGTAAAAAAGCGATGATCTTTTCATCCTTCTCATGATAGGAGAAGAACCCAATATCTACGATATGGCTGAGCTGTTTAACTAAATCGCTCTCAAGCCGGTCGGCAAAATCAAAACTTATTAAGACGCCGGGATTGGCACGTTTAATATCAGCCAATACCCCGTCAGCTTTTCCCCAGAAAGCGGAATGGACTAAATCATGTGCTGCCGCGAAGTTTACATCCTCCTGCTGAAAAACAATATTTTCGAGTACGCCTTCCAGGTAGTCTCCATGAATTCGCTCACCGTCAATCAACTGCATATAGGTGATCGCAGTGTCTCCATGGGCAACCTGAACATGAGACGTATCAAGTCCTTGATCCTTGAAACATTGAAGCATGTCTTTGCCATACTCATCATCAGCAACCGTCGTGATAATGGAAGTAGGTACTCCCAAATGAGCAAGGTTAATTCCGGTATCAACAACATTACCAGTAAGATAATAGCGGTTTAAATTAGAATAGTAATCTACGCAATTATCACCAATCACAGCCACTTTCTTCATTTCACTGCCGGCCCCCTGTTGAAATAATTTTCATTTAAATATTCCATTGATTTTTTCAAAGATGGAAAAGGGTCTTCCCAGTAAATTGAATCATTAATCTCCAAAGATACGTACTGGTCATAACCGATGCTGGCAAGGTAATCCAAATATCCGATAATCGGATAATGGCCATTACCTAAAATTTCATGGTTGTTATCAGCTAAATGAATATGTACGATCTTCTTCCCCAACTGATCAAAGAAGTCTGGAATCGTTTCACCGGCCACTTCCATTGCCACAACATCCAAGCAAACTTTGAGGTTTTCCTGCTGCACATCATGAAGCATCTTTTGAACGTCGTTCAATGATGTAACAAGATTGCTTTCATATGGCTGTAACTGCTCCAGCACTAATTCCACACCGTAGCGATGGGCAATCTCACAAATTCTATGGAAGCTATCAACGGTATAGTTCCAGCTAATATCCCGATCTACATCCCGAAGTCCGCACCCGGTATTAATAAAAATCCGCTTACAACTTAACTCCAGAGCATCTTGACAAGCCAGGTCAAAAAATTCAACAGTTCGATCCCTTACTTTCCCATCCGGATTGGAAAAACTGTAAGGATACGCGAGAGTCTCCGGTGTGTACATAACAACTTTAATTCCGTGTTCTTCCAATTGTTGACGTATTTTTCTGAGCCTCTTACCAGCTTCATATCTTGTAAGATAATTCAGCCTGTAGTAATGCGGTTCCGCTCCCCAGAACTCAATATTGCTAATTCCACTTTTGGCAAATGAGTCGATGGTATAATCCAAAGAATATTGAATAAATTGAACACTCATGGCTGCAACCTGTTCTTTTTTTAACATTTACACCCACCTTCCTAAGGAAAACAACTAATTTAACTTTAATACCACGATAGATATATTAATTTTTTCTAAACCCAAACTAGTCAACTTTAAACTTTTTTATACCACCTAATCAGATTGTAAGGGTTTTCAGATTCTATGTCAATGATAAAACTAGATAATTCTAAAAAATTTTATACCACTATACCGCAAATAATAGAAATATTAGAATTTTTCCTGGAATTTCTAAGAATTGAAGATCTAATAAGGAAGGATTGTTCAGCAGTAAGATAATGAACTTAAAGAGGAAAAATCTATAAACAAATTACTTTTTATTTTATCTGCCACGATCTGATTTCGTCCAAAACATATGTCAATCTGATTAAAAAACAGTAATAAAAATAGACCGTCCTAAAAACCCGGAACTGATAAGGGCTTTGGCGGTCTATTTAAATCACATTTTCCATTTTCGGTTACCTTCATTCCTCATCATAGGTTTCGTTCATTTTATCCCTGCATTCCCAGCAGATTGCCCGATTCCTTTCCATTCTGGCTAATTCTTTGCCACAATAGACGCATACATCTTCCATCATAACCATTTTAGGAGTTTCTTCTGGCAGAGACTGTAGTAACACTTCCATTTCGGATCACCTCCCTTTAATTGGATTCAAATGATCGTAATTTGATAGAGAATTAGGTCCTAAAATCTTTTACTAACTCACTACTGCGAGGCAGTTGCATTGTGAATGAACGAGCATTCAATCAGGTTTTAGGATGTGAAATTTTTTGCACCACTTGAAGGAGTTAAATGATGCAATAACTCTATCTTAAAATATATTTTAGCACAGATTTTGCAAAAAGTATCGAATATGACATAACAGTCACAATATTTTAACATTTTTAAATTTCGCGCAAAGCACGTATTCATGATTCTTTCCATACGATTAAATTAGAACTTACCAGTTTGGAATCCTAATGATTAAAAGCCCAATTTCTCATAATGATGCAGAAATTGGGCTTTTCTTATAAAATTATATTTTCTATGAGACAGCATAAAAGGTTTTCCATTACTCTTATTACTTCATCCATTCTGTGTGAAAAATTCCTTCTTTATCAATGCGTTGATACGTATGTGCTCCAAAATAATCTCGTTGAGCTTGAAGTAAATTCGCTGGCAATGTTTCTGAGCGGTAACTGTCATAGTAAGACAAAGCACTGCAAAACGCAGGAACAGGAATGCCATTTGAAGTTGCCATTCCGACGACTTTTCTCAGGGAATCCTGATAATTTTCCACGATTTCTTTAAAATAAGGATCCAATAATAAATTTTTCAGGTTCGGGTTTTTATCGTAGGCATCCTTGATTTTTTGCAAGAAAGCAGCCCGGATAATACAACCGCCCCTAAATATCATCGCAATTTCTCCGTATTGTAAATTCCAATCATATTCCTCGGATGCAGCTCTCATTTGAGCGAATCCTTGTGCATATGAACAAATTTTACTCATATATAACGCTCTTCGAATGGATTCCACTAATTCTTGTTTGTCTCCATTAAACTGAAGTTTTGGGCCACCCAAGATTTTGCTTGCTTCCACACGTTCTGTTTTCATAGCAGAAAGAAAACGAGCAAAAACTGATTCGGTAATTAAAGGAAGCGGAACCCCTAAATCTAAGGCACTTTGACTGGTCCATTTTCCTGTTCCCTTTTGACCTGCCGTATCTAAAATAACATCAACCAATGGCTTTCCTGTTTCATCATCCATTTTTGTAAAAATGTCGGCTGTGATTTCAATTAGATAACTATCCAATTCTCCTTCATTCCATTCTGCAAAAATTTCATGAAGTTCTTTGGCGGATAGACCCAGTAATTGTTTCATTAGAAAATATGCTTCACAAATTAGCTGCATATCACCATACTCAATTCCGTTGTGAACCATTTTCACATAGTGACCCGCACCATTTGGACCAATATATGTACAGCATGGGTCCCCATTCACTTTAGCAGAAATAGCGGTTAAAATCGGTTCCACTAGTTCATATGCATCCTTTTGTCCACCAGGCATAATGGCTGGTCCTTTTAATGCTCCTTCTTCTCCACCGGACACTCCAGTACCTATGAAACGAATCCCTGCAGCTTCAAGTTCTTTGTTTCTTCTTTGTGTATCTGCAAAGAATGTATTTCCTCCATCAATTAAGATATCACCTTTTGACAGATAAGGCTTTAGTTGTTCAATTGTGGCATCCGTTGGTTTTCCTGCCTTCACCATCAATAATATTTTTCTTGGTGTTTCTAACGAATGGATGAATTCCTCGATACTGTATGTGCCAACAATGTTTTTTCCTTTATGTTCTCTTAACAACTCATCTGTTTTTTCAGATGAACGATTATAAACAGCTACGCTATACCCTCTGCTTTCAATATTTAATGCCAAATTTTTACCCATAACAGCTAAACCAACGACACCAATTTGTTGCTTTGACATATAATCATTCCTTTCTATCTAGAGTGCTTTTATCCTTCCTTATTCTTCCGTAATTCAATCATGCTAGTCATTTAATAACCAAATAAAAAAGACGGCCTTGAATTTACTAAAATCTCTCATGTAATCCGTATAGTATTGGCAATAGCTACAATGACATAAATTGTGATGTTCGGTGTATCATTTTTTTATTTTTTTCGTATCAAAATTTATAAGTCAATCCAAGCGAATCAGGGATTCATGAAATTGATTTAACCCGATTATTTTTTTCTTTTAGTTTAGTTGCTGACCATTCCTAATTTGTCCTGGTAATACATCCAGATCACAATAATTAAGCTGGCCATCGCCACTTGAGATAATGCCATGAAACCAATGGCATAGTGCCCTGTTAGATTAAATAAGATGGAAAGAACTAATGGTGGGAAAAATCCTCCTAAACCACCCATTGCTGATACAATCCCGTTTACAATTCCCGCCTGTTTGGAGAAATACATTGGAACTAATTTGAAAATAGTACCATTCCCAATCCCTGCACCAAAAGCAATAACTAAACAGCCTGCAGAATAGATCATCAGGGATGGATTAAACGCTAGGACTACCCCAGCAATTGTCATTCCTGCAAAGACAAGCATTAAAATTTGGAATGAATTGAATTTATCCCCAAGCCATCCACCGATTGGGCGACAGAAGGTTGCAATCACGATAAATCCAGCTGTGCGCATACCAGCATCTACTTTTTCTAAACCAAAGTTAACTACAAGGAAATTTGGTAAATAGATTGTGAATGCAACAAATGCACCAAATGTTAAGAAATAAAACAGACTAAGAAACCATAATTTTTCATTTTTATACACACCTTTAAATTGTTCGGAAAATGAGGCAACAACCTTTGGTTCATTCTTGTCACCAAACAAGAAGTTTAATACAGCGATCACTAGAACTAAAACTAAGTAAAACTTTACAGTAGTTTGCCAGCCTAATTTCGTCGCGATTACTGGAGCGGAAAATGTTGTAATCGCTGTTCCGATATTACCTGCTCCATAAATTCCATTAACAAAGCCATGTCGTTCTTTCGGATAATACTTAGGAAGTGATGTAACCCCGACTGAAAAAACAGCTCCACTAATTCCTAGGAACAAACCACCAATTAATAGATCGACGAAAGAATTAGAAGTACTAATATAAAAAATAGGGAACAATAACAATAAGAAACTGATGGAAAATAATTTTCTTGCACCAAAGCGGTTTGTCCAGAAACCAATGGGAATTCTGAGAATAGAACCTAACACGACTGGAATAGCTGTTACAAGAGACAATTGAGTTGCTGTCATATGAATGTCTTCTTTAATGAATGGCATTAAGCCGGATAGAATGACCCAAACCATAAATCCAGCAATTAAACTAATTGTTTGTAATGGTAATTGCAAAGACTTTGTTTTCACTAAAAAAACTCCTTTCGGGTGAAAAATTTTTTCTTAAGTTTTTTTGTTCACTTTATTCTTGAAAATATCGTAAAAAAAATTAAAAGGCTCAGGATGTGAACTTCTTCACATTTTTTCCAAGTTCAAAAATTCTTCACAGTTAACGATTTGTTCATTAAATCTACAAATTTGCCAAACTATTTTCTTTCTGTTTTCACCGTAGGAATAGTTATAATATTTATAGTTATGCTTTAATAATAAAGGGGAATAACTTTTCGGTATGATTGCAATCAACTGATCCATGGTAAACAATTTCAACAAATGAACACTATTGTATGAGTAAAATTAATGTGGGCAAAATTTAACCCCTTCATTTGGTGAGGGATTGTCAGATCGCTCACCAAATAAAGGGGCCACCAAGCGAAAGCGCGGTAGTGTTCTAAGCTAAATACATGAAA
>NZ_JAESWB010000032.1 GCF_016765675.1 Neobacillus paridis
CATTGGCCGCCATGTCCTCACCGCCGACAAACCGCATGCCGATGACACGCCGCTGCCGGTGCTAGCGCCCGGCTTGGGCAGGACCAAGACCGCCCGGTTGTGGACCTATGTGCGTGATGACCGGCCCTGCGGCTCGCAAGATCCGCCGGCAGTCTGGTTTGCCTATACGCCAGACCGCAAGGGCGCCCACCCGCAGCAGCACTTGAAGAACTTCACTGGCGTGCTGCAGGCCGACGGCTTTGCCGGTTATGTTGCGGCCGAATTTATGTTGCGGCGTTGGCCAGTTGCAGAGGAGACCGATGGTATTTGCCGACTGTTGACATGACATAAATTTCGGCGCCTTCTGACCTTCCAACCATCGTTCGGAGGTCTGCCATGTCCAAAAAATCCACGCATGTGAAGGTCGCGGGTAGTCGCCATCGCGAAGCTCCGTTCTTGCCGGAACGGGAGCGATATTTGCGCAACTGCGCGGATTCCGGTGCGACGCCTGGATCATTGACTGCCAAGCGCAACGAACTCATCTGGATCGCTTGCCTTCTTCCCATGACAGCGCCGCAAGGCATCGATATCGGTCAATTA
>NZ_JAESWB010000320.1 GCF_016765675.1 Neobacillus paridis
TGTAATATTTCGTTCGATTGCGCACAAATGTTTCCTTAAGTCAACAACGGACTAGGAAGATACAGCAAAGCAAGCTCAATGAGGGGTGTCGCGCAATGAATAGGCTGTGTTGCCAGGAATCATGGAGGTTTCTGTTTTCTACCAAGGCCAACGCAGAAAGTGCCTCTTCAAGAGGTAGCGCTGGGCTGCGGGACGGGGGTTCAAGCTTGAGAGAAAACCGATCTCGTTGACCAACAAGTCCGCCCGTGGTACATGCAGGGAGGAATAGAAGAAACGCCAATCTGGTTGGCTGGGCATTGAAGCCTGCCAATCAGGCCGGGACAATCTTCACAAAGGAAGCGCTCAAGCGCCTTGATTTTCTGTCCTGAAGCGGCCTTGCACGGGTCAGGAAAGGCTGGGAAATCGATGTTCAGCAGGAGGGCGATATGGATAAAACATAGAGAGGCTCTGGAACTTACATGCTACCGGCCTCAATTTAACATAAGCCTGATTACCGGCTTTATTGCCATGCAGCGTATGTCGCGATTGCGCACGCCAACATGGTCTGTCACCTCGTCTATTTTCTTCAGTATGGCTGACCAACGGCATCGTGCGGCTGGCCGTGCGCTTGCTCATTGGCGCCGTGTTGCCGCCGATGAGCGAGCACACGGACGCAGCGCCGCGCGCCGGCAATGCGTGTAAGCCGCCAAGCCGGCCGCGGACAGGTGTCAACGGCTTGCCGAACTCAGACGGTCGACC
>NZ_JAESWB010000321.1 GCF_016765675.1 Neobacillus paridis
ACCATCGCCAAGCTAACCGGAGGAACAGTGCTACCTATCCGGGGTAAGCGGCACCAGGCACCACTGCGAAATCTCGACTGATTTGACCACTTCATCTCATGACATCTGACCACGCAATATCGTTGCCTTGACCAGTGACTACAGACTGCAAGCGGCCAAAAGCTGACATTCGCGTAGGCAACAAAATTTACCTTCAATTACATCATGAATGTTTTTATTTCCCGCACACGTTGGTCCGCTTCTAGCCAACGAACACAGGGGCATTACGACGAGCATGCAACTGAATATGAGTCACTCCGCTGTCAGTGCCGGGGATGCGGGGTTTCTTTCGTTTTCACGGCGGAAGCCCAACAGATCGCCTACGAGGTAGACAAAAAGTATGTATGGTGGCTTCCTTCCTATTGCGGCGCATGTACCATCCGGCTCCAAGACCTTCAGGCTCGCAACCAGAGCTTCCAGATTCAGTGGAACGTAGCCCGGGAAGCAGTTAAAGAGAACAAAACTTTTGTCCGCGACTGGCTGACCGTTCTCAGAGAAATGTCTACCAT
>NZ_JAESWB010000322.1 GCF_016765675.1 Neobacillus paridis
CCACGCGGCAGCCGGCGCATCGACGTCTACAGTCCCAAGCTGCGGCGCCGTCTGCAGTGCTTCGGAGAGGCCATTTATCATCAGTGCCTTTGCCTGGAGGCGGATCCGACGGTTCTAACCTACTGCGAACGTCCGGTTTATCTTACGATCGGAAATGAGAAGCACCTGGCCGATTTTTGGGCGAGGCAGGTCGATCGCGAGTGGATCCTATTCGTCGGTGACAGCACGCCCTCATCCATGGCACGCATTGGAGCCGTTGAGTACGAAGTCCGAGCCGTACCAGCAGCCGAACTTGCGGCTGCCCGCGTCTGGATCGAGAACTGGGAACGCATTCTGCCGGTTGTCACCTCGTGCCAAGATCTGTTGATGACGCCGCTGCTGGACGCCGTGCGACGGTTCGTTTACAAGCCGACCCAACTCACGCACATCGAACAGGAATTTGCCAGCATGGACCTCATCCTGGTCCGCGCAGCCGCATTTACGTTGGTGCACAGCGGGCG
>NZ_JAESWB010000323.1 GCF_016765675.1 Neobacillus paridis
AAGGGGCGCAGTAATGAAGCGCCAATGCGCAGACGGCGCATGGCGTCACGCGGGATACGCCAGACTGGAAACTGCGAACAACCGCAAAATACGCAGGATTTACATCCGAAACCATTGTCAACCAGGCGGCGATCGCCAGATTGCAGTGAATTTTAACAGCCTGTTAACGCGTATCTGCTGGACGCGCCGTACCGGTGTGGCAACTGCGGCGCATGCTATATGTCGCCACGACCTCCCAGTCGCTATTGCGGCCATTAGACCAGAAAGCGCGCACGGCGATGACGCGCATGCGGTTGAACTGCTGAGCCTCCAGAAGGGGACATGGTCTCTAATACGCGCCCGCTTCCGAGGTCGAAACCCGGCAAATTACCAAGGTCATGCAGTGACACATTTACCTTCCTTGGCTGCGCGTTGAAACATTTGTCTACCAAAATACGCAAGTCATTGAAAACATTGAAAGAGTTGCAGCGTTATTCCGGCTTGGCCGCAAAGTGACGGAATTATTCTCGCAATGGTGACACTTTTGCCTTCCAGTACGTGTGCGTACAGATTCGGGGCGTCTACCTTGCGTGTTAACTAAAAAGTCGTCGATCGTTGACGCGATGTGTCCAGGCTAGCTAGCGCCTGTTGCTCGC
>NZ_JAESWB010000324.1 GCF_016765675.1 Neobacillus paridis
CTGGACAGTCAACTGTCGCTGGACTGAATTTCGGTCAGGTCGACACTGCAAGTATTAACAGGAAACTGACATATAGCGATTTAAAAACAGCTACTCTCGAACCTGAATTCACGGATAAGTGGCATCGCTACGATGGTTATTCGATCCCTTTGTTGAAATCATTTCTTAAACCACTGACCGTATATTCATTGGACCAAGACATAAGCAAGGTCTACGATGGCCAAGCAGTCCTTTCTACGGAAAAATATTATTTTTCTGATTCAAACATTAATTTGGGAAATTTGAAATTCACCCCCCTTGCATCATATGAGTCGGGAGTGGATGTAGGTTCCTATGAAAAAAATATAGTCCAAAATGTTTGGTCAAACCAACAAGGGTATTTAATAAAAAGACCCGTTGTGGAAAAAGTAGTAAAAGTTGAAGTAGATTATAGACCAATCATCGTAAAAGCCGTCACAGATAATCGCTTTTACGATGGTTCCAGTAATTCCGGTTTGTCGCCTGAACTGTTTGAATCAAATTCGACTGGCAATCATGGCTTGGCAAGTGGGGATGCCTTGACTGCGAATCAGGCATTTGATTCGAAGGACGTAGGAAATCGAACCCTGCAGGTAAAGGATGTGAATATATCTGACAAGAACGGTAGGAACGTGACAGCTAATTACAAGATTGCCAAACTGGAGACGACTGGCGTGATCAGAGAAAACCCCGGACCCGACAACCCGGGCAATAATAATGGTACCGGCGGAAATCAGGGCGGTAACACCAATAACGGCGGAAACCAGACGGGTAATAATGGCAATGGGGGAACTTC
>NZ_JAESWB010000325.1 GCF_016765675.1 Neobacillus paridis
CCTCCAGCGACAGCACCCGGCCGACGATGAGCGCCTTGGACATCAGCAGCGCCAGGAGCGTGAGCGCAAACAGCCGCAATGCCGGCTTGCCGGGGCGGGCCAGCAGCAGGAACATCGCAGCCATGCTGGTAAGCAGGCAGGCATAGGTCAGCAATTGCGACATGACGATGAGCCGCGGGTCGCGCAGCGCATGCCATAGGCCGGACAGGGCGCGCCGTAGATGGCTTATATCCAGGGTCGGCACCAGCGGGCTGGTCTGCGACAGCAGCCACAGGCCGACAATCACCAGCCCGGTATTGGCCAGCGCGCCGTGCCGGAACCAGCGGTCTCGCCATGCCAGCGCCAACGCACCCGACAGCGTATGCCGCAGCATGGTGCCGGCCAGCAGGGCGCCCATGGCGCTGCCCAGCCCATTCATCGCGATGTCGACCAGCGAAGCGACCCGCGCCGGATTGAACTGCTGCAGGCACTCCATGGCCGTGCTGAGCCCGATTCCCATGGCGGTCGCAAGCAGCGCCGCCCTTCTTGC
>NZ_JAESWB010000326.1 GCF_016765675.1 Neobacillus paridis
ATTAAAAACCATTTGACATCCCTTACCGGATATGAAGTAAAAAATCCATGGAAGTTTCGCTAAAAAAATAAGAGGGCTAGGTTGAAAGCACTTGCCAGTGAATTTACACATAAACAAGGACTTGACTTTTACAAATAATCCCCTAAACGAAAAGGCCTCTATTGTTTAATTATTTACATCAATAGAGGCCTTTTTTCCTTGAATTATTCACTTTATGAGACGGGGCACCCGCCAAAATTTATCCCAATCTCGTCCCATTCGGAACCGGCTTTTCGGGTTGTGCCAATACAGGGACAATGCCATCCGCATAGCCGATATCAAAAAGCATTCCTTCAGAAAGCTCGCCTGCCATTTTTCGTGGTGCTAGGTTAACGACAAATAACGCCTGCTGTCCTTCAATTTCCTTCGGATTTTCTCTTTCACCCTTCATTCCGGTTAAAATCGTTCTGGTAAAATCGCCAAAATCCACCGTCAATTTAATTAACTTTCTCGAGTTTTCAACGTCTTCGACTAATTTAATTGTGCCGACACGAATATCAACCTTTTCCAGCTCATCAAACGTAATCACAGGTTTTACTGGTGCTGTCATATAAAGTTCCCCTTTACATATGATATTAACTTTTGGACTCATTTTAAAAAAAGAATGGGACAATCAATGTAATTGTAACACTCTTTTTTACTGAAAAAAATCATACTCAGTTCCCTCTTCATATTTTTTCTCATTCTAAATCAATGCAAGTATCAGCCAAAAGTTATCCACCTTTAAAGGAAGCATAAGCTAGCTATTCCTCCCTAATTTATTCAATAATTTTCCATAATAAAGGACATTCTATATTTGACATTGGAAAAGAAGGGTGATGATGTTGAAGCATTTTTTTAAAAGGAGGGCAAGGCTTTTTCGTATTTTTTCATTATTGCTTATTTTGACGATAACGACATTGTTTTTCTATCAGCCCTCTAAAGGAAAAGAATCTAAGCAGTTAAACCTTAAATATGGTGACAAACCAGGGCAAACTTTGGACATCTACACACCTACTATCAACAAGAATTCTCCGGCCATTATTTATGTCCATGGCGGTGGTTGGATGAGGGGGGATAAAAGCAATGTTGCGGCAAAACCTGCCTTTTTTACCAATAAAGGCTATGTATTTGTATCCGTTAATTATCGTCTCGCCCCTCAAGTAACATATGAGGAAATGGCAAAAGATATTGCATCAGCGATTAAATGGATTTACCTTCACGCCGGACCTTATCATATTGACAAAAGGAAAATAAATTTGATGGGGCATTCTGCAGGCGGCCATTTGGTCATGCTGATTGGAACAAAACCTAACTTTTTAAATCGGGCGGGTCTTCCTCCGGAAATAGTGAATTCTGTCGTAAACCTAGATGGACCGGTCGATCTCATGAATTATATCCCGAAAAATAAAAAATACAAGCAAGTATTTGGTGACGATCAGCAAGTTTGGCGTGAGGCGTCGCCGATTACCTATGTTGCCCAGCGAAATTTACCGCCGATGCTGCTGGTTGGGCCCAATAATAAATCTACTTCCTCATTTTTAAAAATAGCAAAAAACTCTGGCAACACGTTACAAACATTTACAAGCAAAACATTGACACACCACGAAATTACAAAACTGTTAGGGGGGAAAAACGGATCAGAAGAGGCGAAAAACATGACTCAGGCAGTGGTGAAGTTTTTAGAAACGCATAATTCAGAGTTAAAAAAGGATGATTTCAGCAAAAGATTCAAAAAGGAATTACTTTTCGGTAAATTATGTTACTATAATAATAAACCCAAAATTGCTGGAGGTAAAAAAATGGTACTGCCAAACTTTGAAGAAAACCTACAAAAATACGCAAAGCTTTTAGTGGCGAAAGGAATTAATGTTCAGCCCGGAGATTGGGTAAAAATGACGATTAACGTTGATCAGGCACCTTTAGCACGGCTTATCACCAAAGAGGCTTATGCCTTAGGTGCGGAAAAAGTCATCGTCAAATGGTCTGATGATGAAATTACGAAACTGCATTACTTGCATCAGCCGACAGAAGTGCTGACGGACATTCCCGATTATGAAATCCAAGAATCCGAAGATCATGTATTAAATCATCGCGTCAGCAGGCTATCGATCGTCTCTAGTGATCCCGGCCTACTGAATGAAGCCGACCCTGCTAAGGTCGCGGCTTATCAAAAGGTAGCCGGCAAGGCGTTCAAAGCGCAGCGGGTGGCGACCCAAAATGATGATTTAAAATGGACGGTTGCTGCGGCTGCCGGAGCCGGCTGGGCCGCTTCAGTGTTCCCAGACCTGAAAACATCGGAGGAACAAGTGGATGCGTTATGGGATCAAATTTTTAAAACCTGCCGTGTCTATGAAGATGATCCTATTGCCGCCTGGGATGAACACAAAAATACCTTGGATGAAAAAGCAACGAAATTAAATGAAATTCAGTTTGATGCCTTGCATTATACAGCACCAGGCACAGATTTAACCTTAGGACTGCCAAAGAACCATATTTGGGCAAGTGCCGGAAGTTTAAATCCAAAAGGTGAAGAGTTTATTGCCAACATGCCAACAGAGGAGGTATTTACCGCTCCTGATACGCATCGCATGGAAGGCGTTGTTCGCAGTACAAAACCATTAAGCTACGCTGGGACCTTGATCGAAGGCATTGAAGTGCATTTTAAAGATGGCAAAATCGTCGATATTTCTGCTGAAAAGGGGGATGAAGCGATTAAGAAGCTGGTGTTTGACAACGAAGGCGGAACCGGCCTCGGGGAAGTCGCTCTTGTTCCGGACCCATCGCCAATTTCACAATCGGGGATCATTTTCTTTAACACGTTATTTGACGAGAATGCCTCCAATCACTTAGCGATCGGGGCAGCATATCCAACGACCATCCAAGGCGGGACAAAAATGAGCGAAGAAGAATTATTAAAACACGGTATGAATACATCTACGGTTCACGTCGACTTCATGATTGGCTCTGACAAAATGAATATCGACGGAATCAAACAAGACGGTACGGTTGTTCCAATCTTCCGCAACGGAGACTGGGCAATCTAACAATAGTATTGGGAGAACTGAGCCGGCCCTGTCGCCATGTGGTTATTCCACACTTCATGAGAACTGGGCTGGCTCTTTTTTTCTGCGGATTGTCTTCATAAACGCTTCATGAGAACAGAAAGCGGTGCCGGCGAGGTCTAATCGTTCTCATAAACGCTTCATGAGAACTTAGACGGAACTTTTTCTACTGGAGTTGTCCTCATAAACACTTCATAAGGACCTTTCGGGCAATTTTTCACCTTTTAGATTATTACATCAGGCTGGTTTAATGAATAATTTAGTGGGATACCTTTTACTCCATCGATAATAATCTGGCAGGTTCTTCGTTTTAATTCTGCTAATGATTCTTCCGAAACATAAGAAGAGTGCGGTGTGATGAAAACTTCCTTCATCGACAAAAGCGGATGGTGCAATTCCGGTGGTTCCTGTGCGAGTACATCTAGCCCTGCTCCTGCTATATGCCCTTCTTTAATAGCCCTCTCGAGAGCTTCCTCGTCAATGACGGCACCGCGGCATGTATTAACAATAAAAGCTCCTTTTGGCAGCTGTTTCAGCCGCCCGTAATTAAGCAGGTTTTCCGTTTCTGGTGTAAGTGGAACATGAAGGCTTAATATATTGGATTGTCGTAAAAGCTCATCCAGAGAAACAGGTTCCACGCCATGAGAACTGAAAACCTCCTCAGAAACGTATTCATCATGGGCGATAATACGGACGCCGAATGCCTTTAGTTTTGTTGCTACCATTCGGGCAATTCGGCCAAATCCCAGTAATCCTACCGTGTTCTGATTGAAACGGTGGATTGGCAATGTATCCAGCGGATCCCATTTGCCTTCCTTCACCTTTTGGTTAAACGCCGCGATCCGGCGCGTAATGGCCAGCATTAATGTTACCGTATGATCAGAGACCTCTTCAGAACAATAGTCGGGAACATTTGAAACAACCATTCCACGTTTCGTGGCTTCCTCGATATCGACATGATTAAAGCCAACACCGGAAATGGCAATGACCTTACACACATCCAGCTTATCAATCAGTTCAGCTTTACAAGGAAAGCCAACCTGGGCAACCACACCGTCGGCAAATGCGGCATAGACAGGTACGTCCTTTTCCAATGTATCGGACCGAGTAACCTTCACCTCAAACCCCTGTTGAGCGAAGATCTCCTTTTCTATGTCATGGTTTTTCCATTCATCATCCAGTATCCATACTAAAAACTTTCCATCCTTCACTCGTAATCCCTCTTTTCCCTAAGATTTTGCTAACTTAGCGCTGATCTTCCGTAATGACTGCAACAAACGTTCATTTTGTTCGGAGGTTCCAATGGTTATCCGTGCATGTGTTTTTAACCCCCAAGCCGTGCATGGTCGAATGATGATCCCATCGTGTAATAATACCTCACTAACCTTACTTACATTTTCCTTGACGTCAACAAACAGGAAATTGGCATGTGTATCATTGACATCAAAGCCAAGCCCGCGAAGCTCTTTGATTAGCTTTACAGCTTCAAAGCGATTTTCCCTAATGCTTTTTGACTTATATTCTGTATCATCAAGGGCGGCCAAAGCTCCGGCCTGGGCTATTCGATTAGCGGCAAACGGCTCTCTTACAGCACAAATCGGCTTTAGATGTTCCTTACTGCCGACGGCATAACCAATTCTTGTCCCTGCTAAACCATACAACTTGGAAAAAGTCCGAATGCAGATGACGGGATAGCCATCCTTTAAAAAATCAATGCCGTTTCGATAACCCTCACGAGCAATAAACTCCACATAGGCTTCATCAAGAACCACGATAACATGGGGTGGCAGTTGCTGAAGGAATGCTTCAAAATCGGCGTTCTCCACGATAGTTCCAGTTGGATTATTAGGATTGCAGACAAAAATTAGTTTCGTATTTTCAGTGATGGCTGCTAGAATCCCCTCAAGATTATAGGTATAATCCTGGGTCATCGGTACCTCAACGGGAATTCCCTCCATCAGCAGGGTAGTTGTTCTATATGCCGGAAATGTCGGCGTACAATAAATCACTTCATCACCCGGATTGATATAGGCCGTTCCTATTAAACTAATAACATTATCACCGCCGTTGGCTATTAATAATTGGTCGAGAGCAAGTTGATATAAGTTTGCTAGTTTTTCTCTCACTTCCCTGCCGGTAGATTCCGGATATAACTGACTATCGGCTACTGCAGCTTGCATCGCCTGAACTGCCTTGGGCGATGGTCCAAACGGGTTTTCATTCGAAGCCAGACGAATGATTTTATCTAATCCCAATTCCCGTTTCACTTCTTCAATTGCTTTACCGGGAATGTATTCCTTGAGCTGCCTTATACTTCTGCGCCACTGATCTTGAGCCATTTTTCCTTCTCCCCTTCAAAAAATCAGCGACGCCTCTTCTGCCCGCTGATTTTTGGATTGTATTTTGCATATCGTTCGTTCATTTGCCCTCAAATTTAGTTTTTCTGCTTTAGAGGTCAGATAGCGATCTTCTATGGGACAGTTTCACGAGTTCTCAAGCTGGTTTCGTCCCATAGAAAAAAGCAAATGTTTTTATTTTGCTTCCTGCATCGCCTTTAAGCTTTCCTCGCGAATCAGCTCTGTTAACTGTTCTTTATATTCGAGGAAACGAGGCGTTGTTTTTATATTATAAGGACGTGGATGCTCCAATTCGATTGGAATATCCGCTTTTATTCTCCCTGGTCGAGATGTCATGACAATTACTCGGTTAGCAAGGAATATGGATTCCTCGACGTCGTGCGTAATAAAAAGAATGGTCTTGTTTGATTTCTCCCAGATTTCCAGCAGAAGTTCCTGCATCAGCGTCCTTGTCTGATTATCTAGCGCCCCGAACGGCTCATCGAGTAACAAAATCTCCGGGTCATTCGCCAGGGCTCTGGCAATTGCCACCCTCTGCTGCATCCCGCCTGACAGCTGCTTTGGATAATGTTTCTCAAAACCTGTTAGTCTCACCAGCTCAACATATTCCTTGGCAATCTCTTTCCGTCTAGCAGCAATGACGCCTTTATTTTTCAGGCCGAATTGAATATTTTCCTCCACCGTAAGCCACGGAAACAAAGAGTAAGCCTGAAACACCATTCCCCGATTGGAAGAAGGTCCATGAACCTCTTGACCATCGAGATAGACATGACCGGATGATTGCTCTTCAAGTCCAGCGACAATCCGGAGAAGTGTCGATTTACCACAGCCGGACGGACCAAGGATGGTGATAAATTCATTCGTCATAATGTCCAAGCTGACATGATCAACGGCTAGGACTTGAGCATGCTTGCGGCTGCCGGAGAAGACTTTGACAACATTATCAATACGTACCTTCGGATTCGACATCGACATCATCACCTTCCATAATTCCAAGGGAACATTTTTCGGATGGCTACTTTTAAGATTAAATCAGATAGCAACCCTAACGCCCCAATGGTCAAAATACCAAATATGATATTGCTTGTTTTCAGCATTCGCTGTGATTCCAGAATCAAGCTTCCGATTCCCGATGCCGAGGCAACCAGTTCTGCAACAATGATATAAGACCAGGCCCAGCCAAGGATAAGCCGAATCGTCTCCATAATCCCGGGGATTGCTGCCGGGAGAATGACCGAGCGCAATACTCCAAAGGTGGAAGTTCCTAATGTATACGCTGCCTCTAAAAGCTCTCTGCGGACATTCGAGACTTCCACCGCTGTCATCAGGACAAGTGAAAAGAAAGTTCCAACGAAAATAATCGTGATTTTCTCCATTTCTCCTACCCCAATCCAGAGGATAAACAGGGGAATAAAGGCAGAAGCAGGCATGTAGCGAATGGACGAAATAATTGGTTCAAAAAATGCCTCCACTACTTTAAACGTTCCCATTAAAATACCCAGCGGCAGCCCAATGACTACGGCAATTAAAAAACCGGCAAAAACCCGATAGATCGTAATAGCAATATCATTGATAAAGCCAAATTCGGTAAACAGGGTGATGCCTGATTGAATAATCTCCGTCGGGGTTGGAAGAAATAGTGGGTCTACGATTCCGCTGTACGTCAGCAATGACCAGATCGCGAATAAAATAACGATGCTGGATACGCTAATCCAGAGATATAAATGATATGGAATATTTTCCTGCGGCTGCAGCCACTTTCTTCGTTTAGGTGTTCCATTCTGTTGGCTTTGCAATTGCAGCAGAGGTGCCTGTTCGGCAATTCCCTGCTTTTTGGCCACCTTTTCCATAGGATCTCCCCCTTCATTATTGAATGAATGAATAATCAACTAACTCATCAGTATTTGGTTCCTTATCGATGATTTTTAGCTCACTCCACAGCTTGGAGCTTAATTTCGTCAATTCCATTAATTTTCCTGGCTTTTCTTTGGTCCCGAAATATTCTTTATTCTTTTCTTGATCGTAGAAGCGTACGCCTTTTAACGACTCCTCAAGTTCGGCACTTGTCTGGCCCATCGCCTTGGCCATGATACTGATGGCATCTTTATGATCAGTTTCAATGTAATCCAGTGCTTCATACCAAGATTTCACTAACGCTTTTACCGCCTTTGGATTTTTATCAACAAAATCTTTACGCAGCCCGATTGTGTCAGCAATAACTCCAGGAGTTTGATCGCTGGATGTAAGAACACTTCCAAAGGATGTTTCTTTTGCTTTACTTAACCACGGCTCCCAGGTAACAGCTGCATCGACCTTATTTGCAACAAATGCTGCCCCGGCATCACCGGCTGTCATATTTTGTGTCTTGATATCTTTATAGTTGATTCCCTCCTGCTCTAATTGGTAGAGGAACCAGAAAAAGCTTGCTCCGCCGTCAGTCTGAACAGCAACCGTTTTTCCAACCAAATCTTTCAAACTTCGAATCTCTTTCTTGGCGACAATTCCATCTCCTCCATAGGAGTCATCCAGCGCTAACACTTGTACAACAGGGAGGTCACTTGCTGCCGTAACAACATGGGAATCTACAGTGGTAGCAAAGCCCTGAATACGATTAGCGGCCATTGAACTCCTGCGGTCGGAAACGCTCTCCATCTTCATCAAATCAACTTCAATGCCATTCTTTTTGAAGAAGCCCTTTTCCTTTGCGATATACAGCGGTGCGTACCCTATCCATGTAGACACGGCAATCGCAAACTTATCAACAGATTCACTATTACTTTTTTTCGCTGTATTATTGGAACATCCAGTAGCAATGACCATAACAAGAAGCAAAACAGAAATTATTAACTTTTTCATTTGCTTTCCCCCTATTACTCTCCAATTTTTAAAATATTTTCCTAAAATAATTTATTGATCTTATACAGATGCATGGCGAGAACCTTTTCCTACCAACTCCTTTCATAGCTTTTACCAACACAAAACTCAGACTAAAAAATATATTAAAAATATTCGGTTATTTATAACGATACCTATACTCTTTACGCATGCTTCCAGCTAACTTGTTTTCACTTTATTCGATACATTGGTTACTAACATGGAGTTTCTAAATTCACTGGGGGTCATGCCCATATATGCTTTAAATACCCGGCCAAAATAGCGGGAATTACGGTAGCCTACATCTTCCGAAATTTGATAAATAGTGCGGTTCAAATCCATTAACATTGATTTTGCCTTGTCCATTCGTAAATGGGTAAGGTATTCAATAAAGGAGGAACCAGTTGTCTTTTTGAAAATATTACTAAAATAATTCGGGCTTAAGTGAACCTGTTTGGATACACTTTCTAATGAGATTTCTTCTGTATAATGGGAATTAATATATAGCAGTGCTTTTTGAACGGACTTTAACATCGTTTCATTATGATTACTGATGATCTGATTTAAGAACTGATGAACCACTTCATAGAACCATTGGCAGATTTGTTCAAGGTTTTCCAGGACAAGCAATTCTTTAGCAAACTTTAGCTGCGTCGTTAATACTTCCTTCAGGTGTGCTCCCCCATCAATAGCCGCATGAGCCAGAGTAGAAAGCAAATCCAACGTTTGCAATTTAAACAAATTTGGGTTTATCTTTCTCTTTGATGCGATCTTCCTTATAACAATGTCTAAACTATGTTTAACCCCTTCAAAGTCCCCTATGGTCAGCTGATTGGCCATAACCGTTGCTTCTTGCATTTGAAGTAAATCCAGTTCATTAGAAAACGGCTCAACATCCTCATAATGGATGACTGTATTACTCCCGTTAAAAAACTTATTTGCCAGTGCCTGCAACGATTCTTTATAGGATAAATGAAGATTTCTCGCATCTTCATAATAATTGCCGACACCAATAGTAACTGAATATCCGGTATTTTTCTGGATCATTTTCCTTATTTTCTGAGCATAATTGGATGAGATTGTTTTAAACTCCATACTATTATTCTGTACAGGCAGCGAAAGAAGTACATTGACTATTTCTGCCCCATTAATGATAACCACCCAATCTTCCACTTGATTGTCTTCAAAATATTGATGGACAGACTTAATGACTCCTTCTCTTATTGACTGCCCCCATGACTCACTTTTATTTTCGATTAGCCGCTTAAAGTTATCGATACAAATAGTCATACATGTATTTGGAATATTTGATAATCCGGCTAATTGACTTTGATTCCATACTTTCTTGGAGTGTTTAACATTGCCAAAAATTAAATCATAGGCCAAACTTCTTTTTAGATCGTTTTGTAAAAGTTCATTTTTGTCGTCCGGTCTGGAATAGGAATAATTACGCTCCTCCTTAATGATTTCCAGGAAAAGTTGGTATATGGCTTCTTCATTTACAGGCTTTTTTAAACAGTCAAAAACACCATTTTTAAAAAAGCCTCTAATCTCTTCATGTTCAAAATGCTCTTTCAGAATAACAAAATGGAGGTTTCTTTGTTCCTTTATCGCCCCTATAACGAGATTTTGTTCTTTAATAGAGAGATGGTCTATATCAAAAAATACCACTGCTGCTTTGTCATCCAAATGATTCATACTATTATTCAAAAAAAAGGAATCAATTTTTTTTATTGAAAATGGAGAATGAAGCAGCTCATTTACACTGGCCATCTGCGCTAAAAGACTTGCATCTTCAGAAACAATGAAAACCCTAAAGTTCATTTCATCCCAACCTTTCAATACATAAGAAGTGAGCGAATATGTTATAAAGGTTTTTTCAAGCCCAGATCCTGTGCTTTATTGATCGCTTTAATATAGCCGGCATCAGCATGTCTGATAATATTTAACCCCGGGTCAATCGTGAGTAAGGTTTTTAACTTTTTTAAAGCCATTAAACTTCCATCTGCTACCGCTGTCATCCCTGAATGAATGGAGTTTCCTATCCCGACACCGCCTCCTTGCTGGATACTTACCATGGTTGCCCCCGACACGGCATTTAACATCGCATTTAAAATCGGCCAATCGGCGATCGCGTCACTGCCATCCGGCATCCCTTCCGTTTCCCTGCCAGGTGCCGCCATGGTGCTGCCTTCTGAATGGTCCCGGGTAATCGCAATTGGAGCTGATAATTCACCTTTTGCAACCATGCTATTAATTAGTTCGCCTATCTGGCTACGCTCCTGATAATCAAGCCAGCAGGTCCTCGCCGGCAATCCATAAAAATATATTTTCTCCTGTACATAGTTAATCCAGCGGCAAATTCTTTCGTCACTTCGAAAAGTAGATAGGATCACTTCGTCCAATTTATATATGTCTCCCGGATTTCCGGAAAGAGCAATCCAGCGGCATGGTCCTCGGCCTTCACAATAAAGTGGGCGCAAATATTCCGATACAAAGCCTGGAAACGAAAAAGCTTTTTCATAGCCGGCTTTATAGGCCTGACCACGAATATTGTTTCCATAGTCAAACACAACAGCACCTCTATGCTGCAGCTTACACATGGCATCCACATGAGCAATTAGCGTTTCCTCGGCCATTTGTAAGTACTTCTCAGGTTTTCTTTTTCGGAGGAAATTGGCTTGCTCTAATGACAAGCCACTGGGTATATACCCATTTAATAAGTCATGAACAGCTGTTTGATCGGTCACGATATCAGGAGTCACATCTTTATTGAGTATTTCACAATATATATCTGCTGCATTGCCATTCAGAGCAATGGCAAGCGGTCTTTCTGCCTCAATCGCTTCGTTTGCCAGCTTCAAAGCTTCATCAAGTGTATGAACTTTCACATCACAATAATTATTAACTAATCGTTTGGTTATTTTTGCTTCATCAACCTCGACAACAATACAAACACCACCGTTCATGGTTACCGATAAGGGCTGGGCTGAACCCATTCCTCCCAGTCCTGAGGTTAGAACAAGCTTTCCTTTTAAGGAACGATTAAAATATCGATTGGCGATTTCACTCATCGTTTCAAACGTTGCTTGTAATACGCCTTGAACTCCAATATAGGCCCATGATGCAGCAGTTGATTGCCCATACATTGTTAATCCCTTTTTTTCAAGCTTGGTAAAATACTCATCGTTTGCCCATTTTGGTACAACCATTGCAGTAGAAGATATAACACGTGGAGCAAATGAAGAAGTTTGAAATGTCGCAACCGGCTTTCCTGATTGAATCAATAGCGTTTGGTTATCCTCTAACTGTTTTAGTTCACGGATGATTACCTCAAACGCCCGCTTGTTTCTAGCAGCCTTTCCTCGGCTGCCATAAACAATTAATTCTTTACTATTTTCGGCTACACGAGGGTCAAGACTGTTCAGAAATAACCGTAACAATGCTTCCGTTTCCCAATTCTTACAATTTAATTCATTGCCGGTCGGTGACTGTATGGTTTGAAACATAAAATCGCTCCCTTTAAAACTAAAACAACACGGATAACTTATTAATTCACTAAAAACTTTTCATTTTCCTTCATTCGACTTTATTTTAAGAGATGACTGGCAATGACCATTTTTTGTACTTGAGAGGTGCCTTCAAAAATTTCCAAAATCCGTTGATCACGGTAAAAGCGCTCGACTGGATATTCTTTCATGTAGCCATATCCACCATGGATTTGAACAGCTTTATGAACGATACGGTTCGATATCTCGGAGGTAAATAATTTTGCAATAGAGGCTTCTTTTGATAGTCTGTACCCTTTTTTATCTTTAAGGCTGGCAGCATAATACGTGTATAACCGGCCTACTTCCAGCTCTGCCGCCATTTCGGCAAGCATCCATTGAAGCCCTTGGAATTGCGATATTGGTTGGCTGAATGCGATCCGCTCTTTTGAATAAGAAATGGCTGAATCTAATGCAGCTTGGGCAAGTCCAATGGCCATGGAAGCAATCCCAATCCGCCCGCGGTCAACAACCGTCATGGCAATTTTGAATCCGTCGCCTTCCTTTCCAACAAGATTCCCCTTGGGAATTCGGCAATTTTCAAAAATAACTTCATTGGTCCTGGCCCCGCGAATACCCATCTTGTCGTCTCCAGCCCCAAATGATAATCCCGGTGTTCCTTTTTCAACAATAAATGCGCTAATTCCCTTCGAACCTTTTTCTTGCTCGGTCTTTGCATATACCACATATGTATCGGCATATACAGCATTGGTAATGAATATTTTTGAACCGTTTATGATATATTCATCCCCTACAAGTTTAGCATTCGTCTTCATGGAGGAAACGTCAGTCCCCCCATTAGGCTCTGTTAAACAGAAAGCAAATAACTTTTCGCCAGCACAACCAGGAACTAAATATTTTTTTCGCTGTTTTTCATTGGCCGCTAAGTATAGGCCATCAATTCCCAAGTAGTGGGCTGTAAGAATAGAGCCAGTTGCCGCACATGCATAAGTGATTTCTTCAACAGCGATTGCCTCTGCAATCGAATCGGCCCCTACTCCGCCATCCTTTTCCGGATAGGCAATCCCCATTAACCCTAATTCCGCTAACCTGGGTATGTGTTCTGTTGGAAAGCGATTATCCCTATCTAATTCAGCCGCTTTGGGTTGTAAAACCTCCCTGCTAAATTCCCGCACCATTTGGCGAATGCTTCTTTGTTCCTCTGTTAATTCAAAATGCACCGTTATTCCCCCTTTTTCCATTGTATTAAATGATGCCTTGCTTCCTGTATTTGCTGAGAATTTCATCTGTATGTTCACCAAGTGAAGGGCTCGGCTTATTGATAATTGCCGGTGTCTTGGAAAACTTTACAGGATTTCCAAGGATTTTTGTTTTCCCGGCAATTGGATGTTCTAATTCAACAAGCATTTCGCGAACAGCAATATGATCATCTTCACAAATCTCTTGAATATTTAATATTGGTGAGCTTGGAACACCGCCATTATTCATCATTTCAACTGCTTCCTCGACGGTATAAGCCCGGAGCCAATCTTCAATGATAAGTTTAAGCTCATCCACATGTTTTGTTCGTAACGCATCCTTACAGAACCGTTCATCCTGTTCCAGCTCTGGACGACCCATAATGGAACATAATCGTTTAAAAAGAGAATCATTTGCCACCGCAATCACAATGTACCCGTCTTGGGCCTTAAAAATATCGAAAGGTGAACTAATTGGATGACGGCTGCCAATTCTTTCTGGTACTATCCCTTCAATCGTATAGCGCATAACATTGCTTTCTAATAAGGAGAAAATAGAATCTACCATTGCCACATCAATACATTGACCCTCACCTGTTCTCTGCCGGTGAAATAGGGCAACCATAATTCCATAGGCCGTATACAAAGCTGCACTCATATCACCTAGGGAGGATCCAACTCGGGTTGGTGGTTGCTGCGGATGACCGGTAATACTGGCCAACCCGCCCATTGCCTGGGCAACGAGATCATAGGCCGGCCGGGCGCTATAGGGACCATACTGACCAAACCCGGAGATAGAAGCATAGATAATTCCGGGATTGAGTTGCTTTAAATTCTCATAATCTAAACCAAGTTTTTTCATTACCCCCGGACGAAAGTTTTCAATTACGACATCAGCTTCTTTTATAAGCTCCTTAAGGAGTTCTATCGATTCATTACTCTTCAGGTTTAGTTCAATACTTTTCTTTCCTCTGTTTAAAAACATAAAGTAACCGCTCTCATTATTTTGATAAGGCCCAAACCCCCTTGTATCATCCCCTGTACCCGGCTTTTCAATTTTTATTACTTCCGCTCCCATATCCGCCAACAGCATCGTACAGTAGGGACCAGCCAACACTCTGGTAAAATCTAACACTTTAATATGCTCAAGTGGACGTTGCACGACGATTCTCCTTCCTTTTTCCTAACTATTAATAGTAATTTTCATATGGATGACATTTCGTAACAAGTGTAATATCTTACTTTTTTGTGCACTTTTTTAAGAATTTTCTAAAAAAAGTGCACATGAAACAAAAAACTCAACCCAAATAATAACTGGGTTGAGTTAGTTTGTTATTTCTATCAGTATTTTTGTTCTGTTCTATCATAAACCGTCCGTCCCGCAACCACCGTTTTTACCGCTTGGGCTTTTAGCATATCCTCTGAGGTGCCGGCAAATAGATCACGGTCAAAAATCGAGAAGTCGGCAGCGTAACCGGGTTTAATCAGCCCGCGCTCGTGCTCTTTACAAATAGCCTGGGCACTGCCGACCGTATACATGCGAATGGCATCAAACCGGGAGATTTTTTCCTTCGGCACATATCCTTCATGCGCGGCATAAGGCCTTTTCCGCTCTACCGCAGCATAGATCGAAGCAATCGGATTAAAATCCTCGATTGGGGCATCCGTTCCTGCGGCACACATAATGCCATGATCTAATAAGGTCTTCCAAGGATAAGCATATTCCAAACGTTCTTCGCCAAGGCGGTCAATGACCCAAGGAAAATCAGATGGAACAAACGCTGGCTGCACATCGACAACTACCGGCAATTTCGCCATCCGTTCGATTAAATCTTCACGCAGAACACAGGCGTGGATTAAGCGGTCACGTTTGCCGCTTGGCGCCGGATACTGCTCAATCACATTGAGAATTTGTTCCGCCCCGGCATCACCAATCATATGTACGGCAACCACTTCATCATATTTACGGGCAAGCTTGACAAGCTCCTCCAGCTGTTCATCAGTTTGCACCAGCAGCCCGTTATGGCCCGGCTGATCGGCATACGACTTGGATAACGCAGCGGTTGAACCGCCTAATGACCCATCCGTGAAAATTTTCATCGCTCCCGGCTCAATAAATGGCGCGTCAAAGTCAAGATTCGCCTGCATCATTTTTTCAAAAACAGTATAGTGTCGAAGCAGGTTTACACGGAAATGATGTTTCTCACCAATAACACGGTGAAAGGCCGTCAGCGGATTATGAAAATCGCCGAAATAGGACATATCTTCCGTATGGGCACCTGTTAAGCCGACCGACAGCATCTGCTCAACCGCAAGGCTTAGCTCCGCTGCCAAAGAATCAATATAGGCTTCTCCTCCCCGGGGAATCGCATTGGTCACGAGGTCTGAGGCTTTTTCATATAAAAGCCCATTTAACTTTCCAGCGGGATCCCGGCCGATCTCCCCTCCGGCAGGTGCCTTACTTGTTTCCGTTATTCCGCCTGCCTGCAGCGCCGCTGTATTTCCAAGAACAACATGATGACAAACCCTAGTTAAAAGGATCGGTCCTTTTCGAATCGCATCAAGTTCAGCCATGGTTGGAATTCGCTTATCAGGAAAATTATTTTCATTCCAGCCTTCGCCAAACAGCCATTGATCAGCAGGTGTTGTCTCCGCTGCCTCCTTGACCATCGCTAACATCTCTTCCGCCGAACGGGCTTTTGTTAAGTCGAGCCGAAGTAACTTTTCTCCTTGAAAAATCAGATGAAGATGGCTGTCAACGAACCCCGGGTACATGACCGTACCTTGCAAATTGATGCACTCATCTGCCTGGACATGAAGCTCAGCAAACGAGCCGACCGCTAGGATTCTATCATTCCTAACCAGAACAGCTTCAACCGTTTCATTTTCTTTTTCCATCGTGTAAATGGTTCCACCATACCACAGTTGTTTCATTAAAATGATCCCCTCACCGCAATAGTTTCCTTAAATCAGCTGAAAAACCAGCACACATTCAACGGCCCAGCTTATTCAATCTCTTTTCCTTGCCTTAACAGGACCAAAGTGCCCAGCTACCTTTTTCCAAATTCCAAAGATTATAGATGAAAATAAGACACAGCAGAAGAATAACAAGATCTATGTCTATTATAATCGATAATAATGGAATGCTGACAGGAATCAATTTTAAGATATATTTATTTATAGGTTCCTTTAATGCTGATTTTATAGCCCAAATTTACGAGTAAGTTATGAAGCAAATTGACCCGTGATACTTTCATTCTCTTACATATCGATTTCCAGGAGTAAAATTCCTTCCTAAACCACATATATCCTTCGAATAGTTCTTCAGCAGTCATTTGTTTCGGTTGATAGGCAACTCTTGTTTTTCCGTTATATGCACTCCAGTCGTCTGTCAAAAGCCTTCCTTCTCTTTTATACTGTTCATAAACCGGGGTTTTGGGTAACGGTGTCAGAATGCTGACGGTTACCCCATCAATGCCAAGGTGATTGCAGGCATCCAGTGTTTTCTTAAAAACATCGCGGTTATCTGTATCAAAACCAAAAATGATTCCCGCCTGCACTGAAATGCCGTGCCTGTGAATATCGCCAATGAGCTGCTCATACTTTGCAACATTGTTGATCCGCTTGTTCACACTTTGCAGGCTTTCCTCGGAAAAGGACTCAATTCCGACAAAGAAATAAATACAGCCGGATTCTTTGGCAAGCTGCAATAGTTCCTGATCACGGCACCGCTCCAGCGTCACCTGGGCAGCCCAGCGCTTGTTTAAGCCCTTCAACTCTTTCATCAGTGCTTTAGCATACCTGATGTCACCAAAAAAGTTATCATCCCAAAAAACAAAATATTTGCTCTTCATTTGGCGAATATCTTCAATTACTTCAGCAATCGGCCGTGTTCTGAACGAATCATAATAAATTTGTTTAAGGTTGCAGTACGCGCAATGATAAGGGCAGCCTCTTGAGGAAATGACCGCACCTTTTGTAAAGAATCGCTTATGAATTAAATCCCGCCTTGGAATTGGAATTCCAGCCAAGAAAGGGATCTCACCCATCTGATAGAGCTTTTTCTCACATTCGCCATTGTAAAATTCCGAAAGAAACTGTGGCCAAGTTTGTTCTGCCTCGCCAACAATCAGATAATCACAATGCTCCATTGCTTCGTCCGGTAAAAGGGTGACATGCGGTCCGCCAAAGACAACCTTTGCTCCCATTTCCCTGAATTTTTCCGACATTCGATAACAGTGGGCAGCGTTTGAAGTATTCACGGTGATCGCTACTAAGTCAAAATGCCGGTCAAAGGGGATCTTTTGGTTGTACTCATCCACTAAGGTTACGAGATATTTTTCCTGGTCAACAAAGGCGGCCAGATACGGCATGGTAATCTGGACAAAGTTATTAAATTGCCTTTTTCTAAAGCGATTGATTTCTTGATTCTCCGGAGTAATCATCAATAATTTCTTTTTCACTCTGCATCACTCTTCACTATTGAAATATCTCAGATTGTTATGTATCGTGACCTAACAAAAAATCTATCTTCCATATAGGTTGGGACAACGGCGGTAAATATGATAGTCTTATTAAAAATATGTTTATAACCCTTAGTAGGAGCGTGGCTGACTTACCTACCCATCATTTAGGAGGGACTCTGATGACATCTTTTCAGCTTAATGAAAAAACAGCAGCCTTTTTAGCGAACTATAAACTATTTGAAGACGATGTAATTCAACGGGTTCAATTGCAGCATCGTTTAAGTTTAGTAGAAGCATTTGCGATTCAAACAGGAATGCATGTATTGGAAATTGGCTGCGGTCAAGGCGATACTACCGTTGCAATAGCAGATGCAGTGGGAGAAAATGGCTTTGTTACGGCAATTGATATAGCCAGCCCTGATTATGGTGCACCGCTGACATTAGGCCAATCTGCTGATCGAATTATGAACTCCGCACTAGGAAAACGTATCTCCTTCCAATTCGAAACCGATTTTGACAAATTTGAATCGACTGCACTATTTGACATGGCGGTCCTCTCACATTGCTCATGGTATTTTAAGAGACCGGAGGATGTACTGCATTATTTTAAAAAACTGCGGGGCATGACTAAACGTCTATGCTTTGCAGAATGGGATCTTGACTTTACCAGCATGGCGCAGCGTGCTCATTTTTGTGCGGCTTCGATTCTGGCGTTATATTCAAACTTTATAAATAATGATGGAAATATCCAAAATTTATTTGATAAAACCCAGATAAAACAGCTGTTGAAACAAGCAGACTTTCAAATTGAAAAACAACTTGTAGTTGATGCAACGTATTTGCAGGATGGGCAATGGGAAAAGAGTTACGCCAATAGTATTCGCCAACAATTTAGCCATGCTTTACCAATGATTCAAACATTGGTCAACAGTTATTATGAATTGATGAATACCTCAACTGGAAATGAGCAGTCATTAAATAGTTTCATTCTCTGTGCACACTAAAAATCAAAGATAAGAGAGACTAACCTCTATTTTAAGAAGATTAGTCACTCTTATTTCTAAAGATTCATTTCCATCCCATTGATCCGAAAATATGATTTAAGCAGTTTGTTTTTTCCATCACAATTACCGATTGGGGCAGCCGCTTCCATTACGATTATTTCGCTGTGTCGTATTCCGGCTCTTTCCAGGCGAGTGTGATTCCAACGCCCACCACCAACATCACCGTAGCAAAATAAAAGGGATAATTAAGATTGACATCGAACAAAATCCCGCCTATGATCGGGCCAATCACGTTGCCAATACTTGTAAACATCGAATTCATCCCGCCAACAAACCCCTGTTCGTTTCCGGCAATCCTTGATAAATACGTTGTAACCGCCGGCCGCATTAGGTCAAAGCCAACAAACACAGTGGTGGTAACAAGCAGAATCGTTGCATAGGTGTTGACCACGGTTGTTAAAAACACCAGAACTGTTGAAAAAATAAAACAATAAAGGATTAAGCGAATCTCACCCAGCCATTTTATCAGGGGGCCAAAAAAGACAATTTGAAAAATGGCTCCGAAAATGCCGCTGCCTGCTATAATGATGGCAATGTCCTTTGGCGTAAAGGCAAATTTATGATCGACAAAAAGGGAGAATAACGATTCAAAAGAAGCTAGACCAAACTGTGAGATGAAAATGACCATAAAAGCAATAAAGTACATCGGTGCAAAAATCCGGCGAAACCCTGTTCTTTGTTTGGCCACTTGCTCATTTTCAGTATTTCGTTCCGGCTCATGAAGTAAAAGAAAAGATAAAATCCCGGCAAATAATCCAAGGCCGGCGGCAAAGAAAAACGGCAAGCGGGTTCCAATTTCCCCCAAAAAGCCGCCAAGCCCCGGCCCTAGAATAAAACCTGCTGAAATAGCCGCCGACATATAGCCAAGCGCTTTTGCCCTTGTATCCAATGTGGTAATATCAGCAATAAAAGCCGTTACCCCCGGCATGATAAAGGCTGCACTGACACCGCCGAGCATGCGCGAGACAAACAGAACTTCCACTGTTTTGCCGATTCCGAATAAATACTCCGAAAGTCCAAAAATGACCAATCCAATAATAATGATATTTTTCCGTCCGAAGCGGTCTACCCAGCGGCCTGCTATTGGAGACACAAACAGCTGCGTCAGCGCAAAGGCCGCGACCATATAGCCGACAACAGACCCGGTTATATGTAGTTCATTCATTATCGCAGGGGTAACCGGAATAACAAGGCCGATTCCCAAAAAAGCGATCAATAGGTTCATCAATACAATGACTAATGCCATGTTTTTTTTCATATGGTTCTACTCCTCCAGATAACCATTATAAAGCAATACTAAGATAATTTCATACCTTTTACCTCCCGAACAATACAGTTATTTTTTTGCGGATCATCGCCTTTTACTTGCGGATGGCCATGCTTTACTTGCGCTCTGCTAATCTACTTGCTGATAGAGTACTTTCTTGCGGAGACAATTTTTCCAAAAAAAACACCCAACCCCGGAACTTGGATTGGGCGTTGCGTATTATGATTCCTTCCAAAGAAGAACACCTGCTACCATAATTTTCAAAGATCAATAATATAGTGATGAAGTTCACTATTTTTTACCAACTATAAGCACCAGGACATTCCACTGGCTCATAATAACAATGCTGTTTATATTGTCCTGCAAATGGTTGATCGTACCATGTTGGTGGACATGGGGCATGGGGATTAAAATACCATAAGGCATGTTTAGCCGGGAAATTCCTCCAATAATCTAAGGTTTGTTTGGCCAGTCTTCTCTCAGAACTTCTCGCAGCCTGGTAAAATACATTCCCCTTTTGAACTGCTTCAAAGGAATAGTTTCCTCCTTGTACTTGAAAAATTACCTGTGGAATTGTCCGTAACCCTTTAAAGTCTAAACAATTAGCCTTTACACGATTCACAATTACATTTCCAACAAGCAACATTCCCATTTTTCCTTCACCTTCGGCTTCAGCTCGCATCATCCTTGCCATCAAATCAACATCAGAAGATCTATATTTTGCTCTCGGCATCTTTTTCACCTCTGATTTAAATGTATGATTAAAAGCCTTCAATATGTTAACGGGTTCGGTTAAAACATTATCCTTGGACTTAGAAAAGCGCAAGCGCCTTGATCAGCGGCGTATGGCCTCCTCAAAAAAGCTATCGCTTTTCCTTCGTGCGATGCAAATGCTGTCGAAGCCTTCCTTGTGGAGCGCTCCAACTGAGATAAAGGAAACACGATGCTCCTGCGCCAAAGTCAATTCGAAGAAGAGAATGTTCAGCTCGTCGCAAAGCTACATGATGTTTTTTCATAGAAGCTGCTTTGTTGACTTATCGTAGGGCGGAGAGCGAAGGACACTAGCCGCTAGGCGCTGGAGCTGGACAATTCTCAAAGTCGAAAATTTATACTCCCTTATCTTTTAAAAAAGGGAAGTTGTTTGTAATAACCCAACTCCCTTTAATATTAACCTTTTAACAACAATTACTTTCATTACCTAATAACACGAGTCCATTGGCCTCTTGATTAAAATCAAGGGTGAGATTCTCCGTATAGGGCTCAATATCTGGATCAATTGCTACCGTTATTTCATTAATGGCCACTACTTGATCATTCTTAGTCGGCTCCTCCAGAGCCAGTCCTACTTTTGGCTCTGCTCAGCCAAAGCCTGCAAAATAAACACGGATATTTTCAGCATTGTATTGTTGAAACAATTGCTTTAATACATCACGAGCTTGATCTGTGATTATCATTTTTCCATCGCCTTTCTAAAAATTAACTTCATTATATCACTTGGTTCTTATCATAGATAAAGTTTTAATTGTTCATATCCTCTATTCTCTTCGCTCATTAAAGGGACTATTGCACTCTTTTCAGCCAATTCCGCAGTCACTTTCCGGATCCATGCAACTTCTGCATTAGCTCTTCCTTTTAATACAGGATCATTTGTTTCGGCAGCGTTCAGACTCTGGTTAATCACCCACCATTGAGGAATAATATTTGCACGTTTTAAATCGTCCTGCAAACGACCGGCCTCTAAAACCGGGGTCGCTTCGGCTAGGGTAACGATCACCACACTCGTTTCCTTCGGGTTTCTTAAACGAGGCAGCAAATGCTTGGCACTCTCTGGAATATCCCCTGTTGAACGGGCAAGCTCTTTATGATAGGCTTGAGCGGCATCCAAAAGGAGAAGGGTGTGGCCAGTTGGGGCAGTATCAATCACCACAATGGCATCCTTTGAACTAGCAACAACTTCCGCAAAAGCACGAAAAACGGCGATTTCCTCTGTACAAGGAGAGTTTAAATCCTCTTCAATATAGGCAAGTGCTTCTTCATCCAGGTCACCGCTAACTTTAGATAGCACTTCAGACCTGTAAGCCGCAACTTCCTCTTTTGGATCAATTCGACTGATGGTCAAACGGTCATTGAATTCGCTATTTTGAAAAACAAACTCTAAATGGGCAGCAGGGTCTGTTGTCGTTAGGTGCACTTTATGGCCTTTTTCTACTAGCCCTACAGCAATGGCAGCTGCGATCGTGGTCTTACCAACACCACCCTTACCCATTGTAAAAATAACTCTCTTATTGTTGGCAGAAAAATCCTCAATCACTTGATTTAGGCCTGGTAAAGATATTTTCTTTTCGTCCATCTTTGCTTCTGCAACCGGCAGCGTATCCTGTTTAAATAAATGCCGTAGACTTTGAACGCCTGTTAAGGAATATGATACAAATGGCAAGGAATATTTGACCATTTGCTTTAAGTCGGCAGGTGTTTGTCTTATTGCATGCTGCTGCCGCTGATAAACTGATGCAGAAAGTTGATCATCAGACAGATACGACTGCATTAGCCCATTGATGATCAAAGTTTGATTGGAAATGCCAATTTCTTTTAATTCCTTAGCTGCTCGACTGGCTTCAAGTAGAGATGACTCATCAGGTCTGGCAACAAGAATCAACGTTGTCTTTGCTGGATCAGAAAGTGCCCTCATGGTTTCCGCATAGATTTCCTTCTTTTCGGATAATCCTGAAAGCGGACCGAGGCATGAGGCACCATGGGTACTTTCGTCCAAAAAGCCACTCCAGGCTGTTGGTAATTGCAATAGGCGAAGTGTATGCCCAGTTGGAGCTGTATCAAAAATGATATGATCATAAACATTTACAACTCTTGGGTCTGCAAGTAAGTTGGTAAATTCATCAAATGCCGCAATTTCAACCGTACAAGCACCTGATAATTGCTCCTCCATGGTCGCCACTACTGTATCAGGAAGTTTTCCGCGATAGGGCCCGATGATTCTGTCCCGGTAAGCCCTTGCAGCTTCCTCCGGATCAAGATTACAAGCATAAAGGTTAGGGACATTGGGTATTGCTATTGGAGCATTCGTTAACTCCACTTCCAGAACATCCTGTAAATTTGAGGCAGGATCTGTACTAACAAGCAAAACTCTGTTTCCTTCGTCCGCTAAGCCTACAGCTGTTGCACAGGCGGTTGAAGTTTTCCCGACGCCGCCTTTTCCTGTAAAAAATATGAACTTTGTATCCGCAATCACTTTCAGATTGAAGGATTGAAACATGATTTCCCACTTCTCTCTTATTTTGATGGTTTTAAATCAATGGTCAGACGTGGTTTTGGCTTTTCGGCAAGTTCCTCTACTTTTACCCCAAACCATTCAGCAAATTCTTCATTGGTTGGGTAGGCTCCAATTTTTGCTGTTTTTCCCTCAACCAAAGTAACCGGAAGTGAATCTGGGCCCTTTTCATGAAGGATTTTATTTACCTCCTCGTTCTCAACAAATATTCCTGGTTCTGTTCCCAGGTTATATCGTTTAATGTCATATCCTCTCTTCTCCAATAAAAAGATGGCCGTTGCTACTCTCGTTAACTCTGGATTAACATTTGGACCGCATACACCTGTTGGGCAACATAATGCCGGGTCAAAAATCTCTACTTTACTCATTACTGTCCCTCCTATAATTATATAAGTATTTACTTATATGAAATCAATAATCAAAGCCATGAGTATTGAATCACTCAGCTATTTAATTACTTACCCGTTTCGCCAAAGCGTTTTACCCGATCTTCAATTTCGTCACGGACACGCAGGAAAACCGCTTAACAGCCACAACGAAGCGTTGGATTGCTTTTTTCAATTTGTTTGATTTTCTCTGTCTGTTCAGGAACATGCTCTAAAATATCTTCCATAAGTCCATATAGTTCACTATTCTCATTTAGGGAATAGTAAATCCATTGGCCCCTTCGTTCTTCCTTAACCATCCCTGCATCTTTTAATTTACGGAGATGCTGGCTTATCGATGGCTGGCTCATGTCAAAGACCTCCTGAAATTCACAGACACAGCATTGTCGTTGTTTTAACATGGCCACAATCGTTAAGCGTGTTTTATCACCTAATAATTTCAACATATTTGCGGCATGTTCTATTTCCACCAAAGATTTTTCCATGGTATACACCTCTTCTCAAGCAACATAAATAAATAATTATTTACTTATATAATAGAAAAATATTCAATGGATTTCAAGACTTAAAAATGGGAGAACGTAACAACAGTACGCCTCCCAATTCTTTTTCATTGCCATAAAAGAATTTTCCCTATCATTTCCTGGAATTTAACACAAATCTTTGCAGCCTGACGCTGTACCAATGCGATTTTTCCGTGGCTTGTTTTAATGATCGGGTTACTAAAATCAGCTTCAAGCGAAGTTAGGGATTACAATATTAAACTCTCCCCTTGGCAAAAAACCAGACGCAAAATGATCGCGTTAAATAAAACGAAAGACAGATAGAAATCCAAGAAATATACCATTCCCAATGTATGTATTTGATGAGATCAGTGTATTTTTCAATCACCACTTCAGCCATTGTCAACACAGAAGCATATCCAACATAATACCCTATTTGAATAAGTCTGCTTCGGTCGTTTGGATACCAAACATTAAAGGCGGCACAGATGACCGGAAAGGCATAATACTCATAGGTGAAGCTCGTCCGACTGACAGAGGAAAAAAATCGAATAGGGTATTCAAGCAGCCCCAGCTGTACGACTACTAAACCGATAAGGAAGGTAATAATCTGTTTAAACAAAAAGGCCACGACTGCAAGCCGTATTTTATTTTTTGGTGTGAAGAAAAGAATTCCGGTTGCAACTGCGTACACCGCTAATAAAATCCACCATTCTATTCTCATGAGGGCCTCCCGTCTGTTTGAAACAAGGCTTCATCCTTGTAGAACCAATTGCAGCAAGCTTGACTTACGTAATTGAGAAAGCCAATATAAATCCACATCCCATACCACGTCAATAATTGATATTCTAATAAATCTGTATATCTCTCAAGCATAATATCAAACAGCGTCGTGCCAGTAGCCCATACAAAAAAGTAGGTAAATCTATACCATAGACTGCTCTTTGGTTGATAACGGACGTAATATATGGCAAATAATACTGGATAAAAAAAATAATTAATTGTCAGAGGAAGATCAGTCGCTTTTGGCAGCTCCCGTACAGGGGCACTTAACAAACCATATTTAAAGGAAGGCATGTCACAAAGCCAAATGACCGCTTGAGACATCAAGAATGCCAACAGTCCTTTGCGCCATTCTTTGCGTGGAATAAACAGAAGAAAAGCAATAAAACCAAACAGCCACATGGCTAACAGGATCAAATGCTCCATCAGCATACCTCAGAAATCCCCCTCTCCTAATTAAAACTATTATTAACATTAAAGTATTTTCCTTTTTCTTAAATCATATTCAATAACACCGGGAGCAAAATAAGGGAGTTAATCAAGCGGAATGCATACAAAGAAAAAGGTTGTCTAAAAAGAAGATTCCCCTTAAGACAACCATCATTATCTAGATGGACCGGTACCCGTATCGACCATCGTTGAATTCTTCCCTTTAACCTGCTTTAACGTCGCTACGATAAGAAAGCTAACAATCACTAATAAGAGCCAGGAACTCACCTTACCGAGATGAACGGGACTCCATACTTCGGTTTGATTTGGATATTCCCAAGCTCCAAAGAACGTTGCGATGTTTTCGGCAATCCAGATAAAAAATCCAATGAGTACAAAAGAAAGTGCAAGTGGCATGCGGTATCGAGTTCTATCAACTTCGTATGTGACCCATGATTGCCAAAAGACAATTATGACAAGCCCGGATAACCACCAGCGAACATCAATCCAATAATGGTGGGTGAAAAAATTTAAATAAATTGCAGCGGCAAGAGGCACAACCTGCACAAATGGTGGCCACTTCACCAGTTCAACCTTCAGCCTCCTCCATGCCTGGCAAAGATAGCTCGCCACACTTGCATACATAAATCCGCTATATAAAGGAACACCAAAAATTTTGAAATATCCTTCCTCAGGATAAGACCAGGAGCCCATATGTGTCTTGAAAATTTCAAGTGCAAGCCCAATGAGGTGGAACAAGGTGATTACCTTTAGTTCATCCCGTGTTTCCAACCCAGAACGTACCATCACCCACTGCATCAGAAGACAAATGATGAGCAGCCAATCATACCGGGGCAGGAAGGGAAGCGGGAGGATTTTTGTAAAAGCCAACGAGGCAAAAATTACAACTGGAAACAAACAAGATAGGGCTTGCTCCCAGCCAAAACGAACGAGTTGCCTTAGTGCTCTCACGGTTTGTGCCTTCAGGGTTTTTCTCTGAGAATTACTTTGGATGGTTAGATTCAAAAATAACCCCCCTTTATGAATTTTCGGTGCCATCATCACTTCGATATTCTAAAATATCGCCCGGCTGGCAATCTAAAGCCTTACAAATTGCTTCTAAAGTTGAGAACCTGATCGCCTTTGCCTTTCCATTTTTCAATATCGAAAGGTTAGCCATCGTTATTCCAACCCTTTCCGAAAGTTCTGTTACACTCATTTTTCTCTTTGCCAGCATCACATCAATATTGATAATTATCGCCATTGTTTTCACCTCAGACCGTTAAATCATTTTCTGATTTTATATCAATAGCTTCCTGTAAAAGTCTTTGAAGAACTGCAGCAAAGACGGCGATCACAATAGAACCAAAGATAATGATCAATCCAATTACTATAATACCTGGGGCATCGTCTTTCTCCGCCATAAGATAAAACAGCGGCATGCCTGCTACATACAAGATACTGATAGTGATGGCACAGTTTTTAATTTTTTTTAAAGCCATTACAGAAATTTGCGCAAAGGCTTTGTTCTTGTCAATATAGTGTAAAAGTTTAAAAGCCTGATACAAAGCAAAGTAAAAAGGGATCGCTGCTCCATACACGACAAGTAAAACGATATATTTCATAAAGGCAACATCCGGATACAATTCTGCTGTAAAATTGCCGATCTTCGGCACCAAAAAGATGCACAAAGCAAGCACAGGGATTCCAATAAGAATAACAGCAATTTTTAAAAAAAGTGTTGATCCTCGTCTCATCAAAAGCACCTCGATAGTTTATTTATCAATATTTTACCCTTATATTTATCGATTATCAATAAATATTTATCATTTATTAATGAATTATTACCGATATTCAATTATTCACCTCTAAATACTCATTCCTTATAACGTTAAAATCTAAACCTTGAATACACAATGGTTCTAATGCGTTTAGATACTAACTATTTAGCTGCAAGCCGACTTTAATGACACTTGGAGAGGCAGAATAAAGAAATAGAGTTATCCTGCTCCTCCTTAATGCTTTATCTCTTTAACACTAGTTTCTTATCTTCTATGACATAAACACAATCAGCCACTCTCTCTATAAAAGTTCGATCATGCGATACAAGGAGAACAGTTCCCTCATATGCTTTAAGGAATCGTTCCAAGGCTTCAATACAAAAAACATCTAAAAAGTTTGTTGGCTCATCTAAAACTAGTATATTATATCTTCCTAAAAACAGTTGACACAACACGAGACGAATTGCCTCCCCACCGCTTAAATGGCGGACATTCTTTTTTAAATCATTTCCTGTAAAACTCATAGAGTGTAGGACAGAACGAATTTTTCTCTCATCGTAGTCGCTTCTATCTTTCATAAAGCCGAGGACCGATTCATTTTTTGTTAATTGATAATCCATCTGTTCAAAGGAACCGATAACGGCTTTTGGAGAAATTGTAATCCCTTCACCCCGCTCTAATATATGGCGAAGCAAAGTTGTTTTTCCTGAACCATTCTTCCCAGTAATGGCGATTGTCTTACCTAATGGAAACTGGAAGCTCGCTTCTTCGAGAAGTACCTTATTCCCTGCTTTTATCGTTAAACGGTCCGCTATAATTGGAAATTTATTGTGTAATTGAAGAGCATTTGACTGGTGAAAACGAATGATTTGCTCCTCTTTGGGAGGTTCCACCGCTTCAAGCTGTTCCACTCTCTGCTCGATTGCTTTTGCTGCTCGTTGAACGGCCTTTTGACTTGTATCCTTTGATTTTGTCATAAACATTTTATTCGCCTTTGCTTTTGTTTCTTTTTTGGACATACGCCCGTTCGCCTGTGTGATTTTCTCAGCCTTCTTCATTTTTTCCTCTGCAGCTTTAATAAGACGTGATTTTTCTTTGAGGTATCGATCATGTTGTTCCTGTTGCTGTCTTTTCTGAAGCTCTTTTTGGCGAGCGTATTCGGAGTAATTCCCTGTATATTCGGTTACCATTCCATCTTCCAGTTCCCAAATCTTCGTCACAAGTTTATCCAATACATACCGATCGTGACTCACAATGATTAAAGCACCATAATAGTAAGACAATTCTTCGATGAAAAATTGTATACCATCTCCATCTAGATGAGTGGTTGGCTCATCAATTAATAATCCTTCATGATAGTTTGAGAAAATTTGAGCTAACTTTAGTCTTGTCTGTTCACCACCGCTAAAGTTTTCAATCTCCGTTTCTGGAATTGACAGTCTTCCTTTTAGCCCGTAATCTACCTCGGTTTGTTCAGGTGATGTTAGTTGATCAAAATAGGCAAAATCTATGAAGCGTTTCACATGGCCTTTATCTGGCTTAATTTGACCAGCCATAAGTTTCAGCAGGGTACTTTTTCCCGCACCATTCTTTCCAACAATGCCAATTCGATCAAACTGGTGCACGGCCAACCTCGGGATATTTAGTACTACTCTATCTAAAAATGAAAGTTCTATATTTTCCATTTGAATACATACATTTTCCATTACTCTTCGCCCTCCTTCGTCTGTCTATTTACTCCTACCAAAATATCTAAATCAACGGTAATCTCAGAAAAAACTTGATTTGTAAATTTATCAATTTGTTCCTTCTTCGAGTTCCAGGCAAGTGGAGACATTTGAACTAATTTTGATAAATCTGATTGAGGTAATTTCTTGGTATAGCTTAAATGGATCATGTTCACTAGTTGAAAATGCTGGTTAAAAAGTGACACCGTTTCATCATTTTTATAAGTCTTCATATCCATATCATCGAAAAGTGCTTTCCGAAGTTCTTTAAGATAATTTGTGCGAGGAACCACTTTAACAATGAGACCGTCTGACACTAAAATCCGCTTGAAATCCTTATAATTGGCAGGAGAAAGGATATTCAAAATGATATGGCACGATTGAGCCGATATGGGTGGGTGAGCTAAATCACCGACAAGCCAGATGGATTCTTTGTAATTGCTGGCTGCCATTCTAATGCCTTCCTTTGAAATATCTACACCTAATCCTGTAATTGTCCCATTCTTACCTTTATCTAAAATCCTTTGTAAATGGGAACCTTCGCCACAGCCAGCATCAAGAATGATGATTTCACCAGTAGAAGCATGTATCTTTTCATTGATAACTTCTGAAATTTTCTGATGAAGTGAGGTATATAAGTTACTTTCCATAATGATTTTTTGTCTTGCCTTAAATAATTTCTTGTCGTAATGGCTATGTGCAGAACGAGTCATCATGTTTACATATCCCTGCTTTGCAAAATCAAACGTATGATTATTCAGGCAGATAAGGCTTTTTAAATGAGTAACCGCCATTGGACTATTACAAAGTGGGCAACTGAATACCTGAACATATTTACTAGCTAATTCAGCACTTTTTTCTTTATTAGTCATATTTCCTCTTCCTTTCAAATAAAAAAATCACAAGCATCTGCCTGTGACTTGAGAGTAAAGGGAGTAGACCCATCCTTATTCCGTTAGGGGGCTATTAAAAGCCGTCAGAAAATAAACCTGCCTTTGGAGTACACAAAGTAAGGTTAAAATAAGACAAAAATAAAGAAAGGCAGAATAAGCCGCCTTTCTGTACATTACATATTTTTTCACGCATAATCAGGCATCAGTGACCCCATTCAAAAGTTGGTTAAGTGGAGAAACAAATTGCCGGTATAGGGTGAATGACTACTTCACAAATATGAAATGAAGATTATTAAAAAAGGACAGACTAATCCCGTTTACTCTGCATCACGAACAGAGCCTTTGACCGTATTCAATTACTGGTTCAAAGTTGGGAATCGTAGTCTCATTGCATGTGTCATTTTTTAATAATCCTCCTAAACGTTTATCATTCACTTATAATTGTATACTGGCCTTTTAAAGAAGTCAAAGGTAATATGTATCTAAGTGACCAAGTATAGTCGAGATTCACTAATTTCAGAATTCAGCAAATGGTTGGTGCCTGACACCCCGAGTGGTGTCAGGCACCATTTCGACTTAAACCGTTACTTCCAATGAGTAACCAGTTTGTTCTTGAATTTTTTTGCTGATTTCTTTTTTATTCTTAAACAAAAAAGCCGATTTTCTCGAACAAAAAAGGCAATCAGCTTTTTTGAGATATCCTATTAACGAATGTAATCCATCTTAATTATATTTTTCACCTCACATTTTTGATTACAACTTGGCTATGGGGGATACTTGGCATACTTACCAAACTATAACTTAAGTCCTGTGCAGGGACTTCATAATCCATTTGGTTGACAAGAAAATCAAGGCACACTTTCATGATTTCAATCGTGACCCATTCACCAGCACAGCGATGCCCCATCATGTAGTCTCCACCACCTTGTGGGATGAATGAAAACGGGCTCCCTTCCCAATTGGCAAAGCGGGCAGGATTAAACACATCCGGATTGTCCCAAATTTCAGGGTCATGGTTTGTGCCATAAAGGTCTAAAAGAGTTAGAGTATCTTCTTCAATTTGATAGCCGTTCCAGGAAAAATCTGTCTTCACCCGTGCGATGACAAACGGAAAAAACGGATAAAAGCGGCGAACTTCCTGAATAAACATCTGAGCATATTTTGCATCTCCGGATTGGAGTTTCTCCCTTTCTTCCGGATAATGATGTAATGCTAAAGCAACGAAATTAATAAATATGGCAATTGCTACAATGGGTCGTAGAATATTGATGACTTCAACAGCAGCCGTTGCGGAATCAAGGAGATTCCCATCTAGATCACGATGCCAAGAGAATCTATGTAAAGCTGTATTTTCAGGAGGTTTCACAGTCCCTTGACGGACCTTTTCAATCAGTTCGCCCATCCATTTTTCCACATCATTTCGGGCATTTCTTCCCAGCCAATGGCTGGGCCCGACTGCACCTGCGGATTCGAACATTGCTCCCAAATTCTTGGTCAAATTCTTCATTTCATCTTCCTTCATTGGTACTCCAGCCCACTCACAGGCTATCCGACATAATATTTCCTTGGTTTCTTCATAAAAAATTAGTTCATCCATTTGCTCCCAATTAGCTATAGCTACCTCCCATTGTTTTTTGGTAAGGCTAGATAGCCTGCTAAGTTCATCAGGGGACATGATGGACATAAACATTTCCTTGCGATGTTGGTGGGCTTGTCCATCTAATGCTTGAACACCATTCTGACCAAACAAGGTTTGGATCGCCCGGTTAGGTGCAGCGCCTTTCCTTTGGAATTTCTCGGTGTCATAAAAAACTTTCGCTGCCTCTTTTCCCCCCATGCAGATTGCTTTCTTCCCAAGCAATCGAGTCTCAAAGACATCGGAATGAAAACTGCGCCGTCTATTCAAGATGTACATATAGCCTTCTCTCATCAGGCTTAAACTATGGTCTAATCCTTCTTCTCGAGGCATATTTTGTTTATTTATCATAGAAACCTCCATTTTTATGAGTTAGTCCTATTATTTGTCAATCCATCCTTGTTTACTCAAAAGAGTGCTTTCCTCTGCTTATTTTACAAAAGAATGGCAATCATTAAGGATTTCAATTGAGGGAAAATAATAACAGCTTTTGAGATACTGCAATGGTGGTGAACATTCTTGAAAAAATTTGTAATAGTAATCCTAGTCTTTACTGAAATTTTTCTCCCAGTTCAACAAATAAAAGCAAAGAAACACATGAACTTCCTCCACATTGGCAAGACATAGTAAAACGGAAAGCCCGGTAAACAAGTGACAACCGCAACAAAGAGCAGGGTAATTCATATGAATTCGCCCTGCCTTTTCTTTTGCTATACCACTTAATAATGAGATTCATCTTAAGAATTGTTAAGAAATTCCACCACTGTTTCTTTAGGTTTTAAGTCTATTCTAACCATAGAAATACAATTTCGAAGGAGTGAATAGGCTTGAAATCAATAATGTTTTTTCTTCAATATCTCTTTTGTCCAAGAAAAATCGGGGCTGTTTTGCCAAGTTCAGATTATCTTGCCGATAAAATGATCGAGACGGTTGAATTCCAATCAGCTCAATATATTGTTGAATATGGAGCGGGAACTGGTGTTTTTACAGATAAAATCATAAAATACAGAAGACCAGATACCGTGGTTATGTTGTTTGAGAGCAACAAAGTGTTTTACGAGACGTTAAAAGAAAAATACAAAAGTGAAAACAACCTTATTATCATAAACGACACGGCAGAGAATATAGACAAATATGTAAAAAAATATGAAATTCCCTATATTGACTATGTTATCTCTGGTTTGCCTTTTGCGAGTTTGCCCAAGAATGTCTCGAATGTTATCTTAAATAAAACAAGGAAGTTGTTGAAAAACAGGGGTAAGTTTATTACTTTTCAATATACCCTGTTTAAAAAGCCACTGTTTAATCAATATTTTGAACAAATTAACATTAAACGTGAATACCGAAATATTCCGCCTGCTTTTGTATTGAGTTGCCAAAATTAAAGTGTAGGTTACTAGATGGTACGTAAGGGATGTGAAATAGATTGAGTACAAAAATTTTAATTGTTGATGATGATAAGGAAATCAGAAACCTTATCTCTGTCTATTTAGAAAACGAAGGAATCCAGACAAAACAGGCAGAAGATGCCCTTGAAGCGTTAAAACTACTGGATAAAGAGGTGTTTGACCTCATTATTTTAGATATAATGATGCCGAAAATGGATGGAATTGAAGCCTGTATGAAGATTAGAGAAGAACGCCATATGCCCATCATCATGCTTTCAGCGAAATCAGAAGATATGGATAAAATCCAGGGGCTTGCTTCTGGTGCAGATGATTATATGGCGAAACCATTTAATCCATTGGAACTCATAGCAAGAGTAAAGTCTCAACTTCGACGATATAAAAGGTATAATGCCGAAGCTGATAATGACAAAAGCATCATTGAAATTGGCGATTTAAAAATAAATACGGATACTCGCCAAGTATGGGTGGGGAAGAAGGAAGTAAGGCTTACACCGAAGGAATTTGATATACTTGAACTTCTTGTCCGTAATAAAGGCATAGTGTTAAGCGTCAGCAAAATATACGAAGCTGTTTGGAAAGAAGACTTTTTTAAGTCGGATAATACGGTAATGGTGCATATCACAAAAATTAGGGAGAAGATTGAAGAAGATCCGAAACATCCCATCTATATCAAAACTGTTTGGGGAGTCGGCTATAAAATATGAAGAGATATCGAATCAAGAATTCATTACTTGTAACACTTTTGGTAGCAGTTGCTATTAGTTTTTTTGTTTCGATTGTTGTCATGACAATTATCTCTCAAATTATTTTGCATTATTATAATATTAAATATCTTACTATTGATGAAATTGGAGTAACTACCTATAATTTTATCGTTTTTTTAATATTTACTTTTGTTATCCTTTCTTTTATTGTCACTTTCTTAGCAATGATTCGAAAAAAAATTATGTATATAAAGCGTATTACAGAAAGTATTAATGATATTGCCAATGGAAACTTGGGATTAACCATTGAAATGAAAGGAAATGATGAATTAAGCAGACTTGCTGAAAACGTCAATAGTATGTCTAAAGAATTGGCGAGCAAATTTGAATATGAAAGACAATTGGAAATGGCAAAAAATGAACTAATAACAAATGTATCCCATGATTTGCGTTCGCCTTTAACATCCATAATTGGATATTTAGACTTGTTGAGAAAGGGTAAGTATTCAGATCAAAGTCAACTAATTGAATATCTTGATACTTCTTACTCAAAATCAAAAAGACTTGAAGCTCTAATCAATGAACTTTTTGAATATACTCGTTTAACAAGCCCTGATGTCCAATTAGACTTTAATGAAGTGGACTTGGTGGGTTTATTAGTACAATTAATCGGGGAATACGTTCCCATTTTTGATAAGGAAAAACTAACTGTTGTAAAGGAAATACCCAATGAAGAAATTTCCGTTATAATGGATGTTGAAAAAATGGTACGGGTTTATGAAAATCTTCTTGCAAATGCAATAAAATACAGTTTAAAACCGTCAGAAATACACATCAAGTTGGAAAAACAGGGTTCTATGGCAATTTTGAAAGCATCAAATCAAGTTGAATCTCCTCCTGTTGACGATATAAATAAACTATTTGATAGATTTTTTATAGGGGATAAGGCAAGAAGGAATAATCAAGGTACGGGTCTTGGACTTGCCATCTCAAAAAGAATTGTTGAATTGCATGGTGGAAACATTCGAGCAGAACATAAAGAAGGTTGGATAACCTTTATAGTAGAGCAACCGATAAAACAATGACTTATGGATTAAAGTCCCATAAGTCATTGTTTTTTATTGGAGCTTAAGAATTCTTAAGGATTTCCCATACTGTTTCTTAATTCTCTTTGCTTATGATGTAAATATCAAATACAAAGGATGTGAGCCAATTGAAAAAGAAACTTGTTATTGTTGCAATATGGATTTTATCCGTTTATATATTAAAGCAAAATCATTTACTGTCACTTCATTTGGATGCATTAAAGGAATTTATCACTGGAAACACAAAATACGCAATGTTAGTATTTGTGGGTCTATGGATCGTAAGGCTTTTTGCCTTTATACCAGGTGTGACGTTAATGATTTTAGGTGGTATTTGCTTTGATCCACTATTGGGCTTTTTTCTATCCATGGCGGGAATGGTCATTAGTGAAACATTGGTATATGTTCTTTCCAAAATACTTTCAAGCAAAAAGTTAAATCAATTTCTTGAGCATAAAAATCCACAACTAAAAGCACTTCTGGAAAAGTACAATTATAAGTTTTTGGCATTGGGTATCATCTGTCCAATAGCCCCGACTGATGCAATTTGTTTTTTGTCGGCATCCGTTGGGATTCATTATCGAACCTACATCTTAACGATCATGATTTCAAACATTCCAGTCGTGATGTTGTATAGCTTTCTTGGAATAACTATTGGTGAATCACTACTTGGTGTTACCTTGATCGTAATTTCTGTTGTAGTAATTGGAGTTATTACGGTAAAAATTTGGAACAATTTAAAACAGAAACCATGCAATTTAACGGCAAATAAAAGCATTACTTCAATAGAGGTATCACTTTAACGAATAAATGCCATTTCTCTATTTACAAGAGCATCTTTTAACCATCGTGGATGCATTTTCAATAAATCATGAGGCAGGTTTAGTTGCCCAAAAAATTTAATTTCAAGTGATTCATCTGAATTACATCTAAGTTCTCCTCCTGTAATTTCAGCAAGAAAACAAGTTGTTATAAAATGTACTACTTTACCATTTGGATAAACAAATATTTGTGAATTAGGGTCAGAATAAACACCAATTAACTTTTTAATACTGATATCTAAGTTAGTTTCCTCCTTTACTTCCCTGATGGCTGCTTGAGAAACTGTTTCTCCTATTTCTACATGTCCCGAAGGAATGCCCCATAGTCCTACATCTGCTCTTTTCTGTAATAAAACTTGATTCTCCTCATTAAAAATGATAACAGCAACACCAGCCCTTAATTCATCAATTCTCTCCATACGAAAAACCTCCTTTTAAAATTAAAAAAAGGCCGAAAGGAAAGATGTCAACGCATAACAAATACGCTGAACCTTTCCCCTCGGACCTTTTATGTCAATAGGTGCCTTTTACATTTTGTAAAAGATGTAGACCTCGGTCACAGTCCTATATAAATAGCGGAACCCTATCTACAATTTTCCAGATCAAAAACGAAGATTATTATTTTTTGTACATTTTATATTGTACAACAAATCTTAAAATAATTGAACTTGATGTATATGAAAAATAGTAAAGATAACTTCAAACAATAATAAACTGTGATTGATTTAATACACACAAAAAAGCTTCCCTCCATTCCTGGGGAAGCTGCTTTGGTCTTTATCTATTATTTTTTTATTGTTGTTGCATATCCTTTTGTTTTTCTTCCAATGTTGCTATCCGGTCCTCGATTCCTTGATTATAAATGAATAATATTACTTTAATATCTTTCGTTTCAGCAGGTCTTATTTTGTATTCTGAATTCATCTCATTTCCCCCCTTGCTCCGTGGCTGGTGCACTTACTTCTCTGCTTGGATGATTGCTGAAACAATGTATTCTTCGAGCCTTCGGCCAGAATTCCATTCTTTGATAAATTCTTTTGACTCATCTTTTGGGATAATGGTGATATTTTAAACCCTGCTTGTTCCATTAGCTCATACAATTGCTCTATAGCTGAGGCTCCCAAAACACAGGAGTATAATTGCATGTCTGACTTGATCTTGTCCGGAAGATTCGCTGTTAAAACAATTTCGGAAATTACCAGCCTTCCCCCGTTTTTCAAGACACGATATACTTCTTCAAAGACTCTCTCCTTATTTGGGGATAAGTTAATGACACAGTTTGAAATAATTACATCAACTGAACCGGCTGCAACCGGCAAAGTTTCTTACACTATTTCGAATTTCGTCATCTCTTACTCCGCTCATCACAAATCTTCTCCTCAAAATATTTATATATAAGTATACGCTTATTTAAAACATACTTATTCTCCTGTTTCCGCAAACCGTCTGATTCTCTCTCCAATTTCATCCCGGACACGCTGAAATACGCTCCAAACTTCTTCCAGTGTTCCTTCTGCCTTTGCCGGATCATCAAACCCCCAGTGGACCCGTTTTACTTTTGGTGGTGTAACAGGGCATTTATCAGCAGCGTCACCACATAAGGTCACAACCAAATCTGCACTGTTCAAATATTCAGGATCGATAAGATCGGAAGTATGGTTCGAAATATCAATTCCAACTTCTTTCATCGCTTTTACTGCATATGGGTTCAAGCCGTGTGTCTCAATACCAGCACTTCGAATTTCCCATTCATCACCTAAATATTTTTTTGCCCAGCCTTCCGCCATTTGACTACGGCAAGAGTTTCCTGTACATAAGAAGTAAATTTTCATTTTGTTTTCCATGTTGGGTTCCACCTTTAGGCCGCTGATTCAGCAAAATATTTTCGTTTAAACCATAATGCCATTAACCAGCCCAATCATGACTGGCACTTCTACAAGCGGACCAATGACGGCTGCAAATGCTGCACCAGAATGAATTCCATTATAATGTTGTTGCTGTTTATGCTTACTTGTTTTCTTCGGTTCCAGTGTCGACTATGTGACAATAGATACCGATTCAATGGCATGAGGAAACCAACTGAAAGGTAAACGAAGCAGCTTAACTCTTACGGGGCAAGGATTGCTGCTCTTTCGCTATTCAACCATTTAATGTCTTGGACCCCAAAGCATGATGGAGACCCCAATTAAACAAATGGCCGCTCCAATCCAATCGTATGTATCAGGCGTTTTTTTATCAACACCCCAACCCCACAATACGGAAAGAATAATAAATACTCCACCATATGCCGCATATACTCTTCCAAATGAAGGAAATTTTTGTAGAGTAAGGATGATTCCGTACAAAACTAAAATAATCCCTCCGATTATTCCATACCAACATGGGTTGCCTTCACGTAACCATAACCAGACTAAGCCATTCTTTTTCTAAGCTTATATAAAATATGGTCCTACTCAGCTCGTTAAAAATACTTTCCCTTTATTCCTTCTTGAAGATTCAGCAACACGAACAGCCTCTTTTACTTGCAACAAATCGTATTGAGAGTCTTTCTGCATAAGTGTTAATTTTTTGTCATTTATGAGCATAATCAAATGATGAAACGTTTCTTGCCAGGCTCGCACTGATACTTGTTGATTCCAATAACGTAGATGAAATAACTTAGTATTCACTTCTGCCTGTAGTGAAACTTTCTTCCAGTCCACAGGTATTCCTGATAATAAACCAAGAGTTAAAAAAATCCCATTAGGGCGAACACAAAACGCTAATTCAGTACCATCATTGCCCCCAACTGAATCAATGGCGGAAGTTGCCCCCAGTCCATTTGTTAGTTCCATAACAGTATCGTGTAATGCTGTCTCTGATGTATTGATTACATAGGAAGCACCAAGTTGAAGTAAGTCTTTTGTATAATTGTTGTTTCTTGTTACAGCAATAAGCCGAAAACCGAGAACTTTTGATAATTGAGCAAAAATACGACCAATGGCAGAACCACAAGCATTTACCAATAAAACATCATTTGGTTTCAGACTTAAAACCTCTGTACATATTACCCATGCTGTTACGGGATTTATGTATAACTGTGAAGCTGTATAATCATCAATGGAGTACGGGATTGGCACTGCAAATTCTGCAGATGTCTTAACAAACTCTTGCCATGTCCCTTCCCCACGCAAAGGTAAAACACGTTTACCAATTAGCTCTTGTGAAACAGAAGCCCCTACGTCTTCTACAATTCCTACGCCTTCATAACCAGGGATATTAGGCAATGAAATCCGATGGGAGTATGCCCCTTTTATTGGAATTAAGTCAGATGGATTGATAGGGCGAACTTTCATACGAACCAGAACTTCTCCGTTCTCAGGTGGCAGGATATTTTTACGTTCAACTTTTAAAACATTTTCTGGACTTCCGAACTCATAAAATTTAATTCATCTTGCTTCCAAACCAATATGTCCCCTTTAAAAAATCAGATTTATTTAATAATATTATCTCTACATGGTAAAGAAGGTAAAGTAACAGTAACGTACCGTTCACATGAATTTCTCATATTATTTGCACAATCTTTTAAGACACTCAAACGATGTTTCCTAAGACCCTCTATATTCGAAACGGAAGGGATGAATAGTTCGTCTAATGAATAAAATGGGAATGGGGTATTAAAGAGGTGAAGATCGCAATGAAAAAGCTGTATTTGTCTACATTGACTCTTACGCAAAGTATCGCTTTGTTTGGCTGTACCAATAGCACAGAAATTGTAAAAAACACGAAAGAAGATCATTATAAGCAAAAAATCATTATCATGGGCTCAGTTAATGATCCACTCCCGCAAGAAGCCAAAAATGTTGAATATATGCCAAGTAATTTAGAACCGCAACAAATTCCAAATTTTAATCTTAAAGAGCCAATTATCATGACCCGAATGCCTTACTACGAAAAGAAAAACAGTGATAATTCTCCATCTAATATAAACAGAAGGTAAAAAGAGTTCCAATTTCATTTTTGGGAAAGTAGTTTTTTATGGATTAATCTCTTATTTCACTATTTTGACTAAAATTTCTAAACACCAATATTTCCACTCATTATCATTAGTCGCTAAAACATCTTGAATGAGTGAAACAATTTCATTCGGGAACGTAAGTAAAAATTCCGCCACTTCCTTTGCTATTGGCCAGTTTATATCCTGAATCCATTCCAGAAGACCTAGCAACAAAAGCAATTGTTCATTTCTACTTAACTTCTTTATTTGGTTTACTTTTACAAAGTCATGCTTATTTCTTGGCATAAAGTCAGCGTTATAACTCATGTTAAGATGACCCTACCCAGTACCAACTTTTATCCAGCTTTTCAATCTCTTTAAAATCACCATCAAAATCATTTTTATAAGGTCTTTGGTCATTTGGCACATAAACAAATCCGGAAAAGTTGTCTAAAATACCACGATAAGTGAAGAACAGAACCGAATAATTATTTTCATTCCTCTCCATAATAATTTCACCGCCACCTTTATCTTCTTCTCTATACTGTCGAGTCGCCTTTTTTGCTTAGTTAAATAACGAAAGATAGATAAATAACAAGGTCTTATCTCCCTTAGTTCCCTGAATCATATCTCCGAATCCAATCCAAAAAAGGTTCGAGGCTCTCCCAACATACTGCAATTTTAATCCGACTAATTTCTCAACTTCAGCTTTAATTTTTTCCTTCATCCATTACTCCTTATAAATGTCAGTTATTTGCTTCGACGGAGAGAAGTAAAACTCTGTGGCCAAAATATATACTCCCAATAATCCAAGGCAAATCAGGGTTATTGAAAATATTAAATAAAAAAGGTTCATTATTTTTATAGTCCACCTCGTAGGAATGACAATTTTTAATATTTTATATATCCAATCCCAAATAGCCCGTACAAAAAGAAAAAACTACGCTTATTCCATTCCAACAATTCATTGAAATACTCAACCAGATGTTTATCCCAAATGGATTTCAATGTTTTTATTCCTAATAAACAAATCCTGATAACATGATTGTTAAAATCATCAGCCCAAAATAATATCCAATATAGTCCCATTTCGACACCATCAAAACCTCTTCTTAGCAGAATATTTTTTAAGGTCATAACCCTTGCTGAATATTGCATTATTAAAGCCCCTTATGTAGAAAAAACTTGGGCTTTAATCAAAATAGACAGGTTCTTGTGGATTATGCATATGTTTAAATGCTAATTGAATTTGTGATTCTGTATTTCTAGCTATTGACAAAGATGGTAGTTCATTTTCTGCAAAAAATTCAACTGCATTTGTTTCAATACCCTCTTGTGGTTTTCCACCAATGACTTCACATTGGATAAACATTTTATAAACGTGATATGGGGAAGGTGGATGTGGATGGCACTTCTTATCAAATACAGCTATCAATTTTTTTGCTTTCACATCAAACCCTGATTCTTCTTTTACTTCTTTAACTGCAACTTCACTCGGAGATAAACCTACGTCGCCCCAACCCCCAGGTAACGCCCAATCCCCATCTGTGTTTTCCCTAACCATTAAAATTTTATTATCTTTAAACACAACAGCTCTAATGTCTACTTTAGGAGTTGCATAACCTGTTTCATTGGCAAACAAATCTTTTATTACAGTCTTACTAACATCTGTATGTAGTGACAACATTTCAACGCTAATGTCTCTAATCATTTCAAATCTTTCCAAGTCATATATATCTTTCGAATAAGTTAGCCCTGCCTGTGCAATAGATTGAAGCTGTTTTGCCCATTCTAGCCATTTTGGTTCCATCTATCTTCACCACCGAATCAATTTAATACCTAAGTTTTAATTTTTTATTTAACCCAAATAAAGAAGCTACCTCTTGGGGTCGCCCACGTTGCATAATTACTGAACTATTCTTTAAATGTTTCTAATGCCGTATGCCTTCGTTTTTGGAAAGTTGGAATCGTGTACAAAACGCTTTTACCCTTTTCCGTTACTCTATATATGGAATTTACCCTTAGTCCTTCCAAATCCATTGGTAAACCCTTCAACTCCATTCCCACAGAGGAAATTATTTATGTTTCAGGTTTCAATTTCATCATCGCACCATAATATTGTGAAGCCGTCGTAAAAGAAATAAATGCGCATAATTCACTTATTTCCTCTTCAGTGAAACATTCTCTCAAAATATCAAAAGTTGAATCAGCTATGTCTCCCTTTTGCTTTAAAAAGACTTCTGCAAATCCTACTGCAATAGATGTTTTTTCATTAAATTGATCTGGGTCTGGTTTCCCTTTGGCCTTACAATACTCACATCCGTTACTTTGAGCTAATGTTTTTCTCACTTGTTCCTTTAATTCAGACGTTAATAGTCCATCTTTTTCTAACACATCTCCTAACCGATTCCATCCTTCCATTATATCTATATTATGCCCCAATAGTCGTTGAAAAGGTGTTTCTCCAAAATTAGATTCCACAATTCTTGCCATAAAAGTTCCTCCTTGTTATATTTAACTATGAATTAATTATAAAAAACAAAATAACTAAATCACATTAAATTCACAACAATTATCAAACAAATTCTATTTGAAATTGACGATTTTTGGAGGAAAAACTTTAAAAATGAAAATAGATGATATTGATAAAAAAATTTTAGATGAACTACTTAATAACAGCCGTTTATCAATGAGCGAGCTTGGAAGAAGGGTAAATCTGTCCTCCCCATCAGTAACGGAACGGGTAAGACAAATGGAGTCATTTGGAATAATAAAGAAATATACTTTAGAAGTTGATTATGAGAAATTAGGTTTACCAATCCAATGTATAATTGAAGCAACAGTTAAAAAGGGTGACTATAAATCTTTTAAAAATTATATTGAGAAACTTCCAAATGTAGAATTCTGTTATCGAATAGCAGGAAGTGCGTGCTATATGCTTAAAATGCAGTTTGAAACTTTCGCTAAAGCAGAAAAATTCATTGATGAAGTAAATCCAATCGCACATACTGTAACACATTTTATTTTTTCACAAGTTCCGACGAATTTAAAAATTAATATGGATTGAATAGTTTTTAGTTAGAGGCATTACTCTAAATTACCTGACACGTAGTAAAAATAACCCAGCATTAATAATGATCGAGATTCTCGAACAGATTCCTGCTTATTCCACAAGATGGCTCTAAAATGAAAATGAGCGCTGATTCTTGTTACTGACGCCCGTTTGTGGAAGATGGCTATCGAACTAAAGCGTTAGTTGAATAAACCTGATCCGGGACGTAGTTTATATTTTTTTGAGATACTTGGATCCTGGCTGTTTTTTAAAAATTGGAGCATATATAGTAAAGCATCTTTATCTTCATTGGACATAGGAAGCTTTACTTCTTGGGTCCTCTTTCGTAATATAGCAGAACCTTCTTTTACTATATCTTTCATAGTAATTATGTATTCTGGACGAAACTTACTCATATATAAACACCTCGTCTACTTTCCTATTTAAAACTTTTGAAATTTTAAAAGCTAATTCAAGAGTTGGATCATATTTATCATTTTCAACACAATTAATGGTTTGTCTTACAACTCCACATTCCTTAGCAAGATCTTCCTGCGTAATTCCTAATTTTTTCCTTTGACAGACAATGAACCTGATCGAAGCACAAAAGTATAATCCTTCCATTCGAGTCTGTCTTCTAATAGCCAGATTTTTAGAAAAACCTTTAGACGAGTTATTTTGGATCGATGATTAAGAAGAATTTCAATAAAATCAACAGTTATGAAAGGGGAGTTTCAAATGCGTTTACCTAAATGGGGGTTATTGACATTCAATATTCTGTTGTGTGTGGTATTCGCATATGTAAGTATTTCGTCATTTTCTAATGGAGCAACTATCTGGTGGTTGTGGGGGTTAATCTCTATTCTATATGGCTACACCACTATAACCCGATTTGTAAAGGGATATAACGAAGGTTGGTCCTCCACTGAAATTGTTGAGGATGAACGAACTTGGAATGTTCGACTGGTATCATGTTTCATCGCTTTTATTTATATTCTGCTTTTCTTAACTGCTGGAATTATAGTATTTTATATGGGATATCTTTCCTTCGACCCTGTTATTTATATGATTCTTGCTGTTAGTACAAGTGTAGCGGTTTTTGCCATTTCGCAAATTGTACAAACAATTCCAAGATAGGGAGTTTTCGGCTCCTTATCTATGGATATGGAAATTAATTTAATTTCGTAGGGAGAGATAAAATTGAGCAAGAAAGCATTCCATATATACAATATCATTGTCTTGGTTCTGCTCTTATCATTTAACCTTTTAGTCTTATTTGCCTTTGGGATTGGCGAGGGTGGAATGAGATTTTCGGATTGGTTTCCAATAGTCGCTTCATTTATCATTTGGGGTATCTTTTACCGTATTCAATTTTCACGTTCTACCAATACGTGGAGAATATCTTGGTTTTTCATTATGTTAGTGTTTCTTTTCTTCTGGGAAACTGGTCTTGGTGCAACTTTCGGGAAGTTGTTTAGTTTAAATTAGGGCATTATTTTATTTAAACGAACGTTTGATTAATGATCGAATAAAGTGAAACTTCCATTATCCGATTTCTTTAGTGAAGAGGAATATTAATCGCTTAAAGAGCAGGTGAAGTTACACTTTCCTGCTCCCTTACATTCATTTTCTCCATACACTCCAAAAAGTTCACTTAATCTTTTGCAATATTTCAATGGCGGTTTCATCAAACTCTTCTAACTTCTCTCCTGCTGCTGGTCTTTCAAATGGCATCCTTCTCATTAATTCCACTCCAATCTCTAATCATCTTCTACTTCAAATAAACCCGAATATTTATTTGCAAAAATTTCCCCCTAAGCCAATTTAACTCCTTTTAAGTAAAGAGCAACATGTATCTATAAAGTACGTGATTTCTCCCCGTCAATTAACTTAAAATGAATACCATTCGATGTTCCCCCGTCAATATGTTTAGGAACACCTGATAAATCGAGTAATTCCTTCAAATGGATAGACTTTTTACGATTTGCTTCTATCGTAATATTGTAAGGACCAGCTAAATTCATTAGCGACTCCATTCGTACTCCATCTTCCATGAAGTGGGAATCCAGCAATTCTAATTCAAATGATACGTCTTTATCGCTTCGATTATGTAACACAAAATTACATTCTCCATTCAATAAGTCTTCGCTGACATTCTCAAAATTGCAATTACCATTACCATCGTATGAAATGGCTGTAATTCCACTTGCCAACGTTTCTTGGTACATTGTGATTAGAATATTTGGTAAAATTGCATATACGATTACAACTATTACAATTGTCCGAAAGCGATATTTCTTCATGCCAATGAAAAGTAAAATTATGGCGATTATGAATAAAATGGACCCAATGATACCGAGGGGGATAAATCCATCTTGATTACGGATTGGAAACGACATGAATATAGAACGTGCTTCTAACATTACGTTATTAGGAAACGGGAAAAATAAATACATACATATACCTAAAATAACAACTGAACTAATGAGTGACAGTTTACTTCTTATCATCATACCCCTCCGCTATTTAATTTCGTTTACAAATATTTATCTCACTTCTAAAGCAAAGGCATAGGTAGCGTCATCTTTTGATACATTAGCTTTCTTTTTGTCCATCCACCATACACCGTAAGAATAATAATAGACTCCCTTTTCCCTAGGTGCGGTAAAATGATTATCTTCCACTGCTACCTCCGTTTCCCTGTTCCTATTTATTTGAAGTACATGAAATTCATTGGGCTTTGGTTCATAATCCATCTCGAACGTCACTTCTTCTCCAGCTTTTACTCGGATAGGCTTCACATTCTTTAATAGTTCAACTGGCCCAGCAGTATCGACACAGGTGCTTTTGTTTTGCACTGTCCAACAATATGAACCAAGTTTTGTTGAAAAGGTCTCCTCGCCAATCTTAATCTTGGCTATGGGTGGTTTGATTCCAGCCATCTCATTAATTGAACTCTCAGTTTTTGAACATCCTGCAATCGTTATCGCTATCAAAACGATAAAAGACAAAAACCATTTATTCATTTAAATGCCCCCTTCAGCCCTTTGCCAACCTCACACTATAATAACGCATCGCCTTCAAATTACCTTCCATCTCAAAAACACCTTTTTCTATCAACTTTCTTAGCCGATACTCGAAGAATGCATCCCCCATATATTGGTCTAAATACCCTATCACTTCCCCTATTAATCTTGCGGATTTCATAAATTTCTCAGGTTCTTGCTCACGTTCTCGCTCAATCTGAAGTTTTTTCGCCATATTTATCATATATTGGTCGTAATAGTCCTCTTTGACGCCCTTTATCTTTTCATTTCGCCAAATACGTAAGGTTTCCTTCGTATCAGCAAGAGCCAGCCACTCTTCTTCAAGTTCCTTTCTTTCATGCACTGATAAAGATTTTGATTGACCTTTCTCGTAAATAACTTGCAATTTTTCAGGGGAGATTTCCCCTGTTTTCAGAACCGTATATTGAATATCTGGTCGATTAAAATGTACAGCATGTGCCTTGGTTGTATTAATCACCTTGATTTTATTCGTTTTATCCCGTAATAAATATAAAACATAACGCAATCCTGTCTGCTCGTGAGAATTATCAGCCACCCATATTGTAATCGGCACATTCACTGGGATAGAATGTATTTGATTGACAGTGTTATAAAACCACTGTTGATAATCTTGGAAATCGCCATCTTCGTCATTCATCACATTTTTCATCCATTGAAATCTTACATCTTGCCCTGCCTTTTCGTGTAGCATCCGGACTGGACCAATCGAAAATATATCCCCAAAAGCAATAATTTGTTCTATCTTGTGTACCCTCATTGCCTTTAGAGCCATTTTTAATGACCCAGCACCAGACAGCCCAAAAAGAATATGTATCATTTGAAAATCCCCTTCTTGTTTTACTTCTGACCGTTCTTTAACCAAAGAAAAACCATTTCTTTTCGTAAACTAAAGTTTATTTTATTGAGAAATAGACGACTTTGTTTCTAATTCCTCATCTGATGAGTCCTTTGAAATAAAGAAAATAGCAATCAAGACAAAGAACATGCCTAACAAATGTGTAAGTGAAAGCTGTTCTTTTAAAATGAAAAAAGATAGAATTACCGAGCTTAAAGGAAGTACACTTGTTAGAACTCCTGCTGAACTTGCTGAAACTTTTGATAACCCTTGATACATTAAAAGAAAAGCAAGTACCGTTACAACAACTCCAAAATATAAAATATTAAGCCAATCCCCTATGCCCACACTTGAAAGGTCAAAATCTTTAGCTTCATATATTGAAAATGGTAAAAACATTATAAGACCAAAAATACTCATCATCGTTGATATTGTAAGGGGAGTTAATCTATTAGATACTAATTTTCCTAATATAATAAATAACGTTTCACCTAAAACTGCCCCAAATACAAAAGGTTTCCTAATAAGGAATTGGTATCTCCATTAATTACTTTTTATTGTGAAGAAAAGCCGTCTTGCTAAAATAAGAAGAACGGCTTTTTTAATAGATTGTTTTTGTTAAATTTATTCAAAATTCCTGTCTAACAAGGCCCCTGTTTGTTCAGCCATGACACGGGCTGGTAAAGGCATTCCATTCTTGAACCACCATTCTACTGCCCCAACAACCGCTGAACCAAAGAATTGAAGAATCACATCATCACTTAATCCTTGATTTTTTCCTTTGGTTGTATCCACTTCAGGTTTAAATTCTTCAATAACTAAATTAAGAAAGCGACTTCGAAAATAAGGAGCCCCTTTACTTGCCAACATAGTTGAAAAGAATAAATAATTCCGCTCAAAGTATTCGAACCAAACATAATTTCCTTCTTGGAAAGTCAATTCGGAAGCTGACCGGCAAAGTTCCCGGAGTTTGTTTATATGTTCTTCAATTATCTTATCCAGTAAGTCGTATTTATCAGTGTAATGAAGATAGATGGTTCCCCGGTTAACATTTGCTCTGTCTGCAATATCCTGAATGGTAATGTCGTCAAAACCCTTTTCAGACATCAGTTCCGTAACAGCATTTTTTATAGCTACTTGACTTTTGGCTATTCTTCTATCTACTTTAGATATTTTCATTCACCAATCTTTCTGGAGATATTCAACAATTTTAATGGATTTGTTGAGTAATCAACGAATTGTGCTAAATTAACCATTGAAAGCATGAAAGTCTTTTTTATAATTATAAACATATGTTGATTATTCAATCAATATTTATTTTAAACAAGCATTAAGTTCAGCTACCTTTTGGAATAATAAAAGTAAATGAAGTTCAAGTAGGAGGCTATTTTATGGGCCGTATTGAAAAGAGCAGAGAAAAATACAAACAGCTATTTGGTGATGGAGCACCTGCAACATACGCTACCGATCCTGATTTTCAGGACATTCTTAGCCGCTTTATTTTCGGGGAAGTTTTTTATCAAGGCAACCTGGATGACAAGCAACGTGAACTAATTACTCTAGTTGTGCTTACAACCAATCAGACTTTGCCTCAGCTCAAGGCACATGTTGGTGCGGCACTAAACGTTGGACTCACACCTGTAGAAATCAAAGAGGCTATCTACCAGTGTGCCCCGTACATTGGATTTCCCAAAACATTAAACGCCATCAATGAAGTCAATGAGGTTTTCAAAGCGAAGAATATTCCTTTGCCGATTGAAAGCCAAAAACAGGTTGATGAAGATAATCGTTTTGACAAGGGGCTTTCGGTGCAAGTAGAGATTTTTGGTGATATCATTGCAAAAAATCGGGGGGCTGTCCCGGCTAATCAAAAGCATATTCAGGACTATCTTTCCGCTTTTTGCTTCGGAGATTTCTACACTCGTGGCGGACTCGATTTGAAAACACGGGAGTTGTTAACCCTCTGCATCATAAGTACGTTGGGTGGTGCCGAAGGTCAGGTGAAAGCTCACGTGCAAGGTAACAAAAATGTAGGAAATGACAAGGAAACATTGATCACCACCATTACCCACTGCCTTCCATATATGGGCTTTCCGAGAACATTGAATGCATTGGCTTGTATAAATGAAATGATTCCGGAAAATTAAGAAACTTTATTTATACGATGTAAAAAGTCAATAAAGTATTACAAAAAATATAACCATACAAAGGGAGAAAAACATGTTTAACGAAACTTACAAATTATCAAATGGCGTAGAAATTCCAAAATTAGGTCTTGGCACCTGGCTGCTTGATGATGCACAGGCAGAACAGGCAGTGCGTGATGCGGTATCTATCGGATATCGCCATATTGATACTGCTCAGGCTTATATGAATGAAGCAGGTGTAGGCGAAGCAATCCGTTCCTGCGGTATCGCAAGAGAAGAACTTTTCATCACGACAAAGGCTGCTGCAGAGTTAAAAACCTATGGTGCTGTTACGCAGTCCATTGATGAGTCTTTAGCAAAATTGGGACTGGATTACATTGACATTCTGATTATCCATAGCCCACAGCCTTGGAAGGAATTCCGTGAGGAGAAGCGTTACTTCGAGGAAAACAAGGAAGTATGGAAATCTTTGGAGGATGCTTATAAGACAGGCAAGGTAAAGGCAATCGGTCTTTCTAACTTCCTTCAGGATGATATAGAAAATATTCTTTCAAGCTGTGAGATTAAACCGATGGTCAATCAAATATTGGCACATGTAAGTAATACTCCATTTGAACTAATCGATTTTTTCCAGAAAAATGACATCCTGGTAGAGGCATATTCTCCAATTGCACATGGAGCCGTTCTTGATAATCCAGAGATTAAGGTAATAGCTGATAACTATAGGGTATCTGTTGCACAGCTTTGTCTGCGTTATTGCTTACAGCTTGGTCTTGTCGTTATTCCTAAGACGGCAAATCCGGATCATATGAAAAACAATGCAGAGCTTGATTTTGTTATTCAAGATGCAGATATGGAGACTTTAAAGAACGTAGAGCACATCCAGGATTATGGTGAGCATAGCTTCTTCCCGGTATTTGGCGGGAAATTAAAATAAACAGGTATTGAATAGAGGACGACAGATCTTACTTGTAACGGAAGTTCGAAAGCAGGAGGTATTAAACGATGGAATATCGAATTAATCCAACCGATGTATAACTTGGTTAAACGTCAAGCTGAAGTTGAAATTTTACCGATGGCTGCCTCCGAACAAATGGGGGTCATTACTTACAGTCCTCTTGGGGCTGGACTTCTTACAGGTAAATATGGAGTAAACAAACGTCCTGAGCATGGCAGAATTGTAGATGAGGCCCGCTATAGCGACCGTTACGGTGCCAATGAGGATTTTGTTGCAGCTGAACGGTTTACCAAATATGCACAGGAACATGGCGTAAAACCTGCAACTTTAGCAGTTGCTTGGGTAATGGCTAATCCCGCTGTTACTGCCCCTATCATTGGAGCACGTAACCTAGAACAATTAGAAGATTCGTTAGCTGCTTCGGATTTTAAAATGACACCAGACATGTATGCTGAAATTTCACGTTTGTCAAGAACACCTGCTCTCGCAACGGATCGAACAGAGGTATTGACTGGTAAATGGTCGTAAATCCAATTAATAATAAGGAAGTAGAGGGTTACATTATGAACTTAACGGGTTCAGTTAAGAGGTGTAAAAACTTCTTTTGACCATTATTATGACCAACAGAATGACAAGTCATTTTAATCAAGATTGACAAGAAAAAGGATGGCAAACGCCATCCTTTTTGACATATATTGAACAGATACCGTATTTCAGGAAACTTAAAGGATTAAGAAATGATGGTTACTTAAAATTGTAAAAAAGGAAATGATATATGGTGTACACGTGTATTTAATCATTGTTCGTTTTTCCCTGTTCCAACTTCAATCACTTAAAGGGCAATACAGCTAAGATTTATTTAAAAAAATGTCCTGCAAATAACAAAGTTTATTTTATATAATCTTCCAGTTTTACAAATTTATATCCTTGTTTTTGAAGGATAGGGATTGCATCCTTAAGACCTTCAAACGTTTCACCTTTTGGCTGATTCATGTGCATGATAACAATAGACCCTGGTTTTGCAGATAGAAGGGCATTCTTTACCTGTTGACGATTAAAAATTGCTTCCCTTCGGACCACCACAAGCATCAAACGTTAGAGCAATGACTTTTTCATTTGTCGGTAATCTAAGTATCACCCCAGGGATTTTCTCTCCCCAGAATTTGGGCTTTTGACCGACATACTTGTTTTGTATATAAGATTTCATTTTATGAAGATCAGTTTCAGCTTTTACCATTGGAGTGCCGATAGTGCCTGACACAAAAAGCAAAAAAAGGGAAATTACCATTAGTTTTGATTTCAAGATGAATCATCCTTTCCATGTACTTTTCTTCTATTTTCTTGCTGTTACCTTTCTTAAAAACGTAAAAAAGCCCACCTATAAAGGCAGATGCTTCCAACTTAAATACAGGTAATCGCATCACTATCTTGTATTAACGAAGGAGAGGATAGCGTTTTGTTGAAGTAAAGGCAGTTTTTATAAAGAGATGTAATAACCCACTAACGCACTCGTTTAATAGGGCTTACAACTATTACCCGATGTTCTGGGAAACACTGTCACAATCACCCCATCCATATTGTTGCCTGAAATTTCATACTGGCCATTCGCAGGCATAGCGAGCGTTGTATTTTGGGAGATAGGATAGTAAAAGATTTTATAGACTTGATGGTCTATTGTAGCCGTAATGGACTTCTGTTCCTTCAAAAAATCCATATATTCTTCTAGAGCGAAATTCTTTTCTTTCATAATCGCGCTGTGAGGGAAACCAACATAACGGATATGCCAGGGTTCATATTGAATTCCAGTAACATCCGTTTTATCCATTGGATAGCGTAATATAAAGCCGTATTTCCAGGCATTTTCTTTCAGCCACTTTCCTTCAGGCGCACGATCCATTTTCGTTACGCTTGATCCTACATCAAGTGATAAGCCTGAATTATGTTCACTATAACCTGCTGGCAAGGCATAATCAGCCCCCATTTCTTGGTAAAGCACACTTTGCTCATCAAAGTCACGATAGCCACTATTAATAATAAAATGACTAACCCCTTCCTTTACAGCATCATTAACCATCTCTGAAAATTTTTCTGTTATTCCTTTTGACAGATAAATATTCGTATCAAGCAACCCATATCCCTTTACCAATTCATGATGTTTAAATAAATTTACGATATCTGACTTCACACTTGCTTGGCGAACCGGATATTTACTGTTGATTAAGAGCAGATTTCCTTGATAAATCTGTTCTTTTCTAATTGTTTTCGTTTGGGTACTTTCAGAAGACTCTCTTTTATCTAAATGATCTTTGAAATTTTGATTATATTTTTGTATTTCTACTTTATCCTGAAAAAACAGTGCTTTATTCATGAAGACAAAACCTAAGCACAATAAAATTAACAATAAAAAACTCCACTTCTTCATTTTCAGTTTCCTCCTTAAGTGAACGTCTTGGTGATAATGCTGCGCAGGGTCAGCACACGGGATTTCGGGTATGTAGTCCTTAACGATAGCTTTCTGCAGGGTGATGACATTACAAAAAGGCTCGTTCTTACGGTTTTAAGTCTACCGCATAAGAACGAGCCGTTTTTTAATATTAAATTATTAATTTCCTAAGAAAAAGTAAAGATGACCTTGAGATTTTCCTAAGAAACGAGGTTCATTTCTTAGGAACTCCTTTTATCAACTAAGTCTGACAAGGCCGGAAGCTCTACCGTAAACGTCGTGTAGTTATCATTGCTTTCCGCGTAAATCTGCCCGCCATGCTGAACAATGATTTCTTTTGCAATCGCCAGTCCAAGTCCTGCGCCGCCCGTACCAGAAGAGCGGGCATCGTCCAGCCGGTAAAACTTTTCAAATATGGCAGCGAGCTTTTCTTTGGGGATGCTTCCGACATTCTTGAAAACGATGGACACCACATCTCCGGAAAGGCCTGCGGTAATGTCAATGACGCTGTTGTCCTCGCTGTATGCAGCAGCGTTTTTCAAAATGTTGTTAAAGACCCTCGCCAGCTTATCGGGGTCGCCGAATACGGTCAAATCCTCAGAAGCATGGATAACCGTTTGTTTTCCATTCGCGGCAAGCTGGGGATAAAATTCATCGGCCATCTGCACTAGCATATAGTATAGGTCTATGTGCTTTTTCGTAAGCGTAATCGCTTGGAGGTTATACCGTGTAATCTCAAAAAACTCGTCGATTAGCTGTTCGAGGCGATACGCTTTGTCCAACGTGATATGTACATACTTTGCCTTTTGCTCTACTGGCATGTCTGGAGCCTCGTCAAGCAGGCTCAGATAACCGATAACGGATGTAAGGGGCGTTTTAATATCGTGCGCCAAGTACATAACAACGTCATTTTTTCTTTGTTCGGCCAGCTTCGCATCCAGCTCTCGCTTTTCCAAAGTCCGTTTTAATGTGCCCAGCTTCTGTTCCATGAACTCCATTTCCGCAGAAAGCTCAATTTGTTTATCTTCGTTGTGAATAAGTATATCAATGCCGGTATTGATCTCGTCAAAGTATTTTGCAAATTTTGCAAGCATGATGCGGCATAGAATAAGAATACTAATGGCAATCGCCACATAAATAAAGATTTCCATATTGTTACGTATGGAATACTGATATATTTTCATCGCGTCTTGACGTTCTAAGTAAAAACTGTTTTCCAAAAAACGTACGATCCACTCCCCAAGTCTCCCCTTGAAAAATAATCGCAAAAACAATACGAATACAAATGCTGCCATAACAATCACAACGAGATACAGGTAGAGTTTTCGTTTTAGTTTGGAATAATCGGTTTTTTTATTCTTGTTTTTATTTTTCAATTTTATAACCAATCCCCCATACCGTTTTTATATACTTCGGATTATCAATGGTGTCGTTCATTTTTTCGCGCAGATGCCGGATATGCACGGTGATGGTATTGTTACTCTTGCTGAAATATTCTTCGCCCCATATCTCAGAAAAAAGCTGCTCGGAGCTAACCACA
>NZ_JAESWB010000327.1 GCF_016765675.1 Neobacillus paridis
ATCTGCGCACCGTACGCCGCCATGCTCTGACGCCGCTCAAGGCTTAGATTCTCGGGCATCAGAAGCACCATCTTGTAACCGCGCATCGAGGCCGCCATTGCCAGCGCGATGCCGGTGTTGCCGCTGGTCGCCTCAATCAGTGTGTCACCGGGCTTGATCTCGCCGCGCGCCTCGGCGCCTTTGATCATGGCCAATGCTGGCCTGTCCTTTACGGAGCCTGCGGGGTTATTGCCTTCCAGCTTGCCCAGAATGACATTGTTGCGCCGGGCAGCCTCTTCTCCTGGTATGCGCTTCAACTGGACCAGGGGGGTATTGCCTACGGTGTCTTCGATGGTGGGATAGTGCATGGTGGTGTGCATCCACGTTAAGTAAAACAGCATTTTAATCGGAGATGCCAGCAGCCGCCGAAAGCCCCGCTGCATTCGGAAAGAGTCCTGCCCATGAAAAAGCCCCGCGATGGCGGGGCTGATGCAGCCTTCGTTGATCGGCTCAGGATTTCTTCGCCTCGTCCTTCTTGACCGGCTTGGCGGCAGTCT
>NZ_JAESWB010000328.1 GCF_016765675.1 Neobacillus paridis
CTGATAGGAACTGTCGCCAATCACAGCACCCCACAAGGCAAGCGCATAGTTGGCATTGATGGACTCGCTCGATGATTCAGTATTGGGCCCATTCGAATCCGGCCCGGCGTCGGCAAAGTTCTGCATTCTGAACCAGTCGTAGGTGCGCATCAGCGGGAAGTGCTTGTCTTCCAGGCTCGGGTTGGCAATATCGCGCGCCAGCAAGTTAACTCTTTCCTTGTTTTGTGCCAGCCAGTTCGGATCGATCGTCGCCAGTACCGCGGACGCATAGATGTAATAGCCATAATGAAACATGTGGTCAACGTACCAGGCATTGTAGTAATCCTGTGATTGATCCTTGAAGGCGCGCTGGGTAATGATGCCGTTGTTGGCGGTGTCGTACAGGATGTTTTCCTTGGTTGGGCTGCCAGCATAGCCTGGATCGCTGGGGTCGATCCCCTCAAACCACGGCCTCAGATTTTTCGCAATGTAAGCCCCCAACTCCTGCTGCAGTCTGTTTCTCCCAGTTCACGTGCTATCAGC
>NZ_JAESWB010000329.1 GCF_016765675.1 Neobacillus paridis
GCCCGGCAGAACCGGCGCCCACGCGATTGTTATTGGTCACGTACTGGACGAGCAGCACGATACAAATGATTGGAATCAGAAAACCTGCAAGGACGGCGGCAATCAGTTGCTTGGGTGTGCGTATTACGGACTCGTGTTCGTTGTGTGCGTCGCTCATTATTTCCTCAAGTACGATTTGTTCGAAATCTGCGGCGAAGCGCCCCGACGCTGCTACCCTGCATGCCGCAAAGCAATGTCTCGCCAAACCCTTGATTATAGACTTAACATCGCCAATTTGGCACGAAAAACCCGGCTATCCATGGACGGCGCACAAGAAAGGCGGTATCCTGCACGCCTGTTTCAGCATCTCGACGCGGCTGTAGCTCAGTGGATAGAGTATTGGCCTCCGAAGCCAAGGGTCGCTGGTTCGATCCCAGCCAGCCGCGCCACACGAACTGAAAAAAATTTGGAACCAAATCGTCGAAAGTGTTGACGGCAAGCTCCAAACACCGCATAATCGCTTTCTCTGCTGCTGACGAACACAACGCTTCGCAGCAGCCGGCAAGTCCCACGGGACGGCTGGCAGCAGACCGAATTGCC
>NZ_JAESWB010000033.1 GCF_016765675.1 Neobacillus paridis
CATCGTACCCGTACCCGCAACCGCGTCGCATGATGGGTCAGACATTTGTGCGGCGATTTGCTCCACTGTTGGAAGGCTCTTTCCTTGATTAACGGCATACGCCGAAGACCATGCCGACTTTAACGCACCTAGCGTCGCTGTCGCCACACCCTTGTGTGCCGCTGCCGACGTATCCGACAGCTTCGGAATGGCGACCGCGGCCAGAATGCCGACGATCACGATCACGATGATCAGTTCAACCAGCGTAAAGCCGGACTGTGATGCTTTTCTGAAGTTCTTCAATTTCATTTTGCTTCCTTTTCTAGGTGGGTTTAACGGTCAATGTACTTCCTGGTCCTGCGTGAAACACCTGTCGCATTCCCGAAGGCGTGCTGCATTTCCTTCAGGCCTGTCAATCCGTGATTTGGCTGAACTGCTTCGATGGCATCGGCTTAACGGGCCTGCCTCAGCTGCACCTGCCCCATATCCCACATCGGCACAAAGACGCCGAGGGCGAGCATCAATATCAGCACGCCGATGAACATGATCAGAATCGGTTCTATCCGGCCGGCCAGGGTCTTCAGTTCATATTCCACTTCCTGCTCGTACATG
>NZ_JAESWB010000330.1 GCF_016765675.1 Neobacillus paridis
AGGCAGGTCTCAACTCCCTCCATTTCCTGAATCGGACCTGGGATTCTCAACGACGGCCTGGAACGCTTTACTTTCTGGATCAATGATTATGTCCAGGCTTTTATTTTTGATATTCAAATGAAATTCCTTGGGTGTGTTGTGTCCAGTTCCGCCGGTCACTGCATCAAGACTGTTTTCCGACAGCGCCTCGCTCCCGTCGGCAGCTCCTGAGGCGGCACTGCCAATGGCAATGCCGGAAGCTGCATCCGCAGCGGCGCCGGCGGGCTGTTTTTCGTGTTTATTGCTCATATGCATATCCTCGGTGAGTGGTTTAAATTTCGTCACAATGATTCGATTAACGAATACTTGATGACGGATCTTTCGTGTTCTGATCGTTCGGAAATATCCCTGGACCTTCCTGTTTTTTCATGGCATGACCTGCGGTTGGGCGGATCGCGTCGTGGGCGCTATTTCTCGCATGGTCATCGCCTGCCGATAGAGAGAAGGGCGACGAAACGGCTGGTTTTCCACTTCCAGGCATGAACA
>NZ_JAESWB010000331.1 GCF_016765675.1 Neobacillus paridis
TGAAGCCTGGTAGTGCTGCGCGTAAGCTGGGGCTGATAGTACGTCAAGTACATCGATTGGTCGTCCGGTATCGCGCTGAAGGTCCCTCGGGCCTCGTATCGCGTCGGCGTAATCGGTCAAGTAACAACCAGACCGACGAGATTGCGCAAATCGCCTTGACCATCATTCGCCAGCGTTATGCGGACTTCGGGCCGACCTTGGCGTGCGAGAAGCTGCGTGAGCTGCATGGGGTGGATTTATCAAAGGAAACCATCCGCAAACTGATGTCCGACGTCGGCCTATGGATACCGCGTAGCCAGCGCCCGGCACGGATTTACCAGCCACGCAACCGCAGGCACTGCCTTGGCGAGTTGGTCCAAATCGATGGTAGCGACCATCGCTGGTTTGAGGACCGGGCGCTGTCGTGTACCTTGCTCGTGTTTGTGGATGATGCCACCAGCCAGATCCTGCAGCTGCATTTCACCCCGTCAGAATCGACCTTCAGTTATTTCGAAGCGACCCGTGCTTATATCGAGCAGCATGGCAAGCCACAAGCCTTCTACAGCGACAAGGCCAGTGTCTTTCGCGTCAACCACAAGCACGCCACCGGTGGCAATGGCCATACACAGTATGGCCGAGCGCTGTTTGAGCTCAACATCGAAGGCATCTGTGCCAATACCAGCCAGGCCAAGGGCCGCGTAGAGCGCGCCAATCTGACACTGCAGGACCGTCTGGTGAAGTAACTGCGCTTGCAAGGCATTTCGACGATGGCTGCCGCCAATGCATACGCGCCTGCCTTCATAGCCGATTACAACCGGCGCTTTGCCAAGCCCGCTCGCA
>NZ_JAESWB010000332.1 GCF_016765675.1 Neobacillus paridis
GAAAGGGATGCAGCGGCAGCGGTGCAGCAAGGAAGCGTTATTCTGATGCTGCCCCGCAAGCCGCCTCAGGCGCCCAGGCTGCCCGCCCCGGCGGTTTCAGCCTCGCCTTGATGCTTTGCGCAATGCGGGCACGATTCGCCATACACATACAGCGGCGACAACTGCTCGCGCGGCGTGACAACCGCGCGGCAGGCATAGCACTGCACGGTGGGCGTGGCTTCGAGCTTCGGGTTCAACGCGGTACGGCGGTCGAAGACGAAGCAGTCGCCGGTATAGTGGTCGCCGCCGACTTCCTCGAAGTACTTCAGGATGCCGCCTTCCAATTGATAGACATGGTCGTAGCCGATGTTGTGCATGTGGATGGCCGCCTTCTCGCAGCGTATGCCGCCAGTGCAGAAGGTCACCACGGTCTTGCCGGCCAGCTCGTCGCGATGCCGCGCCACCACCTCCGGGANCACATCGACTTCGAAGGCATTGCGGGTATCCATCATTACCACCGGACGGCCTTCGTCGTCATGCCCCTGGTCGAGCCAGCGCTTGAGATCAGGCGCCGTCACGGCCGGCGCCCGGCCCAGCTCGGGCTTGATCAGCGGATGCTTCATCGTGATGATTTCGCGCTTCAACTTGACCAGCATGCGCTTGAACGGCTGCTCGTCGGAATAGCTTTCCTTGACGTCCAGGTCGGCGAAGCGGGCGTCGGCGCGCAGCCATTGCAGGAAACGGTCGATGCCGTCGCGGCTGCCGGCCAGGAACAGGTTGATGCCTTCCGGGCTCAGCAGGATGGTGCCCATCAGGCCCAGCTCGGCGCAGATGGCCTGGAATGCGGGCCGCTTTTCAACGGTGTCGTCGAAGGTGATGAATTTGTAGGCGGCGATGTTGACGAATGGTGAGGAGGG
>NZ_JAESWB010000333.1 GCF_016765675.1 Neobacillus paridis
CGCGCATACGGGCTGGTGGTCCATGGCGATGTTGCCGGTATCGAGGGGGTGCGGCGGTCGCTGTCCGACTGGCTCGACTGGATGGGCCTCATCGCCGCTGGGCAGAAGGCGAAACTGGATCGGTTCATCGGCTATTACGAGTCCTATGCCGAGAGCCACGAGGTGCTCGATCGGGATGAGGCGATGCAGGAAGAGGTGCGCAATGTGGCGCGCGCGGTGGCAGAGTCGGTTGCGCAGTTGAGGCAAGGTCAATTGTCGCAGCCTGACGCAGCACTGGCCTCGCCCCGGCCCAAGTAGGGCATGGCCCGAAACCGTTAGCGCAAATCCAGTTCAGCCCGTACCATGGCGCCTCGCGAACTTCGCAGCACACCAAGGCGCCATGCAATCTTCTCCTTCCTTACTTACCTGGACCGAAAACGGCAGCGAACATCATGCGCAATGGCGCTCGGAAAGCGGTTTTCCGGCGCCGCAGCGTATTGTCATCGCAGATGACCGCATGACCGCGGATGCGGCTTTCCGGCTTGCATCCGAGGGCACTGCCATGCTGTGGCGTGGGGATTATCACAATGCGCGGCAGTTGCTGCAGGCAATGTCGCGACGCACGCTGAAGAAGCCACGCAAGCCGGCAGCCACTGCGCGCGATGCATTCAACCAGCACAGGCA
>NZ_JAESWB010000334.1 GCF_016765675.1 Neobacillus paridis
ATACAAGCTGGCGGGCGTGAACCAGGTGCAGGTGAACGACAAGATCGAGCTGGACTTTGCCCGCGTGCTGCGCGCCTCGCTGCGCCAGGACCCCGACGTGGTGCTGGTGGGCGAGATGCGCGACCAGGAAACCGCGCAGATCGGCATGCGCGCCGCCCTGACCGGGCACCTCGTGTTCTCCACGCTGCATACCAATGACGCCGTCAGCACGCCAAACCGCCTGCTGGACATGGGCGTGCCGCCCTACATCATGGCCTCGGCGTTGCAGCTGGTGCTGGCGCAGCGCCTGGTGCGGGTGATCTGCGACGTCTGCGACGAGCCGCATGCGCTCTCCCTGTTGGAACGGGAATGGCTCAAGGCGGAACTGGGCAACCGGGTCGACGAGCACGACTTCCGGCATGGCCGCGGATGCAGCCATTGCAACAGCAGCGGCTACCGCGGCCGGATCGGCGTGTATGAAATGCTGGAAATGACCCAGTCGCTGGCCGACATCGCCTCGGAAAGCAATCCGCAGGCATTCATCCGCGAAGCCGAGCGCCAGATGAATGGCTGGACACTGCGGCGCCATGCGGTGCAGCTGGCGGTCGAAGGCAAGACCACCGTGGCCGAAGCCATGGCTGTC
>NZ_JAESWB010000335.1 GCF_016765675.1 Neobacillus paridis
CGGCTGATCTCGTCGACCCTGGCCTTGGTGTAATCCTCGGTGGTGTTGGCATCCAGGATGCGGCCCACGAACAGATACTTCGCCTGGGCATCGGTATAGAAGATGTCGCTGCCGACCTTGACTTCATACAGACCGCTATAGGGTGTCCTGGTCACCGAATCAATGACGGCGCCCTCGCCCAGCTTGGGCTGGATCTGCTTCCTGATTGTCGCTTCCTGCGGGCTCTCTGCGTATGCGCAGGCGAAGGTCAGCATCAGACCGGCAAGCACGGACAACTTCAACGATTTCATCATTTCATCAACCTTTTTTTACGGAAGGCGCCAGGGGCTTGCCCATTGCATGGGACATCAGGCGCCGTTTTAGGACAGGCAATTGGTCCAGCAGGTTCAACCCGGCATTGCGCAGCACGCGTACCGGCTCGAAGTCGGTGGCAAACAGCCGCTCCAGGCCGTCGGTGGCGATCTGCATCAGCAGGATATCTTCCTTGCGTTCGCGAGCGTAGCGACGCAGCACGCGCGCGTCGCCGCAATCACGTTCGCCACGCTCGGCCAGCACC
>NZ_JAESWB010000336.1 GCF_016765675.1 Neobacillus paridis
CCTCGCGGCTGATGCGGCCGCGCTCCATCTGCGAGAGCTTGTACTCCCATTCGCCGGTCAGTTCCGGCGCGGTCAGTTCATTCACGCCCAGGCCGCGCAGCAGCGTCATCAACTGGAAAGCCTTGGCGGTCGGGATGATTTCACGGCCTTCGCGCAGCAGGTACTTTTCATTGAGCAGGCCTTCGATGATGGCCGCGCGGGTTGCCGGCGTGCCCAGGCCCTTGCCCGCCATCGCTTCGCGCAGTTCCTCGGAATCGACCAGCTTGCCGGCGCCTTCCATCGCCGACAGCAGCGTGGCCTCGGTGTAACGCGCGGGCGGCTTGGTGACCAGCGCCACCGTGTCGACCTTCTCGGTCTTCACCTGTTCGCCCTTGGCCACCGGCACCAGGATGCGGTCGCTGCCGGCCTTTTCTGATTTGTCCGACTTTGCAGCACTGTCCTCGGCGACTTCGCGGCCATACACCGCCAGCCAGCCGGGGTTGGTCATCACCTTACCCTCGCTCTTGAACTGGTGGCCTTCCACCTCGGTGAAGCGGGTGGTGACCTGGAATTCGGCGGCGGGGAA
>NZ_JAESWB010000337.1 GCF_016765675.1 Neobacillus paridis
ATCTCGCTGTGGGGCTCGCTGTTGAAGTTCCGCCGCGACTTCGACCAGTATGTAAACCTTCGCCCATGCCGGTTGATGCCTGGCATTCCGTCGCCGCTGGTCAACCGCAAACCGGGCGATATCGATTTCTACGTGGTGCGTGAAAACACCGAAGGGGAATATTCCTCGGTGGGCGGACGCATGTATGAAGGCACCGAGCGTGAAGTGGTGTTCCAGGAAAGCGTTTTCTCGCGCAAGGGCGTGGACCGTATCCTCAAGTTCGCCTACGACCTGGCGCAAAGCAGGGAAAAGAAGCACCTGACCTCGGCCACCAAGTCCAACGGCATCTCGATCACCATGCCGTATTGGGACGAGCGGGTGGCCGAGATGGCCAAGAACTACCCGGACGTGAAGACCGACAAGTTCCACATCGATATCCTGACCGCGCAGTTTGTGCGCAATCCGCAATGGTTCGACGTGGTGGTTGCCTCCAACCTGTTTGGCGACATTCTGTCCGACCTCGGTCCGGCCTGCACCGGCACCATCGCCATCGCGCCCTCGGCCAACATCAATCCCGAAC
>NZ_JAESWB010000338.1 GCF_016765675.1 Neobacillus paridis
ATATCCAGGCGTCCAATATTCCCAACGGTTCCCGGTCCGGTGTGACGGCGTAGGTCGGGTGCAGATACATGCCACGCTGTGCCTCGAAGCTTAACGGTCCCAGGCCTTCCATGTCCTGGCCGTTGAAGTCGAGTTCGGTCGTATCCGCGATACATAGCACCACGGCATGCTGCTGCATGCGCGTAGCTGTGCGTTCCCAGTGCGGCTGCATCATGTCGACCCACTCGACTTCCTCATTGCCAAGGAAGCGATAAGCCGCCATGGTCTCTGACCAGCCATCGCAGGCGCCAGGAATACTCTCGCTCGGCTTGGCCGCCAGGCGCTTTAGCAACTCCTTCGCACGCCGGTCTCGCCTTGGATCACCCAAGTCCAGCGTCTCAAATTCCTCGTCCACCCATACCCCTGATTGATTGTTCATCGGCTTGGCAAAAGCATAGAGTAAACGCCAATTCGCCGAGGTTTACAACCCGCCTTCACAAAGGCACATCAACTTCTTCTGTGTTGGGCAAAGTCGGCAGGTCGGACTTGTGTATAACGAGATGCCTCATACCGCACGCATACGTATTTTGCTGGAATTGTTTCCGGATGCGCGTTTCATTCATATCCATCGTCATCCTCATGATGTTTTTCGTTCGACACGGCATCAACGCAATACCGCGTTCTGGTATTACTACATGCAACGACCGGATCGTGCTGCAATCGACAACTTGATAATTTCACGCTATCGCGCACTTTACGATGCCTATTTTTCGCAACGCGATTTGATTTCGCCGAGTCGACTGTATGAACTTTCATTTGAAGAGCTTGAGCGCAATCCCGTTGAGCAAGTGCAGCGGCTTTATTGTGCGCTGGGCTTGGCTGGCTTTTCTTCATTTGAACCCTCGCTTCGGGACTATGTAGCGTCTTCAATGACCTACA
>NZ_JAESWB010000339.1 GCF_016765675.1 Neobacillus paridis
CAGCCAACCTCCGAGTAGCCCGAGCAAGACAAGCGCTACAACGGAGTAGAAAGCAGGAAGTGAGATTGGCCTTGGGTTGTTCATATATAGGCTGCCAGTTGCTCCTATGGAAAAAACCGGCCTTTGAGCATAGCGGCCGGATACCGCATGCTGCCTTGAACAAGTTGCAAAAGCAATATCGAACTGAGCGAGGTAGGTAACGGCAGCTTGTGGCCGGCTGTCGCCGTAGCCAAAGCGGGGAAAATCGACCCATTGCAGGCATTTCGCTTTAAGCAAGCACCGAATGCTAGAGGCCCATCACAACTTCAAAGAAATGGCGAATCCACTGCCAAAACGCACGTCGCCTGGACTCGCCTCGCCTCAGTCGGTGCATCAATAGCCAAGTTGCGTACAAGGCAATCATAACGGCACATGCTGCGCTGAGGATAACTGCGAGGATGTTTATGGCGAAGAGCATAAGCGCATTTTCTTACCTGACCCTATTCGTTTGCTAGATCGCCTTGTAGGAACCCCACCCCATAC
>NZ_JAESWB010000034.1 GCF_016765675.1 Neobacillus paridis
TTGGGAACAGCGTAAGTTGGGGGAAGTGTTCGAACAAACAAGTGAGTATATTAATCCAATGGAAGCTAACCTAGAATTATTCAGTTTAACAGTTGAAAAAGGGTTAACACAAAAGACTGATAGATATAATAGATCCTTTCTTGTAAAAAAAGAGGATAAATTCAAAAAAGTTAATCCTAATGATTTTGTATATAATCCAATGAATATGACATTAGGGGCAGTCGGATTTAATGAACTAGGATATAGTGTTGCAATATCAGGATATTATATAACAATGAAAACTACTGCAAATTGGAATAATCAATTTTTTAGAATTTGGCTGTCTTCACCTCAAGCTATTCACTTATATAAATTGTATGCAACAGGATCTCTGATAGAAAAGCAAAGAGTACAATTTCCAAATCTCTCTCAAATTAAAATGTGGGTTCCATCTTTGGAAGAACAAAAAAAGGTGGGTAACTTTTTCAAACAACTAGACGAGACTATTGCCCTTTATCAAGAAAGATGTGAAAAGCTGAACAAAATAAAAAGGGCCTATCTAGATTTAATTTTTAGTCAGAAAATAAGGTTTTCAAGTTTCTCGGAAGAATGGGAACTACGTAATCTGGATTCACTGGTTGAAAGAATAAAGTCTTATTCTTTATCTCGCGATGTCGAGACAAGTGAATATACAGGATACAAGTATATTCATTATGGTGATATCCATACGAAAGTTGCAGATATAATAGATGAGTCAAGCAATTTGCCCAATATAAAGGCTGGAAACTATGAACTTCTAGAAAAGGGAGATGTTGTATTAGCTGATGCTTCGGAAGATTATCAAGGAATAGCCACACCTGCTGTAATTACTATAGATACACCGTATAAGCTAGTTGCTGGATTACATACAATAGCTCTGAGACCAAGACAAGTAGATTCTTTCTTTCTTTACTATTTGATTAATTCATCAATTTTTAGAAGGTATGGTTACAAGACTGGTACAGGAATGAAAGTATTTGGAATTAGCGTTAAAAACCTTTTAAAATTTGAAAGCCTGATCCCACCATTAGAGGATCAAATCAAAATAGGTAAGTTTTTCAAAAAACTAGATGAGAACATTGATCTTCATGAAAAAAAATTGATGAAACTTAATGAACTAAAGAAAGCCTACCTACAAAAGATGTTTGTATAGTATGCTATAGGTCTTTGAAAGACAGCTAAATCTCCTGATAATAGATATGATGAGAAGTCATCATCAAATATTATTTGGAGGTTTTCCCATGAATAAGAGAAAAAAACAGTCGGTGCTATTCCATGTCTATTTCAAAGAATGGATTGAGCTGTACAAAGATGGTGCAGTTAGACCAGTTACTTTACAAAAGTATTGGATTAATCATCAATGGTTAGTAGAATTGGCCCCATTTTTAACTTTAGAGGAGCTAGATAGAAAAAATTATCAAAAACTGCTGAATGACTTTGCAGTAACACATGAAAAGCAAACAACAATGGACTTTCATCATCAAGTAAAAGGGGCCATTTTGGATGCTCATGATGAAGGATTGATTTCGCGTGACCCTACTAGAAAGGTAGTAATCAAAGGAAAAGAACCCGCTCCCAAGAAATTGAAGTATTTGAACCAGTTTGAGTTACGTGCGTTGCTCAATCAACTTTCATTAACTGAAACAATTTCATGGGATTGGTTTATTCTCCTAGTAGCCAAGACGGGAATTCGATTTTCCGAGGCACTAGCACTTACACCAGAGGACTTTGATTTCTCAAAACAGAGTCTATCAATTAGCAAAACTTGGAATTATAAAGAACCTCAAGGTGGTTTTCAGCCTACCAAAAACGCGTCATCAATAAGAAAGGTTCAGTTAGACTGGCAAACGGCTATGCAATTTTCTCAGTTACTAAAGCAAGTACCCTCTAATTCACCGATTTTTGTGGATGGACGGGTTTTTAATTCAACAATCAATCAAAGGCTGGCAACATATTGTCAAAAAGCGAATATCCCGGTCATTTCTCTTCACGGCTTGAGACATACACATGCTTCGTTACTATTATTTGCAGGTGTTTCTATTGCTAGTGTTGCTAGAAGACTAGGACATTCTAATATGACTACGACCCAACAAACGTATCTTCATATTATTCAAGAATTAGAGAATCAAGATAACGAGAAAGTCATGCGGCACTTATCAACATTATATTAAAAATGAAAGATATCATCACAAAAAAGGCGCTACTGCGCCTTTTTTAGATAAACATTTTTTGTAAAAATCCTTTCTTTATTTTAGTCAATTTATCGATTTTGGATTGATGAAGAGCTATTGTCTCATCAAAACGCTTAAAGAAATTTCCAATTCTCATTTGTTCCTCTTTTTTCGGAAATAGCAAATTAACTTCTTTTAAATCTGAATTATGCAAGTGAACAATGGATTTTCCTTGTGCTCGTTTGCTTAATTCTTTTTGCTGCTTTCCATTCGAGATTGTCAATGCTAAGAAAACTGGATCAATCTTATCACTTGGTTGCACAATATTTAAATCTCCACCTAAAATTACACCTGGAATACTAACTACCGATGCTCTTGAAATGTCCTCAGCAGTTTCACCTGAAGATGGAACAATTACTTCATTCCCTTTACTTATTACAGAGTTTTCCTTTTCTATAACAAAAGTATCTACAGTGTCGATAATAGTTTGATAATTTGTATATAAACGACCATATAATATTATCGGTTTTCCTTCCTCAGTCAAATCACTTTTTGTATAACCATTACCTTTGGAGAATTCTGCTAAATCCCCTAATTTACCCTGTTCCCAATCCCCTGAAAACCCAAAAAATCGTAGCCTCTGTTCAAAAATCTGATACAAATATGCCCTTTTTAATTCTTTCAATTTATCTAGTTTTTTATGATAAAGAGTAATTGTGTCGTCAAGTTGTTTCAAAAAATTCCCAATCCTGGTTTGTTCTAAATTTGAGGGAATTGGAATAGGCATTTCACGAAATACAGAATCTTTGATAGCAAATCTGTCTGATCGAGCTCCCGAATCTCCATTCATTTTCATAAATATATGCCATCTATTAGACGAGAAATACTTCTCTAAATATGTTTTATCAACGCCATCTATACGGAATACATAATAAAGTGGCGACATTACCCCAGTTCTTCCTAACTTATTTCGCTTAATTGGACCTACTGGAGCGAGATTTGAAATCCTTGGATTGTAAACAAAATCATCTGGATGAACAACATAATAACCGTCTAAGTTCTTTTCATTTGAGATATCTTTTTCAAAAAAGTCACGTTGATTTATGATTCCATACTCTGCTGAATTCGTCAGAGTTTCAGAATAAATTTTATTTTTGTTCTTCTCCGTTACTTTTTCTGAAATCTCCCCCAACTTACGCTGTTCCCAA
>NZ_JAESWB010000340.1 GCF_016765675.1 Neobacillus paridis
TTTTCATGTATTTAGCTTAGAACACTACCGCGCTTTCGCTTGGTGGCCCCTTTATTTGGTGAGCGATCTGACAATCCCTCACCAAATGAAGGGGTTAAATTTTGCCCACATTAATTTTACTCATACACGTTCTATCTTGACAAATATACTAAAAACATGGTATTTGACGATACTGTTTAAAAATAGTAGGATAAATTATTGTGGAGAGGTGAAAGTATGTTCAAGCCAATCATTGAATTTTGTGTCAGCAACTTGGCTGAAGGTTCACAGAAGGCATTAGAAAGATTAGAAAAAGATCCAAATTTGGATATTATAGAATATGGATGTCTAAGTTACTGCGGGATTTGCGCCAGGTCTCTTTATGCCCTTGTTAACGGGGAAGTTGTGACCGGTGAGACAGCGGATGACTTGGTCGATAATATTTATCAATACTTGGAAGAAAATCCAATGTTCTAATATCGGGGAGCGGATCGCTCTCCTTTTTTAGTACAAATTCATATACTAATACAGAAGTTGGATTGCTTGAGTAGTTTTGGGCAACTGTTTATACTAAAGGAAAGCCTCAATGAAGGAGGGGAAATTTCTTGAGTAAGGATATTATCTTTTTAACGGAAGCTGCCTCACTGCAAATCAAAGACATGATGAAGCATAATGAGGAAGAAGATGCTTTTCTGCGTGTTGGGGTAAAAGGTGGCGGCTGCAGCGGTTTATCATATGGTATGGGCTTTGACCATGAGGTTAACGAAGGTGATTACCAGTTCGAACAATATGGCATCCGCATTTTAGTCGATAAAGAAAGCGCCCCCATTCTCCAAGGAACAAAGATTGATTATAAACAATCGATGATGGGTGGCGGCTTTACCATCGATAATCCCAATGCGATTGCTTCCTGCGGCTGCGGTTCATCGTTCCGCACTGCAACGGCAGCGGGTACACCGGAAGAATGCTGAATAGCAAAAAAGGCGTCCAATGGTGGACGCCTTTTATCTAGTATCACTTGAATTTATATCGTTCTACTTTGAAAATTGTCCAGCTCCAGCGCCTATCGCCTAGCAAACTTCAGGTCTCCTCCCTACGATAAGTCAACATCGATTCACTTCGTTCATCGTGTTTCCTTTATCTCAGTCGAAGCCCCTCCAGTTTGTACGGCGATGATCAAGGCGCTTCCGCTTTTCTATTTATCGAACATGGAAGAACTGTGTAATGGCTGAATTCTTGCCTTTGGATCCATAAAGGCCTTCGCATTGTTTACGGCTGTTGGCGCTTCGCCAAAACCGGCTGCAATTAATTTTACTTTTCCATCATAGGTACAAATATCACCAGCAGCATAGATTCCCGGAATATTTGTTTCCATTTTGGAATTGACAACGATAGAATTCTTTTGAATCTCGAGACCCCATTCTTTAATTGGACCGAGCGATGAAACAAAGCCGTAGTTACAAATAACGGCATCCACATCAATTGTTTCCCGGCTCTTGTCAGCAACGCTTTCCAGCACTACTTGTTTAATGCTATGTTCGTCGCCAATTAAATCAGCAGGAACAAATGGTGTTTTTACTACTACTTTAGAATTAAATAAGTTTTCAACACTATGCTCATGGGCACGGAATTTATCCCGACGGTGGACAATCGTCACTTTTTCGGCAATAGGCTCAAGCATTAAGGCCCAGTCGACCGCAGAATCACCGCCGCCAAATACGACGACTTTTTGACCGGCAAATTGATTGAGATCCTCGATGAAATAATACAGATTTTTCCGTTCATATTTAGCAGCACTTTCCAATTCTAACCGGCGTGGTTGAAAGGCGCCATTTCCTGCGGTAATAATAACCGTCTTCGTATAATGAACTTCACAGTTGGTTGTTAATTTAAATGTTCCGTCTTCTTGTTTTTCTAATTTTTCAACCGATTGTTCCAGTGCCACTGTTGGTTCAAATTTAGCCATTTGTTCTTTTAGGTTGTTAATTAATTCTTGAGCACGAATTTTAGGAAAACCGGCAACATCATAAATATATTTTTCCGGATATAGTGCAGTTAATTGACCACCCAGCTGCGGCAAGCTCTCAATAATTTTCACAGATGCTTGTCTCATTCCCCCGTAAAAGGCAGTAAATAAACCGACGGGTCCCCCACCAATAACCGTAATATCATATATTTTTTGATCTTCCTTCACAATGATCCCCCCAACTAGTAGTTGCAATTCCCACCCATTATCATACCATAAAACAAAAAATTTCTGCTAACTTTCTGCAAAATACGCATTTTTTCGGTTGTAACTTAATGAGGTAATTTGCCTCTTTTCTATTTAGTAAAAATAAATGATGTAAATAGCTTGAATTTGTGAGAAAACTAGCATAAGATGTATTAGGGAATATTGTTAAGATTCTGTGACAAAAAAAGTACATTTTTATGAAAAAATAGTAAAGTGAATGGTAATGTTGAAAGGTTGACGGGAGTATATTTTTTAAAGCCTGGCAACCAATTGATTTCTTTGCATTTATTCGTGAAGTTTATCACATACATTTTCTTACTTTTTAAAATAAAAATGTACAGAGCAGTGGAAAATAAAATAAATATTATTAAAAAGGGTGGAAGTGATTAAGTTGAGAAAGCCAAAAATCGTGATCCTTGGGGCCGGATACGGTGGATTATTAACGACTGTACGCTTGCAAAAGCTGGTCGGGGTTAATGAAGCAGATATTGTTTTGGTGAACAAAAATGACTATCATTATGAAACAACTTGGTTACACGAAGCTTCAGCGGGTACACTTCATCATGATCGAGTACGTTATGATATTCAAAATGTCATTGATCACAGTAAGGTAGACTTCGTTCAAGATACAGTGGTTGAAATCAAAAAGGATGAAAAGAAGGTCATTTTGGAAAAGGGCGAAGTGGAGTATGACTATCTCGTCATTGCACTTGGCGGTGAACCGGAAACATTTGGTATTAAAGGCTTAAAAGAATATGCTTTTGGCATTACCAGTGTTAATTCGTCACGTCAATTACGCGAGCATATTGAATACCAATTTGCCACTTATAATATGGAAGAAGAAAAAGACGACAATCGGTTGACGATTATTGTTGGCGGAGCAGGTTTTACCGGGATTGAATTCCTTGGAGAATTAACGAACCGCATCCCTGAACTATGCCATGAGTACGATATTGATCAAGGAAAAGTGAAAATTATTTGTGTTGAAGCAGCGCCAACGGTACTTCCCGGTTTTGATCCGGAGTTGGTCGATTATGCAGTGTCGCAGTTACAACGGAGAGGCGTGGAATTTTTAATCGGTACAGCCATTAAAGAAGCTACTCCTGAAGGAATATTAGTGGCCAAAGGCGATGAAGAGCCATGGGAAATTAAAGCGGGAACAGTTGTTTGGGCAGCCGGTGTCCGCGGAAATTCAATCATTGAGAAATCTGGCTTTGAAGCGATGCGCGGACGGGTGAAGGTCCAACCCGACCTCCGCGTACCAGGATATGATGATATCTTTGTTATTGGTGACAGCTCGCTTGTGATTAATGAAGAAATCAATCGTCCTTATCCGCCAACGGCACAAATATCGATGCAGCAGGGTGAAGTGGTTGCTCGCAATCTTGCCGCTCTGATCCGTAATCAGCCACAGTTGGAAAACTTCAAATTTGATAACAAGGGCACAGTATGTTCATTAGGGGAAGATGATGCGATCGGCGTTGTGTTTGGTAAAAAACTGACCGGCAGCAAAGCCGCATTTATGAAAAAGGTAATCGACAATCGCGCCCTTTATATGATCGGCGGTGTCTCCCTTGTATTGAAAAAGGGAAAATTGAAATTATTATAATTCGATCTTGAGCGATGAAGGACAGGGATTTTTACATCCTTGTCTTTTTTTGTCCCCGAGCCGACAGGACAGGCCTTTTATTGTTTTTTGGGGGAGTCCATGCCTCAGAAGCAATCTATTTTCATTGACTCCTCCATTTCCATTCAGTACACTAAAAGTTGATGGTTAAAGGGGGATTTTGATGAATATTGCGTTTTTGCTCATCTCAATTGTACTATTTTTTGTTCTGTTTTTTGGAATCGGCTTCATTTTAAATATGATCCTGCGCATGACATGGGTTATGACTGTGATTTATCCATTTATTGTTATTTTTATTATCGATAAAGTGCGTGTTCTTGATTATTTTGTAAAAAGCAAATATGCCTTTCAGGAATTAGGACAGCGCATAACCTCCCTAGCTTCCGCCGATATTATTATTTTGCTTAGCGGCCTTGCCGGAGCGATTGCCTCAGGGATTACCATCAAGCTTTTACGAAAAAAAGGATATCAAATGTTTTAACAGCCTCTTGCCTGTCGGTGAGAGGTTTTTATTTTTTAAAATTTTTCCCCTTCTTTTTTGAATATTTCCTAACATCTTGGGAATGAATATTTTGGGAGGAGTGAAAAATTTTAATGAATAAAATGAAGAAGTGGACAAAGCGTTTCGTGATGACATGTTTATTCATGATCGCATTATTTGTAACATTCCAATCGCTGTCTGGAGTGGACGCGAAAACATTAGTCAGCCGTTTGGCAAATGTTCTTTCCACCAGCAAGAATGTATCGGGGACCCCTTCCTTGGAAGAAGCCTTTGACTGGTCCAAGTACCCAAAATATACGGTGACAGCAACAGGCTACACCGCTGGATATGAATCAACAGGAAAAAATAGAAACCATCCGGAGTACGGAATTACCTATTCCGGGGTTAAGGTAAAACGCGACCTATTTTCCACGATAGCTGCAGACTTAACGGTATTCCCAATCGGTACGATTCTTTTTATTCCAGGATATGGTTATGGGGTCGTAGCCGATAAAGGGGGAGCGATTAAGGGGAATAAATTAGACCTGTATTTTGAAACCGTTGAAGAAGTGTACCGCTCATGGGGAAAAAAACAGGTCGATGTGTATGTCATTCAAAAAGGTGATGGCTCATTAACGGAGAAGCGGTTGCTGGCCTTAAATGAAGATAAGGCATTGCAAGTATTCCGCCAACAATATATGAAATCAGAAAAAAGATAAACAGGTCACGTACCTGTTTTTTTGTTGCCAAGAAAAATAAGGCTCATCGGAAGGATAGTTCAGCTTTGCTTAAATCCCCTTTTTTATGGTACTTTTTTGTTTAAGTATATTTGAAGGTGGAGACCCGTGATGAAGGACTTTCCAATCGAGTATTATGAGTTTTTTGTCAGCTTTAATGAAGGGGATTATTATACATGTCATGATTTATTGGAAGAAATATGGATGACAGATAAGCAGAATTTATTTTTAAAAGGGTTATTGCAAATGTGTGTTTCCCTCTATCACTATTCCTATGGAAATGTGAAGGGTGCGAGGATGATGATGCTTACTGCCTATTATTATTTACAGGACTATCGACCAAAATATTGGGGTCTGGATTTGGAGCAGGTCTATCCTTTCATTGAAGAGTGCCTGATGACATTTCCCAAGGATCTTGACAGTATCCCTTATGAAAGAATTGGTGAACTGCCCCAATTACCAACTTTACTGCTATATTTAGAAGATGATTAGAAAGTCGAAATAATGCTGTTTTTTCGCTATAATTGACACGAATAATGCGGAGGTGATGACCATGTTTCAAGTGAAAACAGAATTAGACTTATCAGCGGTACATGAAGGCTTGATTATTGGCCTATTGGACCAACCAGAGAAGTTTTCCGGTCCGTTAGCAATACTGGATGAACGTTTTGCTGGAATGCTGACAGAGCTTGTTAAATCCGGAGATATTTCTGCTAAGTTAAAATCGATTAGTAAAGTACATAGTTTAGGAAAAATTGCTGCCAAACGCATCTGGTTTGTCGGGCTTGGAAAGGAAAAAGAACTATCCTTTGATCAATTACGCGAGTCATTTGGTAAACTTTTTAAAGAAGTGAAGAACAGCCGCTTGACGGAAGCTGCCGTTTATTTAGATTCCTTCATCACTGAGAAATTCGATGGACGGGATGCCGCGCATGCGCTAAGTGAAGCCGTTGCTCTTGCCAGCTATCAATTCGATGGCTATCGGCAAAAATCGAATGAGCCGGAGCGAAAGCTTGAGCAGCTAACGGTGTACAGTGAATCGGCCGATGAAGCGGACGTTCAGGCATCTTTAACGGTTGGCTATGCTTTTGGCAGGGGAACAAATTCGGCAAGAACGCTTGTGAACACTCCGGGAAATATGTTGACGGCAACAGATTTAGCAAACTATGCTGCTAAGTTGGCTGCCAAGTATGATTTTGAAGTCGAAATATTAGATAAACCGGAAATTGAAAAACTAGGCATGGGGGCATTTCTGGCGGTTAACAAAGGTTCTGACGAGCCGCCAAAAATGATCGTGCTCAAATATCAAGGTAAAGACGAATGGAAGGATGTCATCGGTTTAGTCGGAAAGGGGATCACCTTTGATACGGGCGGTTATTCGATTAAGACAAAAACAGGAATCGTCGGAATGAAAACCGATATGGGCGGTGCGGCAGCTGTTCTTGGAGCGATGGAAATCATCGGTGAGCTTCGACCGGAACAGAATGTTGTTGCTGTCATTGCCGCCACCGATAATATGATTAGCGGCGGGGCATTTAAACCGGATGATGTGATCACCTCGATGAGTGGAAAAACAATTGAAGTGCTAAATACTGATGCTGAAGGGCGCTTAGTATTGGCGGATGCCGTGACCTATGCGAAGCATCATGGTGCCGAGTATTTGGTTGATGTTGCCACGTTGACCGGCGGCGTCATCACTGCACTAGGGGTGCATACAACTGGAGCGATGACCAATTATGAGCCGCTATATGAGCAAGTATTGGAGGCATCGATGGAAGCCGGCGAGCAAATGTGGCAATTGCCGCTGTTTGAGTCGGAAAAGAAACGCGTCCGTAACAGTAAAGTTGCCGATTTAAATAACTCGCCTGGGAGCGAGGGACATGCGATTGTCGCTGGTGCGTTTATTGGTGAGTTTGCCGAAGAAACCCCATGGGTCCATTTAGATATTGCCGGGACCGCCACCGCTTCCAAAGACTATGACCTCGGTCCTGCAGGGGCAACAGGCGTCATGGTTCGTACGCTTGCATTGTTCGTTGAACGATTCGAACCGATTGAAAAATAACGGCAGCGGTTTGGGAACTTAGCGACCAAGAAAAATCCTGGAAATGTTCTCATGACCCGTTTAAGAGAACCTCCGGGCCGGAAAAAGTTACTGTTCAGTTCTCATAGCTCAAACAAATCCGAAGCAATAACCACAGCCCGCCCACTCAAAAGGCCCGCTTCCGGCATATGAAATAGTATAGTAAATATTAAGGAGGTAAGGCCTTCATGTACCCATATTATCGCAGTTCCTATCCGGTTCCGGATCAAAGATTTTTCGGTTGGGGCTGGCCGTTATTGGCAGTAGGCGGGTTGAGCTTTTTAGGAGGATTAATTGGCGGCGGTATAGGCGGCGGACTTGGTGCTGCTTCAGTGCTGCGTCCACCATTTGGATATGGTTATCCCGGTTTTGGCTATCCAGGCTTCGGCTATCCAGGCTTCGGATACCCCGGTTTTTACTAGAAATGAAAAACAGCTGCGGCTGTTTTTTTTTTATAAGAAAAAAGGAAAATCATGATGAAAGGGAGAATAGTGTATAGGAAAATTTCCTAATTGGGGGAATCAAACTGATAAAACATGGAGGCAGAAAATGATTGAAAATACGTTAATTGCTGCGTTAGGAATCGAAATTACTCATCTGGAAGAGGGAAAAGTCATTGCCACGATGCCGGTTGATGAAAGAACGCGCCAGCCATTTGGCATCTTACACGGGGGCGCTTCGGTTGCCTTAGCCGAGACAGTAGCGAGTCTTGGTGCCTATGAATTGGTCAATAAAGAAACGGAGGCAGTCGCAGGACTTGAAATTAACGCCAATCACGTGCGTCCAAAAGCAGAAGGTCTTGTAACTGCGGTTGGCACCGTCCTTCATCGCGGCAAAACAACGATGGTTTGGGATATTAAAATTACGGATGAACAGGATCGGCTTATTTGTGTTTCCAGATGTACCATGGCGATTATTAAAAAGACTAAATAATGTTGAGGATGGTATAATAGACCATCTTTTTTTTGTAAAAAAATGCTTGTGAAATCGTGTTATAATGAAATAGATAAAAATAGAAAAAAAGCACAGTTTTTTGTACATGTTTCGCTATATAATGTATTACAAGACCAATGGTGATAAAGGGGGTGAAGACCATGAGAACGGAGCGGCAACATTTATTTATTGATTTCGAGTTTTCAATGCCGGAACGGAATGTCAGGATGAAGGATTTTTATGCGGAAATCATTGAGGTTGGGATTGTCTCAGTCGTGAATGATCAGATTATCGAGCAATTTTCTTCTTTTGTGACCCCTCTCAAATTTCCAAAACTAACCGAACGTTGTAAGACATTCTTACATATTACACAGCAGCAAGTTGACTCGGGGCTGTCCTTTTATGATTTTATTCGGAAACTGGAAGAATTTAATAAAAATAATTTAGACACTACCATTGTCACTTGGGGAAATATGGATATGAAAGTTCTACGTCATAATTGTCTAAAGGCAGGCGTAAAATTCCCTTTGAATGCTGTTGAATTAGATTTATCGATGGAATATAAACGTTTTTTTGGCGACCAAAATCAAACAGGTCTTTGGAAAGCCGTTCAGGAATATGGCAAGGAAGGGACAGGACGACATCATCGGGCACTTGACGATGCGCTGACTACCTACAATATATTCAAGCTGGTGGAAAAGGATAAACGCTACTTGGAAAAACCGAAACCGACGACGATTGGGGATCGGGTGGATTTCTCGAAATTATTAAATGAATTTGCGTAAATGGCCAAATCGTTCAAATTGATTTGGCCATTTAAATTATGCTTTAAAATAATCTTTTTCTAATAAATGCAGATTTTTTAGACTCATTTCTGCCCACTTTGTCGAATTTGCCTCAAGCTCCTGCTTCATTTTTTCTACTGCTTCCTTTAGGGAATCCCAATAATTTGGAACTTCCTCGGTAAATGGCTTGACCATTTGTTTTGGAATATTGGCCTGCTCTCTATAGGCAAGTGCTCGGCGTTCATGAAAAATCATCACATCTGCGTCTTTTGGATTGTGCAGATCCCCTTGCATAGGATGCTTCAACACCCCAAGTATTCTAACTAAATAATGCTGCGGACGGATATCCGTTATTTCCCCAATATATTTTCCTGTCTTATAAATCCCTGTTACGATAGTCCCGATTTGCAATTCAGGCATATGAACACTCCTAAAACGTATTTTGATACTTCTATTTTAGTATGAATTCGCGGAAAATGAAAAACAAAGTGTAATAAAGTGAAATTTGGAGGAAAGATAAGATGAAGAATTTCTTACCTCTGCTTATTCAAAAAAAGGTTGTTCCTGGGTTGGCACCAGTGTCTCAGGCATGTCAGTAGCGCCAAAACAGAACAGAAGGAAGGAGATCAAAAAGTGGCAAATTCCGTTTATCCTCAGCTGACGACAGAAGTGGCTGAGAACGAAAGGCTCGTAGAAATGGAAACATCGATGGGGAATATTAAGATCAAGTTATTCCCGGAGTATACGCCAAAGGCAGTGGAAAACTTTGTAAAGCACAGTGAGGAAGGTTATTATGATGGGTTGATTTTTCATCGGGTAATTAAAGATTTCATGATCCAGGGAGGCGATCCTTACGGTAATGGTACCGGCGGGGATAGTATTTGGGGGAAACCGTTTGAGGATGAGTTTGTTCATAATCTTTACAACCTGCGTGGAGCGCTGTCGATGGCAAATGCTGGTGCCAATACAAACGGGAGTCAATTTTTTATCGTGCAAAGCAGAAAACTCGATCCATCGATGAAACAACAGATGGAACAAGCCGGCTATCCAAGCGAAATCATTGAAGCATATGATAGAAATGGCGGCACTCCCTGGCTTGACCATCGCCATACGGTATTTGGACAAGTAATCTCAGGAATGGATGTGGTAGATCAAATTGCCGCTGTACCTGTTGATGCGAAAGACAAACCGAAACAAGATGTGGTGATCCAGACGATAAAACTATTAAAATAAGCCGGTTTCTTGGTATGAAGCATTTTTTACTGCTATAATTATGGTTAATAAGCTCCTTTAAGAAGGGAAGTAAAAAGATGTTTCATCCACTTGTATTGTCTTTGTTTTTATATTTTCCTGAAGATAAATCAGAATATATTCCGGCAGCCATCAGCTTTATGATTTTTTTAATCGGGGCATTTTTCACAATGCGCCTGATTATCAAGGTTTCTAAAAGGGAAGCAGATAGAGCTAAGGAATTAGAAGATAAAATCCTAAAAAAGCAAACTCCCAATCAGGACAGCTAATGACGGGCTGTTCCTTTTTTTTACCTTCCAGATTAAATCAGGACTGATTACCATCGTATAACGACTGAGGAAAATCCCCATACTAAGGGCAAATTGTCGATCTTGGAGGTATTACATTGAGGAAGATTTGGATGATTGTTCCGCTGCTCCTGCTGACTGGGTGTACGGAAAAACAAATAACAAAGACAAATGTAAAAATGTATAATGCAGACGGGGATTCACTTGGGACGATTAAGCTGGATGAACAATCAAGCGGTGTAAAACTTACGGTGAATTTAAAAGGGCTGCCACCAGGTGAGCATGCGATTCATATTCATAATAAGGGAAAATGTAAACCGCCCGATTTTAAATCGGCCGGCGACCATTTTAATCCCGAGAGTAAAGACCATGGACTTCTCTATCCAAAAGGGGCACACGCCGGGGACCTCCCTAACCTGGTTGTGGAAGATGACGGCTCCGTTAAAACGGATTTAATGGCACCCAATGTTACCCTAAAGGATGGGAAGAAATCATTGTTTACCAAAGACGGTACCTCCATCGTCATTCACGATGGAAAGGACGATGGAATGACACAGCCGGCAGGCAACTCGGGCAAGCGGATTGCCTGCGGCGAGATTTCGAATGATTAGCAGTAAACCGGTTCTCTAGAGGTCATGATAAAAATAGCACTTCAATCAGGTATATGGTGAAGTACACCAGTTTCATAAAAAATAGGGCGCCTTTCCATAGGGACCGCCCTTTTTTCTTTTTATAGGTAAAAATCTAAGCTTATCCCAAATTTTGTACATACACTACCATGAGATTGTATAGGAGGGATTTAGATGGAAAAGAGGCAATTCGGCATGTATCCAGGTCAGTATTTCCCGCATATGGGTTATCCACAAATGGGGGGTTTTCAAGGCTATCCGCAAATGGGCTACCCGCAAATGGGCTACCCGCAAATGGGCGGCTATCATGGCTATCCGCAATTTGGAGGTTACCACGGCTATCCGCAAATGTCGGCTCCATACTATGGCATGCGTAAAACAGACAAAAAATAAAGGAACGAATTTATTTGGTTCTTTGGAAGAAAACCTGTTGCTGTTAAAGGACAGGTTTTTTTAGCTTTTTAGAGGTATAATTCAATTACACCTTTTTTTGCCTGTAATAGATTCATTGATCAGCAGTTTGCTTTCAACTTGATTTATTTTTCATTTTTATTAACAATTAGGATAGAAGTTTACCTAATGGGAGTGCGAAACGATGACCAACAAATTATTTTATACCGACCCATATTTACAATCATTTTCAGCCGTAGTTTTAAAGCAGAACCAGGATGAGAATGGCAGCTGGTACGTGGTGTTAAATCAGACAGCTTTTTATCCGACCGGCGGTGGGCAGCCATATGATACCGGAATGATTGGTGACAGCAAAGTAATCAATGTAGAAGAGATAGACGGGGAAATCCGCCATTATCTTGAAGCCCCTTTGTCGGAAATCGGAGCGGAGAAAAACTGTCAGATCAACTGGGAAAGACGATTTGATCACATGCAGCAGCATTGTGGCCAGCATATTTTATCAGCCGCATTTGAACAATTATTCGATTACGATACAGTCGGTTTTCATTTAGGGAATGATATTGTCACGATTGACTTGGAGACTGAACAATTAACGGAAGAGGAAGCAGCCCGAGCGGAGGAACTGGCCAATCAAATCATTATCCAAAACAGGCCGATTGAGATAAAATGGGTCACTGAGGATGAGTTGTCTCAATATTCGCTGCGGAAAGCGCCAAAAGTAAAAGAAAATATCCGGCTCGTCATGATCAAGGACTTTGATTACAACGGCTGCGGCGGAACCCATCCGCATGGAACCGGTGAGGTCAGTGCCCTTAAAATCTTGACTTGGGAAAGACAAAGAAAGAACATCCGCCTGCAATTTGTCTGTGGAAAACGCGTCATCAACCAATTGGGACAAAAGCAAAAGATACTGCAGGACTTAACCAAGCTGCTTAATTCCCCGGAGAGCGAAATGGTCCAAGCTGTCACCAGGATTTTGGAAAATGGAAAATCGCTTGATAAATCATTGGAGCAGGCACGCGAGCAATTGCTGCAATATGAGGCCCAAGAATGGCGGCGAACAAACTATGACGAGAATCATGTGATTAGCCGCGTGTTTCAAAATCGCTCGATTCAAGAGCTGCAAAAGCTGGCCAGAATGATCACGATGGAAGATGACGCAGCCTTGGTTCTAGCTGTTTCCGAAAATGAAAACCGCCTTCAGCTTGTATGTGCCAGGGGGAATAGCAGATCAGAAAATATGAAAAACTTGATCGTTAATGCTTTATCATTGATAAACGGCAAGGGCGGGGGCAATCCTTCATTTGCCCAAGGCGGCGGGGACTTATCTATGTCCGGCGAACAAATTCTTGAGCATCTGTTCACGCTGCTAAAACAGGAAAATGTGCAAGCATAGCCGTAGAAAAAAATAATACACCATGAGAGGATGGTTTAGGTGCAAAAACAACAAATTGGTGTGGTTGGTGTCGGTGTAATGGGGAGAAGCCTGGCACTTAATTTTGAAAGCAAAGGCTTTTCTGTAGCTATATATGACCTTTCAGAAGAAAAGGTAAATGAACTATTAGCAAATCATCATGGAAAAAATATTGTTGGAACGGCGAACATTCAAGCTTTCATACAATCGCTTGAACGTCCGCGGAAAATTCTTTTAATGGTCACTGCCGGAGTGATTACCGACCGAGCGATTGAATCGTTGCTGCCTTATTTAGATAAGGGCGATATTTTGATTGATGGAGGTAATACTTTTTTTCAAGATACGATCCGCCGGAATAAAAAACTTGCTGAAAAAGGGATCCTGTTGATCGGCGCTGGAGTGTCCGGCGGTGAACAAGGGGCGCTTAAAGGGCCGGCGATTATGCCAAGTGGCCAAAAGGAAGCATACGAGGCAGTTGAACCGTTATTAACGGCTATATCTGCAAAGGTGAATGGCGAACCGTGTTGTACATATATTGGTCCCGATGGTGCCGGGCATTATGTGAAAATGGTTCATAATGGCATCGAATATGGCGATATTCAGCTGATTTGTGAATCATATCATGTAATGAGGTCTCTGCTGGGATTATCGGCTAACGAACTTCATGAGGTATTTAAGGAATGGAATCAAGGAGAACTTGATAGCTATTTAATTGAAATCACGGCTGATATTTTTACAAAAATCGATGAGGTGACTGGCAAACCACTAGTCGATGTCATCCTCGACCGTGCCGGACAAAAGGGAACAGGTAAATGGACAAGTCAAAATGCGCTTGATCTGGGTGTTCCATTAACAATGATTACCGAATCCGTTTTCTCCCGCTTTCTGTCGGCCATGAAAGATGAACGTGTGAAGGCAAGTAAATGGTTAAAAGGACCATCGCAGAATAAAGTTGTTGGCAATAAAAAAGAAATTATTGAGCAAATCCGTAAAACACTATATTTTAGTAAAATTATTTCTTATGCTCAAGGTTTTTCCCAATACCAAATTGCCTCCAAGGAATATAATTGGAATTTGCAGCTTCGTGAAATTGCCAAGATCTTCCGCGGAGGCTGTATCATTCGAGCGGCATTTTTGCAAAATATCATGGATGCGTATGAACGAAATCCTCAGTTAGAGAATCTGCTGCTTGATTCTTATTTCCAATCAGTAACGGCAGATTATCAGGAGGCAGCTCGTGAAGTCGTTTCGGCGGCAATAAAAGCCGGCATTCCCGTTCCCAGCCTTTCGAGTGCTCTTGCCTATTATGACAGCTATCGCAGTGCGGTGCTTCCGGCAAATCTGCTGCAAGCACAAAGGGATTACTTTGGTGCTCACACCTACGAGCGAATTGACAAGCAAGGAAGCTTCCATACGGAATGGTTAGAAAAATAATTATCAAGCCGGACGTCTTTATTTCGCGTCCGGCTTTTACTAAATCTGTGATTTAACCGTTATTTCAAAGCGTTTTTCAAACGCTTGAGTCCTTCCATTAAGTAGTCCTTCGGGCAGGCGATATTCATGCGGACAAAGCCTTCGCCACCAGGTCCGTATTTTGATCCCGGTTCTAAGGCCAGCTTTCCTTTTTGCAGCAATGCTGTTCGCAATTTCTCATCCGATAACCCAAGCTTGCGGCAATCAAGCCAGAGCAGGTATGTTCCTTCCGGCTTAACACAACTGATTTCTGGTAAATGTTCCTGCAAAAACCTGAGCGCATATTGTTTATTTTCTTGTAAGTAATCGATTAATTCCTCAAGCCAGGCTTCACCGTCACGATAAGCCGCTTCCATTGCAGTGATGCCAAAGGTATTCAGGGAAAAATAACCCTGCCGCTTTAATGTCTCGTCAAACTGTTTTCGCAGCTTGGTATTTTTAATAATCGCCACCGAAGCTTGCAGGCCTGCTAAATTAAACGTTTTACTGGGAGCAATACAGGTAATGACATTTTCCGATAGATCATTTGTTAAGGAAGCAATCGGTATATGTTTATACTCTTTATAAACTAAATCGGAGTGAATTTCATCGGAAAGGATCAGGCAGTTATATTTTAGACATAACTCACCGATTCTTGATAACTCCTCTTTCGTCCAGACTCGGCCCCCGGGATTGTGCGGATTGCATAATAAGAAAAGTTTGCAGCCTGATTTTAGTGCATCTTCAAATCTGGTGTAATCTATTTTATAGCCGTCATTCTCAAGAATAAGCGGTGCATTAACGACGATCCGGTTATTTTGTTCAATCATATTAAAAAACGGCGTATACACAGGGGACTGCAGTAATACGCGGTCACCCTCCTCTGTGAATGCTTGAACCGCGGTACTAATGGCCTGTACAACACCGCTGCAGTAAATAAGCCATGAAGGATCAATGGACCAGCCGTGTCTTTTTAGCACCCATGCCTGAATGGCTTGTTTGGTCGATTCGGGGATAAACGTGTAGCCAAAAACTCCATGATCAGCTCGTTTTTGAATCGCCTCAATCACGGCCTGCGGCGGTTTAAAGTCCATATCAGCCACCCACATCGGCCACAAATCAGCTTCGCCAAATACCTCTTTTGTTGCTTCCCATTTGACCGAAGCGGTGTTTAAACGGTCAATTTTTTCATCAAATATCGTCATAACTACGCCACCTCCAATAATTTCAATCCTACCAGTTTCACTTAATATGATAAATGATTCCAAGTAATTGTTAAACACTAACTGTACATAAAAAAAGTGGACAAACCATGGCGGTTGTCCACTAAAAAGGGGGGAATACTAGAAAGCTTATGTGATTATATTTGCCAAATTTCCCCTATTCTATACGTTGAAGTTTAAAAAATACTAAGTTTTGTAGCAGCACGAGTTACTATTTTTTTTCATTGCTGGGCTGGGTGGGGATCTTTTCCAAAAGATCTGTAACCGCAATATCCAGAACAGTAGACAACTTTAAAATCGTTTGCGTACTCGGTATTTGTTCATCAGATTCATATTTTTCAATTGTATGCGTACCGACTCTAACTTTTTGGGCTAATTCCTCCAGCGACATTTGCTGCATTTCCCGAGCAGCCTTAATTGTTTCACCAATCGTATTCATACTGTTCACCCCTTATAGAAAATATACTTTCTCAATATAAGATTAACATGATAATGATTATTTTTTTAGACTTAATTTGAACATTCTGTTACGATTTTCGGATATTTTCACATTGGTTAACGATATTTACCTTGTTTGTCCCGAATAGGTTTTGATTTAAACTGCTTCAATATGTTATAATTTTATACTGCGTATAAAAGGGTATAAATAAACTTATTTAGGAGTGTTTTCATGACAGATAATATTGAAATAGGCAGTATTTTAACAGGTAAAGTAACGGGAATCCAACCATATGGTGCATTTGTTGCTTTAGACGATCATAATCAAGGACTTGTCCACATATCCGAGATCACCCATGGTTACGTGAAAGATATTCACGATCACCTTAAAGTGGGTGACGAGATTAAGGTGAAAGTTTTATCCATTGATGAAGAAGCAGGAAAAATCGGTCTATCGATCAAGGCCACTGAAGAACCACCCGTAAACCAGTCAGTACGTTCAAGGAAGCCGCGGAGACGCCAGGCGGCAGCCATTATTTCCGAAGGCGACGGGCAACAGGGTTTCAATACTTTAAAAGAAAAGCTTCAAGAATGGATTGATCAATCCCAACGTGAAGAAATCAAAAAATAATGATATAAAGCCTAAGATGCCCGGTTGCAGACTAGGCTTTTTCTTATTTTTTGGCTGAAATTGATATTGCTGACTTATTAAAGTTTTGTGAACTATTCACTCTTTTTTGTTCCTAGGCTACAATAGTAGTATGTACATATTTCTATGGGAAGCGAGGGAATGAAAATGACTGAAACGCAAAAATCACAAAACATCATTGAACAAACAGAGAAATATGGAGCACATAACTATCATCCGCTACCAATCGTTGTTTCACGAGCAGAGGGAGTGTGGGTGGAGGATCCTGAAGGCAATAAATATATGGATATGCTTAGCGCCTATTCCGCCGTCAACCAAGGTCATCGCCACCCGAAGATCATTCAAGCATTGAAGGATCAGGCTGACAGGGTAACGTTAACATCCAGGGCCTTCCATAATGATCAGCTTGGACCGTGGTATGAAAAAGTTTGTAAATTAACAAATAAAGATATGGCATTGCCGATGAATACAGGAGCCGAAGCTGTCGAAACGGCCTTTAAAGCGGCGCGCCGCTGGGGCTATGAGGTGAAGGGGATCGCCGCTAATCAGGCTGAGATTATTGGCTGCACAGGCAATTTCCATGGCAGAACGATGACAGCAGTTTCCTTGTCCTCAGATGAAGAATATAAACGGGGATTCGGCCCGATGCTGCCGGGAATTAAGCTTGTTCCATACGGAGATTTGGCAGCCTTAAAGCAGGCAATTACGCCAAATACAGCAGCATTCTTAGTGGAACCGATTCAAGGTGAAGCAGGGATTGTAATTCCACCTGAGGGCTATCTTAAGGCAGCATTTGAACTTTGTAAGGAAAATCATGTCCTGTTTATTGCCGATGAAATCCAGGCAGGCTTGGGTCGGACAGGTAAAATGTTCGCTTGTGAATGGGAAGGAATTGAGCCTGATGTTTATATTCTTGGCAAAGCGCTTGGCGGCGGTGTTATCCCGATCTCTTGTGTCGTTGCCAACAAAGATATTTTAGGAGTCTTTAATCCTGGCTCACATGGCTCAACATTTGGCGGAAATCCACTGGCATGTGCTGTTTCCATTGCTGCACTTGATGTGATCGTGGATGAAAAACTGGCCGAAAAGTCATTGGAGCTTGGGGAATATTTTATTGACAGGCTAAAGCAAATAAACAACCCTGTTATTAAAGAAATACGCGGCCGTGGCTTGTTTATTGGCGTAGAATTACATGATAAGGCCCGGAAATATTGTGAGCAATTAAAAGAAGAGGGGCTGCTATGCAAGGAAACACATGAATCTGTTATCCGCTTTGCTCCGCCGCTGGTCATTACGAAAGATGAATTGGACTGGGCATTGGAACGAATTATGAAAGTACTTGGGGCATAAAATGGTAAGGGAAATTACCAAGTATCCTTGAGACTAACAAGTGAAAAGGGAATAATGAACCGGGCAGAGGATCGTTTGCCCGGTTTCCTTTCTATGTTCGATTGACTTCAGGCTTGTTCATGTAATCATCATTTGTTTGAAAGAGAAGCCCAAGATTAATCAAACCGGCAACTCCGACTAAGCCATAAATAATTCTTGCAAGTGGATTATTGCTGCTGCCAAATAGGCTCGCTACAAGATCAATTTGGAAAAAACCGATTAATCCCCAATTGATTGCGCCGATAATCGTCAGCAGCAAGGCAATCCGTTGAATAGCGCTCATGCTGATACCTCCTTTTTGGATTAGTATTAGGCTTTGACAGTTGATGGCAATTTATTCAAATGAACCAAAACTGGTTTTTTTAAAAAAAATACATTATAACTAATAGGAAAATAGCATAGGAGGGATACACCTTGGAAAATTTCACATTTTATAATCCTACAAAGTTAATTTTTGGAAAAGGGCAGCTCGAGAAATTAAAATCTGAGATTCCCCAATATGGAAAAAAAGTGCTGCTTGTCTATGGGGGCGGCAGCATTAAGCGATCTGGTCTTTATCAACAGGTAACCAGCTTGCTTGAGGAAATCGCTGCAGAAGTCTTTGAACTTCCCGGTGTTGAACCAAATCCTCGGGTTTCAACTGCCAGAAAAGGGGTTGAAATTTGTAAACAGGAAGGCATTGATTTTCTTCTTGCCGTGGGCGGGGGCAGTGTCATTGATTGTACAAAGTTAATTGCTGCGGGAGCCAAATATGACGGAGATCCCTGGGATTTAGTTATTAAGAAGGCATTTGCCAACGAAGCTCTGCCTTTCGGGACTGTATTGACACTTGCGGCAACAGGATCGGAAATGAACTCCGGCTCGGTGATTACCAACTGGGAAACGAACGAAAAATACGGCTGGGGAAGCCCTGCCACATTCCCGAAATTCTCGATTCTTGATCCGGTAAATACTTTTACGGTGCCAAAGAACCAAACCATTTATGGAATCGTCGATATGATGTCGCATGTTTTTGAACATTATTTTCACCTTGAAGAGAACACTGATTTCCAAGACCGGATGTGTGAATCACTGCTATTGACGATCATGGAAACAGCGCCAAAATTGCTCCAAAACCTGGAAAATTATGAACATCGCGCCACCATTCTCTATGCCGGAACGATGGCATTAAACGGCATCCTGAATATGGGTTACCGCGGCGATTGGGCAACGCATAATCTGGAACATGCCGTTTCGGCCGTTTATGATATTCCGCATGGCGGAGGGCTGGCCATTCTCTTCCCGCATTGGATGAAGCATCATCTCGCTGTGAAACCGGAGCGGTTTAAGCAAATGGCTGTCAGAGTCTTTGGGGTTAACCCTGAAGGAAAAACTGCAGAACAAGCAGGGTTGGAAGGTATTCAAAAATTACGGGAGTTTTGGAACAGTATCGGAGCACCGAGTCGGCTGGCTGACTACGATATTGATGACAGCAAGCTTGATGTTATGGCGGACCGGGCAATGGCGAACGGTGAGTTTGGTACCTTTTCTAAATTAAACCGGGAAGATGTGTTAGCCATCTATCGTGCCTCCCTTTAAAACAATTGAGTGTGAAAAAATGTCCGATGTGTGGTCGGACATTTTTTTGGCCGATAGGAAAGTATAAAAACTTTCCTATCAGGCATAAGTGTAACTACGCCTCATGAACCGCCTTAAAGGCTCGCCAATCGCCGAGTTTTCTTTATAAAATAGGTTGCGCTTACATTACAGGGGCTTCCTTGATAATCTAATTTCCATCATGTAAAGTGATTATTGAAAATAAAAGAATGGAGGATCAGAGATGACACATGTTCGTTTTGATTACTCGAAAGCACTCGCCTTTTTTGGTGAACATGAAATTACATATCTACAAGATGCCGTCAAGGTGGCACATCATTCCCTTCATGAAAAAACAGGAGCCGGCAGCGATTTTTTAGGCTGGATCAACCTTCCCACTGACTATGATAGGCAGGAATTTGCCCGAATTCAAAAAGCGGCTGCAAAAATCAAAGCTGATTCCGACGTCCTTCTCGTCATTGGGATAGGCGGTTCTTATCTTGGGGCAAGGGCAGCTATTGAAATGTTGAATCATAGCTTTTATAATGCCTTGGCGAAGGAAAAACGCAATGCACCGCAGATCATTTTTGTCGGCAATAATATTAGTTCATCTTATATGCGAGACGTGATCGACCTGATTGAAAATAAAGATTTCTCGATCAATGTTATTTCCAAATCAGGAACGACGACGGAACCGGCGATTGCCTTCCGAATTTTCCGTAAGTTGTTAGAAGAAAAATATGGTGCGAAAGAAGCGCAAAAACGGATTTATGCAACGACAGATAAAGCTAGAGGAGCTTTAAAGACATTGGCGGATAACGAAGGCTATGAAACTTTTGTAATCCCGGATGATGTCGGCGGCCGCTACTCAGTGCTCACAGCAGTTGGCCTTCTGCCGATTGCCGTAAGCGGAGCCAATGTTGAAAAAATCATGGAAGGAGCAGCTAGAGCACAAGCGGATTTTAGCCAATCTGAACTTAAAGATAATTTGGCTTATCAATATGCTGCTGTAAGAAACATTTTATATAACAAAGGGAAAACCATCGAAATGCTGATCAATTATGAACCGGGTCTGCAATATTTTTCCGAGTGGTGGAAGCAGTTATTTGGTGAAAGTGAAGGCAAGGACCAAAAAGGAATCTATCCTTCCTCTGCAAACTTCTCGACTGACCTTCATTCTCTTGGACAATATGTTCAGGAAGGGCGCAGGGACTTATTTGAGACCATCATCAAAGTCGAACAGCCGCGTCACGAGTTAACGCTTGAAGCGATGGAAAATGATTTAGACGGGTTAAATTATTTGGCTGGAAAAACGATCGATTTTGTCAATAATAAGGCATTTGAGGGCACCATGCTTGCTCATACCGATGGCGGAGTGCCAAACTTAATCGTGACGATTCCGGCAATGGATGAATATACCTTTGGCTACCTCGTTTATTTCTTTGAAAAGGCATGCGCGATGAGCGGCTATTTGCTTGGGGTGAATCCATTTGATCAGCCCGGTGTCGAGGCCTATAAAGTCAATATGTTTGCCCTTTTAGGCAAGCCTGGCTACGAGGAGAAAAAGGCCGAATTGGAAAAACGGTTAAAATAAATAGATGCATAAATCACGATTGAGGAGGGATTATCATCATTCCCTTCTCTTTTTTGTGGATTATTCTGCGTTCGCTTGTGCCATAAAGTATAATTTTTCCGTCTTTGCACAGTTTAAAGGTAAAACAACCCATTAATACAAGATTTTTGAGGTGCAGGTAATATCATGATGGAAACGAGAAACGAGCGGAGATTAATTGTCTTGGCTTTGATTGTGATCGCAATCTATCTCTCGCCGCTGTTTATCTTGCAGGAAAATGCGCATATCCGGGTCCATGATAATTTGGATTCCAACTTGGGCTGGTATAAGGTGCTGGCACGAAGCGGGGAACTATTTGGCGGGATTCATGGGGTCATTCCGCAAATCATCAACGGCCTGTTGCCACGTAACGCCTTTGGAACAGAGTACAGCGTGATCGTCTGGCTATATGCCCTGTTCCCAACCATGGTGGCCTATGGTTTCAGCCAAGCCTTGACAAGGGTTGTTGCCTTTTTCGGGATGTATTTGCTATTAAAGACTCATTTGCTTCCCGGAGTGAAATGGCAGCAGCTTAATATCGCCACAGCCCTTGCCTTTGCCCTGACACCGTTTTGGCCGTCCGGAATGCTGAGTACATTGGGGATGCCGCTTGCACTTTGGGCGTTCCTGAATATGCGCAATGGCACGGGCTCGTTGAAGGATTATCTCGTGCTGACATTTTTACCTTTATATTCGAGTATTGTCTTAGGGTTTTTCTTTTTCCTAACGGCAATGGGAATTTTCTGGCTGGTCGATGTAGTCCGTGGGAAAGGCTGGAATTTCCGTTTTTTGTTATCAATTCTCTACATGTCATTTATTTATCTGCTGGTCGAATATCGCTTAGTGTATTCGTTTCTATTTAAAGGAGAGCCGAATAGCCGGGATGAATATTTTCATGCTGAACTGCCCTTTTGGCGGGCGGTACGTCTGACCTTTAAAAACTATATCCTTGGTCATACCCATGTAATGACAGTCCATACCTTATTCATTCTGCCGGCCACCTTGATTGCGATTTACTTTGTCTATTCGAAAAAGCTCTGGAAACAGGAAAAAGTCTTTGTGTTTCTGTTTGCTGTAAATTTTATCCTCTCGCTTTGGTATGCCTTTTGGTTTTATGAAGGCTGGCTGCCATTAACTAAAAAATTCCATTTTATGGACACCTTTAATTTTGCCCGCTACCATTTTTTACGACCGCTTGTGATTTATGCCAGTTTCGCTCTCGCTTTAAAGATCATTTCTCTCCAAGGTTTCAGCTGGGCGAAAACTGCTAAGTGGCTGGCAGTGATGCAAATATTATTATTGGGACTATTTAATGATGAAATCATTTATCATAAAAAACCGACCGTGAGGGAATTTTATGCCGAGGAATTGTTCGGGGAAATCAAGGAACATATTGGCTTGCCACAGGATGCGTACCGCGTGGCAAGCATTGGCATCCATCCTGTGATTGCTCAGTACAACGGCTTTTATACCCTTGATACGTATAATAATTTTTACCCATTAAGCTATAAACATCAGTTTAGAAAAATAATCGAAAAGGAATTGGCAAAAAATAAAACGATTCGCAAGTATTTTGATAAATGGGGCGGCCGCTGCTATATTTTTACTGCTCAGCTCGGGAAGCGGTACATGATCAAGAAAGACTCCAAGCGGCATTTGAAGGATTTGCAGTTAAATACTGCTGTGTTTAAGCAAATGGGCGGACGTTATATTTTTTCCGCACTACCGATTGATAATGCTGAGGAAAATCAGTTAACGCTGGAAAAAGTATTCGTCTCAAAGCTGTCGGCATGGAAAATTTACTTATATAAGACAATGTAGACTTCAGGGGGTAATCTAGCATGAGCGACGCAGTCCTTACTATTGTTGTACCGTGCTTTAACGAGGAAGAAATTTTACCGGAAACGATTAAATGCCTTCATGGACTGTTGACTGGGCTGATTGATGAAGCACTCGTCTCCGATCGCAGTAAAATTCTCTTTGTCGATGATGGCAGTAAGGATCGGACATGGGAGATTATTTATAAAGAAGGATTAAGAAATCATTATGTCAAGGGGCTGAAATTGGCCCGCAATGTCGGCCACCAGAACGCATTGATCGCGGGAATGCAGACAGCAGCCGAACGCTCCGACTGTATTGTTTCAATTGACGCTGACCTGCAGGATGATATTCAAGTCATCCGCGAATTTATCGTAAAGTTCCATGATGGTTGTGAGATTGTTTATGGAGTGCGGAAAGGCCGTGAAACAGATACGTTCTTTAAGCGAACAACAGCACAAGGCTTTTATAAAATAATGAAAAGCCTGGGTGTCGACCTTGTCTATAATCACGCTGACTTTCGCTTAATGAGCCAGCGGGCAGTCAAAGAACTGGCGCGGTTTAAAGAGGTAAATCTGTTCCTGAGGGGAATCGTGCCGCTTCTCGGTTTTCGTTCCGATGTTGTCTTTTATGACCGTTTAGAAAGAAAGGCCGGTAAAACGAAATACCCTTTGAAAAAAATGCTCGCCTTTGCCTTCGATGGCATCACCTCTTTTTCGGTTTCGCCGATCCGTTTCGTGCTTGTTATGGGCATGATTTCTTTTCTGTTGAGCCTCGCCTTTGGCAGTTACTTTTTAACACTAAAGTTTCTCGGCTATACTCAGACAGGCTGGACATCACTGATTACTTCCATCTGGCTGATTGGCGGCCTTCAATTAATCGCCATCGGCCTGATTGGAGAGTACATCGGGAAAATTTATAAGGAGACGAAGCAGCGGCCCAAGTTTATTATTGATATCGATACCTTTAATTTGCCGATGCCAAAGCGCCATTTGCTATCGCAGCCGGGAGAGGAAGACCTCGTTCGCCGTGATTATCGAAAGATATCTGAAACGAGCAAATAGAAATTTCTCTGCTAATTTTTATGTCGTACAACCCCCGCAACGTGAATATGAATAGGTTGACAGGCTTTTTCACAGTCGGGGAGGAGAATGAACATGAATATATTTTTGAGCTACATTTTGCTGGGACTATCGCTGGCTGCTCCGATTGGTCCCGTTAATGCAGCCCAAATTGATCGCGGCATCAGAGGGGGATTTTTACATTCTTGGCTTGTGGGAGTCGGAGCAGTCATCGCTGATGGGATTTATATGCTGATCGTTTACATAGGCGTTGTCAGGTTTTTGGAAACAGAATTTATGCAAACATTGCTGTGGCTGTTTGGTTTTTTTATCCTTATCTATACCGGGATTGAAACGATCATGAATGCCGGAAAAATCCACTGGCAATATGCAAGAACGAAAGAGCCGCTAATCAAAGCTTTTCTCACCGGCTTCCTGATGTCAATCTCTAATCCCTTAACGATTCTTTTTTGGCTAGGGATTTATGGATCTGTTCTTGCCAAAACCGCGGCGGTTTATAAGACCAGTCAATTAGTGCTTTACAGCGGCGCAATATTTATTGGGTTGTTAATCTGGGATATTGCGATGGCGAGTGTCGCTAGCAGTTTCCGCAAATATTTAACCTCGCAGCTTTTAGTGACCATCTCATTGTTATCCGGTCTGTCGTTAATTGGCTTTGGGTGCTACTTTGGCTTTCAGGCCTTTGAAAATTTATTTACCTAAAAACAGCTAGCATGATAAGCGCTAGCTGTTTCCTTTGTCCAGTTTGCCATTGGGGACTTTAAATGAGACATCACACGAAAACGGATTATCTTCAAGGCGACTATTTGTCAATAAACGTATCCTGCCATCTGCTGCTTAGGCAGTCGGCCATGGGGAGAGTACTCGTTTCCGTTTTTTTTTCCACTTTGCCTGCATAATCAGAGTAATCCCGCCAATTACAGCAATGAAGGCTAAGCTGATAAACAACCCCGGCCTGCTTGTATGATGAAAAAGTGTTCCGCTGACTGCGATTAAAATCAACACAGCCCCAATGACATATTTAATTTTATCGCTTGTCGAAAGCTTCAGCAGTTTTCTCGTTGAGGCAAGGATAAACATCCAATTATAGAGCAGCATTAACCCGGCAGCAGTCGTAATATATTCATAAATACGATTAGGCATTAATAATGCGGAAATAACCGAAGCGGCAATTCCCAGCATTGTCAGGATCAGGGTCGGCAGCGGTACCTTTAATTTTCCTTTCTTTGAAAAACTTACGGGAGCATCGCCTTCTTCAGCTAAGGTAACTAACACGCTTGTCACCCCATAAAGGGAAGCAACCATTGTAGAAAACCCGGCAATAATTAAAGCCCCGTTAAAAATATGCGGGACAAACGAAAGGTTATAGGCATCCAGGGCGATAACAAACGGACTTTCTTTGGCGTTAAATTTATGCCATGAGACCATGGTAACGGCAAGGCCAATTGCCAGGGCATAAATAATCATAAGTGAAAACAACATCACCCGTCCGGCTTTTGGAGCTTCCTTCGGATCCCTCAATTTGGTGGCCATCAGTCCTAATATTTCAATCCCGCCAAAGGCGTAATAGGCAAAAATGGCTGCTGACCACAATCCGATAACGCCGCCGGGGAATATCTCCTTCATTCTATTTGGATATGCAATCGGGCGGTCGCCGTCAATAATCCCAAATAAAGCCAATAACGCAAGGATAACAAACATTAAAATGGCTGATATTTTAATCACGGCTAAAATATTTTCCAACTTATTTAGCAACCCGACACCAATTAAAACAACCACCAAGCCAAGCACCGCATAGCCTGCTGCAAACAGCCAAAGGGGCACTTTGGGGAACCAAAAGCGGGAAAAAATCGCCAGAGCGGTCATTTGGCTTCCCATAATCAGCACCTCCGAGACCCAATAGACCCAGCCGCTGCTAAAACCTGCCCAGCGGCCATAGGCTTTTTTGGCATAGGACCTGAACCCTCCATCGAGGGGTTCCTGTGCAGTCATCCTGGAAAGAGCATCAAAGACGATATACGTGCCAACGGCAGCCATCATATAGGCAATTAACAACGAAGGTCCTGTCATTTTGATCGCCAAGCTTGAGCCAAGGAAAAATCCTGTTCCGATTGTGCAGCCGACGCCAAATAATGACAGCTGCCACCATTTCAAGTTGTTTTCCTGCGTCCCAGACTTAGATTTTCCCATCCACCTTCTCCTTCTTAGCGGCCAGTCGCGCCCGGCGATTTATCCGTAATGCTTTGATTATTAAAATCCCGATCGTTGAGTCCGGCTCTTTGTTTGCGATCTGTCCCTAAATGTTCTCCCTGGTGCTTCTTTTGAATTTGATTAAATCTTTCAAAATCAGGATTGATCATGTGAATCTCCTCTTTTCCTAAGTAATTTATTCATTCTTAAGATACACCTCAGGTTGTTTCTTATGCGGCAACGCTACTTGGATTTTGATGGAATTAAATATTTAGTACATAATCAACTGCAAAACAATTGAAAATATAGGAGAGCTATTTAATCCTTTGAACTTAATTTGTGATCTACACGCGCTTTTCTCTGAAAGGAGTAGATACGATGTTATCAACAGAAAAGCTGGCTGATTTACGTTTACAATTATTAGCTGAAAAGGCTGAAGTAGAAGAGCATCTAAAGCAGAATGATCATTTTGGTTATGAGCGAGGCTTTTGGCATGAGTCGATGGGGGAATTATCGAGCTATGATAATCATCCTGCTGACGAAGGAACTGAGCTATTTGAGCGAGGGAAGGACAACGCCTTGTTGGAGCACTACAAAATCCAGTTGAACAATATTGATAAGGCGCTCGCCGCAATGGAAAATGGCACTTACGGGAAATGTGAAGTTTGCGGTAAGGACATTCCTATTGAGCGGTTAGAGGCATTGCCCAATACCACCTACTGCCTTGAACATAGCCCAGATCAGGTTACTTCCCATATTCGCCCAATTGAAGAGGGGGTCTTACTGCCTCCATGGGGAAAGTTCGACATGGACAACAAAGACGAAGATGTGGCCTTCGATGCAGAAGATTCGTGGCAGGCGGTGGCAGAATGGGGAACATCGGAAACCCCTTCTGATTTAGCCTCTTCGATGGCTCATTATAATGACATGTATATAGAGTCAGAAGAAAACATTGGCTACGTAGAGGATTTTGAAAATTTTGTCGGTAATGATATGTATGGAAAAAATATCACGGTCTACCCCAATATGCAGCATGAACAATATGAAGACGCACTCGATGAAGAGGGCACTATGACAAGCTTTGGTGACCTGCCGGCATTTGAGCATGATCCGTATGTGGAGGATGACGAATAGCGGAGAAAGGAACTTAGCCTTCTGTTTTCAAGTTGGAAATGTAATCTATTTTACTCATGCTTCATTCCGAGTTTTAGTCACGTTTTACCCCCATACCTTAAGAAAACAGCTTTCCCTTTGAAAAGCTGTTTTCTCTGATTTTTACCCTTGGTCACTGTTGTGCAGTGGTACCTGTTTCCCGGTTCCATTATCAATAACTGCACCAATTTCACCCTCAGCATAGACGTCGCTAACCTGCTCATGGGTTTCCGCAAGTCCTGAGGAAAGCTGATCATGTTCATGATCATAACTTGGGTGATAGAAGCTCCCGGCAACCTCCTTTTTGGGATTTGCTTTTTGTTTCTGTTTATCCAATTCGTATCACTCCTTTTTAAAATGGATTCAACGGTATTTTCGTCTTTTTTCGTCAGGATTACTCATAAAAAATCAAAGGAGTCGCCTATATGAATAAAAAAACTGACTTTCCATCCCGTAAACAGCTGGATGAAGCGTTCCATTTTCTTCATGACCAAATCAATAGAATCGCGATAATGGAAGAAATTGAAATGATGAAACAGGAAAACGAGGAGAACGATTCGATTCGATAAATTTTGACAAAATGATTGTTTTCCGTGTTAAAACGATGTATAGTTTCAATGGTTCTACTGGATTGTAAAAGGTGGTCTATCAATGGTCATGAGAGAAACCCTGGCTAAAAAAATAGCCTGGATTAGTCTAATATGTAACTTGGTTCTTACCTTAGGGAAAATTATCATTGGCTCGATTGGAAATAGTGACGCGGTCTTTGCAGACGGGATCCATTCAGCAGCTGATGTATTTGCCTCTGTTATTGTCTTGTTGGTGATTAAAATTTCCAATAAACCGGCCGACAAAGAACATCCATATGGTCATGGAAAGGCTGAAGTGATCGTCTCCGAAATTGTTGGGATGCTGCTCCTGCTTGTTTCCATTTATGTTGCCTACGAAGGTATTGCCGGATTCTTTCAGGAAGTGGAATCACCAAGCATCTTAGCGATGTGGGTAGCCGTTTTTTCGTTTGCTGCAAAGGTGATTTTATACCGCAGCTCCTTACAGGTGGCAAGGCAGAATAGCAGTAAAGCAATTGAAGCAATTGCTTTTGATCATAAAGCGGATATTGTTGCTTCCATTGCAGCTGCCATTGGGGTCCTGTTCTCGATTATTGGCCAGCGCTTCGAGATCCATTTCCTTTTATACGGTGATAAGGCTGCCAGTATATTTGTTGCCTATTTAATTTTTAGAATTGCCAAGGAGATGTTAACCGAAGCCTTCGATATATTGCTGGAGCGGAATATTAACAATGAGATCATTCAGGAATATATTGATATTATCAGCACATTTCCCGATGTGAAGCGAATTGACCGCATTAGAGCAAGGGAGCACGGCCATTATGTTTTAGTCGATCTGAGAATTTCGATTGATCATTTTAAAACAATCAAGCAAGGACATGATTTGGCTAAGGCTATCAAAAAAGAAATGATGGTACGGAACGATAACATTCATGAGGTGTTGATTCATTTAAATCCTTATTTTGCGGATAAAAATTAATTTCCAAAAAAACTGGTTTGTACTTTCGGAAGAATCGGTTTATGATAGGAAGGGATTAAAAAATTTTCATTCTGACGGTATGGAACATGACCGTCAGACCCTAATAAATGGTTATTGTAAAGGAGATGATATTTTTGAGTTATTCCATGGATCCAGACCCTAGCAGTAGGCAGGGGGAAGTCAATGTTTTCTATGAATTGATCAAGAATATCAACTCTGGAAGGGTTGTTGACTTCCCCAATTAAAGTAAGTGGGGAGGTTTTAACATGCTGGAAATTTTTAAAAGCACCGAAGCTAGGAAATTAGAAAAAGTTGATGTCATTTCAAAAGGCTGCTGGGTAAATATGTATGCCCCAACGACTGAGGAGATTAATAAAGTATCCAATGATACTCAGGTGGATGTAGATATTATTAGGGACGCTCTGGACGATGAGGAACGTCCACGGATTGAACGTGATGATGGCCGGGTTTATATCATTGTCGACTTCCCATATATCGTTCATGATGAATCTGGTATGGCTGTATATGAAACGATTCCGATTGGAATTGTCCTGACTGAGGAAAATATGATTACGGTTTCCTTAAAGGATTCCCCGATCATTGAGGAATTTCGCACCAACCGTGTGAAGGAATTTTTCACCTTTAAAAAGACACGATTTGCCTTGCAGCTGTTGTTTGTTATCTCATCTTATTATCTGCGGTACCTAAAACAAATTAATAAGAAAACCAATGATATTGAAAAGGTCGTCCATCAATCATTGAAAAATAAAGAATTGTACGCTTTTCTGGCATTAGAGAAAAGCTTGGTTTATTTTACGACTTCATTAAAAGCAAATAAAGTCGTCTTGGATAAAATTTTGCGCTTCAATTATTTAAAAATGTATGAAGAAGATAAGGACCTTTTGGAAGACGTCATTATCGAAATAACCCAGGCGATTGAAATGGCGGAAACGTACCATACGATTTTAACAGGGATGATGAATGCTTTTGCTTCGATCATTTCAAATAACTTGAACATCGTTATGAAGTTTTTAACTTCGATTACGATTATTCTTGCCTTGCCGACAATGGTCGCTAGTTTCTATGGGATGAACGTCAATATTCCATTTCAATATATTCATTATTCCTTTGTTATCCCGCTAGTCATTTCTGGGTTTTTTGCTAGTTTAACAGCTTTTGTTTTTTGGAAAAAGAAATATTTCTAGATTGCCAGCCTTGTTCAGGCTGGTTTTTCTTTTAAAAAATTTAATCTTTGAAACAGGGATATCAAAAATTTTCCCAACTTTTTTGCTAAAATTTAAATAGTCAGAATAATTATTTCGAAATAAAAGCTAATAGGGTAAAATAATGATAAAAAAGAGACGAGATGAGTGATGAAATAATGGAATTTGGAGCCCTCATTAAATTTTACCGGACTCAGAGAGGATTGACCCAGGGAGAATTGGCCAAGGGAATTTGTTCAGTTCCCCATTTGAGCAAGATCGAAAACAATTCCAAAGAAGCAAACGAGGAAACGATCGCGCTTCTGCTCGAACGCTTAAATATAAGCATGGAGGAGGTGGAAGCGAATGAGGAGCAAATTAAACTCCTGCTGCGGGAATTTAGCGATAACATTAACTTTTATTTAAAAGATGAGGTTGAACAAACCTATCAGAAATTGAAACAGATTGAACATCTGATTCCATTCTCTCATTATATCCATATTTGGGAACTTTATAAATATCGATATCTTTTATTTAAAGGATTACTGGATGAAGCGGGGTCTCAAAAAGAACTTTTACATAAGCAAAGGAAAAATTTTTCCCAACATGAAGACTATTTATTTCGCTACTATAATGCGGTATGGTTAATGTGGAAGGGCCAATATAAGAATGCTGATGAGATTCTTGACTCCTTGCATATGGAAAATTGTTTTCAAACAACAGATGGAGAATTCCTTTATCATCGTGCACTGATTAAAAGTTTGCTTGAACAGTCGGGCCATGCGATCCATTTTGGTAAACAGGCGTTGCAAATCTTTATGAATGAGCATAATTTCTTGAGAGTCCTTCACACACTAATGCTGCTGGGGATTAACTATACCCACTCCAATATCTATGAAGAAGCTGAAGTGTGTTTCCGTCATTTAATTCGCAATGCCGAAATCATGAAGGAAGAAGCATTGTTGCCGCAGATCTTTCATAACATGGGCTACCTGCAGCGAAAAATGAAAAATTATAAGCTGGCACTCTACTATTTTGGGAAGAGTTTAGCTTTGCAACCAAGCCGTAATCATGATTATCTTGTAACTTTATATGTCATCGGGGAACTGCATTACTCTCTCAATGAGATGGAAAAAGCAAGGAAATGTTTTCAAGATGTTTATTCTTTGGCCAGAGAGCTGGGGAGTAAAAAATTTCGGCTGTTAGCGGATTTTTATCTGCTCCACATGGACTCGCCGGAAAAAGGGTTTAAATATTTAGAAACAAAAGTCATTCCTTTTTTAGAAGAGGCGAATGAGCATGCTGATGACATTACTCACTTTTATAAAATGCTTGCCGATTATTATACGAGGCAGGGAAATGCAATGGATGTAGTAAAATATTTAAATAAAATAACTGTGCAATAAAGGAGGAAAATCAAGTGAAAAGAATTGCGTTACAATTAGTTACATTTTCAGCAGTTTTGTTAGTTACTGTTCTAACATATCCAATTCACCCGCCAATCGGTTGATGAAAAAATCCCTGAGATTCTCAGGGATTTTTTTCGTTTATGGCTTGTTGATTTCCTAGAATAGGGCATAATGGAATTATGTGCTTTTAAATTTGTCTGTGAGCGAGGAGGATTTTTATGAAATCATTTGTTGTTAGCTTTCATCAAGAAGATAATGTCGATACGATGCAGGTTCAAAAATTAAATCAGGAGGATTTTGATAAGGCCACAGAAGGCGGGACAAGGCACTTATTTGAGCTGGATACCAACATTGGCTTTTTTGTCTTTTTCGATGCTGCCGATAAGGACGGCGACCTATCCTACATGGTGCTGCAATATGAGGAAGACAATGAAGAGCCTACTGCCTGTTATGCCTTTCAACTAAGTGATTTTTACGAGTTCATGGCTTTGTATTTGAATGATATGGAATTTAGTGAGGAAATGGATGAAGAAGAAGAAGAGGAATACGGCCCGATCCATCATCTCGCCCACCTGTTATTCCATATCGTAGAAGAAGGTAAAGACATCGGAGTATAATGAAATAAGCACTGGACCCTAATATGTGGTTCCAGTGCTTTTTACTACCCTCGTGCCGATTCTTTATGGATGACAATCCGGGCTTTTCCCATGAAAAAGATCGTAATCGCGGCAAGCCCGATTGGGATCAAAGCGAGCAAGAAAGTTTGTGTAATCGATGCCGACATGGCATCAATAATTTTATCCAAAATAAAACCGGGGATTTTTGCCCTTTCACTTGCTTCGAAAATTTCCCGCGGATCGCCCATTTTAAATGTCTGTCCACCGGTTCCGCCCATTCCTTTAAATGCTTCTTTCAATTGGTCGGTGAAGACATTATTCTGAATCGTTCCGAAGATGGTAATCCCCAGTGTCATGCCAAATGAACGCAGAAAGGAGTTAGTCGAATTGGCTGTCCCGCGGAATTGCGGCTCAAGATTATGAATCGAAGCCGTCGGCAGCAAGGAGAAGGAAAAACCGACTCCAAAGCCTACGAGAATCATATAAACCGTAAGTATGATTCTAGCAGTATCAACTGTCATCGTCCCAAGTAAATACATTCCGGCAAGATATGAAATGATGGAGATCACCATCAAATTTCGATAAGAGGTTTTCGTCGAAAAAATCCCACCAATTGCACTGCCGGCAACCGACCCGAGCATCATCGGCGTCAAGATCAAGCCGCCATTTTTTGCTGTACCTCCATAAACAGCTTGAACGTAAATCGGAATAAACACAGTTAAAATAATAAATGTGCCGCCATATAAAAAGGCGAGGATTTGCGAGGCGGCAAACAGCCTCCGCTTAAACAGCCATAGCGGTAAAATCGGCTCTTCTGCTTTAACCTCGGCAATAAAGAACACAATAAAAAGAATAAAGAAGCTTGCGAACAGACTGATAATGGGCGTCGAGTTCCATGCATATTCCTTGCCGCCTAATTCTAAAGCAAACATGAGGCTGATAACGGAAATGACCAATGTAATCGCACCAAGCCAATCAATTTTTTGCTTGGAATGCTGCAAAGATTCATGGTAATAGCGGATAATTAAAACAATAGAAACTAAACCAAGAGGGATATTGACGTAAAAAATCCAGTGCCAGCTGATGTAATCAGTAATATAAGCACCCAAAAGCGGACCTAATACACTTGATGTGCCAAAAACAGCTCCGAGCAGCCCCGTCATCTTTCCACGCTTTTCTGGCGGAAAGATATCAAATACAATAGTAAAGGCAATCGGCATCAGTGCACCGCCGCCAATTCCTTGAATCGCCCGGAAAATACTTAATTGTACAATTGTTTGGGCAATCCCGCATAAAGCAGAGCCAATTAAGAAGACAGATAATCCAAACATAAAAAAGCGTTTGCGGCCGTACATATCAGACAATTTCCCGAAAATCGGCATTCCGGCCATGACGGCAACCATATAGGCCGAGGTTACCCAAACAAACTTATCAAGTCCGCCAAGGTCCGCGACAATAGTTCCCATAGCTGTAGCAACAATCGTATTATCCATCGCCGACATGAGAATAGCCAGCAATAGACCGGTTACGACAAAATGAATCTTATTGTCCTTAGTGATCATGTAGAGTCTCCTTGAAAATAGGGATTTTTTTGAAATGATAAAGAAATTTTAATGGGAAAGGCTGTAAACTGTCAATGACTTTTTACTTAAGGAAAAAAAGTCCCCTTTTATTGGGGACTTAAAGTGGTATTTAAGATTTTAAAATATCATGGTCAACGTAGCGTTCGCCATTTAATTCACTAATTACGTTAATGGCAACCTTGGCTCCGTCACCGGCAGTAATGATCGTATGCATGCTGACCCCGGCAATGGTACCGGCTGCCCAGATGCCGTCAACATTTGTTTTTCCAGCAGCATCAACATCAAGAATGGTTTTTACCCTTGGTTCAGTACCTGGTTTTGTGTTAAGACCAGCCTTTTCCGCCAAGTCTGCGAGCATCCCCGTTGCCACGATAACATGTTTTGCTTCATATTGATGGTTATCTGTTTCAACTTTAAAACCGTCATTGGTTTTACTAATATTGGTTACGGTAGCTTGGACAATTTCAGCGCCAAATTTACTGGCTTGCTCTTTACCAATCTCTACGAGGTCGGGACCGGTAATTTCTTTTACCCCATAATGGTTTTCAATCCAAGCCCTTTTGGTTACACTTTTGTCATTGTCAACGATAAGTGTTTTCTTGCCAGCTTTTGCTGTAAAAAGAGCAGCACTTGCGCCAGCGGGACCTGCACCTACAATAACAACATCAAACATATGTAAAACCTCCTAATTGAATTTTTTTACAACTATATTATCGGCTAATGAGTGTCAAAAGTAAAACAAACTGCTTATTTCATAAATTTAGAAAAACGAAATAAGCAGTAGTTAAATAATTTTTGCATCAAGAATTATAGAAATATAAAAAATAGCTTCCTTATAACAAGATGTTATCCAGTTTATACCAAACATTGTAAAAAAGAAGCGGGATTATGTAAAATTCCGCACGGATTACGTAAAAAAGTGCCCGGATTTTGTAAAATTATGATAGATATTTTTCCACAAAAAAAGAATTCCGCGGCCTCCGCGGAACTCTTAACTAAATTCTATCTTAATACATTAAAATATCTGGCTTCTGGGTGGGCGAAGACCATTGCTGATACAGAAGCTTCTGGTTCCATCATGCAGCCATCCGTCAGCTCGACGCCGATTTCTTCTGGATGAATCAAGCCAAACAACTTTTTCTGATCATCTAAATCTGGGCAGGCCGGGTAACCAAACGAGAAACGCTGTCCCTGGTACTTTGCGGCAAACCGGTCCTGCATGGTAAACTCAAGCGGATCAGGGAAGCCCCAGCGATCACGCATTTGCCGGTGGATGAACTCAGCCAACCCTTCCGCACTCTCAAGCGCCAAAGCCTGTAAAGCGTGGCTCTCAAGAAAACGCCCACTCTCCTTCAACTGTTCAGCGACTTCACGAATTCCTCCTCCGGCGGTCACGGTAAATAAACCGACATAATCGATCATTCCGCTGGAGACCGGCTTCAAATAGTCTGCCAAACATAGATGTGGCGCTGATTCCTGACGTGGGAAATCAAAGGTTTCCAGGACAACATTAAGATTCTCAGGGTCATAAATATAAATTTTATTCCCCTCTGACTGCGCTGGGAAAAATTGATAAACGGCCCGCGGGGTAATCCAATTGTTGGCAGAAGCGTCAGCCAGCAATTGATCAACCATTTCTTTTACCTTTAAAGCCTTCTCATCCTTTTCGGCTAGTAACTTAGCGACTTTCCCTTTCACCCCAAGATGATGGCCCAGCAGCATTTGCATATTAATATAAGGTTCAATATGCGATAAAGAATACGATTTGATGATATGCCGTTTAGTATCCTTTGGAACAAACACCGGGACCTCAGTCGAGACTGCCGGTCTTGTTTTCACTGCTACGGCCGCCGCCGCCCGTACCGGCAAATCAAGCGAAACAGCAGCAGCCGCCAGTTTTTCCTGTTTCGCATTGAGCAGCTTTTCCCGCTCCTCTGGTGACTGAACCTGATTGGCAAGTGACAAACCGGTCATCGCATCTTTTGCATAAAGGACGAGCCCGTCGTACTCTTTGGCAATTTTCGTATCGGTGAACTTCCGTGACAGGGCAGCACCGCCAACTAAAATCGGCAAGCTGATACCCGCTGCCTTCATATCTTGAGCAGTTAGCACCATTTGCTGGGCCGATTTCACCAACAGCCCTGAAAGGCCGACAATATCCGGCTTTTGCTCACGAATTGCCTTAATCAGATCAGCCGGTGCCACTTTAATTCCGAGATCATGGACCTCATAGCCATTGTTACTTAAAATAATGTCAACAAGGTTTTTACCGATATCATGGACATCGCCTTTAACCGTAGCTAATAATACTTTCCCCTTCGCTGCCGACACATCGCCTTTTTCCATATATGGCTCCAGGAAAGAAACCGCTGTTTTCATCACTTCCGCACTTTGCAGAACCTCGGCAACAATTAATTGATTATCATTAAACAGACGGCCAACCTCCTTCATCCCGTCCATCAATGGACCATTGATAATATCCAATGGAGTAGAGTACTCGGCTAGAGCAAGTTCCAAATCCGGAATCAGGCCTTCTTTCGTTCCTTCCACAACATAATAAGCAAGCCGCTCTGCAAGGCTTAAATTAAGTTCAGCCGTTTTTACTTCTTTCTTTTTCTCCCGATAAAAATCAGTAAACGAAGCCAGTGATTCATCTGTTGTTTCAAACAACAGTTTTTCTGCTAATTCCACTTCCTCCTTGGCAATGGAGGCAAACCGTTCGAGCTTTTCCGTATTGACGATCGCGTAATCGAGTCCCGCTTGGGTACAGTGATACAAAAAGACTGAATTCAAAATTTCCCGGCCCACCGGCGGCAGCCCGAAGGAGACGTTGCTGATGCCCAGAATTGTTTGCACACCCGGTAGCTTTTCCTTAATCAGGCGGATTCCGTCGACCGTTGCTTTAGCGGAGCCGATGTATTGCTCATCCCCTGTACCTACTGGAAACACTAATGGATCAAAGATAAGATCCTGCGGCTTTAGCTTATATTTGTTCACCAACAGGTCATAGGAACGGTTAGCAATCTCCAGTTTCCGCTCTGCCGTAACACCCATGCCTTGTTCATCAATCGTTCCCACAACGACGGCTGCGCCATAGCGGTGAATCAGGGGAACAATCGCTTTAAAGCGGTCTTCGCCGTCCTCAAGGTTAATCGAATTAATAATCGCTTTCCCTTGTGAATATTTCAGCGCTGTTTCAATCACCTTTTCATCCGTCGAATCGATGACTAGCGGCACTTTAACCTTTTTAACTACTTCTTTGATGAAATTTTCCATATCGGCTAATTCATCGCGGTCAGGGTCGGCTAAACAAAGGTCAATGACATGTGCACCGTTTTTTACTTGAGCGCGGGCGATTTCCGCTGCTTCTTCAAATTTCCCCTCGGCGATTAACCGCTTAAATTTGCGTGAACCAATGACATTAGTCCGCTCACCAACAAAGATCGGCCGCAGTGTCGGGTCATCGTAAACAAATGGCTCGATCCCGGAAACCATGTGAACATTGGCACTGCCAAATTCCCTCGGAGAGAAATCTTTCACTGCTTCTGCCATTGTCCGAATATGGGCCGGTGTCGTCCCGCAGCAGCCACCGACAATATTTAGCCAGCCATGGGCGGCAAAATCAGCTAATTTTTTCGCCAAAGTTTCCGGTGTTTCATGGTAATGACCTTCTTCATCGGGCAGTCCTGCGTTTGGATAGCAGCTGACCGCTGTATCCGCCAAGCCTGCCAGCGAGCGAATATGGTCCTGCATGAATTCCGGACCGGTGGCACAATTCAGCCCAACAGCGACAGGATTCATGTGTTGGACGGAAATATAAAAGGCTTCAATCGATTGGCCGGCAAGGGTTGTACCCATTGGTTCAATGGTGCCGGAGATCATGAGCGGCAATGTTTTGCCTGTTTTGGCAAAGGCATTTTGAATCCCGACATAGCCGGCTTTAACATTCAACATATCCTGGCTTGTCTCAAGCAGTAATAGATCGACACCGCCGTCAATTAAGCCAAGCGCCTGTTCCTCGTAGGCAGCAGCAAGGGTATCAAATGTTGTTCCGCCGGTGACGCTCAGCGTTTTGGTCGTCGGTCCCATTGAACCAGCGACATAACGCGGCCACTCAGGTGTGGAAGCTTTTTCTGCTTCCGCGACTGCGATTTGTGCTGCTTTTTTATTTATTTCATAGGCTTTAAACCCGAGAGCATATTCGTCAAGAACAATGCTCGTGGCACCAAAAGTATTGGTTTCAATAATATCGGCTCCGGCCGCGAGATACTCGCGGTGAATATCGGCAATCACATCAGGGACGGTTAAGTTCAAGTTTTCGTTACAGCCTTCATACTGCTCGCCGCCAAAATCAGCGGCAGTCAAGTTTGCTTGCTGCAGCATCGTTCCCATGGCACCGTCGATAACGAGAATGCGTTTTTTCAGTTGCTCAGTAAATGGTCGTTTCAACATAGCTGTTCCCCCTAAGAATACCTGCCCGTTCTTTAGCGTAATGGGCAAGCTCAAGCGTTAGTTCGTATCGTAAAAATGGTGTAATTAAATAAATTCCATTGAATAAATCCAGGGCGGCATCAATGAGTTGTTTCGTAATTTCAATTCCTTCGCGGGCAGCTTGCTCTGGATCATTATTATAGGCAAACATCTGCTCGCGAATCGAATCAGCAATCTTGATGCCTGGCACTTCATTATGAAGAAACTCGGCATTTTTACTGCTCGTCAACGGCATCAAGCCGATATAGATGGGTGTATCCAAATGTTTCGTATTTTCATAGACTTCGAGCAGCTTCTCCTCTGAAAAAACCGGCTGTGAAATAAAGTAGTCGGCACCATAGCTGATTTTTTTCTCCAAACGTTTGACTGCTTTTTCAACGGAGCGGACATTTGGATTAAAGGCAGCAGCAACGCTGAACACTGTTTTTTCACCTAAATCTTTCCCGGAAAAAGATAAGCCTTGATTCATCTGCTTGATCATTTGAATCAATTCAAAGGAAGAGACATCGTAAACGGAAGACGCTCCTGGGAAATCCCCGACCCGGGCCGGGTCACCGGTAATTGCCAAAACATCATTCATACCGAGGGTGAAGAGCCCCATTAAGTGCGATTGCAGGCCGATCAAGTTGCGGTCACGGCAGGCGATATGAATAAGCGGCCGCACGCCCAGTTCTTTTTTTACTAGATAGCCTAATGATTCATTGGAAATCCGCACGGTTGCCAAGGAATTATCAGCCATTGTTAAGGCATCAATCCCGGCTTGTTTCAGCGCTTTCGCTCCTTCAAAAAACTTCTTCGTATTCAGCTTTCTCGGAGGATCTAATTCGACGATGATCGAAGGCCGTCTTTTGACAATATCCTGAAGCGGCTCGTATTCAGGTTTAGCCTTAGGAGCTTTCTCTTTCATGACGATTTCCTTTTGCTTAAATTTTACTACTTTATTGGTAACGGGTGTACGGTCTTTTAAGGCAGCTGCAAATGCTTTGATATGATCCGGAGTCGTGCCGCAGCAGCCGCCCAGCAGGCGGACGCCTTGGTCGCGAAAGCTTTCAGCCGAGCTGCGGAAGTAATCGGCATCACCCACATAATGAAACTTCCCATCCGTATAGGCTGGAAGGCTGGCATTCGGATAAGCAGAAAGAAAGGCTTGCTGCGGAAGCTTGATTTGTTCCAATGTTAATAGCATATGGTAAGGCCCGAGCCGGCAATTAAGGCCAACAACATTGGCACCAAGTTCCTCTAATCTGATTAGGGCATCATTGATGGGCGTACGATTTTGTAAAACACCCGGCTCTTGCAGGGAGACCTGAGCAATGATTGGCAGCTTCGTTTCCTTACGGGCAATCGTCAAAACCGTTTCCAGCTCTTCTAAGTCATAAAAGGTTTCCAGCAGCAAACCGTCGACCCCTTCCAGTAAAAGGCAGTCCAGCTGTTCACGAAAGCTCCGTTTGATGTCTTCTATTGGAATGGATTCCGGTTTGATACCGCGGTTCCCGCCTATCGTCCCGACAACAAAAGTATTCGCTCCGGCCACCTGCTTGGCATGGCGTACCGCAGCACTGTTAATTTCTTTAACTGAATCTTCGATGCCGTAGCGCTGCAGCTTTAAATAGTTGGCCGCATACGTATTCGTCTGAATTACATCGGCACCAGCTTCAATATAGGCTTGATGAATCGCCTGGATTTGTTCCGGATGGGAGAGATTCAGTTCCTCAAAACAGCTGTCCGTTCCGTAAGAATAGAGAAGTGTCCCCATCGCTCCATCAGCAATCAAAATTTCCTTGCTTAATTTTTCTAATAGGTTCATATTCTTATTCTCCTCGCAACAGTTCTGGCTGATCTAACTGTTCCGAACTGCGGGAGAAATCTTGAATCAGATCATCCGGATTCTCAAGCCCGACCGACAAACGCAGGAGACTGTTTTTGATGCCGCGCTTTTCCCGCTCCGCCTGCGGCATCGCCGCATGGGACATTTTTGCCGGATACGATAAAATCGATTCAACTGCCCCGAGACTGACAGCAAACACAGGGATTTTCACGCCGGCGACAAATGTGCGGAGAGCGGCTTCATTTTTAAGTTCAAATGACAAAACAGCACCGGCCCCTTGAGCTTGGTCCCGCTGCAAATGATAATGCGGGTGGTTGGGCAGTCCGGGATAATAGACAGTTTCAATCAACGGATGTGCTTGTAAAAATTTCGCAATCTTAAGCGCCGTATGTTGTGAAAAATCCAGCCGGACACTGAGCGTTTTCAAGCCGCGCAGTACGAGCCAGGCATCCTGAACCCCGAGAATAGCACCAAACGAATTTTGCAAAAATCCGAGCCGCTTCGCCAGCGCCTCATCATTCACCACAGCAAGTCCGGCAACTACATCGCTGTGGCCTGATAAAAATTTTGTGGCACTGTGGAGGACAATATCAGCCCCAAGCTCAAGCGGCCTTTGCAGTGCCGGTGTTAAAAACGTGTTATCGACAAAGGTTAAGGCACCAATCTCTTTCGCCAAGCGGCTAATCGCACGGATATCTGTCACTTTTAATAACGGATTCGATGGTGTTTCCACATAAAAGGCTTTTGTGCTTGGCCGGATAGCCTGTTTCACCTGCTCTAAATCGGTCATGTCGACGAAGGTGTGCTCAATCCCAAAGCGAGATAGCACCTCTGTCACCATGCGGAAGGTCCCGCCGTACACATCCTCGGTAATGACCACATGGTCGCCAGCCGACAGCAACAGAAAAGCTGTGGAAATCGCCGCCATTCCGCTTGAAAAAGCAAAGCCTTTTACGCCGCCTTCAAGCTCGGCAATCACATCCTCAAGTGCTTCTCGAGTCGGATTTAAACTGCGGGCATAATCATACTTTCCAAAATGATCAACATCAAACTGGTGAAACGTCGAGGCGTGCTGGATTGGAACACTCACAGCCCCTGTTGCCGGATCGATTTTATGCTGATTATGAAGTAATCTTGTTTCAAAACGATATTCATCGTATGTCATTATACGGTCACCCCTTCATGAATATTAGCAAAGGCCTGATCTAGGTCAGCAATTAAGTCTTCTGCATCTTCTATACCGACAGAAAATCGTAACAAGCGGTTGCAAACCCCTTGGGCAATGCGGATTTCTTCAGGAATATCGGCATGTGTTTGGGTTGCCGGGTAGGTTATGAAGCTTTCCGTTCCCCCAAGGCTTTCAGCGAAGCTAATCAGTTTTAACCCTGTTAAAAATGGATTGACCCAAGCCTCATCCTTGATACGGAACGAAACCATCCCGCCGTGCCCGGGATAAAGCACATCTGTGACATCAGCATGGTTCGTAAGATATCCAACAATGGCCTTCGCATTTTTCTCATGCCTTTCCATACGCAGTGACAAAGTTTTCATTCCGCGCATTAACAGCCACGAATCAAACGGGCTAAGCACACCACCGGTGCCGTTATGATGAAATGCCAGTGCTTCGCAAAGTTCCGCGCCCTTCGCAACAATCAGACCGGCTAGGACATCATTATGACCGCCTAAATATTTCGTGGCGCTGTGGATGACAATATCGGCGCCAAGCTTAATCGGCTGCTGCAACAGCGGCGTGTAGATAGTATTATCAACAATCAGTAACATTCCGTGTCGTTTGGCAATCTCCGCAATGGCGGCGATATCGGCCTGCTGCATCAACGGATTGGTTGGTGTTTCGAGGAAAATTGCTTTTGTTTGCGGTGTAATGTTATTTTCAACGGTTTCCGGACAACAGGTATTGATATAGTGACAAGTCAGGCCCCATTTTTTAAAGCCTTGTTCCAATAAACGGTAGGTTCCCCCATATAAATCCTCACTGACTAACCATTCATCTCCGGATTTGAATAAGGACAGCAGCGTAAAAATCGCCGCCATTCCGGAACTGCAGGCAAAGCCTTGATCGCCGCCTTCGAGATCCGCGATTGTTTTTTCAAGAAGCTGCCGCGTCGGATTTCCGGTACGGATATAATCAAAACCCGTTGACTGCCCGATGCCATCGTGGCGGTAGGCGGTTGAAAAATAAACAGGCGGGTTGACAGTTCCAGTGGTGGTCTCACTGCGATTACCAATTTGGGCTAATTTGGTGTCGATTTTGTACATTATGCATTCTCTCCTTTAAAAAATTTAAGCAGCTCGGTGCAGTCATTTTTAGCGGAGGCGGCTGTCTTTCCTAGTCCAGCTCCAGTGCCTTGTGACTACTCCGGATAGGGGGGATTTCGTTCTCCATTAAAAAAAGCCTTCTATAAGAAGAAGACTTTTGTAAGCACGAACCACTCGGTCATTCTTCTTATCTCGCAAATTACTAAAAATTTGCAGGACTTAGCACCTTTTCAATGGAATCCCACTGAAGGTTGCTGAGGTGTCATTGGGCCCTTCCCTCAACCTCTCTTGATAAGAAAATCGAATATTTTGATTTTTATTAAATTTACTACACTAAGACAATAGTGTCAATATATATTCAAAAGGGGGATGGGTTGCAGAAATTAAATACTTAGCAGCCTGTTCTTCTTAGTGAACAATTGATTAATAGCGTAATAAAAATTTTTTATAAAAAAGGGTTTATTTTTTAGGTAAATGGGATTATAATGTTCTTAATTAAGTACAAAAAGATTAGTTAAAAAGTAATAATTTTGAAAGGTTTATTTTTTTGCTCAATACGTTCTATAAAAAGAACGAAATAAATTTTGAGAATTTTGGGTGATGTCTCCTTACCATTATCAATGGAGACACTCGGTCATGCTGTGGGTAGAAATACCTTAGACGCTAGTCGTCGAGAGTGTGATGTGAGGGCGGGTTAGATGCCCATTTTAAAATTTATAAGTTTGTTCTTTTATTGATGGAGAGGATAAACTTATAAATTTTATAAAGAAAGTGGGTTGAGGGATGACGTATATTCAAAGATTATCATTTTTTATTTTTATTGATTCATGGTTAGTTTTGGCAGCCATTCTTGTTAGCAGTTTTTTAATTAAAGATGAGCTCGAAATTTTTTCCTTTTCTTTTACTCTTAGTTTAATTGTAATTTTACTTGTCCATCATTTTCTCTCGTTTCAATTCAAGTTATACAAAAAAGTTTGGGCATATGCGAGTGTGGGGGAGTTAATTAGTATATTAAAAGTAGAAACATTTACGATCCTCTTTACAGTAATCATCCAACAGCTTGTGTTAGATGAAGTCTTTATTCGCTATCTGATCGTAACTTGGATGCTGAATTTGTTGTTTGTTGGTTCTTCGCGTTTCTGTTTCAGATGGTTCAGAGATTCAGTGCTTAATAAAACAAATAATAAAAAAAGAACATTAATTATAGGTGCCGGATCAGCTGGGGTGATGGTGGCCAGGCAATTAAAAAAAACAAATGAAGCCAACCTTTTGCCAGTTGGGTTTATTGATGATGATGAAAAGAAACACAAACTTGATATTTTAGGGATTCCCGTCTTAGGTGGAATCACAAAAATTGAAGCAATAGTAAAGAATTTTAGTATTGATCATATTGTGATTGCGATTCCTTCTCTTAATAGAACAGAATTGAATAAAATTTTTGCAGAATGTGTGAAAACAAGTGCAAAAACACAAATTCTTCCAATGCTCGAAGATTTAGTAACGGGAAAAGTTTCGGTCAAACAATTTCGTGATGTGCAAGTAGAGGATTTACTTGGGAGAGAACCTGTGGATTTGGATATACAAAGCATCACAGCAATTGTCACGAATAAAGTTGTTTTGGTTACCGGTGCCGGCGGTTCGATTGGATCTGAAATTTGTCGCCAACTTGCCGCATTTTATCCTAAACAGCTGATTTTATTAGGTCATGGGGAAAATAGTATTTACACCATTGAAATGGAATTAAAAGAACGTTACCAACAATCACCCATTGAATTTATTTCTGTGATTGCGGATGTACAGGATGAGAGAAAAATGATGTCAGTGATGAGTACATACAGACCGGATGTTGTATATCATGCTGCTGCACATAAACATGTTCCATTGATGGAAGAAAATCCAGAGGAAGCAATAAAAAATAACTTGATTGGAACGATCAACACTGCAGAAGCCGCCAGATGGAATGGGGTAAAAGCATTTGTCATGGTTTCTACAGATAAGGCGGTTAACCCAACAAGTGTAATGGGGGCAACCAAAAGGCTTGCAGAAATGGTAATCCAATACTTGAATACAGAAAGTGAAACAAAGTTTGTTACAGTCCGATTTGGTAATGTTTTGGGAAGCAGGGGAAGTGTCATTCCGCTTTTTAAGCGACAAATAGAAAAAGGAGGGCCCATTACCGTAACCCATCCGGATATGGTGCGCTATTTTATGACGATACCCGAGGCCTCTCGATTGGTACTGCAGGCAAGTGCCCTAGCCAATGGCGGGGAGATTTTCATATTAGATATGGGCCAACCGGTAAAAATTCTCGATTTAGCAAAGAACCTTATTAAGCTTTCAGGTTTTTCTCTGGAAGAAATTGAAATTGAGTTTACGGGAATAAGACCAGGAGAAAAGCTTTTTGAGGAATTACTTAATGAAAATGAGGTTTATGAGCAACAAATCTACCCAAATATTTATGTAGGTAAGCCGTCTGATCTGTTTATTCAAGAAATTGAAGAATTAATTTCTCAATACTCAAACCTTGAAAAAGAAGGAATTAGGAACAGGGTTATTCAGCTTACAAATCGGGAACAGGTAAAGACAAAGTTGTCAGTACCGATTTAATTGGAGTTTAAACATTATTATAAAAAAGAAAAGTTTCATAGACTGCGAAGGTGATTTTTTTGGTCATACTTGTTACTGGTGGAGCTGGGTTTATCGGCACCCATACGATTGTGGAATTGCTAAATGCCGGATATAAACCAGTTGTTGTTGATAATTTTTTGAATAGCAAACCTGCATCATTACAAAGAGTACAGGAACTAACCAAACGAAATTTTAAAATATATAATATTGATCTATTAAATGAAACCAAGCTAGAAACTATTTTTTTGGAAAATCAAATTGATGCGGTCATTCACCTGGCAGGAATTAAAGCTGTTGCTGAATCAGTGAGCAATCCTCTTTGGTATTACCAAAATAATATTTTGACTACAGTAAATCTTTGCAGGCTAATGAAAAAATACCATGTCAAAAAAATGGTTTTTAGTTCATCCGCAACGGTTTACGGAATACCTAAAAAAGTTCCGATTACAGAAGACTATCCTCTTGATGCTTTGAATCCATATGGCCGGACAAAACTGGCGATTGAATTAATGTTGAGGGATATATATCAATCTGATCCAGAATGGAGCATAGCCTTATTAAGGTATTTTAACCCAATTGGGGCTCATAAGAGTGGAAAAATTGGCGAAGATTCTAAGGGAATTCCCAACAATTTAATGCCTTTCATTACTAGAGTTGCAGCCGGCAAATTAGAGGTTCTTCCGATATTTGGTGATCATTATCCAACGGTTGATGGTACTGGTGTAAGGGATTATATTCATGTTTCGGATTTAGCCACCGGCCATTTAAAGGCTTTGGAAAAAGTAATCCAGTCTACAGGGGTAGATGCTTATAATTTGGGAACAGGACAAGGTTATAGTGTCCTAGAATTAGTGTCTGCGTTTGAATCGGTGACCGGTATTCGAATTCCTTATCAAATAACCTCTCCACGGCCTGGTGATGCTGCAATATGTTATGCCGATCCATCAAAGGCAAAAAATGAACTGGGCTGGAGGGCGGAGAGAGAAATTAAGGAAATGTGTGAAGATTCCTGGAGATGGCAATCTCAAAATCCGGATGGATATTTGGATGATGAAGAACTGAATAATCTTTTAGAAATACCAGATTACCAGAGTAGTAGTTAAAATTTTTAATGTTTCTTATTTTGAATTACAGCTGAGTGGTTTGCAGCAGATAGTATTGGTTTCCTTGTGATAAAAAAGTAAATTATTACATTGCTCGTAATTGAAGGGATTTTGTGATATGAAAAGATTGATGGATATATTTGGTTCATTATTATTATTGATAATATTCACACCGGTTATTTTGGTAATAGCCATTTTGGTTAGAATAAAATTAGGTACACCAATACTGTTTAAACAAAGACGACCAGGATTAAATGGTAAAGCTTTCTATCTTTATAAATTTCGAAGCATGACAGAACAAAGGGATGCTTTTGGAAGACTGCTTCCGGAAGAACAAAGGATGACACCATTCGGTTCCTTTCTGAGAAAATTTAGTCTAGACGAACTCCCTCAACTAATAAATGTATTAAAGGGAGAACTAAGCTTAGTAGGTCCTAGGCCACTATTAATGGAGTATCTTCCATTATACACTAAAGAACAGGCAAAGAGGCATAATGTGAAGCCAGGAATTACCGGGTGGGCTCAAGTTAATGGCCGAAATGCAATTTCATGGGAAAAGAAATTTGAACTGGATGTATGGTATGTGAATCATCATACATTATTACTAGATATAAAAATATTGTTTTTAACCATTATTAAGGTAATTCGTCATGAAGGTGTAAATCAAGGGGAACATATTACGATGGAGACCTTCACGGGAACAAAAATAGAAGAAATAGGAAAGCATGGATAACTGAAAGGACAGTTATATCAATATCGGAGGTGATTCACATGCTGCAAACGGTCAAAAAAAATAGAATTTTCCTTTCCCCTCCCCATATGAGTGGAATGGAAATGAAATATATTCAAGAAGCGTTCGAATCCAATTGGATTGCTCCTTTAGGGCCGAACGTTGATGCGTTTGAAAATGAAATAGCAAGTATTCTAGGAGTCAATGGGGCTGTTGCGGTGAGTTCAGGTACCGCCGCCATTCATTTGGCTCTTATTTTATTAGGAGTGAAAAAGGGTGACGCCGTTTTTTGTTCGAGTCTCACTTTTGTAGCAACAGCTAATCCTATACTATACCAAGGTGCAGAACCGGTATTTATTGATTCGGAACCGGATACCTGGAATATGTCACCAAGAGCGCTTGAAAATGCATTTAAAGAAGCAGTTTCATTAGGTAAGCTTCCAAAAGCTGTTATTATAGTGAACCTTTATGGACAGTCTGCCAAGATGGATGAACTCGTCTCCATTTGTAAAAAATTCAACGTCCCGGTAATTGAAGATGCAGCAGAATCCCTGGGCAGTCAGTATAAAGGAAAGATGAGCGGCACATTCGGAGATTTTGGCATCTTTTCATTTAATGGCAATAAAATAATCTCTACGTCTGGAGGAGGAATGCTTGTTTCCAATCATACAGAGGCGCTTTCAAAAGCCCGATTTTTAGCCACACAAGCAAGAGATGCGGCCCCCTATTACCAGCATAGTGAGGTAGGGTTTAATTATCGAATGAGTAATATTTTAGCGGGGATTGGGAGAGCACAAATTACGGTATTGACAGAAAGAATTACGGCAAGAAGGAGAATATTTGATCTATACCAACAGGAGTTATCCCAACTGCCGATTACTTTTATGCCGGAATTAAAGAACACCTTTTCAAATCGCTGGCTAACCGCGTTTACAATAAACAAAGAAAAAACGACTATTACGATTAACGATTTATTAGCCGTATTAGAGGCGGAAAATATCGAGGCACGGCATATATGGAAACCACTTCATATACAGCCTCTGTTTAAAGAATATAAATACTATTCGCACGATGAGAATAGCAGTTTTTCAGGGGAACTTTTTGAAACTGGAATTTGTTTGCCTTCAGGTTCCAACATGACAATTTCAGATCAAATGAGGGTTATTGACTGTATTAAACAAGTATTTTCCAAATTAGCAAGGGGATAAAGAGGGTAGCTCATGATTGGAGAAAAAATTGCGGAAATACGGAAACAAAGAGGGTATTCCTTAACAGAGCTGGCGGAATTAGCCAATATATCAAAGTCATATTTAAGCAATATTGAACGCAATTTGAACAAAAATCCTTCTCTCAAAGTAGTGATTAAAATTGCAAAAGTTTTAAAAGTAGACTTATTAACACTACTAAAAAACGGAAGTGACTTTGAAACTCATATATATATCGAAAAGGAATGGGTCGAATTTGTGAATGAATTGAAGGAAATGGGAGTGGAAAAGGAGCAGTTGGAACAATACAAAACCCTGATAGAATTTATCAGGTGGAAAAATCAACAACCAGAATAAAATTTCTAGGGCTGAATTTTTTTGGAGGATTATATGGAGGGAACAATCAGTTTAATAGATATGATCAATATACTTAGGAAGCGCTGGAAGCTAATCGTCCTTCTGACAATAACAGCAGCGGTCGTGAGCGGGATCCTTTCTTATTATTATTTAACACCGGTCTATCGCGCTTCAACCCAGATTTTAGTTAATCAGAAAAATGAGAAAAACCAGCTCGACTATAGTCTGCTTCAAAGTAATGTCGGATTGATCAACACTTATAGCGCGATTATTAAAAGTCCAGTTATTTTGGAAAAAGTGATTGAGAAGCTGGAACTGAAAGAAAGTGTCGATAGCCTTAATCAAAAAATGACAATTAATAGCCAGGATAATTCACAAGTATTTTCCATCATCGTCGAAGATGAAAATGCTCAGGAAGCGGTGAAAATTGTTAATGCTATATCCGAAACGTTTCAACAGGAAGTCAAAAGTATTATGAGCGTAGATAATGTTAGCATCCTTGCGAAAGCCGTTTCGAAAGAGAATCCTGCCCCGGTAAAACCCAATCCTATCCTAAATATCGGAATTGCCGTTGTGATAGGGATGCTTGCTGGAATGGGAATCGCCTTCCTTTTAGACTTCTTGGATAATACCTTGAAAGATGACCGGGATGTCAATGCGATTCTCGGTCTGCCGGTGCTGGGAACGGTTAAGAAAATGTCTCGGAGTGAGAATAGGAAAAGGGTAAATCGAACTGCCCGCAACGTGGGAGGGGAAACAATTGTTTCGTAAATTTAAAAAGAAAGATAAAAGAAGAGTACATTTAATTGCTCATTATAATCCAACGGCATCTGTTACGGAACAATATCGGCTAATAAGGAATAATTTGCAGTTTTCTTCGGTGGATAAAGAAATTAAATCGGTTGCGATTACATCACCGGAAGCATCTGACGGAAAGTCGACAACAGCGGTCAATTTAGCCATTGTCCTGGCACAGCTTGGAAAACAGGTATTGGTGATCGATACAGATTTAAGAAAGCCGACCTTCCACTATTCTTTTAGCATTAGCAACCTGGATGGGCTGACAAGTGTCCTTACGAAGAAAATTGACCTAAAACAGGCCATATCGCATACAATTATTCCAAATTTGGATGTTTTAACAAGTGGTCCCACTCCTCCTAATCCATCAGAGTTATTGGATTCGAAAGCGATGGAAAATATCATGATGGAATTAAAAAACACGTATGATTATATCGTTTACGATACACCGCCATTGTTGGTCGTAACAGATGCCCAAATCATGGCGAATAAATGTGATGGCGTTGTCATGGTCGTTTCTAGTGGGAAAACGAAAAAAGACGGGGCACTGAAAGCAAAACAATTATTAGAAAAGGCCAATTCGAATATACTTGGTGTCGTCGTAAATGGAGTGGAATCGAAAAGGAAGAATAGTTATGGCCATTACAGTTAAACGGCCCATCAATAATTGGATCAATTGATTAAAAAGAGGGAAGAACAAGATGATTGATATCCATTGTCATATTTTACCTGGTATAGACGATGGTCCCCAGCACTTTCATGAGAGCATAGAGATGGCAAAAGCGGCAGTAGAAGAGGGGATTACTCATTTATTTGCTACACCGCATCACCTGAATGGACAATATGAAAATGTAAAGAGCGATATTCTGAACTACGTACTAAGCCTTAATCAACATTTGCAATCCGAAAAGATTCCCATTACGATCCATTCTGGCCAAGAAATTAGGATTCATCGAGAATTATTGTTTTCCCTTGCAAACGATGAAATATTGACCTTGGATAATAGGCAGGAATATTTGTTATTGGAGCTTCCTTCCGGGGAGGTACCGAAATACACCCTAGAAATGGTATATGAATTGAAACTTAGAGGGCTCACACCGATCATTGTCCATCCTGAAAGAAATAGAGGTTTTATCGAGAACCCCCTGCTTCTCTTTGAAATAATCCAAGAGGGAGGTTTGACACAACTTACCGCCGGGAGTGTCAGTGGTCATTTTGGGAAAAAAATAAAATCGTTTTCCGAAACAATGATCGAACATCATTTGGCGCATTTCATTGCATCGGATTCACATTTTACCAGGTTAAGAGGGTTCTTTTTTCAAAAAGCGTATGACACGATTACAAAGAGGTTTGGTATCCAACATACTTTTTATTTTAAAGAAAATGCTCAACTACTTTTATCCGGCCAACATCCACATATTGAAAAGCCGCTTCCAATTAGAAAAAAAATACTGGGGGTTTTTTGAAGGACAATGTCGGTATTGTGATTCAAACCTAAACACGAAGACGGTGATGATGATTGAATATATTGTTTCTAACTTTAGCAACTATGGAGGATATTCATGAAAGGGGAATATATACAGACCTTGTAAGGGAACTAGCAAGTAAAGGCAATAATATGTATGTCGTCTCTCCAAGAGAGAAACGTACAGGACTACCTACTGAGGTAAAGATAGAAGAAAATATCAAATTATTAAAGGTAAGGACTGGAAATATCACCAAGACAAACTTTTTTGAAAAAGGGGTTTCTACTCTCACGATAGAGAACCGTTATCTAAGAGCAATAAGGAAATTTTTTTCGGGTGTTCACTTTGATTTAATCCTATACTCCACTCCGCCGATAACGTTTGAAAAGGTCGTTTCCTATTTTAAGAAAAAGCATCAGAGTAAAACCTATTTAATATTGAAAGATATATTTCCACAAAATGCGGTGGATTTAAATATATTAAAAGAAAATAGCCTTGCTTGGATGTATTTTCGCCGAAAAGAGAAAAGACTATATAAAGTATCGGATGTCATTGGCTGCATGTCAGAGGGGAATGTGAATTATGTATTAAATCATAATTCTTTTATCGAAAAGCATAAAGTGGAAATCTTCCCTAACTCGATTGAACCGGTTGAAAGATTGTCGAAAGCAGATCCGAGTAAACAGTTTTATAAAAAATATAACATACCATTTAGTATTACCTTATTTGTCTATGGAGGAAACTTGGGTAAACCGCAAGGAATTGATTTTTTGTTAGAGGTTACCGATAACTTCCATAAGATTGAAAATGGATTCTTGCTCATTATAGGGTCAGGAACTGAATATGAAAAAATTAGAAATCATATTGAAATGCATAAACCTAAAAATGTAAAACTGTTTAAAAAGCTTCCTAAAGAGGAATATGATCAACTGCTGGAAATTGCAGATGTAGGGTTAATTTTTCTGGATAAAAGATTTACCATACCAAACATCCCTTCAAGGTTAACCTCTTACATGGAATACTCGCTGCCGGTTCTTGCCGCGACTGATAAACAGACAGATTTAAAAGATATATTAATGGATTCAAATAGCGGATTATGGTCTGAAAGCGGTGATATGAAAGCATTTATAAAGAATGCCAGAAGACTGGCCAACGATAACAGTTTAAGAGAGCAGATGGGAATCAGTGGGAGGCACTACTTGGAAGAACGTTATGACATTAGAAAAACGGCTCATATCATTACGAAACACTTGCAATAAATTTTAATGGGAGGAGTGAAGACATGTTTAGTAATAAAACGTTACTTATTACTGGAGGAACCGGCTCCTTTGGAAACGCGGTAATGGAAAGATTTTTAAATACTGATGTCAAGGAGATCCGGATTTTTTCACGCGATGAAAAAAAACAGGATGATATGCGAAAAAAATATCATCATGAGAAACTCAAATTCTACATAGGGGATGTTCGAGATCTCTCCAGCGTTAAAAATGCCATGTACGGGGTAGATTATGTTTTTCACGCTGCAGCCCTAAAGCAGGTTCCTTCCTGCGAGTTTTTTCCTCTTGAAGCGGTAAAAACAAATGTGTTGGGAACGGATAACGTCCTGACTGCTTCGATCGAATATGGGGTAAAAAAGGTGATTTGTTTATCTACGGACAAAGCAGCCTATCCCATTAATGCAATGGGGATATCCAAAGCAATGATGGAAAAGGTATTTGTCGCCAAATCAAAAACGGTGTCTCCCGAAAAAACATTGATTTGCGGGACTAGATACGGGAATGTGATGGCTTCCCGAGGTTCAGTTATTCCACTGTTCATTGAACAAATTAAAAGCGGACGAACCATCACGATAACTGATCCGAATATGACCCGATTTCTTATGAGTCTTGAAGAAGCGGTAGAACTGGTTATTTTTGCATTTCAACATGCTAAGGCTGGGGATATTATGGTTCAAAAGGCGCCGTCCTGTCTGATTGGGGACTTGGCCCAGGCGTTGAAGGAATTATTTGCTGCCGATAATGAAATCAAAATCATCGGAACACGCCACGGAGAAAAGCGGTATGAAACACTGCTGACAAAGGAAGAATATTTAGTTGCCGAAGATATGGGGGATTTTTTCAAAATTCCTGCCGATAAGAGAGATTTGAACTATGACAAGTATTTTATTGAAGGAGATAAAAAATTATCAGCAGAACAAGAATATAATTCTCATAGTACAAAAATATTAACAGTTGAAGAGATTAAAGAAAAACTACTTGAACTCGACTTTGTTCAGAATGAACTAAAATTTACCCAAGTAAAAGCGAAGGCGATCTAATAATAAACCAGTATCAGAAAGGCTTGATGATTTGTGAAAATCCTCGTTACGGGAGCAAATGGCTTTGTCGGAAAAAACCTTATTGCTGAATTGGAAAACAAGGGATATAAAGACATCTATAAGTTTACGAGGGATACAGATTCCTCCAAGTTAGAAACGTATGCGAGGGAATGTGACTTTATCTTTCACCTTGCCGGCGTGAACAGGCCTAAAGATGAAAAAGAATATTTGGAAGGAAATGTCGGGTTTATACTAAAACTAGTCGAACTGTTAAAAAAACATCTTAATCCATGTCCAATCCTTTTTACCTCCTCTACCCAAGCTGCTTTGGATAATCCTTACGGTCAAAGCAAAAAGACGGTAGAGGATGTATTGTTTTCATACAGTAAAGAATATGGAGCCAAGGTGCTGATTTACAGATTGCCCAATCTGTTTGGTAAATGGTGCAGACCGAATTACAACAGTGTGGTTGCAACCTTTTGCCATCACATTGCAAGAAATAAAGACATTCAAATTCATGATCCTAATAGAGAGTTAACACTGTGCTATATAGATGATTGCGTAGCAGAATTTTTACAGGCATTGGAAGGAAAGGAAACAGTGAATGGAGATTTCTGTGTTGTTCCCGTCACTCATAATATTACTTTAGAAGCGTTGGCAGAAAAGCTTTACTCTTTCAAGGAAAACCGTGAAACCTTAGTAATGCCATCATTAGAAAATGAACTGGATAAGGCGTTGTACAGTACATTCCTCTCCTATCTGGAAGAAAATCAATTTTCTTATAAATTAACAAAGAATGCGGATCACCGCGGCTGGCTCGCGGAGTTTATTAAATCGAAAGCAAATGGACAAATCTTTATTTCGAAAACAAAACCGGGTGTTACGAGAGGAAATCATTGGCATCATACCAAAGTGGAGAAGTTCCTTGTTATACAAGGGGAGGCTACCATTCGGTTTAGAAACATCAATAGTGAAAATGTACTGGAATATAGGGTGAATGGGGAAGTTCCGGAGGTTGTTGACATCCCACCAGGCTATACACATTCTATCGAAAATACCGGGACGGAGGATGTTATTACTTTATTTTGGGCCTGTGAAATTTTCAATCCGGATAAACCTGATACCTATTTTGTGGAGGTTTAAGGATAGTGGATAAATTGAAAGTGATGACGATTGTGGGCACAAGACCGGAAATTATTAGATTATCAGAAGTCATCAAAGCTTGTGACCAATATTTTAACCATATTTTAGTGCATACAGGGCAAAATTGGGATTACACCCTTAATGAAATCTTTTTTGAGGAACTTGGACTGCGGCAGCCGGACCATTTTCTCGGTGTTGTAGGGGAAGATCTTGGTGAAACAATGGGAAATATTATTGCCCGTTCTTACAAGATTTTGAAACAAGAACAGCCGGATGCCTTGCTGATTTTGGGCGACACCAATAGCTGTTTAAGTGCTGTCTCCGCGAAACGATTAAAAATACCAATCTTTCATATGGAAGCAGGAAATCGCTGCTTTGACCAAAATGTACCGGAAGAAATCAATCGGAAAATCGTCGACCATGTGTCAGATATCAATCTGGCCTATACCGAGCATAGCCGCCGCTATTTGTTATCTGAAGGAATTCGCAAAGAACATATCTTTGTGACAGGTTCTCCGATGACAGAGGTATTAAACAAAAATAGGGCCCGAATTAAAGACAGCACAGTGCTTCAAGACCTAAAACTCGAAAAAAGCAAATATATTCTTGTCTCCGCACACCGTGAGGAAAATATCGATCATGAGGGAAATTTTCAATCATTGATGAATGCAATTAACTATATCGCTGAAAAATATCAGCTTCCTGTTATTTATTCAACTCATCCGCGGAGCTGGAAGAGGATTGAAGAGCGGGGATTTAGGTTTCATCCCTTTGTTCAAAAGCTGAAGCCATTTGGCTTTTTGGATTATAACCAATTGCAGCTTAATGCTTTTACTGTTCTATCGGACAGTGGAACACTTTCAGAGGAATCTGCAATATTAGGTTTTCCTGGAATCCTGATCAGGACTTCAACAGAACGCCCGGAAGTTCTTGATAAGGGGACGGTCGTAATAGGAGGGATTACAGAGGGAGATATCGTTCAGGCAGTAGAGCTGGCAAGGGCAATGTGGGAGAACGAGGAGAAGACATATGTTGCAAATGATTATCTTGATGAAAATGTTTCGGTAAAGGTTGTAAAGATTGTGCAAAGCTATACGGAAATTGTGAATAAGGTGGTTTGGAGAAAAAATAGATGGAAATGAAAAAATACAATTTAGATATATTGTTTTTGGGAGGAGTTTTTAAAGAAGGAGAAATAATGAAACAAAGTAAGAGCAATGTGCAGTTTGCTGCCAATGTTCTTCAATGGAATATAATAGAAGGTTTAGATTATTTAAATGAGCAACCTGTAAATTTATTAAGTGCTATATTTATTGGATCATATCCAAAGTACTATAAAAAAATTCTGATACAAAGAAAAGACTGGTCCCATTTACCAGGAGCTAAAGACAAAGAAGTAAAGTTCTGGAATATTCCAATTCTAAAAAAATTTTCACGTGGGTGGAGTTTATCGAAAGAAATTATGATTTGGGCACAACAGAAAAATGAAAGAAAAAAAGTAATTATTGCATATTCAATGGATTATTCTATATTGAGTGCATTGAAGTCAGCAAAAGTAAGCAATTCAGAAATAATAACTTGTCTTATTGTTCCGGATTTACCACAATTTATGAATCTTTCCTCTTCAAAAAACTATAGTTATAAATTGTTAAAAAATATAGAAAGTGATCTAATTTCTCAACTCCAAAAATATGTGGATTCTTATGTTTTATTAACAAAGCATATGGCTGACTTTTTGAAAATACAAAATAAGCCATATGTAGTTATTGAAGGAATGGTAAACTTCAAGGATCAGACAACATATTTAGATAGAAGAAGGGAAGAACAGGAGAAAAGTCGTAAAACCATTTTATATACTGGGACGCTAAATGAAAAATATGGAATTTTAAATCTATTAAAAGCATTTGAATTAATAAAAGATAAGAATTATAGATTACAAATATGTGGAACAGGGGAAGCAGAAAAAGACATAGTGGAAATGGCGAAACAAGATAATAGAATTGATTTTCGTGGACGTGTGTCTAGGGAAGAAGCAATACTTCTCCAAAAGAATGCAACGGTTCTAATAAATCCTCGAAATAGTGAAGGGGAATTCACCAAATATTCCTTTCCCTCTAAGATAATGGAATATTTGGTTTCAGGTGTACCAACAATTGCTTATTCATTACCAGGGATGCCTGAGGAGTATAAAGATTATATGTACTTTATTAAAGATAATACAGTACAGGGCATAGCAAATACAATAATTAATGTATGTGAAACAAACCCAATTCAATTAAAAAAATTCGGAGAGGCATCTAGAAAATTTGTTTTATCCGAAAAAAATAATATAAGGCAGGTAGAAAAGATAATGAATATATTATGATGATTCAGTAAGACAATTTATGATTAAATCATTTAATCTTAACCATCCAAATGGTTCACATTAGTTAGTGAGGGGAAAAAATGCAATCAAATAAAAAACAAATAGAATTAATCAAATACGATTTTAAAACCAGCAAAATAACTAATGTAAACCCGCTCACAACTATTAATGAGTGGATAATCATACTTATGTGTATTTGGATTTCATGGCAGTATTTTAATTTTAAATTAGGAGTTTTACCTTTTTTAGCGCTGACTGCAGCTTGGTTTATTTCGTCTGATTATAGGTGGGCCTTTAAAGGTCTGCCTTTAGATATTGTGATGATTATCGTGTGGGGTTTAACATTCCTGCCATATATGGTAACGGGAAATTTCTTTTATGGTGGCTTAGATATTAAATATACAATAATAACTTTTATGTTATTTACCTTTGGAATATTTATAAATTATTACTATATGTATTACAACAATAATCCAGCGGTTTTAGGGAAAATTGTGTTTTTTACCATGTTTTTTTATTTGATTTCTTCCATTCAAACCTATATCGGCTTGAAGAAATACCCGCTTGCTGCTCGGGAATTAGCAACAGGAAGTGATCCATCGCAAGGTACCTATTCATCATTGGGAATTGGCGGCTTTGGTTTTATCTATAGTGCTGTTTTCTTAAATATTGTGATACTATATTTTGTTTTAATTAATAATCGAGTATCCAAAAAATATAAATTCTTCGCCATAACTGTTTGTTTTATGATTACGATTATGCTAATTTCTGCCTCATATGCTACATCTTTAATAATTGGTTTTTTAGGAGCATTTTTGGTGATTTGTGTTAGAGATAAAAAATGGTTTATCTTAAGCATGATCTTAGCTGTATTATTTTTTATTGCATTTCCTAAAGAAATAATTGGTTACTTTTTAATAGATATTGCTAAGTTATTTGACTCATCCTATGTGATACAATCAAAATTTTTAGATTTAGCACAAGGGTTTTTAGGTAATACATTAGGATCTCAGACTTCCGGAAGAAAGGAGCTTTATTTAGCATCATTACAAACATTTTTACAAAATCCATTTTTTGGGATTTATGGGCCGTTTGGTAATGCCTTTCATGCAAAAGTAGGTGGCCATTCTGGTTGGCTGGACCTTATGGCTTATTACGGATTATTTGGATCGCTCCCATTATTTGCAGCGATCTTTTTTAATTTCAAAAAACAATTAAAATTTTTTTCTAAACATCCCTATTACCGGTTTTTGTTGACGGCGCAAGCTTTATTTGTCCTCTTTGGATTTATCAATCCGATTACCTATATTTACCAAGTGGGATTTATTTTATTTGTTGTAGCACCAGCAGTTCCATTTTTACCGCAAGCATTTGTAAAAAGAAATTTAGAGAAAGGGAATAGGAAATGAAAATACTTTGGGTTACTAATATTCCTTTACCGGAGGCAAGTTTACTTATGAATGAAGAACCAGCCTCTTCCGGCGGTTGGTTAATAAATGCTGCGGATGCATTAGCAAGAGAAGAAAACATTAAACTCGAAATCGCCTTTCCTAAAACTGGAACTAAAAAGGTAGGTACATTAAAAGGTGAGAAAGTATGTTATTACTCATTTCCTTTTATTCATTATCGTAATCATCAATCGATAAAAGATAATACAAATCTGTTAAGAATTATTGATCAATCACAGCCAGATATTGTGCATATTTTTGGAACAGAATTTGCACATACTGCTTCGATGGTAAATGTATGTAGACAAAAAAGCAAAAAGTTTGTCATTTCTATTCAAGGTCTTGTATCAGAGATTGCAAAACAATATACAGTGGGACTACCGAGAAAAGTGCAGTACAAATTTACATTTAGGGATTTTATAAAACAAGATAGTATTAAACAGCAACAAAGGAAATTTGAAAAACGTGGAAAACACGAAATAGAGGCACTTCTGAAGGCTTCACATATTATTGGGCGTACCACATGGGATCGTGCGTGTACATCATACATTAACCAAAGTGCTGAATACCACCACTGTAATGAAACATTGCGAAGTGTTTTCTATCAACATCAATGGAATCTCAATAAATGTGAGAAATACTCCATTTTTTTTAGTCAAGGATCCTATCCAATTAAAGGATTACATTTTCTGCTTGAGGCTTTGCCGCTCATTCTAAATCGGTTTCCTGATACAAGGCTATATATTGGAGGTCCTGACATTACTAAGACGAATACATTGAAGGACAGATTTAAGATTTCCTCTTATGGAAAATACATTAAGGAATTGATAAAAAAATATCATTTACAAAATCATATCATATTTACTGGTATTTTAAATGCCGATCAAATGTGTGAACAGTATTTAAAATCTCATGTGTATGTATGCTCCTCTATGATAGAGAACAGCCCGAATTCTTTAGGTGAGGCGATGATTCTTGGAGTTCCATCTGTAGCAGCTGATGTTGGAGGGATAGCCGACTTATTAACTCATAAAAAAGATGGATTCATTTATCCTTCTAATGCGCCTTATATGATGGCTCATTATGTTAATGAAATATTTAGTAATAATCAACTTGCGCTAGAATTTTCGAAGAAAGCAAAAATAAAGGCTTCTATTATCTTTAACAAGGAGACAAACAATAGGGACTTATTGAGGATTTATCATCAAATTATCACTAATAATGCTGAAAGCTATGATAATGATCAATTAAAAGTGGGGTATTTGAAGTGAAAGTAACTTTTTTTTCCAACTTTTTAAACCATCATCAATTACCTTTATGTTTTGAAATGTATAGGTTGCTGGGGAATAATTTTAAATTTGTAGCAACTGAATATATTCATGAGGAACGATTGAAAATGGGTTACAAAGATATGAGTAATCAATATCCATTCACTTTAAATACTTATAAAAGCCACGAGGAATTTCTTAATGGATTAAAATTGGGAGATGAAAGTGATATTGTCATTATTGGTTCAGCACCGGACATTTTTATTAAAAATAGATTAAAAGAGAATAAAATAGTTTTTCGTTATAGTGAAAGAATATTTAAAAAAGGACAATGGCGAATTGTTAATTTAAGAAATACATTATCCCTAATAAAAAACCATACAAAATTTTCCGATAAGAATGTTTATATGTTATGTGCTAGCGCTTATACGGCAGCAGATTTCAACTTAGTTGGTGCTTATAGAAATAAAAGTTATAGATGGGGGTATTTCCCCGAGGCGAAAGAATATAATATTGAAGATTTACTATTAAGCAAGGAAAATATGCTTCCAAAGTTATTATGGGTAGGACGATTAATTAAGTGGAAGCACCCAGAATATGCAATCGAAGTAGCAGATAAACTAAAGCAACAAGGCTGGAAATTTACTTTGGATATTATAGGATCTGGAGAAATGGAAAGTGATATGAAGAAAATGATAAAAAGTAAAGGATTAGAGGATTGTATTAATCTACTAGGCAGTATGAGCCCAGATGAGGTAAGAATATATATGGAATCTGCAAATATCTTTGTATTTACTAGTGATTTTAATGAGGGGTGGGGGGCTGTACTGAATGAGGCAATGAATAGTGGTTGTGCCGTTATTGCCAGTCATTCAATTGGTTCAGCTCCATTTTTAATCAAAAATAATATAAATGGTTTAATTTATGAGAACGGAAATATCAATAGCCTATTAGAATGTGTTAGAAGGGTATTAGAGTCAAGTGAATTTCGCAAAGTATTGGGGGTAAATGCATATAATACCATTGTAAATGACTGGAACGCAAAAAAGGCAGCCGAAAGGTTTTTATATGTATCTGAAAACCTTTTAGCTGATAAAACTATCTTTTTTGATGACGGGATCTGTAGTAAGTCAGAAATATTAACTCAGAGATTTATTTATTAATTTTGGAAAGCTGTTAGTGGAGGTGAAAATACAATGGATATAAAAGTGAGTATTAACTGTATCACATATAATCATGAGAAATACATTGCAGATGCAATCGAAAGCTTTTTAATGCAGAAAACTAACTTCAAATATGAAATTCTTATTGGAGAAGATTGTAGTACTGATAACACTAAAAAAATTGTATCTGCATATGTAGAAAAATACCCGGATCTGATCAGATTGATAACATCTGAAAATAATGTAGGGGCGATGAAAAATTCACAAAGATTATTTGAGAATGCCAGGGGAAAATATATTGCTCTTTGTGAAGGTGATGATTTTTGGATTGATCCTTATAAGTTGCAGAAACAGATTGATTATATGGAGAGCAATCCTGAATGTACGATATGCTTCCATAACGCGGAGGTAAGAGATAAAAATAATGCTCCAATTGGAAAATTACATGTTCCTTGGTCAGTACATCAGCGGAAATATTATTATGGGAAAAATTACAGGTATTCAGCGGGAGAGATGGCACTACTGGACTTTATTCCAACTGCTTCAATCGTCTTTTTAAAGGAGTGCCTCAGTTCTCCACCTGATTGGATTAATCATTCTATAGTTGGAGATACCCCCTTGAGATTAATCGCTTCCAGTAAAGGATATGCTTTTTTTATAGATGAGGTCATGTCTGTTTATAGGCTTGGTGTAAATGGTTCGGAAACAGCAAGAGCAAATATTGAAAATATGGATAAAAAGAAATTAATTATCCGATTAAAAAAGCATATTGAGATTATAGATAACTTTAATGACTATACCAACTATCAATACGCTAATGAATTAAATAAAGCTAAAGTGTACTGGGAGGTGCCTTTATTATTACATACTCGTCAAATAGATAAATTGAAGAATCAAAAATATAAGGAGTATCTTAATAACTTAGGGTTCAAGGGTCTTACACACCTGTATCTCAGTTATTATTTCCCGAAGATTCATTCCAATATGACAAATTTAAAGCGGAAAATTAGAGGAATTTTTATAGAAGATGATTTGAGGGATACAAATGGTTAATCCAGAAACCTTAAAAGGAAAGACAATAAAAGGGGTGTTTTGGAGTTTTACAGATATTATGGCAAATCAGGGAGTACAATTTATAGTTTTAATGATTCTTGCTAGACAGTTACTCCCTGAGCATTTTGGAATTATTGGAATGATTACGATATTTATTTCCATATCCAATTCATTAATTGACAGTGGATTCACTCAAGCTTTGGTTCGAGAACAGGAGCCAACTCAAGAGGATTATTCCACTGCTTTTTATTTTAATCTCCTAATGGGGTTTATAATGTACGGAATTCTATTTTTTTCCGCAGGATTCATTAGTTTCTTTTTTAAAGAACCAAACCTCTCATCTATTATTAGAATACTTGCAATAGTAGTTATTATTAATTCTGTTACGATTATCCAAAGAGCAATCCTTATCAAAAAGGTTGATTTTAAGACACAAATGAAAATTAATATTATTTCTGGAATAAGTTCTGGAATTACAGCTATTATTTGTGCAGGGTTTGGATTAGGTGTGTGGAGTTTAGTTATTAAAACATTGTTAATGCAAAGTGTTACTTCCTTTCTGCTTTGGATTCATAATAAATGGAAACCATCCATAGTTTTTAATTTTAGTTCTTTCAAGCGCCTTTTTGGATTTGGATCAAAAATGATGATTTCTGGGATCATTGACACGATATATACGAATATTTATTATGTGATAATTGGAAAGTTCTATTCTTCTACTCAACTAGGTTATTATTCAAATGCTGTGAAATTAAGCGATGTGGCATCACAATCAATAACTTCTTCGATTCAACGAGTAACATATCCGGTTCTTAGTACTTTACAAAATGACCAAGAAAAATTGAAATTCGGCTATAAAAAGATAATGAAGGTCTCTGCTTTTATCAATTTTCCAGTAATGGCAGGATTGGCTGCAATTGCTGTCCCGTTAGTTAGTTTAATCTTAGGTGAAAAGTGGATACAATTGGTTCCATATTTCCAGCTATTATGTTTAGCATATATGCTTTATCCGTTTCATGTAATCAACTTAAATATTTTACAGGTTAAAGGGAGATCAGATTTATTTTTACTACTTGAAATAATAAAAAAAATAGTAACAACTATATTGATTGCACTTGCCATATTCCTACATTTAGGGATAATCGGTTTGATATGGGTGGCAATCATCAATTCATTTATTGCCCTTTTTATAAATTCCTTTTTCTCAGCAAAAGAAATATCTTATTCGATATCAAAACAAATTATTGATATACTTCCCCATTTTCTAATTTCTATATTTATGGGGGGAATAGTATACATCTTAGGAACTTTAATACAGGCTAATATAGCCATAAAACTAATTGTTCAAATAGGTTGTGGCGTATTATTGTATATCGCCTTTTGTTGGATGTTTAGGTTAAAAGAGCTCGAAATGGTGTTTCAGTTACTACTGCGGTTTTTCCAGAATCGAAAACAAAGATTAAAATCGGGAGGAATATAAAAAATGAAATTAATAAATAATAGTTTTCAAAAATATAAAGATATATTTCAGAAAAATGGATTAGATTTTATTTTACTTGATAAAGGAGAAAATGAAAAAGGCAGACTCGTAGCTTTTTTTAATAAACTTAATTCAGAATTTCTGTTTCCTATGGAACAACAAGAAGCTTTGAAGGTACACGTTATAAAATTACTAGATTATGCGTATAACTTTATTTTAGTCGATAAAGAAAATAATTGTGATGTAAGTCTTTTGTCCATTTATGCCAATGATTTTATTACAAAAACGGCTTTTGGGGGTAAAATTGGAATCTTGCCGTCATATCGTGGAGGGAGAACTGCATTTCATCTTGCTAACTTTTCGCTAGAGTTTGCTAAGGAATTGGGCATGGACTATTTTAGGGTCGAGGTAGATAAAAATAATACTCGCTGGCTGGCTTACTTGATGGAAAGGAAGAAATTCCAAATTGAAAGTGAAAACGACAATAATTCTTATATTCTTATTAGGGATTTAGAGGAAGTTTAATAAAAGTATTTTTTAAGAAGGTGATTTAATGAAGGGGATTATTTTAGCCGGTGGCAGTGGCACAAGACTTTATCCGATTACGCTTGCTGTGTCCAAACAACTGTTACCCATTTATGACAAGCCTATGATTTATTATCCGTTATCCGTTCTCATGCTTGCAGGAATTCGGGATATTTTGATTATTTCCACCCCAAAAGATGCACCCCTCTTTAAGAATTTATTAGGGGATGGTTCGAATTGGGGGATTTCACTTCAATACGCAGTACAAAAGCATCCGCGTGGTCTGGCGGATGCTTTTATTATTGGTGAAGAGTTTATCGGTAATGATAACGTATGCCTTATTTTGGGAGATAATATCTTCTATGGGCAAGGATTTACTCCTGTCCTGAAAAGAGCCGCCAGTATCAAAGACTGCGCGGTTGTGTTCGGTTACCAAGTGAAAGATCCGCAGCGTTTTGGTGTAGTAGAATTTGACCAAGAATTTAATGCCATATCGATTGAGGAAAAACCATCCCACCCAAGATCCAACTATGCAGTAACCGGTCTCTATTTCTACGATAACCATGTAGTGGAGATTGCCAAGAATGTCCAGCCATCTGTTCGGGGAGAACTTGAAATTACCGATATTAATAAAGAATATTTAAAACAAAAAAAGCTCAAGGTGGGGCTTCTCGGAAGAGGATTTGCCTGGCTTGATACGGGTACAGTTGAAAGTTTCTTAGCAGCAAGTCAGTTTGTCGAGACAATTGAGAAACGCCAAGGCTATAAAATTGCCTGTCTCGAGGAGATTAGCTATCGAAACCAGTGGATTTCTTCAGATGAGGTTTTGGCTAGAGCGATTCAGTATAAAAATGATTATGGCCATTACTTATATGACTTAGTGCATGGGAGGTTTCATGATGATTCCAGTTACACAGCCGTTTCTGCCTCCCAAGGATGAATATGATCACTTGATATCAAGGCTATGGGATTCCAAATGGCTAACCAATAATGGTGTCTATGTGAGACAATTAGAGGAGGAACTTGAAGAATATTTGAATGTTCCTTCTTGTTATTATGTAGGAAATGGCACGATTGCTCTTCAACTGGCCATTCAATCACTTAAATTGAAAAATGAAATTATCACTACTCCTTTTTCATTTGTGGCTACTACAACATCTATCCTGTGGGAAAATTGTGAGCCGGTATTTGTAGATATCGATCCCAATACATTATGTATCGATCCAAATAAGATCGAAGAGGCGATTACAAGTAACACAGAAGCAATCCTTGCCACTCATGTATATGGGATCCCTTGTGATGTTGAAAGAATTGAGGAAATTGCCAAAAAGCATCATCTAAAAGTAATTTATGACGCCGCACATGCTTTTGGTGTTCGTTATAAAGGAGAATCCTTGTTGCAGTTTGGTGATATTTCCACACTCAGTTTTCATGCAACCAAGCCCTTTCACACAGTAGAAGGCGGAGCCATTATCAATAATATGGGGGAAAGAGTTGATAACCAAATTGCGTTATTAAGAAGTTTCGGTTTTCGTGGTGATGATTATGTTACTGCCGGGATTAATGCGAAAAACTCAGAATTTCATGCTGCGATGGGTTTATGTAATTTGAAATATATCGATGACATTATCACAAACAGAAAGAAAACTTCAGAAACATACGATACATTATTAGAAAACAGGGTTGAAAGGCCATTTATTTCGGGGGATGTGCAATATAATTATGCTTACTATCCGGTTATTTTTGAAACGGAAGAGGAACTTCTTCATGCTAAGAGCCAATTAGAGAATAACGACATTGAATCCAGAAGATATTTCTACCCATCTTTAAATACAATGACATATTTAAAGAATACAATATCTTGTCCAATATCAGAAGACATGGCAAGAAGAATCTTATGTTTGCCCCTTTTTAGTGGATTAAATGATGAAGATGTTGAAAGAATAGCAAACATAATAATAGGAGAGAAGATCAATGAATTTGCTCATAACCGGCGGAGCCGGCTTCATCGGGTCTAACTTTGTTTCATATTTATTGGAGCAGCGAAAAGATATTCAGATTATAAATCTTGATCAATTAACTTACGCTGGGAGTCTTGATAATCTTAGGGAAGTGATCGACCATCCCCGCCATATCTTTGTGGAAGGCGATATTTGTAATCGCACCCTCGTGGAAAGGCTGTTTGAAGAGTATCAAATTAAAGGGGTTATTCATTTTGCAGCAGAATCCCACGTGGATAATTCGATTAAGAACCCAACCTTTTTTGTAGAAACGAATGTACTTGGTACATCTATCTTGCTTGAAGCAGCACGCGAATTTTGGATGGATGGGGAGGGGATTTACAAATCTGATTTTGAGAATGCCCGGTTTCATCACATTTCCACTGATGAGGTTTACGGAAGCCTTGGGACGGAAGGGTACTTTACGGAAAATAGTCCATATGCTCCAAACAGTCCTTACTCAGCTAGCAAAGCGGCTAGTGATATGATGGTACGCAGTTATTTTCATACTTATGGTATGAATGTTGTTACAACCAATTGCTCGAATAATTACGGACCAAAGCAGCATGCAGAAAAATTAATTCCAACTATTATTCGTAAGGCGATCTCTCTTGAGGAAATCCCTATTTATGGGGATGGCCAGAATGTTCGTGATTGGTTATATGTCCTTGATCACTGCCGTGCGATTGAAAAGGTATTTTTTGAAGGGCAATCAGGTGAGACCTATCTAATCGGCGGCCATAATGAGAAAAGTAATACCGAGATCGCTCATATTATTTGTGAAATCCTTGATTCGTATCAACCAGTTCCCAAGAATCAAAAAGGGGTTACAAAATATGAGCAATTGATAAGGTTTGTAAAAGACCGACCTGGGCATGATTTTAGATACGCCATTAATGATAGAAAATTACGAGATAGTTTGGGCTTTCAGAATGAATACGAATTTGAAGAAGGTATCGCGAAGACCATAGACTATTTTCTCAAGCAAGTAAAGGATAGTAATCCATCGCTATAAAAGATGTGTTGGGGGAATTAAAAATCGAGCCAAATGTTAATCTACATGCAAAAAGAAAAACGATATTTACAAAGACTTTTGCTTTTATTTTACTCATCCTAATCATTTTACTATTTATTTGGATAAGCTTTTTGCCATTTCAACCACCCCAATTCCTTACTTCAAAACAGGCGGGGGAAGATCAATTCTCTGCTGAAAGAGCTAGGGAATATTTAAAAGAAATAGCCGTCAAGCCTCATCCACTTGGTTCGGAAGAACATGATCGGGTAAGAGATTATCTATTTAACACTTTAACTGATTTAGGGGTTTCTCCTGAAATTCAAGTAACAGAGGTGAAGACTCCCTTATGGGAAAATGGTTATGTAGGGAAATTAGAGAATATTGTTGCTCGAATACCTGGAAAAGATTCTTCAATGGCGATTATGATTTCGGCGCATTATGATTCTGTAGAAAACAGCCCGGGAGCTTCCGATAATGGTTCTGGAGTCGCTGCTATACTGGAAACAGTAGATATTTTATCGAGGTCTGCACAATTAAAAAACGATGTCATTATCCTTTTAACGGATGGAGAAGAACATGGGTTATTAGGAGCAAGAGCTTTTGTCAATAGGCATCCATGGGCGAAGGATGTTGCATTGATATTTAATTTTGATACTCGGGGGAATACAGGTCCTTCTATTATGTTTCAGATCAATGAAGGGAATGAACGCTTGATATCCGAATTTATTAAAGCAGTACCCCATCCTGTTACACATTCCTTTATTTCAGAGCTTTATACTTATATGCCTAATGATACGGATTTTACAATTTTTAATCAAGCAGGAATGTACGGGTTGAATTTTGGCTTGGTAAAGGGATTATCTAGTTATCATACATCTCTGGATACAGTAGAAAATATGGATTTAGATAGCCTTCAGCATACTGGTGATAATATGCTTCACTTAGTTCAGCATGTTGGTAACATGAATTTAGTACTGAAAAAGGATGGAAATAAAATATTTTTTAATTTAATTGGAAATGAAGTCATCACATATCCAGAAAATTGGGTACTTCCATTTATGATAGTGGTTATTATTACCTACTTTTTATCATTTATCCATGGACTCAAATCGAAACAGCTAACCCTTGGAGGAGTTAGTTTAGGGTTTTTCCTTTATGTAGCCGTGATGTTTATAGCATTTTATATAGGGAAAGGTATTTGGAATTTGATCGTTCAATATTTTCCGGAAAATGTTTGGAGTTTAGAGACAAATTTAAACGAAAGTAATCCGATTTTTATAAGTTCTATTTTTGTCCTGATTTCAATCATGATCGTTCTTTACCAATTGGCTGCAAAAAAAATCCAACCATATGATCTCACAATGGGTGCATACTTCTGTTGGCTTTTGTTGACGATTGTTACGAGTATCTTTTACAAAGAATCAAGTTATATTTTTATATGGCCTCTCTTAGCGGGGTTACTTGGTATGAATATATTAATGAGATTGAAAAATGAATATTCAATTAGCGGTTATGTTATCACTTTAGCATTCACTTTACCGGGTGTACTAATTGCTGTACCGGCACTATATTTAATATATATTGCATTTACCTTAAAGATTATACATGTATTATTGCCACTAACTACGTTGTTGGCAGCGTTTATAATTCCTATTTTAAGTACTTTTAAATTCAGATCAATCTTTGTATTTCCAATAATTTTGGTTACTATTGGTGTAAGTATTGTTGCTATAAGTGCTGTTTTTTATTAGACAATCAATAAATAGCTGGAGATGTTACGAATGAAAAAAGTTATGTTTCTTGGCGGGGCTATGATGCAATTACCGGCAATTAAATATGCGAAAAAACAAGGGTATTATACGATCCTTTGTGATTATTTAGCTGATAATCCAGGACAATATTATGCAAATGAATATTATTGTGTCAGTACAACGGACAAAGAAGCTGTTTTAGCCATCGCTATAGAGAAGGAGATTGATGGAGTGTTTGCTTACGTGTCAGACCCTGCTGCTCCTACAGCTGCATATGTAGCAAATCAGTTAAATCTTCCTTCTAATCCATATGAATCAGTCGTAATACTGACGAAAAAAGATTTATTTAGGAAGTTTTTACAAGATAATGGATTTAATTGTCCCAAGGCGGATAGTTTCAAAACATTAAAGGAAGCACGAGAAAAAATAAAAGAATTCCATTTTCCAATAATAGTAAAACCTGTTGATACCTCTGCAAGCAGAGGTATTTCTTTGGTTAAAAGTATTGAGGAGATCGAACAAGCTTTTTTAAATGCTATTTCTCAATCAAAAGAAAAGAAGGTAATTATCGAAGAATATATTGAAATGTCACATGATTATCAGATAGGTGGTGATGTTTTTGTTCTTGATGGGAAACTGGCATTTTGCGGGTTTCTAAATTGTCATCGAAATAAACAGTTAAATCCATTAATACCGATCGGTAAAAGCTATCCAGTAATGATAGAGGATGAAAAAGCAGAACTAATTCGCCAAGAATTACAAAGAATAATTGATCTATTAGATATAAAAATGGGGGCAATGAATATAGAGGCTGTATTCGGTAAAGATCATAAACCATATTTTATTGAAATCGGACCGAGAAATGGGGGAAATATGATCTCTAATCTGTTGGAATTGATTACTGGAATTGACTTCGTACAAGCTTCAGTAGAGTGTGCTATAGGTAATCATTCTATTAGGATGGATTTCGAACCAAAAGAAGAATACTACTCTTCTTATACACTCCATTCAGCAAAACAAGGTATTTTAACGGATATTACTTTTAGTAAAGCAATAGAGGAAAACATTATTTCTAAATATATATATAAAGATCAAGGAACAGCTATTGATATCTTTACTGCTGGAAATAAAGCATTAGGATTTGTCTTTTTGAAATTTGATAGTTTAGAAGAACAATTATATAAAATGGATCATATGAATCAATACATTACCGTTAATGTTTTATGAAATTTTAGGGAGGAGGATAAATTGAGTAGATCCTTGAAGGTTAATAATGCAAATAGCGGAAAAGCTATTTTAGAAAAAGAACTATATTCCTATGAGACTATCGAAAAATTAGCCGAGGAATATGGCTCTTCGTTTTATATTATGAATGTAAATACATTAATAGAAAATTACAAACAAATGTATCATGCTTTTAAAAGCAGATATGATCGTTTTATTATTGGCTATTCTTATAAAACAAATTATATTCCACTTCTATGCCAAGAAATGTATAAATTAGGCGCATATGCTGAGGTTGTATCAAGATTAGAATATGACTTTGCCATTAAAATAGGTGTGGATCCGAAAAAGATTATCTTTAATGGCCCATTAAAGAGTCAAGATGATATTAACTATGCTCTGAAAAATGAAAGCATTATTAATCTTGACTCATTTTATGAAATTGACTTTGTAAAAAGCTATGCTTTTAATCATCCGAACAGCATAGTCAAAATTGGCTTAAGGGTAAACTTTGATATTACTGAAGATAGTATTACTCAGCTTGCAGACGGATTTGAAATGAGCCGATTTGGGATATGTGAAGAAAATGGTGATCTAAAGCGAGCAATCGATCTGTTGGAAAGTGTAACAAATATCAAAATTGTTGGTTTACATGGCCATTTTTCAACAACTGGAAGAAGAATAGAATCATATAAAAGAATCACTCAAGAATTGTGTCATTTTGTAAAAAAGTATAAATTGAACCATATCGAATATATTGATATTGGAGGTGGTATCTCAGGTAATGTTCCGAAATCGCTTAGAGAGTATTCCCCTACTTTTGATGAGTATGGAGAGGCAATCTGTGCCGTTATGAATCATGAATTTTCCCATTATGCTAATCCCCCTGCATTAATTTTGGAACCTGGAATATCGATGGTTGGCAATGTATTTGAATTTGTTTCAAAAGTTGTAGGGATTAAAAATATAAAAGAAAATTGTTTTGTTTTAGTGGACGGAAGTGTTCATAATATTAAGCCGACATTTAATAAAAAAAAACTGCCAATTAATTTTTTACGTCAGCATCATGAAGAAAAACAGGTAACGGAAAACTTTCACATAGTGGGGTATACATGTTTAGAAAAAGATTACCTGATATATGATGCGGTTGCCGAATTGCCTAAAATTGGTGATTACATTCTCTTTCAGAATGTTGGGGCATATACCATTGTCTACAATCCACCTTTTATAAAGGAACGCCCGGCTATTATTGGTATCGACAATCAGAAAATTTTTGAAGTTCGAAAAAAGGAAACGATTAAACAATTCTTTAATGAAGAGATATATTGCTTTGGGAAACAGGAAATTAGGTTGTAGAGTTAGTTTAGAGTGATAGGAGGTGTGTGAATCAATAATGAAAATAGCCATCATGCAGCCATATTTTCTTCCATATCTAGGGTATTGGCAACTAGTCAATGCAGCCGATTGCTTTGTTCTTTATGACAATATTCAATTTTCCAAAAGAGGATGGTTTCATAAAAATAATATATTAATGAATGGAGAAAAGAAGCTGTTTACCATCCCTTTAAAAAAAGACTCTGATTATCTAGATGTTAAGGAAAGATATTTATCGGATGATTCCGACAAGATGATAAGAAAGATCCTTGCACAAATTGAAAGCTCCTATGCTAAAGCACCCTTTTTTAATGAGGTCTTCCCTTTCATCAAGAAAATCTTTTTATACGATGATAAAAACTTATTTAACTATATTTACTTTTCAATAAATGAAATATTAAATTATTTAAATGTAGAAACACCACTCATTATTTCCAGTAAAATTGAAATTGACCATTCCTTAAAAGGGAAGGACAAAGTTATTAAGATTGTCGAAACATTGGGAGGGGATGAATATATCAATCCGATTGGTGGTGTAGATTTATATAGTAAACAGGAATTCGGGGAGGCCAATATTCAATTATCATTTTTAGAGTCGGATGTTCCAGTCTATCAACAATTTAAGCAAGACTTCGTTTCGCATTTATCAATTATAGATATTTTAATGTTTAATTCAAAGGAAAAAGTTATTTTAATGTTAGAAGAATATCAACTGAGATAGGTTATCAAATTGTGTGTTTATAGCATTCTTTTTACTTGGATGTTCGTTATTAAGAATATGGTGATGCTATTTTAAGTTAAGAAGGGATAAAATGGATCATAATCCACGTACTGCTTATATGTTACAAGTTCACAAGAATCCTGAACAAGTGAATGCATTTATTACCCAACTTGTTTCTGGAGGGCAGGCAGACGTATACGTTCATATTGATCAAAAAAGTTATAAAAAAATGCATGAAAAGATCCAAAAAGGACCAAATATAAAGATTTTACAAGAAAATGTATCATGCGAGTGGGGAGATATAAGCCAGATCGATGCTACTCTTCTATTATTGCAGGAAGTCATAAACTCCCATAATGAATATGATTATGTCTGTTTACGAAGTGGTCAGGACTTATTGGTGAAAAATGGATTTAAAGAATTCCTAAAGGATCAAAATGGCAAAATATTTATGAGCTACCGCCAATTGAATAGGGATAGTTTAGGTCTAATGAAGATAAATTGGCCTAAAGTAACGCGAAAAAGATATACGACCACGCATCCTATTCGAGTGTTTAGAAGAATCCTTTTGAGTTTATACGGTAAGGGGATCAATATTTATCCAAATCATCATAAATGGCCAAGGGAATTTTCATTTTACAAAGGATCGCAGTGGTTTACCATTCCTTTTGAAGTCGCAAAGTACATGATCGACTATTTGAATGAAAATGAATGGTATTATCAATTCTTTCAAAATACGTTAGTTCCTGATGAGAGCTTTTTTCATACACTTATTTTGAATTCACCGTATAAATCTCGTGTTGTAAATAATCATCTGTTTTATTTGAAATGGGGCGAAAGTTTAAGTGATCGTAATTCACCGCAGGATTTGACGTTTGAAGATCATAAATTAATCGATGAATCCAATCTTTACTTTGCGAGGAAATTCGATGAAACCATTGACAAATCAGTCATTGAATATTATGTCAAAAATATCAGGTTTGGAGGAAAATCAAAAATCAGTATATAAAAATGTAGTGAGGTTAGGATGAATATGAACTTTCTGCAAATTAGAGACCTTGAGCAGCAATTTGGGTCTCCCTTTTTTTTACTTGATGTCAATACATTAAGAAATAATCATAAAAAGATCGATGATGCATTTAGAAGCAGATATCCCCGGTTTATTATTGGATATTCCTATAAAACGAACTATTTACCATTCTTATGTAAAGAAATGAGAAGGTTAGGTGCTTATGCTGAAGTAGTATCTCGGTTAGAGTACGATTTAGCACTAAAAATTGGTGTAAACCCCGAAAATATTATCTTTAATGGACCATTAAAAACAGCAGAGGATGTTGAACTGGCTTTAGATAATGGAAGTTTATTAAATATCGATTCTCTTTATGAATTAGAATATATTAGGGACTATTGTATTGAAAACCAGTATAAAATGGTGAAAGTTGGATTAAGGGTAAATCTCAATATTTATAATAATAGTGAAACTAGAATTCAAGAGGGATATAAAATAAGCAGATTTGGCATATGTGTTTCTAATGGTAATTTTGAATATGCAATAAATAAACTGAACAAAATTAAGAATCTTAAAATTGTGGGATTACATGGCCATATTTCGACTAGTGAAAGGAAAGTTTCGACCTATAAACAGATAACGATGGAACTATGTAAATTGGCCCATGATTATATTGGAGATTCGCTAGAATATATTGATATCGGCGGAGGGATTTTTGGGGAACTTCCGGCATCATTTCATATTCAAGCTCCGAGTTTCGATGATTATGCAGAAGCCGTTAGTTCCGTCCTGAACCAAGAGTTTAGTGAAATTGAAAATAAGCCATATTTAATACTGGAACCAGGCATTTCTATGGTAGCAAATACCTTTACATTTATTTCAAAAGTGGTGGAAGTGAAGAAGGTTCAAGATAAGTATTTTGTCTTGATTGACGGTAGCGTCCACAATATTAGGCCTACTTTGCATAAGCGCAACTTGCCTATGGAGGTAGTGAAGCAGTATAACGAAACGACGCCAATTGAAACCTACAATGTTGTTGGATATACCTGTATGGAAAAGGATTATTTAGCACATAATGTCTTCGGGGAGCTGCCGGAAATAGGAGATTATATCCTTTTTGAAAATGTAGGTGCCTATACGATCGTATTTAATCCACCGTTTATCAAAGAAAGGCCGGGAATTGTGGCTGTTGATCACGGTGCTTTTTTTATTGTCAGAAGAAAAGAAACTCTGAATGAATTTGTTAACGAGAATCTATATGTATTCTAGAAATGTAGGGGTGTAAGATGAATATTTTAATATGTAGTGCAGGAAGAAGAGTCAAATTAGTAAAATATTTTAAAGAAGAGCTTAAGAAAGTTGGGGGAGAAGTTATTGCAGTCGATTGCGACGCATCAGCCCCGGCACTGCAATTCGCGGATATTGCCCATATAGTACCACGTATTACTGACAAGGGATATATAGCCCATATTATGGAGCTATGCCGAAAGTATAAGGTTGATGCCATGCTATGCCTGATTGACCCGGAATTAAGTTTATTAGCGGAACATAAGGAAGAGTTTGAACAAGAACATGTTAAAGTGATTGTATCTGATAAAGACGTGGTAAATATTTGCTTTGACAAATACTTAACCTATCAATTGCTACAAACACATGGACTTCCGGGAATACCGACCTATTTATCTATTGATGAAATAGTTGAGGAAATGGATCAACAGCGACTTGATTTTCCATTAATTATTAAACCAAGAAACGGCAGTGCCAGTTTAGGAATATCTATCGTACATTCGTATGCGGAACTAACTGCACTTTGGAAAGATCATGGTAATTTCATTGTCCAGCCATTCATTGAAGGAAATGAATATGGTGTAGATTGCTATATTGATATATTAAATGGCAAACCAACGAATATATTTTGCAAACAAAAAATAAAGATGAGGGCTGGGGAAACAGACAAATCCATTGCCATCCATGATCCTAATTTAGTGCAATTAATTGAAGAATTGCTGTGCATCTTACGCCCTATAGGTCCAATTGATATTGATTGTTTTAAAACGGATAAAGGCTATATGATTTCCGAAATCAATCCAAGATTTGGCGGAGGGTACCCCCACGCACATGAAGAGGGACAAAATTTTGTTACATGCATTGTGAACAATCTAATGGGAATACCTAATAAGGTTGAAATTGGTAACTATGAGCATGGTTCTGTCATGATCAAGTATGATGATGTTGTATTACTGAAATCAATCGATATGATGAAAGAACAAGGTAATTTCCAAAAGTCCTTTATTGAATAGAGGAGCAAGGGCCAATTGATTTTCACCATCTGGTAAAATTTTAAAAATCTATCAAGCCGGAGTGGTTAGTATGGTAAAAGCACTGGAGTTAGTCAGCTCTTTAAGTATAATCAGGAAAATACCTATTGGATGGAAATTAAAACTTCAATATTTAATATCGAAAAAACCAAGTTATCCATTATTATCTAAAAATGACTTAAAAGTAATTGTTACCCTTGCAGCTGATTATGGAAATCTAGGCGATATAGCTATTACTTATGCACAAACAAAATTTTTGAAAGAGCATTTTCCCGATCGTCAAATTATAACAGTGCATGTTAAAGATACTTACATGCTTAATATTCTGAAGAAATCAATTGGCCCAGATGATATTATTACGATTATAGGCGGAGGAAATATGGGAGATGTATATGAGAGTTATGAAGGCCGTAGACGCTATATCATTCATTTATTTCCCAATAATAAAATCATTTCATTTCCTCAATCCATTGATTTTAGAACAAAAAAGTCACTAAACAAAAGCGTAAAGATATATTCTAAACATCAAAATTTGCATATCTTTGCGAGGGAGACTAAATCATTTGAATTAATGAGGGCCAGTTTTATTAATAATTATCTTTATTTAGTTCCTGATATTGTTTTTTACCTTAATAAGGTTATGCCGACTTTCCACCGGGATGGGATTATCCTGTGTTTACGAAATGATATTGAGAGAAGTATTTCAAAAAATCAATGGGCTAGTCTTGTAACTTTGATAGAAGGAAAATATCAAAATATTCAATATTACGACACCTTTATCGGTGATTACCAAAAAGGTAAGGAGGATGTTGAATTAGATAATATATGGAGTGCTTTTAAAAAGGCTAAGGTAGTTGTTACCGACAGATTACATGGAATGATTTTTTGTGCAATTACTAACACTCCGTGCATTGTGTTACCAAATAGTAATCATAAGATTTCAAGTACGTATTATAAATGGTTAGATCATTTAAAGTTTATTATTTATATTGAGCATTTTGATGAAAAGCAAATAGTAGAACATATAGATTCTATTTATCATAACAATCCTGAGAATGGAAAGTTTAGTTTAAATCTAACTAGTAAGTTTAGATCGTTATCAAAGGTTCTAAAGAATGAAGAAACATAATGTAATGATTAAGGACGATTTAAATGCTATTAAAAATATACAGGTTTTTTATTTCATTGCTCCCTATTGCTTACATGGTAATTATTTGGCTGCAATCCAGCCATTTTAACCCAAATTCCATCGGAAATATATTAACGATGGTGAATAGTTCCATTATTTTAGTTATCGGCACACTGTTAGAGCTTGCCCATTTAATTGAATTTGGAATCCTTTATTTTTTCATTGTAGTGGTGTTTCTTTGTTATGGATCCTTAAATAAAAGGAAAGAATTTATAGCAATCATCATCTCAGTTTTGTATGGATTAACCGATGAAATCCATCAGATATTTGTTCCATTTAGATCATTTTCATTAATAGATCTGTTAAAAGATAGTATTGGAGTTTTGGCAATTTGGTTCCTTATTCATAAGATTTATTATGCAGGAAACGATACAAGATTTAGTTTATTTTTAAAAGGGATCTCAGCTGCCTTTAATAGTAAAAAATAAGCTTTCTATTTCTATTTGACGACAGGATAAGACGTCCTCTTATCCTGTCTCCCCATTTAGTCATGCAAAAACTTCACACAAACCGGTTGCGGCACGGCAATATCCGATTCCATCAAAGTCAGCCTCCCCGAGTCCTCGTCTCTGGCAAACAGCACAAGATTTCCCGACTCCTGATTGGCCGCCACGATAAATTTTTCGCTTGGATCCAAAGCAAAATCCCGCGGCCAATCGCCCTCAGTCGAAGTATTTTCGATAAAACTAAGCTCCCCTGTTCCTTGATTTACGCTGAAAACGGCAATGCTGTTATGGCCCCGGTTGCCGGCATAAACAAAGCGTCCGTCGGAAGAAATGTGAATCGCACTGCATTGGTTATTCTCTTTAAAGTCTTCCGGAATGGTGGAGATGTATTGTTTCTCGGAAAAACGCCCATTTTCATAGTCCAGCACAATAACCTCGGAGCTTAACTCTGTCAACAAATAGGCAAAGCGGACATTTGGGTGGAATTCTAAATGGCGCGGCCCGCTTCCAGCTTTTAATGGAAGCAATTTAACCTTTGTTAGTGTGGCATCATCATGAACCTGATAGGTAATTAACGCGTCGATGCCGAGATCAATCACTGCCAGGACCTTTCCATCCGGGGTGAATCTGGAATAATGACAGCGGGCCTTATCCTGTCTGGGATCTGGACCCCGGCCTTGATGCTTAATGGTCGATGCTGCCGGCAGAATCGAGCCATCATTTCTGTTAAGAAGATGTGATTCTACTATCCCCTTATGATAGTTAGCACTAAATAAGTATTGATTTTTATCATCTGCACTTATGTAACATGGTGGTGCTCCCGGCGATAGTTGTTGATTAATGAAACTTAATTCTCCGGTTTCATTGATCGAAAAGGCTGCCACGCCCCCGTTTTCTCCATCTTTCACGATTGAATAAAGAAAGCGATTATCGCTGCTGATGGCTAAATAAGTAGGGTTTCCCAGCTCCGCCGCGACTTTAATATCTTCAATCTTTTTTTCATCCGTATTTAACGTAAAGCAATATATCCCCTTGCTTTCTCCTTTTGTATAGGTTCCAATATAACCCTTATATTTATGTATTTCCGTCATTTTTAAGCTCCTTTAGCAAATTTAGTCGTCTTATTATAACAAAAACGGTTAGTTTTTATGAAAAGGAATGCATAGCAAAGATAAATCAGTTATACTGACAGAAAGAAATAGGATGATGCACTCTTTTATTGGCAATATTGAAAGAGTTGGGTATTATTTAAACTGTATGGGACTATATTTTGTGCCTTATTTTCTGTACATATAACCGTTCGGAAAAGGAGTTTGAACATGGTAAATAAAAAAAATACAAAGCAGAGAGCGAAATCCTCATCTAAATTTGTTTTTTGGATGATCGGGTTAGTGGCTGTTTGCCTGTTGGCGTTTATTTTTATTAGTAACATGAATGATAAACCGGAAACCGCAAAAACAAAGACCAATGAGATCGATTATGCAAATCAGCCCTATCTTGGTGAAAAGTCTGCACCGGTATCGATAGTTGAATTTGGTGATTATAAATGCCCAAGCTGCAAAGATTTTGCCGAAAATGTTGTACCAATGATCCAGAAAGAACTGATCGATACGGGAAAGGCCAAGTTTTATTTTATGAATGATTCGTTTATCAATGTTGACTCGAAGCGATCGGCGCAATTCGCCGAAGCTGTTTTTCAAGAGCTGGGTAACGATACATTCTGGAAATTCCATGAGCTTCTATATAAAAAGCAGCCCGATCCAAAATACGAAAAGACCGATGTCTTTACGGAGCAATTTTTAATCGATACGTTAAAAGAAGTGGCTAGTGAACAGGAAACAGCGAGGGCAGTAAAAAATTTTAAAGCCAAGAAATCGATGAATGCCTGGAAAAAAGATATGGACTATGTTGATAAGTTAGGGGTGACGGGGACCCCAACCCTATTTATAAACGGCAAGATGTTTACTGGCAAAACAATCGATGATTTGAAAGATATGGTAGAAAAAGCAGCAAAGGAGAAGTAATATGAATAAATCCCTGCTTCTTTCTTGGATTGCTGCGATCATTGCAACGCTCGGCAGTCTGTATTTTAGTGAGGTCATGCACTTTATTCCGTGTACGTTATGCTGGTACCAGCGGATTTTCATGTACCCATTGGCGATTATTTTAGCAATAGCCGTATACCGCAATGATACCGGTATTTATAAATATGTACTACCACTATCAGTGATCGGTATGCTGATTTCGGGATATCATATTTTGCTGCAAAAGGTTCCGGCGTTGCAACCATTTGAAATGTGCAAATACGGTGTACCTTGTTCAAGAGATTATCTTAACTGGCTTGGGTTTATTACGATCCCGATGTTAGCCTTTACAGCATTTACGATAATTACTGTATGCATGATCATGATTGCCCGCAGCCATAAGCAAGAATCTCATTAATAGCTATTGAAAAAATACCACGGTTGTTGAAAACCGTGGTATTTTAATCGTAAAAAACATTAATTCATCGGGGTCTTACATATGATGGCAGTCAGGTAATGTTCAGCTCACCGTTTGATTTCCTAGGAAATCGAGGATGCGTTTATACAGTTCTTGTGACTCAGGTAAATGGGTGTTCCGGTCATAGTCATGTTCGAGGCCGTGGACGGTATATAGCTCGTTTTCTGGTATCCATTTTGCCATGGTGGATGTGATTTGATAGGGCACATCTTGATCGTCCGTACTGGCTGACAAGAAGGTCGGTGGCAATTGTCTTACATCTTCTTCCGAAAGCGAGTAATTTTCCAGCGAGTCATTTTCATTCAGCAAAGAATAGACCCATTTGCCCGTTTGCCGGTAGTAAACATAGAGCGAATACCTTTTTTCAATTGGTCCCGCGGTTATCGGTTCATTTCCAATTAGATTCTTTATTGTTGTGTACTGGAATTTCGGGAATTTTAAATAATGACGATTTGCCGCCTTTAATGATCCATTCATTAAAGAATAATAGCCATATAAACAAATGATCGCTTTTGGGCGCTTGGCAAGATGGCCTTTGGTCAATAATAAACTGAGATAAGCCCCGCTTGACCGGCCAAATAATATAAAATCGGTTGATTGAAGATCTAATGCAGCGGCGCCCTGTTGTAAAAACCAATTTACCCCGCTGGCAGCACACATAACAATATCCTTCAATTTCGTTTCAGGTGCCAGCGGATAATCGATGGCGAGAAAATCATATCCGTTATCAATGAATTGGCGGAGATAAGCTTCCGGTAAATCCAGCCGGTTCCCATAAACAAGCCCGCCGCCATGAATATAAATGATCGTTTGTTCTTTGCGGTTAGTTGGCGCTTTGGTAAAAGTCGCCTCTAAGGGAAGACTGCCCAAGCTGCCATATGGAATGGTTGTTGATTGCATTGCATTTTACTCCTTTTGCTGTGTATCGTTTTTTGCTTGTACTTATCCATGATAATTCGATTGCTAGTAAAAAATCACTTCAAAAACTCCAACACCCGTAATCCAATGTTGATTAGTAAGAGTTCTTCCGGGTCATTCAAATGGATATTAGCGATTTCCACAGCCCGTTCAATTCGATATTTTGCCGTTTTTGGATGAATGTACAACACATCGGCAGTTGCTGTGAAGTTTTGGTTATGGTCCAAAAATACCTTTAAGGTCCGGTTCAGTTCCGGATTGACTTGTTCTATTTTCCGGATATTATCAGGAATAAAGGAGTCCAACTCATTGATTTTACCTGCTTCCAAAAATAAACGGTAAATACCTAAATCATGATAGGAGACAATTTTATTCCACTTACCTCCCTTCCTCAACAGCTTCAAAATATTATTTGCCTGCCTGTTGGCAACGGGTAAATCACGGCAGTTGACTTTACTGCTAATACTTATATTTTTCGGCTGGTTTGCAAATAGAGACCTTCCGGCAAGGGAACGTACCCCCGAAGTAATCTGTTCCTTAAATGTCAACTCATCATCATCATTGGCAATGATAAAAATGATTTTGCCTTTTTTGATTAAGGAAACATACTTTTTCCAAAATTTATTGATACATTTTGAAAATTCAAGGGCGATGGTAGTACTTTCTTTCCATTTGCCTTCACTCACTTTTAAATGATCATCAATATCAAGAGTGACAATGGTAAACAAGTCAGATTCGTTAAAACGAAGATAATCTAAAATCTCCAACATTTCATCATCTGAATGATAACGTCCCAAAATGAGGTCATTGATCAGCTCATTAATATGATTTAAATGAAGCTGTTCCAAAGCATAATTTTTGATCAGCTCCATTTGCAGAAAGTTGACAGTATTTTCAAGCACCATAAAGTTTTCCGCACTCATTCTGCTGTTAAAGCAATGTATAATCAATTGATATGAATCAGTGCCCAAAGAGGGGACCTCAACAACCAGCTGTGATTGGGGAGCCTCTTTTTCAATGCAGGTATAGCTTACCAAGCGCTGGATGTATTCATAGCTTGTATATTTTTTTTTCGGCAGTGTGGTTGTTCTAATGACTTGGAAATCATCCAGTGTCGGGTCGGTGCTGCAGAATGCGGGCTGAAGATTTTTGGATAAACTGACATGCATGCCGATCATCTTGTGTAAATAATCGATGATATCCTTAGGTTTCGGTTCGTCAAGCGCCATTTTAGTATATTGCTGATTTATATCATAATAATAGTCCAAAAGAATCTTATTCTTATTGATCAACGTTTCCATGACTTTGGTGATAATTTCCTCATATTTTGTTTTTTTTGGAATTTTTATCAATGGGATATTGTACTTGTTACATTCTTCAATAAAGTTATCAGGAATCAGTTGAACGAGGCGCTCCATCTTGACAATAATGGCAGCGATACCGATTTTGTATACCTTGGCGAAAAACTCCTTTGTCTGGGCATCGGAAAAATCCCTTAGTGCGAAAAAGCTTGTTAAAATAATTTCTCCAGATTTTCCCCAATGCTCGATGTCTGGTGCTTCCATTACCATAATTCCCGTAACTTCTCTTTGCAAGCCGTTTGTTCCGGCAATCAGCTTCGAATTTTGAAAAATATCAAATTCGATTGTATCTTGAACGGTTAATGGCATCTTTCTCTCTCCTTGTATTTCCCTGAGTTGTTATCCAAAACGGTGAAAACTCTATTTATCAAAAATATATAATTATTTCAAAATAACAATATCATAGATTCGCATTATCCACAACGGATAAAAATATGCTCAATATTTATCTTTTTTCACAAATGAAATCACTTTCTCACGGGATTATACTTTAAGTATCAAAGAAAGGAGATAAAAAAATAATGCTATACACAATTATAAAAGCAAATAGCTACCAGGATTCCATCAACCTAATGCTGTTGACCAATGCTGTAAACGCATTAGAGGGCGTCAATAAGAGCCAGATTATGATGGGAACTGATGCCAACAAAGATATCTTCAAAAACTCAGGTTTGTTGACACCGGAAGCTGAGGCCGCGAGTCCGAGTGACATGGTAATTGTCGTTGATACAGATGATAAAACAGTTGTCGACCAGGTATTAGCAGAAACAGAACGGTTTCTGAATGACTTGTCCGTAAAAAACAATCAAAGTGAAAATGTTAAAAGTGTTAAAAATTGGAATGCGGCACTTGAAGCGCTGCCAGATGCCAATTTGGCGCTTGTTTCCATTCCGGGCGAATACGCAGCCGACGAAATTGAAAAAGCGTTGGACCATAATTTACATGTATTCTCCTTCAGCGACAACGTTTCCCTTGAAGATGAAGTAAGGCTGAAAAAGAAGGCACATGAAAAAGGACTGTTATTAATGGGTCCTGACTGCGGAACAGGAATCATTTCTGGCATCCCGATGGCATTTACAAACGTGGTAAATCAAGGAAACATCGGGATTGTTGGAGCAAGTGGAACCGGCATTCAAGAAGTTACCGCGATGATTGATAAATTAGGCGGCGGTGTGGTTCATGCTATCGGCACCGGTGGACGGGACTTAAGTGATAAAGTGGGCGCTATTACGGTAATGGATGCCATTGTCGGCTTAGAACATCATGATCCAACAGAGGTAATTGTTGTCATCTCCAAACCACCGGCACCGGCAGTCAGAGATAAAGTCGTACAATTGCTCCAAGATGTATCTAAGCCAGTCGTAGCCATCTTCCTTGGCGAAAAACCAGATCATCATGAAGGAAATGTGTACTTGGCCCATACATTGGAAGAAACGGCAAGAATGGCTGTCGATTTAGCAAATGGTGAAAAGGTAAAAGCAAATTACTATGAACCTGTCAGCTTTGAAGTAAAAGAGCCTCTTGCTGAGGGAAAAACAGCAAAAGGTCTCTACTCCGGCGGAACCCTTGCAGCCGAAGCAGCCATGCTGATTTCCGAAGCATTGGATTTAGGTGGCCTTATCAAAGAGGAAGGCTACATTTTAAAAGCAAACGGATTCGAAGTCATGGACCTCGGGGATGATATCTATACCCAAGGCAAGCCGCACCCAATGATTGATCCTGATGTAAGAATTAACAAAATTAAAGAGTATGCAAAGGATCCGGCAACCGGTGTTATCTTACTTGATTGTGTGCTCGGTTATGGATGCCATCCGGACATGGCAAATGCATTGGCACCAACCATTAAAGAAGCGATTGCAACAGCCAAGGCTGACGGAAGAGAGTTGTATTTTGTCGGAACGGTCGTAGGAACCAAACAAGACCCGCAGGACTACAATCAAGCTGTTAGAACGTTAGAAGAAGCCGGCGTCATTGTCGAAAAAAGCAATGCCAAGGCCGTTCAGCTGGCACTGAAATTCATGGGTAAAGAAATGGTGGAGGCAGATAAAGAAGTCATTCCGTACACGAAAGAACGGAATCCGCTGCCAAAATTAAGTGCAGCTGTTGATGAACTGTTAAATTCTATGCCTCGTGTCATTAATATTGGTCTTGAAAGTTTCACTGAGCCAATTATTAAATATGGCGGCGAAACGGCTCAATTTAGCTGGAAGCCAATGGCTGGCGGCAATAAAAAATTAATTAAGATCTTGAATGCATTAAGTAAACGGGAAGACGAAATTAAGGTCTGGAATGAAGAAGTAATTGAAAGAATGAAAAACTCACAGCCATTTTTACTGGATGTTGTTCCGGCAAAATCCGTCATTCCGGAATTAAACGGCAAAGTATTGCTTCATGCAGGCCCGCCAATTACTTGGAATGAGATGACAGGTCCAATGCAAGGATCCTGTATCGGAGCTTCGCTTTTTGAAGGATGGGCACAAACGGAAGAAGAGGCCGTGAAGCTGCTTGAATCCGGTGAAGTATCCTTTATGCCATGCCACCATGTTCACGCTGTTGGTCCAATGGGCGGAATCACTTCAGCCAATATGCCTGTGTTGGTAGTCGAGAATAAAATTGACGGCACAAGAGCTTATTGTACCATGAATGAAGGCATTGGTAAGGTGTTACGTTTTGGCGCCTACTCCAAAGAAGTGATTGACCGCTTAACTTGGATGAAGGATGTTTTAGGTCCTGTTTTGAGCCAGGCATTAAAACAAAAAGACGGCGGCATCAACCTAAATGTTATTATCGCTAAAGCCATTACCATGGGGGATGAATTCCACCAAAGAAATATTGCGGCATCCCTTGTCTTCTTAAAAGAAGTGGCACCGTTAATCCTTCAATTAGATATTGAGGAAAGCAAGAAACAGGAAGTAGTTCAATTCCTGGCAGATACCGACCAATTCTTCTTAAATATCATGATGGCAACGGGCAAATCAATCGTTGACTATGCTAGAAAATTTGATAAAGGTACTGTTGTGACAACCATGACGAGAAACGGCAAAAACTTCGGTATTCGCATCAGCGGCATGGGTGACCAATGGTTTACCGCACCGGTTAACACACCAAAAGGATTGTACTTTACCGGATTCTCTGAAGAAGACGGAAACCCTGATATCGGCGACAGCGCGATTACTGAAACGGTCGGAGTTGGCGGCATGGCGATGGTCGCAGCACCAGGGGTAACCCGGTTTGTCGGTGCCGGCGGCTTTGATGATGCTTTAAATGTATCTAATGAAATGGCAGAAATTTGCATTTCACATAACCCGAACTTTAGTATTCCAACATGGGACTTCAAAGGAAGCTGTTTAGGGATTGATATGAGGAAGGTTGTGGAAACAGGTATTACGCCAATTATCAATACCGGTATCGCCCACAAAAAAGCTGGACTTGGACAAGTTGGTGCTGGAACCGTAAGAGCTCCATTGGCTTGCTTTGAAAAAGCTTTGGAAGCATATGCCGAGAAATTGGGAATTGTTGTTGACTAATAAACCTTGCCCTTTAGTCGTGGAATATGGGACAAAAAGTAATTTTTTGTCCCTAATCCTGACTAGACCTTTACGGGGAGAAATCCACAGTGTATTTCAAACAAGTTTCAACATCCGGATTCAGCATTCCTTGATTCACATCGGGGCACTGGGAACTCCTTTATCTGCCTTTGGCATCAATATACCCCAATCGGTGCTGCAAAAATTCCTGGTAAAACTAAAGGCAGGCATGCCGATCATTTATCAAGCAGGATACTTGCAGATGGATACAGCCGATCAGCCATTTATCATCCGGCTTGACAAGCTTTCAAGCATTGATTTAAACGTGAAGCCGTTACGGATTAGGAAAGAATGGTTGGAAGAAAACGAGATCATAAAGGCAATAAAGAAAATAGATTTTGTTCAAATGACAGGGATTATTCAGGTAAAACAGGACTCTGCTATGTTGGAAAGGCTAACCAATGCGGCCCCCACCGACACGAAGATAGCTGCAGAGTGCATTGCCCATTTTTTTGGCAGAGGAATTGGTCTTACACCAAGCGGTGATGATTTTCTCTCGGGGCTTTTAATGGTGGAGGCTTTCTTTACTGATCATGCCGTTTGGAAGAATACATTAAAACGGTTTTTAAAAAACCATATGACCACAGATGTCAGTTATAGTTATTACGATTGCCTTTTAAATGGCTATGTCAGCGAGAATTTTAAGAACTTATTTTGTAATATATCCATCCAAGTTGATAAAACCAAAGCAAAAAGGCTGATAAAAAATGTTACAAACTATGGGCATACATCTGGTTATGACACTTTATTTGGGATTTTGACGGCTCTACATCAAAATTATTGGAGGATTGTTCATGGAAAACACAGCAAAAAAGAACCAAGCTGTTGAAGTTTCAAACCAGTATTGGTGGAAAGTTGTTATCTTGTTCACAATTGGCTGGGCATTAATGTATGCTGACCGCACGATTTTGAATCCAGTTCAAAACATTATTGGTGAACAATTTGACTTAAGCAATTCACAGATTGGTTTAATCAATAGCATTTTCTTCCTTACCTATGCGATTACGCAAATTCCTGGGGGGATTATCGGCGATAAATTTGGAAGAAAAATGATTATCTCAGTAGGTTTTATATTATTCGGTTTAACAACGGGTTTAACCGGTTTGGCAGGGACCTTTGGGATCTTTATGATTTGGCGGGCACTTACTGGTATTGGTGAAGGATTCTATTACGGACCGCAATACGCTTTGTCAACAGAATCGATTCCAACGAAGAATCTGACTTTAGGTACGGCGATTATTAACAGTGGTCAGGCCTTGGGTATCTCAGGCGGTTATCTGTTGTCCAGTAAATTAGTCCTTGCAGAAGGCGGACACTGGAGCCAGCCGTTTTACATCATGGCGATTCCAACGGTTATTGTCGGAATTTTATTCTACGTTATATTGCATGAAAAAGTTATTCGCCCTGAGGATAAGGGGAAAGACAGTAGTACGAAAACGAATGAACCAAAACAAAAAGTATCCCTGGGGTCTATTTTTAAAAATAGGAATTTACTGTTTATCTTCATAATGTGTTTCTGTTCCTTGTATGGCTTTTTCGTTGTAACTACTTGGCTTCCGCAATTCTTACAAGTAGAAAGAGGCTATGCCGGAACGGAAGTAGGATTCATTTCCTCATTGGTTCCTTGGGCTTCGATTCCAGGTGCGATTATTTTTGCAAGGCTTTCGGATAAATTAAAGAAATCGAAACTATTTATCTTTATTCTCGTTCCATTAGCCGCCATTTCCATTATTGCAATTGCAAATGTTCAAAATCGCACAGCACTGATCATTGCATTAATTTGTTACGGTTTATTCGGTAAGTTGGCACTTGACCCGATTATGGTTGCCTTTGTATCGAAACATGCACCAAAAATGGCCTTATCAACTGCTTTAAGTGCTTATAATTTTATCGGCATGTGCAGTTCCATCTTGGCGCCATATTTTACCGGTTGGTTCGCTGATATAGTCGGATCCATGGAAATTAGCTTCTATATTTCAGGCGCTCTGTTAATTATTGGAATGATATTCATACTGTTTACGAAAGAAAAACCTGACAAAGCAGCAGCGTAAAAATGGAAGTTTTACAGAAAAGGAACAATGGAAGAGGAGTATAAAAATGGGAAAAAGAATTGTCGTAGCATTAGGTGGAAATGCGATTTTAACAGATGATCCAACGGCGCAGGGACAACAAAACGTTTTGCGAGAAACCGCCGAAAAATTAGTTACATTAGTAAAACAGGGACATCAATTAGTGATTGCTCACGGGAATGGCCCGCAAGTCGGCAACTTGCTTAATCAGCAGCTGGCGGCTAATTCTGAAAAAAACCCGGCATTGCCACTGGATACTTGTGTGGCTATGACACAAGGGAGTATCGGCTACTGGGTACAAAATGCGATGAATGATATTTTAATAAAGGAAAACATTCAAAAGCAGGCAGTTTCAGTCGTTACTCAATGCTTGGTCAATCAAGACGATCCAGCATTTCAAAACCCTTCAAAGCCGGTTGGTCCATTCCTAACTGAGGAAGAAGCAAAAGCTGCCTCCGAAAAAGATGGGGCCCATTATAAAGAAGATGCCGGCAGAGGCTGGAGAAAGGTCGTTCCATCACCAAAGCCGGAGGAAATTCTTGAATACCCGATGGTAAAGAATCTAATTGACAACGGCTTTATCACGATCTCCGCAGGAGGCGGCGGGATCCCGGTAATTGCTACGGAAGATGGATATAAAGGGGTAGAGGCAGTGATCGATAAAGACTTTGCAGCTGCCAAGCTGGCGGAAATGCTGAATGCCGACTACTTTATTATCCTTACTGGTGTGGACAATGTGTATATTAATTTTGGTAAGGAAAATCAGAAAAAGCTTGAACAAGTCCATATTTCCGAATTAAAAGAATATATCAGCCAGAATCAGTTTGCCGCCGGTAGCATGCTGCCGAAAGTGCAAGCAGTCATTCAATTCCTGGAAAAGAGGCCGTTTGCCCAAGCGGTTATTACTTCACTCGATAATCTGGAAAACTTATTGACAGGAACGGTTGTCTCCAATTCAAGTTTAAAGGCAGTCAACCAAAACGCATAAGTAAAGTTGGATTAAATGCAGGACAAGTTGATTATTTACGATTATATGGTGTGAACCGGCTTTATTGGTCTGGGGAGAATATCAGTCTGCCCCAGACCCTTTATTCCCCTCCGATGGCGTTCCCCAGGTAAAATCATCAACATGTCCGGGTCAAGAGTAGAAAAGCTAGGAGAGGTACACATGGATAACATCAAAAAAATGAACATGACCACTCAGATTATTATAGCTACTATATTGGGCGTGCTTGTTGGTGTACTGTTTGGGGAACGAATGACGGCAATAAATGTCATTGGAAATATTTTTCTGAGGCTGATCCAAATGTCCATTGTCTTATTAGTAATGGGACAAATTATAGAAGCTGTCGGCAACCTAAACCCCAAACAATTGGGAAGGCTCGGCCTCAAAACGGTCATCGTATTCATGGTGTCTTCGCTATTGGCAGCTTTCTTCGGTACGCTGATGGGGGTTTTTTTTCAGCCGGGAAAAGGAATTGATTTCAGTCTAATAACGGGTAAAAAGGTTCCTAAACTGGGTGCTTCCAGTTCACTCCAGGATACCATTTTAAATTTCTTCCCGAATAATATCATCCACTCCATGGCACAAGGGATGATTGTTCAAGTCATCGTGTTTGCTGTCCTTTTTGGCTTGGCGATAAGTTTCGTAAGGCTGGAGAATCCGGACAATAAATTATTGCAAATCACAATCGATTTCAACTCTGTTGTGTTAAAGATGATCAGTTTCATTATGAAATTTGCCCCGATCGGCATCTTTTTTATCCTTGCTTCTACAGTTGGCAAAATGGGAATAAAAGTATTATTGCCATTAGGAAAATATCTGGCTGTTTATGGTCTTTCGACACTTCTCTTTTTGTTCATATGGATCATAGTGGTGGCATTGTACTGTCATGTCCGTCCTGCCCGGTTAATAAAAAATATGATGCAAATGTCAATGATGGCTCTGGCAACAACATCCTCTGCAATCACATTACCTGTTGAGTTGAAGGATGCTCAAGAGAAATTGGGTATCAAAGAGAAAGTGGCAAAATTGGTGCTTCCGCTGGGAATGTCCTTGAACAGCAATGGTTCAGCGATGCATATGGCGATCACCCTAGTGACAATCTCACAAATTTACGGTTATTCTCATTCGGCAGGCGGTTATTTTTACATCGTTGTTCTATCTACCTTGGCTTCTTTGGCAAATGCCGTTGTGCCAGGTGCCGGTTTGGTTTCCCTGTCCATTGTCATCCCGCAAATGGGACTGCCGATGCAAAGCATTGCCTTGTTTGCCGGTGTAGATTGGTTCGTCGGCATGCTGCGGACCATCCTCAATGTAGATTCCGATGTATTTAGCGCCTTAATTGTTGCCAAAGGAGAAAAAGCCATAGACTACGCTATATTTAATCGAGACAGTCAAAGCGTAAAATTAGAAATGACAAAGATCCGTTAGGAAGCATGGGGAGCGTACCCATGCTTATTTGTTTCATTAGTTTACTCATTCGAACTGTGCCCCCATATAACAATAAGCCCAACCAGTAAAAGTTGGGCTTTCGCAACGTGTTTCTTCTATTATATTGCTTTGCCAAGAAAGGCAGTTAACATCCAGACATGCTTTTCCAATCCGGAATGAATGGCCAGCAGCATATCACCAGTCGTTTCATCATGCAGCTCATCGGCACGGCTCATTCCTTCTTTTAATTCGCCAATGATGATTGAAAAGTCATTAATAATGGATTGTACCATTTCAGTGGCCGATTCATTTCCCGTTGCTTCCTGGATAGAGGAAATTTCCAGGCATTCTTTCATTGTCGCAACAGGGCTTCCACCAATTGCCAACAGCCGTTCGGCCAATTCATCTACATGGGTTCCGGCTTCATTATAAAATTCCTCGAATTTAGCGTGTAAAGTGAAGAACTGATCACCTTTCACATACCAATGGTAATTATGTAATTTGACATACATAACAGACCAATTAGCGACTTGTTTGTTCAATACGTCCACTAATTGTTTATCCATCAATAAAGCCTCCTTTTTTAGCTAATAGGGATAAAATTTGTACAAATTTTATCCTTTCCTATACCGCTTAAATTCAACTACGCCTCATGAACCGTCCTTACGGATTCGCCAGTTGGCGAGTTTTCATTTAATACATATATATTTTACCCGAGTTGAGGTGAAAATCTTCGGTCAATTTTGTGAAAAAGTTGTCGATATTGTGAAATTAAGTGGAGTTTTTTGGATTTACAATGTTACTTTTTTGTAATCGTTTGTAATATTGTATCCTTCTCCAACCAACTGTGGATAATACCGGAAATAAAACACGATCGGGTAAAATTTCCAACCTGTATGAAAACATTATCATAATAGGAGATAAATCATCTTTTTTATAGTTACCATATTTTGGGTAATGATTAGCAATGTTACAACTGATAGCCTTATAGATAGATAAGCCGAGCAACTATCTAGGAGGTTATGAACATGAAAAAATTAAAAAAGCTAGTTATTTCAGCAGGATTAATTTTATCAATGTCGGCATTTACGCTGAACGGAACAACGGAAGCAGCAACAACACATAAGGTTCAGTCTGGAGAAACGTTTTGGAAGATTGCCGTAAAATATGGAGTACCAGTTAAAAGTCTTTTAACGGCTAACCATAAAACTGGCAGTCTGTTATATCCAGGAGAAAATCTAGTAATCCCAAATTCTTCGGTTACAGCGGCTGAAAAAGACTTAATGGCACGACTTGTTCATGCTGAAGCTAAGGGAGAACCATATGCCGGTAAGGTTGCCGTTGCCACCGTTATTCTTAATCGTGTAGCCAGCCCGGATTTTCCGAATACGATAAGCGGGGTAATCTATGATAAAGAAAATGGCCACTATGCGTTTACACCGGTAATGAATGGTGCGATTAAACAACCTGCTGATGCCGCATCAAAGAAAGCTGTCAATGAAGCATTGGCATTTAGAGGCCAAGGCAGTGGATCCCTCTTTTTCTATAATCCAAAAACTGCGGTCAGCAAATGGGTTGCCACGCGCCAAGTAACAGTAAAAATCGGCAACCATGTCTTTGCAAAATAATCATTTACTCTTAGAATCTCAAAAATCATAGCATTTTATCCAAAAAGCAGCGAATCCAAAAACGGATGATCGCTGCTTTTTTTGCATGTCTGAATATGTTCTTAAGGAACAAAGTTGTTATGCAGCTACGAGTAACTTATGCAAAATGACATAAATATTAACTGAATAATTTAAAATTTCACTGAAATGGATAGTGTAATTTTGGCATGAAAATTGCAATTATTTAAAATAATTAATCAACTCATTCCTAAAGGAGATGATCAGCCTGTTATAAGGAATTGTATGTAAGAGCACTCCAGTAAATAAATGTAAGGGATTTCATTCGAAAGATAAACAATTGGGGGATGATAAAATTGGGCACAAATACTTCGTTAAAACGGTCATTAGGGTTATGGGCAATTGTTGGACTAGGTTTAGGATATATGACACCAACAGTCGTATTCGATACGTTTGGAATTGTATCAGAAGAAACGAATGGTGTTGTTCCGCTTGCCTATCTTACAGCACTGCTGGTGATGTTGCTGACAGCCATCAGTTACGGAAAAATGGTCAAAGTTTTTCCAAGTGCAGGTTCGGCATATACGTATACAAGAGAAACCATGAGTCCGCACCTTGGTTTTTTGGTCGGTTGGGCAGCACTGCTTGATTATATCCTGCTGCCGATGGTAAATGCCTTAATTATTCGGATTTATATGGTTTCGGTGTTTCCGGATGTCCCGGCCTGGATTTGGGTAATCAGCTATGTGGCTGTGGTAACGGCCATTAATGTTTGGAGTATGGGGAAAACCTCTAATTTAAATTCCTTACTGGTTGTTTTTGAAATTGTCTTAATCGGGGCATTTATTGTTTTGGCATTTATTAAGCTTTCGCAGGGAATGGGACAAGGTACTATTTTTACAGCTGAACCACTGTTTCATTCAAATGTTCATTTGGGAGCAGTTTTAACAGGAGCAACGGTAGTTTGTTTCTCGTTTATCGGTTTTGACGCGGTAACGATGTATGCCGAGGAAGCCATTGATGAAAAAACATTGCCGCGGGCGATTATGTTGACGGTGCTGATCGGCGGCGCGATCTTTTTTGTTGCCGGTTATTTTGCCCAGTCGCTGTTTCCAGATGTATCTGGTTTTAAAGTAACAGATGACACACTGCCGGAAATTGGCTTGTATGTAGGGGGAACCATTTTCAAACTTATATTCCTTTCCGGTGCTTTTGCGGCAACCGTAGCTTCCGGACTTGCCTCTCACGCCAGTGTATCACGGCTTTTGTATGTAATGGGACGTAATGGGGTCCTGCCAAAGCGGTTTTTTGGTTATGTCCACCCAAAATTCCGGACACCGGCTTTTAACGTGATCATTGTTGGTCTTGTTTCACTTCTGGCGATTGCACCAAGCTTGGAATTGATTTCATCCTTTATTAACTTTGGAGCGTTAATTGCCTTTACCTTTGTAAACTTATCGGTCATTGCTTATTTTATTTTCCGGAAAAAAAGATATAAAACCGGGAAAGATATATTTTCCTACTTGATTATGCCGATTCTCGGGGCCGGCTCAACCGGTATTCTGTGGGTAAACCTTCAGGCTGATGCTCTTATCGGAGGAATCGTCTGGGTTATCATCGGGTTTCTCTATCTGCTTATCCAAACCAGATTCTTTAAAGTCAATATGGCTGATTTTGCATTTGAGGATGCTGATCGAAATACAACATTATAATGGATACAGGAGGAGCAAAACTGCTCTTCCTTTTTTGGTTACTAAGAAGGCATAAGTTTAACTACGCCTCATGCCAGCCGGTAAGCTTTCATTTTCAATAATATTATTCAATTTTGCATAATAAAGTCATTTCTTCATAATGTTTTTATTCACTTTTGCAACAATGACTGAAAAATACACCGAGAATCTCCTTTTCTAGGTGTTGGCACGGAACTTGCTTAGTGTTTTTATAACAACTATAAATGAGGTGTTAACATGGCAATCGACTCACTTGATGTCAAAAAGAAAGAAGTTTTACCGGAGGACAATGCCTTAATCGAGTTCCAGGAAACGCTTAAAGAAGCGGTTGAAATTTTACATTATCCGGAACAGGTTTATGAATTTCTAAGGAAACCGATGAGATTTTTGGAAGTAAGTATTCCGGTTCGAATGGATAATGGACAAACGCAAATTTTCCAAGGGTTCCGGGCCCAGCATAACGATGCAACCGGACCGACAAAAGGAGGGATTCGCTTTCATCCGGATGTGACAGCGGATGAGGTGAAAGCGCTGGCCGGCTGGATGAGTCTGAAGTGCGGTGTGACCGATTTGCCGTACGGCGGGGCCAAAGGAGGAATTATCTGCGATCCGCGAAAAATGAGTCAGGATGAGCTGGAACGACTAAGCAGAGGCTATGTCAGAGCAGTCAGTCAACTGGTTGGACCGACGAAGGATATTCCGGCACCGGATATGTATACAAATTCGCAAATCATGGCTTGGATGCTCGATGAATATGATCATATTAGGGAATTTGACTCACCAGGCTTTATTACCGGCAAGCCGATTACCCTTGGCGGTTCGAAGGGCAGGGAAACGGCTACATCTAAAGGGGTTTTATATACATTACAGCGGGTTTGCGAATTAAGAAAATTGGAGTTAAAAGACACCCGTGTTATCATTCAAGGATTTGGTAATGTTGGCAGCTATCTAGCAAAATATTTATATGAACTTGGAGCAAAAGTCATTGGAATTGGTGATGTGCTAGGCGCGTTATATGATGAAAATGGTTTGGATATTCCGTACTTATTAGAAAATCGAGACTCCTTCGGGATCGTCTCAAACCGTTTTGATGACGCTATCAGTAATCAGGAGCTATTGGAAAAAGAGTGCGACATATTAATTCCAGCAGCTATATCCGGCGTTATTAATCAGCATAATGCAGATAGAATCAAATGTCAGATTGTCATTGAGGCGGCAAATGGCCCTACAACGAAGGACGCGCTAACCATATTGGATGAACGGGGCATTCTTGTTGTTCCAGATATATTGGCCAATTCCGGCGGTGTGATTGTGTCTTATTTTGAGTGGTGCCAAAACAATCAGGGCTTCTATTGGACAGAGACAGAAGTGGATACCCGGCTTAAAGAAAAAATGAATACAAGCTTTGAAAATGTTTATCATACGGCAAAAAAATACGGTGTCAATATGAAGATTGCCGCTTATATTGAAGGAATACAAAAGTTAGCAGAAGCTTCCAGGCTGAGAGGATGGTTAAAATATTGATCTTATAAGGGGGAATAAATGAATGAATCTTGAAATCTTATCAGAATTAAAAGAACACCAGCTGCTGCGCTATTTTTGCCTTATTTCCAATAATCACCGTTATGATTTAACGGTTGGCTATTCCGAACATTTTTTTGGAAAAGCAATGGTAACGTCGATTCAGACAGGAAAGATGGTGCTGCTCTGTAAGGCTGATATAAATGAAGATATCTACTGGGCTGACAGGCTGGGAATTCAACAGGAAGATATTGCTGAATTCAAGGATTTCTTTGGAATGGTATTACAAAAAAGTCCCTTTCAGGAGCAATATTAAAATGAGGTTAGAAGGTGATTATATGTGTTTTGGTGTTCTCCTCAGCCCTTGTTATGGAAAAATAGCGACGATTCCGATTAAAGATTCTGATCGAATTTACGAGTGGGAACCATTATTTACAATCAGGCGAGAAGATGGCTCCTACGAAATTGTTCAAACCTCCTTGAGCGGAAGAATTGAATCAATTGAAGTGCAGGAAGGCGAAACCGTCATTCCTGGAATGGTCCTGGCCTATGTAAAAGAAGATTTATTTGTAACCGGTAGTGACTAATAAAAAGTTGAGAGGATGTGGTGCTTGAGCCATATCTTCTTTTTTTTAGTATACTATTTATAAGATTCAGAAAAGTGGTAAGATAAACTTGATATGTGCAAAGGGGGAGTCATAATGATGTATTCCGTTAAAAAGGAAAAGATTAAACCGATTATTTCTGTTGCCATAGATGAGGGTAAGGATGTATTATGCTCTACTTTGAAGAACCTCAAAGAACCATTTGTCTTTTTGAAAAAAGAAGATCAAATATTTGCTTATGCAGCATGGAATAAACCTTTGCAGGTGGCGCTCGAAAAACACGACTATTCCCCTGAGGTATTGGTTGAACACGCTAAATCAATTGATAGTATTTGTTGCCTAAGGGAACAGATTTCCTTTACGGATTTATTTCAAATTATTGGGGAACCGTTTGCGCTAGTCAGGGCCGAGGATGGCAGTCCGCAAGGCTACATAAGCCGGGAGGATGCACTGGCAGAGCTTTTTAAACAGGAAAATAAAGGTGTTGACCTGCTCAAAATTCTCCTCACTTCCATTCCAATGGGGATATTTATATTAGATAAAGAAAAGCAAATTATTAATTGTAATGAGTCCGGTTTAAAAATGATAAAATCAACTGCTGACAAAGTTTTAAACGCTCCAGGGGAAAGGATTTTTAGCAAAAAACATCTTAGCAAGGTCTTTTCCAGCGGTAAAACGCTTCTTAATCACCTTGAAATTACTAATGGAGTAGGAGTACTTGTTGATTATAGTCCAATTTTAGGTTACGACCAGCAGGTTGAAGGGGCGGTTATCGTTGTTCAGGATTTACCAATGGTGGAAGAGATGGCCATGGAAATTGAATATATTAAGGATTTAAATAAAGACTTAAATGCCATTCTATCCAGTATTTATGATGAAATTCTTGTGGTAAATGCAAAAGGCGAACTCATCCGCTATAGCGAAAATATCATTCAAGACTTTTGGCAGGTGGACTTGAAGGAGTTGATTGGAAAAAACGTCCTTGACCTTGAAGATCAGGGGCTCTTTACGCCATCTGTGACCAGACTTGTGATTGAAAAGCAGAAAAAGGTATCGGTTGTTCAGGAAACAAAAAGCGGCCGAAAAATCCTTGCAGTCGGCAATCCCGTGTTTAATGAAAAACAGGAATTGGAACGGATTATTATTGCCTCACGCGATATTACCGAGACCACAAAGTTAAAAAGTGAATTGCAGGAAATGAAGAAAATCTCGGAGCAATATAAAAAGGAGTTAGATGATTTTAAAAGCAAGGACCGGTTCTTAAAAAAGTTGATATACTGCAGTCCAAAGATGGAAAAAATTATGAATCAGGTTCAAAAGATTGCTGAGTTTTCCTCGACAGTACTGTTATATGGTGAATCGGGGGTCGGAAAAGAGGTTATTGCTCAAGCGATCCATCATTTAGGCAACCGTTCGCATAAGCCATTTTTAAAATTGAATTGTGGTGCGATACCGGAAAATTTATTGGAAAGCGAATTATTTGGTTATGCCAAGGGCGCATTTACCGGTGCTGATAAGAATGGTAAAGACGGCTACTTCAAACAGGCGGACGGGGGAATTTTGTTTCTCGATGAAATTGGTGAAATGCCGATGCATCTCCAGGTGAAATTATTGCGAGTGCTTCAGGAGCAGGAAGTGATTCCGGTCGGAAGTACGACTCCGATTAAAGTGGATGTGCAAATTATTGCGGCAACCAATAAAAATTTGGCGAAAATGGTTGAAGCCGGTACTTTTCGCCAAGATTTATACTATCGCTTAAATGTTATTCCAATTCAAATTCCGCCGCTTCGGGAGCGGACGGAAGATATTTCCTTGCTCGCATTTCACTTTTTGCAGCAGTTGAATGAAAAATATAATCGTAACTATCATTTAACGCCTGATGCTATCAATGTCCTTGAATTTTATTCATGGCCGGGAAACGTGCGCGAGCTGCAAAATATTATCGAAAGGCTAGTGGTCACTGCTGACCATCCTGCCATTGACGCTGAGTTTGTTAGTCAATTTTTATCATTAGGCTATGAAAATAAGAAAATGAAGCCGGTCATTACGAGAGTGATTCCATTACAGGAAGCGCTGGACCATGTTGAAGAGCAGCTGATCGTCATGGCGATGAATCAATACAAAACGACAACAAAGGCTGCCAAGGCATTGGGAATCAGTCAATCGTCCGTAAGTCGGAAATATCAAAAAATCTTAAGTGAAAAAAATATGAAGGTTGAAATGTGAGACATTTATCCCGCCTTAACGGGCAGTAGGCCCCCCACTGATGGAAGTTTCACTTTGTCATGACAAAAAAGCTGTTTGGATACTCGGATCTGAAACAGCTTTTTTAATATTCTGTTTTCTATGCAAATGGAAATACCTCTATGCGAATATGAATAGGTTTTCTGGGCGATCCCCCGTCGCTTGCGCTTTTCTAATTGGCACGGTTCTTGCATCTATAAATAAGTGAGGAATCTAAAAGGAGGAATTGGATATGGTTGAGGTAAAAAATCGTGTGATTAATCTTAAAATGTATATCGATGGCGAATGGAAGGATGCCGAAAATCAAGAAACACGCCCTGTCATAAATCCTGCTACCGGAGAAGTAATTGCCCATGCTCCTGAAGGAACGGTTGCAGATGCCCGCGCGGCCATTTATGCGGCCCGAAAAGCTTTCGAAGCCGGTGTTTGGTCCGGATTATCAGCACAGGAAAGAGCCTCCTATTTATTGAAAATTGCCGATAAAATTGATGAATATGCCGATGAATTAACCGAACTTGAAACGATGGATAACGGAAAACCATTGAGAGAAGCAGGATTCGACGTTGCCGATGCGGCTGCCTGCTTCCGCTATTATGCAGGCTTGATTAAAGCACCGGATGGTTATACTTACCATGTAGCCGACCCGATGCAGGCAATGGTCGTTCGGGAACCGGTCGGTGTCTGCGGACTGATCGTTCCCTGGAACTATCCATTATTGATGAGTGTATGGAAGCTTGCGCCAGCGCTTGCGGCAGGTAATACCGTCGTCTATAAACCATCAGAGGTTACTCCGGTTACGCCGATGAAACTGTTTGAAATTTTTGAAGAGGTTGGTTTACCAAAAGGTGCAGCCAATATGGTTATGGGTGCCGGCCCAGTGGTTGGTCATGAAATCGCCTCCCATCCGGAAGTTGATATGGTTTCCTTTACCGGCGGTACAAAAACAGGAAAACATATCATGAGAACGGCTGCCGATACGATGAAAAAAGTTTCCTTGGAGTTAGGCGGAAAATCGCCAAATATCATTTTTGCTGATGCTGATTTTGAAGTCGCGGTTGATTATGCATTATTCGGGATTTTTTCTGGAGCCGGTCAGGTTTGTTCTGCAGGTTCAAGAATTCTGGTTGAAGAAAGCATTTATGATAAATTTGTGGCCCGCTTTGTAGAAAGAGCGAAAAAAATCAAGGTCGGACCGGGTAATGACCCAGCGACCGAAATGGGCCCGCTTGTCAGTGCCCAGCATTTAGAAAAAGTACTTCATTATATTGAGCTTGGTAAACAAGAAGGGGCAACGGTCGCCTGCGGCGGAAACCGTATCGTCAAAAGTGGCTTGGAAAAGGGGTATTTTGTTGAGCCGACTGTATTTGTTGATGTCAAGCAAGACATGCGAATCGTTCAGGAGGAAATCTTTGGCCCTGTTTGTGTCATTCAGAAGTTTAAGGATGAAGCGGAAGCCATCAAGCTTGCCAACGGCACTGTTTATGGACTGGCAGGAGGAGTTTTCTCCAATGATGGAGCAAAAGCCTTGCGGGTGATTAAAAGCTTGCGCGCCGGAATTACTTGGATCAATTCCTACCATCCTACTTATAATGAGGCGCCATGGGGCGGTTATAAGCAAAGTGGAATCGGCCGCAGCCTAGGCACATTTGGTCTTGAGGAATTCCAGGAAATTAAACAAATTAATATCAATTTACAAGTTGAGCCTGTAGGCTGGTTTGAAAACTAAAAAAGTAATGTAAACACAATTAATATTTTACAAAAATAGGAGAGATTATGATGAGTATTGATGTAACAAGAGAATCAAAGAGTGAAAAGCTGCAAAATGTAAGTAAGTATATTGAGAAGGTTTTAAGTTTAGTAGAAAAGGAACAAATAACTGAAGAGGATGCTGCCTGGATTACGAAGGAAACGGTTGACGGCTTCCGTGAGTATGTCAATCCAGGGTTCCTGGAATACCGCAAAACCGTAACTGAAGGTGGTCAATTTGCCGCTGTTGAATGGTCGGATAATGGCGCCTGCTTTAAGGATGTAAATGGCAAAGAATACATTGACTGTCTTGGTGGTTTTGGCATTTATAATGTCGGCCATCGCAATCCGAAGGTTGTAAAAGCTGTGACGGATCAGCTTCTGAAGCACCAGGCACTTCACAGTCAGGATTTGCTTGACCCGCTGCGTGCGATGCTGGCAAAAATTTTAGCAGAAATCACCCCAGGGGATTTAAAATATGCCTTTTTCACTAACAGTGGAACGGAAAGTGTTGAAGCAGCATTGAAGCTGGCAAAAATGTATAGTGAGCGGACGACATTTATTTCAACAACTCGGGCATTTCACGGAAAAAGTCTGGGATCATTATCCGGTACGGCAAAAGGGATGTTCCGTAAGCCATTCCTGCCATTAATTCCAGGCTTCCGTCATGTCCAGTACGGCGATATCGAGATGATGCGTAAGACATTTGAAACCTGTGCGCTTGTTGGTGAAGATGTGGCGGCCGTCATCCTTGAGCCAATTCAAGGAGAAGGGGGCATTATCCTGCCACCTGAAGGATACTTAAAACAAGTTCGCGAGCTTTGTGATGAGTTTGGTGCCCTGTTGATTTTTGATGAAGTGCAAACTGGGATGGGCCGGACTGGAAAAATGTTTGCCGCCGAATTGTACGATGTCGTGCCGGATATTATCTGTCTAGCCAAAGCATTTGGCGGGGGCGTTATGCCGGCCGGAGCCGTTGTAGCGAAAGAGGAAGTATTCAAAAGTTGGTTCCCAAATCCATTTATGCATACCACCACCTTTGGCGGCAATCCGCTGGCTTGTGCTGCCGCAATTGCGACAATTGGCGTCTTAATCGATGAGAAATTGCCGGAAAGAGCAGCGGTTGTAGGTGAGTATTTCCTAAATGAATTGAAAAAAGCAGCGGTCGGTCATGAAGACAAAGTCCAGGAAATCCGCGGTCAAGGTTTAATGATTGGGATCGAGTTCCACAAGGACGAAATCGGTTATGAAGTATCAAAAGGAATGTTTGATAATGGTGTTCTAGTAGCCGGCACGCTGATTAATTCAAAAACAATCCGAATTGAGCCAGCATTAACCATTAGCTATGAAGAGGTTGATAAAGTGGTCAGCACCTTCAAGAAGGTATTGGAGAACGTGAAAGAAGTATAATTAGGAAAATTTTTCATCAAAGCAATCGGTCCAGTACCGATTGCTTTCATTCCTACTAAAATAAAAAAATCAAAATATATATATAAGGGGAGTTAAAATTGGACGATCACATTGTAAAACAGCAAACAGCCATTCCAGGGCCAAAATCTTTAGAAATATTAGAGCGGAGAAATAAGTATGTGCCAAAGGGCATTAGCAATAATTGCCACTCCTTTGTAAAAAAAGCGGAAGGAGCCGTTGTTGAAGATGTCGATGGCAATATCTATATCGATTTTGCTGGTGCGATTGGAACACTGAATGTCGGCCACTCCCATCCAAAAGTGGTTAAAGCGATTCAAGAACAGGCAAGCCAGTTCGTACATACCGGATTTAATGTCATGATGTATGAATCCTATATCGAACTTGCTGAAAGACTTTGTAAGCTTGCGCCAGGCGAGTTTGCCAAAAAAGCAGCCTTTTTTAACAGCGGGGCCGAAGCAGTTGAAAATGCCGTAAAAATTGCCCGCAAATACACGAAACGCCAAGGAATTATTTCGTTTACAAGAGGTTTCCACGGCAGAACTTTAATGACCATGACGATGACCAGTAAAGTTAAGCCTTACAAATATGAGTTTGGCCCTTTTGCCCCGGAGGTGTACAAAGCGCCTTATCCATATGTTTACCGCCGGCCGGAAGGAATCAGCGAACAGCAATACAGTGAAATGATGATTGACCAGTTTAAACAATTTTTAATCGCTGAAGTTGCCCCGGAAACAATTGCTGCGGTAGTGATGGAACCGGTTCAAGGAGAAGGCGGCTTTATCGTGCCTGATATCGCTTTTGTTCAAAGAATTAGAGAAATCTGTACGCAGTATGGCATCCTTTTTGTTGCGGATGAAATTCAAGCAGGCTTTGCCCGGACCGGAAAATATTTTTCCATTGAGCATTTTGGTGTTGTCCCTGATTTAATCACGATATCCAAATCAATGGGGGCCGGGGTGCCAATTAGCGGGGTCATTGGCCGGGCAGAAATTATGGATGCAGCTGCATCCGGTGAGATCGGCGGGACATATTCCGGAAGTCCGCTGGGCTGTCAGGCTGCACTGGCGGTGCTAGATATTATTGAAAGTGAAAAACTTAATGAACGTGCAGCCATGCTGGGTGACAGGATTATCGACAAAATGAAGCAGCTAAGCACTCGCTTTGATTGCATTGGTGATGTCCGCGGTCTTGGGGCAATGTGTGCGATGGAAATCGTAAAAGATAAACTTACGAAAACTCCTGATAAAGAAGGAGTCGCAAAACTGGTAAAAGCAGCCGGTGAAAGAGGGCTGATGATCTTAAGTGCCGGGATTTACGGAAACGTCATCCGTCTGTTGATGCCAATTACGATCACGGATGAACAGCTCGAAGAAGGTTTCCAAATACTTGAAGAAGCCTTTGCCGACGTTTATCATAATAATGAATCTACTGTTTTAGCTGGGAGGTAAGAAAATGAGTGTCGTAAATCAAGAGTATCAAATTTATCCAATGTATCTTGATGGAAAATGGGTCGGCAATGATTATGAGATTTTCACTGAAGTGATTAATCCAGCAACGAAAGAGGTAGTAGGGGCAATCCCGACCGGAGGCAGTTTAGAAGCAAAACTAGCTGTAGATGCAGCCCATCGTGCTTTTAAAACGTGGTCGAAAAAAACAGCAGAAGAGCGCTCCCGTCTTTTAATGAAATGGCATCAATTGATCGATGAAAATAAACTGGAGATTGCTAGAATCATGACTACAGAACAAGGTAAGCCGTTAAAAGAGGCCCTTGGTGAGGTTGTCTATGCCAATAGTTTCATCTCCTGGTATGCCGAGGAAGCCAAACGTGTTTACGGTGAAACGATTCCGGCGTCGTTCCCTAATAAACGAATCCTGGTCCGTAAAGAACCAGTAGGGGTTGTTGCTGCTATTACACCTTGGAACTTCCCGGCGGCGATGATTACGAGAAAGGTTGGTCCAGCACTTGCAGCAGGCTGTACCTGTGTCGTAAAACCAGCAAACCAAACACCTCTGACAGCCTTGAAAATGGCGGAGTTGGCCCATGAAGCGGGAATCCCAAGCGGTGTGTTAAATGTGATTACCGGTAAGTCTTCAGAAATTGGTGATGTTTGGCTCAAGGATCCGCGCGTAACCAAGATTACCTTCACTGGTTCAACAGAGGTAGGGAAGACATTGATGCGCGGGGCAGCGGAAAATGTTAAAAAGGTTTCCCTTGAGCTCGGCGGCAATGCTCCATTTATTGTCATGGATGATGCCAACTTGCAAAAAGCGGCTGTTGGTCTCGTGCAATCCAAATTCCGTAACGCTGGTCAAACCTGTATTTGCACAAACCGGGTTTACGTCCAAGAAGGAGTGGCTGAGGAATTTACCAAGCTTTTTCAAGCAGAATTAGCGAAGCTAAAGGTTGGCAATGGACTTGAAGAAGGGGTAGACATCGGTCCATTAATCGATCAGGCTGCTTATAAAAAGGTCGAAACACTTGTCAATGATGCTGTTAAACAAGGTGGTAAGGTCGTTTACACTGGTGCCAAGCCGGAAGAAGAGAATGGCTATTTCTATGCTCCAACGATCATCACGAATATTGATGACAATATGGAGTGCATGAAGGATGAAATCTTTGGACCGCTTGCCCCAATTTCAACGTTTAAAACGGAAGAGGAAGTCATCGAGCGGGCGAATAATTCTCGTTACGGTTTGGCTGCTTATGTCTATACAGAAAATTTAAGCCGTTCATTTAGAATCACGGAGCAGCTGGAGTATGGAATTGTTGGTCTGAATGATGCGCTGCCATCGGTTGCCCAAGCCCCATTTGGCGGCTACAAGGAAAGTGGAATCGGCCGTGAAGGCGGTCATTTCGGCATTGAGGAGTTTTTGGAAGTAAAATATATTTCTATAGGATTGGATTTAGAATAAGTAATCATAGAAAAAGCCGCCAGCTGTGAAAGCTGCGGCTTTTCCTGCTTTCTGATTTTTAAGTTAATTTACTTTAACTCTAATGATTAGCTGTGTTACGATAGATTGAAATGAATGGTCATTGGAAGTGGGGGCAACGCTTTGATTAAAACAATTTTGTTTGATGTAGACGGAGTATTATTAAGTGAAGAACGTTATTTTGATGCTTCGGCATTAACGGTTTGGGAAATGCTGATGAGTCCCAATTACCTGGGCCTTTCCCCTGAAAAATTTGTTACCAACCCAAGTGATGCTGAAATAAAAAAAATAAGAGATACAGTTTTTCAACATGACGAAGTGCTAAAATGGCAAAAATCACGCGGCCTCAATGCCAATTGGGACATGATCTATCTATCCTTCAGCCATCAACTCATTCACCTGTTGTCACAAATTAAAGACTATGAGAATGAAAGCATCAGCAAATGGTGTCAGGCACCTATCGATCGGGAAGTATTAGTGGAGATTGGCAAAGTCCTTAGCCGCTATGAGGTGAAATTGGATTTTGGCTTGTTTGTGGCGGAGTTTAAACGCTCACAGGCGGAGAAGCAGGAACTGCTGGGCTATTTGAATGAGCTGGCGAGGGAAAAGCTGGGAGTTAATGCTGCTATTTTCGAAAAAGGGGAGCTTTGGTCTGTATGCCAGCATGTCTGCCAGGAATGGTATGTCGGCGATGAACATGTCTTTGCTTCTACCGGCAGAGCCTCGGTGCAAACAGGTAAACAGGGATTCTTGGCGAAGGAAACCACTCTCGCTCCAAAGGAAAAAATTGCTGAGCTGTTTCAGTTTCTGACCTCAAGAGGATGCACAATCGGAATTGGAACCGGCAGACCGGAACTGGAAGTCATCCAACCGTTTCAACACCTCAATTGGCTTCAATATTTTGAAGAACAGCGAATTGTAACAGCTGATGATATTTTGAAAGCGGAACAAGAACTTACCGGTTTGTCATCGTTATCAAAGCCACATCCGTTTACCTACATCATGGGGCTTAAAGGAAAAGGCATAACCGCAGAAGAATGTTTAGCTACTGCACTGCCAATCGAGCAGGGCGAAACGGTGCTGATTGTCGGCGACTCCTTAGCCGATCTGTTAGCCGCCAGACAAATGGGCTGTCAGTTTGCCGCGATATTAACAGGCCTGTCGGGAAAGGCTGCCAGAGCAGAATTTGAACAATATCAGGCAGATTATATCTTTGATTCTGTCTTGGATGTATCTACTGTTTTAAGATAATTTTGGCTAACAAATATTTCAAATATGGTAAAATATTTAATAGATTAAGAGATAGAAGGTGAGGATTTATCAAAATAAATATCAACTCCCTTGGAAGATTAGGAAATCGCCATTTATCTTCTATCATCGTTTCCGCATTTATTATTGTTCTTTTGGTCATGATTAGTATTGGGAGTATTCGCTACTCTCTTAATGTTAATATTCAAGGCCAACGAGCATTAGATAGTATTGAAACTTCATCCAATCATTTATTTAAAGCGCTAATCGACCAAGAAACGGGACAAAGAGGCTATAACTTAACCAAGGATGCTGACTTCTTGGAACCGTATTGGCAAGGGGCTAAAGAGTTCTCAGAAAGTTCAGAAGCGCTTTTACAAAAAACAAAGGAGTTTCCGGATTTACATGCTGAGGCCCAAAAGATTGTAGAAAAAGGGCAATATTGGCATGATCATTATGGTGCAGCTTTGGTTGTGCAGACTCAAAAAGGGAATCAACCAAGTGTTCAAATATTAAATGAAGGTAAAAAGGCAATTGATGATTTCCGCCGTTCTACTAAGAATTTTTCCGATAAAATCGAGGGACAGAGAAGCATTGTAAGAAATTTAATGAAGACAAGGATAAATTTCACTCTCGCCGCCTTAATGATCAGTATTTTTGTGATTATCGTTATCGATTTATTGATAAATATCAAGCTCTTAAAGTCGCTCATTAAACCGATTATTGAGCTGAGCAATTGCGTTAAATCTTATACAGAGCATGACTTTTCCAAAGGTATTCCATCTTATCGAAAAAATGATGAAATGTTTGAGCTGATAAAGAATGTTGATTTCATGCGAATGGAATTGTCGAATAGTATCACCTCATTAAAGTCGCAAGTGAATATTGATGAATTGACTGGTTTATACAATCGGCGGCATTTTAATGAATTTATTGAGAAAGAATGGGAATTAGCAAAGGAAAACTCGGAAAATTTCTCCTTAATCCTTTTTGATATCGATTACTATAAAAACTATAACGATACATATGGGCACTTAGCGGGTGATGACTGTTTGAAAATAATTTCAGAGCGGTTACAAGACCTTAATCATGCCCCCCCCAATTGTATTGCCAGATATGGCGGAGAGGAGTTTGGTATTATCCTGCTTCAACGGACAGAACAAGAGGTACTGGCATTGGCCGAAGAAATAAGAAATGCGATATTGGATTTAAAAATTCCCCATCAAGGTTCCCCGATTGCTGATTATGTAACGATAAGCCTCGGTGCTGCCTCCATTAAACCGACGGGAGATATGAAGCCAAATGAGATCATTTCCATGGCGGATAAGGCTTTATATGCATCGAAACAAAAGGGACGTAATCAAGTAACTTATTATACAAAACAATTTTCTTATTAATATTGCAAAACACGCCCGGAAACCAACGGTCCGAGCGTGTTTTGTATTTTTTTGACTGGTTTAATTAAATGGTCTCAACCTTTTGCGGCTCGATGCGTCCGGGTTCAAAGGAATCGACATTGGTTAACTCAAGCAACTGGGCTTCCTCCAAGCCATCAATAAGGGTCAGCTCATGGAGAATTTCGGTGCCTAATGTTTTATCAAGGGTTAACACCATAATCGCCTCTCCGCCGACTTCTGTCCGGCCTACCTGCATGGTACCGATGTTAATTTGATAGTCTCCTAGTAAGGAGCCTACTTTTCCAATCATTCCCGGTACGTCATGGTGTTTAATATATAATAGGTATTTTTCCGGTTTAACATCAATACGGTAATCGTTGATCTTGACCACCCTTGCCCCGTAGCCATTTAACACAGTTGCTCCAATCCGCGCCGATTGAAATCCCTGGGAAACAGACAGTTCCATATAATTGGCGAAGCCTTTATTAGTGGCATTTTTTTGCACATTATAGGAAACACCCTGTTCTTTTAAAAGATGCAGAACGTTGATGAGATTGACAGAATCGCTCAAGTGATAGGATAGGATACCTTTTAGCATCGTCCGTGTTAACAACTCGGTATCTTCGTCAATTAAATCACCGTAGTAATTGATGGTGATTTTTTCAGGTGCCTGCTTATTCAGTAATTGAATCACCAGCTGGCCGATTTGGTCGCCCAGCAGTAAGTACGGTTGCAGTTTGGCTTGGGTTTCCCCTGACATTTGCGGCATATTCACAGCATGCTGAATTGATTGTGTTTCAAAAATATCGATAATTTCCGCGCTGACCTCCTGGGCCACTTTTTCTTGAGCCTCCACTGTTGAAGCCCCAAGATGCGGTGTCACAATGATATTCGGGTTTTGCAGTAATTCAGGATCGGCAACTGGTTCTTTTTCAAATACATCCAAGGCTGCCCCTGCTACATGGCCGGATGCGATTGCCCGTACTAATGCCTTCTCGTCAATAATACCGCCGCGGGCGCAGTTAACGAAGCGGACTCCTTTTTTTGTTTTTGCCAAAAATGCATCATTAATAATACCTCTTGTATCATTGGTCAGCGGGGTATGAACGGTAATAAAATCAGACTCGGCAGCAATTAAATCCAGGCTTGCTTTGGTAATTCCCAGCTTTTTCGCCCGCTCTTCTGTTAAATAGGGGTCAAACCCCAAAATAGTCATGCCAAAGCTTTTAGCCCGCTTGGCGACTTCTGTCCCAATTTTCCCCATGCCGACTACACCAAGTGTTTTCTTGTACAATTCCACACCTTTAAATGAATTGCGGTCCCATTCGCCTGAAGTGGTTTTTTGATGGGCTTGCGGGATCTTGCGTGCCAGTGCCAGCATCATCGCCAGTGTGTGTTCTGTTGCCGCGATCGTATTGGCGCCAGGGGCGTTAATAACAATGATTCCTTTTTTGGTTGCGGCATTGACATCGATATTATCGACGCCTACTCCTGCCCTGGCGATTACCCGCAGGCGGTCTGCTGCCTGCAGCAGCTCCTCCGTTACCTTTGTTTGGCTGCGGACGATCAGGGCATCGTAATCACCAATCATCCTTTTTAATTCGGCTGTTGGCAGTGTTGGCTGCCGATCGACGGTAAAATGGGGATGATCTAGCAGACTCTTTAAACCTGTTTGGCTAATCCCGTCTGTGACAAGTACTTTAAACATTCCAAATATACCTCCTGAGATCTTTTTTCGCTAATCCATAAGTCCATCTTTTCATACAAATAATTTAACGAGATTTCAATTTTGAGGTGGAAATATCAACATCCTTTTAACCTTAATTTATAAAAAAACGTCCCTCATAACAGACACAATGGTCGTGTTATGAGGGACGTGAATGTACGTGGTGCCACCCTCTTTTGCCGCCGGGGAAGTCCTGCGACCTTATACATGTAACGGTTTTAACCGGGCTTGCCTACGAATAAGTGTTCAGCAGCCAGTTCAGAAGTGCTGGGCAATTCGTTAAGCTTCAGCAAAGGTGCGCTGTTCGCTTATCAATTAAAAAAAGGCACCGGTTCACAGCGGCCACCGGCTCTCTGAAGCCATTTTTTAATGCCGTCTTCATCATTACTGATCATTTGTTGGATTAAACGAAATATAATAAAATTTCAAAATCATTTAATATAGCCATATTCTACATGTCAACTTCTGTAAAGTAAAGGGATAAAGCAGAAAAAAATCTAAACATTTTTCAGGAAAAATTTTAACTGATGACAAGAATTCAACAACGGTGCAAGGGTAAGCGATTACAGTAGATGACCAAAAAAACATATCTATTGTAAAAAGATTCAGTGAATAATATAATGTCTACAACAGAAATACATTTGTTCACTGTGGGAGGACACTATGTGGAGGGAGATATGATGAAAGCTATCTCAATAGGTTTACTGGGGTTAGGGACAGTCGGTACGGGGGTTGTCCAAATTATCAAAAATCACCAAGACAAATTAATGCACCAAGTAGGCTGCCCAGTGGTTATTAAAAATATCCTTGTCCAAAATGTACATAAGAAGCGGCCAATTGAAATAGATTCTGAACTGTTGACTTCAAGTGCTGATGATATTCTATTAGATCAAGAGATCGATGTCGTCATTGAAGTAATGGGTGGAATTGATGAGACGAAAGATTATTTAATTACAGCGCTCCGACAGGGAAAACATGTCGTGACTGCCAATAAAGATTTAATGGCCCTGCATGGTTCAGAACTGTTAACGGTTGCTTCAGAATATGGCTGCGACCTTTTTTACGAAGCCAGTGTCGGCGGCGGTATTCCGATTTTAAGGGGCTTGGTTGATGGGCTGGCATCTGATCGAATCACGCAAATGATGGGGATTGTTAATGGGACGACCAATTATATTTTAACCAAAATGAGCAATGAAGGCAGATCGTATGAAGAGGTTCTGAAAGAAGCGCAGGAACTGGGATTTGCAGAAGCCGATCCGACTTCAGATGTGGAGGGCTTGGATGCCGCTCGAAAGATGACGATCTTAGCGACCTTGGGTTTTTCAATGCATATTGACTTGGACGATGTTCAGGTAAGCGGGATCACAAGTGTTACGGAAGAAGATATCGCCTATGGCAAAAAATTGGGCTATACGATGAAGTTAATTGGCTATGCCCATCGCGAAGGTGAAAAAGTCGAGGTTAGTGTCGCGCCGACCTTCTTGTCTAATAATCATCCGCTTGCTGCGGTCCAAAATGAGTATAATGCCGTATATGTATACGGTGAGGCAGTGGGAGAAACGATGTTTTATGGTCCGGGTGCGGGCAGTCTGCCAACCGCATCAGCCGTTGTTTCGGATTTGGTTGCTGTTATCAAGAATCTGCGGATTGGCGTGAATGGTAAAAGCGCGGTCACACCGCAATACCCGAAACAATTAAAGGAAGACAGTGAGAAGTTTTCGAAGTATTTCTTACGGATTCATGTCCAGGATGAGGTCGGCGTTTTTGCGGAAATTACGACCATATTTGCAAAACACGGGGTAAGCTTTGAAGAAATCCTGCAGCTGCCGATTAAGAAACATGAAACTTCTGAAATAATTTTGGTAACGCATCATGCTTCATTAACAAGTTATCAGCAGATTTTACAAGAATTACATGATTTACAAGCAGTCAAGGAAGTAAAAAGCACATATAGGGTAGTGAGGAAATAATGATGAAAAGATGGCCAGGATTACTAGAAGCGTATAAAGAGTACTTATCAATCAATGAGAGGACCCCAAAACTGACTTTAAATGAGGGGAATACACCGCTAATTAAGCTTGAAAGGCTGTCCGAGGAATGGGGCGTAGGGCTTTATGTGAAAGTGGAGGGGGCCAATCCAACCGGATCGTTTAAAGACCGGGGCATGGTGATGGCGGTTGCCAAAGCGGTAGAAGAAGGCAGCAAAACCGTTATTTGTGCTTCAACCGGAAATACATCCGCCGCCGCCGCTGCCTATGCAGCTCGTGCCGGAATTAATTGCATCGTTGTCATCCCGGAAGGAAAAATTGCCTTGGGAAAACTGGCGCAAGCGATGATGTACGGAGCGGAAATTATCTCCATTGAGGGGAACTTTGACCAAGCGTTACAAATGGTTCGCAATATTAGCAAAGTGGAACCCATTACTCTTGTGAATTCAGTGAACCCTTACAGACTGGAAGGACAGAAGACAGCTGCTTTTGAGGTATGCGACCAGCTGGGCTCAGCACCGGATATCCTCGCGATTCCAGTCGGAAATGCCGGTAATATCAGCGCCTATTGGAAAGGGTTTAAAGAATACAACGACAAAAAAGAGACAGGACTGCCAAGAATGTTTGGCTTTGAAGCGGCCGGTGCTGCCGCACTTGTCCATAACCGCGTATTTGAAAATCCGGAAACAATTGCTACGGCCATCCGGATCGGGAATCCGGCAAGCTGGAATTTAGCTGTAAATGCAGTCCAGGAATCGGATGGACAGTTTGATGAGGTCACCGATGAAGAAATCGTCGCCGCCTATAAAAAATTAGCCTCCACTGACGGTGTTTTTGCAGAACCGGCATCCTGCGCCTCCATCGCAGGAGTTTATAAAAGTATTCAAAATGGAAAAATCGCCAAGGGAACAACAATTGTTGCTGTTCTTACAGGCAATGGCTTAAAGGATCCGGACACGGCGATTAAAAGCAGCCTTGTGACACCAACTCAATTGCCAAATGACGAAAAGGCGGTTGCAGAACATATTCGAGGGGTTGTAAGTGATGCCTCTAAATAATCGAATGCGAATCAGGGTCCCTGCCAGCACGGCCAATCTTGGTCCGGGATTTGACTCCATCGGCTTGGCAGTTAATCTGTATTTGACACTGGAAGTGGAGCAAAGTAACCAGTGGGAGTTTTATTCCGCAAACCAAGAGCTGGCAGATCTTCCAAATGACGAGCAGCATTTTATCGCCCAAGTGGCCATCGGGGTAGCGAAAAAGTATGGGAAAGAAATGTCTCCATACAAGGTGAAAGTCGCAAGTGAAATTCCCTTGGCCCGCGGTCTCGGTTCCAGCGCCTCCGCGATTGTCGCGGGAATTGAGCTGGCCGATATTGCCTGTGAGCTGGCATTAACTAGAGAAGATAAGCTATTATTGGCAACGGAATTAGAGGGCCATCCAGATAATGTCGGGGCGTCTATTTACGGAGGTTTAGTCGTCGGCAGCTATCAGCAGAATGAGGTTGATATGCTGTCATTTACCAATCTTCCTTTTGAGGCGGTTGTGGTTATTCCCAAAGAGACATTATTAACAAAGGATTCCCGTGATGTACTCCCTAAAGAGTTTTCACGCAGTGAGGCGATTGCAGCGTCTTCAACAGCCAACCTATTGGTTGCCGCTTTATTAAGCGAAAATTGGCAACTGGCAGGTAAAATGATGGAGAGGGATCGTTTTCATCAGCCCTATCGCCGTCCACTTATTCCTTTTTATCAGGCTGTGGAGAATGCGGCCAAGAAAAATGGGGCATTCGGAACTGCCTTAAGCGGGGCCGGTCCTACTGTGATCTGTTTTACCGAAAAAGCCAAAGGAAGAAAGCTGGCGCACAGCCTGCAGCAGCTTTTTTCCGAAATGTCGGTAAAACTATTAAGCATCGATTATTTTGGAAGTCTGGTAGAAGACTGCGAACCCAATTCCTTTCAAACGAAGAAGCTTGTATAAAATGTTATAAACAGGAGTGAAAGAAATGAATGTACAAGTGACACGCGCCTACAACTTTAATGCGGGTCCATCTGCCCTTCCCCTGGAGGTTTTAGAAAAAGCCCAGCAGGAATTCCTTGATTTTCGCGGTACCGGTATGTCTGTAATGGAATTAAGCCATCGCAGTAAGGAATATGAGGAGGTACATAATCAAGCCAAGGCCTCCTTGAAAGAACTGCTGTCGATACCTGATCATTATCAGATTCTATTTCTCCAAGGCGGTGCAAGTCTGCAGTTTTCAATGATTCCAATGAACTTCTTAAAATCGGAACAAAAAGCAGGCTATGTTTTAACCGGTTCGTGGTCTGAAAAAGCCTTTAAAGAAGCTGAAGTTTTTGGGAATCCTTATGAAGCTGCGAGCACAAAAGACGATCATTACCGCCGGATTCCTTTGCAAAATGAGCTTCAGTACAATGCTGATGATGCCTACCTGCATCTGACATCTAATAACACTATTTACGGTACCGAGTGGAAAGACTTTCCTGCTGTCGATGTGCCACTAATTGGAGATATGTCGAGCGATATTCTGTCACGGCCTATCGATATCAGCAAATTTGCGCTTATCTATGCCGGTGCCCAGAAAAACCTCGGACCTTCAGGTGTAACAGTTGTCATTATCCGTGACGATTTGATCGAAAAAGCAAATAATGATATTCCGACGATGTTAAAATACAGCACTCATGCAAAAAATAATTCGTTATACAACACACCTCCGACCTTTGGCATCTACATGCTTGGGGAGGTTCTCAACTGGGTAAAGGGCATTGGCGGCATTACTGAAATAGCCAGAAGAAACGAAGAAAAGGCAAAATTACTTTATGATGCAATTGATGAAAGTAACGGATTTTACATCGGACATGCGGAAAAGGACAGCCGTTCGCTGATGAATGTCACCTTCCGTGTGAAAGATGAAGTGTTAGAAAAGAAATTTTTGGCTGAAGCGAAACAAGCAGGCTTTGTTGGGGTAAATGGTCACCGTTCTGTCGGCGGCTGCCGCGCTTCCATCTACAATGCGGTTCCCTATGAAGCCTGCCGGGCATTCCGTGACTTCATGAAACAATTCCAACAAGTAAATGGCTAATAATCGATAAGAACTGAATGAATCGGAAAAAACTGCCCGTCCTATTTTTTGCTGGACGGGCAGTTTCTTCGTTTAAAATACGCCCCGCTGAATAAATAGGTTGCAAAAGCAGCTCTTAAGCTCTTTTTCTTATTGTTGCTCGTACACGACTCAGCTGTAATATGATAAAATAGTGTAAAAATTGGAAATATTGGGAGATGGACAAATCTATGAAGCTTCCAATCATTCAAACAAAGCTGCGGGTTCCGGCTGTTAAAGAAAATTTTATTAGACGGGCAAGGCTGACACAAAAAATGAAGAAGATAGCTGAATATCCTTTAACAATCATCCATTCTGGTGCCGGTTTTGGTAAGAGCACGGCGCTGGCATTATTTATTACGGATGAAAAATTACCCGGCTGCTGGTACTCCATTTCATCCATGGATGATGATGTCCTTCCGTTTCTTTGGCATATTATTCACTCGGTACGCAGCGTTGCTCCTGAGTTTGGTAAGGAATTATCTGCGTATATTGAAACCATCGATCACTATATTCGCGAGGAAGAAATTGGTTTATTATGCTCCTTGTTTATTAATGAAATCAATGAGCTGGATGCGGATGTGACATTAATTTTGGATGATTTTCATCAAATTGAACATTCCTATACCATCAACAGCTGGATGGAAAAACTGCTGGAACATATCCCACCAAATTTACATTTGGTTATTTCCAGCAGAAGTCGTCCGGTATGGAAGTATTTAACGAAAATGAAAGTTTGCGGACAGTTTCTAGAGATTACCAGAGAAGACTTAATCCTGACAATGGACGAAATGGAACTGCTAATGACCGATCTTTATGGGTTAACAGTGGAATCCAGCCATGTACAAACGATTTATCAGCTGACCGAGGGTTGGGTTATCGCCATTTGTATGATTGCCCAGCAAATCCCATTAAAAAAGGACATTGCCGATATTTTTGAACATTCCTCACAGTCCCTGCAAGACTTTTTTCAGTATCTTGTCATGGAAGTGTTTTCAAAACAGCCTCCCATTGTTCAGCAGTTCCTCGAACAGGCCTCGATCTTTGAAGAAATAGAAGAAGCCATGTGTGAAGAAGTAATCGGCCTTCACGGAGCCGCTAAAATGTTGGAACAGTTGAAAGATAGAAATTTATTTATTCAAAAAGTAGGCGGAACGCATTATCGTTTTCATGCTCTATTTAAAGAGTTTCTCGAAAACCTATTGAAAAATAATCAACCGGAAAACTATTATCTGCTTCATGAACGATGTGCCCGCTACTTTGAGAAAAGACAACTATGGGAGGAAGCGCTCCATCATTATAAAAAGATTGAACACAATCAAGCGATTGCCGCGATCTTACAAGAACAAGGCTTGAAAATGCTGGAAGGAGGGAAATTGGAAAGCCTTTCTGATCAACTAACGATGATTCCTGAGGCGAATATGGATATATACTACCCACTTTGGTACTTGAAGGCGGAAATCCATCGCTACCGTTCCCAATATCAACAAGCAGAGAATTGCTATCATCGGTCTTTTTGCGGTGCCGAGAAAAAGCAGGATCATCTCGGAATGAGTATGGCATTAGAAGGAAAGGCAAAAATTTATCTCGATACGATTCAACCGCATCAGGCGGAACGGATTTTATACGAGGCGATCACCCATCGGGAAAAAAGCAGAGCTTCTGATGAAGAAAAAGGCAGACTCTATCAATTGTTATCGGAAAATTTATTAAATGCCGGGAAAGCTTCGGAAGCAGAAAAATGGATTCAAAAAACGAAGGCGATCGATCTTGATGGAAATTTGGAAGCAAGACTGTATTTACGAACCGGCCGGTTTGAGGAAGCAAAGAGACTGCTTTACCGGAAAAAGGAGCAGTTTAACGCGACAAATTTCACATCACTGCCGCAAGCTCACCGGGAAACAGATGTTTTGCTATCTTTGATCGAAGCTTTTACCGGAAATGGGTTGAGAGCAAAAGAGCTTGCAGAGAAAGGGATTCAACAAGGGATCACGCAGAAAGCTCCGTTTGTTGAAGCCTGTGGCTGGATGCGGCTGGGTCATGCCGTGCAAATTTTAAATAAATATGACTCCCGGTTGGCCGAAAACTGCTATCAGACCGCATTGGAAATTATGGACCAGCTGCATGTGGATAGAGGAAAGGCAGAGCCTTTAATGGGCCTTTGTCTTTTATACGGGATCAGGGGAGAGTTGGAACGCGCCTTGGATGTTGGAAATAAGGCATTGCTGGAAACAGAGAAGGTGAACGATGTTTGGCTTTCTGCGTTAATTACCTTGGGAATGGGGATCACCTGCATTTATAATGAACGATTAACAAAAGCCCATCATTTTTTGAAAAAAACCGATTCCCTTTTCCAGCATTGTGAGGATTCCTATGGACAGATGCTGAGTAAATTTTGGTTGTCCTATCTATTCTTTCTTGAAAAAAAGGAGGAGCTTTTTAAGCAAACGATCGATGAATTTTTAACACTAGTGCAAAATCATGAATATGAATTCTTCTTTTACCATCAAGCGATTTTTAGCCCGCGGGATTTACAAGTTATCGTGCCTTTACTTATTACCTGTTTGAAAGTGGAAATTCAAACACCATTTGTCAGAAAAACATTGGAGAATCTGGGGGTCAGCACTCTTGACTCGCATCCAGGCTACTCGCTTCGCGTGCAAACGTTGGGCCAATTCCGGCTTTGGCTGGGTGAGAAAGAGATTGCTGAAAAAGACTGGCAAAGAGAAAAAGCGAAGGAATTGTTCCAGTTATTCATCACCTTGAACGAGCCGATTGCCAAGGACGAGATTATCCAAATTCTTTGGCCAAATCAAGATAAAAAAAATGCCGACCGTGATTTCAAGGTGGCATTAAACAGTCTATTGCATGTCCTTGAACCGCAGCGGAAGGCGAGAGCCGCATCCTTTTTCATTATCCGTGAGGGGATGTTTTACGGGCTCAATCCCCATGCAGTAATTGAAGTGGATACGACTCAATTTCAAAAACTGATTGAAGAAGGCTTAAACGCAACTGATAGCGTAAAGGTGATTGATTTCCTTAAGCGGGGATTAAACATTTACCATGGCGATTATCTGCCTGAACGACGTTATGAGGACTGGTGCATCAGCAAAAGAGAGAATCTGCTCGTTTATTTTTTACGTGGTGCCGAGAAGATGGCGCAGGTAATGGTCCGCCGCGAAAACTATGATGCCGCGATTGCTTGGTGTGAAAAAATTCTTGACCGCGACCGTACATGGGAAGAGGCCTACCGCCTGTTGATGTATTGCTATTATCGGAAAAACAACCGTCCGCAGGCAATGAAGTGGTATCAGAAATGTGTACGGGTGTTACAGGAGGAATTGGGTGTTATCCCGCTAGAGCCGACCCAGCATATGTACAAGATGATCATCGAAGCAGAAAACTTTATCGATTCATTTGAACAGCCCTAACCAGGCTGTTTTTTTGTAACTCTCCTGTAACTCTTGTTTTCTATCATAAAACAAACGCTATACCAGTTTTATCCCGCCTTAACGGGCAGTAAGACCCCCACCTCGGGGAGTCCAAGTCTACAAGGAATTTAGGTGGGGGATCAACTGCCCGTAAAGGTCCGATTGGTTCAACTAACCATCAGTGGGGGATGAAGAAAACCCCCACTGATGGAAGTTTCACTTTATTGAAAAATTCAAAGGGGGAAAATGTGTGAAAAGGTTTCGTGGAAAATGGGTATTAGTAGGTTTACTGATGGTGGTAATGATGTTTGCCAGTGCCTGCAGCTCTGATAAATCTTCATCAGATTCGAAAGACAATGGAAAGAAAACGGCGAATAAAGAACCGATTAAGATTGGTGTCCTTGCTTCTAAAACAGGAGCTTTGGAATCTTACGGAAAACAAACATTAAGAGGCTTCGAGCTTGGACTTGAATATGCAACCGAAGGAAAAATGGAAGTGGCCGGCCGAAAAATTGAATTCATCGTCGAAGATACGGAAACAAAACCGGAAGTAGCCGTACAAAAAGCAACGAAGTTATTAGAGGAAGATAAGGTCGATTTTCTTGTTGGATCATCCAGTTCTGCCGATACATTAGCTGTGCTGCCGTTGGCGGAGGAGTATCAAAAGATCATGGTCGTGGAACCAGCCGCTGCTGATAGTATTACAGGTTCAGAGTTTAATAAGTATATTTTTCACTCCGCACGAAACTCATCTCAGGATGCGGTTGCCGGGGCTGCAGCCATTGCCAAAAAAGGCGTAAAAATTGCCACATTGGCACCGGATTACTCCTTTGGCCGTGATGGTGTCGCTGCTTTTAAAGAAGCTGCGGTCAAGCTTGGGGCAAAAATTGTCAAAGAAGAATATGCCGACCCGGCGGCAACAGACTTTACCTCGAATATTCAAAAAATCATCGATGCCAAACCTGACTATCTTTTTGTTGTGTGGGCGGGTGCCAACTCCCCATGGAAGCAAATTGCCGATATGAAGCTGCAGGAAAAAGGAATCAAAATTTCCACCGGTGCTCCTGATATTGCGGCATTATCGACGATGGAGCCGTTGGTCGGCATGGAAGGCTTCACTGTGTATTATCATGATCTGCCAAAAAATAAAATAAATGATTGGCTGGTTGAAGAACATAAGAAGCGTTTCAACGGCGAAGTACCTGATTTGTTTACTCCAGGCGGAATGAGTGCGGCCATTTCCATTGTGGAAGCAGTGAAGAAATCAAATGGTGATACAGATGCGGATACATTAATCAAAACGATGGAAGGCATGAGTTTTGAGACACCGAAGGGGACGATGACCTACCGTCCGGAAGATCACCAAGCGCTGCAAGCAATGTATGCGATTAAGCTGGAGAAAAAAGACGGTGTTTCCTATCCCGTACCGGTACTAATTAGGGAATTGTCACCTGAAGAAACGGCACCGCCAATTCGCAATAAATAAGAATGATTCAAGGGGAAATGACGGGGGTGAGACCAACTGTAGCGAGGTCCCCCCTCTTCCTAATTTCTAACGAAAAAACAACAGGTGGTGAAATCATGTCTACCCTTATCGAAACAAAGGACTTATCGATTACTTTTGGCGGTCATACGGCGGTTGATTCCGTCAGTGTCTCTGTACCGGAGAAGCATTTTAAATCGATTATCGGACCGAATGGAGCCGGAAAAACAACGTTTTTTAATCTTCTTAGCGGTCAATTAATGCCAACAAAAGGGCACATCTATTTTCGCGGCCGGGATATCACCAAATTGACATCGACGAACCGCACAAGGGCGGGGATTGGCCGCTCCTTTCAAATTACCAATGTGTTTCCCAATTTAACGGTGCTGGAAAATGTCAGATTAGCGGTCCAATCGCAGGCGGGAATTCGCTATCAGATGCTGCTGCATTATAAAAAGTATCGCCAATTTGAAGAAAAGGCTTTAGAGTGGCTCAAACTGGTGCTGTTAGACGATAAAAAAGATTCATTGGCCAGCAACCTGGCTCATGGGGAAAAGCGCAAACTGGAAATCGCCATGCTGCTGGCGCTGGAAACGGAAGTCCTTTTACTGGATGAACCGACGGCGGGAATGTCATTGGAGGAAGTTCCGGCGATATTAGAAGTCATTAAAAAAATTAAGGAACAGGGGAACCGGACGATTATCCTGATTGAGCACAAAATGGATATGATTTTGGATTTATCAGATTCCGTCATGGTGTTATTTAATGGAAGGCTTTTGGCAGATGGAACCCCTGAAGAAATTATGAAAAACGAGACCGTACAGTCGGCTTATTTAGGGGGGCAATTTGATGAATAAGCTGTTAACACTTGATCAGGTAGAAACTCATATTGGGCAATACCATATTCTCCAGGGTGTCTCATTTGAGGTCAAAAAAGGAGAAGTGACCGTCCTCTTGGGGAGAAATGGCGCCGGCAAAACGACAACACTAAGAACGATTATGGGACTTAATCAGGCCACAAAAGGAACGATTTCCTTTAAAGGGGAAGCGATTCAGACCTTGCCAACCTATACGATTGCCAAGAGAGGCATTGGCTATGTTCCTGAGGATCAAGGAATTTTTGCCGGGTTAACGGTGGAAGAAAATATGAGGGTGGCCATCCAAACGGAAAATGAGGAAACGGCGAAACGGATGGAATGGATTCTTAATTTATTTCCCGACCTGAAGAAGTTTTGGAAAAAGCCTGGAGGGCTGCTTAGCGGCGGGCAAAAACAAATGCTTGCGATTGCCAGGGCATATGTAAATGAAAATGAACTGCTGTTAATTGATGAACCGAGTAAAGGCTTGGCCCCGATTGTTGTTGAAAAAGTGATGGAATCAATTATCCAAATGAAGGATCAGACCACGATTGTATTGGTGGAACAAAATTTCATGATGGCAAGCTACATCGGTGATTGCTTCTACATTATTGACGACGGTCGGACCGTCAGTCATGGATCGATGAAGCAGTTAAAAGAGGATGAAGAAATGAAACGGAAATATCTGGGGATTGCCTAGGAAGGAGGACAGCTGGGTGGATTTGATTATCAACTTAACCATAAATGGACTGGCAACGGGGATGCTGATCTTTTTGCTGGCCGCCGGTCTTACCTTGATTTTCGGCTTGATGGATGTCCTGAACTTTGCACATGGCGGTTTGTTTGCCTGGGGTGCCTACAGCGGTCTTTGGATCTATTCACAAACCGGCAGTTTTCTGGCCGGGATTATCGGCGCCATCCTGACAGGCTTTATACTGGGAATCATAACCGAAAGGTGGATTATCAAACCGGTATATGGCAATCATGTTCAGCAGATTTTAATCACCCTTGGCCTGATGCTTGTCTTATCAGAAATGCTGAAGGTGATTTGGGGCCCGAATCAAATCATGGCGTCGCCTCCTGATTATTTGAAGGGGAGCTGGGAGCTTGGCAGCATCATTATTATCAAGTACCGTGCCTTTATCATTTTAGTCGGGCTGTTCATTTTTGCTGCGGTACAATTTGTTCTTAAAAGAACCAAAATCGGCCTGGTTGTTCGGGCGGGTGTGATGAATAAAGAAATGGTTCAATCGCTTGGAATTAATATCCAGAAGGTGTTTATGTTTGTGTTTATGATGGGTGCCGGAATGGCGGCACTCGGCGGTGTTCTTTTAGGACCTTATTCTGGTGTGATCCATGCCGGTATGGGAATGGAATTTGCAATTTTGGCATTCATTGTTGTGGTAATTGGGGGCATGGGAAATTTTAAAGGATCGGTGCTGGCCGCCATATTAGTAGGACTTTCCGGTTCGTTTATGGCGTATTATGTCCCTGACTTGTCTCTAGCAGTAAACATGCTCTTGATGGCGATTGTCCTGATTATTCGACCGCAGGGTTTATTTGGAGCAAAGGGGTGAGCATATGCGATTGATTGAGGGAAATAAGATGACAGCCGTCATCTTAATTGTGGCAGCTTTTCTGGTCCTTTTGCCATTTGTCTATGAATCAAGAAACCTATTTATTTTATTAACCCAGATCTTTGTCTTTTCGATTTTTGCGATGAGTTATGACTTGCTGCTTGGTTTTACCGGTATCGTATCCTTTGGACACGCGATGTTTTTCGGGATCGGCGCTTATTCGATTGGCATCTTTATGAAGCGGTTCGAACCAACGCTTGGGTATTTCCTTTTGGCAGTGTTGATGACGATTGCCCTCACCGCAATTGTCAGCTTTGTAGTCGGCTTGCTGACACTAAGGTTAAAAAGCCATTTCTATGCGATGTTAACTTTGTCGTTATCAGGGCTTTTCCTTGTATTAGCAGAAAAATGGAGGTCCATGACCTATGGAAATGATGGTTTTACCTTTCGAGTTCCGGAGCAATTCATTGACCGGACCCATTTTTACTGGCTTTGTCTGTTTTTGATGGTTGCTGTCTTTTTGCTTCTCAAGCGGTTTACCAATTCACCGCTCGGCCGGGTCATGCAGGCGATTAGGGAAAATGAACAGCGGACCGAATCATTAGGTTATCATGTCCTGCATTATAAAATAACGGCCAGTGTCGTTTCCGGCGTGCTCGCAGGGATTGCGGGGGTCTTGTACGCCGTCTCCTTAAGGTTTGTGAATACAAGTGTATTTACCATGGACATCACTCTTGATGCTTTATTGATGACAATTATTGGCGGTGTCGGGACATTAGTCGGTGCCATCATCGGAGCGGGAATCATTGAATTTGCCCACGATTGGCTGACAGCCCTGGCGAAGGAGCATGCCATTTTTGAACGCTGGATTATCTTTTTTGGGATTATCTACATCTTGGTTGTGATGTTTTTTCCGAAAGGCATTGTTGGAACATTAAGCTCCCTTTCCTGGAAAAAGAAAAAGCAGCATGCAGTGAAAAAAGAAGAAAAAATGGCGGGATGAATGTGGAGCTAATGGATAGCAATCAAATCGTGTCCTTTGTTGTTCGGTTTCAACTGGCAGCGGTAGAGAAGGAAACAGGCAGAAGACAATGGCGCATTAAGGTTACGCATGTACAGGAGGAACGGGAGACCTTATTTGAGTCGTTGGGCGAAGCGATGAACTATATCGCGAAGATGATTGAGGATGTTTAGAAGAGCAGGTGATGGTGTTGCATATTGGAATTGTAAGCACGGGGATCTATCTTCCTGAGGAATTTTTAACAGGAAAAAAGATTGCTGAACTGGCAGGACTCCCTGTTGCTGTTGTCGAAGAAAAAATGGGAATTAGGAAAAAGTATCTCCCTGGTGCCCAAGATCATACATGTCAGATGGGGATTATCGCAGCAAAAAAGGCCATTGCCAAGGCTGGAATCGACCCGTTGGAGATTGATCTCGTCATTTATATTGGCGAAGAACATAAGGAGTATCCGGTTTGGACAGCCGGGATTAAACTACAGGAAGAGGTAGGCGCGCTGAATGCCTGGGCCTTTGACGTTGCTTTAAGGTGCGGGACAACTGTTATGGCTCTGAAAGTCGCCAAAAGTATGATGCTGGCCGATCCATCTATCCGCACGGTCCTGCTTGCCGGCGGTTACCGCAACGTTGATTTCCTTGATTACGAAAATCCTAGATCCCGGTTCATGTTTAATCTTGGTGCCGGGGGCGGGGCCATTCTTTTGCAAAAGGATGTTGATAAAAATCTATTATTGGAAACAGAGATCATCACGGACGGTTCTTTTTCCGAGGATGTTGTCGTCGTTGCTGGCGGTACCAAAAATCCAATCACAAAAGAGGCGCTTGATCGACGCCTGAACAAGCTGGATGTGCTTGATCCTGAAGGGATGAAACAGCGCTTGGAGCAAAAGTCGATGGGTAATTTTTTAAAGGTGATTCGCGAATCACTAAGGAAAAGCGGCTATAGCGAAGCAGACCTGTCCTATTTAGCTATTCTTCACATGAAAAAATCGGCCCATGAATATGTATTAAAAGAACTAGGATTGTCCGAAGAGCAATCGATTTATCTGGAAGACTATGGACATATCGGACAAATTGATCAGATTTTGTCATTGGAGCTGGCATTGGAGCAAGGAAAAATCAAGGATGGAGATGTCGTCGTGTTGGTCAGTGCCGGTATTGGTTACGCTTGGGGAGCGACAACGATTAAATGGGGGAAGGGTGATGGAAATGGTGAATGTGTCCATGAAAAAAGTGCTTTTGCCGAATGGTGAAACTTTGACTTACCGTGAGAGGGAAGGCGGCGATATAAAGGTTTTACTCATCCATGGAAATATGACTTCATCGAAGCATTGGGACTTGGTACTGGAAAATATGGATGCAAAATATAAACTTTATGCTGTTGACCTGCGGGGCTTTGGCGGCTCCAGCTATCATAAGTTAATCATGTCGATCAAGGATTTTTCCGATGATGTGAAGCTGTTCGTCGACGAAATTGGCCTGAAGGATTTCGCTGCCGTCGGCTGGTCAACGGGCGGAGCAGTTGCGATGCAGTTTGCCGCAGATTATCCGGGGTACTGCAATAAGCTGATTTTGCTGGCATCGGAATCGACCCGCGGCTATCCGTTTGATGGGAAAATAAATGAAACCGATGAACCGCGGCGCTTTACCTCGCATGCTGAAATTAAACAAGACTTGATCCGCACCATTCCGGTACAAACTGCCTATGACACCAATGACACGCACCTTTTAAAATTGATTTGGAATTCCGTTATCTACACCCATAATCAACCCGCCCCGGAACGGTATGATGAATATGTTCAAGATATGCGGACACAAAGGAATCTGGCTGAAGTGCATCATGCCAATAATACCTTTAATATCAGCCATCATCATAACGGGCTTGTTGATGGGAACGGCAAAGTGGATTTAATTAACGTCCCAGTCCTTGTTTTGCAAGGGGACCGCGATATGGTGGTTATAAAAGAAATGACAAAGGAACTGCTGGAGGATTTAGGAGAAAAAGCCACATATGTAGAGCTAAAAAATTGCGGCCATTCACCGCTAGTGGATGATCTGCCGCAATTACTGAATGCAATGGATCAATTTTTGGAGGAAAGGTAAAATGAGATTACAAGATAAAGTGGCGATTATCACAGGAGCAGCCGGTGGAATTGGTTTCGCTGCTGCGGAAATATTTGCCCGTGAAGGCGCGAAGGTGGCAATGGCAGATTTTAATGTCGAGCAGGGTGAAGAACTAGCTCGCGGGCTCCAAGAAAAGGGCTATGATGTCAGCTTTTTTCAGGTAAATGTTGCCGACCGTGAAAGTGTCGATGAAATGGTTACCAACGTTCTTTCGGCCTATGGGAAAATCGATATTCTTGTCAATAATGCTGGTATTACCAGAGATGCAATGCTGGCGAAGCTGTCAACAGCCGATTTTCAAAAAGTGCTGGATGTCAATTTAACAGGTGTGTTCCACTGTACCCAGGCTGTACTGCCGGCAATGCTAGCAAATGGCCGCGGCAGAATTATCAATACATCATCAGTCTCCGGGGTCTATGGAAATGTCGGGCAAACGAATTATGCGGCAACGAAAGCCGGTGTCGTCGGGATGACGAAAACCTGGGCGAAGGAGCTGGGACGAAAAGGGATTAATGTCAATGCCGTTGCTCCGGGATTTATTGAAACTGGGATGACCGCAAAGGTGCCGGAAAAAGTGATGGCGCAAATGCTGCAAATGGTGCCTCTGGCACGCTTGGGAAAGCCGGAGGATATTGCCAACGCTTATCTCTTCCTTGCTTCCGATGAAGCAAACTATGTGAATGGAACGGTGCTCCACGTGGATGGCGGCATCATGATGTAAATCCATTTAATTCCATTTAATTCCATTTAATTTGTGCGAACGACCTCACGGGGTCGTTTTTTTGTTCTGCTTGCTGGCCTAGCTCAACTGTAACTGCGCTGTAACTAAAACTAAGTAAAATAGGTCCATCTAGTAGTGAAGGAGCGGTTATCGGTGAATTGGGAATTGGATTGGCTGGAACATCGGGCTAGATTATCCCCTCATAAGGATGCGATTATAGACGAAAGCACAAACATGACATGGACATTTAAGGACTTAAATAATCGGGCAAAATCAATTGCTGGCTGGCTTTGCCAGCGCGGCGTTAAGAAAGGGGATCGAGTAGCCCTCTTATCTCCAAACCATATCTGTTATTTTGATTTGCTGTTTGCCTGCGGAAAAATAGGTGCCATTCTGGTGCCGTTGAATTGGCGCTTATCTGTTCATGAAATAAAGGAAATTTTGGCGGATTGCACCCCTGGTTTAATTGGTATTCACCGCCAGTTCAAAGATAAATTTGCAGATCTGATTGATATTGAGTTGGACGTCTTCTTTATCGAAGCTACAGATTTTGAGGAAATGGTATATTTTTCAGGTAAAGAAAAATTTCTAGAAAGTATTTCTGAAGTCGACCCACTATTGATGATTTATACCGGTGGAACAACCGGGAAACCTAAGGGTGTGGTTTTAAGCCATCAAGCGGTATTCTGGAATGCTTTGAACACAATCGTAAGCTGGAGTTTGGCGGAGGATGATATAACGTTAAACTATATGCCAATGTTTCATACCGGGGGCCTAAATGCTTTATGTATTCCGATTTTGATGGTGGGCGGAACGGTGGTGATTGGCGAGTCCTTTAGTGGAAAAAAAGCAGTGCAATCGCTGAATCGCTACCGTTGCACCAATATCCTCCTTGTGCCAACGATGTATCATATGCTGATTCAAACGGAAGAATTTCAAAGAAGTACCTTCCCGCATATGAAAATCTTTTTATCGGGAGCAGCGCCTTGCCCTTATCAAATTTACGATGCTTTTCGAAAAAAAGGCCTGGCCTTTAAAGAGGGATATGGTCTTACCGAGGCGGGACCAAATAATTTTTATATTAGTCCGGAAGATGCATTAGTGAAACGCGGTTCTGTCGGCAAACCGATGTTGTTTAATTCAATTAAATTAGTCAAGCCGGATGGCAGTGAGACCGCACCGCATGAGGTTGGGGAGCTTTTAATAAAAGGAAAACATGGTTTTTCGTTTTATTGGAATCAGGACCAAACGACAGCAGAAACAATCAAAGACGGCTGGATTTATACCGGGGATTTAGCGAAAAAGGACGAAGAAGGCTTCTATTACATTGTTGGTCGAAAAAAGGATATGATTATTACTGGCGGAGAGAATGTCTATCCGCTTGAAATCGAACAATGGCTGGCTGAACACCCGGCGGTCGACGAAGTCGCTGTTCTTGGTTTACCCGATGATAAATGGGGCGAAATTGTCACTGCATTTATTGCCCCAAAACAGCCTGATTCTCTGACAGAGGAGGAATTACAGGACTATTGCTGTAAAAAGCTGGGACGCTATAAAATTCCAAAGCGAATTATTTTTGTCAATGAGCTTCCGAAAACCCATGTGGGGAAGATTGATAAGCAAAAATTAAAGGAAATCCATACCGTAAAATAATTGGAATCAGCTGCATACCATTTCGAAAAGCAGGAATGGATACAGCTGATTTTTTTCGAAAATTCCTTACACCTTGAGCAGGCAAAGCACGGGTATCGAGTGTTTGATACAAAGACGGAAGATTGTATTAAAGTGGTACTGAAACCATAAGATAATTGAAGATCTGTGCAAAAAAGGCTGAACCTAAGAAAGTTCAGCCTCATTTACTAACTGAAAACTAAGCCAAAATGGCAGCTTTTTCGATAAATAACTTTGATAAAATGGATTGTGTCTTGTTGACATTGTAAACAAGGTAAAAATATCGCTCATCATCGTATTCATTTATTTCGTGACATTTTAGCAGATTGCGATGGGCATATTCCTTTGCCGCAATTTCTGAAATAATTGCGATTCCAATCCCCTGCATGACAAACTGCATCAAGCTTTGCCCGGAATCGGTATAAGCGACGATATTTAAATCCTCTTTGGTCCTATTATTTTTCTTTAAAAATCGCTCAATCATGGCGTTTGTCCCGGAGTCTGTATTCCTCATAATAAAGGGGTACTTAAGCATGTCACGTATGCTGACTGGATCCTTTATTTCCATTTCGTTCGATGTGATGAGTACAAGCTTTTCTTTTAATAAAGGAATGTAATGAAGCTTATCACTGACATATTCATGACCGACAATTCCAATATCTCCGATTCCATTCAAAATTTTCTCCACAGCCGTTTTTGAAGAAGATTGGGTAATTTGAAAAATGGCGTTAGGGTATTGTTCTCGAAATGCCTTTACCATCTTAGGCAGCAAAAATTGACCGGGAACAGAACTTGCAGCAATTTGGATCACGCCGCGAAAATCATTCATGCCCTGTTTTAAATCAAGCAATGCCTGATCTTTGAGCAGCAAAAGTTTAAGTGCCCATTTATAGAGACGCTCCCCATATGGTGTGACAATTGTTTCCCTTCCAACCCGGTCAAACAGCTTAACGTCGAGCATTTTTTCCAAAGCTTGAATATGGGAGCTGACCGTTGACTGACTTAAGAAGACATCCTCTGCCGCTTTGGAAAAGCTCTTATGTTCAACCACTTTTGTGAAAACAAACAGCTGGTGTAAATCCATCGGAATTTTCTCCTTTTATATTCATATAATCGATTAATGATGATAGACAAAATAGATAAATTGAATTTATCTTAGTGTACCACTTTTTTATAATGAAATAATGGTAACAGATTTTTTAAAAGGGAGAGAAAATGATGGCACAGGACATTCAAGCAGATTTACTCTATGATGCCGGCCCTGCAGGCTGTGGGGAATTGATCATGAATTTGTTCCTAACGATGAAAAAAATGGAGAGCGGACAAATCATTCAGGTAATTTCCTATGATCCGGGCGCCAGGGAAGACATTCCCGCATGGTGCAGATTGCAGCATCATACTCTCCTTGACCGCCAGGACTTTGGCAAAATAAGTCATTATTATATTGAAAAAGGCTGAATCTGGCCTTAAAAAAATGTTTGGAGGAATGTATTATGGCTGGAAAATTTTTAGTGAGTGTGACCAATGCAAAAAATGATCCTGACAAAGCAACAGTTGCTTTTGTTGTTGCCAATGCTGCTGTCGCGTCAGGTCAGGAAACGGTTGTTTTTTTAAATGTAGAAGGCGCCTATCTGGCATCTAAAGGCTATGCCGATGACATCCACGAAGAGGGTTTTGCCCCGCTAAAACAATTAATGGATCAATTCGTCGAAGCCGGTGGAACACTTTGGGTCTGCAGCCCATGCTATAAAAAACGCGGCTTGGATGAGGAAAATCTTGTAGAAGGTGCCAAAATCGTTGGCGGTGCCAAATTAGTTGAGTTTTTAAGCCAAGGCGCCGCTTCGATTACTTACTAAAATAAGGTGATACAGATGCAAAATCCACATGCAGTTTGCGATGGCGGTGATTTGGATTGCGGTTCAGGCTTGTTATTAATTATTAAAAAAGCAATGGATCCGCTTGAGGACGGCCAAATTTTGGAGGTGCGCAGCAGGGAGCGAACCGTTGCCGAGGACCTGCCAGCCTGGTGTCGGATGGTTAACCATCAATTTCTCGGTTCAGAGCCTGGTGACAATACAACCCGCTACTTTATTGCCAAGGGTTCGGCTCAAAAAGAACTGGCTCAAGATTTACAAGCAGCGAAAGGTTATCAGTGGAGTGTCCGCGTTCAAGGTGGAAAAGACCTTTCTGCAAAGGTTTTTTCACGGAATCATCAATTCCTTGCCGGGCAGCCGGCTGATTTTAGTTCGAAGGTAAATGCGCCAAGTGCGATTGATTATTTACTTGCAGCCCTTGCCTCCTGTCTGACGGTGGGTTTTAAGGCCCAGGCCTCCCGCAGAAATATCGAAATTGATCACCTTGAACTTTCCTTAAAGGGCGGATTGGAAAACGTTTTGTATCATCTGGAGTTGGATGAGGAAGGCAGCCCAAGGATGGATCAACTCACCGGGACCTTTTATATCTCCTCTCCTGAAGAGGAAGCGGTTCTGGAGGAACTTTGGCGTAATACATTGGACCGTTCTCCTGTCTATCAAACTCTTAAACAAGCTGTACCAATTGAGATAAAGCTTTCAATTGTTTTTTAAAATTGTCAAATTCCTTGAAGCTTTAGATATGGGGTACGCTTATAAAGTTTTTAATTGTATCTTAACTGGGGGTAAACCAAATATGACATTACCTATTTTCCCCACCACGGTGATTGGCAGCTGGCCAAGGTCCACGGCAGTGAAAAAGGCGATGCGTGATAAGCGCGCCGGGAGAATAACGGAAGAAGAGTTTCAAGTCATTGCCGATCAGGCAATTTTGCAAATTTTAAAGTGGCAGGAAGAGGCGGGCATCGATATCGTCTCCGATGGCGAGCAGCGCCGTGATAATTTTATTTCCTTTGTTGCCGAGCATTTGAATAATGTTCGCATGCTGTCGGTATCGGAGCTGTTGGAATACGTCGAGGACAAAGCCAGTTTTGAAGAAATTCTTGGCACTCTCGATGTCCCTGCTTTTTCAATGTCCAATCCGGCAGCGGTTGGAACCATCAGCCGCAGAAAGCCGCTTGCCCTTGATGACTATTTATTTTTGAAAAAACATACCGATAAGGCTGTAAAGGTCGCCTTGCCGGGGCCTTATCTATTGACCAGGGCAATGTGGGTGGAAGGCTTATCAATCGATGCCTATCCAACAAAAGAGGATTTGGCCGTAGATATTGTGAAAGTCCTACGGGAGGAACTGGATGACTTGATTGCTGCAGGTGTTGAATTTGTGCAATTTGATGAGCCGGTTTTAACGGAACTTGTGTTCACACAGAAAAATGCCAATCGAACCTTTATGTGTGGTGCTTTGACAGCAAAAGCCGATGCCGAGGAGGAAATTGCCTTCGCTTTGGATTTAATGAATCAAGTAACCGACGGCAAGCTTGGCCGGGGCACGAGGATTGGCGTCCATGTTTGCCGCGGAAATTGGAGCACTCAGGAGCAGGTATTGCTGCGCGGCCCCTACTATCCGTTGGTCCCATACTTGTCTAAGGTTAAGGTGGATCAGTTGATCCTCGAATACGCTACTCCTCGAGCCGGTGAAATTGCTGCGATACGCGATTTCGGCGGCAAAGAAATCGGCTTTGGAGTTGTTAACCCACGGACTGAGACTGTAGAAACTGTCGATGAAATTATTGAACGCGTTCAGGAGGTCAGAAAGTTTTTACCTGATGAAAAAATCTTTTTAAATCCTGACTGCGGCTTTGGTACTTTCGCCCAGCGCCCAATGAACAGTGATGAAGTCGCTGTAGGAAAATTAAAGGTAATGGCGGCAGCGGCAAAGAAAATACGGGCAATGGTTCTTGCTTAAGATGGAGTGCCTGACACTTTTCTATCAGTGTCAGGCACTATTTTTAAGAAAATTCAAAATTTTTATTGCGTGATACGAATACGTATTAGTATCATAGTAATTGAAATAAGAATGCGAGGTGGAGTTAACGTGACAAAAGCGATTGAAGAGTATTCATTATCAGAACTGGTCGAAAAAATTACAGAAATTATTAACGAAAATCCTGAACCAATTCAAGGGTTTAACGCTGTTGTTCAATTTGAGGTTACAGATCAAGATCCCAGCACTTATCAATATTATTTTGAGGATAATACATTAAAGATTATGGCTGGAGTGGAAGCAGAGCCAAAAGTTACAATGCAATTGAATTATGATCATTTTAAAAAATTCCTCTTGGGAAAACTAAGCGGTGCAATGGCCTTAATGACTGGTAAAGTAAAAGTAAAAGGAGATATAACAGTTGCATTAAAAATTGAAAATATTTTAGGTAAATATAATTTTAAAAACCTTTTATAATAGTTCAACAGGCTGTTGAGAAGAACCTCAACAGCTTTTTTAGACAGTAATTGCCTTTTTTTCCTCCAGACATTGCTCCAAAATCCATGGCCATTTTCCATGTCCTGACCCGGTATTAATGTGACCCATATTTGGAAAAGTGATCGATGGAAGCCCGATATTTTTATATAAAAGGGAATCTTCCAAGCTGCAATAGGGATCATTGGAAGAATGAACGAATAACGTCTGATTTGCAGCAATGGTCAGCGGTCTTTTATCAAGAGGCACAGGGAAAAAAGATTTTGCCTCAGCCAGGATTACCCTTGGTGAGGGCGGCGCCACCAGAATTGCACGATCAGCAATACTTTTGTTCAGCTTTGCTGCATAATGAAGCCAAAGAATACATCCCAAGCTATGAGTAATAACGGTTAATGGGCGATTTTTAGGTATAGCGTCAAGGGCGGAGGCTAGTTCTCCGATCCATTTATCTTTTTTAGGTGAATGAAAGTTGGAAAAGACAGGATAGGAAACATCATAATTTCGGGCTGTCAATTCTTGTACCAGCCAAGTCTGCCAATGATCATGACCACTTCCGTTTAAACCATGAATAATAAGAAAATGGTTTTGCATTAGGACTACCTCCTCATAAAGTATATTATTCCGATTAATAAACTAGGTTTTATGTGAATTATATTCTTTTAGAATGAAAAAGGCAATAGGTAAAGACAAAGTGGAAATGATTTTTAATACCGCTAAATTTGGCGGGAATTTAGAGAGTATACGGCCAGAATTGCAGAAACGGGTGAATTATATAAAGGAGTAAAATAAAATGGAGACTAAACAAAAAACTCTTGCTATGCAAGAGTTTTAAATAATGGAGACTAGGGGGATCGAACCCCTGACCTCTTGCATGCCATGCAAGCGCTCTCCCAGCTGAGCTAAGCCCCCGATATGAAGTACATGAGTTATTATATCCTCAATTTATATTACTTGCAAGAGAAAATTTAAGAAAAAAATTTCCAATTAAATTAGCAAGTTAAATTAATAAAAATGAAGAAAACAGATTTATTTGAGAGAAGAAATCGTAACACACATATATGAATTGGATTCATTTTAATATTATAATGAACTGAACCGAGAAATTTAAAAATCATATTGCAAACATTTTTAGATCATGCTATATTAAATTTCGCCCTCTTCAAGCGATGTAAACAACGAAATAGACTTTGAAAAAAGTTGTTGACACCATGAAGAGAGATATGATAAATTATAAGAGTCGCTTTTGAGTGATTGAGAAAAAATGCTGAATAAGAAAAATTATTCCATTGATAGTACTCTTTCACTGAAATGATTTGATTGTTCTTTGAAAACTAAACAAACAAAAACGTCAACATAGAAAAAATTCATTTCTAACGAAATGAAGCCAACGTTAAATTTTATGAGCTATATCAACTTAACTTCATTGGAGAGTTTGATCCTGGCTCAGGACGAACGCTGGCGGCGTGCCTAATACATGCAAGTCGAGCGAATCAAGAGGAGCTTGCTCCTCGAGGTTAGCGGCGGACGGGTGAGTAACACGTGGGCAACCTGCCTGTAAGACTGGGATAACTTCGGGAAACCGGAGCTAATACCGGATGATTCTTATCTACACATGTAGATAAGCTAAAAGACGGCGCAAGCTGTCGCTTACAGATGGGCCCGCGGCGCATTAGCTAGTTGGTGAGGTAACGGCTCACCAAGGCGACGATGCGTAGCCGACCTGAGAGGGTGATCGGCCACACTGGGACTGAGACACGGCCCAGACTCCTACGG
>NZ_JAESWB010000341.1 GCF_016765675.1 Neobacillus paridis
CCATGCTGCACGGAGATGATCGTCCGGACTCGCTCGTGCTGCAGCAGCAGCTTGCCCGGCTCGTGCATGAGCAGGTGGTCCAGAACCGGCTCGACCAAGCCGCCGCGCTTCTTGCTGATGTGCCGCCATTGGTGCATACCATCGATGCATTCGGCCTTCCGCTTGATGCCATGGTTGAGCCCGACCATCTAAAGCGCTATCGGAAGCTTGCCCGAAAGGCGAGCAAGCAAGCGAGCAAGCAATCCAGACATTCCTCGACACTTCCGAAAGCGGCGACGGCTTCGGTGGAAAGGAATGGAAAGACGCGGACAAGCGGTTTCCTTGGCAAGCTGAGCAAAGTCGTCCATGACACAAAGGCACGCGCGTCGAAGGACGTGCACAGATCCGGGGCAGCGCGCGACCGGGTGCCAGACGTGCATCGCGCATTCGCCCAAGGCCAGGACGATGGCTTGCCAGACGCCTCCCCTGACCAGCTTGACTGGAAAAAGCAAAAGAGGCAGGAGAGTCAGGACGCCGTGCTCAAGG
>NZ_JAESWB010000342.1 GCF_016765675.1 Neobacillus paridis
CAGGAAAGGCAGATACCCTTGCTCTTGACTTTGCAGATCTTTACGAGGCATCGGAAGTTCAGGAAATGGAAAAGTCTGCGGGCGACTATGCTACACGGCTGCTAAACACGAGATTTCAGGCTTTTGGTATCGAACTGAAAGACTTCTTTGATATAAGTACGTCAGTGCCGTTGGAGGATTACATGGCGCTCATGTTCAGGGCATCTTTCAACGTTCCAAGAATAATGGGACATCTTTTGCACCAAAGTTATCTTGACAGAATATCAAAATCGCAAAAAATCACTCTCGCTTCACTTCGGTTAGCGACAAAAAAGTATTATGAAAACACTGTTGTTAGGTATTTTGACCGTTTAAATCGATTTGCGTTAGAGCCTTTCGAGCAAAAGTTAGATCGTCATAATCAACGAAAGCTTCTCGAGCACCTTATCACTGAGGCGAGAACTGTACGTAAGAAAATTGTTGATGGTGAAATTGGCGGAAAATATTTTGAAGGTTTGTCGAATCCGCAAGTTAGTCATTTTATTGTCAAACCGGAACTCGAAAGTGTCCTTGCTTCGCTTGAATCGAATTTCCTTCTTACTCGTTATAAAGCGACACGGGATAAGGCTGG
>NZ_JAESWB010000343.1 GCF_016765675.1 Neobacillus paridis
CCCTTGAGCGCGATGAACTGACGCTGCATTACCAGCCGCAGTCCAGCCTGTCGACAGGCCAGGTCACGGGGATGGAAGCGCTGCTGCGCTGGCGCAGCCCGGAACTCGGCACGGTGAGCCCGGCGGAATTCATTCCGGTCGCGGAACAGTGCGGCCTGATCCAGGCGATCGGCCTCTGGGTGTTGCGCTCGGCCTGCGCGCAGATGGCGCAGTGGAGCCGCGACGGTCTTGGGCAGTTGACCATCTCGGTGAACCTGTCGGCACGCCAGATGTACAACTGTGACCTGCTGCACGATGTGCTGCGGATTCTTGAGAGCACCGGACTGCAGCCGGCACAGCTCGAACTGGAGATCACCGAATCCTTTCTGATGGAAAAGGTCGAGGAAAACGTTGTCCTGCTCCGGACGCTGCGCGCAAGCGGTATTCAGCTTGCCATCGATGACTTCGGCACCGGCTACTCGTCATTTGCCTACCTGAGGCGTTTTCCCATCGACCGGCTCAAGATCGACCGCACCTTTGTGCAGGACATCGGACGCGACGGTGAAAATGGCGCCATCGTGACCGCGATCATTTCAATGGCGCACGAGCTCGACATGCAGGTTGTTGCCGAAGGGGTGGAAG
>NZ_JAESWB010000344.1 GCF_016765675.1 Neobacillus paridis
ACTGTCGATATAGAGGTTGATGGTCAGCGAATTTCGATACCAGGATATGGGCCAGCAGGCCAGGTGCGGCGATGCCGCGCTCAATTGGCCGGCTGGGTGCTGGGGCCTGAACGATGACGTCGCAACAGGCACAAGCCTTCTTGCGCCGGATATGGCGGATCACCTTGAATGCCGCATCGATGAGATCGAGCTGCTCGGACACGTCCTCTCCCAGCGGCTTGAGCCTGCCGCCGCAGGAGGGGCAGTCTTGTTCCTCTGGTTCCAGCACACGGTCTTCGCGTGGCAGATGCGCCGGCAGCGGTTGGCGCGCGGGTCTTGGCGTGGTCAGTGTTGGCGCCGATACGGCCGCGTCAACCGGATGCTCGCCTTCTTCGGCCAGCAGATCTTCCAGGCGCGTTTCCAGTTGCTCGATTTGCCGGTCGAGCTTCTCGGACTTGCGGCCGAACTGCATGCGTCGCAGCTTGGCCAATTGCAGCNGCTCGATTTGCCGGTCGAGCTTCTCGGACTTGCGGCCGAACTGCATGCGTCGCAGCTTGGCCAATTGCAGCTTGAGCTGTTCGATCTCCAGCGAGCGCACGTTGAGCGCCTGCTCCAGTGTCGATACCGTGTCCCGTAACTGCTGCAGCTCGTCGTCGCGGTGACGCAGCAATGCCTTCAAGGCTTCGATATCGTCCGGCAGGGTGTCAGGGGCGGCTGGCATGCGCGCAGTTTACGCGCCCCCGGATAGGTTTACAACACCGACAAAGGCGGCCAAGTGCGTTCCGGCTGCTTCCAATTGATCCCTTCCAGCAGCATCGACAGCTGGGCAGCCGTCAAATGCACCTTGCCGCTGTCGGCCTGCGGCCAGACGAAACGACCACGCTCGAGCCGTTTCGCCAGCAGGCATAGGCCGTCGCCGGTAGACCAGAGCACCTTGATGACATTGCCGCGTCGACCGCGGAAGACGAAGACGTGACCGCTGAACGGATCCTCCTCCAGTGCTGCTTGCACCTTGGCTGCGAGACCGTTGAAACCAGCCCGCATGTCCGTTACTCCAGCGGCAATCCAGATGCGCGTACCCGCCGGCAGGCCCATCATGGACGCAAACTCTGCAACACAGTGCGCAAGATCGCCGGATCCACCATCCCATCCACACGCACCAACACGCTGCCCAGGCGGATTTCGATGACGCCGCGCGCAACGGGCGCCTCTGCAGCAGACGATGCTGGCCCGGGCAGCGAAGCCGGCGCCTGGACTTCTGCCCTCGAAGATGCCCTGTCAGACTCCACAATGGTCACTGGCAGTAATGTCGGTTGTTCGATGCACCTCTTCTCTGGCATGCCACGGCTGTACTGCTTACGCCATTTGAACAGCAGGTTCGCGTTGATGCCATGTTCCATGGCGATCCCGGCAATGGATCTTCCTGGCAAACAAGCGGCAACCACTGCCTTCTTGAAATCGACCGGGTAATTCGGCCGCCCCTTCCTGCTGCCTACTCTGTTGACTGACTCCAAAGTGATCTCCACTACTATTTGACGCACACTACTTTGGCCACTGCC
>NZ_JAESWB010000345.1 GCF_016765675.1 Neobacillus paridis
AGAAAGTGCCAGCGCTACTGAGATGCCGCCACGAAGTCCGCCCCATGTGACCACCTTCCACGCGCCCTGGGGCAAACGGAACACGGGGCGAAGCAGACCAATGGGCATGCCCACTGTGATTAGGCGAGCGAACAGGGTAATGAGGATCGCGATGATTCCGCCCACTGCTAGGCCTTTCGAAAAGGCAATAACGACGATTTCCAGTCCAATCAGCACAAAGAGGATGGCATTTAGAATCTCATCGATCAGCTCCCAAAACATATCGACGTGGGCTCGCGTCTCTTCCGACATCGCCAATGCTCGTCCATGATTTCCAATAATAAGTCCCACTACGACCATGGCCAGCGGCCCAGAAATGTGAAGCCTGGTTGCTAACGCATACCCACCGATGACAGCTGCGAGTGTGATCAGTACCTCTTCCTGGTAGCTGTTGATATTCTTCAGCATACGGTAAGTTAGATATCCGATAGCCAGCCCCAGCAGAATGCCACCACCGGCTTCCTCTAGAAGCAGCATGGCACTATGGGCAAAAGTTGGGGTTTCACCGCTTACTACCATTGCCATTAACAAGGAAAACAGTACGACACCAACGCCGTCATTAAAGAGTGACTCTCCGGCGATGACGAGTTCGACATTTTTGGGGGCGCCAGCTGATTTTAGTATGCCCATTACGGCA
>NZ_JAESWB010000346.1 GCF_016765675.1 Neobacillus paridis
CTGCAGCGCGGCGATCTTGTCGAGCGCCTCCTGCAGGTAGTTTTCGCCGAAGGCGCGCTGGCCGGCATCGAATGCTTCCTGCACCGCATCCGGACCAAATGTCTTGGAAACGGCCAAAAGGGCGATGTCCGATGGATTACGGCCGGCATTTCTCGCTGCCGCAACAATCGCCGCATGTACTGCTTGCAGGTTTTCCGTGATGTGGGACATAATTTGATGACTTGCGGAAACATTTTCCGATTTTTCGTACGCTTCCACCTTGGTGGCTCCGGGCCAGACAGCCTGCCCACTTCCTGATTTTTCCTCTTTCGCGGGCCAGGGATTATAAATGGACATCTCCGAATTACTCGCTTTCTCGGTCAAGAACAAGGCTTCCGATCTCCATCTCTCGGCTGGATTGCCGCCGATGATCCGTGTGCACGGCGATGTACGGCGCATCAACCTGCCGCCACTGGAGCACAAGGATGTGCACAGCATGATCTATGACATCATGAACGACGGCCAGCGCAAGGCTTACGAGGAAAACCTGGAAATCGACTTCTCCTTCGCCATTCCCGGCCTGGCGCGTTTCCGCGTCAACGCCTACAACCAGGACCGCGGCGCCGCCGCCGTATTGCGCACGATTCCGTCGACCATCCTCAGCCTCGAGCAGCTCAATGCGCCCAAGATCTTTGCCGAACTGGCCTTAAAGCCGCGCGGCCTGGTGCTGGTGACCGGGCCCACTGGCTCCGGCAAGTCGACCACGCTGGCGGCCATGGTCAACCATGTCAATGAAAATGAATACGCCCACATCCTGACCATCGAGGACCCGATCGAGTTCGTGCATGAGTCGCGCAAGTGCCTGATCAACCAGCGCGAGGTCGGCGTGCATACCCATTCCTTCAACGCCGCGCTGCGCTCGGCGCTGCGGGAAGACCCGGACGTGGTGCTGGTGGGCGAGCTGCGCGACCTCGAGACCATACGGCTGGCGCTGTCGGCGGCGGAAACCGGCCACCTGGTGTTCGGCACGCTGCATACCTCGTCGGCGGCCAAGACCATCGACCGTATCATC
>NZ_JAESWB010000347.1 GCF_016765675.1 Neobacillus paridis
CAAGCTGTTGACCGATATTCCGGGCGTCACCTGCGTCAAGCCGAAGTCGGCGCTGTACATGTTCCCGCGGCTCGATCCGAAGATGTACCCGATCGCGGACGACCAGCAATTCGCCTATGAGCTGCTGGCTGAAGAGAGGGTGCTGATCGTGCAGGGCACCGGCTTCAACTGCCCGACCACGGACCATTTCCGCGTCGTGTTCCTGCCCAATACCGACGACCTGACCGAAGCCATTGGCCGCATTGCGCGCTTCCTCGATGGCTACCGTCGGCGTCACAGCATCGCATAGAAAGCGCATAGGACGCGCACAGGCAGCGCGGGCCGGCATCGGCCCGCCGCAGGCAGCCGGCCGATGCCGGCGCCATTCTTATCCCCAATCATTTGTCACCAGAGTCCGGAATCACCATGAAACCCATCAAAGTAGGCTTGTTAGGCATAGGCACCGTCGGCGGCGGCACCTTTGACGTCCTCAAACGCAATCAGGAAGAGATTCGCCGCCGCGCCGGCCGCGGCATCGAGATTGTGATGGTGGCGGACCTGAACACGGCCCGCGCCACCGAACTGACCCATGGCCAGTGCGAAGTGGTCGATGATGCCAACCTGGTGGTGAATCATCCCGACATCGACATCGTGGTCGAACTGATCGGCGGCTATGGCATCGCCCGTGAACTGGTGCTGAAAGCCATTGCCAACGGCAAGCATGTGGTCACCGCCAACAAGGCGCTGCTGGCCATCCATGGCACCGAGATCTTCCGCGCCGCGCAGGACAAGGGCGTGATGGTTGCCTTCGAAGCGGCGGTGGCCGGCGGCATTCCCATCATCAAGGCCTTGCGCGAAGGCCTGTCGGCCAACCGCATCGAATGGGTGGCCGGCATCATCAACGGCACCACCAACTTCATCCTGTCCGAGATGCGCGACAAGGGCCTGGACTTCGATACCGTGCTGAAGGAAG
>NZ_JAESWB010000348.1 GCF_016765675.1 Neobacillus paridis
CACGCTACCTGACCACACCTTGGTTTGGCCAGGACACGATTACAAGGGACGCTCGGTGTCGACCATTGGCTGGGAAAAGACGAACAACAGCCGCCTAGCCAATCGCAGCAGGGAGGATTTCATCGACCTGATGAACAAGCTGAATCTGCCGAAACCGAAACTGATCGACGTCGCAGTGCCGGCAAACCAGAATCTCGGCCTGTCGCACAGCATATGAAACTTCCAAAACATCCTAGACCGGCCGGACCTGCTACGCGCACCTTGAAATGGTAGTCAGGTAGCAGCCGATTTACTTGACGCCTTTTTATCAAGGCATTCGTATGGCCTTTGGGATGCAGGAATCGGTTGCCTGCTTATTGGTTCGACAAAAGCGAACGCATCCGCCGAGTCGACATGGGCAGCCGAAGAAACTAAAGAAGGAACATCATGAAAGTAAATTATTTGACGCCCGATGTGGCAGTGTCTTCGCAGATCACGGCCAGCGACATCATGACCCTGGAGGATGCCGGCTTTCGCACCATCATTTGTAATCGCCCTGATGGCGAAAGTATGGACCAGCCTTTGTTTGGCGA
>NZ_JAESWB010000349.1 GCF_016765675.1 Neobacillus paridis
CACCCGAAGTCGGTGGGGTAACCGCAAGGGGCCAGCCGCCTAAGGTGGGACAGATGATTGGGGTGAAGTCGTAACAAGGTAGCCGTATCGGAAGGTGCGGCTGGATCACCTCCTTTCTAAGGATAAATTTTGTTCTTGCGAACAAATAAAGAGTTTGTTGTACGTATTTTGTTTGTTTAGTTTTGAGGGAATAATCCTCTCGTTAAGTTTGCTCCTGCGCCGTAGTAGTTCGAGGGAGTAACTTCTCAGCTCGTCGCAAGGCAGCTTGAAGCAAAACTAAGAAGGTCATTCATGAAGTTGATTCGTGGAAGTCGCCTTGTTTAGTTTTGAGAGAATAATCTCTCATAAAGCTATATGATCCATCACTTCGTGATGAAAATCAGTAGCCTTGTTCCTTGAAAACTAGATAATCGTAATAGAAGAAGTAACCAAGTAAGAACCGAGTAATCGCTCATTTATGGTTTTAAACCTTTTAGGNTAGGATCCTTACCTGAATTCATAGGGTAAGGAAGGCAGACCCGGGGAACTGAAACATCTAAGTACCCGGAGGAAGAGAAAGCAAACGCGATTCCCCAAGTAGCGGCGAGCGAAACGGGAACAGCCCAAACCGAAAGGCTTGCCTTTCGGGGTTGTAGGACACTCAACATGGAGTTACAAAGGAACGGAGTAGACGAAGCGATCTGGAAAGGTCCGCAAGAGAA
>NZ_JAESWB010000035.1 GCF_016765675.1 Neobacillus paridis
CATCCTGTGAGCCAAGTCGGATTCTTCCAACCTATTCTGCAAATCGACGTCGCCCGCTTCTTTGGCATAGTCGCTAATGATTTTTTTAAAGGGTGAATAGAACTGGCCATTTTCCTTTCTCGGTGATTTGAAGCCAGTCGAAGGATTTACCGTCGAGGGCTTTACACCGGCTTTCGATGATTTGCCTGCAGCCGACGACTTCACAAGGTGATTGTCCGTTGATTGAAAATTTTTTGCCGGCGCAAAAACACTTGTGGCCGCATCCTGCGCGGGCCGGGAGGCAACCTTAGGCTTAACGGAGACGGACAACCTGCTCCGCGCTACCCCTGTGTCATCTTCTGCCTTTTTGGTGGCGACAGACGTTCGAAGCGAACTCGGAAATTTAGCCGGTGCATCGCACGACGTAAGCTGCATGATGAACTCCTCCTTGTTTCGCGTTGGAAAGCCGGTTTGGAAATGCAGGGAACTTGGGCCTTGAAAGGGCTGGCGTAAGTAACAGCACGCCCTGCTCGGTTCTCGCTTCCCTGATCGGCAGACCCGCCAGAAAACAGGCTCCTAATCAATCAGGGATTCCCCTCCCACCCGCCGCCCAGCGCCTGGATCAACGCCACCGCCACGATCTGGCG
>NZ_JAESWB010000350.1 GCF_016765675.1 Neobacillus paridis
GACGGCTGGAGCAAGCTGTCCGGCCATGAAGTGCTGGACCTGGCCAAGAAATTCGAGGACTACGGCTGCGAAGCCATCGTCTACACCGATATCGGCCGCGACGGCATGATGGGCGGCGTCAACATCGACGCCACCGTGCGCCTGGCCCGCAGCATGACGATCCCCGTGATCGCTTCCGGCGGCGTGCACAACATCAAGGACGTCGAAGCGCTGTGCGCGGTGCAGGACGAAGGCATCGAAGGCGTGATCTGCGGCCGCTCCATCTACGAGGGCACGCTGGACCTGCGCCTGGCGCAGGAAAGGGCCGACGCGCTTTCCGGCGTGGAAGAGGGCGAAACCGACTGATCATGACTCTTGCAAAACGCATCATCCCCTGCCTCGATGTCACCGCCGGACGGGTGGTCAAGGGCATCAACTTCGTCGAGTTGCGCGACGCCGGCGACCCGGTGGAAATCGCGCGCCGCTACGACGAGCAGGGCGCGGACGAACTGACCTTTCTCGACATCACCGCATCAAGCGACGAGCGCGACCTGATCCTGCACATCATC
>NZ_JAESWB010000351.1 GCF_016765675.1 Neobacillus paridis
ACGAGCCGGCACGCAAGCAATGCGGAACGTTTTTGCTGTACATGCGAACTCGAAACTTGTCATAAACGGTTGGATGCAATGGTAAAAACGTGCATTTTAAAAAAGTGCTTATCTTAGGAAAAAACACATGCCCCAAAGGGGCACCGCGTTTTAACTGGGAAGAAAAAAGGATGTAACCTTATACATTGTTATCAAGGTATTCGATAACACCTTTAGTTTAAGGTCCTGACTTGGCCTTGTTGGAAGCGTAGACGTTCAATCTTCGCGCAGGTCCAATCGAACCAGGACGCGGAGGGGCAATTGCCACTTCAAAAGTTGTGCCAAGCACATCAGTGACATTCATTTTGAAGTCATGAGGCTTTGAATTCGATATGGCAGAGAGCGGAACATCAGAAGATATAAACATAAGATGACCAGAAATAGCTTGCCCGGCCGACACCGATGCACCTAATTTAAGTAAGTCTCGACTTGCTGCGTCAGGCACTTCAATTTCTTGTTTCTCGCTGTTCCAAACTGCATCTTCTGGGATAAGTGTGTTTTTGAATTCATACCAACTATCTTCGATTTTTACTGACAAACTAAACCAATCTGGTGATATCGGTGCAGCCGATCTGTTCACAATACTTA
>NZ_JAESWB010000352.1 GCF_016765675.1 Neobacillus paridis
GATGCTGCTACGCGCTGACTGGATCACCTTGACGACCAGATCCTCGCCGCCTTCATTAGGCGAAAATGCCACCTCGATGAACTGGCTACCCCGTACGGGGGCCGAACTGCTGTTCCGACTCCCAGCGCCACGCAGAAGATCACCCGTCCTTTCCAGGACTTGATCAACCAGCATTTCGACGGTGTCGCCGCTTTTCGCCGAGACACCGAAATAAGCCGTAGCCAGGATCAGGGTAAGGAGTATCTTTTTCATTTGCCGCTATGAGTGACTTTGTTCGTTTAAAGAACAAAAGCGGCTGAATTGTACTGTATATCTATACAGAGCAATAAGAGATTGGCGAAGTCCTACGCTCTCGCATCAATGGATGCCTGTTCGTGAGGGTCAATGACGATCTCATCTGATTGCCACGATAAGTTGTCGGAAAAATCATTTTTTGGGTTTGCTGTTTTCCCAAAAGCCGACATCGCGCAAAACAAGCGCAAATATCGGCCATTCNAGCCGACATCGCGCAAAACAAGCGCAAATATCGGCCATTCGTTCATCGAAAAGCATTATTTTCCTGCAACCTGCTCTCGAAAACGCAGTCTGATTTCTGCATTCGCCCCGAGGCGCCACGCAAACTGCCTCCGCGGCCTCCCTTCTGCGCCTCACAAGAAACGCGAAAAAGTCGCGGGACTTCATCTTTTCCTACAACGCAACAAGTGCCTGTCCTATACCGGCCGCGTTTTCATTTCGACATACTTCCTCCTGAGACTGCCGCACAGAAATGCTGACGCTTAAGAAGATGCGGCGCTAATCGATTCAAACTCAACCCATCACAGGAGATCACCATGTCGTGTGCGCAAACTATCGAAAGCAACACTGCTCCGACTACTACACCGACGCGGTCTGCGGGATCGGGCAGTCGCACGCATAAAATCTGGTCCAATATGCATGATGTCTGTAATCTCCTCCGCATTCCGTCAGGCACATTCGTCGGTGACGACGACCAGCATTTCCAGCATGTCCAGTTCAAGGCCGGTCAACGCATCCATACCGCGGGCCAGCCGTTCGACATGCT
>NZ_JAESWB010000353.1 GCF_016765675.1 Neobacillus paridis
CTCTGCCTGTCGTAGAACTACCTGAGTTCGTTCATTGTCATCGATCCCACCTGCTTGCCCAGTTTGCATATTCGCCGGCAAAAACTTCCCCGTCTTTAACTGCTGTGATCTCCGATAGTTCGACAAGTGAAAGTTGGCGCTTATGTGTTGAAAAATTTTCATTCATGATGTTTTTTCCTGTCTTGAAAGCGCACGGTACTCTGCAATGAATCGTCGCTGAGCTCTAAGATTCTTCATGCTAATCCTGTTCACAAGGACAACTCTGGATAAGGGATTAGGTGTCCGTAGCACTATTAGTCAGGTTGGCTCATGAATACACGACCTAGATGAAACGTTTACTGCTAAGGGCAAAACACTACTTGCCTTCCGCATACCTACTCAGTGGGCAATAGTAGCGAAAGAAGTGCCAGCTTTGACAACGCCCTTCGCACATTTGACGACACCCGGCAACATTTCCCGTGAAGAAATATAATCCGCACCCGACACGCGCAGCGCAGCACGACCGTTTGGTTTAGAC
>NZ_JAESWB010000354.1 GCF_016765675.1 Neobacillus paridis
CATGGGTATTTTTTCGCTCTATTGATGGCAAGGGAGAAGCACGGAAAACTGCGATGCCGCACACCGACTTTATCTGGGACTACGCCCTCCCCTAATTTTGCCAGAGAAATAATATATTCGTGAGAGTCTGGTTTACGGCGTACGCCGACGCTAGTTTCCAAAAAATTATTTTAAAGAAGGATAAATACAACATTTTGCACCCGCAAACTCTTGCGCAGTAGTAGTATTTTCATGTCAAATACGCAAATTTAGGCCGCTTATTGCAAAGCAAAATGTACCATGACCTTACCTTAGGATTGCATAATTCCACGGTGTCTAATGATTAAAAAAATGCAAACCGATTCAATAGTAAGAATTTTATGTTAAGTATATGTTCGGCCTAGTCATATATCAGAAATTCGTATTACTTCGCTCGAACGATTAAAAAATTTTTTATAACGATGTCTCAAGCACTATCATAGCCCCGTTCCGAAACGTATAAGGCCTGTATGTCAAACAATAACAAATTTAGCGTATTTTTTTCTAAACATGCTTCGGCGCCGCCATCAACGCCTGCAATAGTAATTTCCCCAGTCAATGAAGGTTGGAATGATTTTTCATATAATTTTAGGGCATTGATTACAGTATTCTCGGCCACCACAGAAGATCAAGTATATGAGACGTCAGCTTTTGTCGTTCCGTTAAGCGAATGGAAAGCTGAAAGAAGGTTAGGAAACTGGATTTCCTCACTAAAGCTTATCGGAGATCCGAGTAATGGAGTGCGAGAAGCTAGTGCACCTACCAGTTCAAGTCCAAATTTTTTGACTCTGCTCGGTTCAGAGTCAAGTTATAGGCAGTTATCTGAAGCATTTCCTGACCCCACTGAACGAAACGAAGTTCTTTTAGCAATAATGGATATTACGTTGCTTCAAGAG
>NZ_JAESWB010000355.1 GCF_016765675.1 Neobacillus paridis
TCAGGTTTAACTGTAAATAAATTTCCAAATGGACAGAGCCACCTTTAAATGGGTATTTATCTTTTTGGCCCTAAAAAGGTGAAATATTTTAACTGAAAATTCCGATACTTTTTATGCAACACTAGTGCAAAGAAATATAAAAATCATAAAGTTGAAGTCATTTTTACAAGAGAAAATGAAACGGCTGATGAACGGATTGAAAAAATGGCAATTAGTTTAAATAATCGAAAAACACAGATCCATGTAGCCACTTCCGATTATACAGAGCAATGGGCCATTTTTGGACAAGGGGCACTGAGAATATCTGCCCGCGAGCTGCTGCATGAGATGACATCAGTTGAAAAAGGCATAAAACATCAAGTAAAAAGCATTCAAGAAAAAAAACCGGGATCGAAAATACCTATTAGTGATGAAATGGCAGAAATTTTCGAAAAATGGCGCCGAGGACATAAATGAGCCCTCGACTAGAAAATATTTCTAATGTATAATAATATTATCTACGCTTGTCGGTGGAGGGGATTACGCTTGAGTACGGACTTCGGAGCAAAGGTCAATGGGCAGCTGGTCATGATGGAAGACGAGGAAATTGTTGATCTGGTGCATAAAGGTGATAGTGATGCGTTGGATTATTTAATCCATAAGTATCGTAATTTTGTGCGTGCTAAAGCAAGATCCTATTTTCTGGTTGGGGCAGATAAGGAAGATATTGTTCAAGAGGGGATGATCGGTCTTTATAAGGCTATCCGTGATTACCGCGAGGACAAGCTCACTTCATTTAAAGCGTTTGCTGAGTTATGTATTACCCGCCAGATTATCACTGCCATAAAAACAGCAACAAGGCAGAAGCATATTCCATTAAATTCTTATGTATCATTGGACAAGCCGATATATGATGAAGAATCAGACCGTACCTTAATGGACGTATTGTCTGGCACCAAGGTATTGGATCCGGAAGAACTGATTATCAATCAAGAGGAATTTGACCATATTGAGATCAAAATGACCGAATTATTAAGCGATCTGGAGCGAAAGGTATTGGCTCTTTATTTAGATGGACAATCCTATCAGGAAATTTCAGAAGAGCTTAATCGCCATGTGAAGTCGATTGATAATGCTTTACAGCGGGTAAAGCGGAAGCTTGAGCGCTACTTGGAAATACGGGAATTAACCTTATGACATCTGGCGGGATAAAAAATTTGCCGTTGTTATCTGACGAATGGTTGATAGTTATTGACAAAAAAATGGACGTCATGTTAAAGTTTTAGGGATATATTGAAGGTGTTAAGATGAGTAAAAAAGTGATTCTGGCTTGTGCCGAATGCGGTTCAAGGAATTATTCCACTGAAAAAAAAGCGACACAATCAGATAGATTAGAATTAAAAAAATTCTGCAAAACTTGTGCAACCCATACAATCCACCGAGAAACAAAATAAGATTCAGATTCTGGCAATGCTATTTGCTCTAGTTGGGGGTTTCAAACATGCAACGCATAAAGAAGTTCTTCAGTGATATTGTCCGTGAAATGAGAAAAGTCAGCTGGCCCAAACGAGGAGAGCTTATTCGTTCGACGATTACCGTATTAACGACGGTTGCTTTTTTTGCTCTTTTTTTCACGGTGTTAGATTTAGGAATTTCAAGATTGATTCGTTTAATTCTTGAATAATAAGCGGTAGTTCATGGTATAATGGTAATCAATAAAGAAATTTTTAGCAAAAGCCCGTTTAAACGGGTTTTTTAATTTGCTTAGAAAACTGAAAGCGACCGGTAATAGGTATATTGTATTTGCAATTTCCTTGGTGGTGCAAGAAAGAGTAAAATGAATGGTAAGTTAATGAGTAGGGAGGGACGGACATTTAGTCCTACAAAATGGAAAAGAATTGGTATGTGGTTCATACTTATTCAGGTTATGAAAATAAGGTCAAAGCGAATTTGGAAAAACGTGTAGAGTCTATGGGTATGACGGATAAAATCTTCCGTGTGATTGTACCGGAAGAGGAAGAAACCGATGTCAAGAACGGAAAGAAAAAGGTAGTGAAACGCAAGGTATTCCCTGGATATGTATTAGTTGAACTCGTGATGACAGATGATTCCTGGTATGTCGTACGCAATACTCCCGGGGTTACTGGCTTCGTTGGGTCTGCAGGATCTGGTTCCAAGCCAACGCCGCTGCTTCCGGAAGAAGTGGGCGTTATTCTCAAGCGGATGGGTGTAGAGGAAAAACGGATTGATGTCGATTACCAAATCGGCGAAACGGTACGTGTAAAGGAAGGACCATTTGCCAACTTTACCGGCAATATTGAAGAGATGGATAAGGATAAAGCGAAGCTAAAAGTACTCGTTAATATGTTTGGCCGTGATACACCGGTTGAATTGGACTTCTCACAAATTGAGAAAATCTAATTAGATTGTAAAAAAACTTGAAATCAACTTTAAAAAATGTTAATATTTCATAGGTCAATATGTCTCAGTTTAAGAGACAGGACTTTTGTCAAGCTCTTTATTTTTTTATATAAAGACTATTAATGAGTGGGAGGGAATATTCCCAATTGGGTCCCTATTAACCACATCACGGACTTTAAGGAGGTGTGTCTCGTGGCTAAAAAAGTAATTAAAGTTGTTAAATTACAAATCCCTGCTGGTAAAGCGAACCCAGCACCGCCAGTTGGTCCTGCACTAGGTCAAGCCGGTGTTAACATCATGGGATTCTGTAAGGAATTTAACGCTCGTACAGCAGATCAAGCTGGATTGATTATTCCTGTTGAAATTACGGTATTTGAAGACCGTTCATTTACATTTATTACGAAAACTCCTCCTGCTGCCGTTCTTTTGAAAGTAGCAGCTGGAATTCAGTCTGGTTCAGGCCAGCCTAACCGTAATAAAGTAGCAACAGTAAAGCGTGATAAAGTACGCGAGATTGCGGAACAAAAGATGCCTGACCTTAACGCAGCAAGCGTTGAAGCAGCAATGCGCATGGTTGAAGGTACTGCACGCAGCATGGGTATCACCATCGAAGACTAATCCATGTAACTGTTAATGTGTAATGAGGGGGTTGCGTAGTTTTAAAATACTCGCAACCTTTTTCGTGGGAGTTATTTAACGACGTTAAAACCACATATCAAGGAGGAAAATAATAATGGCTAAAAAAGGTAAGAAGTATATAGAAGCTGCGAAGCTTGTTGACCGTTCAAAAGCTTATCCGGTTGCAGAAGCAATCGATCTTGCAAAGAAAACAAGCTATGCAAAATTTGATGCAACAGTTGAAGTTGCTTTTCGTTTAGGGGTTGACCCTAAGAGAGCGGACCAAAATATCCGCGGTGCTGTAGTACTACCAAACGGAACTGGTAAAACCCAACGCGTTTTAGTCTTTGCGAAGGGTGAAAAATTGAAGGAAGCAGAAGCAGCTGGCGCTGATTATGTAGGCGATACAGAATATATCAACAAAATTCAACAAGGCTGGTTCGATTTCGATGTCATCGTAGCAACACCTGACATGATGGGGGAAGTTGGTAAGCTTGGTCGTGTATTAGGACCTAAAGGCTTAATGCCAAACCCTAAAACAGGCACAGTTACATTTGATGTAGCCAGAGCAATTGCTGAAATTAAAGCTGGTAAAGTTGAATACCGTGTTGATAAAGCTGGAAACATCCACGTGCCAATTGGTAAAACTTCGTTTGAAAACGAAAAGTTAGTAGAAAACTTCACGACTGTATTTGACACAATGCTAAAAGCCAAACCTTCTGCAGCTAAAGGTACTTACATGAAGAACGTAACCGTTTCCTCTACAATGGGACCTGGCGTAAAAGTTGATCCTTCTTCAGTAGCTGCAAGATAATTTTTGCAAGGTAATTTTACCAATTGACAACAACAACGACATTTACTATAATGTGATTTGTTGTTAAAAATAAAACATTTGTACCGTAGACAGCAGGTGCTTATCAGGCTTAATTTCCTGCCGAGGTGATCCGAATAGATTTAGCATAATGCTATTTATGAGGCCTCTATGTCTATGAAAAGATGTGGAGGCTTTTTCATTGCCCGGTATAAATGGAGATAATCTACAGGAGGTGTTAAGAATGAGCAGTGCTATCGAAGCTAAAAAACAAATTGTTGAAGAGATTGCTGATAAATTAAAAAACAGCGTATCAACAGTTGTTGTCGATTACCGCGGACTTTCAGTTGCCCAAGTAACGGAACTGCGTAAACAACTTCGTGAAGCTGGTGTAGAATTCAAAGTTTACAAAAACTCGATGACTCGCCGTGCTGCTGAAGCAGCTGGACTTTCCGGCTTAAATGATGCATTAACTGGTCCTAACGCCATTGCGTTCAGTACTGAAGATGTAGTAGCTCCAGCCAAAATCTTAAATGATTTTGCCAAGAACAATGAGGCACTTGAATTAAAAGCAGGTGTCATCGAAGGCAATATCGCAACAGTTGAAGATGTAAAAGCTCTTGCGGAACTTCCATCACGCGAAGGCTTGCTATCTATGTTGCTTTCCGTACTACAAGCTCCAATTCGCAATCTGGCTCTTGCTGCAAAAGCAGTGGCAGATCAAAAAGAAGAACAAGGCGCATAGAAAAGCGAAAGCGACCACCCTTGGGCGCTTAGCATTTAAGTTTGACAATCTACCCGGTCTTTAAAATAATCAAACGAAAATTAAGGAGGAAACTTAATCATGACTAAAGAACAAATCATTGAAGCAGTTAAAAATATGACTGTTCTAGAACTTAACGATTTAGTAAAAGCAATTGAAGAAGAATTTGGTGTAACTGCAGCTGCTCCAGTAGCAGTTGTTGGTGGTGCAGGTGCTGCTGCTGCTGAAGAAAAAACTGAATTTGATGTTATCTTAGCTGGCGCTGGCGACCAAAAAATTAAGGTTATCAAAGTTGTTCGTGAAATCACTGGTCTTGGTCTTAAAGAAGCAAAAGACCTTGTTGACAACGCTCCAAAACCACTTAAAGAAGGTATTGCTAAAGAAGAAGCTGAAGAAATCAAAGCTAAACTTGAAGAAGTTGGGGCTAACGTCGAAGTTAAGTAATTTAAACGCTAAGAAAAGCTCGCTGGATAAGCGGGCTTTTTTTGCCTATCCGCGATATTCTTCTAAAATTAAACTCCTCAGGGGGTGAGTCAGGTGACTGAACACTACTATTCTCATGTTCAAAAGGTTGAAAGTGATCCAAAACACTGGGATTATACCTTAAGAAATCATTCTTTCCGCTTTAAGACTGACAATGGTGTTTTTTCAAAAAGAGAGGTAGATTTTGGCTCGCGTTTACTCATTGAGTCATTTGTGATGCCGGCTGTAGCTGGTCAGGTGTTGGATGTAGGCTGCGGTTATGGGCCAATTGGGTTAGCGATTGCCATGGATTATCCTGACCGGCTGGTGCACATGGTCGATGTAAATGAACGCGCCATCCAGTTGGCAAAGGATAATGCTGCCCTTAACCGGATTGATAATGTCAAAATCTATGAAAGTGACCGACTATTATCTGTTAAAGAAAAAGATTTTGCTGCGATCTTAACCAATCCGCCAATTCGGGCAGGAAAAAGAACAGTTCACGATATTTTTGAACAGAGTGCACAAATTCTTGTTCCAAGTGGTGAACTTTGGGTAGTGATTCAAAAGAAACAAGGTGCCCCTTCCGCATTGGAGAAGCTAAAAACTATTTTTTCAGTAGTTGAGACGGTAACGAAATCAAAAGGATATTATATATTTAAAGCAAAAATTAGTTGACTATATGTTACCTTTGTGGTAGCATTATAAAATGCCATCATAATATTTACCGTTTTATTCCTGCAAATGCTTATTTTTCAGTATAAAATAAGGATAAAACGGAAATGATGACAAAATAATAGTCAAAATGTGAAATTGTGGTTTTTGAGCAAAAAACCCTTTTTCTTTTTGTCTTTTGAAAAGGGGCTTTTCCCCTTCTTAAAAGTTCATAGATTTTTCAAATTACGCTTGATTTGAGGGGTGAATCAGTTGACAGGTCAACTAGTTCAGTATGGACGCCACCGTAAGCGGAGGAGTTACGCACGAATCAGTGAAGTTTTAGAATTACCAAATCTAATTGAGATCCAAACCTCTTCATATCAGTGGTTTCTTGATGAGGGGCTGCGTGAAATGTTCCAGGATATTTCACCAATTGAGGACTTTACAGGTAATCTATCACTGGAATTTATTGATTACAGTCTTGGCGATCCAAAGTATTCTGTCGAAGAATCAAAAGAACGGGACGTTACATATTCTGCTCCGTTACGTGTAAAAGTACGTCTGGTAAACAAAGAAACAGGTGAAGTAAAAGATCAAGATGTTTTCATGGGTGATTTTCCCCTAATGACAGAAACAGGCACGTTTGTGATTAATGGAGCAGAGCGCGTTATTGTTTCCCAGTTAGTACGTTCACCGAGCGTCTACTTTAGTGCGAAAGTCGATAAGAATGGGAAAAAAGGATTTACAGCAACAGTTATTCCGAACCGCGGCGCTTGGCTGGAGTATGAAACAGATGCCAAAGACGTCGTATATGTCAGAATTGATCGTACTCGGAAACTGCCCGTTACGGTTCTTTTGCGTGCATTAGGATTCGGCTCTGATCAAGAAATTATCGACTTAATTGGCGATAACGAATATTTACGAAACACCTTGGAAAAAGACAACACAGAAGGTATCGATAAAGCATTACTTGAAATCTACGAACGGCTTCGTCCCGGTGAGCCACCGACCGTTGAAAATGCGAGAAGTTTATTGATTTCCCGCTTTTTCGACCCAAAACGCTATGATCTAGCGAACGTAGGCCGTTACAAAATTAATAAAAAGCTTCATTTAAAAAATCGTTTATTTAATCAACGGTTAGCCGAAACACTGGTTGATCCTGAAACAGGTGAAATTATCGCTGAAAAAGGGACGGTTCTTGACCGCCGCAACCTCGATAAAATTTTACCGGCACTTGAGAAAAATATTAACTTTAAGAGTTTTACCCCTGTTGGCGGGGTAGTGGAAGACGAAATAATTCTTCAGAGCATTAAAATTTATGCTCCTGGTGATGAAAATGAAAAAGTGATCAATGTATTGGGAAATGCTTATGTGGCTGAGCCAATCAAGCATATTACCCCTGCAGACATCATTGCGTCAATCAGCTATTTCTTTGACTTGCTTCATGGTGTCGGCGATACAGACGATATCGACCATCTGGGAAATAGACGTTTGCGTTCTGTCGGTGAACTATTGCAAAACCAATTTCGGATTGGTTTATCCAGGATGGAGCGGGTTGTTCGTGAAAGAATGTCAATCCAAGACACAGCAACGATCACACCACAGCAGTTAATTAATATTCGCCCGGTGATTGCGTCGATCAAAGAGTTCTTTGGAAGTTCGCAGCTTTCCCAGTTCATGGACCAAACCAATCCGCTTGCAGAATTAACTCATAAGCGACGGTTATCAGCACTGGGACCTGGTGGATTAACGCGTGAACGTGCCGGGATGGAGGTTCGTGACGTTCACTACTCCCACTATGGCCGGATGTGTCCAATTGAAACGCCGGAAGGTCCAAACATTGGTTTGATTAACTCGTTATCAACTTATGCGAAGGTTAATCGGTTTGGCTTTATTGAAACACCTTACCGCCGGGTTGATCCTGACACCGGCAGGGTAACGGACAGAATTGATTATTTGACTGCTGATGAAGAAGATAACTATGTCGTCGCCCAGGCAAACTCTCGCCTTGACGAAAATGGCGCCTTCCTGGATGAAGAAGTAGTTGCTCGTTTCCGCGGGGAAAATACTGCCGTAAAACGTGAACGGATCGACTATATGGACGTTTCGCCAAAACAGGTTGTTTCAGCGGCCACAGCTTGTATTCCGTTCTTGGAAAATGACGACTCTAACCGTGCCTTGATGGGGGCAAACATGCAGCGTCAAGCGGTTCCGCTGATGCAGCCGGAAGCTCCAAGAGTGGGTACTGGTATGGAATATGTATCCGGTAAAGACTCCGGGGCAGCCGTGATTTGTAAACACGACGGTATTGTTGAACACGTAGAAGCCCGCCAAGTATGGGTTCGTCGTGTTACGGAAATAGACGGACAAGAGGTTAAAGGCAACCTTGATAAATACCGCTTATTAAAATTTGTCCGCTCTAACCAAGGAACCTGCTACAATCAACGCCCAATCGTAAAGCCTGGCGACCGTGTCGTAAAAGGTGAAATCCTTGCCGACGGTCCTTCAATGGAATTGGGAGAATTGGCCCTTGGACGTAATGTGCTGGTAGCCTTTATGACTTGGGATGGTTACAACTATGAAGATGCGATTATTATGAGTGAACGTCTTGTAAAAGACGATGTTTATACTTCGATTCATATTGAAGAATATGAATCAGAATCACGTGATACCAAGCTTGGCCCTGAGGAAATTACCCGTGATATTCCAAACGTTGGCGAAGATGCGCTAAAGAATTTGGATGAACGGGGAATCATCCGCATCGGTGCTGAGGTAAAAGACGGTGATTTGCTAGTTGGTAAAGTAACTCCCAAAGGGGTTACAGAACTTACTGCTGAGGAAAGACTTCTTCACGCCATTTTTGGTGAGAAGGCACGTGAGGTACGGGATACCTCCCTTCGCGTTCCACACGGTGGAGGGGGAATCGTTCACGATGTCAAAGTATTTAACCGTGAAGATGGCGATGAGCTTCCTCCGGGTGTAAACCAGCTTGTCCGTGTTTATATTGTTCAAAAACGTAAAATACACCAAGGCGATAAGATGGCTGGACGACATGGTAATAAAGGGGTTATCTCAAGGATTTTACCTGAAGAAGATATGCCGTTCATGCCGGACGGTACACCTGTTGATATCATGTTAAACCCATTAGGGGTTCCTTCCCGGATGAATATCGGACAGGTGCTGGAGCTTCACTTAGGAATGGCCGCAAGACAATTGGGCATCCATGTTGCCACACCGGTATTTGACGGTGCCACCGAGGATGATGTGTGGGCAACGATTGAAGAAGCCGGTATGGCACGTGATGCGAAGACCATTCTTTATGATGGCCGTACAGGTGAACCATTTGATAACCGTGTGTCTGTCGGGATCATGTATATGATTAAATTAGCACACATGGTTGATGATAAACTGCATGCCCGTTCAACCGGACCTTACTCACTAGTTACGCAGCAACCGCTTGGCGGTAAAGCTCAATTCGGCGGACAGCGTTTTGGTGAAATGGAAGTTTGGGCGCTTGAGGCTTACGGCGCAGCTTATACGCTTCAAGAAATTCTTACAGTTAAATCAGATGATGTTGTCGGACGTGTCAAAACATATGAAGCCATTGTAAAAGGTGAAAATGTTCCGGAACCAGGGGTTCCTGAGTCATTCAAGGTATTAATTAAAGAACTTCAAAGTCTTGGTATGGACGTGAAAATTCTCTCCGGTGACGAAGAGGAAATCGAAATGCGGGATATCGATGACGAAGACGACTTGCAGCAAGTTGATACGTTAAACCTTGCTCAGGATACACCAAATCTGGAATCGGAAAAGGTTGGTACGAAAGAATAACATAAATGGGCAAGCGCACGATTGGGTGTGCGCTTGCGTTCTCTCTTTATATTAAGGCAACTCGAAAACGTTGCAGCGATTTACAACTGTCAGAGGCTAGATGTCAGAACAGAAGTAATCGACGAATTAGCCGATTTCTTCAATCAAAAGGGAGGTAGGCCCCTTGCTGGATGTTAATAATTTTGAGTATATGAAAATTGGCCTTGCTTCACCGGATAAGATCCGTTCATGGTCTTACGGAGAGGTCAAAAAACCAGAAACCATTAACTATCGTACGTTAAAACCGGAAAAAGACGGCTTATTCTGTGAAAGAATTTTCGGTCCAACGAAGGATTGGGAATGTCACTGCGGTAAATACAAGCGGGTACGTTATAAAGGCGTTGTCTGCGACCGTTGTGGGGTTGAAGTGACACGGGCAAAGGTACGCCGTGAGCGTATGGGGCATATTGAATTGGCTGCTCCGGTTTCGCATATTTGGTATTTTAAAGGGATTCCAAGCCGGATGGGGCTTGTGTTGGATATGTCCCCAAGGGCGTTGGAAGAAGTTATTTACTTTGCTTCCTATGTAGTAACGGAAGCTGGTGACACGGCTCTGGAAAAGAAGCAGTTATTATCTGAAAAAGAATACCGTGCCTATCGCGAAAAGTATGGCAATAAGTTCCAAGCGTCTATGGGTGCAGAAGCAATTAAACGGCTTCTTTCCGATATCGACTTGGATAAGGAAGTAGATATTTTAAAAGAAGAATTGAAGACAGCACAAGGTCAGCGTCGTACTCGTGCGATTAAACGACTGGAGGTATTAGAGGCATTCCGCAACTCTGGAAATGAACCATCTTGGATGGTACTGGATGTGCTCCCGGTTATTCCTCCGGAACTTCGTCCAATGGTCCAGCTTGATGGCGGAAGATTTGCCACATCTGACCTGAATGATCTTTACCGGCGCGTGATTAACCGTAATAATCGCTTAAAGCGTTTGTTAGATTTAGGCGCACCAAGCATTATCGTACAAAACGAAAAGCGGATGCTGCAAGAAGCAGTGGATGCATTGATTGATAACGGCCGCCGCGGCCGTCCGGTTACAGGACCAGGCAATCGTCCGCTTAAGTCGCTTTCCCATATGTTAAAAGGGAAGCAAGGACGGTTCCGTCAGAACTTACTTGGTAAACGGGTTGACTACTCAGGCCGTTCGGTTATTGTTGTTGGTCCATACTTAAAAATGTACCAATGCGGCCTTCCAAAAGAAATGGCGTTGGAACTATTCAAGCCATTTGTGATGAAAGAGCTTGTAGAGAAAGGTTTAGCCCATAACATCAAATCTGCTAAACGTAAAATTGAACGTGTCTCTCCAGATGTCTGGGATGTGCTTGAAGATGTCATAAAAGAACATCCAGTTTTATTAAACCGCGCCCCTACATTGCATCGATTAGGGATTCAGGCATTTGAACCAACACTTGTAGAAGGCCGGGCGATCCGCCTGCATCCGCTTGTATGTACTGCCTACAATGCGGACTTTGACGGGGACCAGATGGCTGTACACGTACCGCTGTCGGCTGAAGCTCAAGCTGAAGCAAGACTGTTGATGCTGGCAGCGCAAAACATTCTAAACCCTAAAGATGGGAAACCAGTTGTCACTCCTTCTCAGGACATGGTATTAGGTAACTACTACCTGACATTGGAAAGAGAGGGTGCTATCGGCGAGGGAATGATTTTTAAAGATATAAACGAAGCATTGCTTGCCTATCAAAATGGTTTTGTCCATTTCCATTCCCGCGTTGCTGTCCATGCCGGTTCATTGCGGAACGAAACCTTTACCGAAGAACAAAACAATAAGCTTCTTATCACAACAGTGGGAAAACTTATTTTTAACGAAATTCTTCCAAAATCTTTCCCTTATCTCAACGAACCTACTAAGAGCAACTTAGAGGAAAAAACACCTGAGAAGTATTTTGTTGAAAAAGGTGAAGATGTAAAAGCGAAAATAAAGAGTATGCCGCTGGTTGATCCATTTAAAAAGAAAGTCCTTGGTAATATCATTGCCGAAGTCTTCAAGCGTTTCAAAATTACCGAAACGTCGAAAATGCTTGACCGTTTGAAGGATCTTGGTTTCAAATATTCAACCAAGGCCGGGATTACAGTCGGCGTGGCGGATATTGTCGTACTTGGTGAGAAGGAGCAGATCCTTCACGATGCTCAGGTCAAAGTCGATAACGTGCAAAAGCAGTTTAGACGGGGTCTCATTACCGAAGATGAACGGTATGACCGGGTGATCTCCATTTGGAGCCAGGCGAAGGATACCATTCAAGGACGCCTAATGAAGTCTTTGCATAAAACAAATCCAATCTTTATGATGAGCGATTCTGGTGCCCGTGGTAACGCCTCTAACTTTACACAGCTCGCCGGGATGCGCGGCTTGATGGCGAACCCGGCTGGTCGAATCATCGAGTTGCCGATTAAATCAAGTTTCCGTGAAGGACTGACGGTGTTAGAGTACTTTATTTCCACTCACGGCGCACGCAAAGGGCTTGCCGATACAGCGCTGAAAACAGCTGACTCTGGTTATTTGACACGCCGTCTGGTCGATGTAGCCCAGGACGTTATTGTCCGCGAAGATGACTGTGGAACGGACCGTGGTTTCTCCATCCGTGCCTTAAAAGATGGTACAGAAATCATCGAAACTTTGGAAGAGCGGTTAATTGGCCGTTATGCCCGTAATACGATCAAGCATCCTGAGACAAATGAAGTACTGGTTCGTGAAAATGAACTGATTACTGAAGACATTGCCAAGGCAATCGTGGATGCAGGAATAGAAGAAGTGAAAATCCGCTCCGCGTTTACATGTAATACCCGTCATGGAGTATGTAAAAAATGTTATGGGCGCAACCTGGCGACTGGTCAAGAGGTGGAGGTGGGTGAAGCAGTTGGTATTATTGCTGCTCAGTCCATCGGGGAACCAGGTACACAGTTAACGATGCGTACATTCCATACCGGCGGGGTAGCAGGAGACGATATTACTCAAGGTTTACCGCGGATTCAAGAAATTTTTGAAGCACGTAATCCTAAAGGTCAAGCGGTTATTTCTGAGATTGGCGGTACAGTTGTCGGCATTAATGAAGGCCGCGACCGCCAGCATGAAATTGTTGTTCAAGGTGAAGTAGAAACACGTACGTACAATGCTCCTTATACAGCACGTTTGAAAGTTGCTGTCGGTGATCAAATTGAACCTGGCCAAGAGTTAACGGAAGGCTCGATTGATCCGAAGGAATTATTGAAGGTAAAAGATGTTCTATCCGTTCAAGAGTACTTGCTGCGCGAAGTACAAAAGGTATACCGCATGCAAGGGGTTGAAATTGGCGATAAACACGTTGAAGTAATGGTACGGCAAATGCTGCGCAAAGTTCGTGTAGTTGATGCTGGGGAAACAGATGTATTACCTGGTACGCTGTTAGATGTTCACCAATTTACTGATGCCAACGAAAAGGCATTATTGGAGGGCAGATTACCAGCAACAGGTCGTCCGATATTGCTTGGTATCACAAAAGCATCTCTGGAAACAGATTCATTCTTATCCGCTGCATCGTTCCAAGAGACAACAAGAGTTCTAACCGATGCGGCGATCAAAGGCAAGCGGGATGAATTGTTGGGCTTGAAGGAAAATGTGATCATCGGGAAACTTGTTCCAGCAGGTACCGGCATGCAGCGGTATCGCAAAGCGGAGCCCATGTTTCGTGAAGTAACATCGGAAGAGCCGGTTTCAATTGATTAATTTGAAAAGCGGTACCTAGAAAAATTGGGTACCGCCTTTTTAAAGCTCCATTAATGAAACTGAAATTTTTGTTTGACATCTTATTTTGAAGATGGTAATATATCAAAGGTGCTCCTATACACCTGATACTTTGGAGGATATGAAAGATGTCTTATGAAAAAGTATTGCAGGCTGGTAAATTTATTATAGGAACAAAACAAACAGTGAAAGCACTGCAAGAGGGAATCGTCCGGGAACTTATTATTGCCAGCGATGCAGACCATAAGGTAGTTGCAAAAGCGGTGAATGAGGCCAAGGAGCGAAACATTCCGATCTATTACGTCGACTCTATGAAAAAGTTGGGGAAAGCGTGCAAAATAGAAGTTGGTGCGGCAGCTGTTGCAATTATTCGTTAAAAACTGTTTTTGTAGATTGTGCTGTCTACAAAAACTTTGTTTTTGCAAAAAAATGAACCACCTGGATGTGTGGGCTTAACAATCGTGAAGGGAGGAAATAAAAATGCCTACAATTAACCAATTAGTGCGCAAACCACGTCAAGCAGTGACGTATAAATCAAAATCTCCTGCACTGAATAAAGGTTATAACAGTTTTAAAAAATCTCAAACGAACTTATCATCACCACAAAAACGCGGGGTATGTACTCGTGTTGGTACGATGACACCAAAGAAGCCAAACTCAGCGTTACGTAAATATGCACGTGTACGTTTGACAAATGGTATTGAGGTAACTGCCTATATTCCTGGTATCGGCCACAACCTGCAAGAACACAGCGTTGTTCTAATCCGTGGCGGACGTGTTAAAGACTTACCAGGGGTACGTTATCACATTGTTCGTGGAGCCCTTGATACAGCTGGTGTTAACAACCGGATGCAAGGCCGCTCTAAATATGGTACAAAGAAACCAAAAGCAGCTAAGAAATAATCTGATTAATTAGGGAAGCTTCTTTGAAAGGAGGAAAAAACATGCCACGTAAAGGTCCAGTAGCAAAAAGAGACGTGTTACCAGATCCGCTTTACAATTCAAAATTAGTTACACGTTTAATCAATAAAATGATGATTGACGGTAAAAGAGGTAAATCTCAAGCAATTTTATACTCTGCTTTTGATATTATCCGCGAACGCACAGGCAAAGAACCAATGGAAGTGTTTGAAGCAGCATTAAAGAACATTATGCCGGTTCTTGAAGTAAGAGCCCGCCGCGTAGGTGGTGCAAACTATCAAGTTCCTGTTGAGGTGCGACCTGACCGCCGTACAACTCTTGGACTTCGCTGGTTAGTGAACTATTCCCGTCTTCGTGGAGAAAAGACGATGGAAGAACGTTTAGCTAACGAAATTATGGATGCGGCAAACAACACTGGTGCATCTGTTAAGAAGCGTGAAGATACACACAAAATGGCTGAAGCAAATAAAGCATTTGCTCACTATCGTTGGTAATTTTACATTCAAAAATACATTCTTACTAGGAAGGAGAAAGACTTAAATGGCAAGAGAGTTCTCCTTAGAAAAGACTCGTAATATAGGCATCATGGCACACATCGACGCCGGGAAAACCACGACCACTGAGCGTATCCTTTATTACACTGGTAAAATTCATAAAATCGGTGAAACTCATGAAGGTGCGTCTCAAATGGACTGGATGGAACAAGAGCAGGAACGCGGAATTACGATTACTTCTGCTGCAACTACCGCGCAATGGAAGAATCACCGCGTTAATATCATTGACACTCCAGGACACGTAGACTTTACCGTTGAAGTAGAACGTTCTCTTCGCGTACTTGATGGTGCTGTTGCCGTTCTTGATGCCCAGTCTGGAGTAGAACCACAAACAGAAACCGTTTGGCGCCAAGCAACAACATACGGCGTGCCGCGAATCGTGTTTGTTAATAAAATGGATAAAATCGGCGCAGACTTCTTATACTCTGTAAAAACATTGCATGAACGTCTGCAAGCGAATGCCCATCCAATTCAGCTGCCAATTGGTGCTGAAGACCAATTTAAAGGCATTATTGACCTGGTCGAAATGAAAGCGGAAATTTATGGAAATGACCTGGGGACAGATATAGAGGAAACAGAAATTCCTGAAGAGTACAAAGCTCAAGCTGAAGAGTACCGTGAAAAATTAATTGAAGCTGTTGCTGAAATTGATGAAGAATTAATGGAGAAGTACCTTGGCGGTGAAGAAATTACTGTCGAAGAACTGAAAGCAGGGATTCGTAAAGGTACTGTTAATGTAGAATTCTATCCTGTACTTTGTGGTTCAGCCTTTAAAAACAAAGGCGTACAACCAATGCTTGATGCTGTTATTGATTATCTTCCATCTCCATTAGATGTTCCTTCTATTAAAGGACATGCAGTGGATGACGAGGATGAAATTATTGAACGTCACTCAAGTGATGATGAGCCATTCTCTGCTCTTGCATTCAAAGTTATGACTGACCCTTATGTCGGTAAATTAACATTCTTCCGTGTATACTCTGGTACACTGGAGTCCGGATCCTATGTCCAAAACTCTACTAAAGGAAAGCGGGAACGTATCGGACGGATTCTGCAAATGCACGCAAATCACCGTCAAGAAATTTCTCAAGTATATGCCGGTGACATCGCTGCAGCTGTAGGTTTAAAAGATACGGCAACGGGCGACACTCTATGTGATGAGAAAAACCTGGTTATCCTAGAGTCAATGGTATTCCCTGAGCCGGTTATCGAACTTTCGGTAGAACCAAAGTCAAAAGCAGACCAAGACAAAATGGCCACTGCATTACAGAAACTTCAAGAGGAAGACCCAACATTCCGGGCTTCAACAAATCCTGAAACCGGACAAACGATTATCGCTGGTATGGGTGAACTTCACCTTGATATCATCGTTGACCGGATGAAGCGTGAATTTAAAGTTGAAGCAAACGTAGGTGCTCCGCAGGTAGCCTATCGCGAAACATTCCGTGGAACTGCACAAGTTCAAGGTAAGTTCGCGCGCCAATCAGGTGGACGTGGCCAATACGGGGATGTTTGGATCGAATTCTCACCAAATGAAGAAGGAAAAGGCTTTGAATTTGAAAATGCTATTGTCGGTGGTGTCGTTCCGCGTGAGTACATCCCTGCAGTTGAAGCAGGATTAAAAGATGCGCTTGAACGCGGCGTGCTTGCCGGTTATCCAATGGTTGACATCAAAGCGAAATTATTTGATGGTTCATACCATGATGTTGACTCATCAGAAATGGCATTTAAAATCGCAGCTTCATTAGCATTAAAAAATGCAGCAGCAAAGTGTAATCCAGTTATTCTCGAACCGGTCATGAGAGTAGAGGTTGTTATTCCTGAAGAATACTTAGGAGATATTATGGGACAACTTACTGCCCGCCGCGGCCGTGTTGAGGGAATGGAAGCACGCGGCAATGCCCAAGTTGTTCGCGCAATGGTTCCACTTTCAGAAATGTTTGGTTATGCTACAGCTCTTCGTTCAAGCACTCAAGGTCGCGGTGTATTTACCATGCACTTTGATCATTACGAAGAGGTTCCAAAATCAATTTCTGATGAAATTATCAAAAAAAATAAAGGGGAATAATTGATTTTCCCTATTCTTTAAAGTATAACTATTTTAGTAAGAATGGAGGCTGTAATCACAGGAACTCCTGGTATTACAGTTTCCACTTAAATATACTTAACAATTTAATCCAAAGGAGGATTTTCTAAAATGGCAAAAGCGAAATTTGACCGCTCAAAACCACACGTTAATATTGGTACAATTGGTCACGTTGACCACGGTAAAACTACTTTAACAGCTGCAATCACTTCTGTTCTTGCAAAACAAGGTAAAGCAGAAGCTCGTGCATATGATCAAATCGACGGTGCTCCAGAAGAAAGAGAACGTGGTATTACAATCTCTACTGCACACGTTGAGTATGAAACTGATAATCGTCACTATGCACACGTTGACTGCCCAGGACACGCTGACTATGTTAAAAACATGATCACTGGTGCTGCCCAAATGGACGGTGCGATTCTAGTTGTATCTGCAGCAGACGGTCCAATGCCACAAACTCGTGAGCACATTCTTCTATCTCGTCAAGTAGGTGTACCTTACATCGTTGTATTCTTAAACAAATGCGACATGGTTGACGACGAAGAACTTTTAGAATTAGTTGAAATGGAAGTTCGTGACCTTCTATCAGAATACGACTTCCCTGGTGATGATATTCCGATCATCAAAGGTTCCGCTCTGAAAGCATTAGAAGGCGATGCTCAATGGGAAGAAAAAATCGTTGAACTTATGAACGCGGTTGACGAATATATTCCAACTCCAACTCGTGACAACGACAAACCATTCATGATGCCAGTTGAAGACGTATTCTCCATTACTGGTCGTGGTACAGTTGCTACCGGCCGTGTAGAGCGTGGTATGGTTAAAGTCGGTGACGTAGTTGAGATCGTTGGTTTCACTGAAGAGCCAAAATCTACTACTGTAACTGGTGTAGAAATGTTCCGTAAACTATTAGACTTTGCTGAAGCTGGTGACAACATCGGTGCCCTTCTACGTGGTGTTTCTCGTGAAGAAGTTGAGCGCGGACAAGTTTTGGCTAAGCCAAAATCCATCACTCCACACAAAAAGTTTAAAGCACAAGTTTACGTATTATCTAAAGAAGAAGGCGGACGTCATACTCCATTCTTCTCAAACTATCGTCCACAATTCTATTTCCGTACTTCTGATATTACTGGTATCATTACTCTACCAGAAGGTACTGAAATGGTAATGCCTGGCGATAATACTGAAATGACTGTTGAGCTTATCGCTCCAGTTGCGATTGAAGAAGGAACTAAGTTCTCTATCCGTGAAGGTGGACGTACTGTAGGTTCTGGTTCAATCACTACCGTTATCGAATAATAAATGAATTCATGAAAGCAGCTGGAAACCTAGGATCCAGCTGTTTTTTCATCTAATTACCATACGTTTCTTCTATTATAATATATTAATCATTTTCTGACTCTAAAGACGGTAATTAGGAATTATTGGTGGGTGTTTTAAAGCTATTGAAAAAGACAACATCGCCCGCTATAATAGGAAAAGTGAAATTCACCGCAGTGAATGCAAGATAAATGTTGCGTTCACCCTGTGTTTTATGTATAATTAACAATGTTGGTCTTTGACTGCGATGATGTGGGAGGTTGCTGACACACCCGGCCGCTTTGCCATGGCGCTGTGTTAGGGAAATTCTCACGGAGAATGTCTATTTTAAAAATAGGCGAATAAAGGAGGGAAAATAATGGCAAAACAAAAAATTCGTATCCGCTTAAAGGCATATGATCACAGAATTCTTGATCAATCCGCTGAAAAAATTGTTGAAACAGCAAAACGTTCAGGTGCAGCCGTTTCTGGTCCGATTCCGCTTCCAACTGAAAAATCTGTTTACACTATTCTTCGTGCGGTACACAAGTACAAAGATTCTCGTGAACAATTTGAAATGCGGACACATAAGCGTCTAATCGACATTGTAAATCCAACACCACAAACTGTGGATGCACTCATGCGTTTAGATTTGCCATCAGGTGTTGATATTGAAATTAAACTCTAATCAAAATAAATGTTAAGAAAAATAGGAGGTGTGACTGAAATGACCAAAGGAATCTTAGGAAGAAAGATTGGTATGACTCAAGTATTTGTAGAAAACGGTGATTTAATTCCGGTAACTGTAGTTGAGGTAGCTCCAAACGTAGTTCTTCAAAAGAAATCAGTTGAAAACGACGGGTATGAAGCCGTACAGCTTGGTTTCGAAGATAAACGCGAAAAGCTTGCCAACAAGCCGGAAAAAGGTCATGCTAGCAAAGCAAATACTGCTCCTAAGCGCTTCGTTCGTGAATTTCGCGGAGATGACTTAGCAGGCTATGAAGTTGGTCAAGAAGTCAAAGTTGATATTTTCGCTGCAGGCGATTTAGTAGATGTAACAGGAATCTCAAAGGGTAAAGGTTTCCAAGGCTCGATCAAACGCCACGGACAATCTCGCGGCCCGATGGCACATGGTTCACGTTATCATCGTCGCCCTGGTTCTATGGGACCGGTTGCTCCAAACCGCGTATTCAAAGGTAAAATGTTACCAGGACGTATGGGCGGAGAACAAGTTACAGTTCAAAACCTTGAGATCGTTAAGGTTGATACAGAACGCAACTTGCTTTTAATTAAAGGTAATGTGCCAGGTGCAAAAAAAGCATTACTAAAAATCAAAAGTGCGGTAAAGGCATAACGATTTCATAAGAAAGGAGGAACAATAGAATGCCAAAAGTAACATTATTCAACCAAAACGGTTCACAAGTCGGCGAAATCGAGTTAAATGAATCCGTTTTTGGTATTGAACCTAACCAACACGTATTATTTGAAGCAATTGTGATGCAAAGGGCTTCATTACGTCAAGGGACTCATAAAGTTAAAAACCGTTCAGAAGTTGCAGGCGGTGGACGTAAACCATGGCGTCAAAAAGGAACAGGCCGTGCTCGTCAAGGGTCTATCCGCTCACCACAATGGCGCGGAGGTGGTACTGTATTTGGTCCGCAGCCACGCAGCTATAGCTATAAATTACCGAAAAAGGTTCGTCGCTTAGCGATCAAATCGGCATTATCTTCTAAAGTATTAGATGAAAATCTTATAGTATTAGAGAACTTAGCTTTCGAAGCTCCAAAAACAAAAGAATTCAAAGCTGTTTTAAACAACCTTTCTGTTGAGAAAAAGGCGTTAGTTGTTACTGCTGACTTGGATGAAAACGTAGCATTATCCGCTCGTAACATCCCGGGAGTAACGGTCGTAACAGCAGATGGCATCAATGTATTGGATGTTGTGGGTCATGATCAACTTATTATGACCAAAGCAGCGGTTGAAAAAGTAGAGGAGGTGCTTGCATAATGGATGCACGCGAAATCATTAAGCGCCCCGTTATCACTGAACGTTCTACTGATCTAATGGCTGAGAAAAAATACACTTTTGATGTAGATGTAAAAGCAAACAAAACTCAAGTCAAAGACGCAATTGAAGAAATCTTCGGTGTAGAAGTAGAAAAAGTAAACATCATGAACTATAAAGGCAAATTCAAGCGAATGGGTAAATTTGGCGGATACACGAACAAACGTCGTAAGGCCATTGTCAAGCTAACTGCTGACAGCAAAGAAATTGAGATCTTTGAATCATAAAATGTGACAAGAAGAGGAGGGAAATAAAATGGCGATTAAAAAGTACAAACCTACCTCTAATGGTCGTCGTGGCATGACAGTATTAGATTTCGCAGAAATCACTACTGACACTCCAGAAAAATCTCTTTTAGCACCATTGAAAAAGAGAGGCGGCCGTAATAATCAAGGTAAGTTAACTGTTCGTCATCAAGGTGGCGGCCATAAGCGTCAATATCGTCTTATCGATTTTAAACGCGATAAAGATGGCATTCCAGGACGCGTTGCCACTATCGAATACGATCCAAATCGTTCCGCGAATATCGCGTTAATTAATTATGCTGATGGAGAAAAGCGTTATATCTTAGCTCCAAAAAATTTAGAAGTTGGAATGGAAGTTATGTCTGGTCCTGAGGCAGATATTAAAGTGGGGAATGCACTTCCACTTGCTAACATTCCTGTTGGTACTGTTGTACACAATATCGAATTAAAACCTGGAAAAGGCGGTCAATTGGTCCGTTCTGCAGGTACCAGTGCTCAAGTACTTGGTAAAGAAGGCAAATATGTTCTAGTTCGTTTAACTTCTGGTGAAGTCCGCATGATCCTGGCAGAGTGCCGTGCATCTGTAGGTCAAGTAGGGAACGAGCAACATGAACTTATTAATGTCGGTAAAGCAGGTCGTTCACGCTGGTTAGGTAAACGTCCAACTGTTCGTGGTTCTGTTATGAACCCTAACGATCACCCACATGGTGGTGGTGAAGGTCGTGCTCCTATCGGACGTAAATCACCAATGACACCTTGGGGCAAACCAACTCTTGGTTACAAAACTCGTAAGAAGAAAAACAAGTCTGATAAACTTATTATTCGTCGTCGTAAAAAATAACGGGATTGAACTACGGTTCAAAGATAGAACCGTAGAGCAATCACGAAGGGAGGTTCATTCATGGGTCGCAGCTTAAAAAAAGGACCATTTGTCGATGATCATTTAATGGTTAAGGTCGAAAAGTTAAATGAAGCGGATAAGAAACAAGTAATTAAAACTTGGTCTCGCCGTTCTACGATCTTCCCACAATTTATTGGTCACACAATTGCTGTATATGATGGCCGTAAACATGTGCCTGTTTATATTACGGAAGACATGGTAGGTCACAAGCTTGGAGAATTTGCGCCAACTCGTACCTACAAAGGTCATGCCGGTGATGATAAGAAAACAAGACGTTAAGAGAGGAGGGCATCCTAATGCAAGCAAAAGCTGTTGCAAGAACAGTTCGAATTGCTCCTCGTAAAGCACGTTTAGTCGTTGATTTAATCCGAGGTAAGCAAGTTGGTGAAGCGGTAGCCATTTTGAAACTAACTCCGAAGGCTGCTTCTCCAATCGTTGAAAAAGTATTAAAGTCAGCTATGGCCAATGCTGAGCACAATTACGAAATGGACGTAAATGATCTGGTTGTAGCTCAAGCATTTGTTGATGAAGGGCCAACATTGAAACGTTTCCGCCCACGCGCTATGGGTCGTGCAAGCCAAATTAATAAACGCACAAGCCACATTACAATCGTTTTATCAGAGAAGAAGGAGGGATAATCTGTGGGTCAAAAAGTAAATCCGGTCGGTATGCGTATCGGGATCATCCGTGACTGGGAATCAAAATGGTACGCAGGCAAAGACTTTGCTGAACTTTTACACGAAGACATTAAAGTTCGTGAATACATCACGAAGCGTTTAAAAGATGCTTCTGTATCCAAAGTAGAAATTGAACGCGCTGCTAACCGTGTGAACGTAACAGTCCATACTGCGAAGCCTGGTATGGTTATCGGTAAAGGCGGTACAGAAGTGGAGGCACTTCGTAAAGCTTTAAATCAACTTACCGGCAAACGCGTACACATCAATATTCTTGAAATTAAAAAGGCAGATATTGATGCGAAACTAGTTGCTGAAAATATCGCCCGCCAATTAGAAAATCGGGTATCTTTCCGTCGCGCCCAAAAGCAGGCTATTCAACGTGCCATGCGCGCTGGTGCACAAGGTATTAAAACAATGGTATCCGGTCGTTTAGGCGGAGCTGATATCGCCCGTGCAGAACATTACAGCGAAGGAACAGTTCCACTTCATACACTTCGCGCTGATATCGATTATGCTACAGCTGAAGCTGACACTACTTATGGCAAGCTTGGTGTAAAAGTATGGATCTATCGTGGAGAGGTCCTTCCTACAAAGAAGAAAACTGAGGAAGGAGGCAAATAAGATGTTATTGCCAAAACGCGTAAAATTCCGCCGTCAACATCGTGGGAAAATGCGTGGAAACGCAAAAGGCGGTACTGAAGTAACTTTCGGTGAATTCGGTTTACAAGCAACAGAAGCTTCTTGGATTACAAACCGTCAAATTGAAGCGGCTCGTATTGCGATGACTCGTTACATGAAACGTGGCGGTAAGGTATGGATCAAAATTTTCCCTCATAAGCCTTACACTGCTAAGCCTCTAGAAGTCCGGATGGGTTCCGGTAAAGGTGCTCCAGAAGGCTGGGTAGCTGTGGTAAAGCCAGGGAAAGTAATGTTTGAAATTGCCGGTGTTTCTGAAGAAATCGCTCGTGAAGCTCTTCGTCTAGCATCACACAAACTTCCTGTAAAATGTAAGTTTGTAAAACGTGAAGAAATTGGTGGTGAATCAAATGAAAGCTAATGATATTCGTGACCTTACCACTGCTGAAATTGAACAAAAAGTTAAATCCCTAAAAGAAGAGCTTTTCAACCTTCGCTTTCAATTGGCGACAGGACAACTTGAAAATACAGCTCGCATTCGTGAAGTACGCAAAGCGATTGCTCGCATGAAGACTGTTATTCGTGAAAGAGAAATCAGCTTTAACAAGTAAAACTCGAGAGGAGGTTCACATTGATGAGTGAACGTAACCACCGCAAGGTTTACACTGGACGCGTTGTTTCCGACAAAATGGATAAAACTGTTACCGTTCTTGTTGAAACATACAAAAAGCATCCGCTTTATGGTAAACGCGTTAAGTACTCTAAAAAGTTCAAAGCTCATGATGAGCAAAATCAAGCAAAAGTTGGCGACATCGTACGTATAATGGAAACTCGCCCGCTTTCAGCTACAAAGCGCTTTCGTCTAGTTGAAATAGTAGAAAAAGCTGTTATTATTTAATTGTTCGGAAGATAGCTTTTCCGAAGGGAGGTTACACATATGATTCAACAGGAAACACGTTTGAAAGTTGCTGACAACTCCGGTGCTCGTGAAGTACTGACGATTAAAGTTCTCGGTGGTTCAGGCCGCAAAACGGCTAACATTGGTGATGTGATCGTTTGTACCGTCAAACAAGCAACACCAGGAGGCGTTGTTAAAAAAGGTGACGTTGTTAAAGCAGTTGTTGTCCGTACTAAGAGCGGTGTACGCCGGCCAGATGGTTCCTACATTCGTTTTGATGAAAACGCATGTGTGATTATTAAAGAAGATAAGAGCCCACGTGGTACTCGTATCTTTGGACCAGTAGCCCGTGAACTTCGCGATAACAACTTTATGAAAATTATTTCTTTAGCTCCAGAAGTTTTATAATATCAATTAAATTGCCTTTAAGGAGGTGCGAATAGATGCATGTAAAAAAGGGTGATAAAGTCAGAGTCATCTCTGGTAAGGATAAAGGCAAAACAGGCGTAATCCTGGCGGCTTATCCAAAAGACAACCGCGTATTAGTAGAAGGTGTAAACATTGTGAAAAAACACTCTAAACCTTCTCAAGCAAATCCACAAGGCGGAATCCTCAGCTTTGAGGCACCAATTCATGTATCAAACGTAATGCCTATCGATCCTAAGACAGGTAACCCGACTCGTGTAGGTTATAAGACGGTTGATGGCAAAAAAGTACGCGTAGCAAAATCCGGTGAAGTTTTAGATAAATAGTTTATAGAAGAAGGGAGGTACACGAAATGAACCGCCTAAAAGAAAAATATGTGAAAGACATTACCCCAGCTCTTATGAGCAAGTTTAATTATAAATCTGTTATGCAAGTACCAAAAATCGAAAAAGTCGTTATCAATATGGGTGTTGGTGACGCCGTTCAAAATGCAAAAGCACTTGATAACGCAGTAGAAGAACTATCCTTAATTACAGGTCAAAAACCTGTGGTAACTCGTGCGAAGAAATCAATTGCTGGATTCCGTCTGCGTGAAGGGATGCCGATCGGTGCAAAAGTTACCCTTCGTGGTGAGCGCATGTACGAATTCCTGGATAAATTAGTTTCTGTATCTTTACCTCGTGTACGTGACTTCCGTGGAGTTTCTAAAAAAGCTTTCGATGGTCGCGGTAACTACACATTAGGTATTAAAGAGCAGCTAATCTTCCCTGAAATTGATTACGATAAAGTAAGCAAAGTTCGTGGTATGGATATCGTTATCGTAACTACTGCCAACACTGATGAAGAAGCTCATGAGCTCTTAACTCAAATTGGAATGCCATTCCAAAAGTAATCGCTAAATAAGGGAGGCGAAAATGTGGCTAAAAAGTCAATGATTGCGAAACAAAAACGCACGCCTAAATTCAAAGTACAAGAGTACACACGCTGCGAACGTTGCGGACGTCCACACTCTGTATATCGCAAATTTAAGCTTTGCCGTATTTGTTTCCGTGAATTAGCATACAAAGGACAAATTCCTGGTGTTAAAAAAGCTAGCTGGTAAAACTAGAGTTTGTGGAAGGAGGTAAAAATAATGGTCATGACAGATCCGATTGCAGATATGCTTACTCGTATTCGCAACGCGAATATGGTACGTCACGAAAAATTAGAAGTACCTGCTTCTAATATTAAAAAAGAAATCGCCGAAATCTTAAAACGTGAAGGTTTCGTACGTGATGTTGAATATATCGATGACAATAAACAAGGAATTATCCGTATCTTCTTAAAGTACGGTGCAAATAATGAACGTGTTATTACTGGCTTGAAGCGCATTAGCAAGCCTGGCCTGCGGGTTTATGCTAAATCAAATGAGGTACCACGTGTCCTAAATGGTCTGGGTATTGCGCTTGTATCAACTTCACAAGGTGTTTTAACCGATAAAGAAGCTCGGGCAAAACAAATCGGTGGCGAAGTATTAGCTTACGTTTGGTAAGTCGAGTTTTTGAATGAATGGAGGTGCACTAAATGTCTCGCGTAGGAAAAAAACCTATTGAAATTCCGGCAGGTGTAACAGTTTCTTTAAACAATCATACTGTTACCGTAAAAGGCCCAAAAGGCGAGCTTACTCGCTCTTTCAATCCGGAAATTACTATTAATATTGAAGAAAACATCGTTACAGTTACTCGTCCTTCAGATTCAAAAGAACACCGCACATTACATGGAACAACTCGTGCGCTCTTAGCGAACATGGTTGAGGGTGTTTCTAAAGGATTCGAGAAAAGTCTAGAACTAATCGGGGTTGGATACCGTGCTCAAAAACAAGGTAAAAAGCTTGTATTGAACGTTGGTTATTCACATCCTGTAGAAATGGAACCAGAAACTGGCCTGGAAATTGAAGTACCATCCAATACAAAGGTTACGGTAAAAGGTACCGATAAAGAACGTGTTGGTGCATTGGCAGCCAATATTCGTGCGGTTCGTCCTCCAGAGCCTTATAAAGGCAAAGGAATTCGCTATGAAGGTGAATATGTACGCCGCAAAGAAGGTAAAACAGGTAAGTAATGCCGCATAGGTAAACGAAAGGAGTGACGTAAATGATTACGAAGCTAGATAAAAACGCTGTTCGCCGTAAAAGACATGCTCGTGTACGCGCGAAATTAAGCGGAACTTCAGCTCGTCCACGTCTAAATGTGTTTCGTTCAAATAAGCATATTTATGCTCAGTTAATCGATGACAGCAAAGGAGTTACTTTAGCAAGTGCTTCTACACTAGATAAAGAGCTTAACCTTGAGTCTTCAAGCAATATCGAAGCAGCTAAAAAAGTCGGAGAATTAGTTGCAAAACGTGCGGTGGAAAAAGGTATTACAGCTGTTGTGTTTGACCGTGGAGGATACCTATACCATGGACGTATTCAAGCATTAGCCGATGCTGCACGCGAAAACGGCTTACAATTTTAATAGACAAAGGAGGGACTAAAGAAAGATGCGTCGTATTGATCCAAACAAGCTTGAACTAGAAGAACGCGTAGTTACGGTTAACCGTGTTGCGAAGGTTGTAAAAGGTGGACGTCGTTTCCGTTTCTCTGCACTTGTTGTAGTCGGAGACAGAAACGGTCATGTCGGTTTCGGAACCGGTAAAGCACAGGAAGTTCCTGATGCAATTCGTAAAGCAATTGAAGATGCCAAGAAAAATCTAATTGAAGTACCAATGGTTGGAACGACTGTTCCTCACGAAGTAGTTGGACGGTTTGGAGCTGGCGAAGTCTTGTTAAAACCGGCTGCAGAAGGTACCGGAGTTATTGCAGGTGGCCCAGTTCGTGCGGTTCTTGAATTAGCTGGGGTTCAGGATATCCTTTCCAAATCTCAAGGAACAAATACACCAATTAACGTAATTCGTGCAACCATTCAAGGATTAACACAATTAAAACGTGCTGAAGACGTAGCGAAATTACGTGGTAAATCAGTAGAAGAACTGTTAGGATAAGGAGGGAAATCAAATGGCAAATAAACTTGTAATTACCCTCAGCAAAAGCGTGATCGGTCGCCCGCAGGACCAACGCGAAACAGTTAAAGCACTGGGCTTACGTAAATTAAATCAAACAGTTGAGCATCAAGATAATCCAGCCATTCGCGGCATGATCAATAAAGTTGCTCACCTTGTAACTGTTAAAGAACAATAATCGAACGTTGTTTTTCATAAGGAGGTGCCGAAATGAAACTTCATGAATTAAAACCTGCAGAAGGTTCACGTCAGGAACGTAAACGTAAAGGACGCGGTATTGGCTCAGGTAATGGGAAAACTGCCGGTAAAGGTCATAAAGGTCAAAAGGCCCGTTCTGGCGGTGGAGTCCGCATTGGTTTTGAAGGTGGCCAAACACCGTTAGCCCGCCGTTTACCGAAACGGGGCTTTACGAATATTAGCCGTAAAGAGTACGCCATTGTGAACCTTGATGTGTTAAACCGTTTTGAAGAAGGTACAGAAGTAACTCCAGAACTTCTGATTGAAACGGGTGTCGTAAGTAACGAAAAATCTGGAATTAAAATTCTTGCAAAAGGGAACGTAGAGAAAAAGTTGACTGTCAAAGCTCACAAATTCTCCTCTGCTGCTAAAGAAGCGATTGAAGCTGCCGGTGGAACTACCGAGGTGATCTAATGTTCCAAACACTCTCCAATTTTATGCGCGTGGGTGATATACGACGTAAGATCATATTCACCCTTTTAATGTTGGTCGTTTTCCGACTGGGTACGTTTATTCCGGTACCTAACGTAAATGCAGAGGTGCTGGCAGATCAAGATAAGTTAAGTGTTTTTGGTATATTAAATACCTTTGGCGGTGGGGCACTGAGACAGTTTTCCATCTTTGCCATGGGTGTTATGCCATACATTACAGCTTCGATTATTATCCAGCTCCTGCAAATGGATGTAGTACCAAAGTTAACGGAGTGGTCTAAACAAGGAGAGGCGGGACGCCGTAAGACAGCCCAGCTTACCCGTTATATGACCGTAGTTCTTGGATTTATCCAGGCTCTAGGGATGTCCTATGGCTTTAATAATTTGGCAGGCGGTCAATTAGTTGAAAACCCTGGAATTCCTACTTATTTACTAATTGCGGTTGTATTAACAGCTGGCACAGCCTTTTTAATGTGGCTGGGTGAGCAAATAACAGAGAAAGGTGTTGGAAATGGTATTTCCATCATCATTTTTGCTGGGATTGTTGCTGGTATTCCCAATGTTTTAAACCAAATTTACGTACAACAATTTGAAAATGCTGGAGAAGCATTATTCATCCGTATTGTAACCATGTTGGTCATCGCATTAGTAATTATTGCTATTTTTGTTGGAGTTATTTTCATTCAACAAGCAACACGTAAAATTCCGATTCAATATGCAAAACGGATGGCAGTAGGACGGAATCCGGTTGGCGGTCAGTCGACCCATATGCCATTAAAGGTAAATGCAGCTGGCGTTATTCCAGTTATCTTTGCTGTCTCCTTTCTCGTAACACCAAGAACGATTGCCTCATTCTTTCCACAAAATAGTGTAACACTGTGGATTATGAAGGTATTTGATTACTCTCACCCGATCGGGATGATCATATATGCTGCCTTAATTATCGCGTTTACTTATTTTTATGCTTTTATTCAAGTTAATCCTGAACAAGCAGCGGAAAACTTACAAAAGCAAAGTGGCTATATTCCAGGTATTCGTCCTGGTAAAAGCACACAGGAATATTTAACACGCGTCTTATATCGTTTAACATTTGTCGGAGCGCTTTTCCTTACGGTGATTGCGGTGCTTCCGGTCTTCTTTATTAAGATTGCCAACCTGCCACAATCTGCACAAATCGGCGGAACAAGTCTGCTCATTGTAGTCGGGGTTGCTCTGGAAACATATAAGCAGCTTGAGGCACAATTAGTTAAACGTCATTATAAAGGTTTTATTAAGTAACAGGTGAACGGGTTCCTCACACAGAGGACCCAATCAACCTACTTTAGAGCACGAGGGGGAACACGTGTGAATTTAGTATTAATGGGGCTTCCAGGTGCCGGTAAAGGTACGCAGGCAGAACAAATCGTTGAAAAATACGGCATCCCTCATATCTCAACAGGAGATATGTTCCGTGCAGCGATGAAAGAGGGAACAGCGTTAGGATTACAAGCAAAGTCATTCATGGACAAAGGTGAACTGGTCCCGGATGAAGTTACGATTGGGATTGTCCGTGAACGGCTCAGTAAAGAAGACTGTAAGCAAGGCTTCTTGCTGGATGGTTTTCCGAGAACCGTACCTCAGGCAGAAGCGTTGGAAACTCTGTTACAAGAGTTGGGTAAAAAAATTGATTATGTCATTAATATTAATGTTGATAAAAGTATTTTAATGGAGCGTTTGACTGGACGGAGGATCTGTAAGAGCTGTGGTGCTACCTATCATCTAGTATTTAACCCTCCGGCAAAAGAGGGCATTTGTGACCGTTGTGGCGGAGAGCTCTACCAACGGGCTGATGATAATGCGGATACAGTTCAAAACAGATTAGATGTCAATATCAAACAACAAGAACCATTATTGACTTTCTATGAAACAAAAGGATATTTACGCAACATTGATGGTCAGCAGGATATTAAAAAAGTTTTTGCTGATATCGAAGAATTGTTGAGGGTTATCAGTTAATGTTCAACCCGATAAATCCTGGCATGCGACTCTCGATTATCTCCCTAAAGATTTGATAGTATGTGAAAGCAATTGGCTTTTCTATTGTCCTAAGAATATAGGACCGAGAGTTGGGCAAGAATGACATGAGGATAATATTCCTTCATTAAGTAAAATTTACTTGCGGACAAATAACGTACAGTATGGTAAACTGGAAAGGTTGCTAACAACTTACGAATGGGAAGACCCGCTTTACATTACTAGTCTTAATGAACCGCTTATTTCCAAATGAGAAGGGAGACGAGACCGATGGCCAAAGATGATGTCATTGAAATTGAAGGTAAAGTCATTGAAACTTTGCCAAACGCGATGTTTAAGGTAGAATTAGAAAATGGTCATACAGTGCTGGCTCATGTTTCCGGAAAAATTCGAATGCACTTTATTCGTATTCTTCCTGGTGATAAGGTCACTGTTGAGCTTTCTCCATATGACTTAACACGCGGAAGAATTACGTACCGCTTTAAATAATCGCTTGCACTCCGTACTATTAAGGAGGTTAGGATAATGAAAGTAAGACCATCTGTTAAACCGATCTGCGAAAAATGTAAAGTTATCCGTAGACGCGGAAAAGTTATGGTTATCTGTGAAAACCCTAAACATAAACAAAAACAAGGATAAACTCGAGGGAGGTGCACATTCTAAATGGCACGTATTGCTGGTGTAGATATTCCACGTGAAAAACGTGTAGTAATCTCATTAACTTACATTTATGGTATTGGTAAAAATACCGCGCAAAAAATCTTAGCGGAAGCTGGCGTTTCAGAAGATACACGTGTACGTGATTTAACGGAAAGTGAACTTGATAAAATCCGTGATATTGTCGACCACTTAAAAGTTGAAGGTGATCTTCGTCGTGAAGTTTCTCTTAACATTAAGCGTTTGATGGAAATTGGCTGCTATCGTGGCTTACGTCATCGCCGCGGCTTACCGGTTCGTGGACAAAATACGAAAAACAATGCTCGTACACGCAAAGGTCCTCGTAAGACTGTAGCGAACAAGAAGAAGTAATCGGCAAAGGAGGTAAATGAAATGGCACGTAAAACAAATACACGTAAACGTCGTGTAAAAAAGAATATTGAATCAGGTGTTGCACACATCCGTTCAACTTTCAATAATACAATTGTAACCATCACTGATGTACATGGAAATGCGATTTCATGGTCAAGTGCAGGGGCGCTTGGATTTAAAGGCTCTCGTAAGTCTACTCCATTTGCCGCACAAATGGCTGCAGAAACAGCTGCAAAGGCATCGATGGAGCATGGAATGAAAACTTTAGAAGTAACGGTTAAAGGACCTGGTGCAGGACGTGAAGCTGCTATTCGTGCACTTCAAGCTGCTGGTCTTGAAGTTACCGCTATTAAAGATGTTACACCTGTTCCACATAACGGCTGCCGTCCGCCAAAACGTCGTCGTGTATAATTTTTCTGTATAGAATTTATATCACCTGTCTATAATGGGATATGATATGAATTTGTGTAAACTTTATACGGAAGACTTATTCCAGTTGTTGTGCTTAAAAACGGGAACATATACATGGGGGAATTTCGATTAGCAACTGTCTAATTGAGGTTTCGACGTTTTGAAGGAGGGTTAATGGATGATCGAAATAGAAAAACCAAAAATCGAAACGGTTGAGATCAGCGATGATGCCAAATACGGTAAGTTCGTCGTAGAGCCACTAGAGCGTGGATATGGTACCACTTTGGGTAACTCCTTACGTCGTATCCTTTTATCTTCACTGCCTGGTGCCGCTGTTACCGCGATTCAGGTCGATGGGGTACTTCATGAGTTCTCAACAATTGAAGGCGTCGTAGAGGATGTAACTTCCATTATCTTAAACATCAAAAAAATTGCTTTAAAAATCTATTCTGACGAAGAAAAAACATTGGAGATTGATATGCAAGGTCCTGGTCCGGTCCTAGCAGGGAACATTACCCATGATAGTGACGTTGAGATCTTAAATCCAGACCTTCATATTGCAACATTAGCGGCAAATGGGCATCTCCGTATGCGGTTAACAGCCAGACGGGGCCGTGGTTATACACCGGCTGATCAAAATAAACGTGAAGACCAGCCAATTGGTGTGATTCCGATTGATTCCATTTATACGCCTGTTTCTCGTGTGTCTTATCAGGTAGAGAACACTCGTGTAGGACAACTGTCGAATTACGACAAGCTTACACTTGATGTGTGGACAGATGGAAGCACTGGACCTAAGGAAGCAATTGCTCTTGGTTCAAAAATTTTAACGGAGCATTTAAATATCTTCGTTGGCTTAACGGATGAAGCGCAAAATGCTGAAATCATGATTGAAAAAGAAGAAGATCAAAAAGAAAAAGTTCTCGAAATGACCATTGAGGAACTTGATCTTTCCGTTCGTTCATATAACTGCTTAAAGCGTGCTGGCATTAATACGGTTCAGGAATTGGCCAACAAAACTGAAGAAGATATGATGAAAGTACGGAATTTAGGCCGTAAATCACTTGAAGAAGTGAAGGCAAAACTAGAAGAGCTTGGATTAGGCTTGCGTAAAGACGATTAGTCCGTTTTTTGAACACTAAGAATTTTTACCTAAGCGATCCGTTTTAATGACTTCAACAAAGGAGGGAACCCTTCATGGCATACAGAAAGCTAGGACGCACAAGTGCACAAAGAAAAGCAATGCTGCGTGATTTAACAACCGATTTAATTATCAATGAGCGCATTGAAACAACAGAAACACGTGCCAAAGAATTACGTTCGACTGTTGAGAAAATGATTACGCTTGGAAAACGTGGTGACCTTCATGCTCGCCGTCAAGCCGCTGCTTACGTACGTAACGAAGTAGCAGATGCAGAAAATGGTCAAGATGCACTACAAAAGCTATTCTCTGATATCGCTCCACGTTACCAAGAGCGCCAAGGTGGATATACTAGAATTATGAAACTTGGACCACGCCGCGGCGATGGTGCTCCAATGGTTATTATCGAATTAGTATAAAAATCTTTTCAGACAACAAGGGCGCTGGACAGTTTTGTAACAAACTTGTTCTCTGCCCTTTTGTTGTACAGAGGCGAAGCGTCGCAATAGCGAATCTGAATATTTAAGTATTAGTGGAAATGATTGAATTTCAGACTTGAATATAGGCAAGCTAAGCTCTGCTCACACCGCCTGATGAACCAGCCAAAAAGAGTGTTATGATGAGCACAACTCTGTTTTTTAGAGCTTCCGGTTTTCCATTAACCATCTGAAGAAAGGAGCACCGATCTCCTTTTTTGTGACTCGTCTAGCTCATGCACCTCTTCCATTTAAAAAATTTTTATACATGCAGAAGTTGCTAAAAGCACTGCCCTGGGAAGAGGTGCAGGCTTTTTTTGTATATCAGAAAGGGACGAAATATAGCAAAGTTCTATTTCTTCAAACAAATCTATGTTATTTTTATAGATAGTATACGAAATGGAGCTATAGCTTAACGTAAGCTGCCATTTAGAAAGGCAGTTGGGTTAGGGGGGAACACAGCAATGAGCAAAGCAATTGTGTCACTAAAAGAGGTGACTTTTCAATATGATGGACAGGAGCGAAATGCCCTTAATCATGTTTCCTTTGAAATATATGAGGGGGAGTGGCTGGCGATTGTCGGTCATAATGGGTCGGGAAAATCGACAATGGCAAAACTGTTAAATGGTCTACAATTTCCCAAAGAGGGGGAAATCACTGTATCCGGTATGAAATTAGTCGAAGAAAACATTTGGGATATTCGTAAAAAGATCGGGATGGTGTTTCAAAACCCTGATAATCAATTTGTTGGAACAACTGTCCAGGATGATGTGGCTTTTGGTTTAGAAAACATGGGCATCCCCAGGGAAGAGATGATCCATAGGGTTGAGGATTCATTAAAAAAGGTTAAAATGGATACGTTTCTGCATCAAGAGCCGCACCATCTTTCAGGCGGACAAAAGCAGCGCGTTGCCATTGCCGGTGTCCTCGCATTAAGGCCAGCCATCATCATTTTGGATGAAGCAACATCTATGCTGGATCCAAGGGGCCGGGCAGAAGTATTAGAAACGGTCAGAACGCTAAAGGATGAAAAAGCTTTGACGGTTATTTCGATAACCCATGATTTAGAGGAGGCTGCAAAAGCTGATCGAATCATTGTGATGAATAAAGGCGAAGTTTTTCGGGAAGGCACACCTGAAGAAATTTTCTCAATGGATGAGCAATTGATTGAATTAGGATTAGATATCCCATTTTCAGTTAAAGTGATGAAAGCATTTAGAAAACAAGGAATTTCGTTAGCAAAGCATTATTTATCGGAAGAAGAGTTGGTGGAAGAGTTATGGACATTTCGCTCTCGCATGTAGATTACCGTTATCAAGCTAACACCCCATTTGAGCGGCTTGCGATCCAGGATGTATCGATTGAAATTCCCTCAGGTACGTATTTGGCGATCATCGGGCATACCGGTTCCGGCAAGTCTACCGTGTTGCAGCATTTAAATGCTTTGCTGATTCCTTCTGAAGGAACCGTGACAATAGGGGATAGAGAAATTAAAGCACATCAAAAAAATAAAGACCTGCGTCCTGTCCGTCAGCGTGTTGGGATTGTCTTTCAGTTTCCAGAACATCAGCTGTTTGAGGAAACAGTCGAAAAGGACATCATATTTGGACCCATGAATTTCGGTGTTTCCGAAGCAGAGGCAAAGAAACGGGCCCGAATTGCCTTGAAACAGGTGGGCTTAACTGAGGAAATCCTCGATAAATCTCCATTTGATTTATCGGGCGGGCAAATGCGCCGGGTGGCGATCGCAGGGGTGTTAGCAATGGATCCGGATGTGATTGTTCTCGATGAACCAACAGCTGGGTTGGATCCTCGCGGGCGCAAAGAAATTATGGACATGTTTTATGCGCTTCACAATGAACGGAAGCTATCGACCATTCTGGTAACCCATAGTATGGAGGACGCCGCTAGATATGCGGATCAAATTGTCATCATGCAACAGGGGAAGGTTGTTAAAAAAGGATCCCCTGAAGAAATTTTCTCCGCTCCCCAGGATTTAATGCAAATGGGGCTGGATGTCCCTGAGGTAGTCCGTTTTCAATTAAAGCTAGAGGAAAAAGGGAACATCAAGCTGGAGAAGATCTTTTTATCGATTGAACAATTATCGGCGGCTGTAGCGGAGCAGTTAAGGCGGGGTGTGACATCATGATGGAGAAAATGATTTTTGGCCGTTATGTTCCTGCAGACTCGATGATTCATAAAATGGACCCGCGTTCGAAATTAACGATTATTTTTCTGTTTGTTTGTATTATCTTTATCGCAAATAATTGGCTGACTTATACCATTATTGGCGTTTATACATTTTTGATGATCGGGTTGTCGCGGATACCCATCCGCTTCTTATATGGCGGCTTAAAGCCGGTTCTATGGCTGGTAGCATTTACCTTTCTGTTACAGCTGTTTTTTACGCGGGAAGGAACCGTTGTGGTGGATTGGGGGTTCGTGAAAATCTATGCTGAAGGAATTAAGATGGGTTTCTATATCTCCTTTCGGTTTTTCTTTCTGATCTTAATGACTTCCTTATTGACATTGACAACGACCCCAATTGAAATTACCGATGGACTTGAAAGCCTGTTAAACCCATTAAAGAAACTCCGCTTTCCGGTTCATGAAATGGCGCTGATGATGTCTATTTCATTAAGGTTTATTCCAACGCTGATGCAGGAAACAGACAAAATCATGAAAGCACAGATTGCCAGAGGCGTCGAATTTGCCAGCGGGCCGCTAATGGAACGGATTAAGGCGATTATCCCACTATTGATCCCGTTGTTTGTCAGCTCGTTTAAGCGAGCCGAGGAGCTAGCGATTGCCATGGAAGCGAGGGGCTATCGCGGCGGTGAAGGTCGAACCAAATATCGCCAGTTGAGCTGGAAAACAGTTGATACCTTGCAGCTGGCTTTCCTAGCAGTGGTGACAATTATGCTAATCTATTTTCGTTCCTAATGGAGTTTAACTATGCAACGGTATAAAGCAATTATTGCCTACGATGGCACAGATTTTTTCGGGTATCAAGTCCAACCCAACAAGCGCACCGTGCAAGCGGAATTGGAAGCGGTGTTGGCGAAGATGCATAAAGGGCGTGAAGTGAAAGTATCGGCTTCAGGCCGTACGGATGCCGGCGTTCATGCCAAGGGACAGGTAATTCACTTTGACTCACCGCTATTGATCCCTGATGATAAGTGGGTCGTTGCCTTAAATTCACTGCTTCCTGACGATCTTTCCATTCTTCATGTTGAAAAGGTCAGCCCTTCCTTCCATGCCCGCTATGATGCGGTTGGGAAGGAGTATCGCTATCGGCTGCTGTTGTCAAAAAAGCGGGACCCGTTTGAACGAAAATTTTCGTATCGTTATCCTTACGCCTTGGATTTGGCGGCCATGCGGCAGGCAAGTCAGTATGTAGTTGGCCAGCCGCTAGACTTTACCAGTTTTTGCTCAGCCAAGACAGAGGTGGTCGATAAGGTACGGACAATTGAAACGATTGATTTTTTGCTCGATGACGATTTACTCACACTTCGTTTTGTGGGCAATGGCTTCTTGTACAATATGGTACGGATATTAGTCGGAACATTGCTGGAAGTAGGATCTGGTGAACGGTCTCCCGAAGATATGACGGCTATTTTAGCCAAAAAAGATCGGCGCTTTGCCGGTAAAACAGCCCCACCGCAGGGATTGTTTTTGTGGAAGGTGTTTTACGAAAAGTATGGTTAAAATAAATGAATGAAAACAACCCTACCAGGTGTAACATTTTTCTTGACAATTAGTCCCTGAATATTTATTATATAATATGTGTGTGTTTTTAATCCCACGATAAAGCCCCGGAAAGTTTTAGTCGTGATTTGAAAATATATGATCGAAAAATTAAGCTGTACAGCGGCAATGATCGTTAATTCCAAGAAACAGAATTTGACGCTCGCTGCTGGTGATAGTGCCAAAAAATAATTTTTGAGGATTTTAATTAGGAGGGAAATTCATGCGTACAACGTTTATGGCAAATGCCAACAATATCGAGCGCAAATGGTACGTTGTTGATGCAGAAGGCAAAACCCTTGGTCGTCTTGCTTCCGAAGTAGCATCAATCTTACGTGGAAAACATAAACCAACTTATACACCACATGTTGACACTGGTGATCATGTAATTATTCTAAATGCATCTAAAATTCAACTTACTGGTAATAAATTGAATGATAAAATTTACTACCGTCACAGCTTACATCCAGGCGGTTTAAAACAAAGAACGGCTCTTGAGATGCGTACGAACTATGCTGAGAAAATGCTTGAGCTTGCAGTAAAAGGCATGCTTCCAAAAAACTCTCTAGGTCGCGCAATGTTCAAAAAATTACATGTGTATGCTGGCGCAGAGCATCCACACCAAGCACAAAAACCAGAAGTTTACGAGCTTCGCGGTTAATTAAAAGGAGGGAAATCACTTGGCACAAGTTCAATATATTGGTACCGGTCGCCGTAAGAGCTCAGTTGCTCGCGTACGTTTAGTCCCAGGTACAGGTAAAATTGTTGTTAATGGTCGTGACATTGAAGAATATATCCCATTTGAAGCTTTACGTGTTGTTGTAAGACAACCATTAGTAGCTACTGAAACTCTTGGCAGCTATGATGTTCTAGTCAACGTAAAAGGAGGCGGCTACACTGGTCAAGCTGGCGCAATCCGTCATGGTATTGCCCGTGCATTACTGCAAGTTGACCCAGAATTCCGTCCAACCTTAAAACGTGCAGGCTTGTTAACTCGTGACGCCCGTATGAAAGAGCGTAAGAAATACGGTCTTAAAGGCGCTCGTCGTGCACCTCAGTTCTCAAAACGTTAATCTTCATGAAAACAATGATATATCAACGTTTACAGGCTATTTCATTTCTGGTGAAATAGCCTGTTTTTGTTTTACCGATCCTTTTATACCAGTTCGTTATATGGTTATGCCGGGAATGCCGCGGTCGGATAAACAGGAGAATAAACCTTTTTGATAAAAGAATAGAGATAGGTGTATTCATTGGGATGATTTTGATAAATCTCGCGCATGGTCTGATTCGGAAATTGAAACACGAGAAGGCTCTTAGTCATGTACTCGTTGTAAACACCGTAATTTAAATAATCAAGCAAATGATTTTCTTTATACATCAACCCTTTTCCGAAGGTGATTTGCATGCCAATACGAAAATATTGGGCAAACACCGTAGAATTGGCAATCCAGGGAAAGTCTGGCCCGGTGGTTCCATAAAAATTTGGATGCGTACAGGTAGCGTCAAAGCCAAACTTTTTCCATTCCACGCATCCGACAGAACCATATTGTTGCAGCCATAAAGACAGTAACCCTTTTTGTCGAATATAGGTGGTCATCTTTTGCACAAGATTTTCATCTTGGCTGTCAATGGATGCCCGCGGCCAGACAAATCCTCGAAGGGTTAATTTTTCTTGGAGATGCTTGGCCTTTTCCCATTTGCTTAAAAACCTGTTGATCCACCATGTCATCGCTAAGACTCTATGTTCTTCAATTTTAAAATTAATGGCTGCCCCTTCCACTTTACCAAAGTTTGTTTGGGTAATATTGGGATATGGGACGGTCACCCATATATCCAGCTTTTTTCCGTCTGTTGTGTTTTTTGCTGCAGCATCCAAATTATAATTTCGTAAGAAAAGTCGCTTTAATGCTAGCTTCCAATCTTCCTTTTCTACTGGTTTGCCAAAATCAGTATACATCGGGTACATAAAATGATCTTTTCTACCGCAGATTGGATTGAAGATCAATCCGCCAAACATTGAATCGATGGCAACATCATTTACTAAATAGAATTGATATGGTTTTAAATCCTCCGCTGTCCAATTACAAATCCCGCTTTCAGATTCATCTCCATAAGGAAGCACACAAAGATGATTTTGGATACCAAGTTCTTCGGCTGTCATATATTGATTTGTTGACAAATGAATTCTCACCCTTTCCTTTTGTCCTATTACAGCGTATGAGCCCTTGGAATAAATGGTGAGTCCGCACGTCCCTATTTTTTGTAATATAACTAACCAACTTATCCAATGTGAATATACTATAGCGGAAGGAGAGATGTATATGAACATTGTGCATGCCCCAACTGAAATTGCTGGGCAGATGGGGATTATTTGTAAAGAGCTGCGGAAAAAGGGACATCATGTTGCCGGATATAACTGTTTTCACACGTATTTGAATTATAAGGGAGACATTATCAATACGGATGCCTTTGAGATATTGAAGGAAATGGAGTTTCTCGTTAAGAATACGGATATTTTCCACTTTCATAATGCTAACACGTTAATGCAAGATTTCGCGGATCTTCCGCTCTTAAAAGCAAACGGGAAGAAAATGATCATGCATCACTGGGGCAGTGACGTCCGCAGTGAAGCAATGGTCAAAAAGCTGAATCCCTATCCGCTTCCGCCCACCTATTATACGGATGAAGAAATTCACAAACAGCTTACGTTTCTTTCTCAGTATATTGATACAGCCATCGTCCAAGATTATGAAACGTACCCTTACGTAAAGGATTATTACAAAAATGTCTTTATACTGCCACTTGCCTGTAATGTCGAAGAATTTGAGCCTGCGTATCCATCTGTTACAAATCATCATCCTGTCATTATTCATGCCCCAACCAATCGCGCCTTTAAAGGCTCTGACTATGTAGAAGCAGCTATGGAGCAAATTCAAGGCAAGGCACCGTTTACATTTAAAATTCTCGAAAAGATGAGTCATGAAAAAGCCATCGCTGAGTATAAGAATGCAGATATTATTATTGATCAGCTGCTCTGTGGAACATATGGCATGTTCAGTGTTGAGGCAATGGCGATGGGGAAACCGGTCGTCGCATTCATTAGAGATGATGTCCGCAGTAAGTTTCCTGACGAACTGCCCATTGTCCAGGCAACTCCGGAAACTCTTGCTGATGTACTACTTGAATTAATTCAAGACCCACAGCGGCGCTATCAACTTGGAGTAGCCGGTAGAAAATATGTGGAAACCTATCATTCGGGTGAAAAAATAGCAAGCGAGCTTTTATCCATTTACCAGCAGCTTTGATAGTGAAAGTGAAGCGTTATCTCTTATGGGAAACAGCTTCACTTATTCCATTATAGGAGGGGGTCGGTGTATGATCCATGCATCAGCACAAATAGGTCATAATGTCACATTTGGGGAGAACGTAGTAATTGAAGAGAATGTCGTAATCGGAAACAATGTCACGATTGGGCATAACGTGATTATTAAAAAGGATACGAGGATTGGGGATTTTGTTCAAATTGGAGAACTGACGGTTCTTGGCAAGCCAACATCTTCTAACAAAAAAATGGCACGAAAGCCGGGAAAAACCCTTGATCCATTAGTGATTGCAGATCATGTTACGATTGGCTGTAATAGTGTGATCTATCGTCATGTCAAGTTAGAATCTGGTGTTTTTGTCGGTGACTTAACAAGTATCCGAGAAAAGGTAACAGTCGGCGAAGACAGCATTGTGGGCCGTAATGCCATCGTGGAAACAAACACACGGATTGGAAAGCGTGTGACTATTCAAACGGGCTGCTATATTACCGCAGATATGATCATTGAAGATGAAGTATTTATTGGACCATGTGTTTCTTCATCAAATGATAAGTATATGGGGATGGGGAATTTCAAACATCAAGGCCCCGTTATTAAAAGAGGAGCAAAGATTGGGAACAATGCGACCCTTTTACCGGCAGTTACGATTGGGGAAAATGCCATTGTTGGAGCGGGCAGTGTGATTACGAAGGATGTTCCGGCCAACAAGACCGTTGTTGGAAATCCAGGAAGAATAAAAGAATAGCCCCTCTATAGGGACAATATGAATTGTTAAACCACAAGGACCGGGTCGTATTGCCCGGTTTTTCAGATGAAAAATGAAAAAACTCCAGCACTTTTTTCGAAAAACCATCCAGCGTTAGCGTTATTCCGAGGTTTTTTAAGTCTGTTACAGAGGATAGTCAACGATGTGGACAATAAAAATCAGTGGGAAAGGATAATCCCCCACTGATCAAAGTAATCCTCTATAAATTGTCTCCTTCTCCAAGACGAACGACATGGGCTGTGCCTTGATGTCCTTTTGTCACATTCCTCGTATCAAAAACAAGCTGGGCGTGGTGTAAGATTTTGTCCAGTGGAATGGATGAGTGATCTGTTAAAATAATCACACAATCCATTTCGCTTAATAAGTTCTCTGTTAAAGCAACACTGGTCATCGAATGCTCCAGAATTGTTAATTGTGGAATATATGGGTCATGGTAGCTGACAGTGGCCCCTTTTTGGATAAATTGTTTCATGATCTCTAATGTCGGAGAGTCCCGTATATCAGCGACATCCTTTTTATAAGTGATACCGTAAATCAAGATTTTTGCAGAAGAAAGTGTCTGTGTTGGTTTTAGCAGCTCCTCAGTCCGAGTCACGATGTAGTCAATCATCTTTGTATTGATTTGGTCCGAGATGGTGATAAAGGCACTACTTGTCTCATATTGTTGCAGTTTCCATTGAAGATAGATCGGATCAACCGGGATGCAATGACCACCAATTCCCGGCCCCGGGTAAAATGGGGTAAATCCATATGGTTTAGTGGCAGCGGCACTAATCACTTCCCAGATATCAACTTTTAATTGATCACACAGCATCGCCATCTCATTTATAAATGAAATATTGACAAAACGGAACGTATTTTCAAGTAGCTTGGTCAGTTCTGCAGCTTCTGTTGAAGAAACAGGTACCACTTCACGGTAAATTTTCTGGTAAAGAGCTAATGCCTTGTCTCGACACTGCTCCGTCACTCCCCCAATGACCTTCGGGATCTCATCGACCCGAAAATTTTTATTGCCTGGGTCAATTCGTTCAGGTGAATTCGCCAAGAAGAAATCAGTGCCCACCTTTAACCCGCCTTTTTTCAGAATAGGCAAAAGTACTTCTTTTGAAGTACCCGGGAAAGTAGAGCTTTCTAAAATAACAAGCTGGCCTTTTTGAAGTCTTGCGGAAATTTCCATTCCGGCACTCATAATAAAGCTTACATCCGGTGTCTTATGCTGAGTTAAGGGGGTAGGTACACAAATAATAATGGCATCGACAGCTTTTATCGCATCAAAATTGGTGGTGGCATGGAAGTGCCCGCTATCTGTGACCTTTTTTAATGTCGTGTCATCAATGTCTCCGATATAGCTTCTTCCCTGTTGTAGCTTCATTACCCGATTAGTATCTAGATCAATTCCTGTTACATAAAAGCCTTTTTCCCCGAGCATGACAGATAAAGGAAGACCTACGTATCCTAATCCAATAACTGCAATGGTCTCTGTTTTCCTCTGTGAATCTTGGATGTCCATTTATTTACTCTCCTCATTTCTAAAAAATATATTACATCATATGTCTGCCAATTAGGGTGGAAATGGACAAACATCTAAATCGTGAAATTCGATCACAATTTAGGACATAATCATACAATTTGCGGAAAAACGGTTAATGGAGCCATAGAGGGTGATAAAAAAGGGAAAATCAATGATGAATAGTTACCTGCCGTTTCCCCGTGTATCTGTAAGTCATAGATTAGGATGACATATAAACAACATGACTAGATCAAATGATGTTTATCTGGCTTTCTTCATGATGCGCAGCCTGAAAAATAGAACATGCATGGAAAAGGCGGATGCTTGAAAGACCAGTGTACGCATATTTGATATAGAGAGAAGGGGAAGAGAATGATTAACCTTGTCGATTTAAGACGTCAGTTCAAAAGTGTTGAACAAGAAGTGCTGCAGGCTATAGCAGAGGTGATTGAAGGCGGCCAGTATATTTTAGGGCCAAAAGTGAAAGAGCTTGAGGCAAAAATTGCAGGGCGGTTAGGTGTTACAGAAGCGGTTGCTGTTGCCAATGGAACGGATGCACTTGTGCTTACCCTTGAGGCATACGGAATTGGGCCTGGAGATGAAGTGATTACCACACCATTTACCTTCTTTGCAAGCGCGGAAGCCATCTCGAGAGTCGGAGCTGTTCCGGTGTTTGCAGATGTAGACCCGGTATCCTATAATATTAGCCCTAGTGAAATAGAGGGGAAAATAACAGAAAAGACAAAGGCCATTATTCCTGTACATCTATTCGGGCTGCCCGCTGATATGGATGAAATTAATGAGATTGCACAAAGACATGGACTCATCGTTATCGAAGATGCCTGTCAAGCGTTTGGAGCTATGTATAAGAATCAAGCGGTTGGCAGTCTGGGAGATGCTGCATGTTTCTCCTTTTTCCCAACAAAAAATCTTGGAACCATGGGGGATGGGGGAATCATTACAACATCGGATCGTGAACTGGCAGATAAAATTAGAAAACTTCGCACCCATGGAACAACCAAGAAATATTTCCATGATCGCATCGGTTATAATAGCCGGCTTGATGAAATGCATGCCGCCATCCTGCTCATCAATCTTGCGAAAATTGACGAATGGAATCAAAGAAGAAGAGAGCTTGCGGAGCGTTATCGTACGTCTCTCGCGGGAGTCTCCGATTTAACATTACCCGTAGAGTCCGATCACTGTACTCATATTTATCACTTGTTTTGTATAGGTTCACAGCGCCGTGAAGAACGGATGAAGAAGTTGCTGCAAGCGCAGATCCAAACAGCCGTGTATTACCCCCGTTGCCTTCATTTACAGCAGGTATATGCTCCATTAGGATACAAAACAGGGGATTTCTCGGTTGCCGAAGCGTTGTCTGAAAGGCTTTTTGCGGTTCCTATGCATCCATTTTTAACAGAGCAGGAACAAGATCAAATTATTTCGATATTAAAACAAAAGGATGAAAACTAAAATGACGGTTCGATTTGGCTTGATTGGCTGCGGGTTCATCTCAAGAAAGCATCTTCAGGCATTGGCCAGCTGTAAGGATGCACAGCTAACCGCCATTAGTGACCTGCATGTGGCGCGAATGGAGGAAACAAAGGAGTACTATCAATCCATTTCAGGAGAACCCCAAACGATCACATGTTACACAGATTATCGAGAAATGCTTGCAGATTCGCAAATTGATGCCATTATTATTGCTTCTTTCTCCGGATTGCATGCCTTGATGGCTAAAGAAGTCCTCCGCGCGCAAAAACATGTTGTCCTGGAAAAGCCGATGGCACTGTCTATTGCAGAGGCGAATGAAATCATCGCACTGGCAGAGAAACAGCAAAGGGAACTTATGGTTTGCCACCAACTGCGGTTTCGGCCAGTCATGCAAAAAATAAAACAGCTGATTGACACCGGAAAAATTGGAAAACCTTATTTGGGTGTTGCTTCGATTCGAATTAATCGCACACCAGACTATTATTCAGCTGCTGCTTGGCGGGGGAAATGGTCTACTGATGGTGGAATGCTAATCAATCAAGGCATTCATCTAGTGGATCTGCTGCAATGGTTTCTTGGCGATGTAAAAACGGTGTATGGAGAAATCACTCAAACATCGCCAATCAAGGAAACGGAGGATGTGGCGGTAGGGATTATTCATTTTAAAAATAACGCCAAGGGGATTATCGAGGCGAATATAGTTACAAAGCCTTATAATCTTGGTTACTCTCTATCAATTTTTGGGGAAAAAGGGACAATCTCCATCGAAGGTCCCTCTCTTAATAAAATATCGCGCTGGTTTATGGAAGGAGAGGAAACCAATATGGAAGAACTGGACCAGCTTCTAAATGATGGGAATGAAGAGCTTTATATGTATGAGGACTTTATTGCAGCGGTAAATTCACAGGGCCGACATGTGCTGATTGATGGAAAAGAGGGGAAAAAAGCACTGGAAGTTATTTTTGCTATCTACCAATCAGAATTGAAGAAACAAGTTGTCAACTTTCCATTAACCTCATTCTCCACAACGGATATGAACAGAAAGGAAGGAAACTGACGATGAAATTTGGAAATGTTGTTGTGACGGGCGGTGCCGGATTTTTAGGGTCGCAGCTTGTTAGAAGACTTATGCCCTTATGTGACCATATTTATATTATCGATGATTTATCAACCGGAAATAGGGAGGCCATTCCGCAATCAGACCGGGTCACCTTCTATGAAGGAAGTATTACGAATGAAAAAATATTGGAAGAGGTATTGCCTCAGGTAGAATATGTCTTCCATTTTGCCTGTAAAAATCTCGTCTTATCCGTAGAGAGCATGAATGATGATTTTGAAACCAATCTTTTTGGAGGCTATTTGCTTCTGCAAAAGACACAGGAATGCTGCCGTGGATTAAAGCGATTTGTCTATGCCTCCACTACCTCTATATACAGCCAAGCTGACATTTTACCGACACCGGAATCTTTCTATAATATCAAACTTCCTTATGCAGCCAGCAAATTTTCAATGGAGCATTATTGTCATGTCTATCAGGAAATGTATCAAATGCCGATTAGCATTCTAAGATTTTCCAATGTCTATGGACCAGGGCAGCTCGCTAGCAATCCCTATTGCGGGGTGGTGGCGAAATTCTTCGAGGCAGCGCAAAATCAACAGCCACTGGTTATTTTCGGCGACGGAAGTCAAACGCGGGATTTCACCTATGTGGAAGACGCGATGGATGCGGTATTGCTGGCGGCTAAGAACGAGAAAGCCGTTGGGGCTGTTTATAATGTGGGAACCGGGATTGAAACAAGCGTCCTTGACTTAGCGGAAGAGGTTCGCAAAGTATGCGGGCAGAAAGACCTTCCATTACAGTTTGCTCCAAAGCGAAAAGTGGATGTCGTACAAAGGAGGAGTATCCTGGCTGAGAAGATCCGCGCTGATTTAAAATGGCAACCATCTCATACCATTGCCGAGGGAGTTGCTAAAACCTATCAATGGCTTCAAGGAGGGAAGAAGCTTGAAAATCTTTCACGGAACGACTGAAATTGCCGGACAAATGGGAATTTTGAGCAGTGCTCTGGCAAAAAAAGGGCATTATTCAATAGGCTATAACACGTTCCATTCTTACCTTGGTTATAAGGATTTTCTCGTCAATACCGATCAGGACGGCCTTGAAGAAAAGACTCAGTATATTCTCGATTACTTTGATCTATTTCATTTTCATTATGGCACAACCCTTTCCCCGGAATTTACCGATTTGCCGGAAATAAAAAGCCGAAATAAAAAAATGGTTATGCATCACTGGGGGAATGATGTCCGGTTTCATGACCGGGCGAAAATCCACAATCCATATGTATATACGGGAGACTCCCCACCTAATGAAGATATCCATGCCAAATTATTGAAAATTACCACCTATATAAAAGAAGCCATTGTTCAAGATTATGAGGTGTATGAATACGTCAAAGACTATTATGAGAAGGTACATGTCGTACCCATTGCGATTGACCTGTCCCATTTCGAGCCCAATTATCCGTCCGTGCAAAAGAAAAGGCCGCTTATTCTTCATGCCCCAACCAATCCGGACTTTAAAGGTACCCGCTATATTGAACAGACAATAGAAAGATTAAAGGATGAGTATGATTTTGACTATCAGCGAATTGAGAAAATGAACCATGAGGAAGCGATTAAAGTTTACAGGAATGCGGATATCATTCTTGATCAGGTCTTATGCGGATCCTACGGATTACTAAGTGTGGAATCGATGGCCCTAGGGAAGCCTGTAGTCACATTTATTCGTCCTGATCTTATTTCTACCTTTCCGCCCGGGTTACCAATTGTGAATGCTAATCCTGATAATTTATATGAACAAACCAAAAAGCTGCTTGAACATCCTGAATGGCGTCGTGAACTTGGTGAAAAAGGCCGACAATATGTGGAAAAGGTTCATTCACATGATATCGTAGCCGACCAATTGCTCACCATTTATTTTAATTTAAAGGAATAGAAAAGGAGGACAAAAATTTGCTCGAAGTGTTCGTTATCAAGCGGATGCAGGGCAAAACGGGATAAAAAATTTGGCAATGGAATTCAATCAACTCTTTGCATTTCTTCTGAACGCGGGATAAAGAATAGTGCTAAGAGGTGAAAAGAAGTGACTGTAATTACAACCTTTAAAGAAAAGCGACTGGAAAAACAAATGAAATATGAACGCTCTGTCCTGCGTGAGTTATCGATCCAATCGCTAAAGACGCGGGTGCAGCAATTATTTGGTTCAATGAGACTTACCTCGAACTTGATTATGAATGCGGGTGTTGAAGAGGCCTGTTATGATATCGCCCTTGAAGCTTATTTATTGGGAGCAAAATTCAGCAAGTTTGGCTACTACGGTGAGGAAATCGAAAAAGTCAGACTGCGCTGTTTTCAAGAAGAGAAACATTTAATTGATACCCTGTATAATTTTTTATTATATTGGGGCAGCGGACAAGAAGGCGCAATGAGCGAAGCGCTTTATTACCAGTGCGAGCAATATGTCCATATCTGGTGGCAAGAGGGCTTTGAAAAAGGAAAAATGCGCCATAAACTGCGGTTACATTAACGAATTTACTGTGCATCAGAATGTCCCTAAAAATACATTGACGGCTCACGAAAGAATTTGTCATAGTAGATGGTGACGAGGACCGTTATTTCTGTTTTTTCTGAGAGGGATAAAAATGTTTAGTTACCAATTCAAAGTAACGAAAGAAAATGGACTGCATATCCGGGTTGTGGCAACATTGATAGCCAAATTTCAAGGCATCCTGGAAAGTCACGAGAAACTGAAGAATGTCATACTCGAATATCGGGAACAAAAAGTTCCAATCACCCATTTTTATCAGATCGTTTCATTAAAAATCAAACGGGGAGAGTCAGTCTCGATTCATTGTGAGAATCCGCTTACCCCATGCGAACAAGCAGAGATTGCGCAACTGCTCCAGCAGCAGCCAGATGATGGGATCCAGAAAGAAGCGGATCGGCTGTTAGTGGAAAACTCGTTAACGTTTGATGTCATCCTTAAGCATATTCTTAGCGGTATTATCGTAGTGAATAAGGAAAATAGAATTACCTTTGTAAATGATGAAGCACAACGGTTATTAGGAAAACAAGATAGGGACTTGCTCAACCAAAAGGCAGATGAGGTCATTCCTGACTCCCATTTGGCCTTTATATTAAAGTCAGGAAAAAAAGAGGCAGCCCAAAGGCAGCAGCTCGGCAACAGAGTTATTATGACAAATAGATCACCGATTTTGTTAGACGATGAAATTATTGGAGCTACGGCCATTTTTCAAGATATTTCAACTATAGAGGCTTTGAGCAGAGAGCTAAGCGAGACAAAGAAATTACAGAAAGAGCTAGAGCTGGTCCTTCAATCTGTCGATGATTTAATGGCCTTGTCTGATGTCAGCGGGAAATTAATCTTTTTAAATTCCGCCTTTATGAACTTAATGGAACAGGAACGACTGAATTACCATGTTCGTGATATTGTCGGTGAGGATCTGTGGAACGAGATCCATACTCAATATGTCTCACGGGCGAAAATTGTCTCATTTTCCAGGCAGGCTACCTATATTGCCCGAGTCAATCCGACGATGGTCGATGGTGAATTTCGCGGGACGGTCATTGCCTTGCTTCCTATTGATGATATGAAAAAGCTGGTTGAACAACTGCAAATGGAAAAGGAAAGAACCCGATATTTAGAAAGGGAGCTGTCGAAACATCAATTATTTGATGCCGCCTTTAATCCATTGATTGGTGAAAGTTCAACGTTTAAAGATACGATTTCGCTTGCAAACAAAGTGGCCAAAACAGATGCGACCGTGCTGATTACCGGTGAGAGCGGGACGGGAAAGGAACTGGTGGCTAAAGCGATTCATGGGGCCAGTTCCCGCAAAGAAAAGCCATTTATTCGTGTTAATTGTGCCGCGATCCCGCCGCAGTTGATTGAAAGTGAATTATTTGGCCATGAAAAAGGGGCCTTTACCGGAGCAATTCAAACGAGAAAAGGAAAATTTGAATTAGCCAATCATGGCACAATCTTTTTGGATGAAATCGGTGATCTCAATTTTGATTTGCAAGCCAAAATATTGCGCGTTTTACAAGAAAAAGAGCTGGAACGTGTCGGGGGATACGAAACGATTTCTCTCGATGTCCGGGTTATCGCAGCAACCCACCAAGATTTAGAGCAGATGGTGGAAAAGGGCACATTTCGTGAAGATCTTTATTACCGGCTTCATGTCGTACCGATCCATCTTCCCCCGTTAAGAAAGCGATTATCCGATATTCCGCTGTTGGCAGAATATTTTCGGATCCGATATAATGACCGCTTGGGAAAAAATATCAACAAATATGAAGCAGGCTTTATGGAAGTGCTAAAAAATTATCAGTGGCCCGGCAATATTCGTGAATTGCAGAATATGATGGAGCGTTTACTTACACTGGAAGATGGCGACACCCTATCGATTACCAGCCTTCCTGATTATATTATCAATCCATCACAATCAAGCGGTAAAGAAACGAAGGCAGCCTTCGCGGAATTAATTGAAAATTTGCCAATTCAAATGATGGAAGACTATGAAAAAATGATCTATACTCATGTCGTTCAGTTTTACCCAAGTTTTAACCAAATCGCTCAGGCACTAGGGGTCACCCATAAAACGGTCGCTGCCAAGGTGAGAAAATATCATTTAACCAGCCTTGTTGGGAAAAAGTATCAACACCATTGATACATTTTCCCTATTTTTTTGGAATCGATTTCAAAAGGCCTGAAATAGAGCCCTTTTTCATTTGGCATGAATTATGCATTGAAGGTTTATGTACAGGCATATATATTGAGGAGGTTTTTTCAATGAAAAAAGTAATCAATAACCCAGAAGCCGTGGTTCATGAAATGATTGAAGGGATGGTTCAGGCATATCCCGATAAACTTCGCCATCTCGAAGGAACAACGGTAATCGTTCGTGCCGATGCTCCTGTTCCCGGCAAAGTGGCCGTGATCAGCGGAGGAGGCAGCGGTCATGAACCATCACATGCAGGTTACGTTGGTCGAGGGATGCTGGATGCTGCAGTCGCAGGTGAAGTATTTACGTCTCCTACTCCGGATCAAATTTACGAAGGTATGAAGGCCATTGACAGTGGTAATGGCGTCCTAATGGTGATTAAGAATTACACCGGCGATGTTATGAATTTTGAAATGGCTGCAGAATTAGCGGAAGCGGAAGGAATTAAGGTTGCCAAAGTCATTGTTAATGATGACGTTGCCGTTGAAAACAGCACGTTTACCACCGGCCGCCGCGGTATTGCCGGTACGGTTTTTGTACATAAAATTGCCGGAGCAAAAGCGGAAAAAGGCGGTTCCTTAGAAGAAGTCGAAGCGGTCGCCAATAAAGTAATCAGCCACGTAAAAAGTATGGGGATTGCCCTCACTCCATGTACGATTCCAGCTGTAGGGAAGCCGGGATTTGAAATTTCTGAAGAAGAAATGGAAGTGGGCATGGGGATCCATGGTGAACCTGGTATTGAGAGAACAAAGGTGAAAACCTCCCATGAAATTGCTGAGCTGCTCGTTGAAAAAGTTCTCGCTGAACATCAGCTCACAGCGGAAGATAAGGTTGCCGTCCTGATCAATGGCTTAGGTGCCACACCACTGATGGAATTATTTATTTTCAATAAAGACGTTTCGGAAATTTTGGCGAAGAAGGGTGTCCAAGTGTATAAAACCTTTGTTGGCGAGTATATGACATCGATTGAGATGGCAGGCCTTTCCCTGTCAATTTTGAAACTGGATGATGAATTGACTGAACTTCTTGAAGCACCTGCGGATACAGCTGCTTGGAAATAATGGAGGTGGAAAGCAGATGAATCAACAAAATATGAAAGACTGGCTGATTCTGGCAAATGAAAGAATCCAAGAACAAAAAGATTATCTCTCGGAATTAGACCGGGCAATTGGTGACGGAGACCATGGTGTCAACATGGCGAGAGGATTTCAAGAAGTGAGTAATAAACTAGCTACCCAGGAATTCACGGACATCGGTGCGATGCTACAGCAGGTAGCGATGACGCTGATTGGAAAAGTGGGCGGCGCCTCGGGACCGCTTTACGGGACGGCCTTTTTAAAAGCCTCTACCGCTTTGAAAGGAAAAGGGGAGTGCACTAATATTGATTTGGCCAATGCCCTAAATGAAGCACTGAAAGGAATTAAACTACGGGGAAAGGCGGAAATAGGCGAGAAAACGATGGTCGATGTATGGGAGCCCGTCGTTAGCAAATGGCTGGACAATCCAGAAGCAGGCATGGATGAGTTAATCGAATTTACGCATGAATGCATGGTGGAAACAAAAGCGATGGAAGCTAAAAAGGGCAGGGCAGCCTATTTAGGAAAAAGATCAATTGGGACGTTCGATCCCGGCGCCGTTTCCTCCGAACTTTTATTTAGCTCTTTATTCACGGTATTAAAGGGTGCTGCCTCATGAGTGTCGGTATTGTATTAATCTCTCATAGTCACGAACTGGTGGAAGGTCTGCGAAAAATCTTGCATCAAATCCAGCCAGAGGTAGAGATTGCTATTGCCGGCGGGACAGAAGAAAATGAAATTGGAACAAGCGCAATCAAAATCAAGCAGGCAATTGAAAAAGCGGACTCAGAAAGCGGCGTCGCTGTGTTATTTGATTTAGGCAGCGCTTTGTTAAATGCCCAGCTGGCAGTCGAATTGTTGGAAACTAATACAAAAGTTGCTTTTTGCGATGCCCCGTTGGTTGAAGGAGCTTACACCGCGGTTATTGAAGCGGGAATTGGAAGTTCTTTGGAGGAAGTCGTCAAGGCGGCAGAAAGTGTCAAAGAAGTTCCCAAGCTTTTGTAAAGAATCAGGAGTTGAAGATATGATTCAAAAACAAATTGAAGTGCGAATTGAAAATGGGTTGCATGCTCGTCCGGCGGGGGAGCTTGTAAAATTATTAAAGCCATATAAAAGCACCGTCCATTTAGTGAAAGATGGTAAAAAGTTTAATATGAAAAGCATTATCCATATTATGTCGACTTCCGTTAAGGAAGGAGATCTCCTTCATTTGGAAGTGGACGGTGAAGACGAAGACGAAGTAGCCGCGAAGCTGGCATCCTTTTTTCAGCAGCATTGATCAATAAGCTGTAAAGGCTCTCAACAAATTGGTTGGGGGTCTTTATTTTTTTTAAAAGGGCTGTATCCCTCCGTTCGTGGCCTACTCAAACTGATGGTAGATTGGGTCCTTAGTATGAATGTTCCTTAGCAAAGCAAATATGGGGACAAGCCGTTACGATATGCACGGTCCTATGAGAAACCTCCGACACCTTGGGTCGATAACCAAAGGGTTTGTTGTTTAATCAACTAATTGATGTTTCACAGCGTAAAGGGCAGCCTGCGTCCGATCGGCAAGCTCAAGTTTGGCCAGCAAGTTCGAGACATGGGTTTTCACGGTTTTTTCAGTGATATATAATGCCGCTGCAATTTCTTTATTGCTTTTCCCTTTGGCAATTTCCTTTAAAACTTCCAACTCTCGTTTCGTCAATTCTTCGAGCGGCTCTTTTGTCCGGCTTTTTTGATTGGACAAGTTTGCCAGTAAGTGGGAGGTGGCTTTAGGGTGCAGCTGACTTTCGCCGCAGATTATTTTTCTGATGGAGGTAACTAGTTCATCAGGCTGGATATCCTTTAGCTGAAATCCGGAAGCACCGGCTTCAAGGGCGGGAATGACATGATCTTGATCGGAAAAACTGGTTAGCATCATAATTTTGATCTCAGCTTGCTGGTTTTTGATGATCTTGGTTGCTTCAATTCCGTCCATCTCCGGCATCAGCAAATCCATCAGAATGAGATCAGGCTTTAATGCTTTGGCTAGCTCAACTGCTTCCTTCCCATTAGCTGCTTCCCCAATAATTTCGAGGTCCTTTTGCGTCCGTAGAAAAAAAGCAAGTCCTCTTCTGACAACATGATGATCATCGGCGATTAAAATGCGAATGCTCAAAGTTTTCACTCCTTTAAATGGTTTTGTGTTCCGTAATATGGTCTCAACCTAAAGGAAAGCGGATTTGACCTTAAAATGGAATCTGGATTTGGATTTCTGTTCCACTCCCCGGTTTGCTTTTTAATTGAAAAGTCCCATGTAACGCTTCTGTCCGTACTTTCATATTTTTCAGACCTAAGGAGGGAATTTCATGATTTTCTTCATATTGAAAGCCACAGCCATTATCTTTTATGGTCATGACAATCGCATCATGAGAAATATGAACAAATAACCTTGCTGCAGCCGTTTGTGAATGTTTTTTACAATTGCCAAGGGCTTCTTGTCCGATACGCCACAAAGCTTCCTCGACTTTCCCCGGTATGCTGGCGGCACCGGTAACCTTCGTTTCAAGTGAAAGATCCAGCATCTCTGCATAACTTCTAAGTGCACTGACAAGGCCATTTTCCAGTCCCTGCGGTCGGAGCTGCCAGATAAGAGCACGCATTTCTCCCAAGGCTTGCTGAGCTAAATCTTGAATATAACTAAACGTTTGTTTAACTTCTTTGTTCGCTGACATTTCCACTCCCGCCCTTGCGGTAAGGCTGAGGGAAAATAACAACTGGTTAACGGAATCGTGAAGATCTCTTGCCAGCCGATTGCGTTCGGCAATCAGCGCTGTCTCCTGCTCCCTTTGTGTCAGCTTTATGCGTTTTAAGGCAGTGCCGATTTGATAAGCAACTGCCTCAAGCAAGGCCAGTTCATTTTTTTCAAAATGCGTTTTAAATGGCGAGCCGACATTTAGAATCCCGAACCGCTCATGTCCCGCTCTTAGCGGCACAGTGGCGTGGTGGGTCAGGCCGCCTGTATCTCCCGCGCCTTCTTCGAGTACATCTTCAATTCGTTTACATTCGATAATATTAGTGGCCTTGTTTAACTTGCGTTTATTGTACCTGTCGATACACCAGCAATCATCATGGCACATCCGCTGATGATGGTTGTCGGCTAAGACTGGCGGGAGGGCTTCAGCAGCAGCGAGATGATGCTTTCCATGATCGTCGATTAAAAAGATCCAGCCCGTTTGCAGCCCTGTCACATCAAGGAGTTTCTTTAGCACACCGGATAGCACGTCGCTTGTGTCTGTTCCCTCATTCAAAAGCTCAGCAATTTCTTTTAAAAGGATCATTTCCTCGTTTCGAGACTCAATCGGCATCCTGTTTCCCTCCCGATCTATTGTTCATAGCAATATTATAACTTATTTATAATTTCAGACTTCTGCTTTTTTTAGAAAGGACTTATTTTTGACCAAAGACAATAGTGGATGAAAGACAAGCTTTTTGAAAAAATGTAAGGCCGGTGTTGTCAGCCCACCAATCATAAAATCAAATTCATATCGCCAAATTCATGCCAAAGATAACCGGATTTAATAGCTTGATCATAGGCTTTCAGCAAATCATGTTCCGAGATAAAGGCGGTAAGCATATCGAGATGGCTGGCTTTTGGTTCGTGAAAGCCGGTTATGATTCCATCAGCTATTTTTAAAGGAAAATGGCGATCGATATATAAATTGGTTACCCCTGACGGTGCACAATATTTGGCTGCAGTTTCAAGTGCTCGAACAACCGTTGTCCCCACCGCTATCACCCTTTTCCCGCTTGCTTTTGTTTGCCGTATGAGTTCCAATGTTTTTTCTGAAATGTGGTACTCCTCATCGTTCTCTTCAGGGGACTGGTGCCACTGATCATCGAGTAAATAGCTTAAGCCGGTGTGTAGTTGGATGAATTCCACTTGAATCCCTTTTCGGTTTAGTTTAAACAGCAGCTCCCAGCTAAAAGCCCGGCCTGCTGAGGGCATCTCGACTGAACCGGGGTGGCTGGCAAAGACCGTTTGATAATAGTCCAAAGCCCATGGCTCAACAATATACTCATAGCGGATCGGCTCCCCGAGCGCATAAATCATATTGAAAAGCTCGGTACCTTTTTTCGAAAAATGGATCATTTTAAGCGGTGAATTTTCTTTTTCCGCAAGCACCGATGCCGATAGCTCTGGTGCGAACCTCAGGGTGTCGCCTATTGTGATTGGATTCGCTGCAATAAGTGCCTCCCATATATCCTCTTGAAGCCGTCTTGCCAGCCGAACCTCGACCTTTTCCGCAAGTAATTTCCCGTTTCTGCACCATTCAGCCTGTAAAACGGCCGGGATCGTCCGGCTGTTATTCAATATCAGGAGGTCTCCCGGCTGGAGATACTCCGTTAACTGAAAAAAACAATCATGCTTCGTTTCTCCTGTATGCCGATTCAACACCATTATTCGAACATGATCCCTTCTTAATCCGCGTTTTTCTGGGGGATAAGAAGCGTTCAATTCATCAGGAAGATAAAAATCCCAAGATTTTACCGTCATTTTTTTACACCTCCCCTGATTGTGCTGTCAACCGCTGGCCATTCATCTCCGCTGCTTGATCGGATGCCAAATATAAAAAGACGCCAACAACATCTTCCGGATCGGCCAATCGATAATCGCAATCGGGGACTGCCAGACGATGCATTTCGGTATCCATTTCACCAGGGTCCACCATGTTTACCCGGACATTTGTCGCGCTTAATTCATCAGCCCATGTTTGCGTGAGGCCCTCGACGGCGAATTTTGAAATTCCGTATGCTCCCCAGCCGGCGTAGCCAACGTTTCCGGCTTCCGATGTAACATTAATAATCGATCCTTGGTTTCGTTCAAGCATGCCCGAGATCACCCTTCTCGTGACGAGAAATGGTGAAACGGCATTCACCCGTAATACTTCAGCGAAGTCCTCTTCGGGGTAATCAAGCAGTAGCGGCATCGGGCTTGGCCCCAAGATCGAAGCATTATTAATGAGGACATCAATTTTTCCATAAGCCGCTTCTGCTAGTGCAACGAACCGTTCGACATCTCTTGGATTGGAAACATCAGCACAAACCGCAAGTACTTCTGCACCTAAACCCTTGGCCTCTTGCCTCACTTTTTCCAGCGGTGCTTCTGTTCTAGCGCAGATTGCCAGCTTTGCCCCCTGTTTGGCAAACGCCAATGTTAATGCTCGGCCCAGACCTTTTGATGCCCCAGTAATCATAACTATCTTATTATTTAACATCTGAATCTCCCCTTTGTTCTTGATGTCTTAAAGATATCAATGGTTGGAAAATTCCTCCTCGGAGAAAAGCTTGAAGTTTTTCTACAACTTTGGGAGGAGAAATTTCAAAGGAATATGACAAATGGTCTTGGCCGTTTAGTTGCGGATAAAGGCCGGTTACTTGCGGATAGAGTTCTTTACTTATGCATAAACACGGTTACTTGTGTTAGCCGGCTGGTTTCTTGCAATTGAGCCTTGATTACTTGTTAAAAGCACTCAATGTATACGATTTTTATTTCTTCCTGTTCTAAAAATAACACTTGTCCCATATATTTTACTGTTTAGTGAAGAGCGGGAAGGAATGATTGGGTTGCTAAATCGTAGGTGGAAAGTAATTAGTTTTTCCCTTGGATTAATTTTATTATTTCTCATTCTTCTGTATGATTTTTCCGAGAATGATTCATGGAAGACGTGGAATCTGCCGTTATCGGGAAAAATTATTTTGCTTGATCCTGGGCACGGTGGGCCGGATGGCGGCGCCGGAAGCGGCGATACTCTTGAAAAAGACATTGCTTTAGCAATAACTTTAAAGGTTCGCGACTATTTACAGCAGCAGGGGGCTCTGGTGATTATGACAAGGGAAACCGATAAGGATTTGGCAGACCCGGGTATAAGAGGCTACAGTCGGAGAAAAGTAGAAGATTTGAAAAAAAGACTGGAAATGATTAACGACTCTGATAATGACTTTTTTGCCAGCATCCATCTGAATGCTATTCCATCATCGCGGTGGAGCGGTGCCCAAACCTTTTATGCTCCGCATCATAAAGAAAATGCTCGGGCAGCCAAATTTATTCAGGAGGAACTGCGCAAAAACTTGGAGAATACAACTCGTAAAGCAAAACCAATAAGTCAAGTGTATATACTCAAATATGCGGAAAGGCCGGGAGTTTTAGTCGAGGTCGGTTTCTTATCCAACCCTGTCGAAAGAGAAAATTTAAAACAGGAATCGTATCAGGAAAAGGTTGCGGATTCTATTTATCGGGGGATATTACGTTATTTTACGAATGAACAAGAATTAAAAGAAACAGATTCATGATGGAAGGCGATTCCTTCCATTTTTTAGCTAAAGGAAAGTATAAAACTTTTCCAGATTTTATGCTTTCCTATGTCGCATAAATTGAACTACGCCCCATGAACCGTGGATTCGCCAGTCGGCGAGTTTTCATGTAGCCTTTTACTTCAATGATCTTGTGATTCAAATGACTGTTTCAAGGCCCGGTTATGGTATACTGAAAAAGGAAAAATGAAATCAAATAGCGAGGTGTGTTTTTTGATGTTAACAGAAGAAAGAGTCCGCGAGGTTGTCGGCAGCCTCAAAGAACCATTTTTACATAAAACCTTAGCAGAATTAAATGCTATTGAAGAAGTGAAACTTAAACAGGAAAAAAACCATGTCAGTGTGAAAGTGCAAATTGCTCGAACAGGAACAGGCGAGCAGTTGCAACTGCAAACCCAAATCGTCAATGTTCTAAAGGAAGCTGGGGCCTCCACTGTCGGGATCCGCTTTGGCCAACTCCCTGAAGAAGTACTGGAAGCTCATCGTCATGACGAATCTGAACAGGAAGCCAATCTACTTCAATCCAAAAAGACAAAATTTATTGCCATTGCCAGCGGTAAGGGCGGAGTCGGCAAATCTACGGTTTCCGTCAATCTTGCTGTGGCTCTTGCTCGTCTCGGGAAAAAGGTGGGCTTAATCGATGCCGATATTTACGGCTTTAGCGTCCCTGATATGATGGGGATTACTAAGCGCCCGGTTGTTCGCGGGGAAAAAATTATTCCGGTCGAACGTTTCGGCGTTCAAGTCATTTCCATGGGCTTCTTTGTTGAAGACAATGCCCCAATTATTTGGCGCGGACCAATGTTAGGGAAGATGTTAAACAGCTTCTTTAACGAAGTAGAATGGGGAGATATCGAATACTTATTATTAGATTTACCACCGGGAACAGGTGATGTTGCCCTTGATGTTCACACCATGCTGCCGCATTGTAAGGAAATCATTGTGACGACACCTCATCCAACAGCCGCATTTGTTGCCGCCCGCGCCGGGGCCATGGCATTAAGGACAGAGCATGAAATTCTTGGCGTAATTGAAAATATGGCTTATTTTGAAAGCAAATTAACAGGTGAAAAGGAATATGTATTTGGTCGTGGCGGCGGCGATAAACTGGCGGAGGAATTAAATACAGATGTCCTCGGGCAACTGCCGCTTGACCAGCCTGATTGGAATGATGATGATTTTGCACCATCCATTTATCAAGAAGACCACAGGATTGGAAAAATTTATACAGAAATTGCAGAAAAAGTCATTGACCGTTTGGATAACTAATAAAAGGGCCTCTTCCGATGATGGGAAGGGGCCTTTTTGGTAAATTGCTTCGCTGCTTTGCCGCATTCGATATGGTCAATCCAACTACTCGTCTACTTAAATAAATAAAACTTACACCTACCGCTGTTTAACTCCCGGAACTTTTGCTGCTTTTTGCTTCCGCCTGCGCTTTTGCGTCTTCTGCTGCTTTGATTAGAAATTCCTGCATTTTGGCCTTAAACAGTGGGCTGTCCAATGTTTCCGAGATAACCTTTTGCACATGTTCCCGATACGCTTTACTTTTCAAAGCATCTGCCATTTCCTTCTGAATTTCCGGTTCTTTAAAGACCTCAATCATCATCGCCCTGTAGGAAGGGTCATTCATTAAATCCTTCAATATTTTTTCATTTTCAGACCGCATGTATTTGGCAACGCCTTGAGCAAATTTTGGGTCACTATAGGTCTTTTTCCAAAAAGCTACCGCCTTATCCGAGGTTAATGTTTTTTCAATCGTATCACTGACCACCTTTTGGTCCATTACGAGTTTTTCCTTTAAATTATCATCGCTCATAATATCTTGAATTGCTTTCTTGCCATCATCTGTTTTAAGAATGTCGACCACCATTTTTTTGGTCTGATCATAATCGATTTGCCCTCCGCCGTTTGAATCATTGGAAGAACAGCTGGATAATACCATCATGATGGGTAGGAGGAGCAACATATGGTTAATTCTCATTTTTAAGCTCCCTTCACATAAAATCCTTAATTTTATAATGAAGAAATTGAGGAAAGATTATTCGTTTGTATTGCAAATAATGGCTTTTTCTTATTTTGCTTGGTACAATCAAAGGGGAATTATTTTATGTTCTGGGGGTTAATAGGGTGACAAGCCGTAATTTAGTAAAACTGTTTTGGAATACATTATTAGTGGGCGGGGTCACGACGGCGATTGTCGGTTTATTGGTACGCTGGCATGAGTTGCAGCCATTTTTTGCTGACTTTAAAGTTCTTGATATTATTTCAGCCATTGTTTGGCTATTCGTTATGGGCTTTTTATTTAGTGTCATCAGTCAAATGGGCTTTTTTGCTTACTTAACCATCCATCGTTTTGGACTGGGTATCTTTAAATCGGTCTCCCTATGGAACGCGGTGCAAGTCGTTCTGATTCTTTTTGGTTTATTTGATTTAGTTTATTTGCGCTATACAAACTTTGCCAAGTCTGGGGATTCCCTGCTGCCGTATCTTGCTCCGGCGTTTCTGCTAATTATCGTCGGGCTGGCTGTAGCATGGATTAAAAGAAAAGAGACCAACCGTGAGGCGTTTATACCGGCGCTGTTTTTTATGATCGTGGTTACCATCCTAGAATGGGTTCCTGTTTTAAATATCAACTCGAGCAACTGGTTCTATCCAATGGTCATTGCCTTACTAGCTTGCAACACCTACCAAATATTAGTTCTTCATAAATTGAACGCCAAATCCGAGCAGGAAAGGCAGCAAAAAACAGGCCAAAAGGTCGGTAAAGGTAAACCTTCAGTAAATCAGAAAGGAAAAATGAAAAAATCAACTGTTTAATTTACCAAAAAAGGAGCACGCAGCGATCATTTATCGCACATGCTCCTTTCTGTTTACTTGATTTCCTTTGATCGAACATCACTGTTAGCGATCATTTCCGAGACTGTTACAAGCTGTAATCCTTTTTTGTTTATTCCTTGTAAAAGTAAAGGTAATGCTCTCTCCGTTTGTTTTGCCGAATCTGATGCATGCAGAAGTACGATCGCTCCATTATCTGCCTTCTTCACATTTTTAACAATTCTCTCTACTCCAGGATTTTGCCAATCCTTGGAATCGACACTCCAATGAACCACGGTATAGCCGTAGCGCTTGGCGATTTTCAAAGTGCGTTCATCAAAATGCCCGGTTGGTGCACGCAGTACTTTTATGTCCTTGACATTTAGTTTTCCAAATGCTTCTCGGGCTTTAGCGATGTCCTGACCAATCTTTGCGTCTTCCAGTTCAGTATAATCCTCATAGTTATAACCGAGAATCCCAATTTCGTAATCTTCTTTAACAATTCTGGCGACAATATCAGGATGTCTTTCCGCCCATGAACCTGCTAAAAAAAACGTTGCTGCTTTTACATTTTCCTTTTTTAGCGTGTCTAAAATGGGTTCAGCCTTTTCATCACCCCAGCCAATATTAAAGGTCAAAGCAACCCCTTTTTCTCCGTGAAAAACAGCTTTCGGACCGTCTTTAGTTGAAAAAACAGGAATTTGGGTCATATTCTCAATATAGAGGAACCATGCCGTAAAAAAAGCGGCTACTAAAATAAGTACTACGTTCTTTAAAGCCTTTCCGTTTAAAACAACAAAAAAATTCATTCTGAACCCTCACCTCGTCCAAAACCATCCTTGTCTCCAACTTATGCTCGTTTTTATCAAAATATGAGTGAAGAATTTATTATAAAATTTCACTATTTGGAAAACCTACTATAACAAAAAAGTTATGGGGGTTATTCAATGCTCGGACTTCTGATTAACGAAAAAGAAGTAAAGGAAATGGAGTATCTACTTAAAAGAGAAATGGATGAAATTTTATTTGATTTAGGGGATGACCGGATAGATCATATCGTCAAGCGTGCAATGGAGGAGCGATATAAGGTGTTATTTGCTTTATTTAGGAGGGTGGCATCACCGCATGAATGTATAAAGTATATTAGAAAAGGCCGGAAAAGTAGATTAAAAGGCTAAATGAAGGTCTTAATTTATTATAAAGTATGAGTAAAATTAATGTGGGCAAAATTTAACCCCTTCATTTGGTGAGGGATTGTCAGATCGCTCACCAAATAAAGGGGCCACCAAGCGAA
>NZ_JAESWB010000356.1 GCF_016765675.1 Neobacillus paridis
CTTGCCCCAGCCCTTGTGGCAGCATTCCAGCGCCTGCCGCATCAGGTTCACGTTGCCGATGCACTCGAAGGTGTAGTCGGCGCCGCCTTTGGTCAGGTCCACCAGGTAGGGCACGATGTCGCCCTGCACTTCCTTGGGGTTGACGAAGTGGGTCATGCCGAACTTGCGCGCCAGTTCTTCCCGCGCCGGGTTGATGTCGACGCCGATGATCATGTTGGCGCCGACCATCTTCGCTCCCTGGATCACGTTCAGGCCAATGCCGCCCAGGCCGAACACCACCACCGTCGAGCCCGGCTCCACCTTGGCGGTATAGATCACCGCGCCGATGCCAGTGGTCACGCCGCAGCCGATGTAGCACACCTTCTCGAACGGCGCATCCTCGCGGATCTTGGCCAGCGCGATTTCCGGCACCACCGTGTAATTGGCGAAGGTGGAGGTGCCCATGTAATGGAACACTTCCTTGCCGCCGAGCTTGAAGCGGCTGGTGCCGTCCGGCATCACGCCGCGGCCCTGGGTGCTGCGGATGGCCTGGCACAGATTGGTCTTCTGCGACAGGCAGTATTCGCAC
>NZ_JAESWB010000357.1 GCF_016765675.1 Neobacillus paridis
CATTCGCACTGGTCTCTACTATCACGACCTGGATGCGGTCGAAATCCAGAAAGGTCTTTGATTTGTGAAAGCCGAGGGAAACAGGCGTACCGTCGGGAAGCGTATCGGCGAAAACACCGTAGGTATGGCCGAGGCCGTGCAATGTAATCGTTCGCTGGCAATTAATGTCCGAGTAGGATTCGACGATCCAATTTGTCACATCGCGCTTGCGATATTTGAAACGATTAGCGTTTTTTTGCCAGACATCCTTGAATTCTGCTACGGTTTTAACACTTTCTGGCGGAATTGTTTCGATAAAAAACTGCAACTCTGTCGGACTTTCTTGCAAATTCAGCACGAAGTCGAGATGCCGATCGAACTCCGCCGGATTATTTTCCAGCATGACGATCGTATTCAGCGCATAAATCACCTTGTTGATGATTTCAGTGCCGACCCTGACCGCCTCTTCATGCCTTACCTTCGCTTCGATTGGGGCCATGAATCCCGGCGCGCCCGAGCAGGTCGATCCCGTGCCTAG
>NZ_JAESWB010000358.1 GCF_016765675.1 Neobacillus paridis
TGAATATTCACCCCAGGTGGATACTGCTGAACAGCGCATGTTATTGTAAATTTTCGGTCCAAAAATAAGGATTATCTCCAACGAGTTGGCGACCTTTAACTGCTGCAAGGAAAGCCCCGATGTTTCGGCCATTCCCATAAAAAAATTCTTGAAGCGCTGTGGGTACGATTCAAAGAGTTCATCGACGATTTCAGCATTCATCTTGCCGCACCCGCGGTTGTAGAAGTCTTTATAAGGTGCGACCAACGCGTAGGTGCTCCGGATGCTGTTAGCCAGAAGATATCCATACTGCCTGCCCATTTGCCACCAGCTTCCAGAAAGCACTAGGACTGGTACATAGTCATACGTGTATTTACTGCCGCCCTCGAATTGATCCGTCAAAAAAGAGGTGTTATTGCCACCGCAGCCCGCAAGGGCCAATGCCGTTGAGGTAAACAGGAATTCTCTTCTGTTCATTTGCAAACGATCAAGATTCGACACCTGGGCATCCTTTCGCTAGGTAAAAGCAGGCAACAGGAAAGACAGTTGTAAAAGGCAAGCGGAAGCAATCCTTTCGTAACGGAATGCAATATTAATTCCTGATAATTTTGGCTATGGGTAGGCTTGAAGTAATAGC
>NZ_JAESWB010000359.1 GCF_016765675.1 Neobacillus paridis
TCCTCTCACAGGAGTTGTCAGGACTGCTATGAAGGCGCTGTTTGCGAAAGAAGCCAAGTCAGGCGTACGCAGGACGGATGCAGCAGAGATCCGAAAGATGGCAAACAATATCTAGGTATGGTAAGGTAATACCTCAAAATACTCCTGCGGAGGCTGCCATGACTGCTACCACCATTCGTCCTGTGGCGATCAAGATCGACGAAGACACCAAGTTGCGCGTGAAGCGCTTGGCTGATGCGCGCCAGCGAACATCTCATTGGTTGATGCGCGAAGCGATCACACAGTATGTGGATCGCGAAGAGAAGCGGGAGGCTTTCCGTCAGGATGCACTGAAGGCGTGGGAAGACTTCCGTTCAAACGGCCTGCACGTGACGGCCGATGAGGCTGATGCCTGGATGGCTCAGCTCGAACAAGGTAACGACATTGAGCCTCCTGAATGTCACGTCTGATCTGGTCTCCTTCGGCACTGCTGGATGTCCAGCGGCTTTATCGCTTCCTCGCACCAAAAAATCTGGACGCCGCAAAACGTGCGGTGGCGGCGATACGTCAAGGCGTGAAAGTACTGGAACAACAACCGGGCGTCGGACGACCCGTTGATGACATGGATGATGCGTTCCGAGACTGGATCATCGACTTCGGTGACAGTGGCTATGTGGCCCGCTACCGCGTTGACCCGCAGTCTGTCACCATTCTGGCCGTGCGCCATCAAAAAGAGGTCGGGTTCTGAACGGCCAAACACCCGAATCTTTCCTCACTAACCCCAAGCGTTACTCAGGTGTCTGGAGAGTAAGTTCGAAAC
>NZ_JAESWB010000036.1 GCF_016765675.1 Neobacillus paridis
CAACAAAATTGTTTTCCATATAAGATGTTGCTAATCGTATAACGTATGAGCGGATCGGAAATGGCTTTGCAGCATGGGCGGGAGACTGCCGGCCGCTGCTGAGAACATGGGGAACAGATGATGATGCTGAAATTGCTGCTGGGCTTGGGACTGATCTGGTTCATCCTCACCTTCCTGCTGGTGATCCATGAATATGGCCACGCGTGCGTCATGCGCCGGCTCGGCATGCGGGTCGACAAAATCATCATTGGCACCGGACCGCTTCTTTTCGCAACCGCGCAGGAAGAAATCCGCCTGCTCCCGTTCATCGGCATGGCCGTCAGCGAGGATTACGCCAAGGCCTCGCTGCGTGACCGTGCGATCGCCGCGGCCGCCGGCCCGGCATCGTCCATTCTTCTTGGCCTGTTTCTGCTGCTGGCCTATTGGATCGTGCCTTCCTGGGCGACGGTGATCGCCGCCAAGGGTTCCCTGCTGCTGGCGGCCATCAACCTGATTCCTCTCCCCCCGTTCGACGGCTTCACGGTGGTCGAAGCGTTTCTGGCCAAAC
>NZ_JAESWB010000360.1:0-437 GCF_016765675.1 Neobacillus paridis
ATCAATTTTTCGCTCGCGCACGATGATGGCCAGTCCGACAAGAACCTGGCGATGGCCGATGTGATCCTGGTTGGCGTGTCACGGTCCGGAAAAACTCCGACCAGCCTGTATCTCGCCATGCAGTACGGCATCAAGGCGGCCAACTATCCGCTGATTCCGGAAGATTTCGAGCGCGGAAAGCTTCCTGGCAATCTGGTGCAGTTCAAGTCCAAGATCTTTGGCCTGTCGATCGCGCCGGAGCGGCTGGCCGAGGTCCGCAACGAGCGCCGGCCGGGCAGCAAGTACGCTGCGCTGGAAAACTGCCGCTACGAAGTCAACGAAGCTGAAAATATGATGCGCCGCGAAGGGATACGCTGGATGTCTTCCACGGTCAAATCCATTGAGGAAATCGCCACCATGATCCTGCAGGAGATTCGCCTCGACAAGCGTTCCTATTG
>NZ_JAESWB010000360.1:480-860 GCF_016765675.1 Neobacillus paridis
TTCCTATTGACAGCACGACCCGCGTCCACTCTGCAGCAAACACGCGGCTGCGCAATGCCTCCGGCGCTGGTCTTTGCTAGCATGGAATCGACGTCTGGAGGACGTATGGACATTGTGCTTCTGGAACTGGTGCTGTGGGCCGGGCTGATCTGCTTTCTCTGGGTCATGAAAGACTCGCTGGGCAAGATCGAGTCCGAACTGGAAAGGTCGGCTACCCAAAAGGCGGCTGGGAAGGAATTTCATGGCAAGGATTTGGCCCGTGCCGACCGACTCTCCGATCCGATCGGCCGGCTGGGCGACGCCACTATCTACCGATTTGCCATCATTGATGGGCACGCTTATGAGTTCGATCACGTAGCCGCCAGCAAGGACGCGCCCCT
>NZ_JAESWB010000361.1 GCF_016765675.1 Neobacillus paridis
CCAATAATGCGCGGATTCGCAAGCGTTTCCGGTCCTATCAGTCCAAAGATATGCAAGGTAAGCAGCCCCGAGTCGTTGCCTTCTCCCGCGATCAGCTCGCCAGCTTGCAAGTCGCAAGTCCTGACCGTGCCGTTGCCATTCGATGTCGCTGAAGCGGCAATGAATTTTTCCGGCTTGAATATTCTTTCCGCTTTCGCTGCGCGCACTGCGCTGATCGCAGGGTTTGGATGTTGCCCGTCCTCGATGAAGAACCTTGCAAAGACGGTATTGAATGCTCCGTTGCCGAATTCCCGTCCCTGGTTTTCTGCCCATGCGTCATGATGGTCCTGAAGAAAAAGCTCTGCCTGGGCCAGACTCGCTCGCTTGCCGAGCGTCTCCTCGAAAAATTCTTTGGTGTAACCGCNCAGATGAAGCACCTGTTCAGGCGCATAGCCGGCGTTTTTGAATGACAAGGCTTCCCTCGCTGAAAATCCCTTCTTTCGCCATGCGCGGAGGTAAGTCGGGTCTTTGGCAGCATGCTCGAATTCTGCCGGCGACACGCCCAGCATTTCCCAGTAACGCCAGTCAGTTCTTAACCCGCGAAGGGTGTTTGCTTCATGCAAGCCGTTGCTCAAGGCCTGGAATGCGCCACTCCGGCTGCTTCCCGGCTGATCGACGACAATTTTCAGCGTCTTGTCCAGCGCTATCAGTTTGTCTTGCAATCCCGTTTCTATGGCGTCCCAGTGCCACTGGCGTTTTACCTTGTCATTGTTGTATTCATTAGCCAGGGCATTGTATTGATCCAATAAACTGGCTATTTCAGTTAGCACAGGATCATTCGGAGCAGGAAGTGCGGTGCCATCCGGTCCAACGACGGTGTTGATCAGACGTAGCTGTGCTC
>NZ_JAESWB010000362.1 GCF_016765675.1 Neobacillus paridis
TTTTTCATGTATTTAGCTTAGAACACTACCGCGCTTTCGCTTGGTGGCCCCTTCATTTGGTGAGCGATCTGACAATCCCTCACCAAATGAAGGGGTTAAATTTTGCCCACATTAATTTTACTCATACTTGTAAGTGTTAGATAATATAATAAGATTCGCCTCAATTAAAAGATCTTTAATAGGTGCTAGTATTTTAAGGGTAGGATTTGGCATCATAATTCTCTATTCATATGCCATAAACTATTCACAACGACAGTTCTTGTGGGGCCTAATGGTTTAACTAATACGGATTATTCTAAACAATTGGGAGAGTTTACCCTATTCAGCCTTAGTGACTCCATTATATACTTTGAATTCATCTTCCATTTAGGAATTGTAATAGCAATGTTGTTTACTTTGGGCTTTAAAACAAAAATTATGACTATATTAAATTTCATTTTCCTATATTCAATCTACCATCAAAATGGTTCTATACTAGATGGTGGAAATAATATTATGCTTATAATATCCATCTATTTAATATTTGTTAAGACCAATGAATATCTGTCTATAGATAAACACCTGAGGAAGAATAAAAAAGATAATATTTACTCCAATATACTTCATAATATGGGTATTCTCTCAATAATTGTACAGCTGTGTGTTGTATATTTAAATTCATCTTTATATAAGGTTATGGGTGAACAATGGCAAAATGGTACTGCTATCTATTACATTTTACAAGTTAAGGAATTCAATTTACCTTGGATAAGTAATTTAATTCTCTCTTCTGATATTTTGATAGTATTTATAACTTACTTCACCGTGATATTGCAAGTTGCTTTCCCTTTTTTATTATTCAATAGAATAACAAAATACATTGCTTTATTTTTTGTTGTACTAATGCATTTTGGTATAGCATTCGTAATGGGATTAGTGAGTTTCTCACTGACTATGGTATTGATTGATACAGTACTTATAAGTGATAATGATTACAAAAAAATATACTCATTTTCCAGACAAAAGATGTTGAAATTTAGAAAAAAAGAAGAAACAATCATAGAACCTATTTCAAAGTCAGTTTGAAATTAACACTAACAAGTATTTAATTTAAATGGGGGTGAAAATGGATTGAAGAAATCAATAAATATCGATTATTGGTATGAGAACACATTATTCGATAAGGTAGAATTATGGATGATGCTTCCTAAAGAAGGAATGAACCAATCAGTAAAACCTAAACAAGTCCATAGAGTTCCCACCGAAGAAAGTCTAGGATATTTCATTCTTCATAAAAATGATAAAATCCATTTGAATTTTGACGTGGATTGGTACAACCCAAAAAGCTATGAAGTTTATTTGAACAATGAAGAAGAAAAATATTATTTAAGAAATACTATCTTATCACCTATTAATGCAGAAATAACTGCTCTTGCGATGGAAATCACTAAAGGAAAAAATACTAAAAAGGATCAAGCGCGTGATATATTTGAATATATTGTTAATAATTTTAAATATAAATATCCACCTAGAAGTAGAGGAGCACTATCATTTTTAAAAGCAAAAGAAGGAGATTGTGGGGAGTTTTCCTTTTTGTTTTCTTCATTATGTAGATCCATTGGGATTCCAACAAGGACGATTTTTGGCGGATGGTCAAACGGAAAAATGAATGGTCATGCGTGGAACGAAATTTTCTTAGAAGATATAGGATGGTTTTCAGTAGATACGAGTATGGCTAATATACAAAAGAATAATCGATTTAGTTTTTTAATTAGCAACATAAGAACTATGCATTGGAAAAAATACTTTGGCCAAACAGAGGGACAAAGAATTATTTTTTCAAAAGATGCCGAAATTAAACTCTCACCTTCTTATATAAATTGTGTGGAAAAGTCGATAATAATTAAACCACTTTATATTAATAATACTCCATTCTATTGGGGACAAGAATCGTTGAATGGTTGCGCCCCTTATTTGCAACCAGCATATGTGAAGTTCGATGGAATTTTTGATCCTTCCAGTGCGACAATTAAAACATTTAATCTAATCGGAAATTGGAAAACCAAAGAAAACGGAATAAGGGGTATCTTATCTTCAATAAAAGCAATGCTAATAATGCCTTCTTTAATAGTTATGGTTATTAGTTTATTTTGGGATATTCTCCTTTTAGAACTAATCTATAAGTTAGGCCTTATTAGTGGCTTTTTATGTTTTATTCTTAGAAAAGAAAGGACTGTTGTATTTAGTATTCTACTATTTTTGATGATTCTCTCAATACTATCTACAATATCTCAATTAAGCGCATGTTCCTTATGAGGTGATAATATACAGCAGACAATTTATCACCAGTACGGACGATTCCGGTTTAGAAGCGATCAGCATTGGAGTTGTTGAACCAGGAAAAATGATGATTCAATTTGGATCTTCAAGTGCTACTTTCTAGAAAAGACAAATAGACCACCCCTTGACCTCAAAAATCTTTAGGTGGTCTATTTTCAATTTGATAAGACTGAGCCTACTGCCTATGTTGGCAAATTCGTTGTATTGACGTCAAGAATCTTCTTTTTGCTTTTATTACAATGTGGTGCCAAGACCCGATTTATCCTCCGTGTTTACTCCTTTAAAACGGATTATAAAACCGGTTGCCGTCATAAAAGGTAATATAAAGTGATACGATGAGCATGATGATAAATAACATAAGCGTGATGATATCTATCTTTTGAAATGGTCGGGCGCGGTACCAGGTGCGCTTTTTGTTTTTCCCAAATCCGCGCAGTTCCATCGCGTTGCTGATCATTTCAATTTTATCAAGGCTTGAAAGAATCAGCGGGATAATAATCGAAGCGGCATTCTTCAGTCGCTTCGACAGTTTTTCCTTGCGTGACATATCAATTCCGCGTGCCTGCTGTGACAATGAAATATTGCGGAAATCGCGCTGAATATCAGGGATATACCGCAGTGCCAGAGCAACTGCATAAGCAATTTTATAGCTGACGCCGATGCGGTTAAGCGACGCCGCAAATTCACTCGGATTCGTCGTTACGAGAAACAACAGCGCCGCCGGAATCACGGTAAAATATTTCAGCGTAACATTGAATTGATAAAACAATTGCTCCAGCGTGAGTGAATAGCGGCCGCCGCCAATATCCAAAAGGACGTGACGCGTTCCGTAAATTTTCACCCCTTCTTGCGGCGAAAAAACATAGATTGCCAGATTATTAATCAATAAAAATACTAAAATAAACAGGAGGACAAAGGCGACTTCCTTCCATTTTATTTTGGAAACTTTAAATATCGCGACACTGAACAGGAACAAGAACAGGAGCACCCGGGTATCGTAGGTTAGCATTGCCACCGTCGACCAGATCAAAAAGCAAAGCAGCTTGGTGACTCCTGTCAGCCGGTGCACCGGAGACTTCCGTTCAATATAAGAAAGCATTTCGACTGCCATTATTGCCGCACCTCCCGATCATAGGCAATAAACCGCTCGACAAACTGCTTCGGTTCACTGATTCCCGCCCGAACTGCTAATTCAAACAGCGACGTTTCCTTTAAATTCGCCTCTTCAATAATGCGGGCATCCGTGAGGACATTGACCGCTGTGTCATCAGCAATTTTCCGACCGCCAGCAATGACAATCGCCCTTGGTGTATACTCCAGCATCAAATGCATGTCATGGGTAATCATGATGATCGTCACACCCCGCTGATTCAGCTCCAGCAAGAATTCCATGATTTCGGTATAATGGCGGAAATCCTGCCCGGCCGTCGGCTCATCCAAAATGATGACCTCCGGTTCCAGCACTAAAATCGAGGCAATGGTGACGCGCTTTTTCTGTCCAAAACTGAGCGCTGAAATGGGCCAGTTTCGGAATGGATACAAGCCGCAGATTTTCAATGTAGCAAGGACCCGTTCTTTGATTTCTGCTTCCGGGACGCCACGGATCACAAGGCCGAGGGCCACTTCATCGTAGATCATCTGTTTCGAAATCATTTGATTCGGATTTTGCATCACCATACCGATCCGCAATGCTCGCTCTTTAATTGTATCTGCGGTAATGTCCTGACTGCGGTAATAAATTTTCCCCGCATTTGGCTTTTCAAAGCCGCAAATTAGTTTTGACAGCGTTGATTTCCCGGCGCCATTTTTGCCAACGATGCTGACCATCTCACCTTTTTGGATCGAAAAAGATACATCGTGAATCGTCGGCTGCCCCGGAAAATAGCTGAAATCAATCGCTTTTAATTCCAAAATCGTTTCTGTCTTATCTCTGGCCTTCGGGATGTCCACTTTTTCAAACCAATCGTGGAGTTGTTTTTTACAAGCGTTGATTTGAAAGGTATCTAGATGGGCAGGCCTCAGTTCCGGCGTCAGCCGGCAGCCAGCATATTTTACCGCTCTTACATACAGCGGCTCGCGGATTGAGCATTGCTCTAAAACAGGCGAGGCCAGCAGTTCATCCGGAGTCATGTCACTAATCACCCTGCCGTCGTCGATAACGATGATGCGGTCAACCGGGCAATGAAGCACATCTTCTAGACGATGCTCAATAATGATGACCGTTTTGTTTGTTTCCTGCTGAATCCGATCAATCAGTTCAATTGCGTATTTTCCAGTTGCCGGGTCCAGATTGGCCAGCGGCTCATCGAACAGCAAAATCTCGACCTCATCAACCATGACTCCGGCGAGGCAGACCCGTTGTTTTTGCCCGCCAGATAGCTGATGGGTCGAGGCCTCCAGATGGGGTTCCATATCCACAATTTTTGCCACTTCGGATACCTTCGTGATCATTTGCGGCTGCGGGAGACAGTCATTTTCCAAGGCAAAGGCAATATCCTCAGCCACCGTCAGACCAATGAATTGACCATCGGGGTCCTGCAGAACCATACCGACTTTTTTCGAAAGGGAGAATATGTCGAGCCCTTGGGTATCCTCACCGTCAATTGTTAAACTGCCTGTCACCTTCCCTTTATAAGAAAAGGGAACCAGTCCATTGAGACAATGGCCAAGGGTGCTTTTTCCCGACCCGGAAGGACCGACAATGAGAACCTTTTCCCCTTCATAGATCGTTAAATTAATGTCCTGTAATGTTGGTGCCGTCTGACTGCGGTACTGAAAGCTAAAATTCTCGAATTGAATGACCGGTTTCCTCATAGAATATATCTCCTAGCAGTACAAAGCTCGTTTTGGCTGTTATTTTTCAAAAAACAATGTGTTAAATTTGGTTATGTGCGAATTTTTCATGATGATTTCAGTGATTTCTCACATGATAACGGAAATTCTTTGTCGAAATCAGTGATTTCCCTCTAGATATCGGAGATTTTGCAGTCGATATCGGCGATTCCTTTGATGATACCAGCGAAACTGCTGTCGATATCGGATACTACTCCCAATAACCGCAGGAACTACACGTCCTTGGTGAGGCTGCCACTTTGGCCGCGGCTTTTGGCATAGATAGATAATAGCAGTGTACCGAGAACAGCGACTGTTACGATGTTCAGGCAACCGGCAACAATGCCTTGCAAATACACTTTGTTTACTGGTTCAGCATAAATCAGGACATCCAATGTTGGCGCTATTACCATCCAGCCAATTGCGTTAACGATAATTTGCACGACATTAAAGAGAATGATTTTTTTTACATTAAAAATTCCGGACTCAATATTGATTTTCTTCGTAGCTAAGCCGATGAAGAAGCCTACTAGGCCAGATACAACGACCCAGCTCCACCACGGTGTTCCGTAGAAAATGGCATCCTTTAAGGCATGGCCAATTAAGCCAATCAAACCGCCGGCAACCGGTCCGAAGATAATCGCCATTAACGCTAAAAAGCCGTACGATGTATCAAAGTTTGTATTCGGAACCCCTGTTGGAATTACCGCAAACCGCCCTAAAATCACAAACACGGCAGCACCAATTCCGATCGCTACAATCGTTTTTATTGATAACTGATTTCTTTTCATTGTTTTCTCCTCCTGTTTTTCTATTAATATCTCATTTAAAGATGCTTCCGCTTTTCTAATTGTCTAGCTCCAGCGCCTATCGCCTAGCAAACTTCAGGTCTCCTCCCTACGATAAGTCAACAAAGCAGCTTCTATGAAAAATCATCATGGAGCTTTGCGACGAGCTGAACATTCACTTCCTCGAATCGTCTTTGGCGCAGGAGCATCGTGTTTCCTTTATCTCATTCGAAGCCCCACCACAAGGAAGGCTTCGTCAGAATCAACATCGCACGAAGGAAAAGCGTTAGCTTTTTCGAGGAGTTTGTACGGCGATGACCAAGGCGCTTCCGCTTTTCTACTTCAATTGTAAACAATCTTCGGTATTTTGCGAATAGAAATTTTCCACGATGCCCCCGTTTCAATATGGTATGCTTTGGCAAAAGAGCCTTGGTTAATCGCTACGCCAATTTTATCCAGTGAATTGACATAAAGCAGTGGCTCGCCCAAATGGATATCAGCAAATGTCCGGCCATAGGTCATGATATTTTTATAGACTTGGCGGGTATCATTTTCAATCGTCACTTCAAAGGAATCACCATAATCAGCGGCTAAATCCTTTAGCAGCTTGCGGTCAATATTGGTCCATAAATTACCAAAACGAACATCAAGAATATCAATGTTTCCTGTCAGGACTTGGTTGGTAATTTTCGGCTCGTCCTTCGGCAGCTCAATTACCGAATCAACCGGCACTTCTGGTCCCACTTGTTCAAATGTAATGATATTGGATGACAGCCTGGCACCCGTGTAGGCATAAACATCACGCCCATGGAATGTATACGATTCACCGGAGTTCGGCAGGCGGTTGACCGATTCATCAATCATTCTCACCTCTTCTATACCGATACAGCTTTTAATATGTGTCAGCGTGCCGTTATCAGGTGTGACAATATATTGACCCAAAGCGGTTTTGGCGACAATACTGCGACGCTCCGAACCGACCCCCGGATCGACTACGGATACAAATACCGTTCCCTCCGGCCAATATGCAACCGTCTGATACAAGCGGTAGGAACCTTCCCAAATATTGTACTGCGGTATGTCATGAGTTAAATCAAAAATTCGAATCCCCGGATTCACTGATATCGCAACGCCATACATTGCACTGACGGCACCATCACTTAAGCCAAAATCTGTTTGCAATACGAGATTGTTATTCATTGTATTTTCCTCCCTTTCGTAAAATGCTCGGTCTTGACCGTTTTAGATAAAGTGAAACTTCCATGAGTGGGGGGGTTCTTCATCCCCCACTCATGGTTAGTTGAACCAATCGGACCTTTACGGGCAGTTGATCCCCCACCTAGATTCCATTTATAGACTTGGACTCTCGAGGTGGGGATCTTACTGCCCGTTAAGGCGGGAAAAATAAAAAACCACGCCCCTATCCATTGTTAGAAAATAGATAAGGACGTGGTTAAATCATCCACGTGGTACCACCTTAATTCGCTGTCTGCTCACGCAAATCAGCCTCTGCAAGTACGAGAGCGCGAATGCCGCTCTTTATACTGTGGTATTGATAACGAGTACCAAATCTCGTCGGAACCTACTTCAATCTATTGTGCTCATGCTTGAATAGATTGTTTCAGCACGCAGCTCTGAGGCCATTTTTCGGATTCGTACTTTTGCTTCTTTTCAGCTACCGAAGCTCTCTGTGAAAAATACCTGAATCGTACTTTCCCTCTTCAACGCTTTAATTTGCTTATTTACTTTGAAAATTTATTCAAATTATATTCCTTGTTTTTTAAATAGTCAAGCAAAAAAATAATTTCAGAGAGCTGCCAGCAAGTGAGGAGACCCATCCGCAAGTAACCTCTGCACATGTAAGTAACAGGTGACTTTCCGCAAGTAAATACTGCCTCCAAAAATAACTCCACCTTTTCCATAAAAAACAGAGAGCCCTTTCGCCCTCTGTCTTTCATGCTATTTAGTTTTCTTCAATGTCCCTGCGGTTTTTCTTGAAGAGCTTGGATAAGATTTCATATACAATCGGTACGACCACCAACGTTAATAGCGTTGAACTGGTGAGACCGCCGATAACGGTAATAGCAAGGCCTTTGGAAATTAGGGCACTGCCTCCTGCACCAAACGCGAGCGGCATCAGTGCACCAATGGTCGCAATGGCGGTCATCAAGATTGGCCGAAGACGTGTTGCCCCCGCTTCGAGAATCGCTTCACGCATGACGAGACCTTCCCGCTCTTTATGAATAATCCGATCGACAAGCACGATCGCGTTCGTTACGACAATTCCGATTAACATCAACAGTCCCATCATGACCGGAACAGAAATCGTTTCGCCGGCTAGGAATAAGCCAACGAACGAACCGATCACGGCAAATGGCAGCGAGAACAGAATCGCAAACGGCGCGAGACCTTCACCAAAGGTAACCACCAGGATAAAGTAAACGATCGCCACCGCCGCAAGCATCGCGACACCAAGCTGTGTGAACGTTTCATTCATATCGGCCTGGACACCGGCAACACCGGTTGTCACCCCTTTTGGCAAGTCCAGCTTATCAATTTTTTTCTGGGCACTCGAAGTGACTTTGGAAACATCTTTGTCGGTGATTTTCCCGGTAACCGTGGCATAGTATTCGCCTTTACTGCGTGTCAGGGTGTTTTGAGTTGTGCCCTTTTTCACCGTGACAAGCTCAGAGAGCGGCATGGTCTTACCAAGCGCTGTCGGGACCGGTGTGTCTAACATCTCGTTAATCGATTTAGGCTGCTTGGATTGTGGCTGCTGCACGATGACATCCATCGATTTCCCATCTTTTTCAATCGTCGTTAATACATTTTCCGTTCTTTGCGGGTTCAGCATCATGACCAGCTGACCGGCTGTTAGACCGTAATTGATTAATTTATCTTGTTCCACGCGGAAGGTATACTTAACAAACGCATCTTCAACACTGGAAGTAACATCTTTTAAGCCTTTTTGTTTCTTCAACGTATCTTCGGCCATCTTAACTGATTTATTCAGTTTACCGAGATCTTCACTGTAGAAGGTATAGCTGACCTCATTACCGCCGACCGACATTGATGAGAAGTTTTGGCTCTTCCACTCGCCAGATTGATTGATATTTTTCAATTCATCTTCAATTTTATCGCGAACTTCCGGGAAGTTCTTCATGTCCGGATCAAAGATCAGGTACATTAAGGCGCCGCTGCCACCGCCGCCCATCATCACTGCTGATTCGTCACCGGCTTCAGTAATCGATACTTGAACCGTATCAATATCTTTGCGTTTCAGCATCTTATCTTCGACGACTTTGACGTTTTGCACAGTTTCTTCATGAAGCTCGCCAGCCTTTGGCGTGTACGTTAAGTACATCACTTTGTCCTCGTCACTGCCCATAAAGCTAAAACCAATCAGTGGTGTCAAAGCTACACTGCCGGCTAATAAAAGTAAGGCAAGAACCGAGGCGATAATTTTATGGTTCAGCACTTTATCGAGAAAACCTTTGTACCATTTTGCTAGTCTTCCAGCCTCTTTGTGGCTCTTCTCCGTTTTCTCGCCGTAGAGCTTTTTCTTAAATAAGGTGTGGGAGAATGCTGGTACGACAGTGATTGCCACCAGCAATGAAGCACCAAGCGCAAAGGCCATCGTTAAAGCGAACGGTACGAACAGTTCGCCCACCATCCCGCCGACAAACATTAATGGCGCGAATACAGCTACCGTTACTAATGTTGAGGCTAAAATTGGTTTGAACATTTCAATCGTTGCTTCGCGAATCAGGGCCCGGCCGTTTAGTTTTTCCTCTTTCAAATGCAGGCGCCGGTAGATATTTTCGACGACGACGATCGAGTCATCGATGACCCGACCAATCGCAACGGTAATCGCACCGAGCGTCATAATATTGAGGGTAATATCGAGCCAGTGCAACAGCATTAATGCCATAAAAATGGACACTGGGATTGAAATGATTGAAATCATCATCGATTTAAAATCACGTAAGAACAAAAGGATGATAAGGACGGCAATCAAGCCGCCAAATACAGCTTTTTCCACCATTGTTGAAATCGACTCTTCGATTGGCTTTCCTTGGTCAAGGGTAACATTGATCACCAAGCCATCGATTTTCGCCTTTTCATCTTTAATTAATTTTTTTACTTTGTTGACGACATCGACGGTATTGGCCCGCTGACCTTTGACAATTTGAATCGCGATCGCGTCTTTACCGTTTGTCCGTGAGATCGATTGGACTTTACCGACCTTTTTAATGTCGGCGATATCACCCAGTTTAACAAATGGTGATGGATGTGCCGCTGACGGTGTGACCGGGATTTTCATGTTCTTCAGTTCTTTTACAGTCATGAATTTGCCGTCGATGGCAACGGCCTGCTCGCCTTGCTTGAACTCATACAGGCCTAAGGAAACAGACATATTGCTCGCTTGGATCATCTCTTTGACTTTATCTTCGGTTAAGCCAAATTGATCCATTTTTGCTTTGTTATATGTCAGGTCGACTTCATCGATGTGCTGACCGGTAATCGTTGCCGAGGCAACGCCATCCAGTTTTTCAATCTTTGGCAGCAAGCTCGCCTCAACTGTTGACGTTAAATCCACAATATTTTCTTTCGTGCTACTGACACTTAAGGCGATGACCGGCATCATGTTCATGCTGATCGCTGAAGTTGTCGGTTCCTTCGCATCTTCCGGTAATTTTATCGAGTCCAGCGCTGATTTCAGCTCACGCTTCGCCTCGTCCATGTCAATACCATACTCGTATTCCACTTGTATGCTCGCCATGTTGGCATAGGAATTGGAATAAACCGCCTTTACATGGTCAAGACCTTCGGCTGCTTTTTCAATCGGCTTGGACACATCCTGCATTACCTGTTCAGGAGTGGCCCCCGGATAAACATCCGTCACCATTAAGTATGGAATGGAGATGTTTGGAATCGTCTCCATGTTCATTCTTGTCCCTGAATAGATCCCAGATGCCGTGATGATAATGGTTAAAAGCCACACTGCTAATTTATTCCGAATGACAAAATTGACTAATCCTTTCACTATTACACCTACCCTTAATTGACTAATAAGACTCAATTATTTATAATAATGACCGGTTAGTCATTTGTCAACAAATAGACATGGGAGCGGATGTAAAAATGTCAAAAAAACAATTGATTATGGATACAGCGTTGGAGCTTTTTGCAAAACAGGGATTTGAAGCAACATCCGTCCAGGAAATCACATCGCATTGCGGAATATCAAAGGGAGCCTTTTACTTAGTTTTCAAGTCAAAGGATGAATTGATCCTGGCCTTAATTGACCATTTTATGAGGCAGATTACCTCCGATATTGACCACATAGTCAGAAACACGAAGGAGGAGGAACTTTTATATCAGTTTTTTTATACGATCTATAAATATTTTTATAAGCATTCTGATTTTGCAAAAGTTCTCTTTAAGGAACAATCGCAAACTTTTAACAAAGCGCTGATTTTAAAGATGCAATACTACGATAAATTGTTAACAAATAGCATCCTTTCGATGATAGACCGTTTATTTGGCGAAGCAGTCAAGGAGATCAAATACGATTTGATGTACTGCGTTAAAGGCTTGATCAATACGTATGCCCAGTTATTTGTGTTTTTTGTCATACCATTGGATTTAAACGTGCTGGCACAGTCGCTTGTGGAAAAAACAAGTCTGCTGGCCAAGCATATGACCGTCCCATTTATTTCGGAGGATCTGGTTGATTTGATTAGGTTATGCCAGCCGCTGAATGAAGAGGTGACGAAGGAACAAATTATCACCGTCGTCGACAGTAAAATAGCGGAAATGGAAGAATCGCTTGAAAAAGAATCGTTGGTTTTGCTGAAGGAGGAGCTGCTTGAACCTAAGTTCCCGCCAGCAGTGGTTGTAGGATTGCTTGAAAACATCCGCAAGCATCCCCATTGCAAGTGGGTGGCTTACTTGCTACGGCGGTATTTTGATTAGGGAGCGCTGGGGGGAATACCCAAGCTTTTTTGGTAATAGCATTCATCGTTGTCGGACAGGTTAACGGTGGTTGCGAATGAGAATATGCTATAGAACTCCGCTATGGGACAAGTTGATGTTTTTGCATGCTGGTTTGTCCTTCATCACCATGATGAAAGACAGTTTGCCCGATTTTTCATGCTGGTTTGTCCTTCATCACCACGGTGAAGGACAGTTTGGTCGACTTCTCATGCCATTTTGTCCTTCATCGCCATGATGAAAGACAGTTTGCCCGATTTCCAATGCTATTTTGTCCTTCATCACCACGATGAAGGACAGTTTGCCCGATTTCCAATGCCGTTTTGTCCTTCATCACCACGATGAAGGACAGTTTGGCCGATTTTTCATGCCGTTTTGTCCTTCATCACCATGATGAAAGACAGTTTGGCCGATTTCTCATGCTATTTTGTCCTTCATCACCACGATGAAGGACAGGTTGAACCAATTTATCCTGAGGGGCCCTGCTTAAACACAATCACCGATTTTTCCAATCATGTTTTTCCTAAACAAACATTTCCAAGACATCCTGAATTTATACAAGGGACTTAGAAAGATCAACTTCCTGCTTTCCAGTTAGGATCGCCATGAATTCCTCACCGGTGATCGTTTCTTTTTCCAAAAGGTACTTCGTTAACTCATGCAGCTTGTCAATGTTTTCCTGCAAAATATCCTTGGCCTTTTGGTGGCTGGCCTTGATGATTTTCAGCACTTCGGCGTCGACCTTTGAAGCTGTTTCGGCTGAGACCATCAACGTTGTGTCCCCGCCCAAATATGGGTTATTCACCGTTTCCAGCGCCATCATGTCAAATTCATCGCTCATCCCGAATCTTGTTACCATCGAGCGGGCAATCTTGGTCGCTTGCTCGATATCGTTGGAGGCGCCAGACGTGATTGTTTTAAAAATAATTTCTTCCGCGGCGCGGCCCCCCATAAAGGTGGTAATTTTATCTAATGCCTGCTCTTTTGTCATCAAAATGGTCTCATGTTCATCGACCTGCATCGTGTAGCCCAAGGCACCTGACGTCCTTGGAATAATCGTAATTTTGTGAACAGGCGCCGAGTGGCTCTGTTTCGCTGCTACCAAAGCATGGCCAATTTCATGATAGGCAATCGTTAATTTATCCTTCATCGAAATCACGGCATTTTTCCGCTGATAACCGGCAATGACCACTTCAACCGACTCTTCCAAGTCACTTTGCGTAACTTTATTGCGCCCAAGCCGGACGGCACGCAACGCCGCTTCATTGATAATATTCGCCAAATCCGCACCAGAGGCCCCCGATGTTGCCCTGGCAATCACATTAAAGTCAACGTTATCGTCAAGCTTCACCTTTTTTGCATGAACTCGTAAAATCGACTCGCGGCCTGCTAAATCTGGCAATTCAACTGGAACACGGCGATCAAACCGCCCCGGACGAAGCAGGGCTTTATCCAATGTTTCAGGTCTGTTGGTTGCAGCGAGGATAACAACCCCTTTATCAGCATCGAAACCATCCATCTCGGTCAACAGCTGGTTCAAGGTCTGCTCGCGTTCATCATTGCCGCCGACCATGCCGGAATTCCGGCTTTTCCCGATGGCGTCAATTTCGTCGATAAACACAATGCACGGAGCTTTTTCCTGTGCTTGTTTAAAAAGGTCGCGGACCCGCGCCGCGCCCATGCCGACGAACATCTCGACAAATTCAGATCCCGACATCGAGAAGAACGGCACCTTTGACTCTCCGGCAACAGCTTTGGCCAGCAACGTTTTCCCGGTACCAGGAGGTCCAACGAGCAGCGCCCCTTTGGGAATATTGGCACCAATTTCTTTATATTTTTTCGGATTATCGAGGAAATCAACAATTTCCTGTAATGCCTCTTTTGCCTCGTCCTGTCCGGCAACATCTTTAAAGGTAATGCCTGTTTGCGCTTCGACATAAACTTTGGCATTACTTTTTCCAAACGACAAAGCATTGCCGCCGCCCATCATCCTGCTTTGGAATTTGCGCGTTAACCATTGGCCAATCGCGATAAAAATCAGAAACGGGAGAATCCACGTCAAGAAGAAATTCAACAGCGGCGAATTTTCCTTCGGAATGACCTTGGTGAATTTCACATTCGCTTGATGGAGCCGGTCCACCAGTTGCGGATCGTCCATGACGCCCGTCTTGTAGTACTTATAGTTACCGGCATTTTCCGGTTTAAAAACAATATAATTCTCCTCAATTTGGACCTCTTTTACCTGTCCTTTATCGACCATTGTTAAAAACGTCCCATAATCAACCTCTTTTACCGAATGGCGGGTAATTTCCGGAAAAATCACCGAATTTAACAATAGGACGACAACTAAAATAATTCCATAATAAAAAATAAGCGGTTTTTTTGGCGGTTTGATTTCTTTCATGGTGTTTCTCCTACCTCTCCTTCGTCATCACTACCCATTTTTAGCAGCAATGAGCTTATTTTGCCCATTCCCGCTGTAATCATTTCAAAAGTTTCCTCGGCCTCGTTTGCGAGAATGCGGGTCAACTTGTCATTTAAATAGCGATCAATTTCGCGAATTGTCCCTTCGCCGAAATCAGTTAATCGGATTCGAACTACTCTTTCATCGGTTTGGTCCCTCATCCGCCTGACAAAGCCTTGCTTTTCAAGCTTTTTGCACATCGTCGAAATATTGGCACCGGCGATCCCACAGGCTTCAGCCAGACTGCCGATTGTATGCGGTCCTTGACGGTATATTTCCATTAGAAGCCGGAACTGCAGCATGGTTAAGCCATAATTTACCCCTAAAAAACGGAAAGCAGTATTCACATTTTCATTTATTTCACGATGATATTCTAAAATGATCCGCTTAAACTCGTGTAAATTCATTGGGAACCTCCAAACTTGATTTATTTATGGAGAAAATTGTTTATACATTATATATATTATACGTCATAACTTCAACCAAAACAGCTTTCGACCCCGCCAACACGAAAAAGAAGCAAGAGACAGCTCCCTTGCTTCAAATCAGCTTACTGCGAGTTGAACGACATCATCACCTGTTGGGCCGATTTATCGGCGGGTTTAAGCAATCGGATGTTTGAATTTTTTTAACGTCAAATAACAGGCACCGTACAGACCGGCAAGATTGCCCAAAGCAGACGGAAATACAAGCGTGTCCTGATGATAGAGGGGCATAATTTCCTGTTTCAAGCCGTTGTTAATGGCGGCGAAAAACTGATCACCCTGCTCGGCGATGCCGCCCCCGATCACAATCGCCTCTGGGTTTAACAGATGCGTTACATTTGCCAATCCGACACAAATATAATGAATAAACTGTTCATACACTGCGACAGCAAGCGGATCCCGCCTCGCGACGAGGGCAATTATTTCTTCTCCGGAAATGTGCTCAATCACTTCGCTATTTTGCTGTTTTTTTTCGATATAGTCCTGGACTAACACAGAAGTGGCGGCATATCTTTCATAGCAGCCTTTCCGACCGCAGCTGCACGGCCGCCCATTGTCAACAATTACCGTATGGCCCAATTCCCCGGCCAGGTTACCCGAACCATTAACAACTTTCCCATCGATAATAATGGCACTGCCAATACCTGTTCCTAATGTTAAAAAAACAACATTTTTCTTTCCCTTAATGGCGCCTTTCCACATTTCTCCGTAACAGGCACTTTTTACATCGTTCTCAACACTAACCGGCAAGTTGGTTTTAGCGGTTAAAATTTTTGCCAGCTTCATGCCGGAATAGCCTTTAAGATTGCTCGAGAACAAAATTTCCCCCTTCTCGCAATCAACAAGACCGCAGGAGGAAATGCCAATACCGGTAAGAGGAAATGCTCTTGTTAATTCCCTAATCTTTCCTGTTAAAACCTCGGGAAGCTCCGTTTGGAGGTTCTCTTTCGGGGTCGGCACTTTATCCTTCAAATGAAGCTGGCCATCGCGATCAATCAGGCCATATTTGATAAACGTGCCACCAATATCAAAGCAGGCGATATAGTCCAACTTAAGACCTCCTCGTTAAATCATGTACCTTGATTTGCTTGACAAATTCGTACTTTCAAGAATTTCCGCGAATTCGTGCAAAAATAGCATCTGCTCATCCGCACTGATCTCCGCCCCTTTTCAAGGATTTTAATTTTCCAAATTATGAATATTAAATGCCGGCACAGCATAACCTTTTGACTGAGCATCTAGTAAAATTGTACTCTTTGAAATAATCATCCTGCTACTCCTCTCCGTTATTCATTTTGATAAGTATGGATCGTTACACCTTTCACAACTCTGTTCACGACACCTGAAGGGGAAGGATTGTCCGGTATAAAGCCGCGTTCCACTGATTTATACAGGGCAAAGGTTTGAGCATACAAAATGTAAGGGAAGGCGAGGAAAATATCGTCAGCGATATTCTCGAGATTAAGATGGAAGCAAACATCACAATATTGTTCAGCAGCCTCATCCTTAACAGAAGAAATCGCAATCAACTTCCCGCGGTCCGGCTCACGATAAATTTCTTCTAAAATATCAAGATCGTATTTTCTTGTATAAGGGTTACTTGATAAAAATACAAATACTATCGTTTCCTTATCTAAAACTGATTTCGGACCATGCCGAAACCCTAACGATGTATCAAAGGTTGTCGAAATCGTTCCACCTGTTAATTCCAACAGTTTTAGCGATGCCTCCCGTGATAAACCTTCAAAGACTCCGGAACCTAAATACACAACCTTGGAAAATGATAATCCAGCCAGTTGTTTAATCTTTTCTTCGCTTTCTTGAATGACCGCTTCACCGGCGTGAATGATTTCATCAACCGTGGTTACCTGAGCCTCCAGCTGATCAATGTGAAATAGCAAAAGCACTGAAAGAAGCATGGTCGTATAGCTGCTCGTCATCGCAAAGCCCTGGTCGTTCGCTTTTTCAGGCATAAAAATTACCAAGTGGTTTTCATCATGTTTCTTTTCCTCAGCTAAGCGCCCTGTAGGATTACAGGTTAAGATAATACCGTAAAAATCCTTGATCATTTGTTCACCCAACTGAACCGCCGCCAGGCTCTCAGGACTGTTTCCTGAGCGAGCAAAGGAAATCATAATCGTCGGAAAGTCTGCATCCAGATAGGAGTAGGGATTCGAAACAATATTGGTTGTCGCAATACTTTCCACGACTATTTTTTTGTAATTAACAATCCCTTTTAAATGGGGAAGCACCGTTTCGCCAACAAAGGCCGATGTTCCTGCCCCTGTTAAAATAACGCGCACTTGCTCGTGCTTTTTTTCGATGCTCTTGATAAATTGAATGATCCGCTCACGATTATCTAAAAGAATCTCCAAAGTCTCTTTCCATAACCCCGGCTGTTGCGCTATTTCTTTAGCAGTATGGACGGCGCCAACCTTCATTCTCACCGTCTCATTAGACTTTAAAAGGTCCATGAATTCTCCTCCTTACAACTGTTCATGTCGTCATTACCAGTTTAGTTGGAAATAGACACAAAATGTATCTATTTCAGCTCTACTGTATAAGTAAACTTATCACCTCTAGCAATGGAAACGGTATATTCAATGACCTTGCTTTGATCATACGTAATTCGTTCTAACAGTAAGCATGGAGAGCCTTCGACGATCTGTAACATGTCCGCCTCCATTTTGTCCGCACTTACTGCTTTAAAGCTTTCCACTGCACTCGAGATGTTTACATTGTATTGTTCTCGAAATACTTCATACATTGGGGCATGCTCCAAGTCTTCACGGGAAAGGCTACTAAAAACATCCACCGGCAAATAAGAGGTTTCATATAACATCGGCTCTGCGTCTGCAAGCCTGAGGCGAGTTACTTTAAAAAGTTCTGTTTCGACCCTTAGGTTCATGACTTTTGCCAATTTGCTATCAGCAATCACCTTACTGAAGGAAATCACCTGTGTCGTTGGATGTTTCCCTGCTTTCTTCATTTCTTCGGTAAAACTATAAAATTTCACCAGGCTTTGTTTATATGTTCTCGGTGAAACATATGTCCCTTTTCCATGAATTTTATAAATATACCCTTCCTTTTCCAGCTCCTGCATCGTTTGCCTTACCGTTGTCCGGCTGACTTCATAAGTTTCGCATAATTCCCGTTCAGATGGGAGCTGATCATTCTCTCCAAGCTCACCTGATTCAATTTTTTCCAACAAGATATCCATTAGCTGGTGATAAAGTGGGAGTCGAGAATCCTTTTCTACCATGATAAACTCCTTTAAAGTGGTATCTTTGTTATGACCAGTTTTCTGCTATTCTATTATATACATAAGGTAGAAAAGTTTACCACCTCAGCTGTGAATTTTATTAAACAGTTTCTGCTTTCTCCTTTTTCAAATTGGCGACATATTCCTCTAAGGAAATTGTTTTCCCGGTTACTCTGGATTCTTCGGCGGCATAAGCAATCATATGACTTTGAGCCGATGCACGTGCTGATGTTAAGCTGCTATGATTTTTCTCATTTACCCGCTGGATGAAATCAGCCATAATTTTCGTGTCAGACCCCATATGTCCGCCCTTCACGGTTGCCGGGTGAACCATTTCCGTTTGACCGGAAAAATAGTTTATCAGCAGTTCATTTTTTGCATCATTTCCAATAATTTCACCTTTTGTACCCATAATCTTAAAGTGGCGGCAAATATCCTTCGTAAAGGCGGTCATCGTAAAGGAGACGGTCACCTCATTTTCAAATAATAAATTAACGACTTGATGGTCAACCACATCATTATCACAGTGGTAGACGCAGCGCCCATATGGTCCTTCTTGAATCGCCTTTAATCTGCTGGCAAGGCTTGAGTCGGCGGTAATCACGTTGGCCGGCCATTCATCGCGGTCATGTAAGTACCATTTAGCAGCGGAATATGGGCATTCCTTTTCCACCTTACAGCCGTCAAGGCAGCGTAATGCGGCACCTTCAGGGGCATTTTCCTTTTTGAAATAGGTTAAGCTGCCGTAAGAAGAAACACTCTTACATTCCGTACCAATTAACCATGCCAGCATATCCATATCATGGCAGCATTTTTGCAAAATCATTGAGCTCGATTCCTGGGAATTGCGCCAATTGCCGCGGACAAAACTATGTGCCTGATGATAGAAACCGACATTTTCATTCCATTGCACGGAAACAATATCCCCAATTACTTTTCTATCGATGATTTCTTTTAATGCTTGATAAAATGGGGCATACCTCAATACATGGCAAACGGTCAAGATTGTTTGATGCTTTTCAGCTGCCTCGGCAATTTCTAATGTCTCAAGCGGGATCGGTGACATTGGCTTCTCCAGCAAAATACTATAGCCTTTCTCAATTGCCTGCATCACAGGTTTATAGTGATCACGGTCAGGACTGCAGATCAACAATGCCTCACATAGTTTCTCTTTTTCTAACAGTTCCGTCCAATCTGCGAATCTCCTACTCTCCGGAATCCCGTGTGCCTCGGCAAATTTATTACGTTTTTCCTTATCAGGTTCAGCTACGGCAATAAACTGAATTTCATGAGGATACCTTAATGCATATGAACCATAGGCATAGAATCCTCTATTCCCTGCACCAATTAACGCTGCTTGTATCATTATGATTCCTCCCTGCTTGTGAATTCTGTTATTTTCCACCTGTTAGCGCAATCCCTTCAATAAATTGCTTTTGCAGGATAATAAATAAGATTAACATTGGCAAAATCGCTAAGAACGAACCTGCCATCAAAATTGGATAGTTGGTTAAATATTGGCCTTGTAATGAAGCTAAGCCTACAGATAATGTCATTTTGTCTGGTGAACTATTGACAATCATTGGCCACATTAGTTCATTCCAGCTCCATAGAGCGGTGAAAATTCCTAAAGCAATCAGCCCTGGCTGAGCCAAAGGCAGCATGATCCGCCAATAGATTTGAAAATGGTTACAGCCGTCAAGCCGGGCGGCCTCTTCCAGTTCCTTTGGAAGCCCCATGAAAAATTGCCGCAATAAGAATGTCCCAAAGGCACTAAATAAACCGGGAACAATGACTGCTTGCAAGGTGTTTAACCAGCCTAATTTGACCATGATCATGTATTGTGGAAGCAAAAATACCTGCCCGGGAACCATTAAAACCGAAAGCGCCAGCAAAAATAAAAAGTTTCTGCCCGGAAATTCGATTCTAGCAAAAGCATAGGCTGCGAGCGAACACAAAAACAACTGTCCAACCGTTCGGGCAACGGTTACGATAAACGTGTTCAGCATGAATTTAAAAAAGGGCAGCAAATCGAAAACTTCCTTGTAATTCCCCCATTGTAAATCCTTTGGAATCAGCACCGGGGGAACATGAATCGACTCACCATAGGTCTTTAATGATGTGAGAATCATCCATAAAAAGGGCACTACCATTGCCACAGAGCCAAGAATGAGAATGAAATGAATCAAAAATGTCTTACCGGTAAAAAGCCGTTTTGTTTTTTCCAATGGTTCCCCCTCCTTTAATCATAATGAACCCATTTTTTCTGCAAGGCCATTTGAATCGCCGTAATAATCAGGATGACAATCAACAATACGACAGCGATTGCAGCTGCATATCCTTTATCATTTAAGACGAAGGCATGCTGATAGAATAAATAAACAATGGATTGTGTATGTTCCAACGCTGTACTGCCTTTGCCGATCATCATAAAAATTAAATCAAATACTTGAAAAGCGCCAATTAAGGACATGATCGTCACAAAGAAAATGACAGGAGACAGCAATGGCAGCGTGATTTTAAAGAATACCGTGAACGGCCCGGCACCATCAATTTCCGCCGCTTCGTAATAAACTCTGGGAATCCCCTGTAAACCAGAAAGAAAAATAACCATGTTATAGCCGACTCCACTCCAAATGGCTACTACTATGATTGAATATAAAGCTATTTTTGGATCACTAACCCAATGTGGCCCTTTTATTCCGAACAGTGATAAGAGATAATTCAATAAACCGTAATCTGCATTGTATAACCATCTCCACACCATAGCGATCGCAGCAGGCATAGTAATAACAGGCAGGAAATACAAGGTTCGATATACGGTTTTTCCCTTTATCTTTTGATTCAGGAGAACAGCTACCAGGATCGAAAGGAAAATTCCAATCGGGACGGTAAAAATAATGTAAATGGCCGTATTTTTAATCGATTGAAATAGGTTTGCGTCAGTGAGCATTCGTTTATAATTTTCCAATCCAATCCAAACATGCTGTCCAAACGCACCCCATTCAGTAAAACTATAGTAAAAAGTTTGGAGAATCGGCCAGAGATAAAAAATAAACAAGCCCAGCATCGTTGGAGCAATCATCACATAAGCCCAGAAGTAGTCAGACCGTTTCTTCGTCTTTGCTAAACTGGAGACGGATTTTTTCCTTTTTCCCTTCACATCACCATTCAGAGGAAGTTCCTTCACTGTTTTCCCTCCTTTTTTTAGCCGATAGGAAAGTATAACTTTCCTATCAGGTATAAGTGCACAAGGGAAGACTTCCTGTGGGTAGTCATCGCAGCCCAAAAGTAGTGCTTTTGGGCGAACTACGCCTCTGTCTTCGCCTTAAAGGCTCGCCAATCGGCGAGTTTTCTTTAGAAAACAAAGAGGAGAAAGATCCATTTCCCCTCTTTATTTATTCTAGTTCTTGGCGAGTGCATCATTTGCCATTTTATTTAATTCTTTGGCGGCATCTTCAACACTAACTTCCAAGCTCCAGGCTTTTTTCAACACATCCACTTCATATTGCCAAATTTCCCCTGTTGCTTTCACACTTGGAAGGGGCACAGAATATTCGGCGCTGTCGATAAAGACCTTAAGATTCATATTCGGAACTGATTTTAGCCAAGCATCTTGCGTGCCGTTATAGGCCGGAATGACTGTTCCGGTTTTGGCAAATATTTCAGCCGCATCTTTTGATCCTAAGAATTGGACAAATTTCCAAGCTGCATCCTTATGCTTTGTATTGGCCGCAATCACGTTGGCTAAACCATGGATCGAAACAGCACGTTGTTTGCCTTTTGGCAGTACGGCAACATTAATGTCAGGATTTTTCTTATATTCCGGAACCATCCACGGACCATCGAACATCATCGCAATTTTTCCTGATGAGAATAATTCAGATGCGGCCGTTTCTGTCATTTGCGCTTGTGTTGGCGATAAACCTTCTTTAATAAAGCTTACATCGAATTTCAGGGCTTCAATTGTTTCAGGTTTGTCAAACCCAGCGGTTTTCCCATCAGCAGAAACAATTTCACCGCCATTTTGCCAAATGAAGTTATAGTATCCTTCTTGGTTCATCAGTGTAGAAGCAAAACCCCAAATCCCTTTATCCTTATTTGTCAGCTTTTTCGCCACTTCTTTTAATTTGTTCCAGTCCCAAGATTCATCAGGATAAGCTACACCTGCATCATCAAAGATCTTCTTGTTATACCATAAGCCGATCGTATCGTAGTCTTTTGGAATTCCGTATACTTGGTCATTGACTGTATAGAGATCAACCAATGACTTCGGATAGTTATCTAAACTATAATCGTCTTTTTTAACAAGGTCGTTCAGCGGGATAATAACCTTTCCTTCTGCATATTGCTGCACGTGAGCCCCATTCATCCATAGAACATCTGGTAATGCCCCGCCTGTTGCTGCGGTCTCAAGCTTTTGGAAATACTGACCATACGGAGTAATTTCTGTTTTCACCTTAATGTTTGGATATTTTTCGTTAAACTTTTTAATAATCTCGTTGATTGCCGGAACTTGTTTCTTATCCCAAAATCCATAGGTAATTTCAACTTTTCCATCTTTCGATTCTCCGGATGATTTATCACTTGAACTGCATCCGGCTAATCCTAATAATCCCAACACTATGGCTACCAACATAATCAACCACTTTTTCACAATGCTTCCCTTCCTTCTTAACAGATTAATAGATTTTTGAGCAGGGTAATAGTGACATCACGATGTTATGACCAGTTATAACCAACTGTTATATATCAGCATAAAAAATAGGCCCACTTTCTCTTATATCCCACCCTATTAAGTTCTGTGGCCTTTACCACCCCCATGCAGATAGATTGATAAACATGAAACTTCTTTAGTAATGATGTCATTACCAGTCTGTTATAGTATAGCATCAATCTATTGTTTTCAAAATATATTTTTTGTTATCCCTTTCAAAATAATTTCGACATTATTCGACATTTTTCTCTAAAAAAGACAGCTATCAAACGGATTGACAGCTGCCTATTTACTCGATCCCTTCGCCTGTAACTGAGCTTTCCTGTGCTTTAAGTCCAAATTGATCGACTAATTGGTCAAACGGTAGCGGCGGGCTAAATAAATAGCCTTGGACCTGCTGGCATTTTTCCTGATGAAGGATTTCCTTTTGTTTCTCTGTTTCAACACCTTCGGCAATAACATTAAAATGCAAGTGATGTGCCATTGAAATAATCATTGATACGATGGTTGTTTCGTTTTCATGCAACAGCAGATCGCGGACAAATGACTGGTCAATCTTGATGCGGTCGACTTTTAGATATTTCAAGTAAGACAAGGAAGAATATCCAGTCCCAAAATCATCAATCGCAATATGTACCCCCAATTCCTTCAACGCTTGCAGCATTTTAAGGGTATGATCAATATTCATCATCATGCTTTCGGTAATTTCCAATTCCAGATATTGCGGCGGCAGCTGGGTCTCCGCTAAGATTTGCCGTACTTTATCAACTAAGTTTTGTTGATAAAACTGCCGTACCGACAAGTTGACGCCGACAGCAATTGGCGGGAGATTCTGATCATGCCACTGCTTCACTTGACGGCAGGCGGTCCGCAATACCCACTCCCCGATGGGCACGATGAGTCCCGTTTCTTCGGCAATTGGAATAAATTTAGCCGGCGAGACAATTCCATATTTGGGGTGACGCCAGCGCAGCAACGCCTCGACACCAGTGATCTCGCCATTATCCAGATTAATTTGCGGCTGGTAAACCAAGTATAATTCATTATTTTCCAATGCATGATATAAATCATTCTCTAACACGAGATGGTCGAGCGCCTTCCCATCCATTGATGGATGATAGAATCCAAACGACTGATTTTGGGCATGAGCCTCCATAAGTGCCATGTTCGCGTGCTGCAGTAATTCTTCAGTCGTTCTGCCATGATCGGGATAAACAGCAGCCCCAATACACATCGTGACATTGACGAATTGATTTTGTGCTTGAAGGGGCTCCCTTAAAGCCGTGTGAATTTGCTCCACTACGACGGTAACATCATCTTCCTGGTTGAAAATTGGCAGGATTAAGGCAAATTCATCGCCTGTCAGCCGCGCCAAAATCAACTCTGGCGACAGATAACTTTTGAGCCGTTCCGCTGTTGCCCACAAAATCACGTCACCAAAAGAGTGCCCCAGAGCTTCGTTGATTTTTTTAAAGCGGTCAATATCCAAAATCAAGATCGCTCGTTTTTGATTCGGATCTCGCTGCACGAGTTCGCTCCATTTATCATGTAAAAACCGCGCTTTGGGTAGAGTCGTTAACTCATCATAGAAAGCCATGTATTGAATCAATTCCTGGTCTTTTTTTTGCTGTGTAATATCCCGGAAGACCATAATAGAGCCAGCCAACTGTTCTTTTTCAAAAAATGGCGTCTCCACAACTGAAGCTGGGAAAAGCTCTCCGCTTTTTTTCAGCAGCATTTCCTCACCATCTTTGAATAAATCGCTGCCCCGGTTTGCCGCCTTGTTTTTTCTCAGAACAAGCTCATAAAAATTCTTGCCGAGGATGTCCCTCGCTGACCATTGGAGTAACCGCTCCGCCTCTCTATTTATATACGTTACCTTTTCAGTTGGATCCATTACGACAAGGCCTTCACCCATATTGGAGGTGATTGCTTGAAGAAAGCGCTCATTTTGGATTAATAGATCTTCCACCTCCTTTTGTTTATGAAAGGGCTCTTCAATCGCGGAATGATAAACGGCCCGTTGTAAAAAATAGAAGCCGGCCAATTGAAACCAATGCCCTACAAAATTATTAATATCATACACACTTTTATACGTTGTAAATAAATAATCAGCACAAATCATATAGATCGAGGCCACAATCAGCATCGTATTAAAAATTTCCTTCGATCGAATCCGAAACAGTAACAAAATAATAATGAGAAATTCCGCCCCCATGGCAACATACTGCAAATTGTCCTTTAGGCTGGTTGTACCGATTCCATCAATTACAAGGTGTGGAAGTAATTGCTTTGGATAAAAAATTACGATAATCCAAAAAAGCGAATAAATAAAGGCAAGGCTATAAGCGATCATTCTGCTTTTATAGGTCACCACCTTATCTTTCAAAGCGACAACCGACAATATTCCGAATACTTCTGTTAAGCGTGAGACAATAAAGAACCATGTCGCCTTATACGCCGAACTATCACCAAAAAAATGCGGCATTCCCTTGTAAGTCAACATGTGAGCCATTTCTAAAAGGGCAACGGAACAAAAGATTGAACCAATCCATAGGCGATATTTTGATAAATTATGCGGGAAAATCGTCCAAGATTGCGTCGTAATCATAAGGGCAATCGTTAAAATGAGCGACTCCATGAGAAAATGAATCGCCAGATAGTTTTGTTCACCAAAAATTCCATATAAAGGTTGACGAAAAATGACCGCACTTATCAGAATGATGAATGATATTACAATAACTAGACCGTGTTCCTTCCATAAATAGTGAAGGTGTCGATTTGTCCGTACCACACAGTCCCATTCCCTTCATTTGTGTTGTTTTCCATTTATTTAGTAAATCATGGATATTCGACTATATTTTACACATTTCTCCCGATAATAGCGAATGATTTTTCTTACAAATCAAATATTAAATGAAAACGCACCATTTAGCGAGTCCGTTCGAGCGGTTCATGAGGCGTAGCTGAATTTATACGACATAGGAAAGGATAACAATTGTAAAAAATTTACATATTTCTATTAGCTAAAATATACTGAAATGACATGATAGCCGTGAAAATTTTTTAAGCCTTCACAGGAGAGTGGTGATGATGTGCGTGTTCTTTTGCTTTTATGGTTAGTGACCTTCCCAGTCCATACGACAGCAGCAGGTTTTGGTAAGGAAAGGATGACCATTATTGCTCACCGCGGTGCTTCTGGAGACGCCCCTGAGCATACAATCGCCGCCTATCAGCTTGCTGTCGAACAGGGGGCCGATTATATCGAATTAGATTTACATATGACGAAAGACCGGCAGCTCATTGCCATTCATGACGATACTCTTGACAGGACCACAAATGGCAGCGGAAAGGTGCACGCCTTTACACTTGCAGAAATAAAGCAGCTTGATGCCGGTTCATGGTTTAACCACAAATACCCGGGAAAAGCGCAGCCGTATTACCACGGACAAACAATTCCCACTCTAGCCGAGGTCATCAACCATTATGGAAAATCTATCAACTACTATATCGAAATAAAAAAACCACAGCAGACTCCAAAAATGGCTGATGAATTGCTAAGGGTTTTAAGACAGCAGCAATTGATTGGCAAGCGTACAGGCCCTGCTGACCGCGGAAAGATCATCATCGAATCGTTTCATCCGGACAGTCTGAAATACCTGCGCCACAAAGCACCTGAACTGCTCCTCATCCAATTGGGCGAGGATGCAGCTGAAATGAAGCTGGCGGAAATCGCCCAATATGCCGACGGTGTCGGCCCAAACTTTTCCACCCTTAACGAAGAATTTGTAAAACTAGCCCATCGGCACGGCCTCCTTGTTCATTGCTGGACGGTCAACAGCGAAACCGCTATGATAAAATTGAACAGCTGGAATGTTGACGGCATCTTCACCAATTACGTTAAGATCGCCAGAAAACATGTGGGGAAGCACGGAGAAGAATAAATCTGCTTCCCGCACAGGAGGCAGGTGGAACAATTGGATATCAAGCATTTACAGTATTTTCTTGAAGTGGCCAAGCTGAATAGTTTTTCACGTGCGGCCGATGCGTTGTTTATTACACAGCCTACCATCAGTAAAATGATTAAAAATCTGGAGCAAGAGCTGGGGGTCGTTCTTTTTGACCGTTCGCGAAAACAATTAACGTTAACAGATGCCGGCCGCGTCATCCTGGAGCATGCCAAACTGATTGATCATGCAATGAAAAATGTAAGTATGGAACTAAGTAATCTATTAGAGCTAAAAAAGGGACAGATTCGAATCGGGCTGCCGCCCATATTTGCTGCCCATCATTTTCTCGAAATAATGAGCAAGTTTCACGAACAATATCCTGGGATAACGTTTCAATTGGTGGAGAAAGGATCAAAAAGAATTGAAGAGGATGTGGAAAGCAATCTTCTCGATGTCGGAATGGTCGTCCTCCCTACCAAGCCGGAGCTATTTAACTATTTTTCAATTTTGGAAGAGGACTTACAACTAATTCTGCCCAAATCACATCCGCTCTCCGTCCGGGATGCAGTCAGTTTAATCGATTTGTCCCAAGAGTCCTTTATTTTGTTTAATAATGATTTTGTCTTGAACGACCGCATCATTCAATCCTGTAACCTTGCGGGATTTCACCCTAATATCGTTTCGGAAAGTGCCCAGCATTCGTTTATCAAAGAAATGGTGGCATTTAATCTCGGAATTGCCCTTCTGCCCACAAGTATTTGCCGACAGCTTCCTGAAAATGTAAAGGCGATAAAAGTGGGAAACCCCACGATATCCTGGAATTTAGCAATCATTTGGGGCAAAGACCAGTACCTTTCGTTCGCCGCCAAACACTGGCTTCACTTCATAAAGCAGCATCTTGTAAAGGAATAAGGAAAAAGACAGCTTATTTTTATAATAGGCTGTCTTTTTCCTTCTAGTCTGACTATTTATCCCGCGCATTTCCATTCTTGCCTTCATAGATAATATCTATAGTTTGGATAAATTTTAACTATTTTACTTTATCTGTTATATAACATACACTTATCCTATATTAGAATAATTCTTCTGTTTTGGGGATGTTTTAAACACTGTTAGAGAACAAGAATAGGAATCTTGCTGTAAGAAACTCGTTGGAAATCGGTCACGGTACAAATCATAGGGGGAATTTGAATGATTACATTATCAAGTATTGGCGATCTCACCAGTGCCCAGGAGGCATTTAGGGATCTTCACAAAACACATCCCGATCTTTTTGAAAAATTTTTGGATGTTATTTACCTTACACGGGCTCTTCAATTTAAATATCAATATATGGGATGCTTACTAATGGACGAGGACCCCGGTGAGAATACCCCGGGATTTGTCCATAGTTCTGTGCTTCGCCTCTACAAAAGGGAAATCCAACAACTAAAAAATGATGAGAATATCCGAGCATTAAGAGCCATCCTAAAGGAACATAAGAGTAATGGATATGCTAAACTCTGCTTGCTCGTTCTTGGCCAAAACCCCGAGTCATTAGTAGGACCGACCTTCGTTCAGTAATAATTAGAGGTGATTGAAAGGGGACTGTCCCATTGAGGGGGTTCTATGGGACAGTTTGCCTCGAACTTGACGGCGCTTTGTCCCATAGATAGATTCTATGGGACAGTTTGCTTTGAATTAGACGGTGATTTATCCCATAGAGAGGGGCATGATACGGGTTCAGACCTGGTGCATTTCGTAAGCTGGAATTACCCGAAAGCCCGTCGTATCGAGCACACAATCTCTTTTGCTGCCATCCCCTGCTCAAGGGCAGCATCGAGCACATCGAGATGACCATCCCAATGATGGAAGCTCATTTTTTCAAAAATCACCCTTATTTTAACCGCTAAAATCATCGACCAATTAAAAGGTCTTTATCCTAAAAATATTCACAAGTGGCCTAACCTTATGGATCTTTATCCCTCCCAGATGTGATATGCTATTTTTTGACAAAATTCACCAAATCGTAAAAATTTTTTCATAACAATCGGTCTTTTTACCTACCATTTTGGTGGTGTTAATGGTATTTTATTATCATAATAGTAGAATATGGTTAGGGGAGAACAGGGAGCATGTTTAAAAATTTGTCAATGAATGTAAAACAAATGGGGAGTTATATCATCATTATCCTGTTTTTTATTGTAATTACAGACGTTTCTTACAACAATGTAAACCATTTAAGAGACCAGACCCTTTCAATTGGAGAAAAGGATGTGCCCAAAATTGTTTTAGCAGGAGAACTGAAAGAGGAACTTGCCAGCCTTGATAAAAATACGGTTAAACATGCCTTTGAGCGCGACAGCGGCAAGAAAGCATCAATTGAAGAGCGGATCAATGAGGACATTGCCAACTTTCAAAAAGGACTGGCGAAGGCGGAGAAGCTGAAATATTCCTCCCAGGAAAAAGAATACCTCTCCCAGCTAAGTAAGGATTTCGCTGAATACAGTCAAATTATTCCTTCCTTTATTGAAGAATCGAAGAAAAACCATTACACCACAATCGAATCACATTTATCTACGTTAAATGAAACCAGTGAAAAGAGTCAAGCTACGCTTGAGAAACTAAGCCAATCTGCCCAAAAAAGTACTGCTGAAACGATCGATCATTCCTATGAGGACTCGAACAGAGACAACTATGAAATTCTCATCCTATCAGTGATCGCTTCCATTTTCAGCTCTATTATCGCCTTTCTCATGACACGAACCATTTCCCGAATGGTGAAAAGGCTGGTAAAAAGCGTCGATGTGACGACAAATTCCGTTAACGAAATTAAACGATCCATACAATTAACAGCAACAAGCGCCCAGGAATTGGATGCATCGATGACCAAAGCCAATAATTCTGTCACCGAACTGGTCGAGTCGATTGAACAAGTAGCCGGTAATACTAATGTAGCATCTGCCAGCGTCGATGAAATATCCGCCGCAGTTGAACAAATGAGCGCAACAATTAATCTGGTTGCGGCAAGTGCTGACACTTTGACTTCTTCCGCGGAAGAAACATCTTCAGCAATTCAACAAATGATGGCTTCGATTGAGCAAGTAGCCGGAAATGTTGGAAATGCAAGTACTGAGGTGGAGCAAATTTCGGCTGCGATTGAAGAAATGAGCGCGTCCATCAAAGGGGTCAGTGAACATGCTGCAAGCCTGACTGAAACAGCGGAACTAACTTCCAAAACAGTTGATGAGATGATTATCTCCATCAAGCAAGTGGCGGACATTGCCCAAAGCGTAAATGAGCTTAGCCACTCGGTTAAACAGGATGCCGCCAACGGGACGATGTCCTTAAATGAAACATTAAACGGTATGCAGGAAATTTCCCAAGTGATTCATAAAGCCAGTGAAATCATGCATAATCTTGGAAAAAGCTCTGAAGAAATTGGCAGCATTATTCAAGTGATTGATGAAATTGCTGAACAAACGAATCTGTTAGCCCTTAATGCCGCGATTGAAGCAGCCAGGGCCGGAGAGCATGGAAAGGGATTTTCTGTTGTCGCCGATGAGGTTCGCAAGCTTGCTGAACGCTCTGCCCAAGCGACGAAAGAAATTGCCATGCTGATCAAGGGAATTCAAGCGGAAACCGCCGTTGCCGTCTCCTCCATCAATGAAGGAGCTCAAAAAGTAATAATCGGAAACCAATTGGCGGAAAAAACAAACCAAGCCATTAAGAAAATTTCCGCAGGCATTTCGCAGGTTTCGGAGGAAATGAATCAAATTGCGAAAGCAACGGAACAACAACGAAAGAACAGTGAATTGATCACCCAGGCGGTTACCAATGTGACAAAACAAACGATTGAAATGACTCATTCAACGAAAGAACAAGCCATTACAGCTGAAGAAATCGTCAAAGGGATTATTAATACAAAAGACCAAGTCCAACAAATATCCTTTGCAACAACAGAGCAGGCGCAAGGTGGACGTTCAATCGTAGAGGCTATTGAAAATGTTACACAACAATCTGGCTCTGTGACAAATGCCACGAAAGAACAGGCAAAGGCCGCCGATGAAATCGCACGAAACATCAGCCACATTAAAGAAATGGTGCAGCAAATGATGCACGCCACAAATGACCAAGCAGGATATGGTCATGAAATTGCAGCTGAAGTGGGCAACGTCATGAAACAAGCCGAAGGATTAGACTACAGCATTGAAACGCAAACAAAAGAAGTCGAGGACGTGGCAAAAGCAATCGAAGAAGTAACCAACCAGGTGAGAAAGTTAAAATAGTTTTTATGAAAAACACCTTTGCATTTTTTTGCGAAGGTGTTTTTTGTATTCTAATAAATGGAATAATATGTTATAATTATGTAACAGTTTCCATATCAATTAAATTTATCCGGACTATCACAAACATTGATCTTGTAAAATGAGTACCCAGTATAGTACTTCTCTCGGTGACTATTCCATCCTGCAGTCTGCTGGAAATAAATACGAGGGAAAGTCAATTTGAAGAGGAGAGGGAATCCTTGTCCGCTGAACTCGGGGAATGCCGAGAATCCATCAGTATACTAGGAAGTAAAATTATGTCACTATTTGATTCACTATTGGGATATTCTATTGGTATTTTATTCATTGGCATACAATACTTTTTTTCAAGAAAAGAGCTCTATTTTTAATAGCCGGTTTTGATAAGGAAAATTTCTCGGATAAGCAAATCAACATTTTAGCAAAATCAATGGGAAGATTTGTACTAAATACAGGCGTTCTCATTATCGTCTTTACATTGGTAAATAACAGCGTAAATAATCAAAAAGTTATTATGCTCATTTTCTATATAATGGCAATAGAATTTTTAATTACTTTAGCGCTGATCACATACAAATGCTTTTTTATCAAAAGGATTAATTAACTTTTACACACCGAAGCGATAATGAAAAACATAGAATAGGCAAATTGACTTTCCTTACCTCTTCTTCAAGTACAATTGTACAGCTAATTTCAATCAATTGTCCCTGGCAACTATCACATAGCATATTTTCAGGATTGTTAGGTAATTATACTTGAATATTCTCCCGAATTGATTATTGCAACAGTATAAGAAATCATCTAATGGCTTTGTTTCTTTGTGTGCTCAGTTTTATGATAAAAGACAGGACATCATCAAATAATAACATATATAGCGATCTCTACTCCGTATAGAAATTAAGAAAACAGCTATAAAGAGTAAATTTTATTATTATTTTTTAACTATATCAGCAAAATAAAGGAATTAAGGGCGTAGCTGAACTGCTACCTCTTTTTTTATTCGTGAAAAATTGGGATAAAAGATAAGCAGTCGAACATTACCATTATCTTTGTGCACATAATGCAATAAGATTGCTATGCATTATTAGAAGCTTTATTTGAAACCTCGCTGAAATCTCTCTAGAACCTTACGCTCCGACTGCATGGTTTTCATTTTTTCAATAAGGCCGCCCCTACACCGACTTATCGTGGTGAAAGAACGGCCTTTTCAATTAATCCATATTTAATGAGGTATCCGAAAAACTGATTACCATTATTCTTCTACTTTTTATCTTCCAAAAAAAATCGATACAATCTTTAAACTCCCATCCATGCAGCAGAGCCGTCCCATGCTTCACCAACTGTCCACCCCACGCGTACAAATGTCCATGAGTGGTGCCTGACACCAAAGTTTCGCTCACCTTATTTCACTTTAATCGTAACCGGTTTGCTTTTGTTGCCGGTTTTGTCTAGAGCGTAGATTGTTAAGGCTGTGCCTTTTTTCTGAGCTTTGATTTTAATAGAGTATTTTCCTTTGGTATTGGTAATGGTCTTGCCTAGTTGTTTTTTTCCACTATAAACATAGACTGTCGACCCCTTTTCGGCATTTCCTGTAATACTAGTAGATTTAGTCGTTACTGGATTGACAGATGGCTTAGCTGGTGCTGTTTGATCGATTACCTTCACCACTTTAGCAGTGCTTACGTTCCCCGCTTCGTCGGTCGCGGTGACTTTTATTTCTGTTCCGGCACGCTGCTTGCCAATGGAAAATTTATAATGACCATTTTTATCAGCGATGGTGCTTTTTTGATATTTTCCATTAATATATAATTTGACCGTAGCGTTTGCTTCAGTTTTCCCCTGCACTGCTGTTGTTTGGTCTGTCACTCTGTCAATGGTTGGAGTCGCAGGCGGAGTGAAATCCGGCATATTTGTAAATGACGGAAGACCTGAAATATAGCCAATCCCGCCTGTTTTGTTTATTCCGATTTCTTGTTCCATCGCTATCAACAGCTCTGCTTTATTAACAGCAGTAATCGCCTTTCCGTCTACTTCGTCTCCAGGATGCTGGAAGTTACTCATGATATAAGAGAAACCATTTCGGTCATCAGCGGCAAATAAGCCAGTGGCTTCAGCACCTGCCGGGTTTGATAAAATCCGTGATAACTGTTTCGTTTCGACATTATACGCCCATACATAGTTATTGGTATGCATACCGCTATCTTCACCGATAAACAATGTTCTCATTGCTTCAGAGAAGCTTAGATTATCAGGGTTTGCCACCTTGTCCACGTTAGCGGTGTTTCCATAAGCATCAGGAGCGGCAAGGTCTTCACCGACAATTAAACCAGACATCGATGTTGCAACATATTCGCTAAGAATGCGGCTACCACTATGATCGTTTTGACCACTGTTTAAATCTAATTGATAGGTTACCCCAGCATCAATCCTTGGCAATTGAATATCATCCTGCAATCCCGATCCCGAGGTGTCCTTCTCCATGCCCCCGCTTTGGTAAGACATTGCAATATATACCTTTTGATCTTTGGCGTTATAGGTGACACCTTCCATTTTATTGAATTCAGTTGTCGCCCCAAGGTATGCTGCATAGCGGCGTGATTCTAAAAATGCTGCTGCTTTTTCCATGCCAGGCTTTAGTTTCAGATATTCTATTTTTCCGTAGGAATATTGCTTAATAGCTTTGTAGCCTTCCTGCGGAATTTCTGACGTTTCAAAAATATCACTAAACTTAATCCCTTTATCAATGAGCTTTTTAATTTCCTTATCTGTAGCATGTCCCAGCTTAATCCACTCTAACTTGCCGGAACCGCCATTGTCCGTTCCCGTTTGCAGGAATTTCGCAGCATATAACGTCCCAGCAGATAATTTCCCTGCTTGATCGGCCACATACATGAACAAACCTGTGTTACCGCCGTCATCCCCAAAATAGGCGGTTCGCTGGTCAGGCATCATTTTCATTAATTCATGGGAAAAACGACCAACACTATAATGTTTCTCTACCTTTACCCCACCGTTTTTCTTGACGTGAATTTCCGGGATATAGCCATAGAAATACGGATTTGCCTTTGATTTGTCGCCAAAGTAAAGCTGGGCAAAGCTTTCAACCTGGGTTCTTGCTGATGACTTCGGATCAAATTCAAATTTGCGGGCATCCGGCTCGTATTCCTCCGACCCTAAGTGGCTATTCCAGGGAGAGAGCGAACCATTACAAGGAATCCAAAGTCCGTTCACGCTTGAAAAATCAATCTTCTTAACCTCTTTCGCCTTTAGCTCACCAGTCTTCTTATCCTGGTCTAACGTTGTTAACGACATGGAGGCAGGCACAATACCGTATGCGGAATTACCGGCAGCATCTAATGTCTGATATTCATAGTGTGTCACCATGTATAGTTTCCCATTAATTGGATTCAGCAAGCTATTGGAATCGGGTGCATCAGAAACAAAGGGTGTTAGCTTTCCTGGAACACTTTGATCCATAATTGGAGCACCATAATAATCAATCGGAGTGCCTGCAGGGATAAGTTTTTCATTATTTATTGCCACTTTATCCTCTGATTTAAAAAGCCTTTTGTAGCTGAGTGGGAATCTTTTTATCTTTCCATTGCTGTATTTGACATCCACTGAGGCCGTTGAATAAGTATCTACCATTTGCTTGATGGTCGTTGGTGCTGGCATGCCATTAAACTTCACCGACTCAATTTTTACCTGCTTGTTCTCTGCAGCCGCTGCCGGTGTGAGGGCAGGAATTATTAAAGCCAATGCTAGTGCGATAGCTGTACTTCTTTTTTTCATAGTCCATCCTCCTTGATTGATCTATTTCCTAACATGTTTAAGATTAATGCTTGATTATTGATGGAGCATTAATTCAAAGTAAATTTTTATGAATATTTTGTAAAATTGACGCGATTATTTAAGATAAGAACTTTATGCAAGGGCAATTGACACTATGAAAAATATTTATTTGCACCATGTCTTTTTCCCTCGTTTCCCCCTATATAGAGGGTGAGAGGAGGTGAGAGACTATGGCACAAGCATTATTGAAAGGAACAAAGCTGCGCCTAGTATTCCAAGTTGGCATGGATGACGAGGGGAATGCCATTCTAAAATCGAAAACGTTCAGTAATGTCAGAAAAGAGGCAACAGCTGATCAATTATTTCAGGCAGCAACAGCAATTACCTCGCTGACCGACGACATGCTCAACAACCTTGAGCGCAACGACAGCTCAGAGATTCTCGCTGAATAGTTTGCCAACGGCAGGCAGGAAGTAAGATTGAACTGAGCATCAACTGTCCACTCCACACGGACAAATGTCCACGAGCGGTGCCTGACACCACACACAAATAGGAGGTGATATGAAATGGCGAAAACATTGGAATTGCAGTTTGGAACGGATTCGGGTAAGATGGCACGGATTTCTGTTGATAATCCGAAGGAGCCGATTGATGAGGCCCTTGTAAAGCAAGCGATGGAACAAATTATTGCAGCTGATATTTTCTTCACTTCCAGCGGCAAATTTGCCGTTGCGAAGGGCGCACGCGTTATCGACCGCAACGTTACCGAATATGAAATTATCTAACGAAAGGCAGGCCGGGTTTCATATGAAATCCGGTCTTTTTCAAAATATTAATGAAAGGAGAGAATCATTGTGGAGGAAATCGTACCGCTCATCAGCGAGGTTGGCTTTCCTATCGTCGTGACCCTTTATCTGCTTTACCGGATTGAAGCAAAGCTCGATTTAGTGGTCCAATCGATCCAGAGTCTGCCCGAACGGATGAAAGGTGGGAGCTAAAGCAAGCAAAGAGGCGGATCTTATGCTATACACATAGGTCCGCCCCTTTTGTTTTGCCTGAGTTTAATTTTTCTATTTTTAGAGGGCAGATAGCGGCCTTCTATAAGCCATCAACATAGAGGGTGAATAACGATCACCCTCCGCTTCCCAGAATTACATGATTAATTTTAATAGATTACCTAGTAAAATACCGACAACACCGAAATCTGCATCACCAAATGTTGTGCCGTTGAAGCCAAGTGAGCCAAGAACCGGTAATAACAGAGCAGGTAAGAAGCTGATAATTAAACCATTGGCAAATGAGCCGAGAATCGCACCGCGTCTTCCTCCTGTGGCATTACCGAACACCCCGGCAGCTGCACCTGTAAAGAAGTGAGGCACAAGTCCTGGAACGATAACCGATAATCCGAAAACCGGAAGTAAGAACATGCTGATAACACCGGCAATAAAGCTGGATAAGAAGCCAACAATAACAGCATTTGGCGCAAATGGGAAGACAATCGGACAGTCTAATGCAGGTTTGGCATTAGGAACGACTTTATCGGCAATCCCCTTAAATGCTGGAACAATTTCCGCAATAATCATCCGAACACCAGCTAAAATGATGTAAACGCCGCCGGCGAATGTAATCGCTTGCGTAATTGAGAAGACGACGAAGTTTGTGCCGCCGCTCAATTTACTTTCAATAAAAGCTGGACCAGTAAAAGCGGCAACGACTAGGAACATCAATGCCATTGTCAAAGCTAGAGCTACTGAGGAATCGCGTAAGAATCCTAGGGATTTTGGCACTTTAATTTCTTCAGTTGTCTTTTCTTTATTACCAAAATATTTCCCAATTGTACCGGAAACAAAGTATCCAATTGAACCGAAGTGACCAACAGCGACATCGTCAGAACCAGTAATTTGACGTGTATATGGTTGAAGAATCGCAGGCATGACAACCATTAATGCGCCAAGAATAAGAGAACCAACTAAAACAAGCGTCGCCCCCTTCATACCGCCTGCTGATAATACGGCAGCAAGCATACATGCCATGAACATTGTATGGTGCCCTGTTAAGAAAATATATTTTAATTTCGTGAAACGGGCCAGTAAAATATTAATAATCATACCAAAGACCATAATCATGGCTGTTTCAGCACCAAATGTTTTTTGCGCTAAAGCGACAATCGCTTCGTTATTTGGAATAACCCCTTTAATATGGAATGCATGTTCAAACATTTGACCAAATAAATCAAGTGCACCAACGAGAACCGTTGCCCCTGCACCTAAAATGATAAAGCCCATGATCGTTTTTAACGTACCGGAAACAACATCTGCGGCACCTTTTTTCTGTAAAAGTAAACCAATAAGTGCAAATAAACCAACCAGGATCGCAGGAGTTCCCAGTATATCATTCATAATTAAATGTAACATGATCATCTACCCCTTTAAAATGTGTGTTGTTAATGCCTTTTTGATTTCTTCCAAGCTGAACATATTGACTAACGGAATTGTTTTTCTTTTTCCATCGTTTAATTGATCCATGATTTCAGGTGAACCGATGTAATAATCGGCATTTTCCGTTTTAGCGCTTGCCAAGTCTGTATGCGAGCAAGTTCCTTCAATATTTAATTCCTTCATTGCCTTTTGTACATTCATCGACATCATAAAACTGCTTCCTAAGCCATTTCCGCAAACAACTAAAATTTTCATTCGTAATTCCTCCTAAATAATTTTAATTAATTCTTGATACGTTTTCGCTGAAGCCATTGCCTCCACCTTTTCCTCGCTGGCTAAAACAGCGGACAGCTCGGAAAGCAGGGACAAATGGGAGTCCTTGTCAGGCGCTGCTAACACCAAGAAAACATTGGCAATCTTCCCATCAGCAAATTCAACTGCTTTTTCTAAAACCAATAAACTTAAGCCTAATTTATTGACCCCGTCTTCCGGTCTTGCATGCGGCATCGCAAACTTTGGCAGCAAGACGATATAAGGACCAAATTGCTTGACATTTTCAATCATCGTATCGACATATTTGGGCTCTACAAAATGATGTTGAACCAATGGTTCAGCGGCTAATTTAATCGCCTCTTGCCAATTTTCACTGTCTGCTTTAAACTGAACCATTTCTGCTGTTAAATATTTTTCAAGCATTTGCATCACCCCCTTTTAATTCTTGCTATTCTTTAGAGAAGGCGGTTATAACATTATATATATCCACTGCCGATTTCGCTTGGATGATTTTTGTAAAACTTTTTTTATCAGAAAGCATCTCTGTTAATTGAGAAAGTGCCTTTAAATGAGTTTCCCCATCAATCGCTGCCAAGACTATCACAAGTTGAATATCGTGATCCGCTTTATCCGAAAAAGACACCGCTTTTTCAAGCTTTAACAGGCTCATGCTTAACTCATTGACCCCATCCTCCGGTCGTGCATGCGGGATCGCGACCTTTGGGGCAATGACAATATAGGGACCGATTTTCACAAGGTTATCAATCATCACATCAATATAACCTGGTGTGATGAAACCTTTTTCCCGCAGCGGTTCGGCCGCTGTCCGGATGGCCTCTTGCCAATTGCTTACTTCCGGTTTTATTTGGATGTTTTCCTGTCTCAGGAGGTCGCGCAATTTCGGCTTCCCGATCTCCTTGCCAACCTTCTCCGGTTTATAAAGGTACTGCTTGAGATCCCGGAGGAGACTCTCCTGATCATGAACGGTCGCATGCTTCTGAATAATTTCCATTAGCGCATCTATGGAAGATTTTTGTTTGCCGCTCGTTTCGGCCAGTCCCACCACCTTTTTTAACAGGCTCTCTTTTTCCTTCTCTGTGAGAATTGGGCTGACCACATAAACCGGTATCTCTTTTTCTTCCAGCGGTATCGTCGAAATGATGAAATCAACATCCCAGTGTTGCTGTTGATATTCCCTTAGCGACACACTGCCAATTAGATCAATCGTCGAGAATAAACCTTCCAATTGATGCAGCAGCAGCCGTGATGTTCCAACACCATTTGTGCAAACGAGCAGGGCTTTTCTCCGGGAGGCCGGCTTGATCCCCACCTTCCGCATCCAGCCGCCAAAATGCATCGCAATTAAAGCAATCTCGTGATCATTGACATGTTTTCCAACAACTGTCTCGAGATGGGAGATGCACTTTTTCGTGATCACGAAAATATCGTGATACTGCTCCTTGATCGATTCGGTCATTTCGCTTTCAAACTCTAGCCCATACTTGATCCGATAGTACGCCGGTTTTACATGAAGCAATAGATTTTTCTCCATTTCTTTGCGATCTTCAAAAAAGACGCAGGCGTATTTTTGAAAATCCGTCACCATTTCTGTCACCACATCGGCAAGAATCCGAGCATCGGTATGGGCGTCAAGTTGTAAATCACCTGAAAATTGCACTCTTGAACTAAGCAAATGCTTGGTAATATAGAAGATCTCATCTTCGGGAAATTCAATTTCAAACAGGGTCGAAAGCTTTTCAGCTATTTTTTCGGCAGCCACGTATTCCTTTGTTTCTGCTAAAACATCCTTTTCCACCGGATCAATGGTTATTTTCTTCCCTTGCGACACCCGTTTGCCAAACAGCAGCAGGCGTATCGCTAGGCTGTACAAAAATTCATCCGTAAACTGAACGCTTAATTCTTGTTCACTGTCGCTAATGATTTTTTGAACCGTTTTCATTTTTTCGAAATCAAACAGATCCAGACCATCATTGTGAGCATTTAAAATGAGCGGAATTTTCGTTAATAATAACTGCCAATTTTGATTCGGCAGCACATGCTGCAGATAATGAACAATCGCCTTGCGCTTATCATCCTCTTTCCCAACGATGACGTAACCATGTTTCCGTTTCGCTTCCAGCGTTAAGTCAAACCGTTTCAACTCGGTCTTTAACCCCTTAAGGTCATCGAGCATTGTATTACGGCTGACCTGGAAAATCTCGATTAAATCTTCGAGAAAAAGCGGGGTATCTCTCGTCATTAGGCAGATGGCCAGCCACGCTTTGCGTTCCTTGGCAGAATACTCATAATGATCGGTTTTCAAAAAACTGAGTTTATCCGGAACTTTGTTTATGGCTTCCTCTTCTAGCATAAATCCGGCAGACCGCACATGTTTTACGGCTGGCAGATTGTTCTTTTTTAACCAATCATTGATTTTCTCAATATCGTAATAAATCGTTCTTCTGGAGATATGAAACTTCTCGATTAATTCTTCAACAGATACAAATGTTTTGGCTTTTACTAAATGGGATAAGATGGCAGTACTGCGTTGCGTTAGTGACATCTAAAGTACCTCCTTTGCACAAATAGTTTGTGCAAAAAAGTATATTTATTTACTTTGAGCAATTGCTTGACTTTAATATACTCCTTGATTTAATGCGTGTGTAGACCAAATCACGCTCAACTATTTGTGCAAAAGTTGTACTTATGAATGTTAGCAAAAGTACTTTTTTTGCACTGTTTCTGTGCAATTTTAGGCCGCATACCAGCTGAACATTTATGAATTATTTTTAAAAGATTCAGCAAATACGTAAATTATCGACTTTACTTTTGTATAATAGTATTTAGTTGTTTTTCTTTTGGAAGTGAGTGAAATGACTGGGAGGAAGGAGAGGGTAACTCGGCATGAATCTAGGTCAAAGTCAACTTTTTTCCTTAGGTGATGAGGAAGATTTTAAATCATTAGAGAAGCACATGTATAAGCGGACATACAAAAAAAATCAACTTCTTTTTACAGAAGGTGATCCGCGTGATAAAATTTATTTTTTGCTTGAGGGATTTGTTAAGCTGGAACGGTTCAATCAAGAAGCAACGATCCTGTATTTGGACTATTTAAAACCAAACGATTTTTTTCCTTACCGCGGAATGTTTACAGATGAATATTATCATTTCTCAGCATATGCCCTTACTGATATCGTTGTCTATTATATCCCAATGACTATTTTTGAAAACTTTATTTTATCGGATAAAAGTCGATTATTTCACGTCGTCAAAATATTAACAGGCATCATGGAACAGCACGAAAAGCGAATAGAAATCATCACGACTAATTACGTTAAAGACCGGATTGAATTAACCTTCGCCTATTTAATGATTTATTATGGAACAAAAATTCAAAACGGTATCATCATAGATATCCCGATCCCCCAAACGGAAATAGCCAAGCTATCGGGGGCATCCAGAGAATCGGTATCCCATATTTTTAAAGAATTAAAAGAGGACAAACTCATCTCCCAAAATGACAATAAACAGATCATCATCAATCAGCCTGATTATTTTCTAAATAGGCTAAAGTAAGCGGAAATTATCTTTTCCTTTAAATAGATTTCTTCAGCTATTTAAAAATGAAAAATAGCTTTTTAATTGGCAAACTCTATCATAATTGTCATTAACGCAACATTATGATAGAGTGCCTTTTGTTTAACTTTTTGTTGTTTTTTTACCTTTCTTACCGAATTCCTTATCCTCTAATATAGTACATTTCAATTTTTCCTTGCCTTCAATCAATGGGCAATATTTGCTGGTCATTTACATTTTTTGAACTACCATATTCACTTTTACCTCAAGTTTTTTTGCTGCAAAGATTCCTTTTAAAATGGATGGTATTTTGGTGTTTCCATCATTAATTTTTCTTATAGTGGTATTCTCGATTGAATCTAGGCTAACATTTAGCCCCAAGCTAGTTACCAATTTCACAACAGTCTATTTTTTATCAAGTGGTGAGGAACTGATAGTCTCTTTTTCTTCGTCTTCGTCAATTAAGTCCTTCGTGGATTTTTTAAATTCTCGTAATGTCTGTCCAAATGAACTTCCAATTTAAGGAAGTTTCTTTGGCCCAAAAATAATTAACGCCAAAACTAAAACAAGAATTTCCTGGGCAGGCAGTAACACAGGCATCACATGTTGACCGGGGGCTCTTGTAACGAACACATGCTGATTTGACTAGTTCATAGTCATAGTCGAGACTCTCTATCCATTTCTCCATTAGACCCACTGAAGTCACCCCCGTTAGATCTTATCCTGTCTATCTTTCTATTCGAATGAAGTAAGATGGGCATATATGCAATCAATCCTATTCCCATGCAGGCAAAAATCATGGGAGAATAATTAAACTTTCCTAGAACAATTCCAAAAGTAGAGGAGCCAAAGGCAATTCCTAAATCAATGCAATTTTGATGGAATGAAAGAGCGGTAGACCGAATCCTTTGACTTACTGAATCACCAATCCAGGCCACGGAAATGACAATACCGCCGGAATAGCCAAAGCCTGTGAATAACCCCGAAAGATAAAAAAGACTAGATGCTCCTGGTATGAAATAGAAACCGCCTATCCCAATCCCCAGAAAGAAAAGGGCGAAAGTCATAGCTCTTAACCGCCCAATTTTGTCTGACATCATCCCAAGCGTCAAACTAGCTATGATTCCTCCGATAGCAAATAGGGTGTAGAATTGACCTGGGTTAGAAATGTTGGTATGTGCTGTTACAAATAAGATCGTAAAGTTAAATAAAAGTCCGTAGCCGATGGCAAAAACAAAGGTAGTAAAGTATATCACAAATGTACCCTTAAAGTTCTCGATTGTTAAACTATGCCTATATTTGCGATTGTTATTGAAGGGTTGAATTCGGTTGTGAATCGGCAGAATCAAGAGTAAGCCAATTAATGCCACTACCGCCATGATGAGATAATATACTTCATACCCCTGTGCAGCGATTAATCCCAAGGCAAAAACCGGTCCAAAAAGTAATGTCGATGTGGTTACTAAGCGATAAATACCTACGTATCTTCCTACCATTCCTTCTGGTGCCCCATTCATGACAGTTGTTGTGGCACCTGGAAAATAAGCTGCCAACCCGATGGCTTGAATAAACCGAAGAAAAAAGACTTCCCATACATGGCTGCTAAAAATAAAGAGGATGCCGGCCGCCAAAAAAGCCCCTGCTCCAATGAACATCGTCAGTTTTGGACCTTTTACATCCGCCAGCGGCCCAAAGAAGAACCTTAACCCTATTGCTGAAATAAGGAAAATAGCGCTTTGGAGTCCTACAAGAAACTGATTTCCTCCTAATTTCATTAAATAGACAGGTGTTATCGTCATAAAAATGTTATTATAACTAAAGATTAGAAAAACAGAGGTAAACAACCCCATCAGATTCTTGTTTACCCTTGTTTTCATGAACAAATTTTCCATTGGCATTATTTTAAGCCTCCATGCCGATATCCGTTGCATATTCCTTTAACTTCTGCAAATCTTTTATTATAATTCCATTTCGTTTCTTCTTTAGGATATTATCGGCTTGCAGGAGCCCAATAGCATGACTGATGGAATTTCGGCAAACTCCTAACATTGATGCTAAATCATCATTATTATACGGAAGGAGCTCGTTTTCCCTCGCACTTCCGTTATATTCCTCCTCAAGAATTATCAATAAGCCGGCTAATCGTTCGTTGGTTGGGTAAAAAGAGAGATTAATCGCTTCCTCGGCTTGTAAAGCCATCATGTTAAAAATATAGCTTAGAAATAAAGAAAAATAGTCAGGTGAGTTCCGTAAAAACTCATGGAAGAATTCATATTCAAATTGATATAACACTGAGTCTGTTACAGCGGTTGCTTTTGTAATGGTGATTTTTTTTAGATTAATATTTTGAAAACCAAACAGCGACCCTGATTGGTGGAAAAATAGAACCTTTTCTTTTCCTTCATAGCCAAAAGCGGAAATTTTAATCAAACCGCTTTTTACATAGTAGCTATATTGGTGGGAAGACTGAGGATGAAAAATAATATCATCCTTTTTGACTTTTTTCTTTGAAAAAGGGACTAAATGGTTGGAAAAAATATCTGTAAATAATTTTAATTGTTCGTTTGAAGAAATAAAGGGATTTATGCATTTGCTCATATTAGTTCCTCCCTAACTGAAAAGGGAGAAAAGGATTGATGAACTCTTTGCCCCCTCTTGACAAACATGATCCGAAATCCAGTCTATAAATGTACCCCATTCATAAAGAAGATGATTCTGGAGATGCCTTCCCCTATTATGATTGTAGCAAATATGAGAGTAATTCCCGTTTTCATTTTTAAAGATTTTTTGAATAATGCAAACAGAACCACCAATGGAGCAAGTAAACCAATTAACCATCGGCTGATGTTTAGGGTAAGCAAGTCAGGAAGCTCTACACCATACGTTCCCATCGAAAGTTGGATAGAGTAGGCAATTTCAACAAAGAATTGGATAAATAACAACCCAAGGAAAATAAATACCATCTTTTTGAGTACATCTGTATCGTTAGACTGAAGTACTAATAACAGTAAGAAAACGACACTTCCCATAATCAACGCACTTATGATAAAGATGATCGGGGTTAGCCCTTGGTTCCATGCTGGGATACCCTTTGGTTTCGCATAGGCTAAAGCTGTGACCGTTAATAGACCTAAGCCGGCTAAAGCAGTTAATAAGTTTAAAGCGAAAGAAGGCTTTTTTCCCTTAAAGGCCCAGATTGTAACGATTAATAACAGAATTCCAAATCCAATAGACCAGTAAGCTTCCTGGGTAATCATCGAATTAGGATTGTGTAAAGCATTTAAAAATCGGAAAGGATGGCCTAAATGAAGTGCTGAGGCCAGCATTCCTATTCCCAATAAAATGATAGAAAGTACGGATACTTTTGCGTCTATAGAAGTAAAGATACCACCTTTCCGTTGCTGTATTTTTTCGACGGTTGCATTCCCTGAAAAGAATGCTTGATAAAGAAGATAAAAGATAAACGTACCAGCACTAATATCGCTAAGATACGTAAACACGATTAATGAAATTGGAAGTTCGCTCATTCCTTACACCTCCTACAAATTAAATATAATAAACAGACGGCTTTGTTCCATATTGTGGTTTAAATGGCTTAGCATCTTTAGCGGCAATCAATTTAGAAATCTCACTGGAAGGGTCACTGATCATCCCAAAGTGACGTGCTTCAGCAGGGCAGGCTTCCACACAATATGGTTCTTCTCCACCTTCAATCCGTTCCGCACAGAGATTACATTTACTCACTGTTTTCTTTACAGGATCAAATACAGGGGCATCATATGGACAATTCCAACTGCAATATTGACAGCCTATGCAAACTTCCTGATTCACTTCTACAATGCCATCAGCGCGCTTATGCATTGCACCTGTTGGACAATTAGCTACACAAGCAGGGTTTTCACAATGATTGCATAATAATGGTTGGAAAACTAATTCAGGGTTTGGGTATTTTCCCGTTGGTTTGTAATTAACATCGCTTCCAACCGTTTTAACCTTACTCCAATACACCCCTTTTGGATTTTGATGGGAAACCTTACATGTAACAACGCATGTATGGCAGCCCATACACCTCGTTGTATCAATCACCATGCCGTATTGAATTTTCTTAACCATTTTCGCACCTCCTATACTCTTTCTACTTGTACTAATACATCGCCATAGGCGGTATTCGTTGCACTAATCTGTTCTTCAACCGGATTAATCGTTAATTGAGTTAAGGTTTGGTGATGTCCCTCAATATAACTTTCAGGCTGCCAGCCGCTGGCCAGAGCGATTGCCCCTGGTACGACTCCTTCCGTAACAAAAGCTTTAAGTGTACAGGATCCGCGATCATTAAATACCCGTACCACATCACCATGGTTGATCGCTCGTTTTTTAGCATCTTTCGTATTGATCCATACTTCAGGTTCTTTTTGGACAATTTTCAACGACTCTTCTAATACATGCTGGCTATGGACGTTAAAGCGGTCATGGTAGTTAAACACTAATAGCGGATACTTTTTCCCTAATTCGGATTTAGGGTTTTCTAATCCTGGTGTATACGTTGGAACCTCTTGGTTAAATTCTTTCAAGCTCTCTGTATAAAACTCAAATCTAGCGGTAGGTGTTTGATATTGGTATTCAGGCCCAAAGGCGAAAACAGGTTCATAAATTCCATCTTTACGCCCCCATACACCATCCTTTAATACATTATCCCAGTCAAAGCCTTCAAATGCCGGATGTTCAAGATTAATAAACCCTTTAACCCATTCCTCATCAGTCTTTTTCCATAAATGGCCAAAGTCCAATCTCTTCGCCAATTCGGCAAAGATCTCAGGATCGGATTTACTTTCACCGATTGGTTTAATGGCTGGCTGCATGATAAAAACCCAAGGTGCTCGATCATAAAAGTCCCATTTTTCCCAATATGTATTACCTGGTAAAATAATATCGGCATAAAGGGAAGTCCATGTCCAAAAAGGATCGACACTGACAATAAATGAGATATTTGGGAATACCTCTTTAATCACTCTGTTTGGATCTGGATTTTGGTTCAAGAAATTCGTTCCGGCAAGCCATAAAAAATCGATTGGATAGGGATCCTTCTTCGTGATCATGTCATACATAAGCGAACTTTTTTGCATCTTACCAGAATTCCCGCCATAATCCGTCCAATCCTCATAGTTAAAAACAGGTGTCGTTACACCCGGCAATGGTTTATTAGCAGAGGTTCCTCCCATGTGAGATGCGCCTCCTCCGGGAATTCCGATGTATCCAGCAACAGCGGCTAGTGTCGCGACTGTCCGGAATGGGGAATGGGCGTTGTATACCCGTTGCATGCCCTGTCCCATACGAATACCTGCGGGTTTCATCGTGATATATTCCATTGCTAAGGTTTCAATGACCTGGTTGTCAATGCCGGTAATTTCTGCGGTCTTTTCTAGATTATATTTCTTGGTTTCAGCAACGAGATATTCAAATGAAGGCTTACACTTTACTCCGTTGACAGTAAATTCTCCATTGATAGCTCCAACAGCCTTTTTACTATCAGCATAGACAGCCTTTTTCGTTTTTGTATCCCAGATGAGATAATGGTTCCCGTCTCGCATATACTTTCCATCTTGATCATTGACAAGATATGGGGCACAACTATACTTACGCAGCCATTCTTTATCATGTAAATCTTTCGAAATAATAATATTCATCATCCCAAGAGCTAATGCTGTATCCGTCCCAGGATTAATAGCAATCCACTGATCCGCAATCGCAGCAGACGGACATTGTCTTGGATCGATAACGATGATCTTCGCACCATTTTCTCTTGCTTTGATAAGGTATCTTGTTTCACTCGTATGAGTATCAACGACATTTCTTCCCCAAAGGATAATTAATTTCGAATTCATATAATCCCGGGTATCGTGCCCACCTCTTCCCTGTCCGTATACAAGACCCATCCCCATCGTTGCCCCGTGGTCAGACATCAAAGCCTCCACATCAAAAGTAGTTCCCCCAAAACAGTTAGCAAAACGAATAGGAGATTCCCATGCAAGCTTTGCAAGATTCCCCGTCATCGTAAAAAACCCGGCGGATTCCGGTCCATATTTTTCCTTTGCCTCTTTTAGTTTCCTGGCGATTGTATCGAATGCTTCTTCCCATGAAATTCTCTCAAAATTTTTCTCGCCGCGCTTTCCTACTCGTTTCATCGGGTAAAGAATCCTTGCATCTTCATCTTGCAGTCTTTGACTATAAGCAATGCTTCTTAAGCAGCAGTTCGCATAATCTGCTCTTCCTGGCATTTCTCCAGGTGTGACGGTAATGATACGGCCATCTTTTACATGCGCTTTCAAGTGACAGCGCGACGTACAATTGTAGGTACAAAGGCCACCGACAACTTTACCTGTTTCGCTTTTTTTCTCTTTTGCAAGTACATCTTTTGATCTTGAGGCGGTTCCAAAACCGATAGAACTGACAACTGTTATAGTCCCTAATCCTTTAATGAACGTACGCCTAGTGAATTTTTTATCCTTCACCTCGTTAAATAAAGTGTCGTCTGTTTTTTTCATGTGAATCCTCCTCGTGAACACTTTTCATTTTAATACACGTTTTATTGTATCAATATAACTTGTGAAACAATGCACAATATTGTGCATATAAACTGAAGATTTTTACAGATTTCTGATATTTTTCATAATCAGTCATGGGGATTTTCCGGGAATGATGAGTAAATTAATAGCATAAATCTGCCTAGACAACAAAAACCCCCAACATCCATGTTCTTGTCCCCATTTGAACAAACTCATAGATGTAGGAGGAGCTGTTTTTAATCTCTTACCTGTCGCTCATTTTTCATTAGTGCGTTTGGAACACGTTGTTTTATACTGCCAATGATTTGTTTTAGATCGTTCTTAAATCAATTGCGCCCGTCGCGATTTGGATGATACAGGTGATAAACAGAATTAAGACGATAGCGGCAAAAAGCAAATCTAGTTTTGTTGCGAATAACTTGCGCTTGTTTTCTTTTTGCACCCAGGCAAACACGAAGAATCCGGCGGCAAAGACAAACATCGTTAATAAGAAATACTCAATTCCTGAGGCAAATGTTACCCAAATCACAAACACACTGGAGACAATTCCCAAAATAATATTCTGAACACGATGTTTTGTCCCTTTTTCTTCACCCAGTGAGTATTTTAATTGATAAAAGGCCACTAATCCGTATGGTAACAAAATGGCTGAAGCTGAAAGGGAATACATAAAGTTATAGGCGCTGTCATTGATTAAAAAGGTGAATAAAAAGATTTGGATTAACATATTGGTTACCCAGAGCGCTGCTGTCGGCGCACCATTTTCGTTCACTTTTGTAAACAGACGCGGAAAGTTCTTTGTCTGTGCTGCCCGATAGGGTACTTCTCCGGTATACATCGTAGTGGCAAGCCAGCAGCCAATAATCGAGATAATGACTCCAATATTGATAATAATCGCGCCCGGTTTTCCAATAATGCTCTCCAGCACATGTGCCATCGACGGTTTTGGCATTTTGGCCAATTCATCCTGCGGCATGACACCAAAGGATAGAATCGTGACTAAAGCATATAGGACAAGCACGGATGTAAAGGCAATTAAAGTGGCCTTACCGACATCCTTCGCTCTTTTCGCGCGGCCGGAATAAATAATCCCGCCTTCTACCCCAATAAAGACCCAAACGGTGGTTAACATGACATTTTTCACTTGTGTGGCAACGGATGAAAACTCAAAATTCCCTGAAACGGTTCCCCAAAAATCCAATGAAAACACTTTTGCTTTAAAGGCAAAAATAACGACGATAATAAACATAATGATTGGGATCACTTTGGCCACGGTTACGATGAAATTGACGAAGGAAGCAGTGCCCGAACCTTTAATGGTAATATAATGAATGATCCATAATACGATGGAGGCCCCTAAAACGGAATAAATGTTCTGACCATTGCCAAATGTTTTGAAAAAATAGCCTAAGGCACTAAAGGTTAATGTTCCGAATGCAACATTTCCCAATAACGCCGATAACCAATACCCCCACGCTGAGTTAAACCCCATATAATCGCCAAAACCTTCCTTGGCATATCTATAAATGCCAGCGTCTAACTCTGGTCGTTTTTCACTTAAATTTTTAAAGGAAAAGACAAGCGTGCCCATTCCGATTCCGGTAACGAGCCAGCCTAAAATAATCGCGCCCGGAGCAGCTTGAGAGGCCATATCTGATATTAAGTTGAAAATCCCGGCACCAATCATCGAACTAATGATGACAGCGGTTAAAGAACCAAGGTTTAGTTTTTTTTCCTCTCCCATTTAGAATTCCTCCTAGGTTGGACGTACATAGAAAAGAGTATGAGAAAATCATTCCCCATACTCTTCTCATGGATTTTCAATCTATTAGAATCGCAGTGATAGACAGCTTAAGCCGCCATCAATCTTTCTAAATTCCGAAGTATCAACGACCAATACTTTATAGCCAAGGTCTTCAATTGCTTTTTGCACAGTTGGATAGCCCTCCGGTACTAATACATAGTCATTGACCCAAATGCAGTTCGCACCATAGGCTTCGTCTTCCGGAACGATGATTTTATTATACTTTTCAAATTCCGGAGACTTAACGAATTCACCGGCAACTAAAAGATTATTATTTTCCAAATAAGCTAAACCGGTTTTCAAATGCAAGACTTCTTTTAATGGAACGATCGAGCCGGATAAGCCATATTTTTCGAGAATCGCAATCATTTGCTCTGCCCCTTCGCGGTTCGTCCGGGCACTTTCGCCAATGTAGAAATGATCGCCAACCATCATAATATCGCCGGCTTCAATCGTCCCCGGTGCTTTGATATATTCAATATGTTCATAGAATTTACTTAAAGCTTCTTGAAGGTCAGGTAAAGCTGATTCATTTCTTCTTGTTTCGGCACCAGGACGGGTGATAATCGCACATTTCCTTGTACATAACGCAACGTCTTCAACAAAGCAAGAGTCAGGAAACTCATCATTTGGTTCAAGTACTGTTACATTGACACCGGTTTTTGTGAGGGCGCTTACATAAAGTTCATGCTGTTTTAGTGCAAGATTATAGTCCGGTTTACCTAGATTCGCACTGCTAATTCCTTCCACTACTGATTTTGATGGTACCCGTACAATCACATTTTTAAACATATTGAAACCCTTCTCTCCGATTTTTTTTGTCTAGTAATTGCTACATCCTTATTGTAAACGAATCGGTTACCATCCATTGTGGATGATTCCGCAATACAATGTGGTAATTTTCAACACCAAAACTGTTAGGATGCTTACAAAATCAGTCGGTGATAGCACTAAAAAGAGGGGAATTCCCCTTTATTGGAATAAACGGTAATTTTTTTTGTAAAAAATCTCTGTGTTTGCGTGAGGTATAATCAGTTTAATGGCAAAAACGGAAAATCACGTAAATCCCAATTTTTCCGTTTTTTAAATGATGAAAGGATGATCGCATTTTATGAGGATAAGAGTTTTCACTTCAAAACTAGTCAGCTTATTTCTAATTTTTTCTTTTTTTCCACTGATAAACGTCAAAGCAGCCGCTAGCGTGATATCTGTCAGCACAGCAAATGAACTGGTTAATGCTTTAGAAGATCCCGATATTCAACAAATTAATTTTGAGAACAACATAATAATTGACCAGAGATATCAGGAAATGCAAATTGCCGGTACTACCAAAATTATTAATGGAAATGGGTTCTCGTTTACGACTCAAAATATGAAACTCCTTTCCGGCCCCGGCTTACAGTTTATTCATTTAAAAGACAGCTTAATAAATATTGACTCTGCAGGCAGCATCTCCGTTGAAAATGTTACAAATAGTTCGATTAAATTATTTCGATTTACCAATACATTTACAATTAAAAATTCGCAGCTGGTTGACAGTCTAATGGATGGGTCCGAGGAACTGAAAATTTATGATAGCACTCTGGATAAGTCGTCCATTACCAAGCCTTTACTGGATCCGCTTATTTTATCGAATGTAACATTTAATAATTCTTCGGTAGGAGTTTACAGCTGGAACAGCAAATTAGAGAATGTAAAAATGACCTACTCAAAAGATGCGGTTACTTCTCCAACTACCCCTTTAACAATAGCCGCGGAATCTGTTTCGATAAAAAACTTATTGATTGACACGGATACTGAGAAGGGAATGTTGATCCAAAAGGGATCCGTCCTGCTGGAAGGGGATACCACGATCAATGGCCCTACACAAACGGGAATTTCTTTGGACAAAGGAAATCTATATGTGAAAGGGAAGATTGCACAGACCGGGAATGCTTATACAATTCAAACAACAAGGGAAAATGTTTTTACCACTCAAGTACATGACCTATACGGTAATCTGAAAAAATACCGGGATCAAAATCTCAATAGCTACTATAATACAGCAGACCGAGATGGAGAGGAGCCTGTTTTGGCTGATGGGGAGGAATTGTTTTCTACGGAACTGGACCCTGTGACCTTTTTAAAACAAGACTATACAGAAATCACCGGTCAAACGGACAGACAAGACTTGAGTATTTTCGTCAAAGATGGAAAGGGAGAAAGCAAACGAACAAGACCTGACCGGTATGGCGAGTTTTCTTTTACTTTAACTGATCAACCGGCTGGTTCAACAATTTATGTTTATGCGTTCAGCCCCGATGGCAATCAGAGTAAAGTTCAAAAATTTACCGTTCCAGCCAGCCAACCTGCTGTCCCTATTTATGTAAGCTCCATTTATAACAGTGACAAAGAAGTATCAGGAAAAACAGCAGCAAACGCTGAAGTTTTTGTAAAAAAAGACGGTGTGGTAATTGGAAAAGATGCGGCCGACACACAAGGTTTTTTCGAATTTAAATTAAATTCACTTAACGTAAAAACAAATCTCGAAGTATATGCACAAGATAAAAAAGGAAGAAAAAGCGCGGTACTAAAGAAAATCGTTGACTCACCTTTCATTTATACGGATAACATGAAATCCGAAACGGCGATAACCGGATCCGTCACATCCAGCACCCCAATAAAACTGGAGGCCCTTGTAAAAGGAAAATCGGTAGGAACGGCTACAGCCAAAAAAGGCAATTCATTCCGCATCAATATTCCTAAACTTTCTCCCGGGACAGCCGTGGAAGTTACAGGTTATGATGATGAACGGAAAATAAAAAAGATCGTAAACATTAAAGACCTTACCCCGCCGGCTAAACCTTCGATAAATCCAGTTTCTGACCAGTCAACATCCATTTACGGAAAAACAGAACCTAACGCGAAGGTGAAGCTCTATATAAAGGGGAGTTATCAAAAAGAAGTTAAAGCGGACAAGTATGGGAAATATACATTTACCATTTCTAAACAAAAAGCAGGAACTGAAATCAAAATCATCGCTTTTGATCTTGCAAATAATACGAGCCAAAGCGTGATAAAGGTAATTGATAAAACACCGCCAAAAATTCCCACCGTCAATAAGGTGACTTATAAAAGCAAAACGATAACAGGTAAAGCAGAAAAAGGTAGCACGATTTATGTGTACCGTGGAAAACAGAGTCTAGGGAAAGCGGTCGTAAGCAGCAAAGGCAATTTCAAGGTCAAAATTAAAGCCCAGAAAAAGCGGAGTACCCTTACGATTTATGCAATAGACAAAGCAAAAAACAAAAGCAAAAATAAATATGTAAGAGTTTTGTAAACACAATCTATTTCTATTAAAAGATTAAGGATGAGGGGCGTCATGTGACACCCCTCATCCTTAATCTATGCATATCCCCTCTTCAATATCTCCTATTAACCACAGCAGCAAAATTCCACTTCCTTTAACAAAGCTTGGGGACTTCCCAACTATTGCAATACAGAAGTGCCCTTCCGAATCAGTTAATTAACGCCTGCAGCGGTGCGGGAATTCTTCCGCCGCGGCTGATCATTTTTTGCGAACTGAAGGGATTAACGCCGATCACGGGAGCTCGGCCAAGCAGGCCGCCGAATTCGACGATGTCGCCTTCCGTCTTGCCGGGAACCGGAATAACGCGAACAGCGGTAGTCTTTTTATTGATCATCCCAATTGCTGCTTCGTCGGCAATAATCCCCGAAAGGGTCGACGGCGTGACATCGCCAGTAAGAGCGATCATATCAAGGCCAACCGAGCACACACAGGTCATTGCCTCGAGCTTCGATAGCGAGAGCGCCCCTTCCTCGATCCCGCGAATCATCCCGTTATCCTCACTGACCGGGATAAAGGCGCCGCTTAAACCGCCAACATAGGAGCTCGCCATCGCCCCGCCTTTTTTCACCGCATCATTCATCAGCGCTAGCGCGGCAATCGTACCATGGGTTCCGACCCGTTCCAGGCCAATTTCCTCTAAAATTTCGGCGACACTGTCATTTAAAGCATTGGTCGGCGCAAGGGAAAGATCCATGATCCCAAATGGGACACCGAGACGTTTTGCGACGACGCGGCCAATCAGTTCCCCGGCGCGGGTTATTTTAAAAACCGTCTTTTTAATAATATCGGAAACTTCTCCCAAATCCGCTTCAGGGTGGCGCTTCAGGGCATTTAAGACAACACCCGGGCCACTGACACCAACATTCAGCACCACTTCACCTTCGCCGGCACCATGAAAGGCTCCGGCCATAAACGGATTATCCTCAACAGGATTGCAAAACACGACCAGTTTGGCACAGGCAATCCCATTTTGCTCCTTAGTCCGCTCCGCTGCTTCCTTGATGATAAAGCCCAGCTCGCATACGGCATCCATATTAATCCCCGTCCTGGTGGTTGCCACCGAAACAGAGGCACACACCCGCTCGGTTACACTCAGCGCCTCGGGAAGGGCCTTCAATAAGGTCTCGTCACTTTTTGACAGCCCTTTGTGAACGAGCGCGGAAAAGCCACCGATAAAATCGACCCCCAATTCCGCTGCCGCCTGATCAAGTGTTTTCGCCAGTTCCACCGCCTCCGCGACAGAGGCATTGCCAAGAATTTCAGCAATCGGGGTAATCGAAATCCGCTTGTTAACAATCGGTACGCCATATTCCTTTTCCGTTTCCTCGGCAACCGCCTTTAGATTTCGGGCATAGGAAGTAACTTTTTGATAAACTCGCTGCTGCATTTTGCTAAAATCGGAATCAGCGCAGTCGTGCAAATTGATGCCCATCGTTACTGTGCGGATGTCGAGATTTTCCATTTGCACCATGCGAATCGTCTGGAGAATTTCATCCATTGCAATCTTCATCGTTCATCCTCCCCTTATACCCTGTGCATCGCTTGAAAAATTTCTTCGGCCTGAACGTGAATCGTTAAACCCAGCTCATCGCCAACCTGATTCAATTGATCCTGTAAGGAATGCAGGTTGGCGGTTTCCGAGATATCAATCAACATCATCATCGTGAAAAAATCCTGCAAAATCGTTTGGCTGATGTCCAAGATATTCATCCGGTTTTCCGCCAATACGGTCGTCACCCGGGCAATAATGCCCACCTTGTCCTTTCCGATCACACTTACAACGGCACGTCTTGTTTCCATTTCCTCCACCTCTTTTAGAAAAATAAAAAAGATTGGAATTGCTCCAATCTCAGGGGAAAAAATGTGTGTAACAGTTTCGCTATTGCACAGCATCCTTCTCCTGTCCTTTTGCCTGAGATTATGAATCCTTCGGCGCCACATAGCCCATTTGCCACGCGGTCTCTCCAGAAGCTGCTCCAGCTATAGTTTGATCCACAGCCTTCATTGCGCTCTATTGAATTAAACAAATCGTACCAAACATAGATCCATTTCGTCAATGGAAAAAACGGGGCAGTCCTTTCAGTCGAAACTTTTGGGACCGGCCCCATTTCCCCCTTAAGCATATTTCCGATTATAATCGTAAAGCAAGCCCAACAGGCCGGAAAGGCCAAGCAGCATCAGTCCAAGCTCGGGTTTGCCAACCGTCTTTTGCCCGATGATAATCAATGCCAAGCTCAGGACGAACACAACCAGCTTAATGACAACCAGAATTTTATCTTTCATCAGAAAAATCCTCCCAGCGAATCTCGCTTGGCTCCAGCGTTACTTTTCTGCTGTAGCCGTCACCATCATAAACAAGCGTCGTTTGTTCCGCCATCGAATTATTGACAATTGCCATTTTTTTAATCGTCGGATAGGCATGAACCTCACAATACATATTGCTGGCATGCCATTGATGAAATTCCGACTCTTTATGGGCAGCATAGTATAATGCCCGCATTAACAGCCTCGTATTTTCCTCACTGTACGGAAGTCCAGCTATATAGACAGCCCGGCCAGCACCAAATGAATGACTGGAAAGATGGACTTCCCCATCGGAATACTCAATGATTTCCGTCTCCTCTGACAAGGCATAAATATTTTTCATACTCTCACCAAAATCAAACCTGGTTAGATCTGCAGCAATGAAATGCTCGTTAACCGGAGTAACAAAATATTTATCGGTCGATAAGCTGAAACCCAGTTCTTTATCGACACCTAACACATTTGCTAATTGGAAATAATGGCCTTGATACTGATAGGCTGATGGTTCGCCGACCCCAATAAAGCCGCCGCCGTTATGGATCCAGGCTCTGATTGTAGCAACCAATGTTTCATTCGCCCAATATTCGCCGCCAGAAAAAGCGGTACCGGCGTCACCGGCATTGATAATCACATCAACATCCTCTGGCACCCCATCGTTCATCACGTCATCAAAACTAAGAAAGCAAACATCAACCGGCGCTCCGCTTAAGGCTTCCAACACACCGAGGTAGGAATAAATTTGTTTGTACCATAAAGCATGAGCGACCATATGCGTCTGCCATGTCCGCAGTTTGCCCCAGGCATTTAAGATTGCCACTTTCAAGCCGCAGTACGGCTTCACACCCTTGATTTTGTCATAAATATCACGGAATTCATCGGTGACTTTTTCAATATAGGAAACAAATTCCGGGAATTTATAAGCTAGGCTCAAATAGCCACCATAGCCGATGCGGTCGACCGGATTCCGTAAAATCGCTCTCCGTGCGGTCAGCCAGTTCTGATTCGCTTCTATCACAGGGTTATTGCCTTCATAAAATGTGTCCGGAAAAAAGTACGGCAGGAATCGCCCTTCTGTATAGCGAACATCTGGAATATCGGCAATCATCCTGAGCGTAGCCCCGCTGCCGACACTGCCGACAACAGCATCTAGACCAATGCTGGCGAAATACTTTCCGTACGGTTCTGTGCCAATCCAGTTGTCGCCCAGAAACATCATGGCTTCCTTGCCGCTTTCATGGACAAGATCGACAAGTTTCTTTGCTTCTTCGGCAACAAAATGCTGCACAAAATCAATATAATCCAAATAGGCCGGGGTAGGCACACGAAAGGAACTATTATAATACCCCTGGTCAACAAAATCCTCCGGCCGCAGACGGTAGCCTTTTTCGTTTTCAAATGCATCTAAAGCCGCCGCCGATACACTGGCACCATAGCCAAACCAATCGACGAATTTTTCTTTACCATGGTTATTAAACACCAGTGTAAAATGATAGAAGAGCGTCGTGAACCGGACCACATCGGTATCCGGATTATCCTTTAGCCATTGCTTTAAATAGGATGACATATACTGATTGGCATGCGGCTGCCTTACATCAAAAGGAATCTCGTGCGGCTTATCCCCCCAATTATTGGTGATATGATTGTACATTTGCGTCGGATCCCAAATCATATATACGAGGAACGATACGGTGTATTCGTGCCAAGGAACCGCCTTCGCAATCACTACCCGGTTAGTCTCTTTGTCAACCTCCCAATCAGCCGTGTTCACCACTTCACCGCTTGTCCGGTCGACTACCTCCCAATATTTTTTCGGATCATGGAGATAATCCGGCCGTACTTGTTCCGTAAAATATCCTTTCATCAAATCAATTTCCAGCATCTCAGCTGTTGCAGTATTGAACTCACTCATTAAGTAAAGCTGCTGGCATTCATCCATATGTTCGGCTGCAAAATCATTATGGCCGCGGGCCACAAAATAAGTAGTGTAAATTTTTGCTTCGAGTTTTTTGATCTCATCATCGAGTTTCGTCCCGTCACTGTCGCGAATGGCATCGGCACCCCAGCGTTCCATCAATTCTTTTGTCTCGTTGAGAAAGTTTTGCTCACTCGGTAAGGTAACACGTCCTCTAGGCTTTTTCATCTAAAAATCCTCCTCACCTTAGTCCTTTAATCCGCCAAGGGTCATACCTTGTGTCAATTTCTTTTGCACGATAATGTATAAAATCAAGGTTGGCAGCATGACGAGAACCATGCCCGCATACATTTGACCATAGTTCGCAGCCGACTTTTGTGCCGCCATTAAGTTCATCAATCCGACAGGCAGTGTTTTATTTGGTCCGGGAATCAATGTCAGCGCAATGATATATTCATTCCAAAATGCCAGGAAATTAAATAAAATAACGGTAATAATACTTGGCCGTGCCATCGGAATCATAATTTTTACCATCGTTTTGAAATACCCCGCCCCATCAACCATTGCGGCCTCCTCAAAGGTGGATGGCAAGGACTGAAAATAGCTGGACAACAAGTAGATGGTAAACGGTAAAGCCGTCGCCGCATAGACAACCGCTAAAACAAATAAATTATCGAGAAAAAAGCCATCGCCAATTTGTTCGCGTAACAACGTATCTCCCTTTAATAACATCAAGAAAATCGGGACAACGATGTAGTTCACATTAATGAATAAACCCGCTTTAAACAACGAATTCATTAGTCTGCTGCCCTTGAAGGTATACCTCGCCAAGACATAGGCCGCCGGCAACGCCACGACCAGCAGAATCAACAGCGCCAAGGCTGTAACCATCGCCGAATTCAACATATATGTCCCCATGTTCGCTTTTTCAAAGGCATCAATGAAGTTTTGAAAATAAAACCCTTCTGGCAATGTCCATGGGCTGCCATAAAACTCTTTATTTTGCTTAATCGACGCTAGAAACACCCAGCCAACCGGGATAATAATGGAAATGGCAAGTGTAATGAGAGCGACATATATAAAAAGATGATAAATTTTCTCTGCACTTACTCCTGCATGTTTTTTCATAACTTCCGCCCCCTAATACTCCAGTATGTCCCGTTTGGTGACGCGGCTGATAATGGCCGATAATGCGAAGGAGAACAAGAAGATGACAACGCCAATCGCCATACCGTATCCATAAGAAGAATTCGTATACGCCTGTTTATACATATAGCTTAAAAATACTTCCGTCGCCCCATCAGGCCCGCCGCCTGTCATCGCTTGAACGAGCAGGAAGCTCAAATTGATCGTACTGATAATAAAGAATGTCAGAGTGGTCCGAATGTTATTCCAAATAAGCGGGAGTGTAATATCGAAGAATTGCCTGATGCGCCCGGCTCCTTCCAAAGCAGACGCCTCGTAAAAGCTTTCCGGGATACTGGCAATGCCCGCCATATACATGACCATATAGTAGCCGATAGCTTGCCAAACAAGCGCCCCGCCGATGCTGTAAATCGCTATTTTTTGGTCGCCCAGCCACATTTTTTGCAAGTGGTCAAGATTGAATAGGGCCAGCATATTATTTAATAAACCAGTTGTTGGGTCATACACGGCGGAAAAAATCCCCGCGATGACGACGATTGATAAAATATTGGGGATGTAAAAAATAACCCGGAAAAAGCTGTTACCCTTCATTTTTTCCCTTGTCAGGATCGAAGCAAATAATACCGCCAGCGTCATCGTGATGATCGTAACTGCGACGATCAATAACACACTGTTTTGCAATGAGCGAATAAAATTCATATCAGTCCATAAGATTTTAAAGTTATTGATTCCGACAAATACTTTATGATTGGAGAAACCGCCCCACTTATAGAGCGACATCCTGAATACCTCAACCGTTGGAATGATCATAAAAATCGTAAACAGAAGCAGAGCAGGTGCGGTACAAACAAAAATAAAAATTCTTTTTTGGGTTGTTTTATTCACTGTATTCACCCCTTTTAAGAAAATAACGGTGAGAATGGCTGCTCACCGTTATTCTGTAGCGAATAAAATCTCTCTTATTTTAAGGCTTTCCGCAATTGATCGCTAGCTTTTTCAACGGCCGCCTGCCATTGTTTCACCGTTTTATCGCCAGATACAATACTGTCGACTGTACGGAATAAGGTATCGCCCATGTTGACGCCTTCAACGGCCTCGGTTGCGGCAAATCCACCCATACCTGCTTTAGCACCATTATCATAGATGCTGTAGAACAGTTTATTGTCGCCAGACAGTTTGCTGGAAATTCCTTCAATTGGCTGAATGGCTCCAGATTCTGCAAAAATTTCCGCTGCTTTATCGGAGTACACAAATGTTAAGAAATCTTTTGCAGCATCTTTATTTTTTGCTTGGGACGGAATCCACATTTGTTCAAAGAACGTAAAGGCATAACGATCACCGCCATTGTCAATGGCTGGGAGTGCCGTCATCCCCCATTCAAAGCCTTTTGCTCTTGGGGCATCCTTCATTTCTCCGACTACCCATGTGCCATTTGGCATAAATAATGCTTTGTTATCCAGAATTAATTGCTGGTTTTTCGTAAAGTCCTTATCGTTGGCATTGGCCACTGTGGTTGGTGCCGTGTATTTCGCTAGTTTTCCGACAATGTTAAATACCTTCGTGGCTTCCGGGGACTCCCAAATACCATCTTCATATCTCATGGCTTTATTGTAGAAATCAGGTCCACCTGCTTCTAAAAGTAATGAATAGAAGAAGGCATCGAAATAACCGGCTGTTGGATAGGTAAATAAGGAAATTCCTTCTTTTTTCGCTTGATCTCCTAATGCCCACATCTCATCCCATGTCTTTGGCACTTCCCAGCCTTTTTCCTTAAATAAGGCGGCATTGTAGAATAAACCTGTCGGGCTGTAGAACATTGGTGCCATATAGGTTTTACCGTCGTTATAAGGATTAGTGGCAAGTGTATCAGTAAAGCCCGGTACCAGCTTATCTTTGACTTTGACATTTTCCCCATAGACATTCTTATCGAAAACATCGGTAATGTCTTCTAACGCTTTATCCTTAATTAATGTTTCAGTCAGTGCCAGTTTTCTCCCGGTTGCCAATAGCACAACATCCGGATAGTTTCCGGCCTTCATGTTCGGGCTGATGACTTCTTCCAGGTTTTTATCGACAGTCAGTTCCACTTTGACCTTCGGATTTGCCTCCTGATAGGCTTCGGCGACTTTCGTCCACATATCTTTACCATAAGCAGATTCCAGTGCAGCCACATGGAGCGTTTGTTTTTCATCCGTGGCCTTGCCGCCTTTTGAGTCTGTCTTCTTGCTTTCACCACTCTGACAAGCTATTAAACTAAGGGATAATAAGACTGTCAACCCTGTCAACAAAGCTTTCTTTCTCAACCTGCTCCTCCTCCTTTTTTCCTGTTTCTAGCTAAAGTATACGGCTGAAAAAGCGCTTTCACAATCAACATATTGTTCTGTTTTTTAGATATCTTGCTTTTCACAAAAACTCTCACTAAAATGAAAGTACAGGAAGAACGAGGCTTTGATAGGGGGTTCATTTTTTGTCAAATGAGCTATATGAAATGAAGCAAACTCAAAAAGAGCATCTTTCCGTAAAACTGCTCTATGTTACCAAGGCAAAGTACGACAAAGATTGGCATAGCACGAATCATGCTCATCACTTTACAGAACTTTTATATATTACCAGAGGAAAAGGGACCTTTGTTTTTTCCCATGAAGAAGTCCCTGTTAAAGAAAATGATCTCATCATCATCAACCCAAATGTGGAGCACACGGAAAAATCTTGTGCGGACTACCCGCTTGAATACATTGCACTTGGTATTCAAGGGCTGGCGTTTTCATCTCCAGATGCTGCGGGATTAGAGGTCAATTTTCTCAACGATCATCAAGGCGAAAAGGCCTATCAGTTCTATTTTCAGCAGCTCATAAAGGAAGTGGAAAGCCGCAAAGAAGATTATGAGTTGGTTTGTCAGAATTTATTGGAAATATTACTGCTTAAAATGATGCGCAAAAAAACCTTCAACCTGGAAAAGACCGCTTCCGAAATCATCAGCAAAGATATCGCCTTTATTAAAAATTACATGAAGCAGCATTTTCGTGAAAATATCAATCTTGATACGTTAGCCGAGGCAGGTCATATTAATAAATACTATCTCGCCCATTCCTTTAAGAAAGCAGTCGGCATCTCACCAATTGAATATTTAATTCAAATCCGGATTAAAGAGAGTAAGATCTTATTAGAGACCACTAATTACCCGATCTCAAATATTGCTACGATTACCGGCTTCTCTTCCCAATCATTCTTTGCCCAATCCTTTAAACGGGTTACAAAGCAAACTCCCTCCCAATACCGGAGAATGCATGGGGAGAGTTCCTCTGCTTCATCCCGTAAAAGCGAACGCAGCAAATCAAAGGCGAACAAAAAAGAACCTCGCCTCCCCTAACCAATGGAAGAAACTCCAGGTCTCGCCCGCGGATAATCTCGAAAAGCAGCAGGAAATTGCTTGTCAAACCAAAGGTCCCTTCGTAACGAAGCGGTCCTTTTCTAGTTACCAGAAAAACGGTAAAATCATCCAAAATGATATTGGTCTGCTTGAAAATGATTTTTTTCCCTCCTTTTTTTGTAAATTAGGTCCCATTTTCCCTGCAAAATAGGATTCCCCTCGTTCGACCGCGGCGGCGATTCCCGATATCGTAAAGGTACCCGGGAATACATGGTAAAGCGCGCTTTCCTGAAGGGATTTCTGAGTGGAAAGCTTTGAACATTTAGCTAAGCAGTTTGAACCAATGATTCATAAAATCATCCATTCGTTACATCTTTATAAAAATCACGATGAGTTTTACCAGGAAGGTCTGATTGCCCTTTGGGAGGCAAGCGAACGTTTTAATCCTGATAAGGGAAGCTTCGCCAACTATGCTTATACGTATATTAAGGGCCGCATGCTGTCAGAATTAACGGAAGCCCGAAAATTCGAGGAAAGAACTGTTTTCCCTGATGAACTATTTTGGGAGACAGTGGAAGATCTGCAGCCCCTTTGTCCAGCCATCCTTGACCAGCTTGGGGACTGCTGGCAGAAGCTTACAGCCAACCAGCAGAAATGGCTGTACTATACCGCTGCATACGATTTATCAATCAGGGAAATTGCCGAGAGAGAAAACGTCTCCTTATCCGCTGTAAAAAACTGGCGAAAGGGGGCAAGGACAAAACTTCGGCAAAGCTGGGAATGTCAAAGTGGTGGTCCTACTTAAACCGTGTCCAGCCGGGAGTAATAACGGTAATTTGGCGATCGGGAGAGGCGTATGGTGACCTCTCCTCGTTTTTTTTCAGAAAAGAACATTTTACGTTGTTCACCAATTTATAATTTTTAATTCATAGGCTTGATGAAAGACAGTTTGGGGTGTTTGTTGCCTTGGTTTGTCCTTCATAAGCCCGATGAAAGACACTTTTATAGTTTTTCTACCCTGGTTTGTCCCTCATAAACCCGATGAAAGTTACTTTTAGTGGTTTCTAAACCTGTTTTGTCTTTCCTCAGCCCGATTTCACTTTTATCCTTCAAAAATTTTGTTAAAAGCACTTGTACCATCTGTTGAATATATGTCAACAGTTAATCAACAGTTCAATACAATGTAAAAAAATGAGGAGGGATTTACATTGTCTTGGCTAATTATTGTGGCATTTGCTACGCTCCAGTCTGCCGAAATACGCTGCATACTCTTGGATGTAGCTATCTGACGTGAGCCCATTATGTAGTGAAATGTTCGGCAGCTTCATCTGGTAAGTTTGTAACATCTTTTCATCCCCTTCCCACATTAATTAAAAGTGGCATTGCGTAATAATTTCAGTTGATGGAAAAAAATCACTCGTCTGTCCAAGAAGGGTCAATGCCAAAAAGATGAAACATGGAGTAAAATGATAAAATGTACAAACGTATGTTTCATTTAATACTATAAATATTCCGGTTTGTCTATGATTGTCCACCTTTTTTGAAACTGTTGAAAACTCGTCAATTTCAATAGTTTACCCGCCAATTTTCCCACTTTACCCGCCAATACATAAAAAAAGACGAAATGCTTTTAAACTAGCAGATCGTCTTTTTCTGTTTGATCCATATATTATGAGCGCTTCCTGACGATAACCCCGCATTGTTTTTCTAACGGCTGAATAATCGCGGACATATCGAGGTCGTCCAAACCTTGAGCGGCAGCAGTTGCAAAGGCGCTTTCTGCCATCTGCCCGGTAAATTTACGGAGACCAGCCTGTTGCAGCAGTACGTTGGCAAGGCGAACGTCTTTATGAACATATTTGACTGCCCCGCCCGGTTCGAACTCGCGGTCCAACACATATTGTTCCATATGCCGCCGCAGCATTTTACTGTCCCCGTAGCTGACTTTTAAAATGTTTAGCAATTTTTCAGCATCGAGTCCAAAGGCTGCTCCCGTGACCATTGCCTCTGATGCGGCCAGCGAATGAACAGCGACAAGATATTGATTAATCAGCTTGGCGATGCTTCCCGAGCCAGACGGACCAAGATATTCAATCGTTTTTCCTAAAACCTCAAGCAATGGAAAAACTTTTTCAAAAGCCCGGTGCGAACCGCCGACCATAATTGTTAATGTCCCTGCTTCTGCTCCTTCCGGCCCGCCGCTAACGGGAGCATCCAAATAATCGATCCCTCGGCTGCCTGCTTTTTCAAAAATGGTCTTGCTCGTATCGGCTCCTACTGTTGTCAGGTCAATGCAAATCGTGCCGGGATGGGCATGGTTGATGATCCCCGAATCCGCGAGGTAAACTTCCAGTACATCTTCGGGCATCGATAAACAAGTACAAATGATATCACAATCAGCCGACAGCGAGGAAATCGATGCGGCCTGCACCGCCCCCTGCTCTACCAATGTTTGTACTTTCGTTTTGGTCCGATTGTAGACCTGGACTTGATAGCCGTGTACAAGGAGCCGTGATACCATCCGCGCCCCCATGACACCTGTTCCGATAAAGCCAATCTTCATCTTAATTCCCTCCTGCCTACAGCCATTTAAAGCTGGCTTCGCTTTTTCCAAGCGGGGTGTATTCCAAACCGATGTAACCATTGTAATGACTGCTTAAATAGTCAAAGATCGCCTGATAATCCATCTCCCCTGTACCCGGCTCGTGCCGCCCTGGAACATCAGCAATCTGAACATGATCGCAAAGGCTCGCATATTGTTGAAAAACTGCGAGGGCGTTTCCATATATTCGTTCGATATGGTAAAAATCAAATTGCAGCCTCACGTTTGGCCAATTCACTTCGTCAAGAATTGCCTTCGCTTGCTGGATATCATTCAAAAAATACCCCGGCATATCAAACCGGTTAATCGGTTCTATCAGGATGGTTAGCCCGCAGGTCGCCGCCTCTTTCGCAACGTAGCGAAGATTTTCTATATACACCTGCTTTGCTGCTGTTAAATCGGCAGTTTCCGCAACCACACCGGCCATGCAATGAATTCTTGGTACCTTCAAGGCAGTGGCATAGCGAATTCCCAGTCGGACCGATTCCTTAAATTCTGGAATTCGGGCAGGATCCACAGCCAGCCCCCGCTCGCCTGCTTGCCATTTCCCCGCAGGCAAATTGATTAACACAAGGGAAAGCCGATGCCGCTCCAATTCCTGGCGGATCTCCGCAACAGAATAGTCATAAGGAAATTGACACTCGACAGTAGAAAACCCGTAATCCCGCACCTTCCCAAACCGCGCCAAAAAGGGGACTTCCGTAAAAATCGTTGATAGATTTATTGCCATATTGTTTAAAAATGGCTGTTTAACCATTTGCTCGACCCCTATTATCTAAATATTATTAATATTGTAAACCATCAGACCAACTACGAAAAGGCTTTTAACCTAAAAAAAGAGAAATGCCTTTGCACTTCTCTAATTACTTAAGGTGCCCGGCACTACCCGAAACACGTCAAAATTACAATGTTATTTCGACAAAACTCAAGCGGTGGTACTTATTATTTTGAACATTTTATGACAATAACAAAATTATTATCTGCCTTTAGGATTAGGTATTATATTTGTAACTATTCATTTGGTATCAAGTCGTTACAATAAGCTTGGGGGATAACAATCATGAAGAAATGAGGGATTCGTTTGAGCTTTTCTCAATTAAAAATTGGACATATGGTACCCAAGGTTCCAATTATACAAGGTGGAATGGGAGTTGGTATTTCTTTAAGCGGACTAGCTTCTGCTGTTGCAAATGCCGGAGGAATAGGAATTATTTCTGGAACTGGGATTAGTTTTGATGAGTTGCGATATCACATTAGGAAGGCGAAAGAATCCATTCAGGATGGCTATATTGGCGTCAATGTTCTTTTTGCGATGAATGATTTTGCTAAAAAAATGAAAGTAGCGATTGAGGAAAAAGTCGATTTCATTATTTCGGGTGCTGGTATATCAAGGGATATGTATAGTTGGGGCAAAGAGGCTGGCATACCGGTTATCTCGATTGTATCCTCAGCAAGACTCGCAAAAATATCAGAACGTCTTGGTGCTTCTGCCGTTGTTGTCGAAGGCCATGAAGCCGGTGGACACCTGGGGACCGAGAGACCATTGTTCGATATTTTGCCGGAAGTGGTGAAGGCCGTTAAGATTCCCGTCATTGCTGCTGGAGGGATTATGACAGGAGAGGATCTTGCCCGTGCCATTCGAATGGGGGCATCCGGGGTTCAAATGGGAACAAGATTTGTTGCTAGTAACGAGTGTGACGCACCATTAGCATTTAAAGAAAAATATGTACAGGCGAAGAAAAAAGATACGATATTAGTAAAAACAACCGTGGGATTGGAAGGTCGGGCAATAAAGAACCATTTTACTGAACTCATATCTGATGATAAAAAGGTAAAAATCAAGAAGTGCATGGATTGTCTTAAAAATTGCTCTTATCGCTTTTGTACATTGGATTCTTTGATAACAACAATGAATGGGGATTGCGAGAATGGTCTCGTTTTTGCGGGAGCAAGGGTGGACGAAATAAACGAAATACTTCCTGTAAAAACCATCATTCACAACATCATGAACGAATACAAAGCGTGCATCTAGCAACCCCAACCGGAAAAAGAATTGTTTAATGGAGAACTGAAAAAAGCCTAATTTCTACGTATTAAATTGAGAAATTAGGCTTTTTAATATTGAAATTTTCTTAACATTGTAAATGTGGTTCCCTGGTGCTGCCCCTTTATGAATGAGCAGGTATCTAGTTTGAGTAAAATTCCGGTTTGCGGTCTCGTACACTTGGAAGTTTTTCTCTCACCCGCTCTATCCGATTGACGTCAATGTCTGCCAAAATCAACGTTTCTTCTTCTCCACCACTGGCGACGATCACCCCCATAGGATCAACAATCAAACTACGCCCGGTATACATATTTCCAACCTGGTTTGCGCCAAAAACGAACATCGTGTTTTCGATTGCTCTTGCACGGATGAGCGTTTCCCAATGGTCCTCTTTCAACGTCCCGTACACCCATGCGGCCGGAACGAACAATATCGCGGCCTCTTGAAGGGCGAATTGTCTGGCAATCTCGGGGAACCGCAATTCGTAACAAACCATCAAGCCAATTTTTCCAAACTCTGTTTCTACTATTGTATAGGGATTCTCACCGGAGATGATCGTGTCCGATTCTTTATGATTAAAGGCATCATATAAATGGGTTTTTCGATAAGCATGGAGAAGTTCGCCGGAACGATTGATAAAAACGGACGTATTATAAGCTCTTTTCTCATCGCCGATTTTGGATTCGTACACCCCGCAGACGACATAGATGTGATTTTCAGCAGCAGCCTGCCTCAAAGCGGTCACAAACGGACCATCCAACGGTTCAGCCAAATCCACCGGTAAAATACCGTTTCTTGGTGTCGCCAGTCCCATAAAATATTCGGGCAAGATGACCACATCAGCTCCGAAACTTTTTGCCTTCGCAATATAGGTTCTTGCCTTGGATAAATTCGCTTCTTTTTCAGCACTTGTCGTTAATTGTGCAATGGCGACTCTCACTTCACATACCTCCTACAGATTTCTGATTTAGGTTCTTAGTTTATTTTATAATATTGTGGCATTATTTTGTTCATTTTCATATTTGGACTGAATGCGTACAGTAAAGTCTCTTGGGTAAATGGAAAAATCACGGTGTGTCAAGCCCCGTATGACCGCCACTTGAATAAGGTATGCTATGATGAAAGTAGATTATCCAATTAGGGGGAATGGTTAAAATGGCTATTGTTGATATTACTGTGATTCCGGTTGGGACGGCTTCGCCAAGCGTCAGCGGGTATGTCGCCGAACTCCATAAGTTCCTGCAGCAGTATGAAGGTTCGATTAAATATGAATTGACGGCAATGAGTACCTTAATCGAAGGCGACCTGAAAGAATTGCTGAAAATTGTCCAACAGCTGCACGAGCTTCCATTTGAAAAAGGCGCCCAAAGAGTCTGCACCAACATCCGCATCGATGACCGCCGTGACAAAGACCTCACGATGGAACAAAAGGTGAAATCGGTACAGCAAAAATTATAGGCTGAACATTTTAATTTTTGTGATGGGAAAAGAAAGACCGATAATCAGACCAAATCAGTATGGTAATGATATTCTTAGATAGAAGCTAAACAATATTTTGCCTAACCCACTGAAACCTTTTCGGGTTATCTCCGTATTATTGTACAAATCATTCTGTTCGTTTGGGAGGAATTAAATGATGGCGGAAAAAGGTTGTATTAAATGCGGAAGCAAGGATGCAGGAAAAAAAGAAGTTGCCATGACAGGAACCGGATTATCGAAAATTTTTGACGTTCAGCATAACACGTTTATTGTCGTATATTGCAAAAACTGTGGGTATTCCGAGTTCTATAATAAGCAATCATCCACGGCATCCAATATTCTTGATTTATTCTTTGGCTGAAAATGAAAACTCGCAGACTGGCAAGTCCTTAAGGACGGTTCATGAGGCGTAGGTGAATTTATGCGACAGAGGAAAGTATAAAATTTGGAAAAATTTCCTCTTAGCTAAAAATAGAATCCTAATGGGGGAAAAGCGGCATGGCAAGAAAATACCGTCTCTATCAGATTGACTCGTTTACGAAAGACAAGTTTGCTGGAAATCCTGCTGGTGTTATCACAAATGCTGATGGCTTGACTGAAAACGAAATGAAGAAAATCGCGAGGGAACTTAACAATTCGGAAACAGCGTTTATTTTTTCTTCTGATAACCCAAAGTATGATGCTCATGTTCGTTTTTTTACTCCGACTACTGAGGTGCCGATCTGCGGACATGCAACGATTGCTGCCCATTACGCCCGGGCTGTTGAACTACAATTGAATACCACCCGAGTCTATCATAAAACTGGGGCAGGCATTTTACCAGTAGATATCATTCGGCAACAAAACGATTATAAAATCATTATGAAACAGGGGAAAATTGAGTTCGGTTCAGTTATTGACGGAAAAAACAGAGCATATCTCTTGGCCGCATTCAACCTCACCGAAGAAGACTTAATTGCCGATTGTCCGATTCAAATTGTATCAACTGGTCACTCAAAAGTGATGATTGGCCTAAAAAGCAGTTCGATATTAAGTCAACTCAAGCCGAATTATCAAGCTCTTACAGAGTTGAGTAAACGTATTGCCTGTAATGGTTATTATACTTTCACAATGGATTCTGCCGAGAGGGATATTTTGATAAATGGGAGGATGTTCGCTCCAGCCATAGGAATTAACGAAGATCCCGTAACCGGAAATGCGAATGGGCCCCTTGGTGCTTATCTGATCCATCACAAACTCGTACCTTACAATGGTTCTTCCTTCGAATTCAAGGCGAAACAAGGGGAAGCAATAGAACGAACCGGGACGATTGATGTTGCCGTTCAAATAGACAATGAAGAACCTGTAGAAGTCAGCATTTCGGGTACAGCGGTCATCGTTTTTAAAACTGAGCTGACTTTATAACCTGCTAGAGTGAACCAAATGATTAATCCCGGTTACATACTTGTTAACCAATGAGGGTATTTGCCATAGCTTGTGTGCTTTAGCGGAAGGAAAAATTAAATTATAGGGGTGTCCAGAATCATAGTTTTGAGTTTTGGCACCCCTTTTTATGCTTAAAAGCCTTGAATATTAGGGATCCTCCATTTTAAGGACAGCCCCTTTTGTTTAATTTCTATTCCCATTTTTCTCGACAAACATTCACTCAGACAAGCATTATGCTGCTATCTTTCGCCTGCGACATGAAGGCTGTATTGGATCAGCACCTTGACTGCCTCGTTAAATTGGGCAAACCGTTGATCATTTGTCTGGCCCTTTTTAAAGCGGTAATAGATTTGCTGGCAGATGACCGCGAGCTTAAAATAGGCAAAGGTCAAATAAAAATTCACCTTGGATATATCACGGCCTGTTTTTTCCGCGTAGGCATCGATAAACTGCTGACGGCTATAAAATCCTTTATTTATGGTTACGGATGGCTTCCCCATTCCATATTTAAGCCAGTCTGGATCATCCTCTTGGAGCCAATAGCTCATGGCCGCTCCGAGGTCGGCAAGGGGATCACCCACCGTTGTCATTTCCCAGTCGAACAAGCCGGTCATTTTAGTCAAGTCTTCATTGAACATGCTGTTATTTAGTTTGTAGTCATAATGAATTATAGCAGGCTGGCCACTTGGCGGAATATTTCCGGTCAGCCACTTTTTCAACAGCTCAACTTCTTTAATTTCCTCCGTTTTTGCCCGTTCATAGCGCTGGATCCAGCCATGTACCTGCCTTTCCATAAAGCCATCGGGATTGCTGATTTCCACCAACCCTGTCTGTTTGTAATCAATGGAATGCAAGTCGGCAAGTTTATCGACCATTAGTTGCGATATCCGGCGGCACAGGGCTTCCGAGGGAACCACTCCTTCTGGAAAAGTGGTATCCAAAACGAGACCGCGTTTTCTTTCCATGATAAAAAACGGACTGCCGACAATTGCGGGATTATCGGAAAACAATAATGGTTTTGGTGCCTGTGGGAAAAGCGGATGAATTTCTGAAAGCACCCGGTATTCCCTGGCCATATCATGAGCTTTCGGGGCAACTGGCCCCAGAGGCGGTCTGCGCAGGACGGCTTCCCATTCGCCAATTTTAATTTGATAAGTCAGATTGGAATGACCCGCGGAAAACTGAAGGACCTCTAAGGGCCCATCAGGCAGGCTATCGATATGCTCTCGAAGAAACTCCCCCAATACCGCTTCGTTTAATTGCTCTCCTTTTCTAACAGGAATGGTGTCTAGGTTCACTTGACGCTCCAATCATTTCACTCCTTTTTTCAATGTATCGGTGCCCTGGCACAGCATGCTTGAGGTTCCCTCCTTTCGGAAGACGCAGCCACCGATCAATCTGTTAACCTCGCGCATGGGTGCCGCCGTCGACGATCAGGACATTCCCGGTGATGTAGTTGGAGGCATTGGATGCCAGGAATAAGGCGGCTCCCTTCAAATCATCGTCCGAGCCAAATCGCCGGAGTGGTGTCGCTTCGAGAATTGGATTTTTTCCATGTTCAATAATTACCTTAGACATTTTCGTCGGGAAAAAGCCGGGAGCAATGGCGTTAACATTGATATTATGCTGTCCCCATTTCACCGCAAGATCCTTGGTCATCGTAATGACGGCACCCTTACTGGTGTTATAGCCAATCGTGTTCATCACTCTTGGATCGGTACCGCCAAGCCCTGCTACGGAGGCAATATTAATGATTTTTCCGGACTTTTGCCCAATCATCACTTTCCCTACAGCCTGACTCATTAAAAAGGTACCGGTGACATTAACGTTTATCACCTTCTCCCAGGCTTCCAGCGGCATCTCCTCTGCAAGCGCCCCCCAGGTGGCCCCGCTATTGTTGACGAGGATGTCAATCGAACCAAATTCTGCTAAGGTTTTCTCAACAACATGTTGTACATCGTCAGGACTGGTGATGTCGCATTTTAATGCCAATGCCTTCACCCCCAAATCGGAAAGGCGGGCTGCCGTTTCTTCGCAGGCCTCGACTTTTCTTGAACAAACCACGACATTGGCACCGGCCTCAGCATAGCCCTCCGCAATCTGAGCCCCCAGACCGCGGCCGCCGCCAGTCACAATTGCCGTTTTTCCGGTTAAGTCAAACAACTCCAATACCTTCATACCCATCCCTCTTTCCTGTTAATCTACTAATTTAAGCTATGACAGATGCTCTTTGCTAACTATCCCTGCTATTCTTTTAACCTATTCATCCTGCCTACGATAGATGCTTTCTCAGTTCATATTTGGCTACGGAAGCACGGTGAACCTCGTCCGGCCCATCGGCAATCCGAAGAGTCCTGGCATTCGCCCAAAGGGCAGCCAGCGGGAAATCATCAGAAACACCGGCACCGCCAAAGGCCTGTATCGCCCGGTCCAGCACTCTAAGCGCCATCGATGGGGCAACGACTTTGATCATCGCAATTTCCGATTTTGCGACTTTATTTCCCACCGTATCCATCATGTAGGCGGCTTTCAGTGTCAACAGCCTGGCTTGTTCTATTTCAATCCGGGAATCAGCAATCCACTCTCTGATCACGCCTTGTTCAGCTAATGGCTTTCCAAATGCAACACGCTTGAGTACACGTTCGCATAAAAGATCCAATGCCCGTTCCGCGGCACCTATTAATCTCATACAGTGATGAATTCTGCCTGGACCTAAACGACCTTGAGCAATCGCAAACCCCTTGCCTTCACCCCAAAGAATATTGTCAACGGGAACCCGTACGTTTTCGAAGGTGATCTCTCCATGGCCGTGCGGCGCGTGGTCATATCCAAAAACCGGAACCATCCGTTCAATTTTGACCCCCGGCGTATCCAGCGGAACCAAAATCATCGACTGCTGCTCATGTTTTTTCGCGGTTGGATCCGTTTTTCCCATAAAAATAGCGATTTTGCATCGGGGATCGCCCGCGCCCGACGACCACCATTTGCGTCCATTGATCACGTACTCGTCGCCTTCTCTACGAATATCCGCTTCGACATTTGTGGCATCAGCGGACGCAACCGCCGGTTCGGTCATTGAAAAACAGGAGCGGATCTCCCCATTTAACAGCGGGATTAACCATTGTTGTTTTTGCTCCTCTGTTCCGTATCGGACCAGTACTTCCATATTTCCCGTATCCGGAGCATTGCAATTAAAGATTTCAGGTCCGATCATCGACCTCCCCATAATTTCACACAATGGGGCATACTCCACATTCGTTAGCCCGGCCCCATACTCGCTTTCCGGCAAAAACAAGTTCCATAAACCGGCTTGCTTTGCTTTCTCCTTCAGCTCTTCGATGATTGGCGGAACGGCGCTCCAGCGGTCCTTCTGCTCGTTTACCTGCTGTTCGTATACGGCCTCATTCGGATAAACATACTCATCCATAAATGCATTCAACTTTTTTTGCAGTTCCTGTACCTTCAGTGAATAAGAAAAGTCCATGTTATGCCTCCTTATTTTTTTTACTGACTGACCAGTTAGTATGTTTTGTGTAAAAAAATTTCGTCGTCTGTTTTTGATTAATTTTGAAAATTCGAACCATATGATTATTTTAAAACAAAAGAGTCATGATTTTCAAGTATAACTTTGCCACCTAGTATTCTGTCGAAGGGTCGACAAAATTTAGGTGGCACAAATTCGAAAAGCAAAGAGCACGTCTTCAAGATAGTTTAGGCTGAACCTCTTTTGGTTTGCGTTTACTCCTTAGGATTCGTTTTTCCACAAAGTAAGCAGGGATGATGATCACTGCCCAAATCGCGAAATAGTTCAACATTTCAAGAAATGGGTTATTGCTGCCGCCATGTCCATCTTTTCCGTGAAATTTGCCGTCACGAAAATCTCCATTAGGTGGCGGCCCTTGATGCGAAAACGTCGAGTTTCCCGTGTTGTTGCCATTATTAAAGGATGGCCCCGCGTCGCTTTGTTGAAATTGTTTTGGATAGAATTCTCCCATACTTGGAGTCGCTGTCGAAGCATACCATTGCATTCCTCCAGCCAAGATGGCCAGTGACAGAATAACGGATGCAAGGATACCCTTGCGCAGTTTTCCTTCCTTCGTTTTCAATGCTTTTTTACAAATGCTCATCACCCATTGCCAATGCAGGGCAATATGCAGACCAACTAATGCCAAAGTTGCATCAGCCGAAAAACTGTGGATTCCCCGAAGCGAGTGCCAACCTTCAACAGCGAGGTTTGGAAAAACCACCCGCGAAATGAAGATACCGGAGATAATCACAGTCGCCATCAAAATTAATAGCAAGATGTTTAACAAATAGCTCAATCTTGTTTTCCCAGGGAGCTTGGGAGTAAAAATCTTTTTCGTTGTATTGATTACCCAGCGCCAGTTCAATCCGATATGTGTCAAAATGGCCACCCCGATCACCAAACCGGCAATCTCGTGAAACGGTAGCCCGTTTAAAACCCTTGGATTCATCAGTAACACAAAAGTAATCGCCATCAGTAAATCGAGTACCATCTTTATATAATTCTTTTTCATTCTAATCCTCCCAATTCAAGCATGTTTGCTTAACTATTTCACATTTTAGCGGGAGAATCTTAAGAAATCCTTAACTTTGAGACCACAAGTGGATGGTCATAGCCTTATGAGAACTGGAGATGGGCTTTTTCTTCGCCTTCTGTTCTCATGAACGCTCTATGAGAACTAGCAACGCACTTTTTCCTCACTTTCTGTTCTCATGAACGCTCCAGGAGGACTAGCGGCTCACTTTCTCCTTTTGGGTCTACACCCCCGTTATATTGGCAGCCGTTTTCTTAAGCCCTCGGTGGTTTTAGTCCAATATTTCACGAACTCACTCTTTTGGAAGACATGTAAAAAAATAGGAAGCACAAGGCTTCCAACATACTTATTGGGCCGTGTAGCCGCCGTCGATAACGCAGGCTTGGCCAGTGATCCCCTTCGCCTCTTCACTGGCAAGAAACATCACGTAATTGGCAATTTCAGCAACACTAAGTAGTCTTTTTTGCGGTACGAGTGGAAAAATGACGTCCTCGAGGGCCCGCTCCACTGGAATATTTCGAGTTTTGGCAAGGTCGGCTAGCTGGTTGCGGACGAGCGGAGTGTCAACATATCCAGGACAGACTGCATTGACGGTAATTCCGTGCTCCGCCCCTTCCAGCGCCGCCACCTTCGTTAGGCCAATCACCCCATGCTTGGCGCTGTTATAGGCAGCTTTTCCGGCAAATCCAACCAAGCCATTGATCGAGGCCATATTGATGATCCGACCGGATTTTTGTTTTTTCATAATCGGGAAAACCTGCTGGGTCGCGATGAAAGGCGCCGTCAACATGACCGAAAGCAGCAATTGAAATTTTTCCTTAGGGAATTCCTCGATCGGGGCCACATGCTGCAGACCGGCATTATTTATTAGAACATCAACGCGGCCATATTGCTCAATGGTTTCGGCTAGGGCTTGCTTCAATTCTTGTTCATTCGTGACATCACATTTTAGCCCTATGGCTGTTAAACCGGCATCTTGCAGTGAAGCTGCGGACTCCTCTACTGCTATTTTTTCTAAATCGGTTAACACCACATTGGCGCCGTTTTCGGCAAAAAGTTTTCCCATCTCGAAACCAATGCCCCGAGCCGCACCGGTAATAAAAACGACCTTATTTTCCACCATGGAAAAACAACCTTCCTTCCTAAATTGGGCTGGCCGATTGGCTGATCCCCCTTAGAAGCTTTCCTTTGTAGCCAACAAACCAGCCAAACAGGTTAGTGACAGTAAATCAATATTTTGTGGCGTAAATCAAGGTTATAAGCCAGTAATTCGGGGCTCCACGACAGTTAATCTAGCGTTAGCGACAGTAAGCCAATGTTTTGCTCCAGTAAATTAAAGTTATAAGACAGTAATACAAGTCCATCCGACAGTATTCCAATGTTTTACGACAGTAACTCAGAGTTATAAGACAGTAAACCAAGCACATCCAGGCAGTAACCCATTGTGAAACAACTGTAAACCTAGATTTAGCGGCAGTAAACTACTCCTGTAAACCAGGCAAACTTAAATGCCCAATCCAAGTGAAAACAGAACAATCGCAATCGCCACGCCAATGGCCGGAACAATCACCGTTAAGGCGCCAACAGCGCCATACGCATCCTGATGGGACTCGCCGCAAATGGAGCGGATGGTCGTTACCACATAGCCATTATGGGGCAGGGAATCAAGCGCACCCGAGGAAATCGCCACAGTCCGATGCAGTGCCTCGGCGTTAACGCCCATATCCATATAATGCGGAGCCAACAGCGGCAAGGCAATAGCCTGCCCGCCAGAAGCAGAACCAGTCATCCCAGCAATCACGCTGACGGCAATCGCACCGCCAATGAGGGGGCTTCCTGGAATGCTAGTCATTGCCTCAACTGCGGTTTTGAAAGCGGGGACCGCTTGGGCAACGCCGCCAAAGCCAACAACCGCGGCGGTATTACCAATTGCCACCAAAGCGCCCATCGTTCCATCGGAAACCGCGTTCCAAAATGATTTAAAATAGCTGCGATTCAATAAATAAGTCGCGATCACCCCGCCTAACAAGGCAATAATAAGCGCCGATTGTTTCAGCGTATCGTGAAAAACAAAGGAAATAATCAGAACCACTAATAATGGAATTAAGCCAGTCAGTGGATTCGGCAGCTTCTTATCCTCCACCTTCGGATCGTTGTCACGGGTAATGAACCTCTCCCCCCTGGCAACCGCTTTTTTAATCATCCGCTTCAGCCACCAGTAACCAAACACCGCCATAAAGACGGCAACAATCAAGCTGACTTCCCAGCCGGCATATGGCGAAGTTCCAAGATACTCAATCGGAATCCAGTTCTGAATTTCCGGCGACCCAGCGGACGTCATCGTAAACGTCACCGATCCGAGGGCCAGTGCCGCCGGGATAAAGCGACGTGGCAGATCTGCCTGCTTGAACAGGCTCAAGGCCATTGGATAGACCGAGAAAGCGACGACAAATAAACTAACGCCGCCATAGGTTAAAATTGCACAGGCGGCAACAACCGCAAGCACTGCATGCTTCATCCCTAATTTTTCAACGACCCACTTCGATACGCTGTCAGCGGCCCCGCTGTCTTCCATGACCTTTCCAAAAATCGATCCTAAAAGGAACATCAAATACCATGACGTCACAAATCCAGAAAAGCCGCCCATGTAATTTGTCACTAAATTGGCTTCCCCTTGGCCGACCTGCTGCGGAAACAATGGTAAACCGCTCAAGACCGCCACGAACAAGGCACAAAGCGGCCCGGCAATGAGCAAATTCATCCCCTTCATCGTTAAGTAGATTAAGAGAAGTAAACCTCCGATAAGACCAATCATGCTTAGCATTCCGTTTCCCCCTTAGCGAAATGATCTTTCGTTCCACCTCTAACCAGCCGGCATTTCCTGTTTTTCGGTTTCCTTTTTGCCTGAAAAATCTCCCCCTTTTTAGATTGCCTTGTCTATATTTATGCAAGCACTGTGCCAATCTATGAAACAGCTAAATACTCGTAATGGTGGCTATGCTTGTGATGGATCCTGTCCGGAAAGCTGGAATGGACGAATACCACAATGATTGTAAACGTCTACATACTTTAGTGTAACGAACCTTCCAGAATTTCGGAAAAGATTCCAGATTTGTGGAAATCTCGTTTAGGAATTCCCAGGGGGCTCTTTTTTCAAGGTTTGATTTTTATATTGCATTTCCCCGGTACACCAATTCGTTCTATCTAATCTCTTTAAAAAATTTAATTTTCAAGGAGGAGACAGCCCTTTGGTGCAGAAAAGCCACTTTAGAGGGCTTCTCAATTCCCTTTAACAACCCTCTGCCGCGGAAAAATAACTTCGACGGATTCCGTAGTGCTCCGCTTCTATCCGGTAAAAAAAACAGGAGATGTGTGATCTCCTGTCCAATAGTACTTATTTCGTTATGCTTTCCATTAGCTCAACATGTTCCGGGCTGCGGACGATTTGGCTGGCTTTAGCCGGTGAAACCGGATCATTTGAGACATGCTCCAATTTATAAGTAAGAATGCGTTTCACCGACTCATTGATCCGCTCCTCGCTGAGTTTCCCGTCCTGAACTGCTTGAAGAATACCCTGATACAATTTCAACTGATGGTCGTATTCATGACAGGCTAACAACAGATCTGCACCGGCATTTACCGCCATGTATCCCAGCTGATCATAGGAATAGTATTTACTCACGGCTCCCATGTCCAGATCGTCCGTGACAACAATTCCTTGATACCCCAGCTGGCCGCGAAGAACATCTTGAATAATCGTCCTGGAGATGCTGGCCGGCATTTTTGCGTCGAAGGCCGGGTACTTTACATGAGTGACCATGACGAAAAATTGCTGTTCCGCTTGTTTTTCCATCATTCGCTTGAACGGAACCATATCGACGTTTTCCAGCGTCGCTTTATCGGCCTTTACAATCGATTCATCCAAGTGCGGATCCACGACGACTCGGCCGTTTCCTGGAAAATGCTTCAGTGAGGCGGTAACATGAGCAGCATTTAAACCTTTCACTGCCTCAAGTCCCAGTGTCGTCGTTTTTCCGGGATCACGGCCAAATGACCGTTCATCATTGGCAGACAAGTCCAGAACCGGTGCGAAGTCAACCTGAATCCCCATCGCAGCAAGTTCGGTACCGTTTAACCGGGCCACCTTATATACCTGTTCGGGACTTGCTGTCCTTCCGAGCCTTTGCTGCGAGGGGATCGGTGAAACGCGATCGCGCATACGTAACACTGGGCCGCCTTCCTGATCAAGGCCAATCATGAGTGGAAGTGAAACATCGTTCTTCGCTGCTTCCTGTTTTAGCCGGTTTGTAAGCTCCGCCACCTGTTCAGGCGATTGCATGTTACGATCAAACAAAATCACCCCGCCGACTTTTTGTTTACGAATCATGGTTTGAATAGTTTGATCTTCTTCTGTACTCTGAAACCCCACCATAAACATCTGCCCGACTTTTTCCTGTAAAGTCATCTGTTTTAACAGTTTGTCTACCTTTTCCGCAGTCGACTGCTTTTTGCCCGCAGCGGGCTCCTTGTCTTTTTTCGCAGCAGTTGCCGGACTTGACTTTTGCTTCTTCCCGTTTTCCTCTTTGTTAGCAGCAGATTTATTTTTTTCTGCCGACTGTTGTTTTTGCTGCTCCGCCAATTTAGTCACCTGTTTCTGATGATAAAACTGAAAGGCCAGCCCGCCCAGCAGGACGACGGCAACCAGCAATAATATCCAGGCTGATTTTTTCTGTTTTTTTCTTCTATCCATCCTATTCATTCGTCGTATAGGAACCTTGTGGTTTAATCTTGGATGCATTGAGCAGCCAACGCCCATCCTGATAAATAAGACTCCATGTCCCTCCAAACTTTTGAACTAATGTTTTACCGCTAGACTTCCGGTCGTAAGATGTTAAGGTTAGCGATACCTTGGCGTTTGTTTCATCAATTTGCTCGATGTTTGAAATCTCTACTATATTTCGGTAATTTTTTTCAACACCGTGTTTCCATTGATTATAGTTGAGTTGTTTTTTCGAAGAAAATAAGTCATACGCTTCCTCATAATTGCCGCTTGAAATATAGTTATAATGATCACGGACGGCTTGGGCAATGGCTTCTTTGTCGCCGTCAATATATCCCATATCCTCGTCATATCCGGAATATTCATCATTGCCGGCATAATCACCAACAAAATCAGTGGCCGGAATTTCCAGGTACACTTCCTGGCCATCAGAGGTAATCGGTTCTTCCGGACTTTTCACGGTGTGCGAACCCAATTGATAGACGGCCTGCAATTTCATCGATCCGTCCGTTTTAACCGGGCCAAATTCCTCAATATCTTTAATTTTCTTTCTGGTCGATTTGCCGTTTACATATAAAAGGGCATCCTCATTATTCGAGGAAACTGTTACGGTATTTCCTGATAAATCCAGCTCCACGTTAATGTTTTGAATCCCCTCTTTATTTTGACCATCCTCTTCATATGGATCGATAGACTCGGTTTTCACGACATTCATATACTCGCCCTTATACGTCGCTTTGATCTCGATATCACTTAACAAGTATGGACCAAAGGTGTCATTGCTTTTGCTAATCTTGCCGACTGCTTTTCCATTGATCGAAATCTCAACAGGATCTTGATCGGTTTCCAGTTTAACCGCATACGGCTTGACATTGATGGCATAGTAATCGAATACCAGCCATTTTTTTCCGTCGCGGACAAGGCTGACTGGTCTTTTCCGATCATCATAGTCCTTGTTAACGGCTAATTTTCCTGCATCCTTTTTCAATTGTAACACCGTTTTGGTATAAACATCCGGGTGTTTTTTTAAATACATAAGAAAATCGGAAATAACGTCATCCGTAAGATCCAGTTCCGTTTGATTTTTGTTTAAAATCTGTTTCATTTCCTTGACATTCTGCTTTTTCACGGCATCTACAAATTGTGCTTGAATTTTTCCAGGTGTCATGGTTGAAGCGATATATTGATAGGCGCCAATCATTCCAATTGCCAGGATGACAATGACTGCGGCAAGAACCTTAAACTTTTTCGAGCGAAAAAAAGACGGCCCTTTACGGTTTTCTTCCCGTGAACGATTTTGTGGGGCGGAAGGAGGCGGTGCTGCCGCTTCCCGTTTTTGCACCGCACCACATTTTGGGCAAAATTTTTGCCCGGGATTTAATTTATGTCCACAGTTTTGACAACTTTCCATACTGTTACACTTCCTTCGATCTGATGGTGAAATATTTTTAAAAAAGTCTTACTTGCTTTCTATTGCTTCATCCGAAGTTTATAAAGCCATGAACCGCCATAGGCACAAATAAAGGAAAAAATAAAACTGAAAATCAAGGTGCTAAATGGACTAAATCCGAGCATCATCGACATGTTGTAGGGATCCCCATTGTCCTTGCTAGTGAGCGAAAAACCAATGTCGGAGAACGATGCCAGTCCCATCATCATCACCGCATACACAACGCTGAAAACAACTAGATTCTTAACCACATTTGGCTGTTTGGCAATACGGAATCCCGCCCAAACCAGCAGGATGATTGGAATAATAAGAGCAAACTTTAAATACATTCCAACGTCATTCGTTGCCATAAAGCTGGCAATCGCTTCAAAATCAGAATCGGCAGCTGCGCCTTTCAAGTGGAATCCGGATAAAAGATGATATGAAATCGCGCCCGTATTCTTATCCTCCCCCCCACTAAAGGTCAATGAGGCAAAATGAAGCAAATTCCACAAATAGGTTCCCAATTGAACGGACGAAGCGGCAATCAGCGAATAGCTTTTGTTCAACAGCTCTTCTAATGGCGTACCATCCAATTCAAAGCCTAATTCCTCTTTAAGTTTGGCAACTTGACTTACTAACATCACCAAAATGATCACGAAGAAAATAAGAATCCCCCTAAATGGAACGGCAATTGCCTGGTGGATGGACTCTCCAAAAGGAAGCTTCTCGCTAAGATGCCCGGTGATTTTTCTAAAATTAGTAGAAAATAAAATACCAAAACCACTAAATAAACAGCCGATCAATAACGTCATCAGCAATGTTTTAATAAAGGAATAATGGGTATCAATGCTAAGAGAAAACTTCATTCCCATCTGGCTCATATTGACTTCGTGCGAGAATCCGGCAAAGAAGGAAATGACCGTGCAGACAAGTGCATAAATAATCGCAATCCCTGCGGCGTCAGTCAGGCGTCTGGCTAAATCCTCTCCCCTTGTTTTCCGGCCGGCCCAGATCCCTGCGGCAAACAGCCCGATAAACGGGATTAATAAATAGGGCAAATATCCGTTTTTCGCCAGTGCATCAACGGAAAAACTTCCCTCATCAAAGCCCAAGTCCCCTCCCGCCTTTACGGTAAGGTTAGGATTTTGCAGGTTCGCCATCATCATGATATCGGTCACACCAATAAATTTACCCGTAAGCAGTTTTACATCCGAACCAACCAAATTGGAGATCTCAGAATCCGACATGGCTTCATTCATCAGGTTGCTATACAGCTTTTCAGTTGATTTCATCATGAAAAAGGAAATGGCAAAAACAATAACAATAGCCAGCAGAGCAGGAATAACCGCTTGTTTGATCTGTTGAAAACTTATGACAGGCCATTTCCCCAGCTTAGGCATTGTCGGTGTGAGTCTTGTTGGATCTTTCATGATGGTTGGAGCATTACTTTTTTCAGTTACATACTTCCCCAAGCTTTGACCACAATGTTGACAATAGTTGGCGAGGGTCGAAACCGTTCCCCCACATTGGGGACAATAGCTGGAGCTTTGCTCTTGTTTCCGATATTTCACATTATGATTTTTCAAAAAGGCCCCGTCGTGGGAGCAATAATTGGCAGATGCAGGATTTTCTGCCCCACAGCTTTTACAATACATTCTGTAAACCTCCTACAAAACCAGACGGCTGCCGCAGCAAGGACAGAAGCTGCCATTTGCGGGAATTTGTTCTTCACATGTCGGACAAGTGACAAGTTCAGCTTGTCGATTCATATCAGTGGCCGTTTCCTGCTTTTGGCCGCAGTATCCGCAGAACTTATCATCATGATCAATCGTTGTTCCACAGTTTGTACATGTTTTAGTGGCGCTTTTTTGGTTTAACTCTTCCAGCGCCTTTTGCGCTTGATAGATTTGGCTGTCTAGGTTTGCAATCTCAACAACATAACCGTGAAGTTTCGAATCTGAAAGTTCCCCGGTACGAATTTTTTGATAAGCTTCTTCGCCAAGTTTTAAAATCAGACTGCTCCGCGCTGCGGAAATGTCCTGAATCTCCTTTTTATACTGGCTCATTTCCTGAACAGTCTGAAACTTTTGCTTCCCTTGTTGCAGGGAATCTTGGATTTTATTTATGCTGCCCCCAAGTTTTGTCTGTAAATTACTCATGTTCCATTCCTCCTATTCTAAAAATAAAATCCAATTACTAATTTACCATATTTTTAGGCACTTAGACTGATAATCTATAAATTATTTCTATTTTAAGAAAATAACTTGCATTCAGCGGATCCATGTACTGCAACGAAAATAGACTTTTCAGAAGTTGAATAATGTTATTTTAATAAAGTACTCCAAAATCGCCTTACCGTTTCATATAAATTCAGTGTATATTTATGATAAATGCTGCTGCTTCGAGCACTTAGAGCCAGGCTGTTTAACCGAAATTAGCTATTGCCATGGGCACAGATACATGGACCACTTCCAGTTTTCCCAATTACTATTATCAAAGAAAAATTGGGCAGGCAGTCCATGGCTGCTTGCCCAACGATTTTTAATCTTCAAGCCGGTATTTCTTAATTTTTTCATAGATGCTTGATTTGCTGATGCCGAGAGCTTTGGCGGCTTCCAGTTTGTCCTGGTGATACTGTTCCAGTGTCCGCTCGATAATCCGCTTTTCGGTCTCCTCTAGAATCTCCTTTAACGACAGCTGACCGATCAGCACTTTCGGATCGCCAGTCAGCGACTCGGGTAAGGAAGACAGGGTTATTCTTTCGCCATCCGCAAGATGGATCGCCGCCTCGACTACATTTTCAAGCTCCCGCAAATTTCCCGGCCAATGATAGCGATTAAACAAGCGGCGAACCTCATCATCAATCGTTGTGATCCGTTTTCCAGCACGCCGTGAGATTTTTTCAAGAAAATAATCCGTCAAATGAGGGATATCCTCCGGCCGCTCGCGTAACGGAGGGATTTTAAAGGGGATGACATGAATTCGGTAAAATAGGTCCTCGCGGAATCGCTTCTCCTCAATCATTTTTTCCAATGGACGGTTGGTCGCGGCAATCACCCGAACATCAACAGGGATCGGCTTCAGTGAACCAACTGGCTCGACTTCTTTTTCCTGAAGCACACGAAGTAGCTTCACCTGCATATTTAGAGGCATGTCCCCAATTTCATCAAGGAAAATCGTTCCCCCGTGAGCCAGCACGAACTTTCCTTTCTTGCCGCCCTTTTTCGCCCCGGTAAACGCCCCTTCTTCATACCCGAACAGCTCTGATTCCAATAAGTGCTCGGGAATCGCGCCGCAGTTGACCTTGATAAACGGCTGATGACTCCGCGGGCTCAAACAGTGAATGCTGTGGGCAAACAGTTCCTTGCCAGTGCCGCTTTCGCCGCGAATCAATACTGAAATATTACCTGATGCTATGCTTTTCACTTTTTCCTTTAATTCCATCATGGACGGAGACACCGTTTGAATATCATGAAGTGTATATTTCGCACCGTTATTTTCATTCCAGTCCTGCAAATACGTTTGCAGCTTTGGCAGCAGGCTTTTAATATGCGAATTCATCCTGTTCCATTCCTTTGTGTCGCGAAAAATAACAGTGCCTAACGCGCCAATCAATCGCCCATTGGAAAACAGCGGAATCCGGTTGGCAATCATATAATTTCCTTTGATATACTGCAGATCAGCAATCTCTTCTTTTCCTGTTTGCGCGACGATATGCATCCTTGAATTCTCAATCACCTTGGCCACATGACGTCCGAGTGCATCTCCTCTGTCAATTTCAAGAAATTGGCAGTATCCCTGATTAATATAAACGATCCTGCCTTCCGTATTCACCACGACAATCCACTCATAGGCACAATCAATAATGGTCTCTAAAAGATCATTCTTGTACAAAATATCCATGCCGCCAACCACCTCCATCTGCACTTTCCTATTAATATATGAAGCAATGAATTTTGTTAGAAGTGGCGGCGTGGGTCGCCAAATTGAGTCGAAGTTACGCCAATGTTACTTTGAACATTTTGTGTTAGGTCCGTGACAATCATTGACATTATTCTACAAACTTCATATACTTTTGACATAAGCTGAGGAAATTTTTACCCTTAGAGGTAATTGCTGAGCTATTCCCCTAAGGAGGGTTGCCAAAATGTCAAATTTCCTATCCATTCAACTCTTCAAAGTTCCTGTGAAAACATGGCTATTTATCATCCTATTTTATGGTTTTCCTGCTCTGTTGGATTTAATAGACTTTAATGACCTTTATTTTCATAATATCCTTTGGTTTCTTTACTTAATTCCAACATTGTTTTTAACTTTTTTACATGGCAGTAAATATGGAATTCTTTCAACAGGGGCAGGTTCGCTGCTCTTTCTTTTGACTGAATCACTTCAACCTAGCGGGATTGTCAGTCAAGGACTAATCACGTTAGCAGAGCTGATTTTGGTTAATGTCCTAATTACGGTTATTGTCGGTCAACTTGTGAAGCGGAATAATCGGGAACTGGGGAGGCAAAAGGAGCTGGAACGGCAATTAGGAGAAGCAAAAGCAGACTTGGAATATATCGCCTTTCACGATTCCTTAACCGGACTATATAATTTGAATTATTTTAGCCACCGTTTAACGAAACAGTTCGAAGAGAATAAGATAAACAGAATACCCGCTTGTTTAATGTTCTTTAATTTGGACCGGTTTAAACTGATCAATGATTCCTATGGGCACCCATTTGGTGATCAGATACTTAAACTCGTTGCCGAAAAGCTGCTGTCTTTGATAGAACCAGGCGGTACTGCTGTACGATCAGGGGGCGACGATTTCATCCTTTACCTGCCGGAAACACTCCCTGACCAGGCAAAAGAATTAGCAAATCGAATATTAATGGAATTTTCAAAGCCGATTCACTTTGGAAAAATAGAAATCCGCCTGTCTGCTAGCATCGGAATTGTCAATATTCAAGAGGAAGATTCGCTCGAGGTTTCTTTACAAAAAGCAAGTTCTTCTTTGCATTTTGCCAAAGAGACAGGTCGCAACAAATATCAGTTTTATAGTGCGAAATTTGTTGAAGCAGCCAATCGCCGGCTGTTACTGGAGCAAGGATTACGCAAAGCGTTGGAGGAGAAGCGGCTGAAAGTTTTTTACCAGCCGAAGTTCGACTTGCATTTAAATCAAATTACCGGCTTAGAGGCGCTGTTAAGATGGAACGATCCTGTTTTGGGGAATGTTTCCCCGGATGAATTTATCCCGGTTGCCGAGGAGACTGGTTTAATTATTCCGATCGGAAAATGGGTTTTGGAAGAAGCCAGCCGGCAAGTCTTGGAATGGCAGAAGATGGGGTATTCTGATCTGCATGTTTGCGTCAATATCTCCAGTATCCAATTTTTACAAAATGATTTCACAAAAATGATCGAACAAATTATCAGGGAAAACTCCCTCCAGCCGCAGTCCCTGAATCTGGAAATTACCGAAAGAATTGCGCTTTACAATATTGAGGATACAATTCAAAAATTACAGCACTTACAACAATTTGGCGTCACCATTTCATTAGATGATTTTGGAACCGGATACTCATCTTTAAGTTATATTAAATCCCTTCCAATTAACTTTTTAAAAATCGACCGTTCCTTTATAAAGGATATTTTTTTCAATCATCAAGATGCCGCTATCATTCGTTCGATTATTTCTTTGGCCCAATCCTTAGACTTTAAAGTCGTCGCCGAGGGTGTCGAAACCGATGACCAGCTTCGCGTGTTAGGAGAAATGGGCTGTAATGAAATTCAGGGATATTATATCGCCAAGCCAATGGCATCAGAGGACTTCAGCAAATTTTTGGAACATAATTTGGTGAAACACTACAGTTATCAGTAAAAAGAAATACATAAAAAAGTAGAGAGACGTTGCTCCCTACTTTTTTGTACTAGCTTTATTTTTTACATAAGCCTAATTCTCTGTCGCTTTGAAAGCCAGCATTACTTACATCCCAACATAAGCCGAGATGGCTCCGAAAATGGCTGCGATGACCCAGAGGATCGGGAAAAGCTTCATGATTAATTTCAGCCATTGGCCAAAGCTGATGCGGGCAATGGCTAAGCCTGCTAACAGCACACCGCCGGTTGGCGAAATAAGGTTCGTTAACCCGTTACCAAATTGGTAGGCGGTAACCGCTGCTTCGCGGTTAATCCCGACGAGCTCCGCTAATGGGGCCATGACTGGCATCGTTAGGGCAGCCTCGCCTGATGACGATGGAACAAAGAAGGTAATCAGATTATGTGCCAGCAACATGATCGTCGTAAAGGCGAATTTTGGAAGCCCCTGCATCCAGCCGGCCAATGTATTCAAAATCGTGTCAATGATCATCCCGTTATCAGCAATTACAAGGATTCCGCGGGCCAGTCCAATAATCACGGCCGCGTAGACGAAGTCAGCGCAGCCTTGAACAAAGTTCTCGGCCATTTCCTTTTGATTCATTTTCGCAACGATACCGGCAAATAAACCTAAGGCGACAAAAATCGCACCGATTTCTGTCATATACCAGCCTTTGGCAAGAATGCCCCAAACAATTAAGCCAAGTGCAACGACAAAGCCTGACAAAATCAATTTATCTCTGAAAGAGAAAGTAATATCCTGCCCATCATCGGCTTTGATGAAGCGGTCGCGATTTTCCAGGTCATTTTTATAAACAACCGACTTCTCCGGATGCTTCCGTACTCTGTTGGCATACCACATCGTAAACGCAATCGAAACTCCGGTGAAGACAATCCACTCGATAAAGCGAAGCCATAATTGCGGATTTCCTTCAATTCCGGACACGCCCTGAGCAATCAGGACGGAAAACGGATTGAGTGTCGAACCGACATAGCCGATTTGCGTCCCTAAAAATAGAATCAGAATCGCCGTGATCGAATCAAATTGTAGAACATACATTAATGAAATAAAGATGGCATAAAGCGGGATGGTTTCTTCACTCATCCCAAACGTTGATCCGCCTAAGCTGAAAATGATCATCGCAATCGGGATGACGAGAATCCCTTTATTTTTCAATCGGCCGGCAAGGGCGACCAGTCCCCTGTCAATCGCACCTGTTTTTAAAATAATCCCAAATGCTCCACCGACAACCAACACAAAGGCGACGACATCAGCGGCATTGATGACACCTTCCATCGGTGCGCTAAGGATGCCTGAAAGACCTTGGCGTAAATCACCATTTTCTCCTGTTTTCGGGATGGTGTGGAATGTTCCCGGAACAATGACACTTCTTGTTGTTCCGTCGACGGTTACATCTTTACGGTCAAATTGACCGCTCGGAATAATCCAGGTCAACAGGGCGACAGCAATTATAATCAGAAAAATAAGTGTGTAGCTATGTGGCAGCGTCCATTTTTTTCGTTTTTCCGTTTTTTGTGGCTGTTTTTCCTCGAATGTTGCTTGCAATTGATTTGCTTCCATGGCAGTTCCCCATTTCCTTTTAAAATAACGTTTTATAACGTATTACCGAAAACTAAGAAACACTTTCATTCGTTCTCTTTTATGAGATCATAAACAATTTTTCCATCAGCAATCGTCAAAACCACCTTGGCAGCGCGGACTTCGGAGGCATCAGTGGTAAATAAATTCCGGTCAAACACGGCAAGATCGGCATATTTCCCGACCGAAAGCGAGCCCGTTTGGTCCTCCATCTGATGATGCTTCGCCCCGTTAATCGTCCATGCTTTTAGAAGCTCCGGGATCGGCATGCCCCGCTCCGGGAACCAGCCTCCCTCTGGTGAGCCATCAGGGAACAAGCGCTTGTTAGCGGCATAAATAGAATCCGGAACACTGGTAATGAACAGCGGCAAATCGGTTCCGGCGGTAACCGTAATCCCTGCATCCAGCATCGCGCGATAATCGTAAAAGCGATGTTCTTTTTCCTTTCCGACAACCGCTGCCATATAAGCCTCCTGATACGAAGGATTCAGCAGCAGCACTTGGGCATAAACCTCAGCAAATACCCCCAGCTCACCCATTCGCTTTAAATCGTCCGGATGAGGAAACTCTAGATCGCTAAGCGAATGGCGGACATCATGCTGACCATTGACTTGGCGACATTTTTCCAAAATGGATACTGCCTGGCGAATGGCCGCGTCGCCCTCCGCAGTCAAACAGCATTTGAGCCCCAGCTTGTCCGCCTGTAACACCAACTCTTCAATCTTTTGATAATCAATATCCAGTAAACTTTTGACTCCGGGCATGTCGGCATATGGCTCGAGCATATCGCCGGTATGGTCAGCGACGACACCATCGATCATTATTTTAAAACCTTGAAAATGGAGGTGGTCATCGCAATATTGGGCTTGATAGGTTTGCCCGACTTCGAGATTAAGAGGTTCCAAGACAGGTTCCAAGGCAAAGTGGACCCTTAATGGCAGGCGCTCTTCCGATTTTAGCTCGGTTAATACCGGTAGCAGGTCATATTGATCAAACCCAATATCCTTAATTGAGGTGACCCCACGGGATGCCAGCAGCTGACAGAAGTCCAGGAATTCCTGCTTCACTTGCTTCTGGTCCTGCAGCATGTCTTTTAATAAATGGGCCCTCGCCTCGGCACTGCAATTTTCCGGTGTAAAATGATATTGGTCGATCGCCTTTTGATTCATCCAAACAAAGCTTTTCGTGCGGTTAATGGCAATCACCGGCCTGTCCGGAAAAGCTTCATCAAGGAGGCGCTGTTCCGGTTTGCCGCCCCAGGTTTCCTGATCCCAACCATAGGCATACAGATTTTGTTCCGAATCGAGGATAACGGCGGACTCGATCAACCGCTGCAATGCTTCCTCAACCGTTGTGATGCCTGATAAATCAACACCTCGATGCATCGACATGTATCCGGTGAAAAACACATGGTTGTCATGAATGCCCGGCATCACAAGCTGTTCCCCGAGTTGGTACACCTTTGTTTCCTGACCAATCCATTGCTGAGCCTCATCATCTTGTGCGCCAACAGCGGCAATTTTGTTACCTTGAATCGCAATAAACCCGGCAAACGGTTCTTCTGCATCCGGCTCGCTTGAAAAAATATGATTTGAAATTAGGACAATGTCTGCCGTTCGGCTATTTGCAGCCTCGGTATGTTGCAGCGTCTCATCCGATACAGTATTTGTCATACAAGCAACTTCTTCCTATTGGTAATGGTAAAGCATAGATAGTTCAGCCTTGCTACTATTTAGAAATACTTTTAGGAATATTTAGGTACTGATTCGGACACCAGCCCCCTTTCCCGTATTAATCCAGTGAATAGAACAGATAGTGAATATTCATTCCCGCAATTTGTTGACGTTTTATATGAGGCATATGATGATCTCCTTTATTAAAACGCTGTCATTTTTGAAAAAATAGATTTAGTTTAGCATAACGATATGGAACGTTATGCTGATCGATGCTATTGTCGACCAGGGCGGCACAAATTTTCCCGCGCTCGGGCACCTATCCGGTCTATTGGTGACCAAGGCAACTCAGATTTCCATCACGCGGGCTCCAACAACGTCTATTGGGGACCGAACTGATCAAATTATCGGCCGCGCGGGCGCCTATCCAGCCTATTGGGGACCGAGACAACTCAACAACTTTCCATCGCGCGGGCTCCAACAATGCCGAGTGTGTGCTAATCCCGCGCTTATTCAAAACATCATTAACTACAACGTAAACTGATAGCGGTCACCGATAATATACTGTTTGCCGACATGTACCGGATCGTTGTTTTGGTCAAAAATAACGGTCTTCATCAAGAACAAAGGCTTCCCAATCGATGTTTCCAGCAGCTGAGCCTTTTCTTCATCGGCTAACACGATTTCTAAAGTGGTTTTTCCCGATTGCTCCGGACTGATTCCATACTTTTCCCGCAGCAAATCATAGAGTGACCCCTCCAACGCCTCCTCCAGCAGAAAGCGAAAGCGGGTACCGGGATAATAGTTATTTTCCAGCATCAGCGGGGCATCGCCGGCATATCTTTTCCTCTGAATATAGAGCACCTTTTCATCCTTCGCCAATTGCAGCAGCTGACGAAGAGCAGCATCAGGCTTGATCAGTTCTTTTTTCGTCACGACGCTGTGCGAACTTAACCCATTGGCCTGACAAGCCGCGGTAAAGCCCATGACATGATCAAATTCGATTTTGCGGTCAATTTTTCGAAGGCTGACAAACGTACCTTTCCCTTGCCTCTTCACTAAGTAACCTTCCTTAACCAGCTCTTCGACCGCTTTACGGACGGTAATTCGGCTAACATCGTACCGCTCACTTAATTCTACTTCAGTGGGGATTTTTTCCCCCTGCTGAAATTGATCATTTAAAATGGCAGCTTGAATGGCTTTTTTCAATTGAATATATAATGGTTCTTGATGGTCCGCGTTTAACATTATGTTCCCCTTCTTGTTTAAAACGTTATCTACTCTTATGAAAAGAGTACCAGAGCTTTCGTTCTATCACAAGAAGGAATCAATCATGTTACTGATAACGCACACCATAGCCAAACGATCCTTCTACAAGACAGCTCTTCGCCGCAAACCCGGCCGCCTCTTTCATCGCTGTTTGAATGTCATGACCTGTGATCAAAGAAAGCAGAAACGCAGTAATAAACGAATCGCCCGCTCCCATTGTGTCCACGGCTTTGACATATTCCGGAGCTTGATAATAGTAGTTTGCCCCGTCGAAGGCAATCGCCGGCTCACTGCCGCGGGTTGCCAAGAGAATTTGCCCCTCTTTTGCAAAATTGGCCTTTAATAATTGTTTGGCCTCTTCTTCAGACAAGTGACTGCAGGAGAAAAATCCATAATTGACATCAGAAATAAATTGGTCAATCTGTTCCTGCTGGAAATCATCGGAAAAGTCAAATGATAGCGGCACTCCGAGAGCGCTTAGTTCTGTTAAAATATGGCCCGTATGACTGTACAGCCCTGTATGGATAAGCGAAAATTCTTGAATATAGGCTTTATCGTCTTCTGTCAGCTCCAGTAAATATTCGCGTGTCACCCCTCCATCATTACTGCCGAGGAAAACCCGGTCGCCATCCTCCAAGGTAACGCGGGCACAGCCATTTTCTCCGCTAAAATGACGGCAATGCGAGACATCGATGCCGATTTCATTGACCACACGCTGAACATGCTCGGCCTCGGCATCATCACCGAATGTTCCAATAAACGCGGCTTCAAAGCCTAATTTTTTTGCAAACACACTGAAGTTCAAGGCATTTCCGCCCGGGTACATCGTTTTAATATGAACATATTTATCTACGACATTATCGCCGATTCCTATTACTTTAACCATATCATTCACCCTCTTTTTTAGTATGATACTTTCCCCATATAGCGGCGAGTTTCTAATGGATGATTGCGCACTTCAGCCAATGCCGCACGATACACACACATAATGCTATAAAATAAAATTGGATTGAAAAATTCCACCACTTCATCAGCAATCGTGTTAATGCCCAACTCTTTGGCATCGACAATTTCGACTTTTTCACCGTATTCAAGGAGGAATGTTTTCGCCCGCTCATCCAATGCCCGCGTCCGTCCTTCATTCATCAGCAAAATAAACGGCGTTTCTTTATCGGTGACTTCAAACGGTCCATGGAAATATTCGCCCGAATGAATCGAAGCCGCATTAAGCCATTGCATTTCCATCAGGGAACAAATCGCAAAACCGTAGGCATGTCCATAGGAAGCGCCACTGGATAAAACATAAAACAGCTCTTCATCTTTGTATTTTTCAGCAAATTCTTTTGTCCGGTCGGCAACCTGCTGCTCCCCTTTTTTAATAATGCCATTGATTTTTTCGATGCCGCTTTGGAATGCCTCGTAATCGGAATATCCTTCCGTTGCGTTAAGAACCTCAACCACTAATTGAAGGATGATCGCCATTGGATTATTTTTGACATCGCTGTCCTCGCCCCACTCATACAAAAATACATAATCGGAATGTTCATTCAAGGCAGCGTCTTTGTTATGGGTCAGGCCAATCGTATGGGCACTGTGTTCCTTTGCCACTTTCGCTGCATTGACTGATTCTGCCGTGTTGCCGCCATGAGAGCAGACAATCACAAGAGAATCTTGATTCAAACGTTTTGGGGTCGCATGAACAAATTCGTTTGCGGTATATAAACCGGTCACAACCTTTTTCGCTTCGCTTTCAAGGAAGTATTTTGCCGGATACATATCTACTAAAGATCCGCCACAGGCAACCAGGTATACCTCGGTAATCCCCTGTTCGGTCTGAGAATTAATTTCGTTGATGACATTAACTACGTTCATTTCAGTCACTCCTTCTGTTATCTATATAACGTTATATAACGTATTATAGTTACACTCTTAATATAAACGCTTCCATCACCTTCGTCAATGGCAAATTTGTGTCGTTTGGGTGAAAAAACGGTAGCGTGCCTTTGGGCTGGTTTATGAGAACCTGCAGCTGCTTTTTCTTTGGCTTATATTCTCATAGATGGCTGATGAGAACTCGCTACAGCGCTTTCCTAGGTCTTAAAGACAGGTATATCTGCAATATCTACACTTTTTTATTGGACATCTACACTAATTGGGACGATATCTACACTTTTCCAGCGTAAGCCTACAACTTAATGGCTCCCTAACTCGTGTTTTCTTTTTAAAAATGATAAATTTAATATTGCAATAAACTATTTATTGAGGTGAATAATAAATGGAATGGACGATTCGTTCTTCACATAAGGAAAAAATAAACCGCTATACGGTAACGATCGACCAGGTGGTAGTCCCCAATGGAGAGGAAAAAACCTTTGCCTATTTAGATTTTGCCAAAGGAGTTTGTATTCTCCCGATTACCGAGGACGCGGAAATCATTTGTCTGAAACAATACCGTCACGCCTTAAAAAGCTGGCAGTGGGAATTGCCGGCCGGCGCGATTGACAAGGCGGACCCGACTCCGCTGGACACAGCAAAAAGGGAACTTGAGGAAGAAACGGGCTATCAGGCCGAACATTGGCTTGAATTAGGCAGCTTCTACCCGTCACCTGGATCCACTTCTGAAGAAATTTTCTTATTTGCCGCTGCAGGCTTAATTCCTACTGAACAAAAACTGGAAAGCAGCGAGCAAATCGCATTACATAAACTGACAATGGAAGAACTAAAAACGTTAATTAAAATTGGCGAGTTCAAGCATGGTGCAGGCCTCGCGGCGGTTTTACGATACAAATTCATTACTGATTAACAGACATATCGCCTTTGAAAAAATAAGATCTGTCGTAACTTTCCGCCTATATAGACGGCATTAAAGACCTTATAAACGGATGCAGAGCCTAATGAATACAACGTTAATTCTACAAGTCAAAAAAACGATCTCCCATCACAGCTGTCTTTGATTGGAGATCGTTTTTTTCAAAATAATAAAGATAGTAAGGTTTCCAACTCTTATACTAACTAATATAGATGACACGCTACAAATCTACCGTTTTCCACCTCTTTAAAGTTAGGGCGTTCTTGTTTACAAACGTTCATGCAATAGCTACATCTCGTATGAAAGGTACAACCTGTCGGTGGGTTTTCAGGGCTTGGAACATCTCCTTCAAGGATAATCCGCTCCCTTTTGCTCCCTACCTTAGGTACAGGGACAGCCGATAGTAATGCCTTTGTATAAGGATGAAGCGGTCGCTTATAAAGACTGCTCTTCTCCGCTAGTTCTACCATTCGTCCAAGATACATAACCCCTACCCTAGTACTAAAATGCTTCACAACACTCAAATCATGGGCAATAAACAAATAAGTTAGCTTATATTGCTCCTGCAAGTCCTGCATTAAGTTGATGACCTGAGCCTGAACCGAGACATCTAATGCTGATACCGGCTCGTCAGCAATAATTAAGCTTGGTTCAAGCATTAAAGCTCGCGCTATTCCTACTCTTTGTCGTTGACCGCCGCTGAATTCGTGCGGGTAGCGGTTGCTCATCTCCTTATTTAGCCCGACTTTTTCAAGAATCTCCTGTACTCGTTCTTCTCGTTCCTTTCTCGAGTAAAGCTGGTGGATTTGAAATGGCTCCTGTAAGATTTGTTTAACGGTTTGCCTGCCATTCAGTGATGCATAAGGGTCCTGAAAAATCATCTGAATTTCCTTTCGAAACGGTCGTAATTCGCGAAAATTCATGTCGGTCAGGTTACTCCCTCTATACACCACTTCACCTGAAGTTGGCTTAATTAGTTGCAGTACGGTACGACCTAGTGTAGACTTTCCGCAGCCGCTTTCCCCGACAAGTCCCAATGTCTCCCCTTCATACAGAGTAAACGAAACATCATCAACGGCCTTCACTTCACTAACCGTTTGTCGAAACAAGCCCTTTTTAACCGGGAAATATTTCTTTAAATTAGTAACCTGAAGTAATTTCGCCATTATCAATTCACACCTTCCTTACTATAGAGCCAGCATCTTGCAAAGTGATGATCTGAGATTTGATAATGGTCAGGGGGCTGGTTATAGCACTTTTCTGTTGCATGAGGACAACGCGGGGCAAAACGGCAGCCGCTTGGAAACTCCTCAGGGGACGGGACCGACCCTGGGATTGCGTCAAGTCTACTAATATTTTCTTCAAGACTTGGGATTGAATTCAGTAGTCCGATTGTATATGGATGCTTTGCTTCATTAAAAATATCAGCAGCTTGGCCTTCCTCAACAACGGTTCCAGCATACATCACCATCACACGGTCACACACCTCGGCAACAACCGCTAAGTCATGGGTAATCAACATGACCGCAGTATTGAATTCCTGTTGTAGAGACTTAATCAGTTCAAGAATTTGGGCCTGAATGGTAACATCTAACGCGGTAGTCGGCTCATCGGCGATTAACAGCTTGGGATTACACGATAACGCCATTGCAATCATGATCCTTTGCCTCATCCCACCTGAAAGCTGATGGGGATATTCATCAATAATTTTCTCAGCGCGTGGTATTCCAACCTTTTTTAGCATAGAAATAATGATTTCCTCGGCCGCTTTCTTTGATAGCTGCGGTTCATGGGCCCGTATCATTTCAACCATCTGGTAGCCAATTGTCAGTACTGGATTTAAGGATGACATCGGATCTTGGAAAATCATAGCAATTTCCTTGCCTCTAATATTGCGGAACTCTCTCTCGGAAATACCGACCAAGGATCTGCCATTATATTGAATCGTGCTCTGCTCGCTAATTCGACTATAATTGTCTGGTAAAAGTCCCATGATCGAAAGGGAAGTAACACTTTTACCGCAGCCTGACTCACCGACAATTCCCAATGTTTCTCCAGGATTCACATGAAATGTAACCCCGCTGACTGTTGAAACATATTCTTTTTTCTTTTTGAATAAAATCTCCAAATCTTCTACTTGTAATAGTGCTGACATCGGCCTCAGTCCTCTCGGCTTACTAGTCTCTCCATGAACTCTACTACTTTTCGGTCAATCCAGCCTTGCTCTTGAATGCGTTCATCAAAGTTCTCAATTAAATGGAATGAATTCAGCGCCTCAAAAAACACAGTTTCTGACACTTGCTCATCGTTAAGGTATTGTAATGAAATTAAGTGCTGAAGCAGTTCCTCCTTTAAATCTCCTTCGACTTTTAAAATATCTTCAGGATTTGATTTCTTGAAATACAGCGCATGAAGATTGAGGAGGCGCTCTAATTCTAGGCAAGGACTAGTGTGGTCATCAACGCGGAGGTCAATGTATCGATCATCGTAACCTCCATATCCGCCATTTTCCTTTACGACTAAAAGGCCTGCTGATTGTTTACCACGGCTATCCCCGCCGGCTTCCTCTCCGGCTTGTAGTGCCTTCACCAATCGTTCTGCTAAATCGCCTGAAGTATGTTGGAATGTTTCGGCCATTGCTTTGACCACATTTTCCCCAGTCAAGATATTACCTTGACAGGCAAAATTCTCACCGGCAATACCGCCGGCCCACTCAAAACAATCGGATCCGGTAAAGGTAGCACTTCTTCCTTTTACGTCAACCATCCCTACCTGTCTTGATTCCTTCATCCCGTCATCTGCTGTTAGGAAATCAATAACCTCTTGTGGGCTTTTTCCTTCTGCCATTAATTCGAGCCCATTTTTTCCATAACCGACATTGACCCAGGACTGTGTTGCGATTGCCCCTACTCCGGCTTTTGCCCAAGGAACAAGTGCCCCAGCTGCTAAGAATTTAGAAGCAACGGCAACCCCAAGCTCACCTGTTTGCGGGTCAAAGCCTACAATGGAAAACGTATTAACAAAATCCTTTGGAATTCTCTTCTGATTCATCACTATCATCCCTTCTTATTTTGATTTCGGATCAAGCGCATCTCTTAATCCATCCCCTACTAAATTCAAGGAAAGTACCACCAAGAAAATAGCTAAGCCCGGAAGAAGGCTTTCGTGTGGTGCCACACGAATATATTTCTGTCCTTCACTTAACATTACTCCCCATTCAGCTAATGGAGGCTGAGCCCCCAGTCCGAGAAAGCTCATCCCAGATGCAGCTAGAATCATCCAGCCAACATCCAAGCTGGCAGCCACAATCAATGGCGGTAAACAATTTGGAAAAATATGTCGAACAATAATATGCCAATGACCGGCCCCTAGTGCCCGCTGTGCAAGGACAAATTCCATATTGCGATACATCAGTGTGCTGCTGCGGACGATTCTGGCATAGTAGGGAATCCCAACGATACTGACCGCAATCATCGTATTTAATAATCCGGGGCCAAGAGCAGCAATAATTGCAATCGCTAATAACACATATGGAAATGCCATTAATATATCCATAAAACGCATGATTACTGTATCAAAAAAACGCTGAAAGTAACCGGCAACTAAACCTAAAATTGTCCCGAAAACAAGCGCAATTCCGACAGCAATAAAGCCAATGACAACAGAAACCCTTCCTCCCCAAATAAGCCTGCTTAACATATCACGGCCAAGGTGATCCGTACCTAACATATTTCCCGGTGTCCCAATTGGCTGCAGCCGTTTTGCCAAATTTACCTCAACTGGATTTTGCAGAGGTAACACTGGAGCTAGCAAAAATAAGCAGAGAAATAAAAACAGCAGCACAAAGCCAACCATCGAGGCTTTATCTCTAATAATTTTTTTACAGGCAATTTTCCAAGGACCGTCCGCTCTCTTTCCCCTTTTTCCCTCCATTACAACAGTTGGATTTAGCACCTTTTCTTGTTCATTCTGTAATTGTGGTTTCATTTTATCACCGCCTATTGGTAAGAAATTCGTGGGTCGAGAATGGCATAAAGGATATCAACAATTAAATTTACGATGACGTACGTTGTTGCCACGAACAGAATAACTCCTTGAACAAGCGGGAAATCCCTCGCCAGAATCCCATTCACCATTAACGTCCCGATGCCAGGCCAGGCAAAAACCATTTCCACCAAAACAGCCCCTGCCAATAGGAAGCCAATCTGCATTCCCAGTACCGTTAATACAGGAATGAAAGCATTTTTTAATGCATGAATATAGATGACCCGCCTTTCATTGATCCCTTTTGAACGAGCCGTACGAATATAATCCTGTTCGAAGACTTCTAGCATACTAGATCTAGTCATTCGGGCAATCACGGCCCCTGCCCCTGCTGATAGAGCAAGCGATGGAAGGACTAGATGTAGGAATAGATCCATCAAACCCGTTTGACCCGGTGAATACATTCCCGAGATTGGAAATAACTGAAGCTTTAACCCAAACACAATTTGCAAAATAATTCCTAGCCAGAATACCGGAAGGCAAAAACCCACGAGCACAAACAGCATTAAGCTACGGTCCGTCCAGGAAAATTTTCTATATGCGGAGATAATTCCCGAACCAATCCCAATTGCTGTGGCAATTAGAATACTACAAAGGGTCAGGAGTAAAGTTGCTCCGAAACGGTCTGCAACTAACGGCAGGACCTCCATCTTTAATTGCAGAGAGCGCCCCCAATCACCTGTTAAGACATTGCTAATCCACGTAAAGTACTGAACATATAGAGGCTGATCCAAACCGAGTTCGGCATTCAGTTTTGCAATTGATTCAGTTGTTGCCTTTGGGCCAAGCATAATTTTGGCTGGGTCACCAGGCGACAAATGCATAATCATAAATACCAGAATCGTTACTCCGATAAGTACGGGTATTAATCCCCAAATTCTTCGCAATATATAAGAAGCCACTACCTACACCTCTTTTCATTTAAATTGATAAAGAGGAGTTTATCTCCTCTTTATTTACCAAATTTATTGAACTTCTACATTTGCAAAACGGAACACTCCGGTTGGGTGAAGTTTAAAGTTTTTAATCTTCTTACCTGCCACAACAATTTGTTTTTCGGAGTCTATCACTACCCATGGTGCGTCTTTCATAATAATTTCCTGAGCTTTTTCATACATTTTTGTTCGCTCGCCTTTATCCTCGGTCACTCGGGCATCATTTAATAATTGATCGACTTCTTTATTTTTATAATAGGCATCATTAAATCCAGCCGTTGGCCATTGCTGACTGCTAAAGAGAATATAAAGGAAATTATCCGGGTCTCCGTTATCACCAATCCAGGACATTTGGTGCATATCCATCTCATTTTCAGCGACTGGGACAAATACTTTATCGAGATAGGCACCCCATTCGATGGTTTGGATTTTCACTTCAATACCCACTTTTGCCAGGTCAGATTGGATAGCAGCAGCCATCGCCTGTGGCTGTTGCATACCAGAACCAGACTCTGGAACCCAATACGTCACTTTCAGTCCATCCTTGTAGCCTGCCTCTGATAACAGCTGTTTCGCCTTTTCCGGATTATACTCATAGTTTTTCAGCTCTGCGTTATGACCCCAAACAGTGGATGGAAGAACGGTATTGGCCACCTCACCAGTTCCTTTTAAAATATCCTTTACAATTGATTCTTTATTAATAGCATAGTTAACTGCTTGACGTACCCTTATATCATTAAATGGCTTCTTTTGTGTATTAAAGGCTGTCCACCAAAGATGCATACCAGCCTGCTCAATGACTTGGAAGTTATCATCAGCACGAAGGCGGCTAAGGTCATCTGGAGGAATATTGACAATCATATCAATGTTACCTGATTCAAGTTCAGCCAAGCGAGTTTGTGGATCAGTGATTGGCTTAAAAATTAAGGTGTTAACCTTTGCTTTCCCATTAAAATAATCTTTGTTTTTCTTTAATACAATTTCTACTCCTGGGTTCCAACTTGAAAATTTATAAGGTCCTGTTCCCACAGGATGTTTGGTAAAATCGGCACCATATTTTTTTACGGCTGCCGGACTGACGATACTAGCTGCATGCATAGCCAAATTACCTAAAAATGGCGCAAACCTCTCTTTCAAGGTAATTTTCACCGTGTAATCGTCAACAACTTCAACCTTTTTAACCATTCCAAAGGTAAAGTCTGCATAAGCAAATTGTCCTGTATTATGATAAGGATGTTTAGGGTCGATTTGTCGATCAATGCTAAATTTCACAGCATCAGCATTGAAATCTGTGCCATCATGAAATTTGACACCCTTTTTTAAATAAAACGTATAGACAAGTCCATTGTCTGACACATCCCATTTCTCAGCTAAGTCTGGCTCAATTTCTGTGCTTTCATCCTTAAACTGGACAAGCTGATCATAAATTTCCATGGCAGCACGACTAGAGTTATAATCTGATATTTGATGGGCATCTAAGGAAGTTGGTTCAGCTTCCAGTCCAATCACAATTTGGCTATTTCCACTTTTCTCCTGATCAGACGTTTTCGATGAACAAGCACCAAGTATCATTATTGCTGCAATCAATGTACCCATGAGCAATTTGTTAATCTTCATCTTCATTCCCCCTTCATACGAAAGTCCTAATACTTTTATTATAAAAAAAAGCCTCAACAATTTTTTAAACAATTGTTCAGACTTTTTTAAATATTATTACTTGTATTCCAGTCATGATAAAACTGATTATAGCAGTGATACCAATGATTAATCCGAAAGTAACATACACATAAAGGAGACTTATATTTTTATATAATAAAACAATGGAAATAAAGCTGGATACGATTAACAACATCCCTGGAATCCAATTCCGAATTTGGTCATCCTCCTTCCCCTTTTTGAAATGAATTGTAATCGCCGACAATAGCGATAATCCATATAAGCTCATACAGACAAGATGAAAAATAGGAGACGAGGACTTCTTTTCAATTAAATAGAGAAGAACTGCATTAGGATTTTCAAGATCAAAATTTTGTGTAGCGGCAACAATGGTCATGGTCGAAAATGACAGGATCAGTGTTGTAAAAATGCCGATGGCCACTAACAATTTGCGAATACCTTTGCCCATCTGAGGCCCAGCAAATCTTTTGAGTGTGGGCAGCTGCCAATATAATTTTCCGCTAAAAATCACCAGACAAATAAAGAAATAGCTGAGATAGTTTTGTTGATTTAGATGCAGTACATAGGGATGATAATGTAAAAGATTATGATAAACGGTTTCAAGGCCTTCCTGCAGGTAAATATAAATTGGGAGAAAAATGGCCAATCCAAACAGCAGGGATACATTACCAAAGAGCGCACCTTGTTTTAAAAAAGCCCAATTATTACAAAGCTGAATCACGATGAGTATCAATAACAAGTGAAGTAATAATGTCATATATACATTTAGTTGAACTAAGACTTGTAGAATGAAAGAGCCAATCAATAAATGAAGGAGCATAGCTCCCATATATGAAATGTAGGTAATCGCTTTTTTTAAGATAGTTGTACAAGTAGAAACGCTATTGGAATAAAGCAAGGGAATGTTCAGTAGGAAAGCTAATAATAGTGCGGTAGTAATCATTAATCCTGTCAATGCTCCTGATTGGAAGACCGCCTCTCCTATTAAGAAAATCATACTTGCTGACCCCCAACTGCCAAGTAAAAATGTAATACTTAACGGTTTTTTCTCGATCATAGCTATCTCCTTAGTCTACAGGCAAAGCGGACTGCTTAAATTTCATTGGAGTGGTCTGAGTTAGCCTCTTAAAGGTGGTGCTAAAATAGTGCTGACTGTTAAACCCACATTCCTCAGCAATTCGCTGTATGCTCCAAGACTTTTGTTTTAATAATAAATATTTCGCCATTTCAACACGATAATGGAGCAGGTAATCAGAAAATGGAACACCTACCTCTTCACTAAATAAGCGTGACAGATAATTTGAATTTATATGTAACTCATCGGCAATATTTGCCAATTTTAGTGGTTGATGATATCGTTCCTTTACAATTGCAAGTACGTTTTGGATCATTTCCGAACCAATCATATATTCAGGATGATTCTCAATATAGTCTTTTAACACTTTGATAAGTTCACTTTCAATGATAGGTTTTACGATAAAGTCAACTGCCTTTAACGTGAGCGATCTTTTCGCATATTCAAACTCCTGCAACGCCGAAACAACAACAATGTCCATGTCCGGCATGATTGTTTTCATTTGCGCGGCAACATCCAGGCCATTTTTTCCTGGGAGTTTGATATCAACAAGTGCTAATTGCAAGGGCTTACCTTTATTCTTTAGCCTTTGCACAAGCGCTACCGCTTCAGAACCATTGAGGCATTTTTCAATATCCCATGAAGGAAAATGAAGATGAATTAGAAATTCCAGCTGTTCCAGTTCAATGGGTTCATCATCTAAGAGCAATAGATTCACTTGACATCTCCTCCATTTTATAGATTAATGGTAACACAATAGAAACGGAGCCACCCTTGCCTAACTTCACTGTAATGGATGCATTTTCACCGAATATCAGCTGAAGCCGCTTCTTAATATTTTTCATTCCAACTCCCGCTTGGTCGTCAATAAATGGGTCAAGCTGAAATCCCGGACCGTTGTCCTTTACACTTATCTGAATCTTTCTCTTTTGAATTTTTTTGATCGTGATCTCTAATATAGCTTCTCTCTCAATCATTTCTATCCCATGCTTAAAGGCATTTTCTGCTAATGATTGTAGCAAGTAAGGAATTATTAAGGCCTGATTAAGGTCCTGATCTAGCTGCCAAATAATTTTCAAGCGGTCGCCAAACCTAAGTTTCTGGATTTCAAGATAGTACTTTGTATGTGTTACTTCCTTCTCCAATGGACAGAGAAGCTCTTTATTCATATATTTCGTTCTAATAAATAACACTAGATATTCAAATGACTTGGTCAAAGTTTCATATTTTTGTAGCCGAATAAGGCCATAAATAGAATTCAAGGCATTGAATAAAAAATGGGGTTGAATCTGCTGATTAAGCTGTAAATACCGACTCGTCTCCAACTCCTTTTCTAATAATATTTGTTTATTTTGAACCTGCAATAGATATACACGCTTTTCCAGCATATTGTAGAAAATGAGTGCCACAAGCCCAATAACCGGACCTATAATACTGATAAGAATGATGAGAAAAAAACTTTCATATGATAGCACCCGTACCATTCCTTGTTTTCTGAATTTTCTTATATCATACCTGATATTTGTTTATAGTCAATATGTAAGTGGGCATGATTATCTATCTTGATAAACCTCCACTGCTAACGATCATGATAAATACGGTTTAAAAGTTTGTAATAGTTAAATTATATAAACAGGGGTTAATAGCTTTTAAAATTATTTAAAGGTTAGATAAGTAATTTTCATAATTTTAAGTTACTATTTAATAGAGTACAATTTTAAATGAGGTGCATAAGTATGGTTGAAACATTAGCCTGTGGCGAAGCGATTTATGCCTTTAGCAAGAGTAATACTCCGGTGAAAACGGTCGAGCCTGGTTCTACCATTACGATTGAAACATACGATTGCTTTCAAAACCAAATCCGCTCCAATGATACGGAGATTAACTCCATTGATTGGGAGCAGATTAATCCGGCTACCGGTCCGATTTTTGTAAAAGATGCTCTGCCGGGTGATGTCTTATCTGTTAAAATTGAAAAAATTGACCTAGCTAGCGAGGGTGTCATGACCGTAGGGCCAGGACTTGGCGTCATGGGCCATCGGTTAGAAAAATTCGAGGCAAAGATGATTCCAATTGTGGATGGAAAGGCAGTTTTTAATGACAAGCTGGCGATTCCGCTTAATCCCATGATTGGCGTTATCGGCGTTGCTCCGGCCGGCGATCCGGTTTCTTGCGGGACACCTGGGGCTCACGGCGGCAACATGGATACGAAGCTCATTACTGAGGGGGCTACTCTCTACTTCCCAGTGTTTGCCGAGGGAGCCTTGTTCGCCTTGGGCGATTTGCATGCCGCTATGGGGGACGGCGAAGTGGGCGTGTCCGGTATTGAAATCCCCGGGAGCGTCACCGTCACTTTGAATGTCATTAAAGGGAGCTCGCTGCGGCATCCGCTGCTCGTAAATGAGGAAGGGATTGCGGTGATTGTATCCGCCGAGACACTGGATGAAGCTGCGAAAACTTCAGTGGAAGAAATGATTGATTTGCTTCAGCCGCATACGGACTTAAGCTTGAACCATATTACCATGTTAATGAGCGCAGTCGGGCAAACACAAATTTCGCAAATTGTCGATCCACTGGTAACCGCCCGATTCTTTGTGCCTAAATCTGTGCTGGATGCGTATCGGGTTAAATTGTTTGAATAATAACGATGGGCTGTCCAAAAAGTCATTGATTTTGACTTTTGGATGCCCTATTATTTGTATTTTTTCAAAAAAGCGCACAAAAAAAGCGCCTTTTCTAGTAAAACCAAATGCTATATGGATTTCGAAATGATCTACAGCTGACCCTTGTCAAAGAGGGTTACAAAGTTCGAGTCTACGTACCCTTCGGCAACGACTGGTTCGACTATTTCATGCGCCGTCTAGCTGAAAGGCCACAAAACGTTGCCTTCGCTTTTAAAGGCTTTTTTGGTTCATAAAGGCTTTTTTTATTATGTTATCCACTTTTTCTGTTTTGTTATTTTTTAAGTGGACGGTTTAACATCCTAAACGACGAAATATTGGAAAATGTTTTTAATTATACTATCTATCAGGTTAGTAATAAAACTCCACGGAAAACGAATGGTGATATTTACAAAAAGAAACTGCTTCCAACCGGATAAATTTTCGGCTTGGAAACAGTTTCTTTTGATAAATCATAATTCAATCGATCTCAAACCGTTAACACAGTGCCAGTTTTACCTGCTAAAGCAGCTGGTGCATGTTCCAGGGAAGTAATCATTGCCTGGCCACTTGGACACGCCTCTAAATAGGATAAACATGCCTCTATTTTAGGAAGCATGCTGCCTTTAGCAAACTGCCCTTCCATAATATAATCCTTTGCTTCTTTTAAACTTATAAAACTCAACCCTTTTTGATTAGGGCTGTTGAAATTAATGTACACTTGGTCTACTGCAGTTAAAATTAAAAACAAATCAGCATGGACATCTATCGCCACCTTAGCAGTTGAACGATCCTTATCGATTACAGCTGCAACTCCATGATAACCATTTTCGTCCTCTACTACCGGAATTCCCCCACCACCAACTGTAATAACAATCTCACCTTTTGAAGCTAGCTCTTTTATTAAGTCCATTTCGACAATTTTTCTCGGCAATGGGCTTGGAACTACGCGCCGATACCCGCGTCCTGCATCTTCAACAAATTTAAAACCTTTTTCTTGTGCCAGTTTTTCTGCTTGCTCTCTACTATAAAATATTCCTACTGGCTTAGAAGGCTTTTTGAATGCTTGATCTCCCTCATCAACCACTACTTGAGTCACCAATGTACATACAGTGCGGTTAATGTGCTGGGCAGCCAATTCATTCTGAATAGCTTGTTGAAGATGATAACCAATATAGGCCTGACTCATCGCTCCACATTCGGGAAAAGGCATAGGAGGGATCGTGTTATCGCTAAGACTTGCAACATCAAAAGCAAGATTGATCATTCCTACTTGTGGACCGTTTCCATGACCGATAATAATATCGAAATCTTCTTTTGCAAAGCTGGCAATCGTTTTAGCTGTTTCTTTTACTAATTTCAATTGTTCCTGAGGACTATTGCCAAGCGCATTTCCTCCTAAAGCAATTACTAGTTTTTGTCGCGGCATTGTTATTCTCCCCTTCCCAAACCATCATTTATTTTAAAAATAAAAGTAATTCTGCTTAAAAGCGGTTAAAAAAAAGGGCCCAATATTAAGGCTTTGGACACCCCAAAAGATTCATTTTTATAAAGTACCGCATCCTTTTGTGAACTCCGTTTACATACATCTGTCCTTAACCGACATACTTTTTAATTGACAATGAACCATTTTTGCAATTTACACAACATCTTTTTAAACACACAGTTTACCATTTAATTCACCAGTTTAAATACTTTGGCCTTTTCTCCCTTTAAATAGTAAACAATATTTTTACATGAAAGCTCTTGAAGAGACTCCAATGATGTTGTTGAATAGAACGAAGCATGTGGTGTAATAATCACATTTTCGCGATGTGCCAGTGGATGATTCTTCAAATCAGGTGTTTCATTTGTCAGAATATCAAGACCGGCGCTGCGAATTTTTCCCGTGTTTAATGCTTCCACGAGGGCATCTTCGTCTACACTTAAGCCACGCCCCATATTAATAAAAATTGGCTGTTTTTCCATCAATTCAAACGCTCTATTACCAAAAAAGTGGACATTTGTGTTATTTAAATTCATGTGATTACAAATAATGTCAGCTTCTTTATATATTTCTTCAGCTGATACAAGTTCAACATCTAATTCGTGAGCTAATGACTTATCAACATAAGGGTCATAGGCAATAACTCTCTGGCATAAAGATTTTACTTTCTTTGCAACACAGCGCCCTATTTTTCCAAACCCGAAAATACCAACCGTTTGTTTTTCCATTCTAGGAGTTGGGTCGAAACTAGCAAAATCCCAACGGGCAAGTTCATCAATATCTTTAATATAATGTTTTAAGCCTTTGTTAAGGGCAAACATGAAGGCTAACGTTCCTTCAGCAACATCCTGAGTGCAATATTCTCCTACAGGACTGACCCCTATTCCTCTGTTGGTTGCCTCTTGTAAATCTACCACATCATATCCCGTTGAGTTTAATGAGATGATTTTCAAATTAGGGGCATGTTCGAATGCCTCTTTATCTATTTTGATAAATGCCGTCAATAATGCAGCTGCATCTTTTAATCGGTCATAAAATTCGTCTCTTTTGGCGTCATGATATGGATATACTTCGATTTCAATTTCATTCCCTAATCCCTTTTTTAGTACTTCTTTTTCCAAATCGTGAGTGGGCATCATCGATTCGGGATAGTCACTTATAAGGATTTTCATTTTCCTCACCTTGACCTTTCTACGCCCGTTTTAGTGGGAATGTTAAACAGTGAGGGCCACCGCCACCATGTAAAACTTGAACAAATGGAACCTCGATAACCTCCACTCCTGCCTCTTTCATCTGATTATTTATCGTTCGATTATTTTCAATGGCAATGACCTTATTGTTTCCTAGAGCTTGGACATTACAGCCATGTCGGAAAACTTCTTCTGAAGGTACATCAATAATGGTAAAGCCACGACGTTTCACCATTTGTAGGAAATTATATGGAAGTTCCCTTGTCGCTGCTAAACAAACATCCTCTGTTACAATATTAAATACCATATCCAAATGCAGATTTGCTGGAGGAACGGGAACTCCCACTACGGTGTAACCGTATTTTGACAATTGATCTCGTAAGTTTGCTACACCGGCTTCATCCGTACGATCGACAAGTCCAAAAGCGATGGTATGCTCATCCAACATCCAAATGTCTCCACCTTCAAAGCAGCCAGCATTTACACGGGCAATAACAGGAATCCCAAGTTCTTTTAATTTTGCTTCATATACTTCTGTTTCCCTTTGACGTGCGGGATGACGGAAATGTCCGATAATCGCGCCTTCTTTTACCATTCCTCCGAAGTCTCTTGCAAAAGTCATCACTTCTAGTTGTGGATCTGGTTCCATTTCGATAACTTCAACGCCACTATCTCTGTAAGCCTGTAGTAAATACTCCCATTCATGAACCATGACGTCATTTTTCTCGGCGTCTCCTTTTTCCATCCAGCTTTTTGTAATCTCATTGATGGCATTAAACTTATAATACTTAGGTGAGCAAACAAGGACCTTTTCTAATTTATTTGTAGCATTTTTCACATAAAATTGTTCTGACATTTTGAAATCCCTTCCTTTTATTACAAATTTAATAGTATAAGATGGAGGTCTCGAGCGAACCACAACTTGTTATATTTGGCGAGTTTTTAATGAGACCTTCAATCGATACTTAGCGGGTTTAATTTCTATCTATCAGACTAGTAAAGCGCCTACATATAGGAACACAGCACTTAAAGCGATGACCCCAACAACAAACTTCCAGGAATATTTAACCCAGGTCGTATAGCTGACATGAGATAGCTGGCATCCTGTCATCACAACGATGGATGTAGGAGCAATCATCTTGGCTATTCCAAGAGCAGCAGCATAAGCAGTGATCACCAGGTCCTCAGGCAAATTGGCAAACCGGGACAAAGAAGCCATAATCGACATAGTTGCTGCAGCCAATCCGGTTGAACTCGGTATCAGTGCTGCTAAAGGAAGATAGAATAACAGGCTTACGACTGCAAAAATTTCAGGAGACAAGCTGCCTAACGATGTTTCTCCCAAGTGCAAAATCGTTGGAGTAATTAAACCGTTATTCATCACAACTTGGATCCCACGGGCTAATGGGATAATGAGAGCTGTACCTACTAAATTTCCTGCTCCTTTTAGAATAACATCGATTATTTCTCCGGATTTCATATGCATGGCAACACCACAAAAATAAGTGATAACCAATATTAACATGGAAAGCTCGTTAAAATACCATTGACCAAATGGAACCATATCAGTACCAAGGATTTTCCCGATTACTGGTATTCCAATCAACCAGTTATTAAGACTGATAAAAAAGGTCCAATGGGAGTTAAGCGAATCCCAAGGGATTAAGGCAATAATCATGATGACAAATAATCCGATAAAAAGTGTTAGAACTCTCTTTTGCTCCTTCGTCATGGCGACATTTTCCTCTTCAGCCAAAGGAAACTCTTTTAAATCTTCTGCTCTTCGAAAAAATTGTGGTGATAACTGCGGGTTTTTCTGAACTTTATCTGCGTATTTGCAAATAAAGATAATGGTAACTGCTAAAAATACAATAAGCATGATCACCCTCATGAATAATCCTTCACCAGGGCTAATTCCTGCAATTTCTGAAGCTACACCGACTGAGAATGGGTTAATCGTTGATGCCAAACATCCAACTTGAGTACCCAAAACGACAATAGCGACTGAAACTACCGGGTCCAAGCCAATACCAAGAATGACCGGCATGATCATTAACATGTAGACAAAGCCTTCTTCGTATGCCCCTTCTACTGTTCCCAAAATGCCCATAATAATGACTAAAATAGCAATTAACTTATGCATATTATGTTTATTTTTTAAAGTAATATTTTTCAAGGCAATTTTTATGGCTCCCGAGCGATCCATCATCTCTAGTAAGCTGCCAAATAGCATGACAAATAGCGAGATTCCAATCGCACCGGTAATACCTTCGCCCCCGATCATGCCAATGATCGGTGACATGAGGATTTGCCATAGACCCTGTGGGTTTGAATCAACCTGTTTATAGGTACCTGCTACAGCTTGTCCAGCTTTATTTACTTCGTATTGTCCACCAGGAATAATCCATGTCAAAATTGCGATAAAAACAATGATGAGAAACAGTGTGACATACACATTCGGCGATTTGAAGGCTTTTTTCTTTTTCTTTTCTACAACACCTTCTTTTCCCATCTTTCTCAAGCCCCTTTCCAATTTAAATGGAACTGTTTTTCTTTTACTTTTTAGACACGCGGAATATAAAGATTACCTAATGTGGCAGCCATTATGGCTTTAATGGTATGCATCCGATTCTCAGCTTGTTGGAATTGACGACCATTTTTTGAGTAAAAAACTTCATCCGTCATCTCCATTTCTGCAACACCATATTTCCCAAAAATTTCCCGTCCAATCGTCGTATCTGTATTATGGAATGCAGGCAGACAGTGGAGTAAGATATAATCGTCATTTCCAACATGTTCTAATAATTCTTTATTTACTTGATATGGTGTTAAGAGTTTAATCCTCGCTTCAAATTGGCCCTCTTCGCCCATAGCTGCCCAAACATTGGTGTAAATAGCATCTGCCCCTCTTACAGCAGCTTTTACATCAGAGGTGATTTCAATGACTGCGCCACTCTTTTCGGCGAAATGTTTTGCAGCATCAATGATTTCAACTTCTGGGAATAACTCTTTAGGTGTGGCAATTGTGACATTGACACCTAGGATCGCGCCGGTAATTAATAAACTATTAGCGACGTTATTTCGACCAGTACCGCTATAAACAAGTTTAAGTCCTTCCAGTTTTCCGAACTCTTCTTTCATTGTCATAAAATCAGCAAGCATTTGAGTTGGATGTTCCTTATCTGTTAAGCCATTCCAAACTGGCACTCCTGAATGTTCAACCAGTTCTTCTACAACTGATTGTTTGAAACCACGGAATTCGATGCCATCAAACATGGATCCTAGGACAATGGCCGTGTCCCTTACAGTTTCTTTTTTTCCTAATTGGATGTCACTTTTCCCCAAGAATTCTGGATGAGCGCCTAAATCAATAGCAGCTACCGTAAAGGCAGCACGTGTACGTGTGGATGTTTTTTCAAACAATAGGCAAATATTTTTCCCTTCCAGATACCGGTGTGGGACCCCTTTCTTTTTCATTTCTTTTAAATGCTCGGCAAATTCAATGAGATACATTAACTCCTCCTTACTGTAATCCTTCGTTGACAATAAACTGCGGCCTTGAAATACTGATTTCATTTTTCTGTCCCCTCTCAAATCTGTTGCTGTGGTGTTTACAATCGCATTATAAGGCGGACTGAATACCTGTTTAAATTAGGCAAAGGTACAAAACACATAGTGAATTATTGTATCTTCTCACATAGCAAACTTGCAGAGAAAGCGTTTTAATAGAGGTATATTAGTAGTATAAAAAGATACAAAATAGATTTACAAAAAGCCGAGATCTGAAAGCATAACGGAACATATAATTTTGATTTTTTTGTACTTCCGATTGGCCTGCTCCCAAAAACAGGAGGACAGGAACAACGAATGTGAGTCCGACGGAAAATTTTTAAAACCAATGAGAAGGAGGGAAGAGCCGTGCTAACAAAAATAGTATTAGGATTGATATTTATTTTGATTGTCTTTTTCACTGTTATTTTTTTAAGGGATATTTCCCAGGCGAGGGCGGCAAACCTGTTGGAAAAGGAAACTAGCTTTTGGAAAATGGGCATTGTCGGTTTTATCGCTTTATTCTTGGATTCATTAGGGATTGGCAGTTTTAACACCATTACACCTATGGTCAAAAACTTTAAATTAACAAAGGATAAAACACTCCCGGGGACATTGATGGTTTCGACTACGATTGGCGGTGCAGTGGAGGCATTCATTTTTGTCACAGCCATTAAAGTCGACCCGACAACATTAATCGTTACAACCATAATGGCATCTTTAGGAGGATTTATTGGCGCAGGGATTATTTCTAAACTGCCAGAAAAGTTCATTCAACTGGCAATGGGGACCGCATTAGCCGTTGTCGCGGCACTCATTCTTCTTGGTCAACTAAAATTAATGCCTGCTGGCGGGGAAGCTATTGGCTTATCAGGAGTGAACCTTATCATTGCTGGTGCTGTCGTGTTTGTTTTAGGGGCTTTGATGAATATTGGGATCGGCTTTTTTGCCCCATGTATGGCGCTTGTTTATGCAATGGGGATGAGCCCTGCGGCAGCATTTCCCATTATGATGGCGGCCTGTGCATTCCTTCAGCCAACTGCCAGTCTCAAGTTTATCAGAGAAGGCACTTATGATAGAAAAGCCTCGCTAGCCATTACGATTTTCGGTGTCATCGGCGCCTTAATCGCTTGCCTTATCGTGAAGTCGATTCCACTAGCCGCTTTAAAATGGATCATCTTAGTAGTTGTACTTTATACTTCGTTGAAAATGTTCAAATCCTATGCAGTGAACAAACACGGTGAAAACTCTACGGTAGCCTAACAAAGTAAATCTATTATTCTATAAGTGCCAGGAAGATTAACCATTGATTTTCTGATTAGATATTCTAAAATTTAATTGAAACACCACATAAAGAGTTTGGATTCAAATTTAAAAAAATAAATACTCTAACGAAATTTGTGAAATATCTCACGTGGGTATTTCAAAATTAAAAAGAAATATTATGTAAAAATGAGTGGTTTTCATGATGAATCTAACAATCGAAGATTTAATGGTTTTAAAAGAATTTAGTAATGCCTATTTGCTTTCAGGTAAAAATGCTTTAACAAAAAAAGTAACTAGCATCACCATTATGGATATACCAACTATCGATGAATGGATCAAACCAAATGAATTATTAATCGTAGGAACTTTTTTTGAAAATACCGTTGATGCAGAATTTATGATAAGGCTAAATGAAAAAAATTGTTCTGGCATCATTACCAAGGAAAAATTCACAAAACATATTTCCGAGGATTTTATTAAATTAGCTAATGAGCTAAACTTTCCAATCATTGTTGTTTCGGATGTTTTTAGCTGGAGCGAGCTAATGACACCGATAACGCAAGCAATCATTAAACTGCAACAACAATTACTTTTGGAGTCTGACCATTTTCAGAGTGCCTTAATTAACTCTGTTCTCATGAACCACTCATTTGAGAACATGTGTACAAGCATTGCACCAGCGATTCATCATTCGATTGCCATTATTGACGAACATAATGAAATTGTTGACGCATCATCTGACTTTGACTGGACAAATGCATTAAGGCAGTTTTCCATCAATAAAAATTCCAGTACTGTTATCGGTTTTGATTTTCAGGATCATCCGATCATGGGATATGTCTATACGCCCAAAAAAAAGAGGGATGCAAATGAATACCAACTGGTCGTTTATCCTATACAGCATAAAAATAAAACAATATCCAATATTTTAATCAAAATCGATGAGAACACTACTTTATTAGAAAAAAGTCTAATCTTAAAAATTCAAAGTTTTGCCCAAATACTCGTATTGAAATATATGATCTATAGCGATATCTATCAAGCAAATCTTTATTATCATGATTTAATACTTGATGAAATCTTAAATCTTACACATTTAACCAGTACACAAAAAATTAAATTTGAACTTACCATTGGCCATCTAATTGAAAATAATTACTACATCAGTATTTTTCAATTGCCAAGCCAAAACAACAAAACAATTCGGCTGGTAGAACAGGAACAAGATATTACAGAGTTTCTGAAAATGAATTATGAAAACTACTCCAAAATTATTGTCTTTATTAAAGATGAGAAATTAATTATTTTTCTGGGGGAATCAATCGACAATCCGGAAAAAGCGATAGAAAAACTACTTAGCCTTTTTCAATATTATTTTTCCTGTAACGACATTTACGCAGGTATTAGCCAATTACAAAGGTTCGAAAAATCATATGTTGGAATGAAAGAAGCAAAACAGGCGCTCAATACCTTAACAAAGATTCATTCTCCGAAAAATTATCAATTTTATACGGAATTAGGCTTTTTACGGCTCCTTACCGATAAAAAGGGGGATATTGATAATATTTATTTCGAAGAATTATTACATTCTTTTATTTACCCTATTATCGATTACGATACCAAAAATAATACACAGCTTTTGGACACATTGAAAGTATTGTTTAAAAACAATCTTTCCAACAAAAAAACAAGTGATGAACTTTACATTCATAAAAATACACTTCGCGCCCGAATGAAGCGAATTGAAGATATTTTATCGATTGACACCACTAATAATGATGACATGCTTAATATGCAGATTGCCTTAAAAATTTATGAATCAATCAATTAAGATAGATTATGCGATTTGAAAGAAACTCCACGGAAAACGAATAACGATATTTTCAACAAGAAACTGTTTCCAGATGTAAAAATTCCCTATTTGGAAACAGTTTCTTTTGATAAATCATGATCCAAAAGCCGACGCTAGTAATTCCTGCCTATTTGCAAAAAAGTTTCGTTATGATAATATTTAGTGATACGAAGTATTTTAATGAAAGAAGTGTTATTCCTTGAATCAACAGAAGAGTGCTAGACGGAATCTGTTGATCATGTGGTTTGCCAACTTCTTTGTCGGCGGCAGCATGACGATGATTCTGCCTTTTATCTCATTATATATAGAGTCGTTTGGTAACTTTTCGGAAAAATATGTCCAGCATTGGGCGGGAATTACTTTCAGTATTACCTTTGTCTCGGCTTTTCTCTTTTCACCGATTTGGGGAAGAATTGGTGACCGTTACGGCCGGAAAAAAATCCTGATTTACTCCGGATTAGGACTGGGGACTTCCATTTTTCTCATGGGCTTTGTCGATTCCGTTATGCAACTATTTATTCTCAGGTTTTTTATGGGCTTTTTCTCAGGGTTTATTTCAATGTCGCAGGCCTTCATTTCCACGCAAACGCCAAGAAAAATTGCCGGTCGTGTCTTGGGGACGCTGCAAACAGGAAGCATCACTGGCTCTTTACTTGGTCCGATGCTCGGAGGCTTAATGGCTGATTCGTTAGGGTTTGCGATGACATTTAGATGGACATCGATTGCGATTTACATCTCTGTCCTGCTGGTTTTCTTTACGAGGGAATACCGCATGGATGTAAATGAAGGAAGCAAAGCACTCTATTCCAGCAAAGAAGTGTTACAACACATTGTCAAAAATCCCGTTTTCTTAACGGTACTGTTGCTGTCTGCGCTGGAGCAAATTGCTCATTACAGCGTGCAGCCAATTTTGTCCTTGTTTGTCAGCGATTTGCATGGAAAAGCCAATGTTGCTTTTTATTCCGGGATTGCCTTTTCCGCGGCAGGGCTGGGGAACTTATTCATGGCGAGAAAATGGGGAGGAATCGCCGACAAGTATGGCTATACTAAAATTCTGGTGATTCTTCTCATCGCAGCCGGTGTAGTCTACATGCCGGGAGCAGCCGTCAATCATTTTTGGCAGCTTGTCGTCATTCGGTTTGTGCTTGGTGTCCTAATCGGCGGCGTTGTCCCGACTAGGATTGCTTATATCCGTCAGGAAGCCCCGATTGAGATGCAGGGAGAGGTTCTCGGCTATAATACTAGCCTACGATTTTTTGGAAATATCGTCGGTCCGATGCTCGGCGGCTTCATCTCCGGCTTCTACGGCTTTTCCGCCGTCTTCATCAGCACCAGTACATTATTAATTGTGAGCGGATTGATCTTATATGCAGCCTCGCATCGGAGTCCGAAGTTGGCCAAACATGCAGCACAGTAGGCGTTATCATTGAATGTTCAAACAGATTAATTTAAGGCCCGAAGCGTTCGGGCCTTTTTTGTCTAACTACCTTGCTATTTTACAAAAATATTCCAATGTCAGGTTTTAACATTCCACATCGTTTTATACGCCAGTTTCCAGGCAAAATAGGTGATCAAGAGCAAAAGTATGAGATATCCCCATACCCCAAATGGAACTAAGGTTGCGGCAAAATGAATCCCGACAAACATCGCAATTCCCAGAGTGGCAAGAAGAATCTTAATACCGCCGCTTTGTTGGGCATCCGCAAACGATTCGGAAAACGGCAGGCTGTCTTTTAAGAATACGGAAAAAATAACCGTAAAGAGGATCGAAGAAACAAACACTACCAAAAGGTCCGGGACCACTCTCCACCCAAAGATGGCGATAAAGATCACGCTCAGGACAAGATACACCGGTAAAAACAGATTGACGATAAACACTTTTAACACCGCACTGAATAAAGGTGCTAGACTAGTCAGCGGTGCCGTTTGGTAGATCCAGGCTCCTTTATATTTTCCCGAGTATTTCAGCATCGCCACCGCACTCGGGATCATCAGGCACGCCATATAAATCGCCAAATACCATTTACTCGCAACTAAAGAAGCATAGGAATTCATGCGAATTTCGTTAAAGATAAACACGAATGGAAAAACAAGTGACAGACCTAAGGCTGGGTAAACCTTTAAGCGAAACTCCCTTTCATTCCGCATCATATGATCGGCAAAGCGGAAAAACACCCTTTCCTCATGACTGCGGCAGACGATCCCGGCCAGCCAATTTTTCCAACGGTTATCTTTGCGTTTCCCTTCCCCGCTTTGACTTGCCAGCTTTTGCAGATTTCGCTCAAAGGAAGGTAACATCCGGCTGTAAATCATCATCATGAGAATCGGCATAACCAAGGCCAATAAGGAAAAGCCTACCAGGTAGCCGCTTGAATCGTGGTTCAAAAACAGCTCAAACGGCGCTCCAAACCATATAGGCGGAATGAGGTAATGCCACCAGCTGGGGGTAAAGGTAATACTTAGATCAACAAACTCAAACGCCCGTGCCAAAATCTGATAGCCGATGGCAATGGTGATTGACAGGCCAATTTGCACATAATTGATGATATCTTTTAGCTTTTCCCCGTCAAAGTACCGTAAGATGAGAAAATAGATAATCGCCGTTAACACAACAATGAATAAGTCGACGAAAACCAGCCCCACCAGTGTCAAAAGTAAATACAACAATCCATGTTTGATCGTCCCGGCAATGATGGGAGCACCGGCGATGGCCGCGGTCAGGAAAAATAAATAGATCGAAATATGGACCGTTTTGGCGGCACTGATCGTTTTTTTATCAACCGGCTTTGTCTGCAGGATCGTCTTATCTTTAAGATCGAGCAGCACATTGGAAAAATCGGAAATCATCGAGGTCATCACCAAAAACATGACGATGCCGAAGAAAATACTCATTTGATAAAGATAATTGTCAAAGAACAGCATAATCGGAATGATAAATAGGCTCAATAAGACATACATCCCCAATGATTTGAGAAAACCGTTTTCTTCCGGCTTATTCTTTTTCTTCGCCTGCTGCTGATTAAAAATGGTCGGTGTTCGGCGCCCATCCATCGTTAATTTGACCGCGAGAATTTTTCGCATAACGGGATAATCAACGCCAAGCCGCTCGAAAAGACCTTTACATAAATCTAAAATTTGTAATGTTCGAAAGTCCTTCATCGCTTACACCCCTTGGACAATCGCGACAAATTCCTCAGCAAGTGCCTTATGCTCATTAAAACCGGTCAGCTGATTAAAGATTTGCTCCAATGTCCCCTCATGATTTTGCTGCTTTAACTCATCGAAGCTGCCATCGGCAACAATGTTTCCATCGTTAATAAGGATGATCCGGTTGCTGATTTTTTCGACGACATCCATAATATGGGATGAGTAGAAAATCGTTTTCCCTTGTGCCGCAAGGACGGCGAGAATTTCTTTGAACACCATGACACTGTTGGCATCGAGACCGCTCAATGGCTCATCCAAGAATAACAAATCCGGGTTATGTATTAAACTGGAAATAATCAGCACCTTTTGCCGCATCCCTTTGGAATAAGAGGCAATCCTTGCGTGGTACACTTCCTCCAAACCAAAAACTTTCATCAGCTGCTGCGCTTTTTGATCGGCCGTCTGAAAGTCCAGCCCATATAGTTCCCCGACAAAGGTCAAATACTCCCGCGCTGTCAAATTATCGTAGAGTTCGGCGACTTCCGGGACATAGCCAATTTTTCGTTTATAATCAACGCTTTGTTCGGTAACTTCTTCACCGAAAATTTCCACCTTCCCGGAGTAGTCGCCTTCAAGCCCAAGAATAATCTTGATCGTCGTGCTTTTGCCGGCACCATTCGGACCAATATAGCCGATAATTTGCCCGCGCTGGACCGTTAAATCAATTCCTTTTAATACCTGTTTGCTTCCATAATCCTTTTTTAGACCCTTTAGACACAATGCAATTTCTTGATTTTGTTCGATCACAATCACCTTCTCTCTCGAAGTTAATTCCATTTTAGCATAATTTTCCTCTGGCTTTTTTAAGATTTTGGAATTTTTACGAACAGTTATGAGGACAGCTCGCGGAGAAAATCTGCCTCACTTGTCCTCATCATGAGGTGAATACAAGTTCTGTCATTCATTGAAAAAAAATAAAAGCGCTAGGATTTCTAGTTTAGTAGAAAACCCCAGCGCTTATTAATAAATTATGCCAGTTGCAGCATTTCTTTCATATCTTCTTGGGCAGTGCCAATGAGTTTTAAATTGAAAGCATCTTGCAGAACCTGCAATACCCCTTCAGAGATAAATTCCGGGGCTTTTGGTCCAATTCGGATATCCTGAATGCCCAAACTGAACAAGCCTAAAAGAATAGCAACTGCTTTTTGCTCAAACCAGGATAACACGATGCTGACCGGAAGTTCATTGATCTCACATTCAAATGCTTCGGCTAGAGCCTTAGCGATTTTAACTGTGGAGACGGAATTATTGCACTGTCCTAAATCAATATATCGTGGAATTTCAGTTCCCGGTACAACACCGTAATCCACATCGTTAAAGCGGAATTTACCGCATGATGTTGTTAAGATAACCGTTTCCGGCGGTAAGGAAGTAGCAAGCTCACGATAGTATTCCCCGCCTTTCCCAGGGGCATCACAGCCGGCAATCACAAAGAAACGTTTGATTTTTCCCGTTTTCACAGCATCGATCACTTCAGGAGCTAAGCCTAAAACCGTTTCGTGGTGGAATCCTGTCAATAAGGTTTCGTCTGAATCAATAGCTGCCTCAGGTAATTCCAACGCTTTTTCAATCAATGGCGAGAAGTCGTCATTGACGATTTTTTGGACATTCTCAAGCCCGGCTACTTCATAGGAAAACATCCGATCGGCATAGGAGCCTTTAATCGGCATTACACAGTTCGTCGTCGCCAAAATGGCCCCTGGGAATTTTTCAAACAGGCGGCGCTGATCATACCATGCTTTGCCGATATTGCCCTTTAAATGAGAATATTTCTTTAATGCCGGATAACCATGGGCCGGAAGCATTTCCGAGTGAGTGTAAATATTGATACCCTTTCCTTCTGTCTGCCTCAATAATTCTTCTAAGGCAAACAGATTATGTCCGGTAACGACAATACAATGACCTTCAATTTTATTTTGGCTGACACGAATCGGTTCCGGGATGCCCAAGCGCTTCGTATGGGCTTCATCAAGCATTTCCATGACGCGCACGGCTGATTGTCCGACCTTCATCGCCATGTCAATATGTTCCTGGACATTAAAGTTTGAGTTCGTCAGCGTCATATAAAGGGCCTCATGGGTTACCGTATCAACGAATGGGTCGGTAAATCCTAATTGGTTGGCATGCGTGCGATAAGCTGCAATCCCTTTTAACCCAAAAATAATCGTGTCTTGGAGGCTGGCAATCGTTTCATCCTTTCCACACACGCCGAGAACTTTGCAGCCGCCTGCAGGAGTTTGTTCGCATTGATGACAAAACATCATTCATCACTCACTTTCTCTTATTTATGTATCGTAAACAGGATAGGAAAAAGATCACTCCCTTGTTGTGATGCAAATCACACTAATTTTAGTTGTTAAAAAATGTTCAAAAAATTATGGTCAATCTTTTGACCAGAAAGATCAAAATATGACCCCCCAGCCAAAAAAATCATTTGAAATCCTCACCATTTAACCGCAAAATAAAGGTAGGGATGTTATAAAATACCAACAACTTAAATGTCCACCCCATGTGGACAATACCGCCAACATGTCCACTTATGTTGTCTGACAGGGAGGGAATAAGTTGTATTTTATTTTTTCATATTTGATTGGTTGTGTAATGTTTGGTTATTGGGTAATGAGGTTGGTTTATCGGGAGGATATTCGTTCGGTTGGAAGCGGGAATGTGGGGGCACGGAATGGGGGGCGTCTGCGGGGGGCACCTGCGTTTGCGGCAATTTTTCTCGGAGATGCCCTGAAAGGTGCTTCCGTTATTCTCCTCGGGCGCTATCTCAACTATGCCGAACCTCTGCTGCTGCTCGGTCTTGGGTTTGCAATTATTGGCCACATCAAACCGATTACGTTGAAATTCAAAGGCGGCAAAGGCGTTTCGACCTTTATCGGCGGGATGCTCGCCCTTGAGCCGTGGCTTGCTTTCGTCATTATCATTAGCTTTCTCGTCCTCTACCCATTCACCAAAAGCTTTACCTTATCAGGTTTGGGGGCATTTCTCGCCATTCCTGCAACCATCATGATAAAAAGCGGAAATTGGCTAAGTTGCGTTATTTCATTATCCTTGTGCTGTTTTGGAAAAATTGCTTGATCTGCTGGAGATGGTCGTGGTGTCAAACACTGATCATGGACAGCTGGAACTTAAGTCAGTGCAATAAGCGTGGGGACGCTTCTTTAGCTTCATTCATCCACAAACTGAAGCAGAAGATACGTCCCCTTCTTTTATCTTACAAAATCTCAATATTGCTTACAAAAATTAGAAATAGAGTGATTCCCCTCTGCAACTTGCATTCTTTTTCTACAAAATCCAAGCAGAATCTAACAAAACCCCTGGGCAATTTTTCACAGTCACAATTCAATTATACAAAACTTGGAATTAAATGGTGCAACTCTGCAAATTGTAGTCCTTTTTTCAAAATTCTAGCCCATTTTTACAAAATTCTTTTTTCCCTCCTTAAAATATGGAAAAGCAGTTTTTTACCTTTACAAATTGCTTTTCCATAATTTATCAAGCCATACGCATTATAAAACAACGCTTACGATGACAGCTGATAAGACACTTACCAATGTCGCACCATATAACAGTTTCAAACCAAATTTGGCGACCACATTTCCTTTTTTCTCGTTAAGACTTTTAACAGCACCGGCAATAATCCCGATCGAAGAGAAGTTGGCAAACGAGACGAGGAATACGGAGATAATCCCCAATGTTCGCGGGCTTAATGTGTTCTCCACTTTGGCCAGGTCCATCATCGCGACAAACTCATTTGTCACCAGCTTGGTGGCCATAATCCCACCCGCTTTTACCACTTCCGAAAGAGGAACGCCCATCATGAGGGCAATTGGGGCAAAAATATAGCCTAAAATTTCTTGGAAAGAAATGCCGAAAATCATCTCAAAAATATTATTAATCGCCGCCATCAAGGCAACGAAGCCTATTAACATCGCACCGACAATCACGGCAACTTTAAAACCGTCCAAAATATATTCTCCTAACATTTCAAAAAAGCTTTGTTTTTCCAAATCCTGAATTTCCAAAAGGTCCTCTTCTGGTTTTACCGTATAAGGGTTAATAATCGAGGCAATGATAAATCCGCCAAATAAGTTGAGCACTAGCGCCGTGACGACATATCTTGGTTCAATCATTGTCATATACGCCCCGACAATCGACATCGAAACCGTGGACATGGCCGAAGCACAAAGAGTGTACAAACGATTAGCCGGCAGTAAGCCAAGCTGTTTTTTCACGGTGATAAACACTTCAGATTGACCAATCATCGCGGATGCCACAGCATTGTATGATTCCAATTTCCCCATGCCGTTCACTTTGCTAAGCAGGATGCCAATGACCTTCATAATCAACGGGAGAAGTTTCAGGTACTGGAAGATTCCAATTAACACGGAAATAAACACAATTGGCAACAGGACGTTCAGGAAGAATGGAGATTCTCCTTTATTGGCAATGCCGCCGAACACGAATGATACCCCGGCGCCAGCATATTCCAATAGTTTACCGAAAGCGCCGGCAAACACCTTGATTAATTCCAAACCGGCCGTTGTATTTAATAATAAAGCAGATAATATCAATTGAATAATGATCATAGTAATAATTGGCTTGATCCGGATATTTTTTCGATTATTACTGACGATGTAAGCTAAGCCAAAAACAACCAGTAAACCAATGATGGCAATGATGTATTTCATGTTGTTGTCCTCCAAAGATGTAAAAATATCTGATGCTGTTGCCTTTCTTCCGCTAGGTGTAAAAAATTTATCCTGCTTTAACGGGCAGGAAGACCTCATGATGATTACGTTTTCATTTACTGCTAAAATTATCCCCAATTTTATCTGTTACTATTTACTAAGGCTTCGCTTTTAACAAAGCGGGCCTGCCTCATTTTTTGACCAGTTCGATGCTGTCTTCCGCTGACAAAACATTTCCGACCTTGAGGCCTTTTTAAAAACAGCGGATTCAGATGGCAAAGGTCCGTTAAATTATTTTTCAAAAACTTCAGTCTTTTATATTGCGGAATTTTCAGAATGATGATACTTTTTATAATATATAAAAATGAAGTGTATACTTCATTATTCGTAATAAATGAATGACAAGCTTCATTAATTTTTTAGAAAAGGTGTTGATCATGACCGACTTTCAGCGAAGCATCAAAGAGAAGTTTCCAGAGTTTTCCAAAAGCCAAAAGAAAATTGCTAAGTTCCTGCTGGATGAGCCCCACCAGTTCGCGATCAAGTCAGCGGATCAAATTGGCAAGGAAGTTGGCGTGAGCGAAACAACTGTCATCCGTTTTTGTTATTCCTTGGACTATAACGGATTTTCGGAATTGCAAAAGAAGGTTCGCGAAGCATTGCTGATGCAAAAAAGCAGCTTGGACCAATATTATTCGAACAAGCTTGAACTGTTGAACGAACCGCATTTTTTTGCACATGTGATGGAGCAAGATTGCCAAAACATCAAACGAACGGCAGCACAAATGAATGAAAAGGATGTCCAGCAAGCCGTTGACCATCTTATTTTCGGCGAACAAATTCTGATTTCCGGTTTGCGTTCATCGTTTGCTGCAGCTCATTGGTTGTCTTTCACATTAGGGCTGATGCGGGAAAATGTTTTCTTATATAAATCAGATACTGACGGACTGGGGGCTGCGTTGGATCGGTTAAATGCAGACTCCGTCTTGGTAGCAATATCATTCCACCGCTATCTCAGAGAAACTATTAATATGGCCAAACTTGCCAAACAGCGGGGAGCGACGGTCATTGGGATTACCGATTCACCATTGGCGCCGATCCATAAATTTGCCGATGTGTTGCTGACCATCGCCCCCTCCGGCAAGTCAACCCTTGATACAACACCGTCACTGTTCTCATTGTTAAACGCCATCGTGGCGAAAGTATCCGTCCAAGACAAACAACGGTTTGAAAACCGAAAACAACAATACGAATCACTGGACATCAGGCATCTGTTCTACGAGGAATAGGTTACAGCAGAGACTTTCAAAAAAATGGCAACGGTATAGGGAAGCGACAAACAGCGTCCCCGAAATGAAAACTTGCCAACTGGCAAGTCCTTAAGGACGGTTCATGAGGCGGAGTTGAATTAGGCAACATAGGAAAATGCCCACGAGCTCAAATTTACGGAATATCTGAAAGGTAATCCTGTCACAACAGTGGGCCGCGTTTTAGAAGCAAATTGTCGACCCTGCGCGGACAAATGTCCACGAGCGGTGCCTGACACCATATTCCAAAAGGAGGAAACTATGAAGACGCTGTTAGCGGAATTGAAGCCGAGGCTTTGTGAGATATTTGATCATTTACATCAGCATCCGGAGGTAAGTTGGCAGGAGACTGAGACGACGGCTTATCTTTCCAAGCTGCTCGAGGCGGAGGGATTTCAGGTACGAACCTTTTGCGATTGTACCGGGCTTGTCGTGGAATATGGCGACGGGCCTTACACCGTTGGACTTCGGAGCGATATCGACTCTCTCTGGCAAGAGGTCGGCGGAACGTTTCAAGCTAATCACTCCTGCGGTCATGATGCTCATATGACAATGACCCTGGGCGTTCTTTTGCTTTTGAAAAAACTAAACTATCAACCTAGCGGCAAACTGAAATTTATCTTCCAGCCAGCCGAAGAAAAAGGAACCGGAGCCCTTAAAATGGTAGAAAAAGGCGTCATTGATGACCTCGACTTTTTATATGGCGTCCATCTGCGCCCCATTCAAGAGCTCCAAGCCGGAGAGGCGGCTCCTGCGATTCTGCATGGTGCGGCAAAATTTATCGCCGGTGAAATTATCGGTGAGGATGCCCACGGGGCTCGGCCACATTTAGGAAAAAATGCGATCGAAATTGGCGCCTCGCTTGTTCAGGAGCTAAGCAAAATTCATCTCGACCCGATGATTCCTTATTCGGTGAAAATGACCAAGTTCCATGCGGGCGGAGAAAGCAGCAACCTGATCCCCGGACATGCCTCGTTCCATCTTGACCTTAGGGCCCAGACGAACGATGCGATGGAATTTATCACAAAAAAAGTGATAACTATCACAAAAGCACTTGCTGAAATGTACGAGGTGGAAATTCCCTTGGAGACGAAAGCAGAAGTGGTCGGAGCGACCGTTCATCCTAAGGCACGAGAACTGATGGCTAAAGCGATAACCGATACACTTGGGGCAGAGCATCTCGTGGAACCCGCACCAACCAGCGGCGGTGAGGATTTTCACTTTTACACGTTGAAACGACCACAGCTAAAAGCGACGATGTTAGGCCTTGGCTGTGATCTCAAGCCGGGATTACACCATCCCGATATGACTTTCAACCGCGACGCCATCTTTGATGGAATTGAAATTTTAACGAAAACCATCCTAAATACCTTTGAGTTTCTTGAGGGAGGAACGCAGCATGACGGAAGCAATCGGAAGGCCAATCCAAGCTGACTCTAGGCCTAGACTGACGGAACACCATATGCAAGCTCCAACGGAAGAGCCAACACCACCCATATTTAAACCTGAACGGGAGGAATTCAACATGCCGGAAGCATCAGAGGGCCCAACAGCAGTTGAGCCAAAACTGGAGAAAAATAACCTACAGGAAGCAATCGAAGTACGACAACTTGTTACGATTAGCGAGCTGGAACGGGTACAACAGCTCGAAAAAGCGATTTGGAACATGAAACCGATCCCGATTCACCACACACTGACTGCGGTGAAAAACGGTGGCATTATGATTGGTGCCTTTCATGGAGAAAACATGGTCGGCTTCAGCTACGGGTTTGCCGGTTTTCACAACGGCCAATCCTATCTTTGCTCCCATATGCTGGGAATTCTCGAAGACTTTCGCAGCCATGGCATTGGCGCAATGTTAAAAGAAGCGCAAAGACAGGCCGCAATTGAAAAAGGATATAAGATGGTCACCTGGACTTATGATCCGCTTGAAAGCGCAAATGCCTTTTTAAATTTGACAAAATTAAAAGCAATTTGCAGCACTTATATTGAAAACTGTTATGGCGACATGGAAGACCCGCTTAACCGGGGACTCGCCTCCGACCGTTTTCAGGTGGAATGGTGGATTCAAAGCCCACACATCAATGAAAATGATACGGATGATTGGACCGCTTACAAACGTATTCCGTACGAGTTGACTGTAGATGGAGAGCCCATACCGCTCGAAGTGGATGCTTCATTTTTTAACGACCAAGAAGCGGTGCTCGTTCCAATCCCAAGGCATTTTCAGCAGCTCAAAAAAGAGCACTTTGAGCTGGCATTGGATTGGCGCATAAAAACAAGGCATATTTTTCAAGCGCTGTTTACCCAAGGGTTTGCTGCAATGAAACTCATAAAAATGAATGATGAACCAGTCCATTATTATGTCTTGAAAAGACGCACTACACTTCGATTAGAAAGTGAGGATACAAAATGAACATCAAAAATGTCACACTGCGCCACTTAAAAATGAAGCTGAAATTTCCGTTTACCACAAGCTTCGGCACTTTCCTTGATAAGGAATTTATCCTTGTGGAAGTGAAGGATGAAAACGGCAGGTCCGGCTGGGGCGAATCCGTCGCCTTTATGTCACCGCTTTATAACGAAGAAACATTAAAGACAAACTGGCACATCCTTGAGGATTTCCTCATTCCACTCGTGCTGGATAAGGAAATCACCCATCCGGATGAGGTTTCCGCTTTATTTGAACCGATTCGTAAAAACAATATGGCCAAGGCTTCGATTGAAGGCGCCATTTGGGACCTGTACGCCAAGCGCGAGAATCTTCCGCTGGCAACCGCTCTTGGCGGTGAGAAAAAAGAAATCGAAGTCGGAATCAGCATTGGGATTCAAAAAACAGTCGATGAACTGCTAACAATTATCGACCAATCTGTGACACAAGGGTATCGCCGGATTAAAGTAAAAATCAAGCCGGGCTGGGATGTTGACGTCATCCGCGAAATTCGCAAATCATTTCCGACGATTCAATTGATGGCCGATGCCAATTCTGCCTATCGCCTTCATAATATTGATCTGTTAAAACAGCTGGATGAGTTCGATTTAATGATGATTGAGCAGCCGCTCGCCTCCGATGACATCGTTGATCACGCCGTTGTGCAAAAACAGCTGGCCACACCGATTTGCCTTGATGAAAGCATCCATTCGGTAGAAGACGCGCGGAAGGCTATCAGTCTTGGAAGCTGCAAAATTATTAATATTAAAATCGGCCGGGTTGGTGGCTTAACGGAGTCCAAACGAATCCATGACCTCTGCATGGAACGCGGGCTCCCGGTATGGTGCGGCGGCATGTTGGAGGCGGGTGTCGGAAGAGCCCATAATATTGCTTTAACGACTCTGGCTAACTTCACAATGCCGGGAGATACCGCAGCTTCCTCACGCTATTGGGAAAAGGATATCATCGAACCGGAGGTAACCGTCCATGACGGCCTGATCACCGTCCCAACAGCACCGGGAATTGGCTACAGCGTTGATTTAAATACGATTGACCGCTTTACCGTTCGCGAGCAGACTTTTTCTTAAAAAATCACTGTATATGGCGGATTAGCGCTATTTATTAGCAGTTTTAAACCGTTTATTAGCGATTTTGAACGATATATTAGCGAATTCAAGCGATATATTAGCGATTCTGAAGCTTTTATTAGCGATTTTCATTTTTTCCGTAAGAGAGGTCTTCCCCTCTCACGTCATAAATTGTCCCAATATTTAAATAATTCTATGAATAGGTTGGAGGTTTTATCATGAGGAAAAGCTTACAAATTGCCGGGGCTTATGTCGGCATTATCGTCGGGGCCGGTTTTGCATCCGGTCAGGAAATTTTACAATTTTTCACCAGCTTTGGTTTACTGGGAATCATTGGTGGTGTGATTGCAACCTTTTTCTTTGCCTTCTTAGGCATGCAATTAACACAGCTTGGATCAAAACTGCAAACCGATTCTCATAAAGCGGTCATTTATCATATTTGCGGCCGTTATTTGGGAGTGGTTGTGGATATCATTATTACTTTCTTCTTATTCGGCGTGACGGTTGTCATGATGGCTGGAAGCGGCTCGATTTTTGAACAGCAATTTGGGTTGCCAGCAATGGTCGGAAATGTCGTTATGGCGGTCCTCACCATTTTAACCGTTTGCCTAAATGTTCAAAAATTACTGTCCGTCATCAGTTGGATTACACCATATTTAATGGTGCTGGTCCTCATTATTACTGGCTATTCCTTATTAACGATGGATCAAAGCTTTACTGCACTTGAAGCCGTTGCCAAAAAACAACCGGCAGCAGCATCAAACTGGCTGCTCGGCGGACTTCTTTATGTTTCTTATAATATAGCCGCGGGAGCAGCGATGCTTGCGGTAATGGGTGGAACAACAAAAGATGCAAAGGTCGCTGGTCGTGGCGGAATTTTAGGCGGTCTTGGACTTGGACTGTTAATTTTACTCATTAACATTGGCATGTTTGCCAAACTAGATACGTTACAAGGAGTAGACATGCCGACATTACTTCTTGCTAACCAGCTTCATCCTGTGCTTGGAGCACTAATGTCGATTGCCTTGCTCGGAATGATTTATAATACAGCAGTTGGCATGCTTTACGCCTTTGCCGCCCGCATCGTAAAGCCGGGCAATTCCAAATTTAAACCGGCCGTTGTCGGGTTTGGCATCCTAGCCTTCGCTTCCAGCTTTATCGGCTTTATCAAGCTGGTCGGAACTGTTTATCCTGTCATGGGGTACCTCGGCTTTACCATTATGGCTGCGATTATCGTGTCCTGGGCTCGTTCACGGAAAGAAAAGGAAGAAAAGCAAGAGGGGGAAATCGCAGTTTAGTGTAGGAAGTTCTCGGTCAAAACCGATGAAATGGATATCTACGTGAAAAAAAATAAAAAACTCCTCAAGAACGCGGGCACACCGCTGTTTTTGGGGAGTTTTTTGTTATAAGCTGTCAAACTCTGTGGATTTTTCTTTTATTTAAAGACAAGGAAATCTGAATTCTTACAAACTTGCAGCGGGTTTTGCACAGCAACCATTTTGTTCTACAAACTAAAAAGGAACTGCTCCATTTTTTGAAACAGCCCCTTAGTAATTGAACCGTGGTATGTTTTAAGTGATACCTTTGGTCTTCAATAAACAAAAAAGAGTTTCCAGTACGGGTTAGAGTAGAAATAGAAGCTGATTAGTCTTCTATTTCTACAATAATTTCGACTTCTACCGGAGTATTAAATGGAAGTTCGTTTGCCCCAATAGCTGATCTGGCATGCTTTCCCTTTTCACCGAAAACTTCCAAGAACAAGTCGGATGCACCATTCATGACATATGGCTGGTCTTTAAATTCATCATGACTTTGTACAAACCCCAATACTTTTACAACTTTCTTTATTTTATCCAGGCTGCCTAGGTGCCATTTAAGGACCGACAAACAATTAATGGCACACTGCCGAGCTGCTTGCTTTCCTTCCTCAATTGTTAACTCTCTGCCTAACTTCCCCTCAAGAATCAGTTCTCCATTAACACGACAATCCTGTCCAGAGGTGTAAACTAAATTTCCCACCTGTGTTACCGGCGTATAGGAGAATTTTGGTGTTTTAACTTCTTCTAGCTTAATACCTAAATCTTCTAATCTATTTTCAATTGACATTTTTATCTCTCCTTTTGTAATACTCTGGTTGATTGCTTTCTAGTATTAAAATATGTTAAGAAAGCTTTGTAACATTAATTGATGTATAAAGGACTAGTTAAATTTCGACAAATTTAATCACGACATGTGCCTTTTCAGTTATTTTTACAGTCATTCACTAGTTTTACTAACCTTGAGGCTTTTTCAATTAATAGCGCTAAATCTCTATCATCAGAAACTTTTTTTCCAATTAAAGAACTACCCAGACCAACAGCAGTAACCCCTGATTTGATAAAGTCCTGAATATTGTTCTCGTTTATTCCCCCTGTTGCTATTAAAGGAATGTAAGAGAGCGGGCCGGATAAGTCTTTAAAATAATTTGCCCCCATAGAACTAGCTGGAAATACCTTAACCATATCAGCACCATTTTCATATGCTGTTAAGATTTCCGTTGGAGTTAAACATCCCGGTATACTTAATACCCCATATCTTTTTGTCATTTCAATCGTTTTGATATTCAACGTAGGAGATATGATGAATTTAGCCCCGTGATGAATAGCCATTCTAGCTGATTCGGGATCCAGAACTGTTCCGGCTCCTATCAACATATTATCTCCTTCCTCTAAAGATAATTGTTTTATAACCTCAAGAGCGTTAGGTGAATCAAGAGTTATTTCAATCACTCGTATACCACCCTTTTTAAGTGATTGAGCAATTGAACTTACATTCTTGGGGTCAACTCCCCTCATAATTGCGATAATATTCTCCCCATCCAATTGCTGATGATAAGACATTTCCTTCCCTCACTTACTATTTGAAGATATAAAATTCATGTTACCCCATTATAATTAAACTTTTTCGCCAATTTGATCGGAACATGGATAAACCTTCCTATAAAGTATCCTGCTGTTCCTTTTCTTGTACATATTAGTATTAAATCGCTATTCTGTAACAGTTCCATTACCGACTTTTCCAAAAAAGGCCAAACTAAGAGCACCAATCGCCAGGATGATCGCTCCCACGACGAATCCAGATCCCCATGAACCTGTGCTTTGTACAACAGCCCCAGTGACGATAGGTGCAACAATACCAGCTAAATTGGCAAGTGCGTTCACGAATCCACCAATTCCTCCTAAATGTGACAGTGGGAAGGTTTCGGCGATAATTGCCCAATATTGAGCACCCGTTAAATAAAGGAGAAAGACTGCAAATGCCATTAAAGTGACAGCACCAGTGGTAGAAGTTACCATTGTACTAGGAATAAAGGCTGCCGCAACTCCAAGTAAACAAATAACTGTCAGCCATTTACGGGAAGCAGTAGTTTTTCCGGTTTTCTTCCCAATCCAATCCGTAACAATCCCGCCACTTGCTAACCCGATCGTACCTGCAATCCATGGAATGGAGCCACTTATAGCAAGATCATGAATATTAATATGGTGAGCGTTTACAAGATAGGTAGGAAACCAACTCAGGAATGTGTTCAGAGCCCAAGAATAGCTGAAAAATGAAAAAGCAATAATCCATACTAATGGTTTTTTCAGACATTGGCCTAGTGTTGCCTTTGGACCATTATCGACGGATGTTTCTTTCTCGCGACCCTCATTGATAACTGCTAATTCCATCGCAGAAATCCAAGGATGTTGTTCAGGTTTATCTCTCATAATGACAAACCAGCCGATAGCGAATAAAACTCCAATGACTCCAAGAAAAATAAATGGGATTTTCCAGTTCCCGGTTAATAGCATAAGCCATACAAATACCGGAGTCCCAATGGCCCCACCTAATGGGGTAGTGGCCTGAGAAATACCCAACGCAGATCCCAATTGCCGTTTTGGAAACCAGTTTCCGATCGTTTTTGCCGTAACAGCTGCCTGAGGACCTTCACCAAAACCAAAGAATATTCGAATGATAACAAAGCTGATAAAATTAAATCCCACTGTGGTCATCGCTGTAAAAACGGACCACCAAATGGCGGCAATGCCCATAACTTTCCGCGGGCCATATTTATCGGATGCCCAGCCACCCAAAAAGCAAAATGGTACATAGCCAAATGAAAAAGCACTAATAATTAATCCCCAAGTTTCCGGTGAAAAATGAAAATCTTTCATAATAAATGGTGCTGCAACACCGATTGCTGCCCTATCTCCGTAATTCAGTAGTAATAAAAGACCGTTCATTGATAAAATGAGCCAACGAAGATTTGAAAACCTTTTGGTAGTGCCGGTTTTACGAGCAAGATTATAAGCTTCCATGATTTCATCCCTTTCTTCATCTCTTTAAAAAGTCCCAATCGTCAAACTCTTTCCTATTGATTAATTACCAAACCAAATGGAAAGCATACTGCCACTATGACTTTACTTCCACAATATTTGTTCCAATATTAGCGACCTTGTTTAATTCTTTAGTAAATGCATTACTAGATCAATATAAATACGGGATGCTTTTACAATTTGTTTAATTTCTACAAATTCATCCGTAATATGAGCCTGTTTAAGTGAGCCAGGACCACATATAACCGTTGGTATCCCCTTATCTACAGATAAAAATGGTGCTTCACAAGTCGCTTCAAAAATCTTTACCTCAGGATCTTTTTCCTGTATCGAACGGCTCACCTCTAAAAGTCCATGAACCAAAGAATGGTCTTGAGGAATATACGATGCGGGGATAAACAAGTAATCTATCAATTCATAGTCAAAACCATTATCCTTGGCAGTCTTTCCGATAACTTCGTTCAGTTCCTCTAAAACCGATTCACGGGTATCCCCCGGAATGACACGTCTATCAATCTCAATTTCACAATACCCCGGTACGATATTTGCGGCCGTCCCTCCTTTAATCTGCGTCACTGTTAAAGAGCCCGGTCCAAGGAGCGGGTGAACCCTCTTTTTCACTTCCCTTCCTGTTTGTTCCAGGGATGAAATTAGTTTTGCCATTTTACAAATAGCGTTATCCGGCTCTTTAACGGCTGCAGCATGTCCGGGAACACCTTGTGTAACCAAGCGATAGCGTCCCACTCCCTTATGGGCAATGCATATGTCCAATTCCGTAGGCTCGCTAATAATTGCATAATCGGCCGATATGTCTTCTTTTAGAAATTGCTTCATCCCAATATTAACTCGCTCTTCATCCACATTGAAAAAAAGGATTAACTCACCGCTAAAAGGGTTACCCATTCTTTTGAGCATCATAGCTGCATAAATCATGGCCGCTACGCCAGATTTCATATCTGCTGCGCCACGACCATAGAGTTTTCCGTCTTGAATGATCGCTGCAAAAGGATCCATACTCCACCCTTCTCCGGCCGGGACCACATCTAAATGGCCATTATAAAGCAATGTTGGACCGGTAGGATTACTACCCTTGATTCTGGCAATCACATTTGGCCTTCCAGGAGCTGCCCAGGAGAGTTCCGCCTCTATCCCTTCCCTAACAAGTAAGTTATAAACAAACCGTGCAGCTTCCTCCTCTGTTTCCAAAGGATTTTCACTCTTCTGCCGAATTAAACCACTTACTATTTGAATTAGTTCCTCAGAATCAAAATAGGTTTGTACATCCGCTAATTGGGTTGTCATTTTACTCTTCACTCCTTCCGGGATATTAATAATTCTTTCCTCTCGCATCGATTTTTAAGGAACCAATATGTTCCTCACCTCTGAAGGAGTAAATCGAATCATAAAGATTCGGAATCACACAACAGTGATTCGGGATGATTTCCACTTGATCTCCTACATGCAAGGTATGGAGCTTCGGATCATAGCTAAGATAACCGTGTTCTTCATTTAGCTTGAAGAGTTGAATATCTGGGTGGCTAACAAGCAATCCGTATGTATTTCCTCTACAAGAAAGGTCACTGGTTAGAGTTTTGGTACCGGCATCGATAGTCGCATAACCTGGCAGTGGTACACTAATTACAGTTGAACGGACTTTTAAGGCACAATCACTCTCTGTATACACCCCAACGTGAATGGCATTCATATCGCCAAAAATGTAGTTTCCTGCACGTGATTGGCTAATGCCCTCCAACTCTTCAGCATGAAAGGAAGAAACCGTGGAGCCGCCTGAAGTCACCGTCACTTCTATTCCATTTGCCTTAAGTAGTTCCTTGGCTTTTAGAAGAATTTGCGCCTCAAGTCGGGTTTCCTGTTTGATCTCTTCCTCAGTTTGACATCCGTAAATTTGCCCCACGTAAGTGAATACCCCAACCAATTGAATACCAGGTAATTTAATAATCTCCCGGGCAAAATCTAACGTTGCCTGACCGGGTTGCACTCCGCCTCGATGACTACCACCATCAATTTCAATTAGCACTTCTATTTTCTTTCCGATGGTTTCACCCACTGTAGATAAGCCTTCCGCTACTGGCAGACTATCGACTGTTGTTCTTATATCAATTTTTTTAGCCAGTTTTCCTAATCGATTCAATTTTTCTTCTCCAATGATTGGATAAGCGATAAGAATCGGTTGAATTCCACCTTCGGCCATAACCTCTGCTTCAGATAACTTTGCACAAGTAATTCCTTTTGCACCATATTCTAATTGTTTTTTGGCCAACTCCACTGATTTATGAGATTTGATATGCGGCCAATGTTCGATCCCCTTGGAGTTCAAACGAGAAATCATATTTTTAATATTTTTTTCAACTTTGTCCAAATCAACATAAACATACGGTGTTGTAAACATTCTCTTTCCTCCTTGATATTGAAGCTTTAGCAGATTGCCTATTAAATAAATTAGTTAGAAAAACTCACCAAGCGTTGTTGCGGTTTTATTAGCGTTCGATCGTTTCTGTTACCCCCAAGAAAGCTTGTACATCTTCGGCATATGGAAGACCTTCATTGTCCCCATACACGCTGACGACCATCGCCCCAACCGCGTTCGCTATATGAAGCGCTTTCTCAAAGGGAATGCCTTTTAAAATACTTGTTATAAACCCTGCATCAAACCCATCTCCTGCACCAACCGTATCAACAACAGCCCGTGCCTTAATCGAAGGCGCAGTATATATTTGCTTTCCATCGAATCCAACAGAACCAGCAGCACCTTGCTTAATCGCGATCTTTGATATTCCAAATTCATGAAACTTTTGAAAATAGGTCTCTAAAGAGTTCGGGCCAAGGATGATTTCTGCCTCTTCATCACCGGTTAACAATATATCGACATCAGGTAGAAGTTGTTCGATATAATCTCTTGCTTCTTCTTTTGACCACATTTTAAGTCGAATGTTAGGATCAAAGGAGATCAATAAACCGGTTTTCTTGGCTAATTTAACAGCCTCTAAAATGATTTTTTTGTTATTAGCATTTATCGACGGGAATACCCCTGAAATATGCAACAGTTTTGCTTGTTTAAAATAATCCTCACTTAAATCTGCTTCACTCATGGTTAATGTTGGTGAATTATCACGATAATAAAAGGATCTGCTTGATCCATCAGCTAATATTTCGCGAAAATAAATAGAAGTAGGATATCCATCAACAAGGTCAACCTTTGAAGTATCTATACCTTCTCCTCTGGCATAACATAATATATGCCTTCCAAATTCATCATTTCCTAGTTTACTAATCCAACCCGCTTTTAAGCCTAAACGAGAACAGCCAATCGCAAAGTTTAGTTCAGCACCACCCACTTTTCTTTCGAATGTGTTGGAAAATCGAAGAGGACCTTTAGACATAGGATTCATTGTGATCATTCCGTCCCCAATTGTGATGACATCTAACAATTAATGAAAACCTCCCTTTAAACCCGCGGCTATTTAAACTACTAAATCGATTTATGGACTTATTTTAACGCTTTCAGATAACGGTTACAATAAAAATATTTAAAAATTTATTAAAAATAACTGATTCCAGCACAATTTTGTGTGCTTTTCATCAAAAATCGGATTAAAAATACTCTCCTTCGACAAAATGGTTTCGGTTTCTTGTATAATTTAATAAAACGGTTTAGTATTGATAAAGTCTATGACCACAACAAATGGACAAGCAGAAATTACACATTACACAAATCTTTACTAGATGATGGATATGTATTAACTAGTTCTATATTATAATAGAGGAAAGAAATTGAGCATGAAAAGGATGCTGGAAATTACTTAATCTACAGGTGATGATTAGTACTACAACTGAATGGTATATGGAAGATTTGCTATCAAGATCTTCATCATAACGGAGGAATTATTATGAAAGAGGCTAAAACGGTTACAATTGAAGATGTTGCTAACGCTGCAGGGGTTTCCAAAAGCACTGTTTCTCAGTTTTTAAATAAAAGATATGAATATATGAGCAAAAGTACTCGCGAAAAAATAGAAAAAGTAGTGGAAGAATTGCAATTTCAGCCAAATCATTTTGCTAGAAACTTAAAAAGTCGGAAAACAAAGATGGTCGGGATAATTGTTGCTAACATACGCCACGTTTTTTCTACAGAAATTATTAGGATCGTTGAACAATCGCTTCAAGAACAAGGGATACACGTCATCATATGTAATGCAGATGACAATCCTGAAAAAGAAGTAGCCTATATCAATCTACTTGCGGCAAGAAATGTTGATGGTTTAATTATTTTTCCAACCGGTGCTAATTATTCTGAATATAGCCGTTTAATCGATAATAAAATTCCAGTCGTATTTATCGATAGAAAAATTGAAGGGATCCTGGCAGATACCGTAATGCTTGATAACGAAGCTGCCTCTTTCTTAGCTGTTTCAACGCTGGTTAAAAGCAATAGGGATCGTATTGCAATGCTGACATTACCGCTTACAAATAATCTTTCTCCGCGGTTAGAAAGGATTGAAGGATATAAAAAAGCATTATCCTTTTTTAAAATTGACTATCGTGAAGAATTAGTAAGCGCTTGCCCTCTTATTAATATAAAAGAGGAATTAACTCGTTTATTTGAATCTGATATAAAACCTAATGGAATAATTGCAGGTAACGACCTTATTCTTAAGGAAGCTCTTAGCTTTTTAAAGGAGCAAAAAATTTCTATACCCGACGAAGTGGCTATAATTGGAATTGATGATGTGTCCTATGCTGATATTTATCATCCTGCCCTTACAACGATCGCTCAGCCAACAAAGGAAATGGGTTTAAAGGCAGCAGAAATTATACTTGAAAGAATAAAAGAGAATACACAGAAGGTGCCGGTAGTTTATCGTTTTTCTCCAGAATTAAAAATACGTGAGTCTTGTTAACAAGTAAACTATGGAAATTGCCTTGTCATTATTGAGTTGAAGAGATATTACCTTTCGAAGATTACTATCTAAAAATTAATTTGACCAATATTTTTACCACTTCTAAATATAGAAGTTTAGTATTCATACAACATTTCTCATATAATTTAGTAACTTTCATACTGTGCACATTATTCATATTTTCATACATGCCTCAAAAGATTAGCATATATGGTGATAAAGATGCCGCCTTCGAATAATGAAGGTGGTTTTTTAATGCTTTTGACTTTCTCACCACAGCCTCACGCATTTCTGCCACGCCCATTCATTCACCATATCCCCCATTTGCCGATAATGGTTTAAATGAGGGGAATAATGTAAATACTGGGGTGTGGTCGACTTGCCGGGGTGTTTGCCGATATTCTCCCGTACCATATTCCAAATCGCAGATTAATGAAAACCCGCCGATTGGCGAGTCCTTAAGGCCGGGGCATGAGGTGTAGTTGAATTTATGCGTCAGGAAAGTCTAAAAAAGTCTAAATTTGAGTAAATAATTTAGACTTCCCTGGTAGCTAAACAAACGGCAATGTTATAAAGATCGTGACAAGTTTAAGGATGCAATGAATTGGGGTGATGTAGTTGGGTTTGTTTAAAAGATTGAAAAAAAGAAAATTAACCGGATTGAAGGAGCCCATTCAAAAGCCGGGGACGAATCCATCGTCTCTTTCATTGCAGGATTCACTTAGCGCGAATTTACAAACAAATGAGCAGTTCTTTCAATCGGTTTACCACAATTGTGCAGATGTGGTGTATCGTCATTTTTCCATTGCCGGTAAAATGAAAGCTCTCCTGATCTATATTGAAGGCATGTCTAATATTGAAGAAATGGATAAAAGCGTCCTGTCACCACTCATGCAGCAAACACCCGCCGAGTTAGAAAATTTGCATGCAATCATGGAACAAAGCATAACCGTTTCCAGTATAAAAGAAAACAAGACGTTTGCTGAAGTAGCGGAACAAATCTCAACGGGCAACCCTGTCATCCTTGTAGATCAATATTCCATAGCCATTTCTGTCGGTTTGTCCAAATGGGAAAAACGAGCGATTGAAGAACCGTTGTCTGAATCAGTCGTTCGCGGCTCACGGGAAGGTTTTACGGAAACGATTGCTGTCAATACTTCGCTTTTACGAAGGAGAATTAAAAGTCCCCAGCTTAAAATGATTTCGATGAACATTGGACGGCAAACACAGACGAAAGTAATCGTCGCCTATATGGACGGGCTGGCAGATACCACCCTGGTAGAGGAAGCTAAGAGTCGCTTGCAACGGATTCAGATTGATGGCATCTTGGAAAGCGGGTATATCGAAGAATTCATTGAAGACCATCCATACTCCCCTTTTCCGCAAATATTGAACACCGAACGTCCGGATGTGGCTGCGGCTAATCTCCTGGAAGGACGGATTGTGATATTGGTAGACGGAACGCCTTTTGTCATCATTGTTCCGACATCACTCTATTCGCTGCTTCAAGCCTCCGAGGATTATTATCAACGGTTCATGATTGGCACATTAATTCGTTGGCTGCGTTATGGATTTCTCGTGATGGCCTTGTTGCTGCCCTCTGGGTATGTAGCCGTCCTTACCTATCATCAAGAGATGGTGCCCACCACTCTTCTGCTCAGTTTTGCCAAGTCAAGGGAACTGATTCCCTTTCCCGCGTTGGTCGAGGCATTGATTATGGAAATCACCTTCGAAGCATTACGGGAAGCGGGAATCCGGCTTCCTAAGCAAGTTGGTTCTGCTGTCAGCATCGTCGGGGCACTTGTCATCGGGCAAGCAGCCGTATCCGCAGGCCTTGTTTCCGCGCCCATGGTTATGGTTGTGGCGATTACGGGAATTGCTTCGTTCACAATACCACGCTACAACGCCGCTATCGCCATCAGAATGCTGCGTTTTCCGATCATGCTCCTGGCGGGGACGTTAGGACTGCTGGGAATTATGCTTGGACTGATTGCCATTATTGTCCATTTAAGCACCGTGCGCTCCTTTGGCTTGCCTTATTTATCGCCAATGGGTCCAATGAGAGCGAGCGAAATGAAGGATGTCATGTTCCGGGCGCCGTGGTGGGCACTGCGCAAACGGCCCCGTTTAACAGGGGATTACAATCAAAATCGGCAGCCACCGGGGCAAAAACCAGACCCATCCAAAGGTACGGAGTAGGTGTTATCACAATGATTGAAAAAGGGAAAATATCTGCCTTTCAGCTGGCGCTGATGATGAATCCGACCATTTTTGCGACAGCCTTATTATTAGTTCCGGCGATTACAGCCAAACACGCTGAACAAGATTTGTGGCTATCACCGATTTGGGCAGCTATTAGCGGCTTGTTAACGGTCTATATCTCCTGTAAATTAAATAAATTCTATCCTGAAAAAAGTCTTATTCAATATAGCGAGCAAATCCTGGGGAAAATAGCAGGAAAAATTTTGGGGCTGATCTTCTTGCTTTATTTTCTCCACCTGAATGGGATTATCGTCCGGGAATACGGTGAGTTTGTCGTTGGCACTTTTCTTAACACCACACCGATGAATGTGGTGATGGGTTCGATGCTCCTTGTTTGCGCCCTTGCCGTTTACGGCGGAATTGAGGCAATCGGTAGATCTTCACAAATAATCGTACCGGTCGTAAGTTTGCTTTTTTTAGTTATGACCTTATTACTCGTCAAAGATCTTGATCCGAAAAAATTATTACCCGTAATGGAGAATGGAATCATGCCCTCTTTCATGGGCTCGATTGTCCCCTCAGCCTGGTTCAGTGAGTTCATCCTGATGGCGTTTGTCCTACCGTTATTAAAAGATTCCGGAAAAGCGATGAAATGGGGCGTGCTTTCCGTTCTAAGTGTCATGTTCCTGTTAGTCATAACGAACCTGTCCACCTATATGCTTCTAGGCAAGCTGACCATAAAGGATACCTATCCGGTCATGGTTGCCGTCCGCTACATCAGTATTGCTGACTTTTTGGAGCATCTTGAAGCCATCGTTATGGCCATTTGGGTGTCCGGAACTTTTATAAAAATTTCCATGTTTTATTACAGCACTGTTCTTGGGATGGCTCAGTGGCTCAGCCTATCTGATTATCGCCCGATTGTTTTGCCAATCGGGTTTCTTATACTGGTGCTCGGCCATTGGGCAGCTCCCAATCTGCAATCATTAGCGCACTTTCTAGGAACATCGGGGGCTTTTTATATGTTAACGCTCCAGCTGGGGATTCCGGTTGTGCTGCTATGCATCGCTTGGATCCAACAGAAGTTTCAACAGAAAAAGGATGGAGGCCAATGAGAGCGATTACCTTTTTTACAAAATTAAATATCTTGCTGCAAATCTCTTCCCTTCTCCTGCCTGTTACCCTTCTTACAGGCTGCTGGGACAGAAAAGAATTGAATGATATGGCGATTATTACGGCGGCTGGCATTGATAAAAAAACAGAATCGACGATTGAATTAAGTGTGATTGTCTATATTCCGAAAAACGCCGGTGTGGGAGAAGAAATGGGCGGCGGCAACGGCGGTCAAGGTCAGCAAGTATTAGTCCGTTCAGCTGAAGGCATCTCGATTGCGGAGGCGATCTCGATGCTACAACAGGAATTCCCCCGTCATTTATTTTGGGGGCATAATGAGGTGTTTGTGATCGATGAGGAGTTGGCCAGAGACGAAGATCTTCGCCCTACCATCGATTTTATCATGCGCCATCCACAAACACGTGAACGTTCTCACATATTTATCAGCAAACAAAAGGTGAAAAACATATTTAGCCTTAATCCACCATTAGAGCGGGATTTGGCAGAAGTCTTGCGGAATTTGGCAGGCTTAAAGATTGGCGTGGATATCACGTTGAAAGATCTCGCGGAAATGCTCATCGGGGAAAGTGGAACCGCCGCTTTGCCTTACATCGATATATTATCTCCGCCGGAAAGTCAAGATAAAAAGCAAACGATCGCCGATATTATTGGAACAGCCGTTTTGAAAAATGGAAAAATGATTGGTTCGATCGATGCCTCGACAACAAGGGGATTACTATGGCTGAGAAATGAAATCGAATTAGCCGTTGTAACGGTAAAGCCGGACAATACGGAAGGATACGTTTCAATGCAACTGCTGCGGGCCTACTCTAGGCTGATTCCTAAAATTGAAAATGGAAAATGGAAAATCACCATGCAAGCCAAAACAGAAGATGACCTTATTCAAAATGGGACAACCCTTAATACTGGAAATCCGCAAACGATTCACAGGCTGGAACAAGACTTAAAGGCAGATATTGATAATAAAGTGAAGGAAGCTTTAAAGCAGGTTCAGCACGAGATGAATGCCGATATTTTTGGCTTTGCCGAAGCCTTCCACCGTGCTTACCCCAATGTCTGGAAAAAATACAAACAGAATTGGGATGATATTTTTCCAACGGTTGAAGTAACGCTTGAGACAACAGCGAAAATCCGCAGACCGGGAATCGTCACCGAACCTGGTGCTTATCCGGAACAAGAGGTGAAAACGGAATGAAGTGGGCTGCGGTACTAGGGATTACGTTCATTTTCGTTTGCATGGCATTATTTGAATGGCCGAAGCTTGGGCGGGGATCGAAAAAGGAAAAAATTATTTTCCTTTCGCTATCTGTAATCGGCTGGTTCCTTGGAAGCATGCTTGTTTTCTTTCCTAATCCGCCTGGTCCGACAGAGCTGATGGACGGAATCTTTAAACCTTTGGGGAAACTGCTGGAGAAATGAGTGACAGGGTCCAGTGGGTTCCGGTAAAATTCCAATAGTTTGTATAAAATCAATCAGCCCTGAAAAAAGGAGCCAACACTTTAGACGAGGTCTAATTTGTTGGTTCTTTTTTAGTTTTTCATTGTTTTCGGCACAATAATAGTGTACGATGCATAGTATAGAGCAAATACTGTATCATCTACAGTAATGGAAATGAGGTGGGGGAATGAGTCAATTATTGCAGTCATTAACAACCGAGCTTAGGAGAGGAACATTGACATTAGCGGTATTAAGTCAGTTGCGGACCCCACAATACGGCTATTCACTTGTTCAGTTATTGGAGGGATCGGGAATTACCATCGATCAAAGCACCCTGTATCCACTGCTTCGCCGTTTAGAAAAACAGGAGCTGGTGACGAGCAGCTGGGATACATCCGAGAGCAGACCCCGCAAGTACTATGTTTTAAGCGATTATGGGGTAGAGATTTTTTTACAATTAAAAAAGGAGTGGCTGAAGAACTCGCAACAGCTATATAGCCTATTAAAGGGAGAGGAAGAAGATGAACCTAATTGAGATTTATATCCAGGAAGTGACTCGAAGGCTTCCAGAAAAAAATCGGGAGGATATTGCCCTAGAGTTACGGTCAACGATTGAGGATATGCTGCCAGCTGATTACAGCGAAGATGAGGCAAAGGCGGTTCTTGAAAAGTTGGGGGACCCCGTTACGTTGGCCGGCAATTATCAGGATCGGCCAAGGCACTTAATTGGTTCGCGCTATTTTGATGTCTATCTGACACTTCTAAAAATGATTTTGCCGATTGCAGCGGTTATTTCGTTGATCACGATGCTGGCGGAATATTTTATCGGGTATAGCGGTGACCAAACTGTCATCGGTATTATTATAAGTCTAATAGGCAAAGGGATTGCGAGAATCATAGAAGTGGGAATTCAGACATTCTTTTGGCTGACAATTGTGTTTGCGATGATCGAAAGAATGGATAATCGAAAAGATAACAAACCGCTGGCAGCCTGCCTTAAAAAATGGACCCCTGATGATTTAAAAAAAATCCCTAATATCCCCAGGAAAAAAGCCATTTCAAAGACTGAAGTGTTTGGAAGTTTAATGTGGACCGCGATTTGGGCAACACTTTATTTTTATGCCAATCAGCTTGTCGGTGTTTATCAAGGCGGCAACAATGGAATTGAATTCGTGACTCCTGCTTTCAATCAAAATGTTTTACTCCAATATTGGCCAATCGTTGTGTTGGTCATCGGTTTGGAGATTGCCTTGGCCCTATATAAATTAACCGCAAGACAATGGACGAAAAACGTTGCCATCTGCCATTCTGTTGTTGAAGTATTAGGAACCCTCGTATTCATTGTGATACTAGTTCATCCCAATCTATTAAACTACGATTTTATTACGTATCTGACCAATCTATTTTCTATTACTGCCAGTCAGTTAAAAATGTGGATCGTTGGCGGTATAATTTCCATCTTTACTGTATTTGCGGCGTTCAATGTCATTGATGGGTTTCGCAAGGCTGGGACTCGTTAAGCCGGAATTCCAGTGACAGAAAAAAATGGAATACTAATGTACTAAAAAATTTACAATACTCCTCAAAAACGCGGTGATACCGTCGCTTTTGAGGAACTTTTTTTGTTGTGAACTTTCAAAGGCGGGAGGATCTGAGATACAATACATTCCTCCGGCGGAAAATTATCCAGTCAAGCAACTGAGAATGTAATGCAAAAATACGGAGACCAACTTTTAGACACATTAAAGTCTAACTCCTATTGGGGAGAATTCAGGTTGGCAGTTAAGAACAGAGACGTCACATGGATAAAAGAGAATATTAATTCAAGTGTAAGGGCGATACCTAATATACATTATGTTGCCACGACGGATTTGAATGGGAAGGTCATTTCACAATCCGGAGATGTTCCGGAGTTCACCGACAAACTAAGTAATCCAGCAATAGTCGATAAATTAAAAAATAAAAGAGAATTTACAGGTCTATTTCAAACTTCCAAAGGCTTAGCTGTTATTGCCGCATCTATCATTACGGATGACAATGGTACCGCCGAACCAACAGGCATTTTGATTTTCGGAAGAATTCTTGACAATCATGCGATTAATGAAATTAAGGATACCATGCATGATGATATTGCTGTACTAACCGAGAATGGAACTTTGTTAACGACTTCATTAAAAGTTGATAAAAACCAGCTCTCTACATATTTATCCAAACTAAATTCAGATTTACATATTTATAAGACTTCTGAATCCGGTTCAATTGAAAATGCTCAGTTGATCACAACCTTAAAGGACTTTACAAATAAACCAATCGGGGTTCTTTATATAAATCAAAAGCAGAAAACAAGCACATCTGTTAAAAGCAATTTATTCAATGTAAGTCTTTTTATTGGTGTTATTTTTATGATTATTTTGGCATTACTATCTTTTTTGGTTTACTGGCATGTTATTAAACCGATTCAACAGTTTGTCTCAGTTTCGGAAAATGTTGCAAAAGGAAATTTGAAACTTGAAATCAATGATAAACTAGTTAACCATAGGGATGAATTAGGGAAATTGGGCAATTCCCTGAATGTGATGATTTCAAACTTCCGCAAATTAATTAAAGATGTTGCGGAAACAATCGAACAAGTAGCTTCCTCTTCCGAAGAGTTATCCTTAAATTCAGAGGGAACAACAAAGGCCGCAAACCAAATTGTTTCAGCCATTTCGGAAGTTGCAAGCGGCGCGGAAACTCAACTACAAGGGGCTCTGGAATCTTCCCAGGCAATTGAGGAAATGACGCAAGGAATTCAACATATTTCGGATACGATGTCGATCGTATCGTCTAACTCTGAAAAAACGGAACAAGAGGCCGAAAAAGGCAATAAGTCGATTCAATTGGCTATTGGGCAAATGGAAAAAATCAATCAATCATTTGAGGAATCTACCAATTTGGTGAACCAATTAAATGAACGGTCGAAAGAAATTGGACAAATGGCAGCATTGATTACTAGTATTGCCGACCAAACAAATTTACTTGCCTTAAACGCTGCAATTGAAGCAGCTAGAGCTGGTGAACAAGGTCGGGGATTTGCGGTTGTAGCAGAAGAAGTAAGAAAATTGGCTGAACAAGCTGCTATTTCTGCGAAACATGTGAAAGAAATGGTGAACGAAATTGAAAAAGATACAATATCCTCCGTTCACTCAATGGATAACGCCAATATTGAAGTTGATCAAGGGTTAAAACAAATACATGAAGTGGGAAATGTTTTCGAAAGAATCCTTCTTGCAGCCCAAAATGTAGTTCAACAAACAACGGAAGTTTCAGCGGTAGCAGAGGAAATGGCCGCTAGTTCTCAGCAAGTTGCATCTTCAGTGGAGAGAATGGCTGATGTTGCTACTAATTCTGCAAGCTTTTCTAAAAATGTTGCTGTCTCTTCGGAGGAACAATTAGCATCTATGAAGGAAATTGCTCATGCCACTGATTATTTAGCAAAAATGGCCCAAAAATTAGAGATTTTAATAAATAAATTTGTCATATAAGATAACCTTAAATCCTACGTCAAAAAAGGGAATTTTTGTTTTTTAAAGGATACCTCTGCAGCGACCCCAAATGCTGGAATATTTCGAGGTAGAAAATCGATTTCTCTGAACCTCTCCGGAGCTGGAATGGTCATAAAATAGATGGCGGGTTTTTTTCATCTATTTTTACAAAATCCGCGCACAAATTTACAAAAACCACGGCTTTTTTACAAAATCCAAATATAATTTTACAAAGCTTGGAATTAAATGGTTCGCTCGGGGCCAGACACCAATAGTTTGCCACGGGGTATTCCATACACCTAGAAAATGTATCAAGCCGTACGCATTAATATCAAAAATTATTAATCGCAGCCATCAAGGCAACGAAGCCAATTAACATCGCACCGACAATCACGGTAACTTTAAAACGATCGAGATCTTGATCGGCTTTTTTCTTTAAATTCAGCAATGTTCACAGGATTTATTTGATTTTAAGATAATAAAAAGGAACTGCTCCATTTTATGAAACAGCTCCTTAGTAAATAACACCTTAGGAGACCCAACCATGACATCAGCCAATTTAAAATTTTAACCTAATCCTTATTAAAAGTAATTTTAATTTGGATTTTCGGTAAAATTAGCCGATGTGTGTTTGTTCCGTTAAAGGAATTAATTCGCATGTTAAATGGAATTCAAATTCCTGTAAGAAACTTTTTCGGTTTAGGACCGATTAAGACTCTTTATTCCCCAATTGGAATTTGGCCTCTTCGCAATCGATCTTTTTGATCAAGTCGGGTAGAATATGTCGGTTTATTTTCCTTCATATTCACCTTATAAATCATTAACTTTTCTGACTTGTAAGTGTTTTTTTATTCACTTTCAAGCTTGCTTCTTAATTGAGCATTAGGTTTAACTAATGCTAATTTCGAAGGAATCATTGATGATTTATTCTTTTCTCAAAATGATCTTCTCGCTCCTCCTCATTCCGTTTTGTAAAGGAATTACCTTACTACTCGTTCACGAACGGAACGAACACGTATGGTTGAGTCTCCTAAGATGTTATGTTTTTGTTATTTATCTTTTACAATTACATTTTAACACAGAAAATTAAGAATCAAGCGAATATTTGTGGCAATATTGTGAATTCTAATTAGTCTTGCATTTTTCATGACCATCTCCCGTAATTAAAGAAATATGAATCTTTATGGATGCATCGCCGTCTTGGGAATGTTTTCTATGTTGATTGTAGCATCAGAGAATTTCAATCAACTTTACTTCCCGATCATCCCAGCTTTCGTCAAGATAACAGGCAGCTAAATTTAATAAAACTTTCATTTTTTGAAATCACACAGCTAGAAAAACTGTGACAAAATAGAATAGAGGAAACGGTACTGTTACAGGACATCAAAGATTTTTCAGTAAGTTATCTGATTTTTTTAACAAATAATGAACGCCATTTAGGAGAGATGTAATTGATGGCCATAAACAATTTTTCGAAATCTCAAATAGTTAAAAACAATTCGATAGCGGACCATGATGATTTGGAATTAATTATTCACTCTTTAGATTGCTTAGAAGACTGTTATATTTCCATTGTTGATGCCACAGGAAGAATCGTTTTTGCATCCAAGGATTTTGAAAAGCTGGACGGCTATAAAACGAGTGAAATTATCGGAGAAAATGTATTAGATGTTTATAAACTCGGGGAAGAAAATAGTGTCCACATAAAGGCTATCAAAGAAAAACGGGTATTAAAAAATACGCTATTACGTTATACTTCAGCCAGTGGAGGGCCTGTAGAGCTCGTAATGGACATTTTTCCTGTCTTCACAGGACAGGAGGTCACCGGTTCAGTCGCGATCAGCCGCGATACCAGCAAAATCCAAGCCCTTACAGAGATTGTCACTAAACTGCAAAAAGCCCTTAATAATCAACTGCATCATCAGATTAATAATGGAACCCAGTTTTGCTTCGAGGACATTATTGGCTCGGGAGAAGCGATGCAAAGTGTGATTCAATCGGCAAAAAGAATGGCCCGGTCAGAGTCACGCATCATGATTTTAGGGGAAACCGGAACCGGTAAAGAGCTTTTTGCCCAAAGTATTCATAACGAAAGCTCCCGCGCAAAAGAGCCGTTTATCGCCGTCAACTGCTCGGCGATTCCAGATTCGTTACTGGAAAGCATACTGTTCGGAACAACGAAAGGTGCCTTTACCGGGGCTGAAAATAAAGCCGGACTATTTGAAGAAGCTAAAAATGGCACTCTCTTTCTTGATGAGCTCAATTCCATGAGTATTGTTCTACAAGCCAAATTGTTAAGAGCATTGGAGACCAATCGCATTCGCCGGGTCGGAGGGAACCAGGAAATCCCTGTGAATCCACGGATTATTAGTGCGATGAATATTAATCCCTTAGAGGCGATTGAAAATGAAAAGCTAAGGAGTGATTTTTATTACCGGCTCGCCGTTGTTACGTTAGAATGTCCATCTTTACGAAACCGAAAGCAGGATATCATTACATTATCCTGGCATTATATAAAAAAATACAATAAGATTCTGGGAAGAAAAATCGACAGACTCTCCCCGGAGGTCATGAAAATACTCGAAAATTATAACTGGCCGGGAAATGTCCGGGAATTAAGTCACTGTATCGAGCATGCAATGAACATGGTTGATCCCAATGATACTTCCCTGTTAGTACGGCATTTACCTGCTTTCATTCAAGAGAATGCCCTCAAAAGTAATATTTTGCCGATCATTTTGCCAAAAACAAACGATTTTAAACAAATTATGAACCAAGTTGAGAAAGATATATTGCTGCAAGCGCTCAAGCGAAATAACGGGAATATGAATCAATCTGCAAAAGAATTAGGCTTGTCACGCCAAAGTTTATTTTACAAACTAAAGAAATTGAATATCGACATCGAGTATGAGACTCACATTAAATAGTACAAATAAAAAACCTTAACACTTTTTCGTAAATGTTAAGGTTTTTTCATTGTCTTTTTCAGGATAACTTTTTAATGTAATACGAGATTAAGGATCTCTTCGAATTTTTCAGCATACGGTTTAGGAACCAGATTATTTGGCTATTACTCGTTTCCCTAAATCGACCGAGCTTGACTGAGCCAATGTTAATCCTTTTGTCTCAGGAGCCATCGCTATGGACACGACTAAACCGAGAACTGTGATGGCCACGCCAACAAACATCGTTGGGCCAACTCCCCGAGCCTCCATAAAGATTGGTAAGGCATAGGTTGACAAAACGGTGCCAATTCGACTAAAGGCCATGGCGGCTCCTACAGCCGAAGCGCGAATCTCCGTTGGGAACAGTTCATTTGGATAAAGCCATTGCAAAATCCCAGGTCCGCCGGAAAAGAAAGCATATAGCGCAAAGGCCGCAACAACAATCCAGATATTAGCGTTTGGGAAAAATCCCAAAACAGCTAGGGCAAACGTCATAATCGCAAAGCTGCCAATTAGTAAAGGGCGTCGGCCAATCGAATTGAGCCAGAACATTGCCGGAATACAGCCGATTAAGAAAAACATACTGATCACGATATCACCTAATATCGCTTGGCTGCCTGAACCAAAGCCAAAGGCACTCATGATTTGCGGCCCAAAGGTATATAATCCAAACATCGGAACTACCTGACAGGCCCAGATGGTACCGACAAACAGCATCCTTCCGAAATAGCCTTTTTCAAAAATCTTACTATAACGAGTCTTTTGAACCTCTTCTGCTTCCACTTCTACATCGGGACCAAAGAGCTTGGCTACAATCGCTCTCGCCTCTTCCATCCGCCCTTTGCTTGCCAGCCAGCGCGGCGATTCCGGTGTTCCCCATCTTCCGATTAAAAGGATCACGCAAGGGATAAAAGAACTGCCCAGCATCCAGCGCCAACCACCGTCAACATCAATCAAATAGTATCCGACAATGTCCGCTGCGGTGGCTCCTACATACCAAATAGCAGCAATAAATCCGATTGAAATAGCCCTGTACTTTCGTGGTGTAAATTCCGTTACTAGAGAAGTGGCAATCGGGTAATCTGCTCCAATCACGATCCCGATTAAAAACCTCATAATAACAAGTTGAATGGGGGTAGTAACAAACATTGTAGCAATAGAAATAATGGCAATAGCGATAATATCAATAGTAAACATCTTTTGTCGGCCGATTATATCGGTTACATAACCAAATAGGGCCGTGCCAATAAAAATCCCTGCCAAGGCGGCTGCTCCGACCAATGCACTCCAATGCGCCGTCAAATGCAATTTTGGGCCTAATTGGGCCAGAGCTACCCCAATAATAACGAGAACATAGCCATCCAAAAATGGACCGCCGCTGGCAAAAATGATCATCTTTTTTAAAAAAGGTGTTAATTCAAAATCATCGAGGGTTTTTTGTGGTTGCATCATCATTATCTCCCTTTTTGGTAAACCTTCGGCTGGAAGTGGAGCGAAGCACTTGCTCACTCTTTAACAATCACCAAGGCTCCGCTGCCGCATTCCAGTGAGTTTAACCTTTAGGTATCATCAATCTATTTCCATTCAATAATGCCAAAGTTCAGGTAAGGCTTTGCTTGTGTGTAAGCATCGATGACTCTAAAATGAATCTTATTTTCACCCATTTTCCACATTTGTGTTTTAATCGTTGCTCCAGGCAGAAGAGAAGCCGTTATACGTGTTTTGAAGCGGGTTAATCTCTCCGGTTCACCAGGAATGAATGTTTTAATAAAATGACGGCAGGCAACCCCAGCAAAACTTACAGCATGAAGAATTGGCTTCATTTGGCCATTTGCCTTGGCATATTCCCAATCGATATGCTGTGGATGGAAATCTCCTGATAGTCTGTAAATTAACGCTTGATTCTCAGGAATCCGCTCCTCTACTTCAAAATCAGGTTCTCTATCCGGCATTTCTACAATATCTTTTGGTGGTTTCGGTCCGCCAAAGCCACCATCATAAATTAAACAATCCCAGCTTTCATTGGTAAATAATAATTCGCCATTTTCATCATACGTATCACCAACATGCTGGGCTAACAGACCTTTGTCAGGACCACGGTCGTATAAGCCCTTCAGCAATACATGTGTACTTAGTTTACCAGATAATTTTGTCAACGGCTTGTGGAATTTTAAATCAAAGCCCCAATGAAGGGAGCCGGCATAATTATAGCCGTAATCAATCGTTTTCGTGACTTCACTGTCGACAATTGGCATCGCTGCAAACATGGGGAGAATTTTCAAGTCCTTCTCGTAAACATATTCCAAATCTGTTTTACCATCGATGCCGGCACCGCAGCCAAGGGCAAAAAGGATCAAATCTTTAAAATTGTAATCCCTTTCGAATGGGCCGAATGTTTGTCCAACCATTTCCATTTTAATTCTTGATTTGGTTTCTGTTGCTGACGTCATTTTTTTCATCCTTTCTAAATCTATAATTTTAAAGAAAACTCGCCGACTGGCGAGCCCCAAAGGGCGAAGGCAGAGGCTAGGTCGCCCAAAACATAACTTTTGGGCTGCGATACCTATGCTTTTATGAAGCTTTCCTTGGTGCGCTTATGCGTTAAGAAAGTATAAAGCTTTAGGAAGACAGGCACGCTTTTTTATTAGCCTAGCAAATGCTAGTTGTTACCACTCATTCTATTCATCAGCGTTTGATCATTTCATAGACCGCTCATGCAGCCAGAGCTGACTAATCTGCTTATTTAAGTAATTTTTTTTGGACCTTATAAGTGCAGGTTCTTGGTAATGATTTTCTTATTTCGATAAAGGAAGGCACTTTGAATTTAGCCATATGGCAATGACAATAGGCTAAGATCTCCTCCTGGCTAAGCTCTTCGCCCTCTTTAAAGACAATAAAGGCCTTGACTGCCTGGTCCCGAATCGGATCGGGGACGCCGATGACTGCCGCCTCCTCAATTTTCGGATGGGACATCAGAATATTTTCAATTTCCGAGGTGGAAATGTTTTCTCCCGATCTTTTAATCATATTTACTTTGCGGTCCACAAAGTAAAACCAACCGGACTCATCCACATAACCCTTATCTCCGGTATGCAGCCATCCCTCTGAATTTAGGGCTTTTGCTGTCGCTTCAGGGTCATGATAGTACTCCTTCATGATCGTTCTTCCGGGAACACCTTTTATATAAATTTCTCCAATGGCATTAGGAGGAAGCTCATTGCCTTCTTCATCAATAATTTTTGCTTCATAGGACAGTCCCGGTTTCCCTATCGAAGGCCAGTTCCTTTCTCCAGATGGAGAGTCACCAATAACACCAACAAGAGATTCACTTAAGCCATATGAATTTAAAAATTTCACGTTAAAACGCTCTTCAAAAGCTAACTTTTCTTCAGGAGTCATTGCTAGGTAGAAGAACACTTCACGAACGCAGTGGTCTTTTTCCCATTCCTGCTGAGGCTGTAGCATCATTGTCCGAAGCATCATCGGGACACATTCTGTAATCGTCGCTTTATAATCAACAATTTGTTTCCAAAACCTTCTTGCACTGTATTTCTCCACAGCAATCATCGTCGCCCCGACGGTCAACACAGGCATTAAGGCATTAAGCTGAAAATCAACATGGAAGGCCGGCATAATTGTTAAATAGCGATCATCCTGCCGCATCGATAGCTGCCAGGCAGTAAAATGACCGGCATATAACATATTGCAATGTGTCAGCACAACACCCTTTGGTCTTGATGTAGTTCCTGATGTAAACAAAATCTCGGCGGTATCATCGCTTGTTAAAGGGATCAGTTCCGTTAATTCCACAGGCTGCTTGTCCTTGTTTTCGGTAAAATTTACTGTACCAGGGAGCTGCTTATCAGTTCTCGCCAACAATATGTGTTTGATCCCCATCATCTTGCCAGAGTCGGCACCTTGGTAAAACGGTAAAAACTCTTCTTCCACAATGGCGAGCTCGACACCGTCACATTTATTGATAATGTATTCACATTCTTCTTCGGTATATTGTGTGTTTAAAGGAACCATGACGGCACCGATTTTTGCCAGACCAAACCAACTCATTAAAAATTCCGGGCAATTATGCAGTTGAATGGCAACATGATCGCCCTTCTTTATTCCTAGATCGAGGAATAAATTGGCTGTCTTATTAATTTCTTCATTTAACTGTCGATAGGTAAATTCATTGACATTTCCATTGCAGTCATGAAAGATCAAGACTTTTTTTTCACCGTAGATACGGACCAGCTCATCCCACAAATCCCGTAAAGTCTTGTTCCCCACTATATCTGCCATTTTTTCCACCTCTTAGCATCTCAAAAGGTTCAGCTATTTTATCCCCGCTGATGGAAGTTTCACTTTATTATCCGTACCGGTATTCCACACCCATGGTACTTTCCGGGTACTCCCATTTCTTAACAACCGTACCTAAACACAAAATCCTGCAGGTCCCACATTCCAGACAGCCGGCATAATCAAACGATAATGTTCCATTTTCATTCAGTTTATATAAGCCGCCCGGACAGGCTTTGACAAGCTTCAGCTTTTCCTTCATATCGGGATAGTTAGGGTCGATCTCTATATGGGGTTTGCCTTCATTCACAAAAAACTTATTGACGCCCAATTTTTCTTCAACAGACATGGTCATACAGATTTAACCCCCTTAAATCCATCTTTTAGCAGATTCATTAAGCCAACAGTCTTCAGATGTTTCATGGCCTTTTTCCGTAATGGAACGGCAGGAGACCCGTTGACGATAAACATTTCTGCCATAATTTCCGATACCATTGCCGGGTATTGGTTAAAAATCCGCGGATTTTCCATAAACGATGGGAAATTTTTATAAACAGCCAGATCCTTCATGATAAAGCTTTCATCCAGCATAGTTTTATAGCTTTGTAGTGTCGCTGAACTGAAGTCGCCTTTTTCCTTTGCAGCAATGACAGCTTTTGCGGCCATCTCTCCTGAGGCAATCGCCAAATCCATTCCTCGCACCATGTAACCGATGTTTAAACAAAAGCCGGCGGCATCGCCACAAATTAAGTAACCGTCACCGTACAAGGTTGAAACCATCGATAAACCGGCTTCCGGAACAACGTGTCCACTTCTTTCCAATAGCTTGGCATCCTTAATTAACGGAGCTATTTCAGGGTGATTGGAAAAGGCAACCATCATTTCTTCAATTGTTTTTTCACTTTCGCCGATATGTTCAAGACCGAGGACTAGACCAAGAGAAATGCTTTCCTTATTGGTATACAGAAAGCCGCCGCCAACCAAGCCATTGCTTGGCGAACCGGCAAATAACCAAGCCGTACCTTCATTACCTGTTAAGCCAAAGCGATCCTCAATCACCTTGGCAGGCAGCCCGTATACTTCTTTGACTCCTACGGCTACCTGAGATGGTTGAACTCTTTTTCTTAAGCCAGCTTTTTCTGCCAATAAGGAATTGACCCCATCGGCGAGAATGACGACGTCAGCCCGCATTTCCTCATCACCGCAGATCACACCAGTGACGCGATTATTTTCAACAATCAGCTCGTCTACCTTGATACCAGCTGCAGTCATCGCTCCTGCTTCTTCCGCTTTGTCGAAAAGCCAGCGGTCAAACTCACCGCGCATGACAACGTATGAATCACTGCCAGCTTGTGCTAAACGCGGTGAATGGTAATCGATCGTGAACGCATCATTTTCTGTCATCATGCTGATCCGCTCTTTAACCACTCTTCGCTCGACTGGTGCCTCCTCAGCAAAGTTTGGAATGATTTTTTCCAAACTGTGAGCATAGAGACGACCGCCGGTCATATTTTTGGAACCACCATAATTTCCTCTTTCGATAAGTAGAACCTCCAACCCCTGCTGCGCCAAGACATAAGCCGCAGTAGAGCCGGCAAGGCCTCCACCTACTATAATGGCATCAAATTCGCTCAATCTTTTTCACCTCTGCCCTGTTGTATTTGATGATAATTGATTCTAAGTTGCTGTAACCTTGCAGCTTGTCTTCCGTTCTGCTTATCCTTTTGTTTAGATGTGGCAAGAAGCTGCTGTCAGCAGCCTCCACTTACTAAACCGTCACTAATTTTTGCTCTTTTAATTTGGCAACAATTTGCGGCAGAACTTGATAGATATCCCCGACCAGACCAATATCCACTTGTTTGAATACCGGGGCATTTTTATCCTTGTTAATGGCCACAAGTGTTTTTGCCTGATTGACGCCTACCATATGCTGGATTTGGCCAGAGATTCCAATTGCCAGATAAATATCCGGCTTCACAACGGCACCTGAAACACCTACATAGCGCTCCTTGCTCATCCATTTCTCACCTTCGGCAATTGGACGGCTGCAAGCCATTTCCGCACCAACTAAAGCAGCAAGTTCTTCCGCCATTTGCAGGTCATCCTTGCTGGCAAAACCACGGCCAACCCCGACTACTCGTTTGGCGGAACTTAAATTGACGACCTCACCTTGTTTTGGACGTGTTTCCAAGACGCGGATTCCTGTATTAGCCAGTTCCGGATTTACTTCAGTTACGCTCCCTTGTCGTGACGGATCTTTTGCCAATGCTGTAAATACACCGGTTCCTACGGTAACAACAGCCGTTTTTGATAAGGCCTTTTCCGTTCTAACTGCGGCCCCGCCGTACACCATATGTTTCACCACGATGCCATCTTCGACATCAATATCTGAGATATTAGCTAATGCTCCCGTTCCTAATTGGGCGGCAATTTTTCCGGCAATGAGCTTGCCGCTAACAGAAGCATGAACCATCACTAAATTTACTTCCGCCTCACGAATCATATCGGCAATTGCTTTGGAATAAGATTCGATCACCACTGATTCCGAAGGCTGTCCAAATACGTAAACCTCGTCTGCTCCAAGTTGAATCGCTTCTTCTGCTTGTGTTTTATCGGCAAAGACAACGGCGGATACTGTTTCGCCCAGCTGGCGTCCGCCAGCACATAATTCTCCTAAAGCATTACGGTCATCCGTTATAATCCATACTTTATTTACAGTCATGTTCATTTCACCTCGTTATTCTGTTTACTTCAATTCGGCACTAATCAGTTTTACAAATTCTGCAACTGCTTCTTCAGAATCGCCTTCTAAAATATTCAGGCGGCGATCGGCTTGCTCTGGTGCTAACGTACTGACAACTTCACGAGATGGTTCCAATTCAGCCACATCGATGTCAGCCAAGCTCCATCTTGTGACTGGTTTTTTATTCGCAGAAATAATGTCCTTCATTCCAGGAATACGTGGAGTATTAATTTCTGAAGTTACAGACAGAACGGCAGGTAGAGAAATTTCCAGCACTTGAATTTCATTTTCCAGCGCCCGTTCCACGATCACTTTATCTCCTTCAGGAGTAATTTTGTTGACCGCATTCACTACCGGCACGCCTAATAATTCACCTAGTTGATTACCGACTTCTTGTGCATATAAGTCAGAAGAACCAGCGCCGCATAAAACGAGATCATATTCGCCCATTTTTTTAATTGCCGCTTCAAGAACTTTAGCCGTTTGAAAACTGTCTACCTGTTCTAGCGCTTCATCTGTTACGGTAAATAACTCATCAAGCCCTCTGGAAACGATATCCTTTTTCATTTTTGGATTTTCGAGAATTTTTCCGCCGGCACATAAACCGGATAATTGGCCCCCTGCAGCCTCGACAATCTGTTTCCCTGCTTCAACTGCGTTTAGGTCATAGGAACCGAATTTCCATTCCGCTTTATCAAAAGAAACTTGTCTATCCTTTGAAATAACAATGTCCTGTTCTTCAGGAACCGCTTTGCCACATGCAATAACTCTCATTTTTTTACACCTTCTTAATCATTAGTCTGCTTCATCGTTGATTTCTTGATAGGGCGGGTGCATGAATTCAAATGATTCATACATCCCGCTTCATGAATTGAAATGTGAGCCATTTCCCTTAAGACATTTTAATAATGCCTTTTTCCTTCAGTTCGTGGATCTCTTCACTGGAATATCCCAAATCTGTTAAAATCGTTTTCGTATCCATTCCTAGTGTTGGCATTGGCCGCCAAACTTGTCCCGGGTTGTTTTTGAATTTAGGGAAGATGTTTGGTCCTTTACACTTCTTGCCTTCCATCGTTTCCCATTCAATGAAGGCCTCACGCGCTTTAAAATGTGGATGCTCCGGCAATTCTTCAAATGTCATCACTTTATTCGCAGCAATTTTGCAATTGGAGAAGTCCTCTTCCACTTCGTCTACCGGCTGCGTCAATAAGTATTCTTCCAGTTTCTGCTCGATAAGCTCTGCCTTAGGTCCATCAAGCCAAAGCGCAGTCGTGCCTTCCGGATACTCCTCAGTACCCCACAGGTAACCCAGACCGATTCGATCAAGTAGGGCTTTGTTCTGTTTCGCTCCATATAGACAGAGGCTCAAAAAGCCATCTTTACATTTATAGACCCCGATGCCGCAGAGGTTCTGATGTCTTGCCCCGGCACGCGGATAGAGAATGCCGCCATTAAGGTAATCCATCATATAATAGGCACCCATGCGAAGCATAACTTCGTACATGGCGACGTCAATACTTTCGCCAACCCCTGTTTTTTGTGCTTTATAGAGGGCGGCTAGCGAAGATCCTACAACCATTAGGGATGTAAAATAATCACCTGTATATGGAGAAGCAATCATTGGCTGTTCTTCTGTACCGTTTTGGGCTAAATAGCCGCTGAACGCTTGAGCTGTTTGGTCGTAGGCAGCCCGGTTGACTCGATCCGGTACCCCAGTGTGACCAAATCCGGAAACATGGACGATAACGAGTGATTTATTATGCTCCCATAATAATTCATCGGTAAGACCACGCTTGGCGAATGCCGGACCTTTACTTGATTCGATAAAAATATCGGCGGTTTCAATTAATTTTAAGAATACTTCTCTGCCTTCCTCTGAGAAGATATTCAAGGATAAGCTCTTTTGATTGCGGCGTTCCAATTCTTTGACATATGTTGTATCCCTCATTGAATCCCCATTGAAGGTATTTTCAATCCAGGTAACATCGGCACCCCATTCTGCCATCATCTGTGCGGCCTCCGGACCGGCAATTTCAACAGCGGAGTAAACAACCTTTAATCCTTGTAAGTTCCCAAATGCGGGAGTTTTCATTTCCATTGACATTTCGATTCATTTCCTCCTCTTGAGCGGATCACCATTGCTGTTAAACAACTATTCCTAGCGAAAAATTGCTATTTATTGATTACGATATTTTTTAAGCACTGCTCTACCTGCAGTAAGAATTTGCATTTCATCGGTTCCACCAGAAACGCGGTCCACACGAAGGTCGCGCCAGAAACGGCTGATGCGGTGGTCACCAGCAATACCTACGCCGCCTAAAACCTGCATCGCATCATCAACCACTTCAAAGGCAGCATTGGCACAGTAATATTTACACATTGCCGCATCTCCGGAAGTCATCATGCCATGATCATATTTCCAAGCAGCTTCATATAACATATTGCGCATGTTCGTTACTTTGATTGCCATGTTGCAGAACTTCTCTTGAATTAATTGCGTTCTTCCAATCGCCTCACCGAATTGGACCCGTTGGTTCGCATATTTCGCGGCATCTTCAAGCGCACAATAAGCCGTACCATAGTTCGTGCAGGCAACGAGGAAGCGTTCAAAGTCAAATTCTTCTTTCACACGGTTAAAGCCGTTGCCTTCTTTACCAAACATATCCTTTTCTTCTAATTCCACATTGTCGAAGTAGATTTCGCAACAGCTGTCCATTCGTAAACCAAGCTTTGTCAGCTTTTCCAGCTTGATTCCTGGTTTCTTCATATCGACAAACCATTCTGTGAAGGTATCGTAGTTTTCGGAATCTCTGGCCATAACCACCAGGTAAGGAGCTTTTGCACTGCTTGTGATAAATGTTTTATGGCCGTTTAAATATACTTTTCCATCTTTACGGGTGTACGTTGTTTGCAGGCTACCAACATCTGATCCTGCTCCTGGTTCAGTAATTGCTGAATTCCACATTTGCTTGCCGGTACCACGTAAAGCCATAATCTTCTCGATTTGCTCCTCGGTACCTTCACGCAAAATCGTATTAAATCCAGGCAGCTGATATAACACATAAGTCGGGGCACCCAGCCTTCCAAGTTCCTCCCAAACAGCTGTTACCGTTACCAATCCTGCATCAAAGCCATCATATTCTTCAGGTAACAAAAGACTGTCCACACCTAAATCAGCTAGTTCTTTTACAAATCTTTCAGGGTATTCACTTTTGGCATCACATTCTGCAAAATAACTTTCCCAGTTTTCTCTTGCCATTAAATCCTGAATACCTTTTACTAATAATTCCTGTTCATCTGTAAGTCTGAAATCCATTGTTGAAACCTCCTAAATCTATCAATTAAGCAGTTTCTCTGCCTAAGCGGCAGAGAAAACTTGCTTTTTTACAAATGTTTATCCGGTTGTTTTTTCTAGACACTTTGTTTTTTCTTTTTCAGATTCATCGCTACATTTGCATTTAAATCTTGCTCAATACCGCCCCAGCCGGTCTTCTTAATTTCTCTGAAGAAAGAAATCGGAATAATGATACAAACGACCATCATTGGCAAGCCGCCGATAACAGAGGAAGTTTGTAACGGCTGCAGTCCACCTAGTAACAATAATGAAATCGCTAATAAACCAAGAATCAACGCCCAGGAAATACGATTAAATCTTGAAGGTTCATCATTTTCGGTAATCCCTTTCGTCGTAACCATTGCCAACGTATAAGCCACACCGTTGATGAATGTACCAGTAGAAACAAAACAATATACAAGTAAAACAGGTAAAACGATTGCAGCTAGCGGTAAAGTAGACCAAATTTCGACGATGGTATGTGGTGCTCCAAATTTTGCAAAGATCGCTGGAATATCAATAATTCCTTTATAGTAAATATTCATGCTGTAAGGGGTAAACACACCGAAGAACACCATTTCACCAATGGTAATCGATCCTAAAACGCCGAGCGCAAATTCGCGAATCGTTCTTCCTTTGGAAATTTTGACAAGATAAATCGCATAAGATAATACACAGTTCAAGAACCAAGCCCAATAGAAAATCGTCCAACCTTGCGGCCAACCGGATTTTCCAAATGTATCGGTATAAAAGGTCATAACGATTAGATTTTGCAGCATCATGCCAACTGCATCTGTAAAGCCGTTTAAAATATAAGACATGTTCCCAAAAATTAGAACGAATATGATAACTCCAAATGCCAGCCAAACCCGGAGGTCGCTAAGGAATTTGATCCCCTTCTGTAAACCGAAATAGAGAGTGATGATGAATAAGGCAATCCAGGCGATCAGAATCGAACCGTCCAGCGATAAGGTATGTTTAACTCCAAAAATCTTGGAAATAAGTTCAGCTACAAGTGGAGTACCTAAGCCTAACGATGTTCCCACGCCGGCAACCATCCCAATAATATAGAGGACGTCAATCACTTTCCCGAGCCAGCCCTCTTTCCGCTTGCCTAAAACGCCGCACACACTGCTTGGTTTAATGACATCTCTTTTCTTAACAAAGAAGTTGTATCCAATGGCTACACCGACAACTACATACATGGCAACAGGAATAAGTCCCCAGTGATACATCCCATAAGCAGATCCCCACATAGCCGCTTCCGTTGAGTATGGTTTAGCGCCATGCGGCGGACTTTGCATATAATAGAGCCATTCAATCGATGCCCAATAAATGAGAGCTGCACTTGACGTAGAGGTAAACATCATTCCGAGCCAAGAAAACGTACTGAATTCTGGCGGGCCGTCTCCCAATCTCTTATCTTTGAGCTTTCCAAAAACGAAATACATACAGATCGCAAACATAATAATGACGTACCATTCAAAGGCCCAGCCAAGGTTGTTGGTTACCCAGCTTAAGGCACTTCCCGATATTTTGTTTGCCTGCTCAGGATTTTTGATAATGAATGCACATACAATAGCAATAATGATTAATGGCGGCCAAAATATGGCGTGATCAAGACTCAATTTTTTCTTATTTGGTTCCATAAAGATCCCACTCCTACCTAAATTAAAATTCCAAATGTTGGTCCATCTAATTGTTTTTGCTTATTATGGGCCTGGAGAAGTTTGTTGGTAGATTGGTTTTCAAGAATTGTATTCTGCTTTCAGCTTTAAGTTTGCGATTAAATGAAAACTTGCCGACTGACGAGTCCTTAAGGACGGTTCATGAGGCGTAGTTGAATTTATGCGACATAAGGGAGTATAAATTTTGGAAAAATTTTCACTTCCTTATTAGCTAAACACATTCTTTGAAATCCTCTCTTTGAAAAAGCCACCCACCCTTCAATTAGAATGTTTTGTAGGAAACTAAAACTCTTTGTACTAAAAACCATGGTTTCGTCCTTATATATTTGCATCATCCGTGCCAAATTTTAAAATTATGCCGCTGAAATTTTGACAGGAATATCACGAATTTGTGACTAACATGTGAAATGGTGAGCATTTTGTCACTCAATTTAAAAAGAACGGATAGAAAAAATAGAATCCAATATTCTCTGTTGTAAAAAAATTTTTACGTGTAAAATATTTTTTCTAGGAAAATATCCTTTTTTCATAAGGAATCTGCGTTGGTGTAAAAATTATTTTACTAATCAAAGTTGCTCGGATTTCAAAATCTTCAGCAGAGATGATCTTCGAGAGACACTTTTTTGCTCAAAAAAAAATCATCATTCTTTTTTTGAAAAAATGATGATTCAGGTTTAACCGCTGACAAATTTCAACATTGTCCTGCTAAGCAAAGTTAAACAATCGTTTGATTAAAAATAGCCAATTCCTTGGTAGGTAATGAGTCTGGCCACTAAATATTTAAAAATCTTGTCATTTTAAACAAACGTTTAATTGAATTGGATTTTCACACGACAATTTTCCAGAAGAATTTTCCGTGAGCTTCCTATTTCCCTCGTTTGAAAAAAGAACGACACTCAAGTCGTCCTCAACGTTGCTTTTTCCACCACTTTATTTAAAAAATAAACGATGGCTGACACCGTTCAGATCTTTACCCCCTTTCCTGCGTAAGAAAAGAGCATGAGGGCATTCCCCCATGCTTTAAACCCTTTTTTAAAAAAACTCCTGAGTGACAATTTTTACTTATTCATGCGAAACAATACATTCCGCTTTTCCCTCTAATTGATATTCCCGAACACCATGAGGCAGGATAAATTGGCTGCCTTTTTTGACGTCGAAGGACTGTCCAGCAATTGTGAGCACAGCTTTCCCTTCGATGACACTCACCTGCAGGTAATCTGCTGTCATTTTACAATTGGCCTGTCCGTCTACTTGCCAATGAGACACGGTAAAATACTGTTCTTCTACTAATTTCTTTTCAACTAAGCCGCCATTCACGGTTTCCGTCTGCTCTAAAACCGCATCCTGATGGGGAACAGTAGTCACTTGTTTGGCCCGTTCCAAATGCAGTTCGCGCTTCTTACCGGTAGCATCTGTCCGATCATAATCATAAACACGATATGTGATATCAGAGCTTTGCTGCGTTTCGAGAATGACGATGCCTCTTCCAATCGCATGAATGGTACCGCTGGGAACATAGACAAAGTCGCCGGCCTTGACTTTAATGCGCCTTAACAGCCTGTCCCATTCCCCTTGGTCAATCATCGAGACCAATTCCTCTTTTGTCTTGGCATGGTGGCCATATACAAGCTCAGCCCCGTCTTCCGCACTTAACACATACCAGCATTCCGTTTTGCCATAAGGAACGCCTTCCACTTCACGGGCAAATTCATCATTTGGATGGACTTGAACAGATAAATCATCAGCGGCATCGAGGATTTTAATGAGTAATGGGTACTCTCCTGTTTCGCCCGCATCTTTATTAAAAAGTTCCTTATGATCTTTCCAGGCATCCACCAACGTCTTCCCCGCAAGCGGGCCGTTCATAATCACGCTTGGGCCATGCGGATGAGCGGAGATTACCCAAGCTTCTCCTGTTCGCTCATACGGTATCTGATAATGAAATTCTGTGCTTAACTTTTGCCCGCCCCAAATCCTTTCCTGAAATACTGGCTGCAAAAAAATCGGCTCATTATTGTACATTGTAAACCTCCCATTACATTTCATGGTGATAACTTTTTTTTAAAATCACTCTTAAAAGACAAAATACAGTGTAGAGTCATAGCTAATTAGCGAATTTAATAAATTTATTAGCAAATTTTTAAGTTATATTAGCGAATTCAGATCACTTATTAGCGGATTGAAAGGTTTTATTAGCGAATCAAAAATAGCAATAATTTTGAATGAAATTCAGTATGAAAAATGCGAGAGGCCGCGATGACGCTTTCACGCGTCTAACGCATGCTGGGCCAGGATCAGCGCTCCGGTAATCCCGGCATTGTCTCCCAAACCTGGGCTAACAATATAATCAGGCAGCTCGGGCAATGAGATATAATTTTGAACAAACTCCGGCAAATACCGATAGATTGCTGTAAATACCGACTGTTGCTTCATGACTCCACCACCTAGGATAATCCTCTTTGGCGAAAGAATCAAAATATATTGCATCAAAGCCTGTGCCAGATAATACCCTTCTAGGTCCCACACCTCTGCCCGGTCAGCAAGCTGGACCCCTTTATCGCCCCAACGTTCTTCGATCGCCGGCCCGGAAGCCAAGCCTTCCAGACAATCATGGTGATAAGGGCATTTGCCCTGATAAGAATCGTTTGGGTGACGCCGGATCAGAATATGCCCCATTTCAGGATGGGAAAGCCCTTCAAGAATCTGTCCGTGAACGACCGCACCAGCGCCGATTCCTGTCCCGACGGTAATATATAAACAGCTGTCTACCCCTGTGGCCGCCCCCAGCGTTACCTCGCCCAGGGCAGCGGCATTCACATCCGTCGTAAAACCTACGGGTAGAGCCAACGCATCCTTCAATGTTTGGACAAACGGATAATTCCGCCATCCCGGTTTTGGAGTCGACGTTATGTACCCGTAAGTGCGACTTTCGCGGTCAACGTCGATCGGTCCAAAAGAGCCCACTCCAATCGCCTTGATTGAATGTCCTTGAAAAAACTCGATCACCTTCCCAATTGTTTCTTCAGGAATCGTCGTTGGAATCTGAACCCGGTCCACGATATTTCCCTTTTCATCCCCAACAGCACAAACAAATTTTGTTCCACCTGCTTCAATTGCCCCTAACATTAACATTTCCCTCCTACCGCTCAATCATATATTTTACCAGAAGTAACGGGATGCTTTTTTGAAAAAAGCAAACTAACCATTCCCGTTCTTTGTCACCAGGCTTGGCTTTTTCCAAATCCAATATAACGTTGGAACCATTATCACATAAATAATTGGAAAAAGACTAAACGAAATCGGCAACAGTTGTTCCATATTTAAGTATTTTCTCATCAGCAAAAAGATCAATACACCTATTATTCTACCAACTCCAAGTGGAATTTCACGAATAATGATATAATCCAGTCGTCTAACTTTATATTGTGGATCCTTTTCAATCGAAGAGTAAATCATCGCATTCATCGATGTGTTAATCATATTCATCGCAACCGGCTGAATCACAGCAAAAATAATTAATGATAGGATTACCGGATAGGCCGAGATTAAAATCGATCCTAATAAAATACTAATGGAGCCAATCGAAAAAATAGCAATGCGATAATCGGGATTTGAAAACTTGGCCAATACATAAAAAGCCAACATCGACATTACCTCAGCTGCTGTGTTAAAGACACCCAGGCTAAATTCCCCGCCAGCCACCTTGAATGTAATCATCGTAATAAGGAAGGTCGTATAGACTCCCGAAACAACCCCATCAGCCAGCATAACCGGATACATTCTTTTCCATTCCCGCGATGGATTCTTCAGTACCTCCCAGAGATAGCTTTTTTCAGAAACAGGATTTCCCTTTACTTTTAACGAAACCAAAAATGAAAGAAAAAAGAAAATACAGGTTGCAATAAAGACAATATAGTATCCGATCATCCCTTTAAATTGAGAGATAATGATCCCAGAAAGAAAAGGAGCGATGATCCCGCCAACAGTAAACAAAATTCCCTCAATATATAAAAATTGGTCACGTTTATCATTAGTTGTCAGGTCCAGTACAGCCATATGCACCCCGACATAATACAAGCTCATCGCCAAGCCCATGGAGATCCCCATCAAAAAAATGTGATGGCTTAAGCTATGGTGAAATAGCAGCATGATTAAATACGTAATAAGGTAAAAAATAAACCCTAAGCGCATCGTAATCATCGGACTGGTTTTCCTGGCAAACCACGCACATATTCCAAAACAAAAGATAATCGAAACCGACCAAAATAAGCTGTAATAGGCCAATAAGGAATACGTTTTGTCCAATTTCCATAAAAAGACACTTTGAAAAATAGCTGACAGAGACGTGCCAAAGGAAAACAAACCATTCATGATTAGGTAAAATTTCAACTCAGTTGAAAAGGAATTAAAAATTTTTATCATCTAAATGACCCTTCAAAAAACAGATTTTATTACACCCTGTTCTTATTCGTAAAGAATAACAGCCTTGGAAACGTGCAAGCTTGCAAAATCCCCCATCACCTTCGGCAGCTCGTCAACGGTAAAGCGATGAGAAATAAGTGATTTGACGTCTACCACCCCTTTTTCAATTAAGGAAATAGCTTCTTCATGTGTGAAGGGATTGACGAACGAGCCCTTGATAGTCAGCTCTTTAGAAAAAATCTCAAACGGTGAGACCATCATAACCGTTTCCGGAGCAGCTACTCCAAAAAGCAATACCTGCCCGCCTTTAGCAGCAGAACGAACAGCCAGCTCCATACTTTCCGGTCTGCCGACACATTCAATCACAACGTCTGCCGCCAACTTAGAAGAATGGAATGGATTGATTACCTGGTCGGCGCCAAGCCTATACAAGAGATCTTTTTTATTCTCGGCAGGCTCGCTCACGATAATTGATTGGACATGCTGCTGTTTGACCAATTGTAAAAATAACTGTCCAATAAAGCCGCCGCCAATAATCAATACCCTTGAAAGTGGGGATAGTTGAATCTTTTTAAAGCCATGCAACACACAGCCCAAAGGCTCGATCAGTGATCCTTCTTCAAACGTTAAATTGTCAGGAAAGGGGTAGCAATTTGCCGCCGGTACTGTACAGTATTCACCCATACCGCCATCCCGGGTCACACCTACTGCCTGAAGATGGTCACATAAATGTGCCCTGTTACTACGGCAATATTTACAAGTCCCACAATAAATATTGGGATCAATTGAAACCCGGTCCCCTATTTCCAAGTTCGTAACCTCTGAACCTATCTCGACTACCTCCCCCGCTAATTCATGGCCAAGAACAATCGGGGTATGGACCTCGGCAGATCCCGGGTGCCCATGATATATATGCTGATCGGTCCCACAAATACCGCAGCTTTTGACCTTAATGACCACTTCCTTTTCTGCCGGTTTGGGATAGGCCCAATCGATAACCTCTAATTGCTTAACGCCTTGTAACACCGCTGCTTTCATTCGTCTCATCTCCAAACTTAAAAATACCCGTACTATTAAGTGCACTGACTCTTAATGTACCCCAAGGAATTTCTTTTCCCTGCGCCTGCGAAACTTTAATTGTTTTGGATTCATAGGCAAGCAGATCAAAGAAATTATCCTCGATAATTAACTGCTCCATATCCAGTTCAATCGTTACCATCCGTGCCAATACATTCGTGGTAATGGTTAACTCACCTGCAGCTTTATTTACCTTTACCGTTAACTCAGCACAACCTAAGCTTAAATCCTTTTGATCACGGAAATAATACATATTTTCATAGACTTGATGATTTTTCGAGCGGAGCACCATAACGGCATCTGTCGGATTAAGCCTGCCTAATGCCTCAGTTTCCACTACTATATCAATCTGTTTTGAAACATTGGCCTCAACCAATACAGACCATGTCTTGGAAAAGACTTTTTCCCCATTATAGTGATAGACTGCCAATTCAATCTCATCCTTGTAGGCAGATAATCGATCATTGACAACCCAAATGGCGATTTTTTCACCCGGTTCATGGTCTGCCGTTAATAAAATTGGGCTGTAAAACTTCCGTGCATAATGATAAGCAGCCTTCGGCAACAGATAATAATCGATCACCGACCAGCTTGTTCCCGGCCAGCAATCATTGAGCTGCCAAACCAATGTTCCGCTCGTATGCGGTTTGTTCCTGCGATAGTGCTCAATCCCAAACTTCAAGCCTTCCGCTTGGGTTAACATCGAATAAGCAATGTACTCATCGAGATTCTGGGGAACCCCCGTATACCCTTCCATCAACAAAATGCCCTTTGGATGATGGATATCTTTATTGCGGTATGCCATTTCTTCACTGCCCCAGAAAAATTGCTCCTTCGGAATATTGCGCTCTAAAGTATAGCGGTTTGATGAGGCATGCATTCCAAATTCACTGGCAAACAGGGTTGTATCGTTTTTAAAGTTTTTAAACGATAAACCTGCTACGCTGTAATCCACCCTTTGCGGTTCACCAAACTTTCTCGGCTCAATATTTCCATGCCAAACCTGCCAATTATGAGTGTCGCCTTGTTCCCTTGAGTTATGGTCATTCCCTCCGAAGGGCGAGCTTGGCCAAAACAGTCTGGTTGGGTCCAATTCTGCCAACAGCTCGGGCATTAATTCATGATAGATCTTTTCTCCATAAAAAGGATGCGGGATTTCCCCTGAAGCTGCCAGAGCCTCGTAGAGCCAATCATTCTCATTATTACCACACCAAATCGCCAAACACGGCTGATTGCGTAATCGCTTGACAATCTGGATGATTTCCGCGCGCACATTAGCCATGAAATTTCTGTTGTAATCAGGATACAAGGCACAGGCAAACATAAAATCCTGCCAAACTAAAATTCCCAGCCGGTTGCATTCGTGATAAAAGACTTCCCTTTCATAAATGCCGCCGCCCCAAACACGAAGCATATTCATATTGGCATCCTTCGCCATTCCGATTAAATGCTGGTAGCGAGAATCCGGTACGGCCCCGATAAAGCTATCAATGGGAATCCAATTAGCTCCTTTAGCAAAAATCTTCACTCCATTTAGAACAAAGGTGAAACGATGGTTTCCTTTCTCATCCGTCTGCATTACCTCTATCGTCCTTATCCCAAAATCCTCACTTCGGCAATCAATTTGGATCCCATCTGCAAACAAAACTACCTGAAGCTGATACAAATGTGGTGTTCCAATATCATGGGTCCACCACAGCTTGGGAGCAGGCACTTCCAAATTCATTACCGTGCTTTTACCGACAATCTTTTGATGAGCCGTAACCGTAACCGCATTATCAGAATCCACAAGGCTGACCTGCACCTCGAAACTTTTATTGCTGTGAAACTTTTCAATCTCTAGCTCAATTGCAACTCGCGCTTGATCTGCTGAAATAGACGTCGTTTTGGCAAACACGGCATCAATTTTGGCTGCTGTTCTTTTTTCTAAATGAACATCTTTCCAAATGCCAGCAGTAACCAGACGAGGTCCCCAATCCCAGCCATAATGGCTTTGGGCTTTTCTCGTCCAAATCCGCTTTTTACTAAAACCAGACCAATAATATTGCACCTTATCCTTCACGTGAATATGAACAGGGTCAAATTTAACCGCCAAAACATTTTTTCCATGCCGCAGCTCCCTTGTCACTTCAAAGGTATGGCTAATAAACATATTTTCCGTTGAACCTAGCTCAATTCCGTTTAAATAGACGGTGGCAAAGGTATCCAGTCCGTCAAAAATTAATTCATAGCGGTCTTCCTGACTTATATCAGCATGAAATTCAAAGGTGCTGCGATACCACCATACCTTTTCCTCCACCCACTGGCATTTTAAATCGTTATGACCGTAAAAGGGGGCATCGATCAGCTTGTGCTCGATTAAGGTAGAATGAACATCACCCGGTACCTTCGTTGTCATCCAAAAATAATCAATATATTCCGGGGAAGCCACTTCAAGATCACGAGCAGCTCCCACATCAAATTGCCGAATTTTCCAGTTATCATTTAATTTCATTGAAACTTCGCCTGCCTTGTTCTTTGCTGAAGTGATTCAAAAAGTAGATGCACACTTAAAAGGACCAGAATTGCTGCGGCAATTATGGCCCGTTACCTACTAATTTCCATAGTTTAGAGAATCAAGGATTTCCTGCAAGCTTAATTCTGCGCAAGCCATGGATGTATCAGCGACCCCGTAATACAGTTTTACCACGTCGCCAGCAACAACTGCGCCGCAGGAAAAGACGACATTTCCAAAGAAACCATCCACTTCATAGTCAGCCTCCGGCTCAAGTACAGGCTTATCTGAACGAGCGATGACCTTTGTCGGATCTTCCAAATCCAAAAGCACCGCCCCCATACAATAGCGGTCATCCTTGGACGCCCCGTGGTAAATCTCGAGCCAGCCTTTTTCTGTCTTAATCGGCACGGCGCCTCCGCCCATACGGCCGCTATCCCACATGCCTTCTCGTAAACCCAGCAAGTATTTATGATTTCCCCAATGTAAAAGGTTGGTAGATTCAGCAATCCAAATTTCTGGTTTACCCACACTTCGTGGAACAGGTCGGTGAAGCGCATAGTATTTGCCATTAATTTTTTCCGGGAAAATCAATACATCCTTGTTTTCCGGCGCAAAAATCATCCCGTGATGCTCAAGATGGATAAAATCCTTGGTTGAAACCATCGCCTCTCCAACACCAACAGGAGAAACCGCACTAAAGTAGATATAATACGTATCATCGATTTTAGTAATCCGCGGATCCTCAATTCCAAACGTCTCCAATTCATTAGAAGGGTACACAAACGGCTTGTCATCAATTGTAAAATGATGACCGTCTTTACTTCTGGCAATCCGCAAATATGATAAAGAAGTTAAGTATTTAAACCCTTCGGATGAGTCATTTTCACGAATGACCCGGGGATCGGAAAAATTATATTTAGGGTCATCTAAACGTAATTCTAAAATTTCCAGCTGTCCCTTGTCAGGATTGTAAATCGGAGCTTTTATTATGTTTGGATCTTCGCTAATGGGCCGCTCCGCTACGCGCAGCAGCATAATCGTTTCATCTTGATAGGTGGTAACACCAGCATTAAACGCACCGATTACCTCGAAGTCGTCCCGATGGGGCTTAACATCGGCAGGGGTAACCAATGGGTTTTGTTCATATCGATATACTTTCATTTTTAATGCTCCTATTCATAAATTAACGTTCATATTGTAAAAAAGGATCGGGCAGAATCATCTTTTGCGCTTCTGCATCACTAATCCCGGCATATAATACAGCGTTGCCATCAGCCTGACGGACAAGCCCGCCGCTAAAGACGACATCGATTAAATCTGGACGTTTTGCAGGCCCGGGCAGAAACTGACTTCTCACTGCAATTAACTTCATATCGGAGATTTCCCCGGTATCTGGGTCAAGAGCAAAAACCATTGGATAATAATGACGATTCCCTTCCGTATCAAAATTAGCAATATGCCCTAAAACACCTACTAAACCATGTGCCAATAAATGTGGTTCATTGCAACCGCCCCACTGTTCGTCAATAAATTGTCCCTCCAATAAAGGCGCCTTATTGATGACCTCAATTGACAGTTCCGCTAACGAGGAAATACGTGTCCAGCCAATTTTTCCCCGACCGCCCTTTTCTCCCTGCGGCCTTGTCAACACGCCAATTGTTCCGTCCTTTAGCTCAATCAGACGGAGGTCCTTCATGCCGTTCGGGCCCTTGGCAAATTCAGTTAATTCGGCAATCGACTTGCCCCGATAAAGTACGGTGCGCCAGCCCAGCTGACCAGCAAGAGTAGCGTGAGGAAAAATTTGTACGCCTCCCAACACCAGTTCACTGGCTATTTTCGTAAAAAAAGGATCCTGCAGCTCAAATACAGGGGCGTTTTCTCTTGGAATCCACTGCCCGCCCCGCTCGACAAAAAAGTGAACCTGGGAATGTTCACTGTCACGCGCTTCCACCCGTCCCGCAATGACAAGCTCACCTTCATCTTCAAATGGTGCCGTTATATTATAGACATCCTTTTCGCCAACTCCAGAGAAGCGGATTTTTTCAACTTGAACAGATCTTACGGAAAATTCCTGCAGCAGCTGTTCACATGTTTTCACGTTGCCTTTCTGTAATCCGGTCACCCTTTTTCCTCCTTTACTATCAAGGCTTCATCGGGAAGAATCTTTACGGTATTACCAGCCTCGATTGGTTTTCGCTTAGTTGATAGTAATAATTTCACATCGGTTGAAAAATACCGATCTAGATCTAATGTTTTGATCTGGTCGGTGAAATTGAATAGGACAAGAACCCTTTCTGAAGGATCTTTTCGAACGAAATAGATCATGCCTGAATCATAATCAAATAACTCATACTCACCCGTGCGTAACGATGGGTGTTCCCTTCGCAGCTGTAACAATTGCTTGTAAAAGGACAGCATCGAATTTGGATCTTGAAGCTGTTTCTCGACATTTACTTCCCGATAATCAGCTGGGATCGTAATCCAAGGCTCCGTCTCTGAAAATCCTGCATAGATATCTCCATTCCATTGCATCGGAGTTCGTGACTTATCACGTGATTTATCATTAGCAATCAAGAGGGCTTCATCGTCAGACTTGCCTTCCTCCAATGCCAGCGTATAGGCAATTCTTCCTTGAACATCCTGCATTTTTTCAATGTCATCTGTCACCCAATCACGCATACCAATTTCATCACCAAAATAGATAAACGGCACCCCTTTTGCTGTCAGCATAAAGGCAGCAAATTGTTTCGCCCGGTCTTCACCGCCGCCAAAACGAGAAATAAACCGTGGCATATCATGGCTGGAAAAGAATAAAGTTGGCGTTTGTTCCAGGTCATAAGTCTTTTCAGTTGCCGATAACTCCTGATAAAGTTTTTTCGGATTAAACTCTTCGATACTGCCAATGTTAAAATTAAATACCACATCAAGCTTGCCGGTGCCCGAATAGTGTTTCAAAACATCCAAATCCTCGGAACCAACCTCCCCGACAAGGAATTTGTCGGGATATTGATGAACGAAAGCAGCAATTTCCGAAATAACCTCTAAAACCCCGTCTTGGTCCTTATCATATACATGGATTTGTTCCTGTTTAGCAGCATCAAACGGATTGTCTGGAAACAAATCACGAACTGTCAAAAAGTTAATGACGTCAAGCCTGAAGCCGTCGACTCCCTTTTCAAGCCAAAACTTCATCACGTCAAACATTGCTTGTTTAACCTCGGGATTGGCCCAATTTAAATCCACTTGTTCTTTGGCAAAGGCATGATAGTAATATTGATTAGTTTCTTCATCCCATTCCCATGCCGGACCGCCAAAGAATGATTCCCAATTATTGGGCTGATCGCGCCAAATATACCAATCCCGCTTTGGATGATCTTTGGAGGAGCGGGATTCCTGAAACCACGGATGGGCGCTCGATGTATGGTTCAATACCAAATCAGCAATGACTCGAATATTCCGCTGATGAGCTTCTTTGATCAATCGCTCAAAATCGCTCAGCGTTCCATAATCAGGGTCGATATCATAATAATCAGCAATATCATAGCCGTTATCGACTTTTGGCGATGGATAAAAAGGCGTCAGCCACAAACCATCAATCCCCAATTCCTTCAAATAATCAAGTTTTGAGGTAATCCCGGCAAAATCGCCAATTCCATCTCCATTTCCATCTTTAAAGCTTGGCATATAGATTTCATAAAATACGGCTTCTTTCCACCATTTCTTCATAACGATAGCAGCTCCCGGCTATTTTATTTAAGCGTAAATTGCATACCTTCCTGGAACTTTTTCGCGAAAGCCAAGAAGATAAGAATGATTGGCATGGTCAATAAAACAGAGGCCGCATACATGGGGCCTGGATAGCCGCCGTAAGGACCAAACATTTGTGATAACAAGACGTTCAGCGTTAACATATTGTCGCTTTTCGTAACAATCATGTCCCATAACAGCTCTGTCCATCTTTCCATAAATAAGAATAAGAAAATAACCGTTGTAATCGATTTGGACATTGGCAGCACAATTTTAAACATAATCTGCAGGTTGCTGGCCCCATCCAGTTTCGCAGCCTCGATAAAGGTTTCCGGAATCGCCTTGAAAAAGTTTGTATACATGAAGATGGCCCATAAGCTAAGCGCTTTTGGCAAAATCATTCCCCAGTAAGAGTCGTACATCCCTACCTTTTGAATCACCAGGAAAGTTGGGATCAGCAAAATAATCGCCGGGAAGAACATTTGAAACAGAATAATGTTATTAATCGTATTTCTTCCTTTAAAAGGGATTTTTGCTAAGGCATAAGCAACCATTACAGCCGTTACCATCATCAAAAATGTCGATCCGGCAGATACAATAAAGCTGTTGAAAAATGCATGAATCCATGGCCTTGGGATGACCGCTTCTCCACCACCCAAGAGCCATTGATAAGACTTGAGAGTGTAATGAGTGGGAATTAACTTTCTGTCCACTTGATCCCAATCCGCAAAGGAATTCAATACCATATAGATATAAGGAAAGATCATAACGAGTAAAAAGGCCACCGCTATTAGGTAACGAAACCATAAACCTTTTTTCTTAGTCCCAGCCATTTCGTTTCCCCCATAGTTCTAATAGTTTTCGAATGACATAAATAGAAATAAATGTGACAACTGAAGCAATAATGGCAATGGCTGATGCATAGCCAGCTTGAAGATTCGTGAAGGCTCGGCTGAAAATCTCCATTTGCCATGTATTCGTGGCAAAGTTCGGTCCCCCGCCGGTTAACTGGTACACTTCAGTAAAAATACCGAATGTAACACCAATCGCTAAAATTAAAACGGTATATAACGCCGGATAAAGCAGAGGAAAGGTAATTTTCCAAAACCGCTGCCAAGCATTGACCCCATCAATCATCGCCGCTTCATATACCTCTTTATTGATGCTTTCAAAGCCGGACGTTAGGATTAAGGCATAATATCCGGTAAATTTCCAAGCGATAATCAAGGCGACTACGAACAGGGCGGCAAATGGCGACCCCAGCCAGTCAATATCCAATCCAAAGGCCTTCCGCAAAAATTCATTTACAGGGCTGTTGTAAGATAAGATCCCTTTAACGATTAAAGACGAGACAACACCCGATGCTAAATAAGGCAAGAAGAAGCCAATTAAAAATATCCCTTTAAATCTTGGCAGACCTTGAACAATTAATGCGACAATAATCGATAAAGCAATCACCAAAGGTACGAATACAGCCATAAATTTAAAGGCTACAAAAAAGGCGGCCTGTACCCCAGGGCTTTTAAACGCCTCAAGATAGTTCTGAATTCCGACAAAACTAAAGGTCGGTGAAATTAAGTTCCAATTCGTCGCCGACAAAAAGAGCGACCAAACGAGCGGAATCAAGAAAAAAACGACCGCATATAAAAGATAAGGACTGGCAAAAAGCCAGCCCAACCGTCCTTCCTTTGTTCTCATTATTTGAGAGCCCCCTCAATTGCCTTTTGCATATCCTGCCAGGCTGTTTTCGGATCTTTCTCTCCCTTTACAACCGGATTGAATGCCTGTTGACCAATAATCGTTTGCAGGTCATTGTATTTTGCGTTATCCATTGGCGGAATTGCATTTGGTACAGCTGCAGCATATGGTTGTAACGCTGGATTCTTGTCAAAGAACGCTTTAAAAGAATCATTAGTTGTTAAATCATCACGCGCAGGCGGTAAGCTTGTTTTTTCAAGCCATTTCACATCATTTTCAGGTTTTGAATAAACCCATTTAATAAATTTCATTGCTGCTTCTTGTTGTGCTTTGGTTGCAGAAGCATAAATGACCAAACCTTTTGTATCAGCAAATGTCTTAACATTCGTCGTATCCACACCATCTGGGACTGGAGGTAATGATAATGTATAGGTTTCGTTATATTTCATTTTCGGGAATTTATCTTTCCAATAAGCAATCGTCCATGGACCAATATCCGAGAAAATTCCTAAAGCATTTTCAAATGGATCCTTCGCTTGTTTCGTTAATAGCGCCTTATTCTTTTGCAGGACAGCCATTAATGTCAGCACTTGTTCACCGGCTTTTTGATCCCCGGTAAACTTTGTACCTTCGATAAATTTATTCCCATTTGAAGCGGCATCATATAGCATAAAGAAGTCGAACCATCTTTTCCAAGCAGTTGGGTCAGCAAGGTCCGCTTTTGCCCAGACATATTTATCAGGATATTTTTGTTTTAATTTTTTCGCTACATCCAACATTTCGCTATAAGTTTTTGGCGCTTCGTTATAGCCAAGTTCTTTTAGAACATCAATTCTCCAGCCAAACAACATAGCGTTTGAATAGATTGGCAATACATATTGATGGCTATCGGCAAATTGCCAACCCTTCATGGTATTTTCCATATTGCGTTCTTTTTTCACTTCATCCCAGCCAGCTAAAGTATCAAGCGGAACAAGCGCTTTACTTTCAGCTAATTGAGCAGCAAATCCACGGTTAATATTCTCAGACATTGTTGGAGCGCTGCCGCCGGCAATTGCAGATTGAATACTAGCTTCCGAAGTTGGACTTTCTTTCATTGGGCTTACATTCACTTTGATTTTTGGGTTTTCTTTGGTAAACTGTTGCGCTACTTCCTTCCAATATACTTGCTGTGTTGGGTTTGGAGCTGCCCAAAACTCAATCGTTGTTACTCCATCCTTTGAACTTTCTCCTTTGCTTTGATCCTTCCCGGAACAAGCGGCCAGTCCGGATACAGCAAGTGAAGCCGCTAATAGGACTGATGCAACCTTTTTAACTTTCATTCTTCTTCCCTCCAGTTATTATTATGACCATCCATGATAAACCTAATTAGTAAAAGCAAATCTACTAAAATAATATGGTAACGCTATCAAAAATGAGTAAAATAGAAAGGTAATGATCGAATGATGTTTGTCAGGACCCCTCTTTTCTTATTTCTTTCTTTTTAAAATTACAAATTAAATTACTTATTTCGTTTGTAACTATTTTTGTAACCTTACAATGTAATTATTACACCTTGATAATATAATGTCAAATAAAATATTGGGGCAAATTATGACAAAACGATGAAATAGGACTATTAAAAAGGTAATTCTACTATTGCTAAATATATTTTGTAACGTTACAATATAATTACAAACTAAATTCGTAATCATGCTTATCTATTGATTATTTAGAGGAGATCGTTTAAATATGGACAGAAAAATTACCATGCAGGATATCGCAGACAGGCTCAACATTTCAAAAAATTCTGTTTCTCAGGCGTTATCCGGAAAACCGGGTGTCAGCGAGGAAACAAGGCGGCTGGTCCAACTAACGGCCGATGAGTTAGGTTATGATTATACCAAATCACGAAAGGCAAAGCCGGCTGAACAAAACGCACCTAAAAACATTGCCCTAATTGCCTCAGATTATGCTTTCTCATTTAAAAGCTTTTTTGGAGAAATTTATTTAAGCGTTGAAAAAGAAGTAAGAGAGCGCGGAATGAACTTATTTATCGAATCAATTGATCGCGAGGCGAAAGAAAGCTTAACCCTGCCTGCTCTGCTTTCTACCCATAATATAGATGGTATCCTGATTCTATCTCATATAAGCACAGATTATATTTTAAAAATCCTCGAAACAGGGATCCCGGCCGTTTTAATCGACCATCACGAACCATGGCTGCAGGCTGATTCGATCTTGACCAATAATCGCTTTGGGGCATTTACAGCCGTCGAACACCTAATAAAACTGGGCCATCGTGATATTGCCTATATTGGAGATGTAGAGTTTTCACCAAGCTATCAAGAAAGGTTAGAAGGATACCTGCTCGCTCTAAATAAATACGGCATTACTCCGAACGAAGATTTTATGTTTAAAACAGCACATGAAGATCAGGATGAATTAACTGATTTTTTTGAAGGGTTGGAAAGAAAGCCAACAGCATGGTTTTGCGTCAACGACGGACATGGATTCCTGATCCTGTCACTTCTGCAGCAAAAAGGCTTTAAAGTTCCCGACGATGTTTCCATCTGCAGCTTTGACAACGGACAATTATCACAAATATCGACCCCCAAAATCACCACTGTAGATATAGACCTGAAATACTTTGGCAAAAAAGCGGTTGAACAGCTGTGCTGGAGAATCGAAAACCGTGATGATCCCATCCATGAAATATTGCTGCCAACTAAGTTGCTCATCAGGGAATCCACCGCTGAACGAAAAAATTAAAGAAAGGACGGTTTCCCAGCTCCTGCTCATAACAGGAAGTATGGAAACCGTCTTTTTGCTATCCGCTGGTATCGAGCAATTCAAAGTCTTTTTATCTTGGAATTGAATTTTCTTTGATCCAATCCCATTTCGTTATCTCTTTATAATTAAAGCGTTCAATTTCGAAAACTTTGTTAAGACTTTCGTGCCCCCATTGTTCTCCCGAAAATAAAGATTTACAATTTGTTCAGTAGTTCACAATTTTTTAAAAAATACCTATAAGGATCGTGATCAATGTGGACAAAAAATATGAACCCCTGTTTGAGCCATTTACAATTGGCAAGGTCCAGATTAAAAACAAGTTCTTTATGGCGCCGATGGGAACTTTGTCAGAAGTAGATGAAAATGGCGCCTACACAAACCGGAGCATCCAATACCATGTGGAGCGAGCGAAGGGCGGAGTCGGCCTGATTATTACCGGGGCCCACTTTGTCGAAAATGATGTCGAGCAGCATACCGGCGTCCTCTTTCCATGCCCTACGAAATCACCGGAATTCTATGAAAAACGGGCCCGTGAATTGACGGACCGCGTTCATGCCTATGATACAAAAATTTTCATGCAAATCACTGCCGGCCTCGGGCGCTCAGCCTTACCGACTGCTGTTCATGGCGGCTTTGTGGCACCGTCACCAACAACTAACCGTTGGATCCCGAATGCCGAATGCCGTGAAATCACAACCGAAGAAGTCGAACATATTATCCAAAAAATGATTGAATCGGCTGTAATCGCCAAAAATTCAGGATTTGATGGCGTCGAAGTTCATGCCGTCCATGAAGGTTATCTCCTGGATTGCTTTACAATGGCCTTATTTAATCAGCGCACGGATAAATATGGCGGCAATCTCGAAGGCCGTCTCCGTTTTGCGACCGAAATCGTCAAAGGCATTAAAGCCGCATGCGGCGAAGATTTCCCAGTCGTTCTTCGCTTTAGTATAAAAAGCTACATAAAAGAACTCCGCCAAGGCGGTCTGCCAGGTGAAGACTTCAAGGAGTTGGGCCGCGATATTGACGAAGCATTGGAAGCTGCAAAAATTTTACAAGAAGCCGGTTATGATGCCTTTGATGCCGATGCCGGTTCCTACGATTCCTGGTACTGGGCCCATCCACCAATGTATTTTGAAAAAGGAGTCTACCTGCACCTGAGTGAAAAGTTAAAAGAAGTAGCCAACACTCCAGTGATGGTCGCCGGCAGGATGGATGATCCGGATATGGCGGTTGAAGCCTTAAATTCTGGAAAAATTGATGCCGTTGGCTTAGGACGTCCTCTATTGGCGGATCCGGCCTACGTAAATAAAGTAAAATCCGGAGAACTGCATGACATCCGTCCATGTCTGGGCTGCCATGATGGCTGCTTTGGCCGTTTATTGGAAGGCGGAATCGGCTCATGTGCCGTCAATCCGGAATGCGGACGTGAAATCTTCACCGGTATCGAGCCGGCCAAAGAGCAGAAAAATGTGGTCGTTGTCGGCGGCGGTCCTGCCGGGATGGAAGCAGCCCGTGTCAGCGCCATCCGTGGACATCAAGTTTCCTTATTTGAAGCAAAAGATCGCTTGGGCGGCGAGCTCGTTCCAGGAGGCATGTCCGATTTCAAAAAGGACGACCGTGAACTCATCAAGTGGTATGAATACGAGTTGAAGAAATTAGGGGTCGATGTTCACCTCAATACGAAAGCTGGTAAAGCAATAATCGAAGTGTTACAACCAGATTATCTATTTTTAGCGGAAGGTTCCCAGCCAATCAAATTGAATCTGCCTGGTATTGAAAGTAATTATGTTTATTATGCTCAAGATGTGTTGCTCGATCCAAACAAGGTAGACGAGACCTGCGTGGTTGTCGGCGGCGGTTTAGTCGGCTGCGAGCTGGCGCTGGATCTGGCACAAAAAGGGAAAAAGGTAACGATTGTCGAAGCGATGAATGATATACTGACGTCTGGCATTCCGCTACCGCCAATGAATGACTTCATGCTGCGTGACTTATTAGCTTTCAATAACGTGGAGATTGTCACCAATGCCAAATTGGCTGAAGTGACCGCTGCCGGGGCGAAAGTCGTAGTGGACGGCGAAGAAAAGGAACTCGCGGCAGACCAAGTGATCATCTCGGTCGGCTATAAATCCACCAGCCCTTTATACGATGAACTGAAGAACGAATATACAAATGTTTATCGTTTAGGCGACAGCAAAAAAGTCCGTAATATCCGCGCAGCTATTTGGGAAGCTTACGAAGTAGCTCGTTCTGTATAATCAGACGCCCTAAAAAGGAGCAAAGGTTTAGTAAAAGCGCAACAGGGGCTGTTCACGTGGTGCCTGACACCATGGCTTTTGAACAGCCTCTTTTTTTATCCTCTTAAAAAGTCCAAAATAGTACAGACATGAGCACTTTTCGGAGGTTTTTCCACAATAAAGTGTTCATTGGACCATCCCATGAGCAATTCACTGAGGCCTTTTCCCAAAAAACTGTTCATTGAACAGCACCATGAGCACTTTTCGGGGGTTTTTCCACAATAAAGTGTTCATTGGACCATCCCATGAGCACTTCACTTGGACCTTTCCCCAAAAAACTGTTCATTGAACAGCACCATGAGCACTTTTCGGGGGTTTTTCGATTAAGTCCGTATAATTGTGTAAAAATAATGAGTCATTTTATTCACTTTTGGCAACACTGTTTTCAACCACGATAAACAATGAAAAGAGGAATAAAAATGACTCAAGTACAGTTTAACCTGAA